>NZ_VOQU01000004.1:302596-701617 GCF_008121565.1 Comamonas sp. Z3
AATGTCTGACTTCAGCATTGGCTGAAGTCAGGGTGGCGTTTTTGGCGAAACCGCCACCCATCGCTGCGCTCGTCTTGCTGCCGCAATGCCTGACTTCAGCATTGGCTGAAGTCAGGGTGGCGTTTTTGGCGAAACCGCCACCCATCGCTGCGCTCGTCTTGCTGCCGCAATGTCTGACTTCAGCATTGGCTGAAGTCAGGGTGGCGTTTTTGGCGAAACCGCCACCCATCGCTGCGCTCGTCTTGCTGCCGCAATGCCTGACTTCAGCATTGGCTGAAGTCAGGGTGGCGTTTTTCCATGAAGGCTGTCAGGGCTTCCTTGGCCGCGGGCTCACGCAGCATGCGGGCGAAGACCGCGCCCTCTTCCACAATACGCTCGCCCACTGCCTTGGCCTGACCGCCCTTCATCAGGCGCTTGGTCTCGATCAGCGAGGACAGGGGTTTGCGCGCCAGCTTTCTGGCCTGGGCCTGAGCCACGGCATTGCATTCGCTGGGAGGCACCACGCGGTTGATCAGACCGACCTCCAGTGCGGCTTCCGCCATGAATGGCTCGCCCAGCAGCAAGGCCTCGGCGGCACGGTGGTAGCCCAGCATCTGGGGCAGAAGCAGGCTGGAAGCGGCTTCAGGGCATACGCCCAGGTTGATGAAGGGCAGCGAGAACGCGGCGTTGTCGCCGGCATAGACCAGATCGCAGTGCAGCAGCAGCGTCGTGCCGATGCCCACGGCCGGGCCGCAGACCGCAGCAATCAGCGGCTTGGGAAAGGCCGAGACCTCCTGCAGAAAATGCCACACGGGGGCATCAGCCCCCATGGCGTCGGGGGTGGCCGCCTGCTTCAGAAAGTCCGCAATATCGTTGCCTGCGCTGAAGATGGCGATATCGCCCTGAAACACCACCACGCGCACGCCTGCGTCGAGCTTGGCGGCCGCCAGTGCATCCGCCATCTGTCTGTACATGGCCTCGGTGAAGGAGTTCTTCTTCGCCGCTCGGTTGAAGGTGATGGTGCACACGCCCTCTTCGGTGTGTACCAGGATGTCCTGGCTATCCTCGGTATTGCTCATGGTCTTGCCTTGTGAGTGATGTGAACAGCTTGCCGGTTTCGGCGCGCTATTCCTTGTAGTAAACAATCTGGTGGCTGGTTGCCAGCATCTGGCCGGACTGGCTCCACAGCTGGGCCGTCTGGTCGAAAAAGCCGTTGCGAAACTCCTGCCCGCGCGCCTGCGCCAGCAGTAGTCCGTCGCCCGCTTCGGCCAGTTCCTCGCGTCCGGCATGGAAGTAGACCGTGATGGACACCGTGCCCGCCGGCACGCGCCTGGAACGGCGCAGCCACGCCCGCGGAAAGAACACGTCGGAGACCGCAGCCAGCGACGCGAAATCCAGCGGACGCGGCGGATTGTCTCTCACCCAGAGCCGCGTCAGACTGTCGCGCTCGGCACCGTCCTCCTCGCGCGGCAGGATGCCGTCCACAAATCGCATCTCGTAGCGGGTCAGCCACTCGGAGGCCTTGAACAGCGGCGGCACGCGCTCCACCTCGGCAGCAGCCCGGACCTCGGGCATGGGCATATCGCTGACGCTCCAGGTCTGGCGGCGCACCGCCGTCACGGCCGTGGCCGTGGTCACGATCTGCGGCTGGCCTTCGGCATCGGGCTGGGTGATGGTCAGCAGCCAGTGCTGGGTGGAGCGGTTGGTACGCACCGGCCTGGCGTCGATCTCGAAAGCGCCCGGCCCCACGGCTGCCGCATAGTTGACGGTGATGGACAGCGGATCGCCCAGGCACTGCGGGTGCTGCTGAATGGCCTGCACCAGGCTGGCCGCCGTGATACCGCCATAAGGGCCGACCATATTCCAGTAATCGGGCGAAGCCGTTCCCTGGTACTGATTGGGCACTCCCGTAGCGCTCAGCGCCACGGCACGATCAAAGGGGTGTAGGTCTGTGCTCATGATTGGCAGTGTTGTCCAAGGGCGGGAATGAAAGCCGTCAAACAGGTGACTCATGCGGCCCGAACAAGGGTTTGCCTGGGCCGCGATCACCGTTGCGCCAGCTCTGCAGCAAGGGCAGCAGGGGCTGCCACAGCAGCTCGCGCATCTCTTCCTTGAAATACCCCAGATGGCCTATGCGTCCGGCAGGAGCCAGTCCCGGGTCCACACGCTCCAGCGTGCTGGGCGCGCTTTTGTACCAATCCACCAGCGCTTGCACGCTGGCCAGCGACATCATTTCGTCGTCCTCGAAATACAGCGCATGCAAGGGGTAGTGGGCTGCTGCATAGGCCTCGGCCGCCCAGCGCCCCTCCACCCCCATGGCGTACAGAGGATTCAGGCACCAGCGACGCCATTGCCAGATCACGCCTGCCGGCAGATCGCCCACAATGCCCAGCTTGCGTCCGGGAAACGCGCCGTACAAAGCCGTGACCAGCGGGGCGACACCCCACCAGAACAGCCTGATCATGCGCCGGGTGGGCGCCGCGTTGTCGCGCCAGTAGCCGCTGCCGCTGCCCACGGACAGCAAGCCGTTGATGGGCAGGGGGATGGAAGCCAGCCCCGGCAGTTGCGAGCCCACGCTATGGCCGATCCAGATCAGCGGCTGCTCGGGAAACTGCTGCTTGAGCTGCGCTGCCACCAGCTCGCAGTCCCTGGCCCAGTCCAGCAAGTCGGCCCTGGCGTCGCGCAGCGGCACCTGCAGCGACAGGCCATGGCCACGGTAGTCGAAGGTGGTGACGCCATAGCCCTGCTCCGCGAGCCAGCGGGCAAAGGCCTGGTAATAGCTTTGCTGCACGCCCATGGCGCCAGCCACCACCACCTGCGCCAGCGGCGCTACCGCCCTGGGCTGACACTGGCGCAGCGCCAGATGGGCCGAACCCACGGAGATGGGCAAGGCCATCTCCGTCCATTGCACGGCAGCTTGCAGCGGAACCGGCACAGAGGCTTGCGACTGGGCGGTATGCATGGCGGCTGTGGCGTTCAGACGCGCTCGAAGATGCCTGCCGCGCCCTGACCCATGCCCACGCACATGGTCACCATGCCGTACTTGAGCTGCTTGCGTTGCAGCGCATGCACCACGGTGGCGGCACGGATGGCACCGGTTGCCCCCAGGGGATGGCCCAGTGCAATCGCACCGCCCATGGGGTTGACCTTGCTCTGGTCCAGACCGAGGGTGTTGATGACGGCCAGGGACTGGGCCGCAAAAGCCTCGTTGAGCTCGAACCAGTCGATATCGTCCTGCTTGAGACCTGCGTAGCGCAGCGCGGCGGGAATGGCCTCGATGGGGCCAATGCCCATGATGGCGGGCGGCACGCCCTTGCTGGCATAGCTGACAAAGCGCGCCAGCGGCGTCAGGCCAAAGCGCTTGACGGCATCGCCGCTGGCAATGATCAACGCGCCCGCACCGTCGCTGGTCTGCGAGCTATTGCCCGCAGTGACCGTGCCGCGCGCTGCAAACACGGTGCGCAGCTTGGCCAGGCCTTCCAGGCTGGTATCGGGGCGCGGGCCTTCGTCCAGACTCACGGTGCGCGTGCTGGCCACGGTTTCGCCCGTGGCGATGTTCAGCGTACGGTCCGTGACTTCGATCGGCGTGATCTCGGCTGCGAACTCGCCGGCCTGCTGCGCGGCGATCGCGCGGCGGTGCGATTCGAGTGCAAACGCATCCTGCGCCTCTCGTGAGACCTTCCACTGCTGGGCCACCTTCTCTGCCGTCAGGCCCATGCCGTAGGCAATGCCCACATCGCCATCGCGCTCGAAGATGCTGGGCGAAAGACTGGGCGCATTGCCCATCATGGGCACCATACTCATGCTCTCCACGCCCGCAGCAACCATCACATCGGCTTCACCGACGCGGATGCGGTCCGCTGCCATGGCCACGGCCGACAGACCGGAGGCGCAGAAACGGTTGACGGTGATGCCGCCGATGCTGGTGGGCAGTCCCGCCAGGACAGCACCGATACGCGCCACGTTCAGGCCCTGCTGGGCTTCGGGAATCGCACAACCGCAGACGATGTCCTCGATCGCCTTGGGGTCCAGGCCAGGTACCTGGGCCAGCGCCGCCTTGAGCGTGGTGGCCAGCAGATCGTCGGGACGGTAGTTGCGGAAAAAACCCTTGTGCGAGCGACCGATGGGCGTGCGCGTGGCAGCAACGATATAGGCGTCTTGTACTTGTTTCATGACCAAATTCCTTGGTTGTCTCTTAGCTCTTCAACCTGTGTGCAAGGCTTCAATTACTTCGCGGCGCATACCCGCAGCCAGCGAGCAAGGGCCGCCCCGCAGCGTTGCTGGCGTTCCCCTTCCCGCAAAGCGAGAGAAAGGGGAAGGCGCGCAGCGACTCAGGGGGATGCTCATATCGAATCAGTTGCGTACCGGCTTGCCGGTATTGAGCATGCCCAGAATGCGTTCATGGGTCTTGGGGTGAGCAATCAGATGACAGAAAGCCTTGCGCTCCAGGCTCATCAGATAGGCCTCATCCACCAGCGTGCCGGCATCGACATCGCCGCCGCAGACCACATTGGCGATCAGGCCCGCAATATGCTGGTCGAACTCGCTGATGAAGCCGCCGTCGCGCATATTCACCAGCGAACCCTTGATCGTGGCCTGGCCGCTGCGGCCCGCCACGGGGAAGCTGCGCTTGTGCGGCGCACGCCAGCCGCCGGCCGCCATGGCCTTGGCCTCGTTGATGGCAACGAACAGCACCTCGTCCTTATGGGCCACGACGATGTCGCTGTCCAGCAGATAGCCGAGCTTGCGTGACTCCAGCGCGCTGGTGCCCACCTTGGCCATGGCCGCGGCCGTGAAGCCTTCGGTCAGGAAGGGCAGCAAATCCTTGCCGGTGCTGGTGGCGGCATTTTCGGCAGCACGGCGCGCGATATAGGTCAGGCCGCCGGCGCCGGGCACCAGACCCACACCGACTTCCACCAGACCGATATAGCTTTCCATATGGGCGACGCGACGCGCCGAGTACACCGCCATCTCGCAGCCACCGCCCAGCGCCAGTCCGTGAATGGCAGACACCACGGGCACCTGTGCGTAGCGCAGGCGCAGCATCAGATTCTGCAGCTCCTGCTCGATGCTCTCGATGGCGTCCGCTCCACCGATCACAAAGGCAGGCATGGTGGCCTCCAGGTCGGCGCCCACGCTGAAGGGCGCATCGCCGGACCAGATGACCATGCCGTCGAAGTCGCTTTCGGCCGTATCCACCGCCTCCATCAGACCTTCCATGACTTCGGGGCTGATGGCGTGCATCTTGTTCTTGATGCTGGCGATCAAGACCTTGCCGTCCAGCGTCCAGGTGCGCAGCGCCCTGGTTTCGGCAATCGTCGTGCCAGCCGTCTGCCAGTCGGGCAGATCGGTTTCACCCAGCAGCTTCTCGGGGAACAACTGACGCTCGTACACCGGCAGCACACGGCGCGGCACGAACCTGTTCTGCGCAGGACTCCACGAGCCATTGCCGGTGTGCACTCCGCCGGCCTCGGCCACCGGACCTTCGAAGACCCATTGGGGCAGCGGCGCCTTGCACAGCGCCTTGCCGGCGTCGATGTCCTCCTGGACCATCTTGGCCACCTCCAGCCAGCCGGCTTCCTGCCACAGCTCGAACGGGCCCTGCTTCATGCCGAAGCCCCAGCGCATGGCCTGGTCCACATCGCGTGCGCAGTCGGCAATGGATTGCAGATGCACGGCGGCATAGTGGAAGCTGTTGCGCAAAATGGCCCAGAGGAACTGGCCCTCCTTGCCCTCGGCATTGCGCAGCAGCTTCAGGCGCTCTGCAGCGGGCTTTTTGAGCATGCGGCCGTAAACCTCATCGGCCTTGCCACCTGCGGGAATGTAGTCCTCGCTGTCGAGCTCGAACTGGAAGATGTCGCGGCCGACCTTTTTGTAGAAGCCCTTCTTGGTCTTCTGGCCCAGGTTGCCCAGCTCGATCAGCTTGGCCAGCACGGGCGGCGTGCCGAAGCTCCCATAGAAGGGATCGGTCTCCAGGCTCAGATTGTCCTGCAGGGTCTTGACGACATGGGCCATGGTGTCCAGGCCCACCACGTCTGCAGTGCGGAAGGTGCCCGAGGAAGCGCGACCCAGCTTCTTGCCCGTGAGGTCGTCCACCACGTCGAAGGACAGGCCGAAGTTCTCGACCTCCTTCATCGTGGACAGCATGCCGGCGATACCGATGCGGTTGGCGATGAAGTTGGGCGTGTCGTGCGCACGGACCACGCCCTTGCCCAGCGTGCTGGTGACAAAGGCTTCGAGCTGGTCCAGCACCTCGGCCTGCGTGGTGGGCGTGTTGATCAGCTCCACCAGCTGCATATAGCGCGGCGGGTTGAAGAAGTGGATGCCGCAAAAGCGCGGCTTGATGGCGTCGGGCAAGGCCTCGGACAGCTTGGTGATCGACAGGCCCGAGGTATTGGACGCCAGCAGCGCATGCTTGGCGACGAAGGGCGCGATCTTGTGATACAGGTCCAGCTTCCAGTCCATGCGCTCGGCAATGGCCTCGATCACCAGATCGCAGCCCTTGAGCAGCTTCATATGCTCTTCGTAGTTGGCCGGCTGGATCAGCTCCACATCCTCGGCCACGCCGATCGGCGAAGGCTTGAGCTTCTTCAGATTGGCAATGGCACGCTCTGCAATGCCGCTCTTGGAGCCTTCCTTGGCGGGCAGGTCGAACAAAATGACCGGCACCTTGACGTTGACCAGATGGGCGGCGATCTGCGCACCCATCACGCCCGCGCCCAGCACAGCGACTTTTTTCACATTGAATCGGGACATGATTGCATTCATTTCAGTTATTCATAATGCGCACAGCGCATGAAACTGGCGCGCCCCAGGTCAGGGCAGCCGAGCAAGGGCCTGAGCCGGCCGCACCGCCCCGCAGCGAGGGCTGCCCCCCCTCCACCAGCGCGTAGCGCGAAAGAGCGGGGCAAGCGTCCAGGTGCAGCGACTCAGGGGGCTTCATTTCAATTACTGAACGCGGATCCAGGTCTGGGTACGCCAGAAAGGACCAATGGAGCCACGCACTTCCAGCTTCTGGCCTTCGTCGATGGGCGTCAGGCGCACGGCATAGGTCTTGCCGTTTTCGGGATCGAGAATCCTGCCGCCTTCCCAGACCTCCCTGCCTTCGACCTTTTTGACGCCGCTGATCAGCGTCATGCCCACCACGGGCTTGTCCTTGAGCTCGTCCTTGCACTCGGTGCACAGTGCATTCGGGTCCGCGCCCTTGCGCAGCAGGGCCTCGACCTTGCCCGTGACCACGCCGCCGGCCTCGGAGATCTTCACCTGCGCCTTGGGCGTGTTTTCCTTTTCATCCATGCTGCGCCAGGTACCTACGGGCGACATCTGCGCCCAGGCGGCCGACAGGCTGCCCGCTACCAATACAAGAGCTGCTACCGCTTTTATCTTCTTCATTTCCGAGTCCTTCATATTCAAAACAAGGGATGAATAAGCGCATGCAGCTACTCTTTAAATAGCAAAAACAGCACGCGCCTGCGGAACATCAGGCAAGGGCCGCGTCGGTGTCCATCAGCGAGTGGCTGCCGGCGCGAGCAGTGCGCATCAGCGTCGCCGTCTCGGGGAACAGCTTGGCGAAGTAAAAGCGCGCGGTCTGCAGCTTGCCCTGGTAGAAGGGATCAGCATTGCCGGCCGCGATCTCGCGCAGCGCCACCTGGGCCATGCGGGCAAACAGGTAGCCGAAGACCAGATGGCCGGCCACACGCAGATAGTCCACGGCGGCGGCGCCGACTTCGTCGGGGTTCTGCATGCCCTTGAAACCGATCTCGGTGGTGAACTTGGTCATCTGCTCGCCCAGCACGGCGATGGGCGTGATGAACTCGCTCATCTTCTCGTTGACGCCTTCTTCCTCCACCAGCTGGGCGATCAGCTTGCCGAACTTCTTGAGCGTCGCCCCCTGGTTGCCCAGGATCTTGCGGCCCAGCAGATCCAGCGCCTGGATGCCGTTCGTGCCTTCATAGATCATGTTGATGCGCGCATCGCGCACAAACTGCTCCATGCCCCATTCCTTGATGAAGCCGTGGCCGCCGAAGACCTGCTGGCTCAGCGTCGTCGCCGTCCAGCCGTTGTCGGTGATGAAGGCCTTGACGATGGGCGTCAGCAATGCCACCAGCTCGCCGCTGTCCTTGCGCACCTTCTCGTCGGGGTGGTGCAGCTCCTTGTCCAGCAGCAGACCGCAGAAGGTGGACAACGCGCGACCGCCTTCTGCATAGGCCTTGGCCGTGAGCAGCATGCGGCGCACATCGGGGTGGACGATGATGGGATCGGCCGGCTTGTCCTTGGCCTTCACGCCCGACAGGCTGCGCATCTGCAGGCGGTCCTTGGCATAGGCCAGCGCATTCTGGTAGGCCACTTCGGTCAGCCCCAGCGACTGGTTGCCCACGCCCAGGCGGGCCGCGTTCATCATCACGAACATGGCCTGCAGACCCTTGTTGGGCTCGCCCACCAGGGTACCGATGGCACCGTCGATATTGATCTGGGCCGTGGCATTGCCGTGAATGCCCATCTTGTGCTCCAGCGCACCGCAGAAGATGGGATTGCGCTCGCCCAGCGAGCCATCGGCATTCACCTTGAACTTGGGCACCACGAACAGGCTGATGCCCTTGGAGCCGGGGGGCGCATCGGGCAGACGCGCCAGCACCAGGTGCACGATGTTGCTGGTGAAGTCATGCTCGCCGGCCGAGATGAAGATCTTGTTGCCGGTGATCTTGTAGCTGCCGTCTGCCTGAGGTTCGGCCTTGGTGCGCAACATGCCCAGGTCGGTGCCGCAATGGGGCTCGGTCAGGCACATGGTGCCGGTCCACTCGCCGCTGGTCAGCTTGCCCAGGTAGATCTTCTTCTGCTCCGGAGTGCCGTAGGCATGCAGGGCCTCATAGGCGCCATGCGACAGGCCCGGATACATGGTCCAGGCCTGGTTGGCGCTGTTGAGCATTTCATAGAGCGCCGAATTGAGCACGAAGGGCAGGCCCTGGCCGCCATACTCCGGATCGCAGGACAGAGCAGGCCAGCCGCCTTCGATGAACTGCGCATACGCCTGCTTGAAGCCCTTGGGCGTGGTGACCTCGTGGGTCTCCTTGTTCAGCGTGCAGCCCTCTTCATCGCCGGAGATATTCAAGGGGAACGCGACATTGGCCGCAAATTTGCCCGCCTCCTCGACCACCGCGTTGATGGTGTCGGCATCGACCTCCGCGTACTTGGGAATCTGCTGGTAGGTCTCGGTGACCTTGAAGACCTCGTGCATGAGGAATTGCATGTCACGCAGTGGCGGGTTGTAGCTGGGCATGGGTCGTCTCCTGTGAGGGTTGCGCGTTGAACGGTTTGCTTTTGGGTTGTGAACTGACGCGGGTTGCGGACGGCCTCAGGCGGCCGGCGGCTCGCTGGCATAGCGCGCCAGAATATTGTTGAAGCCTGCATGGGCCCGCTCGATCGAGCCTTCGCTGTGCAGAAAGCGGGCCTCGTAGTGCAGGGCCAGAATCAGGCCGTGAATCTCGAACAGCAACTGGCTGGCGTCCGCATCGGCACGCAGATCGCCGCATTCCTGACTTTGCACGATGGTGCGGCGCATGGCGGCCAACCAGGTGCTGACGGACTCGGCCAGCGCATCGCGCACCGGCCCCGTACGATCGTCGAACTCCACCGCCCCGCTGATATAGATGCAGCCGGAATCGATCTCCATGGAAGTGCGCTTCATCCAGTTGCCAAACAGCTCGCGCAGACGCGGAATGCCGCGTGGCGCCTCGATGGCCGGGTAGAAGACTTCCTGCTCGAAACGGTCGTGGTACTCGTGCACCACGGAAATCTGCAATTCCTCGCGCGAGCCGAAATGGGCAAACACGCCGGATTTGCTCATGCCCGTGAGCTCGGCAATCGCGCCAATGGACAGGCCTTCCAGCCCGATATGGGTTGCCAGATTGAGTGCCGCCTCCACAATCGTGGCCTTGGTCTGCTGCCCCTTGGCGAGCGAGCGGCCCGCAGACCGGACGGCGGCGGCCTCGACAGCCTTACTGGGGCTAACCGCAGCTTGCGCCGGGGCGTGCAGCTTGCGAGACTTTGCGCTGGTCTTCGCGGGCCCGGCCTCTCCGTGCTGCCCCGAACGGCCGGCCCTATGCGCCGCGTCCCTGGCTGCGGGAGAAGTGGAAGAACGGGAAACGGGAGACGAGGCCATGAAACTCTCAATAAAACGAACGTTCGTTCTATTTTGCACAGTTTCCAGCCCGTTTTGACTTCGTCAAGGGTAAATACTTAGGCTTTTCTTGCTCGGTTTTTCACCGGCTCTGTCTGCTCGATAGCCATAAAAAACGCCGCCAGTCCGGGGACTGCGGCGTTCTTGAAGAAGTGTCCGGGAAGGGACTCAGACCACCACCATCATGGCCAGGCTGGCATCCAAATGCTCGGTAGGCAGACGGCGAAAGCCCGAGCGGGCATAGCGCTGCAGACGGCCCAGCGCAAATGAAGTCAGCACACTGGCCGCGACCGATGCCTCGGCCGTCGGCGCAGCAGAACCCATGGCGCCGGCCGCGGGACGCAGGCATTGACGCAAGGTGGACTCGATGCGGTCGAAGAACTGGTTCATGCGGGTCTGCAGACGTTCGTGCTCGAAAACAATGGCGTCGCCGACCATCACGCGCACCATGCCGGGATTCTTTTCACCGAACTGCAGCAGCAATGCCACCACGCGGTTGGCATTGCGCACGCCTGTGATCGGGTCATGCGCAGCCTCGGGCACATCGCGGCCCACGATCTGCTGCACCAGCGTGAAGACGGACTGTTCGATGAACTCGATCAGGCCTTCGAACATCTGGGCCTTGCTGGCGAAGTGACGGTACAGCGCTGCCTCGCTCACGCTCAAATGGGCTGCCAGGGCCGCCGTGGTAATGCGATCGGCACCCGGCTTTTCCAGCATGGAGGCCAGTGCCTGCAGGATTTGCTCGCGGCGTTCGCCGGGCTTGGGACGCTTGCGCGCGGGAGCCATGGCGGGAGCGGCAGGACTGTCCTCCGCGGGATTTTCAATATTGGAAACAGGCGACAGGACTTCAGACTCAGACATAGGCGACTCAGTATTTATTAGCAATTTTCTCACAGCCAGTTGCACTGTTAAGCACACGACTATCCTTACCGGCAGGCGTCAGGTGCGTCAAACCAACCTTAATAAACAGCAGGCTTGCGGTCTCCACCCCAACTTTCACCCCCGCTCTCACCAACACGCAAGCGTAACCGAGAAATTAACCTTTGAGAGCTTCAGATACCGCATGAATGCCTTCTGAAACTGATTGAACCGGAATTTCAAGTCTTACTAATAAGCCTTTACCGAAACTTCCATCTGCAAAACTCAGTACACCTTGATGCAATTGCGTTATTTCGTCCGCAATTGCGAGGCCCAAACCGGTTCCCTCTTCGACCACGCCCTGAGCGCGATAAAAGCGCTGGGTAATCTGGCTACGCTCTTCCTCGGGCACGCCGGGTCCGTCATCGTCTACCTCGACAAAAGCCCATTGCTGCACGCCCGCCATCTGCAGCAGGGTGGCGTCGTCCGTGCCCACGGGCCGCGAGCGCAGACCGCAGCGCAAGGTGACGCTGCCGCCTCGGGGCGTGTATTTGATGGCGTTCTCCACCAGGTTGGAAACCAGTTCGCGCAACAACCAGCTATGGCCCCAGACCGATGCCGGCTCGACCTCCAGACCGAAGTCCAGCTCCTTGATCGACGCGCGATCGATAAAGGTCTCGAGCATGCTCTCGCACAGTTCCTTGAGATCCACCTCCTGCAGCGGCTGCACCTCGGCATTGCGCGCATCGGCACGCGACAGGGCCAGCAACTGACGCGCCAGCTGCGAGGTGCGCCGCGTTGCATCACGCAATTGCTCGATCTGCTCCACCGTGAGCACGACCTGTGCCGGCTCCCCGGTCCGCTTGGCCAGGCGTCTGGCCTCCTGCCCGCTCAGGGCCCAGGCTTCCACCTGGGTCTGCAGGGCCGCCAGCGGCGTGCGCAGCTGATGAGCCGCATCGGCGACGAAACGGCGCTGGCCCTCGGCCTGCGCATTGACCAGCGAGAACAGACGATTGAGCGAGCGCACCAGGGGCCGCACCTCGGCCGGCGAAGTCTGCTCGTCAATCGGGCTCAGATCGCGCGGCGAGCGGCGCTCCACCGCCTGGGTCAGCTTGTGCAGCGGCTTGAAGGCCCGGCTCACCGACCAGTAAATGGCCACGGCCGCGCCGGCGATCAGCAGCAGATTGGGCAGCAGCACATGCATCAGCAGCTGGCGCACCCATTGCTGGCGCACATCGCTGCTGTCAGCCAGCATGACGACCATTTCGCCGGCGCCATAGGTTTCGGCCTTGAGCACGGCAACGCGATAGGTCACCCCGTCATGCTCCTGGCTATGGAATTCCGCCGTGCCGGTCGCCGGCACATCGAAGCTGATCCAGGCATCCCCGGCCACCACATTGCCTTGCAGATCGCCCACGGCATAGCCGGCTTCGTCGCCCTGATTGCGCAAAAAATCTTCGACACTGGGCGTCAGCGACACCAGCGGCGGCGTGCCGTCCGCAATCGAAGGCGCGAGCACCGAGTCGGCCAGGGCCGGCAGCAGGCGCAGCAAACGCTGGTCATGCTGGGTGGACGCCTCGTCCGCGGCGCTGTAGCTGAACCAGCCGCCCATGGCCGCCAGCAGCATCAGCGGCACCAAAAGCAGAACCAGCAGCCGAAAACGCAGATTGGCGGTCATTAATGCTTATTTAATGAAACTTTGAGTATTCCATTTTCATAGCTGCAAGCGCTTCATTAATAACCAGTTCAGCTATATAAATAACCAAATCCCATATCAATCGGGCGCAAGCAGCTATCAAATAGAGAATCAAACAGATTCGGGCATCAGCTCCAGCCGATAACCGAAGCCGCGAATGGAACGCAGGGCCACGCCATGCGGCTCCAGTTTGCTGCGCAGGCGGGACACATAAACTTCCACGGCATTAGGGGTGATTTCACGGTCCCAGCCGGTCAGGGCCTGCAGCAGCTTTTCCTTGCTGGCGGGCTTGGGAGCATTGAGCAGCAGATACTCCAGCACCGTCCATTCACGCGGCCCCAGATCGATGGGCAGCAGGCGACCTTCGGTTTCGCCTTCCTGAGGCAGCTGGCGTGCGCCGGCGCGACGGCCCGCCGTATCCAGTTCGATGCAGCCGAAGTTCAGCACCGCCGAAGTCGCCGCCTGGGAGCGGCGCATCAGCGCACGCAGGCGCGCCAGCAACTCGGGCAGCTCGAAAGGCTTGACCATATAGTCGTCGGCGCCCCAGTCCAGGCCCTGCACCCGATCCTGCAACGCATCGCGCGCCGTGAGGATCAGCACCGGCATGGCCTTGCTCTCCACATCGCTGCTGCGCAGGCGCCGCGTCAGCTCCAGGCCATTGATGCCCGGCAGGCCGATATCGATCACCGCCACGTCAAACGCTTCCTGGGCCAGCACCTCCAGTGCGCGCTCGGCACTGCCCACCCAATCCACTGCATAACCGGCATCGGAAAGACCCAGCTTGATACCGCTGGCCACCATCACATCATCTTCCACCAGAAGCAAACGCATAAAGTCCTACCTCGCTCAAAAACAAAAGCCGCCCAAAGGCGGCTTGCGGCAGAGTCTCGAGCACGGCTCCGCCCGGGAAAGCCCTGCAGCGATGTTAACGCCTTCTGCGAAAAGTCAGCCGGCAAGCACAAGCACATGTCAGGGCCAGACAGGCTCGTCAATGGCTGCGAATCATCGTGCCATACGCCTGGTCGGTCAGGATTTCCAGCAGCATGGAGTGCGGCACGCGTCCATCGATGATGTGCACCGCATTCACGCCGGCCTTGGCAGCGTCCAGGGCGCCGGCAATCTTGGGCAGCATTCCGCCGGAAATCGTGCCGTCGGCAAACAGACCATCGATCTCGCGCGCTGTCAGATCCGTCAGCAGATTGCCCGCCTTGTCCAGCACACCCGGAGTGTTGGTTAAAAGCACCAGCTTTTCAGCTTGCAACACTGTTGCGAGTTTGCTTGCAACCACGTCAGCGTTGATGTTGTAACTTTCGTTCTCTTCACCAAAACCGATAGGGCTGATCACCGGAATGAAAGCATCGTCCTGCAGCGCCTTCACCACGCTGGGGTCAATCGCAACGATATCGCCCACCTGACCCACATCGTGCTCGATGCTTGGATCCTTGTTGTCCAGCATCTTGAGCTTCTTGGCACGAATCAAGCCGCCATCACGCCCCGTCAGGCCCACGGCCTTGCCACCCGCCTGATGGATCAGACCCACGATGTCCTGCTGAACCTCGCCGGCCAGCACCCACTCCACCACTTCCATGGTTTCTTCATCCGTGACACGCATGCCCTGAATGAATTCACCCTTCTTGCCAAGACGGCCCAGCGCCGCCTCGATCTGAGGTCCACCACCATGAACCACCACAGGGTTAATCCCCACCAGCTTGAGCAACACCACATCTTCCGCAAAGTCGGCCTGCAAGGCAGGATCGGTCATCGCGTTCCCGCCATACTTGATGACCATGGTCTTGCCATGGAACTTGCGGATGTAGGGCAGCGCTTGCGCCAGGATTTCAGCTTTGTCGCGGGGTGCGATCTGGGTGGTGGTGTCAATGGTGGTCATAGATCAAGGCTCTGTCCCGTGGGACAATGTTCAAGTCAGATGGGCTGCATTGTGCCGCAAATGCTCTTGGAGACGAGCAAGATGCCAACTTCCCCGAGTCAGCTACCCTCTCGATATAAAACTTAAAACGATTCCACATCCACTCACTCCATGAATTCGATTATTTTCTCTGTTCAAGAGTTATTCAGGTATGACGCGTTTCTTGCAGGTTTGGCTTCGTTTATTACTTGCGTGTTGCTGGTTACCACCCAAAAATGGCATGGGAGCTTTTCCATGGACTCTAGTAGTGGGGTACAGAAGGTTCACACCACCCCGACTCCACGAATTGGAGGCATCGGTATTGCCATAGGCGTCTTTGCAGGTTTCGCAGCCTCGAGCCATGATGCAGCTGCCGCAGAGAAGAGAATGATTCTCAGTGCCATCCTCATGGCAGGGATACCCGCTTTCATTTTTGGCCTTTTGGAAGATTTGACAAAAAAAGTATCGGTAAAAATCCGTCTCCTAGCCACCATGGCCTCTGGCGTTCTAGGCTGGGGCATCACAGGAACATCGCTCACCCACGTCGATATTCCTGGCCTTGATTTCTTACTGGGCTTTACCATCATCTCCGTGATATTTACAGCCATCGCTGTTGGTGGGGTTGCCAACTCCATCAACATCATCGATGGCCTGAACGGTCTTACAGCGGGCACCGCAATGATTATTCTTGCCGCCTTCGGTATCATCGCAAGGCTGGTGGGGGATATCCCTCTTGCCTTTACCTGCTTGATCATTGCGGGCGCTGTTGCTGGTTTCTTTTTTGTCAACTGGCCAAAGGGAAAGATATTTTTGGGGGATGGCGGGGCCTATTTTCTGGGATTCACATTGGCATGGATTGCCGTTCTACTTCCTGAACGCAATCATTCTGTTTCCCCATGGACCAGCCTGCTGATTTGCTCTTACCCTATTATTGAAGTAGGCTTTAGCATTTTGCGGCGATCTCTACGAGAAGGCTATAGTCCAACTGAGCCGGACTTCTTTCACCTGCACTCTCTGGCCAACAAACGCTGGGCACGAAAAATATTCTCCAATTTTTCAAAGCCTATGCAAAATGGGTTAACCGCGCCTTTTCTCTGGATCTATGCAGCAATCCCCTGCACATTGGCAGTCCTGACCTATCAAAGCAAACTATTGACTGCCGCGTCTTTCATATTCAGCTCTTTATGCTATTTGATGTTCTATCGAAAGCTGGCATTCTTTAGATGGCTACCCAGGAAGTGACACATGCTTCTTCAAGGCCTCCAGGTAAATCTGACCTTCCTGAGTCATTTCCTCGGGAGCCCAGGAAGCGAAATACTTCGGAGCGTCAGGATCGAAGGGGCCCCCCTTCATTTCGAGCAATATAGAGCCGCTTTCAAGTGAAATGACTGTGTGCCATTGCCCCGGCTGAACCTCGACCCCCACGGCCACGTCCAGCTCCTCTGCGTGATTTCCTGCGCCGAATAGGTGAACAGCCTGCACTTCCCCTTTGCTTCCAAACACCATGAAAGCCAGCAAACCCTTGATGGCAATCAGAGTCTCTGCCCCCTGGTAGGGGCCGTGGCAGTGAGGCCTTAGATAGCTATCGGGCTCAATCGCATTGAAGAATCGCTGGCATGCCTCCTGATAGTCAGCGTGCAGGTTCTTGTGCTTTCGCCTTCTGGGATTGGATTTAGCCTCATCTATCAATGAGCCCATCAAATCCCCAGAGAAAACTCGTACCGACATTATTATCTTTCTAGTTCCTGAACGATTTGTCTCACAGCTTGCGAAGGCGAAAACATTTTTTCATATACAGCTCTACATCTTTTCTGAAAATCGGCATCCGTCTCGACAGAATTGATCAAAGCATTAGCCTTTCGCTCTAAGTCCAGGATGTCAGCGCTCTCGCAAGCCACACCAACACCTTCGCTCCTTATGATCTCCGCAAGATCATTGCCAGGGTTTATGTTTGCCAGAACGGGAATGCCGCTTTGCATATATGAAAGAAATTTCCCGGGAATGTTGTGGGATTTATGCCTCTGGTCCAAAGAAACAATACCTGCGAAGCATTGCTCATAAAGTGCAGGAATCTCATCAGGATGGATCTCATCCTTGAATTCCATGTTATCCAAAGACCTTCTCCGAGATTCCTCAGCCAGCCTTTTGGCCTCACTACCACGACCAACAAACAAAAATCCAATATCGCGACGATCTTTAAGTTTTTCTGCCAGATCTATCAGGATATCCATTCCCTGAGCGACGCCCATATTCCCTGCATACACAAATATCTTTCGACCGGCCAGAGTCGTCCTATTGATCGATATCGAGCAACTACCCGGCTTCGTATCCGCAAGCCAGTTCTGAAGCACCACCAGCTTTTTTCCCTGGCCCTTCTTCCAATCCTCAAAATATGCGATGTTCCCAGGAGTTTGAACGCCGATGATATCGGCCACAGAATATTGATAGCGGGCCACTGCGCTGAAGAAACGGTAAATAGGTCCCCTTCCCATCAATCCCATATCAACAGCCCATTCAGGGAAGATATCTCTTATTATCAAATAACCTTTGCAATCACTGGCTTTCTTCAAGTCATTGACAAAAGGCGCATGAAATATGGAAGGGGCATACCAAGCAATGCCATCCCATTTTTCGTGACGCAAAGGGGACTTTTTATAGCCCCTCTTCATGAAAAATGGCATCAGGAATTCTGACAAGGTTCTTCTTGCGTAATTGACGTCCTTGGTTTTGGGGGACTTCAGCCTCAAGACCTGAAAGCCTTCCATCTCCTCAAGAAGAAAGTCCTCCTTGATCTCCCATGATGGAAGAATTACCGTCAATTGATGGCCTTGCGCAGCAAACTCGCGCGACAAATCCCTGAGCTGAACAGCCCCTGAACTCCGCAATGGAGGAAAAGTGTCAGCGATCAGGGCTATTTTCATCAATCAAAACCAGTTTTAGTACTTTTTCCAGATTACCCGATTCACATAATCAGTATAGCTGTGAATGATACGGAGCACTTTGTCGCTTACATTTGGCATGCTGTAGTCTGCTACTTGGCGCAACAGTCGTGCGTCGCCGCGCGGCTGATCCTGCAAGATCGCCAGTCCTTGCAACACTCGGTCCTCTTCTAAGCCAACCAGCATCACCGCAGCTTCTTCCATGCCTTCATGACGTTCCTGTGCTTCGCGCAGGTTCAATGCAGGAAAGTTCAGAATGGATGACTCTTCAGTAATCGTGCCGCTGTCCGACAGGACAGCCTTCGCCGATAGCTGAAGCTTGATGTAGTCACTAAAGCCAAGCGGCTTGAGCAATTGCACCTTGGGATGAAACGTCGCGCTTATTGCATCTACTCGTTTCTGTGTACGCGGGTGCGTAGAAACAATTACAGGTAATTCGTACTTCTCCGCAACCGAATTCAACAAGTTCACCAGTTTACGGAAGTTAACATCAGAGTCGACATTTTCTTCGCGATGCGCACTAACCACAAAGAATTGACCGGCCGTCAGCCCCAAGCGCCCAAGCACATCAGATGCTTCGATTCGAGGCTGATAGTGAGTTAGAACCTCAGCCATCGGACTACCCGTCTTGATCACAAGATCCGGCGGCAAACCTTCACTCAAAAGACACTCCCGTGCAATAGAGCTATAAGTCAGATTTACATCAGCCGTGTGATCAACGATACGACGGTTGATCTCCTCCGGCACTCGCTGATCAAAACAGCGGTTACCGGCCTCCATATGGAATACCGGAATCTTGCGCCGCTTGGCAGGCAGCACTGCCATGCAACTGTTGGTATCCCCCAGCACCAACAGTGCATCAGGTTTCTCTGTTGCCAACACACCATCGACCGCGATGATCACCTTCCCGATGGTCTCGGCAGCACCACCGCCAGCTGCATTCAGAAAATGATCAGGCTTACGTATCCCAAGGTCGTCGAAGAAGATCTGATTCAGCTCATAGTCATAGTTTTGACCAGTATGCACCACAACGTGGTCGCAGTATTCATCGATTCGCGCCATCACACGCGAGAGGCGGATGATCTCTGGGCGTGTACCCACTACCGTCATCACTTTTAGTTTTTTCATGTTATCAATCCTCCGCAACGGCCTGCTCACCACGCGCAATGCGCTGCATGAAATCAAGCTTCAGCAGCAACGCCTTCATTCCCTCTACATCCAGTCTGTTTGTGTTGTGGGAGTTGTAGTCTTCTCCGTGTGCACTTTGTGTGCGACGTTGCTCACCTTCTTCAAAATATTTACCATAATTCAGATCACGGCCATCTGGTGGAACGCGGAAATAGTCCCCCATATCCTGGGCACAGGCCATTTCTTCACGACTCAAGAGCGCCTCATATAACTTCTCTCCATGACGCGTTCCAATCACATGCACAGGATAATCTGGCTTTTGCATGAGATCCAGAATTGCAGTGGTCAGCACGTCAATCGTCGCAGCCGGTGCTTTTTGTACAAAGATATCGCCGTTGTTGCCGTGCTCAAAGGCATAAAGAACCAAATCCACAGCATCCGCCAGTGTCATCATGAAACGGGTCATGGATGGATCCGTCACTGTAATTGGTTTTCCTGCCAGCACCTGATCCACAAATAGAGGAATCACCGAGCCTCGTGAGGCCATCACATTGCCATAACGAGTGCCGCAAATAACAGTATTGGTATTCTCCAGGTTACGGCTAGCCGCGACCATGACCTTTTCCATCATGGCCTTGCTGATTCCCATGGCGTTGATGGGATACACAGCCTTGTCAGTGCTGAGGCAGACCACACGCTTGACGCCAGCCTGGATGGCGGCTTCCAGCACGTTTTCCGTGCCTAGTACGTTCGTTCGTACTGCCTGCATCGGATGAAATTCGCATGAAGGCACCTGCTTGAGCGCCGCAGCATGAAAAACATAGTCTACGCCGCGCATGGCTTGCTCCACGCTGCGTGCATCACGTACATCGCCAATATAGAACTTCAGCTTTGGACTGTTGTATCGCTTGCGCATGTCGTCCTGCTTCTTCTCATCGCGACTGAAGACACGGATTTCCCGAAGATCAGAATTTAAGAATCGACGCAACACTGCATTACCAAATGAACCGGTCCCACCGGTAATCAACAAGACTTTATCTTTGAACATAGATTAATCTTCTGAATATTGATATTAATGAAAATCGTGCATAGCTTGCACTAAATCCTGCCAAGGAGCTGGCTGAAACCCTGTCGCATTGCGAAATCGCGTTGAGTCCAATGAGCGATCAATAAGCAAATGATCATCTGGTAGGATTTCTATATCCTTTTGATAAACCTTTGCCACTATCTCCAATAAGTCAAACTTATTGATTGGCTCGGCTGACACGTGATAAAGACCACTAATTTCTGGGTGGGGAATAACGTGATTATGGATTAGGCGCGCAATTTCTACGGTAGGAAGACCAGAAAATATCGCGCGACGATAACCCTTCACAGCCCCTTGCTGAGAAAGGAACCACCCAACAAGACTACGCGCGCCACTCAACTCATGGCCAATGATTGAAGTTCTTAGAGTAATTGCATGTGGATAGTCAACCTCTCCCAACAATTTACTTCGGCCATACATATCTTGAGCGTCAGGGATATCACCTTCAGTATACATCCCTCGATATCCAGAGAATACACAATCAGTACTGAAGTGTATTAGTCGAGCATTAACCATCTCACACATAGAAGCCAGACGATGTGGCAATAGAGAGTTTATTGGAATTGCTGCCAATGCATTTTTCGACACCGATAGCTGCTTTACCAAACCTACACAATTAATAACCAAAGTTGGTTTGACAGAGGAGAATAAACCAATCAGGCTATCTGAACTCTCAACATCCACACCCGAAACGATCCTCGATCGCATCGCTTTAGGAAATAACAAAGAAGAATCTGAGGAACGCACACTCCCCCAAACCTCATAAGAAGAAAACTGTGATAAGAATCTAAAAATAGAACTTCCCAGCATTCCAGAAGCTCCAATTACAAGAATTTTATACGTCATGTCTCACCTCAAACACTTGATGTAGGAAAGCAGCAGGGGAATCGAAGCAAAAATCTGGCTCTTTATATTGCATAAACCTCTTGACTGCACGAGCTATTGACAAAGGAGACTTCGGATCAAAAGTTTGAACAGGAGCACAAACATCTCGAACATAATCAAGCTCTGATGCCACAATAGGTACATCTAAAATACTGGCTTCCACCAACGGCAATCCGAAAGACTCCAGAAGAGAAGGATATATTAAGGCATGAGATGATTTATACAAAGAACTTATATCCTTGTGTGGAACGAAGCCCAAATCAACAATTTTTAGTTTGTGTTCTTTTATCAAATCATCGAGCAAAGTCTTGATCCGTGAATCCCTATCACTTAATGTAATAGCCAATTTCGGATAAATCCCCTCTTCACTCAATATCTTCCAAGCTAAAAATAAATTACAATGATTCTTATGCGCCTCACCATCGGCGACATAAACAAAGTCCCAGTCATTTTTTATATTCCTGGAGTGATCTACCTTCAGATATCCAAATGGTGAAATTTTTATGTGTTGTCTTTTTTGGTTAACCCTCTTTAAAAGAAGATTTCTCATTGAAGCCGTTTGCACAAAGAAAGTATTTACTTTCTTTTTTAAGAAAGAAAACAATAATTTTTCAATCGAGATACGAATTCTGGTTTTTAGCTTAAATTTACTTAAGTCAACTTTATCTATAATAATTCTGTTTTGAATAAACAAAAAAATACCAGCATTACTACTTATTAATGGAGGAATTCCATTGAGGCATAAGACCCTTGCCCCCTTAGAAGAGGACATCCAAAGATCCACCTCGGAAAGAAGCCGCCCCCAAATCCCTGTCCTTACCCAAGTAATATTTTTATCATCTGCATCAATACAAATTATTTTCTTAAATCGGCAATCCAAGTAATATCTTATCTCATAGCTTTTAGCGCTCTTGATTAAATCATTCAATAGAACAGCACCTCCACCAGCATGGATATTTGGAGCAAATACTATATTATTATTTTTCATATACTTTATTCAACGCCAAGAATTTCTCCACTCTGCTATTCCATGAAAAATTTTTCATCATTAAATTTCTTGAACTCTCCCCAATTTCCCTTGCGAGTTCTTTATTTTCCAGAACAAGCTTAATCTTTTCAATAAATTGAGATTCGGAGTTGGCAACCAGTCCATGAGTAGAATCCAAAAATCCCTCAATCCCATTGAACGCGGTCTCATCGCCAACAACAACACATGCTGAAGCCATCGCTTCAAGCACCTTATTGATTGTCCCGTAGCCCTTGAATATAGGGGCAACAAGTATCTTGGATTTAAAATAGAATGAATCCAGTTCATCAACAAAAGGTATGTATTCTATCGATAAACTCTTAAATAATTCTATGTCTTTATTCGTTGCGCCTTTGCCAATAAT
Organism: Comamonas sp. Z3; assembly: GCF_008121565.1. Taxonomy (NCBI): domain Bacteria; kingdom Pseudomonadati; phylum Pseudomonadota; class Betaproteobacteria; order Burkholderiales; family Comamonadaceae; genus Comamonas; species Comamonas sp. Z3. The sequence continues at coordinate 324,646 of NZ_VOQU01000004.1, forward strand.
TATAAAAGATGGACGAGGTTTACTCAATTTAGAATAAACATTATTAATAAACCAATTTAAGGAATTTTTATAGAAATCATCCAAAGTCCCAACGAATATTAAATCATATTCTTTATCTGAATTACCGAAAAAATAATTCTCAGAAACACCATTTTTGAGTTCGATTACGTTGAGTTTCTTATTATTTTTCTCTTCAAAGAAATCGACTTCCTTCTGAGACTGAACAGCCACAAAACTCGCCTTCTCCAACAAGCCACTCTCAATAGAAGACATTGCAGAAGCTCTCAAACTATAAAGCTTCCTGAGTAAGAAATTATTCTTTTTCTTTGATAGAGCACGCAAAGTTAATTCATAGGAATCATTAACTGATGCAATCGTATCTTTCGCGTCTATTCGTAATTCATTCTTGAATTTTAACCACAGAGCAAAAGGACGAATTGGACTAGCCCATATCAAATCATAAGACGTGAGAAATTGATGAGGCTCTTTCTCACCAGCTAAATTCCAGCTCTCGAAAATTGCTTCATGTCCACGCAATTCATTGAAGAGGCCTCTGAATTTATTTTTTCGTGTTAATAGAACTCTATGAAAATAATTAATGAATGGCATTAGACCAGCATCAATCGGATAATTGTCGCCTGTATCAAAATACAGTAAGTCAACCAAATATCCCCTCGAATGAAATTGCTTAATGAAGTTCGCAACCGGGATAGTCACGCCATTTCTAGCAGGGAATGGAAATTCATCGACGACAAAAAGTACTTTCATATTTTCCTCTGACCTGCAAAATAGCTAAATACGTATATTATTATGGAGAATATAATCATCTTTTCAACCCCCCCATAATACCCATCTGCACATAGATATATAATTAATGCGGGAAGATTCCCTAACAAGCAATACTTTAAAAGTATATTATTTGATTTACATACGAACAATATTAAGAAATTAATTAAAAATCTAAATGAAAATCCATAGATAACACATAAAAGTGCATCGTCTAGAATTGCAAGCATTCCTAGAATTCCAGGCGCAAATGTACTCTGCACCGAATCGTGTTGACCTAGTAACTCTTGGGCAATATAGAAGTCCAATGGCTTCTGGTTAAATTGATTTCCAGGAACTATCCTTTCCAAAAAATCAAAAATCAAATATCCAAAAGAAAAAACACCCCTAACTAAATTATTTTCAATTAAAGAAACACCAAAGAACGTTCCCTCAGTCAATCTATTGGAGAATGGATTAATATCATAAATATTGGATGAAGTACTACCATCGCCTCCCCGGACGTAATTAGCAATGGGATTCAACAAAAATACATAAATCAGCAACAATATTACTAACGGAAGAATTAACTTATAAATTTCCTTGTATTTCTTCCTTGAAGCATATCCAAAGAAAAAAGATAAGAAGATATTTAGCAATGGACTTTTCCAGCCACATGCCAATTTATATAGTACGTAGCCAGAAATCAAAATTAACAGCGTTTTTTTGTACTTCAAAAAAGAAGCATCATCAAAACCGATGGCAAAACTTATGAGGCATGCCAAATAATCTATCGGAAATGCATAATAGTAAATTCCTGAATTCCCAAGATTTGTCGAGCGCCCCGCAATATTATAATCAAACAAAAAACTAATCAAAATCATAAAAAATAGCGACCCGAAAAACCAAACAATAGCGCTTCTCACAACAAAGTCCGGTTGCAAAGAATTAATTTTTATTGTTTTTATTTTAAATTTCACTATAGATCCAATCCACCATCCGAAAATACATAAAATCAGATAATATATTGAATAATTAACTGTTTTCCTTTCTACAAAGATTTCACGGAAATCACCACCAATAAAAGTATTAAAGCTCCCCCACTTCAATAAAGAAATCAAAGGAACCCCAACAAACAAAGTCACACTTATATAAAACAAAATATCGAATACATCACCTTTTTTTATTATAAACAATAGAAAAAAAAGCAAAAACACAACAAAAAAATACGGATACAGACTATCCGCATAAAATGAAAGTAAAAATATAAAAAATATGGGAAGCAACAGAAAAATTATAGTTCCACCACTATAATTAGCCCTTATTAATACTGTTTTACTTTCCATTTTATATGTTTTTTCGCAAATAGAAAAGCGATAAGGCACTGCGCCCCAAAATAGATCGGAACCGCTATCGCAGCCCCACTTAATCCATAATGATATATAAATAGAATGCCCACACCAACAGATATAAGAGCACCAAAAAATTCAGTTACCAAAATAGCTCTGGTATTTTTATGCGTATAACAAATTCTATTCGCCACATAGGATAGAACAAGTAATCCATTACCAGCAATAATCCAAGGGAGCAAATGTGCAGCATCTCTATAACTCTCTCCCAGAAATAAACGTGCAATATAGGACTGGAAGAAGTATGCAGTAAGGAGAGCGACAGATACCCCGGCAGTAATCAAAAAACCCCACGCAATAATATATTTATTCTGCTGCCTAAAATTTTTCTCAATTACAGCTGCAACATAAACAGGCCTTATTGCTGACTCAACGACCGATCCCATCATTAATATGGGTTTGCTTGCCAGACTGTAAATAGCCACATACAAACCCACATCAGTTGCAGTTAGCAAGCCCCCTATAATATATCTGTCAGACATTCCTGAAATCCAGCCAATTATCCCCAGAGGCAACAAAGGCAATGTATATATCCATATTTCTTGATTAAGAGAATTGCCTTCAATTTTTGATTTGACTATTCTTATTTTAAAATCTTTATCTAGAAAGCTCTTCACAAAGAAATATGATAGAACAGCACCAACCAATGACCCTGCAAGCAAAGCCGTCAAGCTGCTGTCAAAAATATATACAACTCCCGCACCGAATAAGGGGCGCAACCATGAATCACAGACAATCCAAATTGAACTGACTTTATGGGACCTCTTTGCATTGAGAAAGGTCACATGCTCAAGTCTCAAGACTTCAAAAAAAATCAAAAATACAACAAAAATTAAATCAATTATCGTCAGGTAGCCAAATAGCAGGCACGCTATTGATAAAATTAACAATACGGGTGACAAAAAAAACAGTAGCCTCGATACTTGACTTTGCGTTATTTCCCACAAGTCATTAACTTCTCCTTTCTTTGAAAACTTCGGATAATAGGTAAACACTGCTTGCATTGTTGGATTAACGAATCCATTAGCAATAAGTATAATAATTCCGAGTATTAAACTAAATTGTCCAAATATTTCCGCAGGAGATATTTCAGTTAAAAGTCTAACCCCTATTAACTGACCTGCACCAGCAAATATACTTAAAATCAATAACCAGAGTCCATCCGAGATAACCGATTGCTTTACTACTTTAGGCACCTAATTAACTCTTCCGTATTGATCAAAAAATCTGACAATGTCATCCTCTCCCAAATAGTCTCCGCTTTGAACCTCAATTATTACCAAGTCTAGCATCCCGGGATTTTCCAATCGATGCTGGCATCCCGCCGGAATATAGGTAGATTCATTTGCGCGCACGAAAAACTCTTTGTCGCCATTAACGACCTTAGCCATACCACTTACCACAATCCAGTGTTCGCTTCGATGATGGTGCATTTGCAGACTTAGGCTCGCACCCGGCTTGACTTCAATACGCTTCAGCTTGAAACGGCCCCCCTCCCCAAGCACTGTGTAACTACCCCAAGGGCGACTTACTGTGCGATGCAATTTATAGGCTTGATGTCCTTTTGTTTTCAGATTAGCGACGACTTTCTTTACGTCTTGCGCGCGCGAAGTGTTGACAACCAACAATGCATCTGGCGTATCGATAATCATCAGGTCGTGTACACCGACCGTAGCCACTAGACGCTCATGGCTGTGCACATAAGTATTATGGCTATCAACAAACACGACATCATCACATGTCGATCGGTTTCCATTTTGGTCAGGAGTGGACAAATCGCTAACCGCAGCCCAAGATCCAATATCATTCCAGCCGATATTGGCGGGAACTACTACGACATTATTGGAGCGTTCCATGACTGCATAGTCAATCGAAATATCTGGTACTTGACTAAACGCTTGCGCGGGAATATCGAGCATCTCTCCATGAATTTTCCCTTTCTCCATAGCATTCCAGCATACTTGGATTGCATTTTCGACATCGGGAGCATGTAATGCCAGTTCATCAAGAAATACACCTGCTTGAAAGCAGAACATCCCTGAGTTCCACAAAAAATTTCCAGAGGAGACGTATTCGCGCGCGATGTCTAAAGACGGCTTTTCCACAAAACGTGCCGCTTTAAAACCTGCGGCACATGCTTCACCAGTTTCTATATAGCCAAATCCAGTCTCTGGCGTGCTGGGAACAATGCCAAAAGTCACAAGTTTTCCGGCCTCTGCGCTAATCCGCGCAGCCGAAACAGCTTCGACGAAGCGTTCTTGGTCTTGAATCAAATGATCTGCAGGCATGACCAACATCACCGCATCTCGACCGTACTCCGCAGTAACAGCGATTGCCGCCAACGCAATCGCAGGCGCAGTGTTACGCCCCACAGGCTCCAACAAGAATTTCCCTGTAGCTCCTTGTCCAAGTAAGGACAGTTCGTCCTTACTCATAAAGAAGTAGTCCCGGTTGGTGACTGTCATCAGCGCGCTGCCCTCAGCGACCGCTGCTGCACGACGGTAGGTCTTCAACAGCAAGCTCTCGCCATCTGCAAGTTTCATAAAGGGCTTGGGGAAGCCTTCACGAGAGACAGGCCATAACCGTGTGCCAGCGCCGCCGGACAGAACAACGGGAACAATCATCTTTTTATCCATGAACAAATGCGTCTCGTTGTGGGTATCTAAAAACTGTGCGACTACCCAAAAAGGTGGTCATTGGAACTTCGTTAAACAGCAATTCTTGCCAGATCAGCCACTCGATTCATTGCAATGTGCAGACTCGCCAGCAAACCCAGTCGATTGGCCTTGAGGGCTGGATCTTCCGCATTGACCATGACTTGTTCGAAGAACGCATCGACCGAAGCACGCAATGCTGCCAGGGTTTGCAGGCTGGCGGTGTAATCACCTGCTGCAAACTGTTGCTGAGCTTTCGGTGCCACCTGCTGCAGCACCGCATACAGGTCTTTTTCGGCCTGTTCCAGCAGCAGCGCGTCGTTCACCTGGGGCTGAACGTCAGCTTCGGCCTTCTTCAGAATGTTACCCACGCGCTTGTTGGCCGCCGCCAGGGCTGGAGCTTCGGGCAGGGTCGCAAAGGCACGCACGGCTTCCAGGCGCTTTTGCACGTCGGACAGGCGCTGGGGCTGCAGGGCCAGCACGGCTTCCACTTCCTGGGCGCTATAGCCTTGTTCGCGGAACATATTGGCGAGGCGGTCGTAGATGAATTCGACCAGTTGGGGCGTAGCGTCCTGGATCTTGTCGCCGAAAGCGGGCAGGGTGCTGACCAGCAGGGTTTCCAGATCCAGCTCCAGATCCTTTTCGACCAGCATGCGGATCACGCCCAGCGCATGACGGCGCAGGGCGAAAGGATCGCGGTCGCCGGTGGGCAGGTTGCCGATGCCGAACATGCCGACCAGGGTTTCGAGCTTGTCGGCCAGGGCCACGATCACGCCAACATCGCCGCGCGGCAGTTCGTCGCCGGCAAAGCGGGGCTTGTAGTGGTCTTCGATGGCGTCGGCCACGGCCACATCCAGGCCGTCGTTCTGGGCGTAGTAGCGGCCCATGATGCCTTGCAGCTCGGGGAACTCGCCCACCATGTCGGTGACCAGATCGGTCTTGGCCAGCATGGCTGCCTGATCGGCCAGACGGCCCAGCTCGGAGTTGCCCAGTTGCTGGGCAATGCTCTTGGCGATAGCGCGTACGCGGGCGATGCGTTCGCCCTGCGTGCCCAGCTTGTTGTGGTAGACCACCTTGTCCAGTTGCTCGACGCGGCTGGCCAGGGTCTTTTTGCGGTCCTGGTCGAAGAAGAACTTGGCGTCGGCCAGACGCGGGCGCACCACACGCTCGTTGCCGCCGACCACGGCCGAAGCGTCCTGGGGCTGGATGTTGCTGACGATCAGGAACTGGTGAGTCAGCTTGCCGTTGGCGTCCAGCAGCGGGAAGTACTTCTGATTGGCCTTCATGGTCAGGATCAGGCATTCCTGGGGCACGGCCAGGAATTCCTTCTCGAATTCGCAGACCAGCACGTTGGGGCGCTCGACCAGGGCCGTCACCTCGTCCAGCAGGGCCGGGTCGTCGATGGGGATCACGCCGCCGCCAATGCGCTCGGCAGCTGCCTGCAGTTGGCGGGCGATATCGGCACGGCGCTCGGTGAAGCTGGCGATCACGGCGCCCTCTTCGCGCAGTTGCTCGGCATAGCTGTCGGCGTTCTGGATGACCACGGGGTCCACAGCGGCTTCAAAGCGGTGGCCATGGGTGGCGGCACCGGCCGTCAGGCCCAGGGCCTTCACGCCGATCAGCACCTGGGTGCCATGCAGCACGACCAGACCGTGGGCCGGACGCACAAAGTGCACGCTGGTCCAGCCGTCCTGCAACTGGTAGCGCATGACCTTGGGGATGGGCAGCTTGGCCAGCGCTTCGTCCAGAGCCTTTTGCACGCCATCGGTCAGCAACACGCCCTTGGCCGTGGATTCGTAGAACAGGGCTTCGGCCTTGCCTTCGCCCTGGCGCTTCAGAGCGGCCACGGCGGATTCGTCGGCACCCAGGGCCGCCAGCTTTTTCAGCAGTGCAGCCGTGGGCTTGCCCTCGGCATCCAGCGCCACGGAGACTGGCATCAGCTTTTGCGAGACCGCCTTGTCTTCGGCCTGGGGCAGCACTTCGGTGATGTGCACGGCCAGGCGGCGGGGAGAGGCGTAGGCCGTCAGGCGCGACTCGGTCGATGCCAGCAGTCCCTGGGCCTTGAGCTGCTCGAAGATGACGGCAGCAAAAGCGTCACCCAGCTTTTGCAGCGCCTTGGGAGGCAGCTCTTCGACAAACAGTTCAACCAGTAGATTCGATGCGTTCATGATGATTCTGATAGCAGTCAGCGCTTGTCAGATCAAGGCTGGCTGCTGAAATTTTGGAATATGGGACGGTGGTAGCGTGAAAGCGGCTCAGGCAGGTTCAGGCGGCCTTCTTGGCTGCCTGCTCTGCGGCCTTGGCCAGTTCTGCCAGCACCTCGTCGGCATGGGCCTTGGAAGCCATGGGGAAGCCCAGACGTGCACGGCTGTCCAGATAGCTCTTGCCCACGGCACGGGCCAGGTTGCGGATGCGGCCGATATAGGCAGCGCGCTCAGTCACCGAGATGGCGCCACGGGCGTCCAGCAGGTTGAAGGTATGGGCGGCCTTGAGCACCTGCTCATAGGCGGGCAGCGCCAGCTGGGCATCGATCAGCTGATTGGCCGTGCCTTCATGGGCCGCAAAGGCGCTGAACAGGAACTCGGCATTCGAATGCTCGAAGTTGTAGGTGGACTGCTCCACTTCGTTCTGGTGGAACACGTCGCCATAGGACAGGCCGTCGGTATAGACCAGGTCGTACACCGATTCCTTGCCCTGCAGATACATGGCCAGGCGTTCCAGACCGTAGGTGATCTCGCCCGTGGCGGGCTTGCAGTCGATGCCGGCGACCTGCTGGAAGTAGGTGAACTGGGTCACCTCCATGCCGTTGAGCCAGACTTCCCAGCCCAGACCCCAGGCGCCCAGCGTGGGGTTCTCCCAGTCGTCCTCGACAAAGCGGATGTCGTTTTTCTTCAGATCGAAGCCCAGGGCTTCGAGCGAGCCCAGGTAGAGCTCGAGAATATTGTCGGGTGCGGGCTTGAGCACCACCTGGAACTGGTAGTAGTGCTGCAGGCGGTTGGGGTTCTCGCCGTAGCGACCGTCCTTGGGACGACGGCTGGGCTGCACATAGGCAGCCTTCCAGGGCTCGGGGCCGATGGCGCGCAGAAAGGTCGCGGTGTGCGAAGTGCCGGCGCCGACTTCCATGTCATAGGGCTGGAGCAATGCACAGCCCTGTTCGGCCCAGTAGGACTGCAGTTTCAGAATGATTTGTTGGAAGGTCAGCATGACTTGTATACGTTCGCGCGCCAGCAATCAGTGGCGATTGCGGGCGGCATCTTCATTAAGAGGTGTTCTGGGCGGTATCGACCGCATAAGCGGTAGATTCTAAGTCTGTGCCACTGATCACGGACGTAGTCTGTCTGCGCGGCCCCACAGCGGGCATTTTCACGAAACGGCCCCGGCCGGTGATTTCAAACTGTGAAAAATAAAACGCTAGCACTTACCACGCATGAATAGACAGATGCAACATCAATCGATCCTGAAACTATTGGATAGCGAGCGCAGTGCGCTCACTTTTTAACAATTTCCGCGCAACTGCCATGCATCCCGGATGCCGGCTGCTGCGGTTTGCCTCCTAGAATGATTCCTTTCCCGTCATCCTCTTTCGGAGCACGTCATGGATTTCATGAAAATCATCACCAAGCAACTGATCGAAATCATCGAATGGACCGATGATTCGCGCGACACGCTGTCGTATCGCTGGCCTGATGAAGACAAGGAAATCAAGAACGGCGCCCAGCTCATCGTGCGTGAGTCGCAGCAGGTGCAGTTCGTCTCCGAAGGCCAGTTCGCAGACCTGTTCAACCCGGGCCGCTATCTGCTGACCACGCAGAACATCCCGATCCTGTCCACGCTGCGCGGCTGGAAGTACGGCTTCAACTCTCCCTTCAAGTGCGATGTCTACTACATCAACACGCGCTTGTTCACGGGCAACAAATGGGGCACCTCCAACCCCATCATGATGCGCGACAAGGACTTTGGCGTGATCCGTCTGCGCGCCTTCGGTACCTATGACTTCCGCATCACCAACGCCGCCCTGTTCCTCAAGGAAGTGGCGGGCACGGACCAGAACTTCCGCATCGACGAGTTTGCCGACACCATGCGCTCGCGCATCGTCAGCATCTTCTCCGAAGCCCTGGCCAAGGCCCAGGTACCGGCACTCGATGTGGCCCAGCGCTACAGCGAGCTCGGCGACGCGCTGCTGCAGCTCATCAACCCGGCCGTCAGCGAGAAATACGGCCTGGAAATCACCAGCTTCCTGCTGGAAAACGTTTCCGTGCCGCCCGAAGTGGAGCAGGCCATCGACAAGCGCTCCAGCATGGGCGCCATCGGCAACCTCAACGACTATGTGAAGTACCAGATGGGCCAGGCCATGGCCAACGGCGGCGAAGGCGCTGCCGCAGCCACCATTCCGGCCACCATGGCCATGGGCTTCGGCATGGCCCAGGAAATGATGAAGGGCATGCAGGGCGGCGGTGCGGCAGGCACGCCAGCCGCTGCAGTGGCAGACCCCTTCTCCCCGGCGGCAGCCCAGGCCGCCCAGACGCCTGCTGCCCCGGTCGCCGCCGGCCTGCAGGTGCTGACTCCCGCCCAGGCCGCCCAGGTGCTGGGCGTGGCCGAAGCCGATGTGCTGGCCGAAATCCAGGCCGGCAACCTCAAGGCCCGCCAGATCGGCAGCCAGTGGCGAATCGCCCAGGCTGCGCTGGACGAATTCCTGCGCGGCTGATCCGCAATCCATGGCCTCGGGTGCACGTCATGAATGAACACAAACCGGTTTTCATCAGCACCACTCCGGTGCTGGCATCGCTGGACATGGAGCGCACCGTGGCCTTTTACGCCCGCGTGCTGGGCGCCAGAACCGTCCACGCCCAGCCCGGCGAGTACGGCATCGTCTCGCTGGGCGGGCTGGAGCTGCATTTCTGGGCCTGCCAGGACCCGGAGATTCCCAGGCAGACCAGCTGCCGCATCCAGGTGGTGGGGATTGCCGCCCTGCATGCGCAGTGTCTGGCCGAGAATGCGGTTCACCCCAATGGCGGTCTGCGCCAGCAGCCCTGGGGCACCCGGGAATTCAGTCTTCTCGACGCAGATGGCAACTGCGTGACCTTCTACGAAACCCATCCCGCCGCTGCTGCCGCCTGAACCCGTTTTTGCCGTGGCCACACCCGCTTCCTCTTCTCGCTCTTCCGGATCTGCATTCACGCCTGTCTCCGAGACGGCGCCCCCCTCCATGGTGGGCAAGCATGTCTGCCCCGAATGCGGTGGCAATCTGGAGTGGAATGCCAAGGCCCAGTCGCTCAAATGTCCTTACTGCGGCACCATCGTTCCCTGGAGCGAGCAGACACAGCCCGAGCCGGGACGTGCCGTCGTGGAGCAGGATCTGGCCGAGGCCTTGCGCAACCCGGCCAGCGGTCGCGGCTGGGGCTCGGACGAGCGCTATGAGGTGCAGTGCCAGAACTGCCGCGCCATCTCGGTGTTTCTCGGCAAGCACGTGGCCCAGCGCTGCGACTTCTGTGGCTCGCCGGCCATCGTCGCCCACGAGGAGCGCAGCGACGCCATCACGCCGCAGAGCATCCTGCCGTTCAAGATCAGCGACGGCCAGATTCGCGACAAGATCCGCCAGTGGTATGGCAGCCGCTGGTTTGCTCCCAGCAAGCTCAAGAGCGCCGCGCTGACGGACACACTGCACGGCGTCTATCTGCCCTACTGGACCTTTGACGCCCATGCCAGCGCCCATTGGTGGGCAGAGGCCGGCTATTACTACTACACCACCGAGTCCTATCGCGACGGCAACGGCAATCTGCAGACCCGCCAGGTCCAGCATGTGCGCTGGGAGCCGGCATCGGGCAGCCTGCAGCATTTCTTCGACGATGAGCTGGTGCCCGGCACCGTGGGCGTGCACGCCCATCTGCTGCGCCAGGTGGAGCCCTTCCCGACCACCACCGACCTCAAGCCCTACAGCCCGGAGTTCGTGCGCGGCTGGACGGTGGAGCGCTACCAGGTGGACCTCTCCAAGGCCGCCAGGATCAACGAGGAAGACATGGACAGCCAGCTGCGCAGCATGTGCTCGCGCGAGGTGCCGGGCGACACGCAGCGCAATCTGCAGGTCCAGCGCCAATACTCGGGCCGCAGCTTCAAGCACACGCTGGTGCCGGTCTGGCTGGTCGGCTACACCTATGGCAGCAAGACCTACCAGATCGTGGCCAATGGCTACACCGGCCAGATTGCGGGCGAACGGCCTTACAGCTGGGTCAAGATCCTGTTTGCCGTGCTGGCCGCCATCGTGCTCGTCATGCTGATTGCACCACTGTTCGTGCAGCAGTGACGCTCATGCTTTGATAGCTGCTTGCGCTTTTCAGATATAGTTTTTGATTTCATTTTCTTGAAATATGACAGCCTGCGAGCGCTAGCAGCTATTCAACTCGTAGCAGTTACCAGGCCATCCAGACTTCCTCGGCCAGACCAAAAGCCGTGCTCGCGCCCGAGCCACTGGTCACGGCCACCACGCGTGTCGCTGCATCGGGTGCTTTGACAAAACAAGGGGCTTCGGCACTGGAGGGGTAGATGCCCGTCCAGCGCTCCACAACCTGGGCGTTGTCGATATGCAGTGCCTCGTTCATATGTCGCAGCATGAGCTGGTCGACGGCTTCGCCGGCAAAAGGCTGGGGCGCGCTGCCGTAGTGATGCGAATCGCCCACTACCAGCGAGCCGTCGGCGCTCTGAACGGCAATCAGGTGGATGCCGTGCTTCAGGCTTTGCGCCTCCTCGCGCTCCAGCTCGGCGCGCAATGCTGCGGCTTCGGGCAGCGCGCTATAGCCCTCGTAGCGCACCAGGCTCAGATCCCCCATGACCGATCCCTCAAGCTTGAAGCCTGCTTGCGGCTGCACGCGCAACATCTGCAACTGGCACAGCTGCACTTGGTTGTCAGTCCATTCACTCGCGAACAGCCCGCCTGGATCGGCGTTGTTGCAGACCACCACGCGTTCGGCGTGATAGCTGGCACGCGAAGTGGTCACGCGCGGCGTTGCCACTTCCATCACGCTTTCGCTATAGGCGAAATCCACTCCCAGCGCCTGCTGCAACCACAGTGCCAGTTGCGGGATGGCCGTGCGCGACTCCACACGCAGCTCATGTGGGCTGTAGAGCACGGACTGCAGCGCGTCGGTGCGCAGCGCCGAATGGCGCGCTGCGGCCTGGGCTGGCGTCAGTAGTTCACAACCTGCGCCCATTTCGGTGTGCATAAAGGCTTCAAGCACTGCAGCGGCAGCAGGACGGCGCGCCGTCAGCCACAGGCCGGAATGCAGGACATCGATACCGGCCTTGGGCGCAATCTCGGCCCAGACATCGCGTGAGCGCATGGCGCGCCGCCAATGGGCACCGGCGCGCTGGCCCGTGATGGTGACAAAGCCAAAGTTGCGAATCGAGGCGCCCAGGCAGGCACCGTCGCGCTCTATCACCAGCACGGAGCGCCCGCGCGTGGCAGCGGTATAGGCATGGGCCAGGCCGACAATGCCGGCGCCGACGACGATCAGATCGTAGTTTTTCATAGCGTTACAGAAAAAGCAGACAAGCCAAGTCCCTGCCGCAGCGCCCAGGCGATGCAGCGAGAGACGTTCGGAGAATCACGTGATGTGGAGAAAGTCCTCAGCGCTGGCGCCAGTGCTGGGTACGCCGCTGCAGCCAGGCATCCAGCAGCGCAATCAGCAGGCGACCCGCGGCTGCAGTGGCAAAGATCAGCGTGGCCATGGCGGCGGCGGGAGCGATGTCGCCTGCGTCATCCATGGCCAGCACGGCCACCGAGGCCAGTGTGGTTTCGGGCGAGTACAAGAAGACCACTGCCGACACCGTGGTCATGGCATTCACGAAGAAGTAGCCCGCTACCTGCATCACCGCAGGCAGGCACACGGGCAGATGCACACGCCACAGCAGCGTCCAGAACGGCACGCCCATGGAATCGGCCACGCGCTCGTATTCGGCGTCCAGTTGCTGCAAGGCGGTGAGCTGGGTGATGTGTGCCACCGAGAAGAAATGCGCCACCGAGCACAGCACCAGAATGCCCATGGATCCATACAGAAAGTGCAGCGGATTGCCGCCCGCATTGAAGAACAGGATATAGCCCAGACCCAGCGCCAGCCCTGGCACCGCCATGGGCAGCGTGGCCACCGCGTGCAGCCATTGGCGCGCGCGCACCCAGCCTGTGGGCCTGGCCACCAGATAGGCGCTCAGAAAGCTCAGCAACGCACCGGTCACTGCCGTGGCCACGGCCATGGTCAGCGAGTTGGCGTAACTGGCCCAGCCGCCGCCGTCCATCATGTCGAACTGGTAGTGCTTGAAGCTCAGGCTCAGGTTGTAGGGCCAGAAGCTGACCAGGGATGCCAGCACGGCCATGCCCATCATCGCCAGCAGCGCCAAAGCCATCAGGCTGCAATACACCAGCAGCGCGCGGTCGAGCACCGCGCAGGGCTGCGGCACCAGAGGCACGGCCCGCACGCTCATGGCAGCGGCCTGCCGGACACGCAAATGGCGCTCGGCAGCAAAGGCCAGGCCCGCAGGCACCAGCAGCAGCATGGCCACCACGGCACCCATGGACAGGTTTTGCTGGCCAATCACCTGCTTGTAGATATCGGTGGCCAGCATCTGCGTGTTGCCGCCAATCACCTTGGGCACGCCAAAGTCAGTCACCACCAGAACGAACACCACAAACCAGGCAATCATCAGCCCGTAACGGCTGGCTGGCAGCGTGACCTGACAGAAGCTGCGCCAGCGGCCCGCGCCCAGCGTGGCGGCGGCCTCATACAGGCGCGCATCGCCCGAGGCCAGCGTGGTGCACAGAATCATCAGCGCATGCGGAAACGTCCACAGCACCGAGCCAAGAATGATGCCAAACGGGCCGTAGGCCTTGCCGCCCGCCAACCAGCTCTTGAGCAGACCCTGTGCGCCAAAAAGATAGATCAGGCTGATGGCCATGAGCAGCGACGGCGCCAGCAGAGGCACCAGGGCGATCGCGCGAAAGAACCTGGCCAGCGGCATGCAGCTGCGCATCACGCCATAGGCATAGCCATAGGCCAGGGCCACACACAAGGTGCTGCTGACGGCCGACAGCCACAGGCTGTTGAACAGCGACTGGCCTACGCCCGGCGTTTGCGCGTAGGCGAGGTACTGGGCCAGGCCCGAGAACTTGCCATCGGCCGACACAAAGCTGCGGCCCAGCAGCGCTCCCACGGGCAGTGCAATGGCCACCAGCAGCGCGCCCAGCAGGCCCAGCACCAGCGCGCCCAGCCAGAGCTTTTCCCAATGGAAGAATCGCGTTTTCCGTGGCGCCGCAGGGCTGATGCTGTGTTGCTGGCACGATGCCGCTGCGGGCGCATAGCTCCCCACGGGCAGCGCAGAAGAAGAGGCATCCATGCTCATGCCGCCTTTCGCAGAAGCTCGGGTGCTGCCAGCGACTGCAGCGCAGCAGCCGGCAACTCAACCAGCACCTCGCCCTGCAGCCAGTCGGGCAGACGCGCGTCATGGCGCAGTGGCCATTGCACATCGATCTGGCATTGCAGCGTGGGACTGAACACGCGCACCAGCACCAGCGAGCCCAGGAACGAGGTCTCGACCACCCGCGCCCGGAACAGATTGGGCAGTGCTGCGGGCTGGGCCGGGTGCAGCACCACGCTTTCGGGCCTCACGCCCACCAGCAAGGCATCACCGGCCTCAAAGCCGGCAGTGCAGCATTCAAGCCTCCCCTCGCCCACGCGCACCGCATCGCCCGACTCGGCCACGGCGGGCAGCAAATTCATGCGGCCCACAAAACCGGCCGCAAAGTGGCTGACCGGCTCGGCGTAGAGCTGCTCGGGCGAGCCCTGCTGCTCGATACGCCCCTGGTGCATCAGCACCACGCGGTCTGCCATGGAGAGCGCCTCTTCCTGGTCGTGCGTGACCATCACGCAGGCAATGCCCAGTTGACGCTGCAACTGGCGGATTTCGCTGCGCAGCTCGGTGCGCACCTGGGCATCCAGTGCGGACAGCGGCTCGTCCAGCAACAGCAGACGCGGGCTCGGCGCCAGTGCGCGGGCCAGCGCAATGCGCTGCTGCTGGCCGCCCGACAATTGCGCCGGGTAGCGCTGCGCCTGCGCGCCCAGGCCTACCAGAGCCAGCATCTCCTGCACCCGGGCCTGCACCTGCGCCACGGGTTGGCCCTTGAGGCCGAAAGCCACGTTCTGGGCCGCCGTCAGGTTCGGAAACAGTGCGTAGCTCTGGAACACCACGCCAAAGCCCCGGCGCGCGGCGGGCCAGCGTGTGATGTCCTCGCCCTGAAACACAATGCAGCCCGCATCGGCCTGCTCGATGCCGCACAGAATGCGCAGCAGCGTGGTCTTGCCGCAGCCCGAAGGGCCGAGCAGGCTGACGAACTCGCCCCCCTCCACCAACAGGTCAATGTCGCGCAGCACCGGCGTTTCCTTGTACTGCTTGGCAATATGGTCTATGCGCAGCATCTGCAATCACTTTCAACGTGCAAAAAATTTCAGAGACCTGCTGCGTAGAACTGGCGCTGACCCAGCTCAGAACTGCCGAGCAAGGGCCGCCCCGCAGCGAGGGCAGTGTCCCCCACCAGCGCGCAGCGCCAGAGAGGGGGAAGGCACGGCGCCGCCAAGGCGAAGCGCCTCAGGGGGTGTTACTTCTTCTCCGCCTTGGCTTCATAGCGGCGGCTCCATTCGGAAAGAATGCGATCGCGATTGGCCGCTGCCCAGTTGAAGTCGTTTCTGGCCAGGCGCTTTTCCAGATCGGCCGGAATGAACTCGTGCTTTTCCTGGGCCTCAGGCAATGCCAGGACGGCGAAGTTGGCGGCGTAGAGCTTGTTGGCATCGGGCGTCACCGCCCAGTCGGCCAGGACCTTGGCGGCCTCCTGCTTTTTGCTGGTCTTCAGAATGGCCGTGGCTTCCACATCCCAGCCCAGGCCTTCCCGGGGGAAGACGATGTCGATGGGCGCGCCATCCTTCTTGGTCTTGTTGGCGCGGTATTCAAAGCTCAGGCCCACGGGAAACTCGCCCGCGCCGGCCTGGCGGCAGGGCTTGGAGCCACTGTGCGTGTAGACGCCGATGTTCTGGTGCAGCGCATCCATATAGGCCCAGCCCTTGTCCTCGCCCATCATCTGCAGCCAGGCGGCCACCATCAGATAGCCCGTGCCGCTGGACGCCGGGTGGGGCATGGTGATCGCGCCCTTGAATTCGGGCCTGGTCAGGTCGGCCCAGCTCGCAGGCATGGGCAGCTTGCGCTTGCGGCCTTCCACGGTGTTGAAGCAGACGGCCGACGACCACAGATCCATGCCCACCCAGCTCGGCGTGGCTGCTGCATCGCGCATGCTGGAGCGCACCCTGGCCAGGTTCCTGGGCGCATAGGGCTGCAGCATGCCTTGCTTGTCCAGCAGCATCAGCGAAGTGGCGGCCACGCCCCGATCACATCGGCCTGGGGATTGGCTTTTTCGGCCAGCAGGCGGGCGGTGATGATGCCTGTGCTGTCACGCACGAACTTCAGCTCGATCTCGGGGTGGGCTTTTTCAAAAGCCGCTTTATAGGCCTTGATCTGGTCGGCCTCCAGGGCCGAATACACCAGCAGATCGGTCCTGGCCTGGGCGGCGGAAGCCAGGCCCAACAAGGCCGTGGCAACCGTGGCAAAAGCGCTCAAGGTGAAGCGGCGAGTGGCGGGTGCAAAAGCGTGACGCATGGATAACAGTCCCTTGGATTGATCTTTGCCGCCTGACCAACGCGGTCATTTGCGACATGAGGGAACTGTAGAAACTCACTATGAAACGCTGGTGTCACAGAACTGAAATCTGCCAAGGATGTCATCAGCAAACTTTGTAGTCAGCGCACCGCACCAGTGTTCACCACCGAAATGCTATTGATTCAAAAGCATATTTCGCTTTATCTGTCTCATATTTATATATAAAACCATCCAAATACAAACACATATAAGCGTAAGAAGCTATTGAAATCAAAGCAATCCATCCGCATTGCCGGCTGCAGGGTTCATGTTGAAATCCGGGGACCGCTTTCTTGAAGACTTGGTCATGTTTGCCACACAGCTCAAATCCTTTTTCTGGGTCGCCCGTCTCGGCAGCATCACGCAAGCTGCGCGCCAGCTGGGGCTGAGCCAGCCCACGGTCACGGCGCAGATCAAGGCCTTGGAGGAGCAATATGAGGTCGAGCTGTTCACGCGCCAGAGCGGAAGGCTGGCCATCACCGATGCGGGCCTGAAGCTGCTGCCCGGGATAGAGAAGCTGCTGCTGCAGTCGGCCCAGATCGAATCGGCGCTGCGCCAGTCGGGCCATGTCAACCAGGGCCAGCTGCGCATAGGCGCCACCGCACCCTACTATGTACTGGACATTGTCAAGCGCTATCAGCAGCAATACGCACTGGTGGAGGTCAGCATCGTCAATGGCAATTCGCGCCAGATGATTCAGGCGCTGGCCGAGTACCAGGTGGATCTGGCAACCTCATCGCATCTGGACACCGACCCGCGCCTGCTGCGCCTAGAGCTGGGGCGCGACCCGCTGGCCCTGGTCGTGCACCGGCGGCATGCGCTGGCCGGGCAGAAGTCCGTCGATATCAGGGATCTGGCGAAGAACACGCTGATCCTGCGCGAGCGCGGCTCCATGACCCGGCAGATGACCGAGCAGATGCTGGAAGCCGCCCAGGTCAGCCCACAGCGGATTCTGGAAATTGCCAGCCGCGAATCCATACGCGAAGCCGTGATCCGCCAGATGGGCATCAGCATTTTTGCGCGGCACGAAGCATCGGCCCACCCGGACCTCGTCGTGCTTGATCTGAAAGGCGAGGTGCCCTGTCTGCCCGAATACCTGTACTGCCTGCGCGAGCGATGCGATGCGCAACTGATTCAGCCGTTTCTGCAGATGGCCGAATCAAGAAAGCGCTAGTCGAACAGTTCGGCCCGCTTGAATGCGGGCTGATTCCTGTCCTTTTCGGACAAGGAAAAAGCGATATCGAGCTGGGGCCACTCGATGCCAATGTCGGGGTCGTTCCAGAGCAGGCCCCGGTCCGACTCCGGCGCGTAATAGGCCGTGGTCTTGTACACAAAGTCCGCCGAGTCACTGAGCACCACAAAGCCGTGGGCGAAGCCCGGTGGGATCCAGCGCTGGTGGTGATTCTCGGCACTGAGCTCCGCGCCCACCCATTGACCAAAAGTGGGCGAGTTGCGGCGGATATCCACGGCCACATCAAACACCGCGCCCGAGATCACACGCACCAGCTTGCCCTGGGCATGGGGCGGCAGCTGATAATGCAGCCCGCGCAGCACGCCCTTGCTGCTGCGGCTGTGGTTGTCCTGAATGAACTCGTAGTTCGTCCCCGTGGCCTGGTTGAAGAGGTCCTGGCGAAAGCTTTCCAGAAAAAAACCGCGCGCATCCCCAAACACCGTGGGCTCGATCAGAAAGACATCGGGAATGGCCAAAGGCGTGAACTTCATACGCGCACCTTTTCCTTGAGTACCTGCAGCAGATATTGTCCGTAGCCATTCTTGACCAGGGCCTGACCCATCTTCTCCAGTTGAGTGGCATCAATCCATTTCTGGCGATAGGCGATTTCTTCCGGACAGGCCACTTTCAGGCCCTGGCGCTGCTGCAAGGTGGCAATGAATTGCCCCGCTTCGAGCAGGCTGTCATGGGTGCCGGTATCCAGCCAGGCATAACCTCGGCCCATCAGCTCGACATTGAGCTTCCCTTGCTGCATATACAAGCCATTGAGATCCGTGATCTCCAGCTCGCCGCGCGCCGAAGGCTTGACCTGCTTGGCCAGCTCCACGACCTGTTCGTCATAGAAGTACAGGCCGGTGACCGCATAGTTGCTCTTGGGCTGCTTGGGCTTTTCTTCGAGCGACAGCACCTTGCCGTCGGCATCGAACTCGGCCACACCATAGCGCTCGGAATCTCGCACATGGTAGGCAAACACCGTGGCGCCTTCCTTCCGAGTGTTCGCCTTTTTGAGCAGTGACTGGAAGTCATGACCGTAGAAGATGTTGTCCCCCAGCACCAGAGCACTGGCAGCGCCGTCGAGGAATTTTTCGCCAATCAGGAAGGCCTGGGCCAGACCGTCCGGGCTGGGCTGCACCTCATATTGAAGGTTCAGACCCCACTGGCTGCCATCGCCCAGCAACTGCTCGAAGCGCGGCGTATCCTGCGGCGTGCTGATGACCAGAATATCCCGGATGCCCGCGAGCATCAGCGTGCTCAGGGGGTAGTAGATCATGGGCTTGTCGTAGATCGGCAGCAGCTGTTTGCTGATGGCCAGGGTGGCAGGATGCAGACGGGTGCCGGAGCCGCCAGCCAGAATGATGCCTTTGCGCTTTGTCGTCATGATGAATCAATGGATGGCTTCCAACGCTTTACCAATCAGCGCTCGAAGCGATTTTTGAAATTACAGAATCTCGCGCAGCATGCGTTCCACGCCATACTGCCATGCAGGCAAATGCAGTTGCATGGCCGCTTGCAGCTTTTGCGTATCCAGACGCGAGTTCAAGGGTCGCGCGGCCGGTGTCGGGAAGGCCGTGGTCGGCACGGCGGCAATGCTTTGCACCTTCCAGTCCAGATCCGGTCGCAGGTTCTGTGCGCGTTCGATCACATGGCTGGCATAGGCATGCCAGTTGGTCTCTCCTGACGCGACCAGATGGTAGAGACCGCCATCGCCTTCATGAGCGCTCATATGGCGCACGGCATGGGCCGTGACATCGGCGATCAGATCGGCGCCGGTCGGCGCGCCCCATTGATCGTTGATCACGCTGAGCGCTTCACGCTCCTGCGCCAGACGCAACATGGTCTTGGCAAAATTGCCACCACGCGCCGCATAGACCCAGCTGGTGCGAAAAATCAGATGACGGCAGTTTGTGGCCGCTATCCGCTGCTCGCCTTCAAGTTTGGTGCGGCCATAGACCGATAGCGGCCCCGTTGCATCGCCCTCCTTGCGTGCCGCACTGCCGGAGCCGTCGAAGACATAGTCGGTGCTGTAGTGCACCAGCAGGGCGCCCAGGCTTTTGGCTTCGAGCGCCATGACTTCGGGCGCCTCGGCGTTCAGGCGCCAAGCCAGATCAGGCTCGCCCTCGGCCTTGTCCACCGCCGTATGCGCTGCGGCATTGACGATCACATCCGGGCGCACGCTGCGAATGGTCTGCGCCAGCGTCTGCAGATCGCCGACATCGCCGCACAGGCTGTTTCCATCCACATTCACGCTCTGGCGATCCAGCGCAATCACCTCGCCCAAAGGCGCGAGACTGCGCTGCAGCTCCCAGCCGACCTGACCGTTCTTGCCCAGCAGCAACAGCCTCATGCCGATGCCTCGTCGGTGTACTGCTTCTGCACCCAGTCGCGGTAGGCGCCGGACTGCACATGGGCCACCCACTCGGGGTTGGCCAGATACCACTGCACGGTCTTGCGAATGCCGGTCTCGAAGGTCTCGGCAGGCTTCCAGCCCAGCTCGCGTTCCAGCTTGCGTGCATCGATCGCATAGCGGCGATCATGGCCGGGACGGTCGGTCACATAGGTGATCTGCTCGGCATAGGTCTTGCCGTCGGCGCGCGGGCGCAACTCGTCGAGCAAGCTGCACACGGTCTTGACGATATCGATATTGGCCTTCTCGTTCCAGCCGCCCACGTTATAGGTCTCGCCCAACTGGCCGGCCTCGAGAACACGGCGGATGGCGCTGCAATGGTCGCGCACATAGAGCCAGTCACGCACCTGCATGCCGTCGCCGTAGATGGGCAGCGGCTTGCCCGCCAGCGCATTGACAATGACCAGCGGGATCAGCTTTTCCGGGAAATGCAGCGGGCCATAGTTGTTGCTGCAATTGGTCGTCAGCACCGGCAAGCCGTAGGTGTGATGCCAGGCCCGCACCAGATGGTCGCTGGCTGCCTTGCTGGCCGAGTACGGGCTGTTGGGCTCGTAATTGTGCTCTTCGGTAAACGCTGGATCGGTCGGCGCCAGCGTGCCATAGACCTCGTCGGTAGAGACATGCAAAAAGCGGAAGCCGGACTTGGCCTCGCCTTGCAGACCATGCCAATAGGCGCGTACCGCTTCCAGCAGGCGGAAAGTGCCCACCACATTGGTCTGGATGAAATCCTCGGGACCATGAATGGAGCGATCCACATGCGACTCGGCCGCAAAGTTCACCACGGCGCGAGGCTGGTGCTGCGCCAGCAATTGCGCAAGCTTTGCACTGTCGCCGATATCGGCCTGCACAAACACATGGCGGGCATCGCCGTTCAGGCTGGCCAGATTCTCCAGATTGCCCGCATAGGTCAGTTTGTCGATGTTGACCACGGGCTCATCCCCATGCACCAGCCAGTCGAGAACAAAGTTGGCACCGATAAAGCCTGCACCGCCTGTCACGAGAATCATAGAGAGCCGCCTGTCGGTTTCGGTGATCGCGATAAAGCCCAACCTATGACAATCGAGCTTGGCACACTCAAGCCCAGCGCTTATCAGCCATTACCAGCAGGCCATCAAAGACCAGGTTGTTGATCAGCTCAAAAGGTCGGGTCATGCTGGGAGACATTTTCCAGCCGGCACCGCCCGCCATGATGCACATGGGCTCTGCGCCGCAGTGTTCTGCCAGATGCTGGTACATGCGCTCCACGGCACCTGCAATCGCATAAGTGCCGCCGCTGGTCAGCGCATCGCTGGTGTTCTTGGGAAAGCATCGGACTTCACCGGTAGGCACATGCAGGCCCGCAGTACCACCTTCCAGGGCCCTGAGCATGATGCCATGCCCTGGAATGATCAGGCCGCCCAGAAAATGGCCTTGCGCGTCCATGGCATCGACCGTCACTGCGGTGCCCACCATAACCGTGATCAAGGGCCTGGCCTCTCCCAATTGCAACATGTGGTGACGCGCACCAATCATAGCCACCCAGCGATCCGCCCCCAGCCTGGAGGGATGGTCGTAGCCATTGGTCACGCCGGCTTCTGCAACGGAAGGAACGACCCACTGAGGCTCGAGATTCCAGCCCAGCATGAGTTCGATCTGCTCGTGCACCCTGCGCCTTGCCGTCTCGCCGGCAACCACGCAGCCCAGCATGCGCTCGGGAGCCGGCAAGCCTGCCCAGGCACCTTCTGCCAGGCGCTCGATATGTTCCAGGAACTCCGCTCCATGGGCCAGCAAGGCAGCACCCGGGCGATGATCTTCATACATGGCCCACTTCAAACGGGTGTTGCCAATGTCTATGGCCAAAAATGTCATGCGGCGGATTATCAGCACTTTTCCCCGTGCCAGACAGCCTCTTGTCACATTCATTACAAGCGGGCAGGAAATTGTCAAAGAAAGCGCTCAGTCCATATCCTGCAAGAATTCATTTTGATTTCCCGTTAAAGTGAACCGCTTTCTTCCACCACTTTTGAGGAGTCGAAACCATGGGTCTGTTCAGTTTCATCAAGGAAGCCGGAGAAAAACTGTTTGGCGGCAGCGACGCACATGCTGCTGCATCGGCCGAAGACTTGAATGCCAAGGCGGCTCAAGCGATCGCCAGCTATATCAACACCCAGAATCTTGGCGTATCCGACCTGCAGGTTCAGTTCGATGGCTCTCAAGGCAAGGTGACGGTCAACGGGACCGCCCCCACTCAGGCCATCAAGGAAAAAGTGACGCTGTGCTGCGGCAATGTGGCCAATGTCCAATCCGTGGACAACCTGATGACGGTGACCAACCCCGAGCCGGAAGCCCAGTACCACGATGTGGTGCGCGGCGACACTCTGTCGGCCATCTCCAAGAAGTACTATGGCGACGCCAACAAGTACAACGTGATTTTTGAAGCCAACAAGCCCATGCTCAGCAACCCGGACAGGATCTATCCCGGCCAGAAGCTGCGTATCCCGACGCTGTAAAGACGGCCCCGCAAATACTGTTACGCACAAAAGCGCTCGAAGGAGCGCTTTTTCCATTCCTGGCGAAGCTAGACTGCGGCTTATGAAAACTCTGCTCACAGGCGGCGCCGGCTATATCGGCAGTCATACCGCCATTGAACTGCTAGGCCAAGGCCATGAAGTCGTTATTTTCGACAACTTCAGCAACAGCCATCCTGAAGCCATCCGCCGCGTGGAGCAAATCACTGGACGCACCATTGCCGTGATCAATGGCGATGTACGCGATCAGGCGGCGCTCGAGCAGGCATTGCGGGAGCATGACATTGACAGCGTTGTGCACTTTGCCGGCAAAAAGGCCGTGGGCGAATCCGTTAGCCAGCCGGTGGACTACTACGACAACAACGTGAACGGCACCCTGGTGCTGCTGCGCGCCATGAAAAAGCACGGTGTGCGTAATCTGGTGTTCAGCTCTTCGGCGACAGTCTATGGATCGCCGCAATACTTGCCACTCAATGAAGTGCATCCCACTTCGGCCACCAATCCTTATGGCCGCAGCAAACTGATGGTGGAAGAGATTCTGTCTGACCTCTACCACTCCGATTACCAATGGTCGCTGGCCGTGCTGCGCTACTTCAATCCGATTGGCGCCCATGCCAGCGGCCTGATTGGTGAAGACCCCTCAGACATTCCCAATAACCTGCTGCCTTTTGTGGCGCAGGTCGCCGTGGGCCGCCGTGAAAAACTGCAGATCTTCGGTGGTGACTACGACACTGTGGATGGCACAGGTGTGCGTGACTACATTCATGTCGTGGACCTGGCTCGAGGTCACGTCAAGGCGCTCGAAAAGCTGGCCGGCCTGGCCAAGCCAGAGCTGCTAACCATCAACCTGGGTACAGGCAATGGTTACAGCGTGCTGGAAGTGCTGCATGCCTTCGAAAAAGCCTGCGGCAAGACCCTGCCTTATGCGATCACAGACCGGCGCCCCGGAGATGTGGCCAGTTGCTATGCAGACCCCGATCACGCCCTCAAAACCCTGGGCTGGCAAGCCGAGCATGATCTGGACACCATGTGCGCCGACACCTGGCGCTGGCAAAGCCAGAACCCCAACGGCTACCGGCCGGACTAGAGGCAGCGGCCCAAGCCCTGCACCTTACTGATGCCAGGGCAGGCCGCGCTTGCGCCAGCCTCCAAGCTGGCCGCGCTGACCGCTGGCATCCACATCGCCTTCGAAACCCTCAAGAATGTTGTAGGCCTCGATCCCCAGACCGGCTGCGCGCTGGGCCGCGGCCACTGAGCGCACTCCGCTGCGGCACAGCAGCACCACTTTCCGGCCCTCGGGGACTGCAGCTCGCAGCTCGGCATCAAAGTTCGGGTTGGCGGCCATGCCTGGCCATTGTTTCCAGGCCACGGCGACAGCGCCCGGCACCTTGCCCACCCACTCACGCTCGGCATCGGTGCGCACATCGACCAGAACCGCCTCGCCAGCCTGCAGCCATTGCCAGGCCAGCTCTGGCGGCACATCGCCCGCATAGCCGGCAGCGGGCTGAATAGGGGTCGTATTGCTCATCTCGTTTCCTGTCTTGGTCATCGCCGCTATTCCCACACGGGCAGAGGCCTGTCTCTCAATGCTCTGCGCAACTGCTTCCAGTCGGGCAGAACCTGTGCCACCACCGCCCAGAATTGTGGGCTGTGGTCCATGTGGTGCAGATGCGCGAGTTCATGCACCACCACATAGTCGATGATTTGCGGGCTGTGCTGCATCAGCCGCCAGTTCAGGCGAATGATCCCGCTGCTGTTGGCGCTGCCCCAGCGTGTGCTGGCACTTGTCAGGCGCAGCGCATTCCAGCGCACGTCCATGGTGGCCGCATGGTGCAGCATGCGAGCCGTGAAATAGCTACGAGCCTCGCGCAGTATCCAGGCCTGAACGGCTGCGCGCACCTGAGCCGCCGGAGCCTGCGCTGGCAAAGGCAGATGCAGGCTTTGCGAACCATCGGCCCCCTGCTCTCGATGCGTCTGGTGAGTCGCCAGCAGAGATGATGCACCTCCTGTCAGCCGCAAGCTCATGGGCTGCCCCAGATAGTCCAGCACGCCCCCGTCCTGCCAGAGAATGCGTGCCTCCTGCTTGATCTGCTGTCGCTGGCCGGCCTCCTGCAGCTTGCGCACAATCCAGCCTGCCTTGGTCTGCAGCGCTGATTCGATCTCGGGCATGGCCACCCATTGCGGAGCGGTGACCTCAAGCCCTTGCTGGCCTACGCTGAAGCCAATGCTGCGGCGCGCCGAACGGCGCAGCAGATAAGCCACGTCACTCCCTTGCAGACGGGCACTGTGGCTGGCCGCCGGATGCGCCAGGAATGTGGCGGGCTCATTCTTTTCCAGATCGATGGCTTCCACCGGAACACTGGCAGGCGCTAAAAGCTGAATCTTCTCCAATTCCAGCTCGGCTTGCTCCGAGCGCTGTGCAGTGGCCTCAGTGCCGGAGGGTCGGCGCTTGCGCGGCATCAGCCCGCCCCGCCCGTCCCCCACCACAGGCGGCACCAGCCATTGCCAAGCTTGCTGCAAGCTATCGCCTGAGGACATGGGCAGTTTTGCTTTATTTACGATAAGCCTCAGGGTCCAGGCGCTGCATTTCGGACTCTATCCAGGCCTCGACTTCGGCCATCAGTTCATCATGCTTGCGACCCGCTGAAGCAATGGGCTTGCCGATGGACACATCCACCACGCCAGGCTTTTTGATGAATGCCTTGCGCGGCCAGCACTTGGCCGAGGTAACGGCAATCGGCACCACGGGCGCGCCCGTCATGATGGCCAGACGGGCGGCGCCGGTCTTGTACTCTCCCACTTCTCCGCGATTGACACGTGTGCCTTCGGGAAACATGATGACCCAGATGCCTTGATCGAGCAGGCGCTTGCCCTGCTCCACCACCTTGTGAAAGGCGCGCGAACGCTGGGCCCGGTCGATGTGAATCATGTCCAGTGCACCGATGGACCAGCCAAAGAACGGCACCTTCAGCAGCTCCTTCTTGAACACATAGGCCAGCGGACGCGGCATGATGGCAGGCATCAGAAAAGTCTCGTAGGTAGACTGGTGCTTGACCAGCAGCACCACCCCTTGCTTGGGATCGGCAGGCAGGTTTTCCATACCCTGCACCTGATACCGCACTCCCATGATCACACGGGCGCTGTCCACCGAAAGTTTGAGCCAAGCGCGGGCAGCGCTGTAAGCCTTGGTCGACGAGCCGCTGGTCCACTTGGCCAGCAGCACCGCGAAAGTGTAGGGAATAACGGTAATGGCCATCCACAGCATGTGGAGGACAGAGCGAATCAGGGACATGACAGCAATCGAAGAACGTGAGCGCAGACCTGAAGCCTGGCCCATTGATTTGGCACGGTTATCGACAAGAAACATAGCAGCTTACGCTGCTCTTTCAAGCAGTTGAATCTATTTTGACCTGAAACCAGAACTCAATGTGGGGCAGGCGCCGAATCCAGGGGCTGAGCATCTTCACCCCCCCCAAGCGGCAGCAGCCTATTCACCACGGCCTCCAGGTCGGGATAGCGCTCGCTGCCTTCGGGAAGATCGGCATCGCTGCTGCACTCGGGCCTGGCAGTGGACTCCACAAACACCAGATGGGCACCCAGAGCCTGGCCCGCCTGCAAATGCTCGACACCGCTACCAATGGCCCAGATCTCATGGCCTTCCGCACCGTAGCGATCGGCAATCTGTTCGAACAGCGCTGCGCCGGGTTTGCGGCACTGGCAGTCTTCATCGGGAGCATGGGGGCAAAAAAACACGGCTTCCACGCGCGCGCCGACAGCGGCCATCTCCCGGTGCATCTTGGCATGCACGGCATTGAGCTCGATCACATCGAACAGTCCGCGGCCCAGTCCCGGCTGATTGGTGGCAACCACCACATGCCAGCCGGCACGGTTCAGACGCGAAACCGCCTCCAGTGCACTGGGGACTGCAACCCATTCATCGGGCCGTCCAATGAAGCCTTGGGCACCCCATTGGTTCAGGGTGCCATCACGGTCAAGAATTGCGATCTTCATGGGATATGACGGTAGTCGATGACAGAAAAAAGCCCGCTTACCTCAAGGCCAAGCGGGCTTGCGATCCAAGGATGCCAGCTTACTGGCCTTCCCAGCGCTTGAGCACCAGGGAGGCATTGGTGCCGCCAAAGCCAAAGCTGTTGGACAGCACGGTCTTGAGCTCGGCATCGCGGGTCCGGGTGACCAGAGGCATATCGCCCAGCAGCGGGTCAGGCGTGTCCACGTTCACCGAGCCGGCGATAAAGCCCTTGTTCAGCATGATCAGGCAGTAAATCGCTTCCTGCACACCGGTCGCACCCAGCGAATGGCCGGTCAGCGACTTGGTGGACGAGAATGCCGGCACCTGGGCACCAAACAGCTCGCGCATGGCGCGCACTTCCTGCATATCGCCCACAGGGGTCGATGTGCCATGGGTGTTGATGTAGTCAATCGGCGCATCCACGGTTTCCATGGCCTGCTTCATGCAGGCTATGGCGCCGTCGCCCGAGGGAGCGACCATGTCCTCGCCGTCGCTGGTGGCACCAAAGCCCACCACTTCGGCCAGGATGTTGGCACCGCGTGCCAGCGCATGCTCGAGGCTTTCGAGCACTACGGCACCGCCGCCGCCGGCGATCACGAAGCCGTCGCGGTGGGCATCATAGGCACGCGAAGCCTTTTCGGGCGTCTCGTTGTACTTGCTGGACATGGCTCCCATGCCGTCGAACAGCAGCGACATGCCCCAGGACAGCTCTTCGCCGCCGCCGGCAAACATCACATCCTGCATGCCCCAGGCGATCTGCTGGGCTGCTGCACCGATGCAGTGGGCCGAGGTGGAGCAGGCCGAGGTGATGGAGTAGTTGATGCCCTTGACCTTGAAGTTGGTGGCCAGGCAGGCCGACACCGTGGAGCTCATGCAGCGTGTGACCTGGTAAGGGCCGACGCGGCGGATACCTTTTTCACGCAGCGTATCGGCTGCCTCGATCTGATTGGCCGGCGAGCCGCCGCCCGAGCCCATGATGAGACCGGTGCGCGGGTTGCTCACCTGTTCGGGCGTGAGACCGGCTTGCTGGATCGCATCTTCGAGAGCGATCTGTGAATAAGCCGCAGCATCGCCCATGAAGCGCAGCTGCTTGCGGTCGATGCGCGCCTCGATATCGATCTCGGGAATGCCTGCCACCTGCGAGCGCATGCCCAGCTCCGTGAACTCGGGCATGGCCTTGATGCCGCTCTTGCCCTCGCGCAGCGAGGCCTCCACCGTTGCCAGATCATTGCCGATGCACGAGACAATGCCCGCGCCGGTGATCACTACCCGCTTCTTGCTCATGCTGCCGTTCCCTTGGCATCACCTTCACGCAGGAACAGACCCACGCGCAGGTCATTGGCCACGTAAATTTCCTTACCGTCGGCCAGCAGGCGTGCGTCGCCGATGGCCATGTTCAGCTTGCGCTTGATCACTCGCTTGATATCAATTTCATATGTCACGAGTTTGACATCGGGGCCTACTTCACCGGTGAACTTGACTTCACCAGCACCCAGGGCGCGACCACGACCAGGCAGGCGCAGCCAGGTCAGGTAAAAACCTATCAGCTGCCACATGGCGTCCAGACCCAGGCAGCCGGGCATGACGGGGTCGCCCTGAAAGTGGCAATCAAAGAACCACAGATCGGGCCTGACGTCCAGTTCCGCAACAATCTTGCCCAGACCGTGGGCACCGCCGTCCTCGGAGATATGTGTGATGCGATCGAACATCAGCATGGGAGGCAGGGGCAGACGTCCGCTATCGGCACCAAACAGCTTGCCTTCGCCGGACGCGATCAGTTGTTCGTAGGAAAAAGATTCAGCCATTCTCTCAATTGCTCCGCGGCAGCCTGTGCAAGCTACCTGTTACTCTATATTTGGGTGACGGGATCCGCGCCCGCTGCGCGCGCCCACTGCGGGCGGTACAACCGGGGATTATCAAGGCTCGCAGCCCTACCCGGGACACAATACCCGTTTTCAGGCCCAAGACTCTGCCACAAATGCCACAGCCGCTGATGTCAGCGTGGCTTATTCCGTGCGCGCCACTACGCCTTCCTCGACCTTTTCGATGACCGCCAGGCCAGCGCGCAAAGCGCCAGGCACAGCAGAGTCAAAGGCAGCAGGCCCAGGGCATGTACCCAGCGTGCATAAGGCGTCAGGCCGTCGCGCCCCTGAACCCGGCCCTGCAATACCGCGCGCTCGAACGGTGCCAGTGCTTTCACCACTTGCCCCCTGTGATCGATCACCACCGTGGCCCCGGTGTTCGTTGCGCGCAACATGGGGCGCTCGAACTCCAGCGCACGCATGCGGCTGATGGACAGATGCTGATCAATGGCCACGGAGTCCCCGAACCAGCCGATATTGCTCAGATTGACCAGCACCGTGGGTGCCGTCACCGCATTGCCGAAATGGGCCGCAAGCTCTTCACCGAACAAATCCTCGTAGCAGATATTGGGCGACAGGCGCTCGCCTGCCCAGCTCATGGAAGGCTGGCCCAGTGCGCCGCGATTGAAGTCGCCCAGCGGAATATTCATGAGCTCGGTGAACCAACGGAACATGGGAGGGATGAACTCGCCAAACGGCACCAGATGGTGCTTGTCGTACTGATACGGCTGGGTCTGCCCGGGCAGCCAGCCTTCGACCGTGTTGGTAAAGCCCTGATCCCAATTGCCCAGCGGCAGCCCCACCAAGGCCGCGCGACTGGAGTCCTTGGCGACAAAAGGTGCACGCACAAAATCCAGATAGCCCTCGGGAAGCTGCTGAGGCAACAGCGGAATGGCGGTCTCGGGCGCCACCACCAACTGAGCACTGGCGTCATGCAGCTGCTGGGCATACCAGCGCAGTGCGACCACCACGCCCGAGCCCAGCTCGAACTTCTCATCCTGGGGAATATTGCCCTGCAGCAGCTCCACGCTCATGCCGGGCTGCTGGCCGGGCGCAGCAACGGCGCTGTCGCGCGACCACCACAGCCCGCCCCATACCAGACCCAGGACCAATGCGGATGCCAGGGCCGGCACAGACTTCAGCACCACGGCCCTGGTCTGCGCGCGCCAGACCAGCAGCGCCAGCCAGACTGCAGCCCAGGCAGCCACAAAGCCCGTGCCATAGACGCCAATCCAGCGCGGCAGCACGGATAGCGGGCCTTCCACATGGGCATAGCCGGCGGCACCCCAGGGGAAACCGGTCCAGAGCCAGCCGCGCGCGAGTTCGGCCAGCGTCCACAGTGCAGCAAAAACCAGGGTCGATAGCGCGGCCGGGACCTGCGTCAGACGCTTGAAACACCATGCAGCCACGGCGTAATAGCCCCCCAGAAAGCCCGCCAGCGCCAGCACGGCAGCTACGGCCAGTGGCGCAGCCAATCCGCCATAGGTGTGCATGGAGATGAACAGCCACCAGAAGGTAGCCACCAGCCATGCCGTGCCAAACAACCAGGCCCGGCCTGCCGCCTGGGCCGCGGAGCGGGCAGCCAGCAGCGCATGAACCAGCACCGCCAGCGACAGAATCTGCAGCCACCACAGCGGACGACCATAGCCTCCGACCAGGCTCAACCAGCCGTCGCCCTGACCGCGAGCCCAGGGCCAGGCCAGCGAAAGAGCCTGCAGGCCGCCTGCAAGGACTAGCAACAGCGCGCTCATCCAGCCATGAGGCCTGACAGCAGCAGTCTGAACGGTGGGGGCAGAGGTGGTCATAGGAATCGGCTGGCAAGAGCAAAACACCCAACTGGGTGGTTGGGTGAATTCAAGCATACGAGGTATGGCCAGGACTTGTGCAAACCAAGAGGTACAACCGGTATTTCCACCGGCATCACACCAGGCCTGACCCGGAATTGCGCCAATCGCGATCAGTTGCGAACAAGGCTGTCCGGCGAAGGATCGCGCACCACCTTGAACCAGCGCACCGCGCCGCCCTTGGTGTGGAGCACAGTGAACTCCAGCCCGCCCAGGTGAACCTGCTCGCCGCGCTTGGGCATATGTCCGATTTCGTGCGCGATGAGGCCCCCGATGGTGTCGAACTCGGCATCGGGGTCGCTGGCATGCAGCGCGGTTTCGAACTCCTCGCTCACATGCTCGATGCTGGCATCGCCCGCCACGCGGTAGCTGTTGTCGGCCAGGGCAAAGATATCGCCCTCGTCCTCGGGAATGTCGAACTCGTCCTCGATCTCGCCGACGATTTCTTCCAGCACGTCCTCAATCGTCACCAAGCCGGCCACACGGCCGAACTCGTCAATGACCACCGCCAGATGGTTGCGATTGGCGCGGAACTCGCGCAGCAGGTCGTTCAGGCCCTTGCTCTCGGGCACGAAGACGGCGGGCCGCACCAGAGCACGAATGTTCAGGGTGGGAGAACGCTGCAACTTGAGCAAATCCTTGGCCATGAGAATGCCAATGATGTTCTCGCGCTCGCCCTGGTAGACCGGAAAGCGCGAATGCGCCGTGGTGAGAACCTGGTGCAGGATTTCTTCATACGGAGCGTCGATATTGATGAGATCCATGCGTGGCGCGGCCACCATGACTTCTCCGGCGCTCATGTCGGCCATACGGATCACACGTTCCAGCATGACGCGGGACTCGGTGCCGATGACCTGGTTGTCTTCGGCTTCGGCCAGGGTTTCGATCAGTTCATCGGGAGATTCCGGTGCCGGATGAATGAACTCAGCCACCTTTTGCAGGAAGCTTCGCTTGTCTTCCTTCTCGGGAAGTCGCGCAGGATGGGGGTCGGACACTGTCTTGGAGTGCAGGACGTGCGGTAGTCAAACAAGTCCCCAAGAATAACGGATTGTGTCGACAGACGACGTGCTAGCTCACAAAAGCCATGACTAGCTGTCACCGAGGGCGCTCGGTCAAAGCTATTTTGATAGCTGCTTGCACTTGTCTTTGTTGGGCTGCAGCGTTGCCAGCTTCACAAGCCTACTTACTCGCCTGATTTGTGGCGGCCTTCCTGCACACCCTTGCGCACTTCCTGCACACCAGCCAGAAAAGTCCAGAAATTGACGGCCTGCTTCTTGAGCTGATAGTCCATCTCGCCCAGATGCTCGGTCACGAGGTCGCTGA
Organism: Comamonas sp. Z3; assembly: GCF_008121565.1. Classification (NCBI taxonomy): domain Bacteria; kingdom Pseudomonadati; phylum Pseudomonadota; class Betaproteobacteria; order Burkholderiales; family Comamonadaceae; genus Comamonas; species Comamonas sp. Z3. The sequence goes on from NZ_VOQU01000004.1 coordinate 356,402, forward strand.
CATGGGTCTCGAAGTCGGCAGGCGGCAGCTCCAGATAGGCTTCGGATTCCGAGCCTTCTCGCTTGACGGTGGCGCCTGCGTTGCGCGCAATCTTGAGCATGGCCGTGTTCTCGGACAGCGCATGGATGAACATCATGCTCACGCTCTTGCTGCGCGCATGCAGCACTGCACGCGCGAACAGACGTGCACCCAGCCCCTTGCCGCGTGCACTCTTGAGCACGGAGACGCCGAACTCCGCGCATTTCTCATGCTCGGGGTGGCCGGCAAAGGCCAGATGCGCCATGGAGATCAATTCCAGGCGGCGGTTGAAGATGCCGAAGATATCATCGCGCTCGAAATCGAGCTGCTCGACATAGCGACGCACCTGTTCGTCGTTGGCCGCATAGCCAAAGCGCAGATAGCGATCCCGCGCATCCAGCTTGAGCAGATGCTTGATGATGCGGTCGCGATGGCGCGGACTCAGCGAACGGATGGGGACCAAGGACGGCGAGCGACGCTCGGCGCCATGGGACTTGCCCATGTCTCGCAGCCAGCCGGAGCCAGCCTGCCAGGGCGATGTCAACCAGTCTTTGGGGAGGTTCATAGCCTGAAATATAGGTAAAAACCCGAATCTTCACAAGCACCATATTGCATTGCAACAATCTTGTAAGGATTTTGCGTTAATTCAACACCTTAGCGTCTATTTCCGGCTAGGCCATGGTCCGTATGAAGGACCTCTGCGAAGGCTTAGAGCGGCACGGCCGTCGTGACCTTGACCCGGTCCATGACAAAGCTGGTTTTGCAGTCCTGCACGCTGGGGTGTTTGAGCAGCGTGTCCATGATGAAACGACTGTAATGCTGCATGTCCGCCACCACCACCCGCAGCAGATAGTCCATCTCGCCAGTGAGGGAGACACACTCCACCACCTCGGGCCAGGTCTGTACGCTGGCGCGGAACACGTCCATGGGATTGCGCTTGCTGGTTTCGGTGTATTTTTCCAGACGCACATTGATATAGGCCGTCAGACCCAGGCCCACGGTCTCGGGCTGCACCAGTGCCACATAGCGGTCGATGACACCGTTTTCCTCCAGCCGCTTGACTCGGCGCAGCACGGCGCTGGGCGACAGGCCGACCTGCTCCCCGATGACGTCATAGGTTTCTCGGCCATTGGCCTGCAATCGGCGCAAAATCGCCTTATCCAGTTTGTCGATGGTGTGCATGGGACTCATGGCGGCAGATTATAAAAACAGCGCAGTTTTTATTAATGGTTAACCCTTGATAACCATTAAAATTGCATGAAATCGAATTCATGCGCAATTTTCATGCATCAGCAGGTTTGCTGCCAAGGCATTTTTGCATGAAGCTTGCCAGTTGCCTGTCCTACAGTGAATCCATCGTCGACACCTGTTCTTCATGTGTTGTGCCCCTTCCCGATGGAGACCTCTGCCATGAACGCCCCACTGACCCAAAGCAACGCCAGCCCATTCCAGACCTGGGACAACCCCATGGGAACGGACGGCTTCGAGTTCGTCGAATATGCCGCCCCCGATCCCGTGGCCATGGGACAGCTGTTCGAGCGCATGGGCTTTCAGGCCATTGCCAAGCACCGCCGCAAGAACGTGACCCTGTATCGCCAGGGCGAGATCAACTTCATCATCAATGCCGAGCCCGACAGCTTTGCCCAGCGCTTCGCACGCCTGCACGGCCCCAGCGTCTGTGCCATCGCCGTGCGCGTCAATGATGCCAAGTACGCCTATGAGCGCGCCACCTCGCTGGGTGCCTGGGGCTACGCCCAGCAGGCCGCCCCCGGAGAACTGAGCATTCCCGCCATCAAGGGCATTGGCGACTCCCTGATCTATTTCATCGACAAATGGCGCGGCAAGAATGGCGCCAAGGACGGGGACCTGGGCAATATCAGCTTCTTCGACGTGGATTTCGAGCCCCTGCCCGGTGCCGATCTGCACCCCGAGGGCCTGGGCCTGACCTATATCGACCACCTGACCAACAACGTCTACCGCGGCCGCATGGCCGAGCTGGCCGAGTTCTACGAGCGCATCTTCAACTTCCGCGAGATCCGCTACTTCGACATCGAAGGCCAGGCCACAGGCGTCAAGAGCAAGGCCATGACCAGCCCCTGCGGCAAGATCCGCATTCCCATCAACGAGGAAGGCAACGACAAGGCCGGCCAGATCCAGGAATACCTGGACATGTACCACGGCGAAGGCATACAGCACATCGCGCTGGGCTCGACCAATCTCTACGACACCGTGGACGGTCTACAGATGAATGGCATCAAGCTGCTGAACACCAGCGAGACCTATTACGAGTTGCTGCCCAAGCGCATCCCGGACCTGCAGGAACCCATTGCCGAGCTGCTGGCGCGCAATATCCTGGTGGACGGCCAGCCCGGCGAACTGCTGCTGCAGATCTTCAGCGAAAACCAGCTGGGCCCCATCTTCTTCGAATTCATCCAGCGAAAGGGCAATAGCGGCTTTGGCGAAGGCAATTTCAAGGCCCTGTTCGAGACCATGGAGCTCGATCAGATGCGCCGCGGCGTGCTCAAGACCTGAGCCACGGCGGAGTCGACCATGCGCCCTCCCGGCCTGCATCTGCTCCGTCCGGCTGCTGGCGGCATGGCCGGCGCGGACACCGGCGCTACGCCTTCCATCAAAAAGATACCAATGGTTACCACTCCGTCAAACGGACCATGTGGCGACCGGTTTCCGTCCCTATACTTTCCGTCATGCTGCACTGCCGCATTCACGTCTGACGTGGGCCGTCGCAGCCAGCTTCAACGCCCGGAAGGATCAAGTGCCGCGACCACATCAGCCCCCCGCTACAGCCCCAGAGGACTGCAGAACACCGGGGATGGATGCGCCTGCCGGTACCTCGCACCTTTCCCGCCGTCAGGCCTTGTCGCTGGCGGTGGCATCAGCGACCGCTCTGATCGCCAACAGCGCACATGCGGCCAGGGATGCGAGCGCCCTGCCGTCGAATTCCAGCCGCAGCCGCAACGAACTCTCCCTGGTCGTACCCTATACAGCGGGCGGCCCGCTGGACCGTGCGGCGCGCAAGCTGACGCAGGAAACCACGGCCCTGGGCAACATCAATGTGCTCAATGTACCGGGCGAGGGGGGCGCCACGGGCGCGGCCATGGTGGCCAGAGCGGGAGCGCGCGAACCCATGCTGCTGATGGGCGCTGTGGCCACACATGCCATCCTGCCCTGGCTCAACCCCCAGCTGCCCTACGATCCGCTGCGCGACTTTCAGCCGCTGACACTGGTGGCACGCATGCCCCACGTGCTGGTCATGCGCAGCGAGCTGGCCATGCAGTGGCGCATCTATACGCCCGAAGATCTGCTGCGCTTCATGTCCAAGCACCGGCAAGCACTGCGCTATGCGTCGGCGGGCAATGGCAGCATCGGCCATATCGCGGGCCAGTGGTTCCAGTCGCTGACCCAGGTGCCGCTGCAGCATCTGCCGTTCGGCGGGGCCAGACCGGCTCTGTCGGCTCTGCTCGAAGGCACGGCCGATCTGATGTTCGACAATATTGCCTCGGCCCTGCCGCATCTGCGGGCCGGCAGACTCAAGGCCATTGGCGTGACCTGGCGCTCGCCACTGCCGGCTCTGCCAGAGGTCCCCAGCCTGGACGACAGCATCAAGGGCATGAATCTGACCACCTGGTTCGGCCTCTTTGCCACCGCGGGAATTACGGACAGCCAGGCCAGACGCTGGTCGGACGCTTTTGCGCAGACGCTGCAAAGAGCCGAGGTACAGCAGTACTTCGATGCCATGGGCGTGGTGCGCGACGACCTGCGCCGGCAGGACTTTGCCCGCTTGGTGCAGGCCGAGCACGCCCGCTACGGACAGCTCGTCAAACGCACCCAGATACAGATGCACTGAGCCAGCCTCCGGCTCACCACTCCTTTTTCCTGCTGCGCCCGGGCCACGAGCTGCGGCCGCAGCCTTCGCGACCCCTCATCTCAGGGAGTGCCTCATGAACAACATCCAGAGCAGCACCGCCAAGACCGGCAGCACCGGTGCAACGCCCGTCGTCTATGGCCAGTCCGATCGACCGCCACGCGGCGACTACACACGGGCCCATGCCGACTACACCTGCACGCAGGACTATGCCGCCTATACCGAGGCCGAGCATGACACCTACCACCGGCTCTACGAGCGTCAATCCGCGCTGCTGCCGGGCCGCGCCAGCCAGCATTTCATCGATGCCCTGCCCTCGCTGGGCGCCAAGGAGCGCATTCCGCGCTTCGAGGAGGTCAACGAGCGACTGTTCAAGGCCACGGGATGGGAGATCGTGGGCGTTCCAGGCCTGATTCCCGAGGTACCGTTCTTTTCGCTGCTGGCACAGCGCAAATTCCCGGTCACCGACTGGATACGCAAGCCCGAGGAGTTCGAATACATCGTCGAGCCCGACATCTTTCACGACCTCTTCGGCCATGTGCCGCTGCTGTTCAACCCCGTCATGGCCGATTTCATCCAGGCCTACGGTCAGGGCGGCCTCAAGGCCGCCGAGCTCGGCGTCTGCGAGATGCTGTCGCGTCTGTACTGGTACACGGTGGAGTTCGGTCTGATCCGCGAGAACGGCGGCGTGCGCGCCTATGGCGCCGGCATTCTCAGCTCCGTGGGCGAGCTGGAGTACAGCGTCAACAGCCCGCAGCCGCATCGTCTGCCGCTGCAGCTCGAGCGCACCATGCGCACGCTCTACAAGATCGACACCTATCAGCAGACCTATTTCGTGATCGACGACATGCCCCATCTGCTGAACCTGGCCGATACCGACTTTGCGCCGCTGTACGAGCAACTGCGCCAGCTGCCCACCATTGGTGCCAAGGAACTGCTGCCCGGCGAACAGCTGATTTAGTCAGCGGATGTATACCGGCACGGGACCTGGCAAGCGCGAGTCCATGCGCCGAATTTTCTGCCGAAAATTCGGCGCCATCCCTTTTCAGCAAAGCGCATGCAGCTCCATTTCTAATAGCAATCGATGCCGAATATCCGGGCTGCAAGCCCTGTTTGGCCCGGCTGCGCCCTGAAACCCTGCCTGCTGCATTGCACCTATAGTGAGCGCCAGAGGCAAACTGCCGCCCACTCACTTCTTCACAATGCATTACCGCTGCAACCAACTGCTGCGCTGGCTTCTAGCGCTCCAACTTTGCATAGGTCTGGCCGTCGCGGCCGAGCTGCCTGCCAACGGCGATATCCAGACCACCTCCATCGCCCAGATTCAACAGGCATCGACCACGCTGGACAAGGTACGCCAGTCGCTGGACGATGCCGACACCTCCGAAACGCTGCAGGCCCTGTCCGAAAAAGCCCTGCAGTCCAAACGCGATGCCGACAACGCCGTCACGGCGCTGGAGCCGCTGCTCAAACAGATCGATGCCCGCATTGCCCAGCTGGGGCCGGTGGCCGAAGGCAGCGAGGAATCGCCGGAGCTGAGTCTGCAACGCAAGGATCTGGCCCAACAGCACAGCGAGCTGGACTCCGCGCTCAAGCGCGGCAAGCTGCTGTCCATGGAGGCCAAGCAGACCACGGACAGCATCGAGAAAATCCGCACCCAGCAGTTCAACGCGCAGATCGCCCGCAAGGTGGCGTCCCCGCTGTCGCCTTCGCTGTGGAAACAGTTTGCCGAGCATCTGCCGACCGATCTGCAACGCATTGCGGCCCTGACACGCCAGGGCCGTACCAGCTTTGACGCCGCCATTGCCGAGCATGGCTGGTCGGCCACGCTGACCGGCATTGCCCTGGCTCTGTTCGTGATGTTTCCGCTGCGCATCGGCCTGCGCTATGCGGGCCGCAAATTTGCGGCCTCCGACCACGCCCCCAACGGACGGCTGCGCCGCACGGGTCTGGCCGTCTGGATGCTGCTGGTGGGCACGGCACTGCCCGGCCTGGCCAGCCTGGTGTTCATCGAGAGCCTGCGCTCCGTAGACGCGATTGCGCCGCGCCTGCAAACCGTGGCCGACGCCTGGATTCAATCCTCATTTGTCGCGGCCTTTTTCCTCTCCGTCAGCGCCAGCCTGCTGGTGCCCAAGCGCCCCACCTGGCGACTGCTCAATATCGACGACATCGCCGCCCCGGCGCTTACACGCTTTGCCTGGGGAGCCGCCGGCCTGACCTGGTTCTCCATGATGCTCAACGCGGTGGACATAGCCGCGCGCACCAGCGCCGTCAGCAGCGTGGCCCTGGATGGACTGATTGCACTGATCTATGCCGTGCTCATCATGTCGGTGCTGATGGTCATCAACAAGCAACGCAAGCGCCAGCAGCAGGCCGAACGCGAAAAAGCCGCCCACCATGGCGACGACTACCGCCCTGCGGCAACCAGCCGCTGGCTGATGCTGGCCTGGCTGGGCGGACATCTGACGGTGCTGGCCGCGCTGATCGCGGCGCTGATCGGCTATCTGAACTTTTCGGTCTTCGCGGCCACACAGATGGTCTGGATCACGGTGGTGGTTCTGGCCACCTCGCTGCTGATGAAGTTTGCCGACGACCTCTTTACCTGGCTGTGCTCAAGCGATAGCCGTATCGGCCAGGGCTTCGCTGCCGGCACGGGGCTCAAGCAATCGCGCCTGGAGCAGGTCGGCGTTCTGCTGTCGGCCTTCACGCGTGTCTGCCTGCTTCTGCTGGGGCTGATGGCGCTGATCGCGCCATTCGGCAACTCCAGCAGCCTGATCGTGCTGGCCGATTCGCTGACCAACGGCCTGCCCGTGGGCGACTCCTTCCTGCGCCCCATGACCATCTTGCGCGGCCTGCTGGTGCTGGTGGCGGGGCTGACGCTGTTTGGCGCCTTGCAGCACTGGCTGGTGGAGACCTTTCTGCCCAAGACCGAGCTGGACATAGGCGCACGCAACTCCATCAGCACCGTGGCCCGCTACACGGGCATTCTGCTGTCCGGCCTGTGGACGCTGGCAGCCCTGGGCATTGGCTTTGAAAAAGTGGCCCTGCTGGCCAGCGCCCTGTCCGTCGGCATCGGCTTTGGTCTGCAGGCCATCACGCAGAACTTTGTCTCGGGCCTGATTCTGCTGGCCGAGCGCCCCGTGAAGCTGGGCGACCGCGTGCGCATCGGCGATCAGGTCGGCGATATCCGCCGCATCAGCGTGCGTGCCACCGAGATCCAGACCGATGACAAATCCACCGTCATCGTGCCCAACTCGGAGTTCATCACCAAGTCCGTGCAGAACCTGACCATGGACGGTGCGCTGGGCCGCATCTCGATCGCGTTCTCGGTACCGCTGAACACCGATATCGTCAAGCTGCGCGAGGTGCTGCTGGGCCTGTATGCCGAGCATGAGGCCGTGCTGAGCACCCCCGCTCCGTCCATGTATGTGGACTCCATCAACGGCAGCGTGGTCAACATCACCAGCTTCGGCCATGTCTCCAGCTCGCGCAATGTCTACAGCACGCGCAGTGACCTGCTGTTCGGCCTGCTGCAGCGCTGCGCCGAGCAGAAGATCGCCCTGGTCTCCGCCACCGACATCCACCTGATTCAGGACCCGCAGGCCCGTGCCCCGGCACCGGCTGCGGAGGCGCCTGCCTCGGCAGCCTGATACCGCGCCTGCGGTCGCCCCTGCAGTTGCGCCTGCAACTGCAGGCAGTGCTGCCACACCCGCGGGTCAAACAGCAGCTGCATATGCGCTGCATCGTCGACCTGATGACACTGCGCATTCGGCAGGATCGCCAGATCGGGAGGAAAGACGATGTTGTCGCTGCTGCTGCACCAGCAGCTGAATGACACATCCTGGGGCGGCTGCCCCAGCCGCTGCAACCAATCGCTGCCCTCGCGCATGTCCACGGCCGGCAGGCGCTGCGCAAACCGCGCCAGCCAGGCGCCGCCATGCGGCGTGGCCACCGTGACCACATGGGCTGCATAACGCGCACGCTGATCGGAATCGAGGCGCTTGAGCCAGGCACGCACCACCAGGCCGCCCATGCTGTGCGCGACCAGAAGCGGCGCGCGATGCGTGCGCTGGACGATCTCCTTCACGCACCTGTCGAGATCGTCCACCATGGCATCGACAGGACTGCCATGCGCGGGCTCCAGCGTCATGGCCATGCAGGGAATGCCGCGTGCCTTGAGCCCGCGCAGCCAGACGGCCCACACCCCACGGTTGCAGAAATAGCCGTGCACCAGCACCACGCCCACCCGCCCTTGCTCCTGCCTGCCCTCGCGATCCTCGGGCGCTCCATCGGGTTCGGCATGTTCGCCAAAGGGAATCTGCCAGCCAAACAAGCGCCAGGCCCAGCGCCACTCCGACAGCCAGGCCCGCAGCGCGACCATGGCAGGCGGCAGCGGCACGCCCCGGCTGCGCAGCACCGCCCGCATCATCAGCATCTGCGTGCCCAGTTGCAGCCCGGCTCCGCCCGCAACCAGCATCGCGCCCAGCAAGGCCACGGCAGCTGAGCGCGGCCCCCAATAACTGCACCAGAGCAGCAGTGCCAGCCAGCTACCCATCACCACACAGCGCCAGAACCAGGTATTCACAGCGGCACCTCCTCATGCGCAGCGTAGCAAGCATGCCGATCAACGCCTAGGACAAGCCCCCGTAGACCCTAGCAGACCGCATCCGCAGAATCAGCCGCAGCGCAGGTTTTGCATGCTGGCCCCTTTGTTCAACCCGCCGCCCGCGTCCCAGGACGACGAGCGGCTTCTGCAAGGTAACTCTTCTATGGACGCTGCCGCTCCCTGGTTCAAGAACTATCCACCCAATGTGCCTCACGACGTGCAGCCCGAGCAGTACCGCTCGCTGGTGCACCTGCTCGAAGAAGCCTTCGCCCAGCATGCAGAGCGTCCGTTTTCGGTCTGCATGGACCGCTGGATGAGCTACGCCGAGCTGGACAGGTTCTCCGCACAGATGGGGGCCTGGCTGCAGAGCCTGGGCCTGGAGCCAGGGGCGCGCGTGGCCATCATGCTGCCCAACGTGCCGCAATTCGCCGTCAGCATGGCCGGCGTGCTGCGTGCGGGCTTTACCTGCGTCAACGTCAACCCGCTCTACACCGCGCGCGAGCTCGAGCATCAGCTCAAGGACTCGGGCGCCACGGCCATCATCATTCTGGAGAACTTTGCCCGCACCCTGGCCCAGGTGCTGGAGCGCAGCCATATCCGCCATATCTGCCTGACCAGCATGGGCGATCTGCTCGGCGGTCTGTATGGCAGCTGGATCACTTTTGCCGTGCGCCATCTGGCCAAGATGGTGCCGGCCTTCGATCTGCCCCTTGGCGCGGCTCATGGCAGCACCGGCCCGCAGCGCCAGGTCACCCTGTTCAACAAGGCCCTGGCCGAGGGCGCCGGGCGCAAGCTCGTTGCCAGCACGGCCACGCTGGACTCGGTGGCCTTTTTGCAATACACCGGCGGCACCACGGGGCTGTCCAAGGGCGCGGTGCTGACCCATCGCAACATCGTTGCCGCCACGCTGCAGGCTCATACCTGGTTCACCCCTGCGCTGGAAGGCCGGGTCAAGGCCAACGAAACCCATATCGTCGCGGCCTTGCCGCTCTATCACATCTTCGCGCTCACCGTGAGCCTGTTCGCCATGAGACTGGGAGGCAGCCTGAGCCTGATCCCCAATCCACGCGATATCCCGAAATTCGTCAAGGTGCTCAAGAAGCGCCCCTTCCATGTGCTGCCGGCCGTGAACACCTTGTTCAACGCGCTGCTCCACAACCCCGAGTTCCGCCAGCTCGATTTCTCCCAGCTGTTCATCTCCCAGGCCGGCGGCATGGCCGCCTCCGAAGGCACGGCACGTCAGTGGCAGCAGACCACGGGCTGCGCCATGATCGAAGGCTGGGGCATGAGCGAGACCTGCGCCATCGGCACGAACAATCCGGTGACCAACAAGGAGTTCACCGGCACCATCGGCCTGCCGCTGCCCAGCATCTCGGTCGCCATCAAGGACGATGAAGGCCGCAACCTGCCCAACGGCCAGGCCGGCGAGCTGTGCATCAAGGGCCCCAACGTCATGCAGGGCTACTACAACCAGCCGGCAGAAACCGCCAAGGCCTTCACGGCCGACGGCTATATGCGCACCGGCGATATCGGCGTTCTGGACGACGAGGGCTACACCCGCATCATCGACCGCAAAAAGGACATGATGGTGGTCAGCGGCTTCAACGTCTATCCGAACGAGCTGGAAAACGTCATCTCCATGTGCCCCGGAGTGCTCGAATGCGCCGCCGTGGGCGTCAAGGACGATCAGCAGGGCGAATCCATCAAGGTCTATGTGGTGCGCAGCGACCCCTCGCTGACCGAAGACCGTGTCATGCGCTACTGCCAGGAGCAGCTGACGGGCTACAAGCGACCACGCCATATCGAATTCCGCGACGAACTGCCCAAGACCAATGTGGGCAAGATCCTGCGGCGCGAACTGCGCTCGAACTGACTTTTTTCAGAAAATTTACGAGTTTTCCCGAAGGCCACCAAAGTTGCTGCTAGAATTGCGGTCTTCGGGTGATTAGCTCAGCGGTAGAGCACTGCCTTCACACGGCAGGGGTCACATGTTCGATCCATGTATCACCCACCAGTTATTGCGTGATTAGCTCAGCGGTAGAGCACTGCCTTCACACGGCAGGGGTCACATGTTCGATCCATGTATCACGCACCAGACAAAGCCTCTTGAGACATCGTCCCAAGAGGCTTTTTCTCTGGCCGCTCCCATTGCGCGACCCTTGCATAATGGATCTTCCGCAGCAGGCACCGCCTGACAACAAGAAGACCACTATGAGAGAGATACCCTCCCTGGCCTGGAGCGACGCGATGCTGATGGGTCACGGCGCCATGGACGAGATTCACGAGGAATTCGTGCAGCTGGCAGGCCGGCTCGAATGCGCCGGCGACGAGCAGTTGCCCGGCCTGCTGCAAGCCATGGAAAGCCATCTGCAGCACCACTTTGCCGAAGAAGACCAGTGGATGCTGAGCACCGGCTTCCCGCCTCGCGACTGCCATATCGACGAACATGCGGCCGTGCTCAAGTCCGTGGCAGAAGTCCGCATCAAGCTCGCCGCAGGCAATGTCGCGCTCTGCCGCGATCTGACCCGGGCCCTGGTGGACTGGTTCCCGGGCCATGCCACGCATCTTGATTCGGCCCTTGCGCACTGGCTGTCCAAGCAGCGCTTTGGCGGCAAGCCCGTGGTGATTCGCCGCAACATCCTGTCTTCGGCCGAGTCACACTGAGCAGCACTGAGCTGCTCGCCCGCGCGACAGCTGCGCGATGAGCGGTCTGCTAGGCTTGTGCAAAACACCAAGCACCGCACAGGAGACCAGTCCGATGAATGCATCCCCGGCAATGCATGTCCCACTGCCGCCCGGCATGACCGTGCTGGAGCGCGGCTGGCTGTCGGCCAACAACATCGTCTTTGCCGCGCAGGCCGGCGATGCCGAAGGTGCCGCCGTCATCGACACCGGCTATGTCGCGCATAGCGCGCAAACCCTGGCGCTGATCGAAAGCACGCTGGCCGGTCAGCCGCTGGCGCGCATTCTCAACACCCATCTGCACAGCGACCATTGCGGCGGCAATGCCGCGCTGCAGCAAGCTTATCCACAGGTGCAGACCTTTATCGCACCGGGCCAGGCCGAGCAGGTGCGCAACTGGGACGAAACCGCCCTCAGCTATGCCCCCACGGGCCAGGAATGCCCGCGCTTTGCCATCACGGGCCTGCTGCAGCCCGGCAGCACGGTGCGCCTTTCGGGGCGCGACTGGCAGATCCATGCAGCCCCCGGCCATGATCCACATTCGGTGATTCTGTTCGAGCCCGACAGCCGCATCCTGATCTCTGCCGATGCGCTGTGGGAGAACGGCTTTGGCGTGGTGTTCCCCGAAATCGAAGGCATTGCCGCCTTTGACGAGGTCGCCGCGACCCTGGACGTGATCGAGCGCCTGGAGCCCCGCCTTGTCGTGCCCGGACACGGTGGCCTGTTTGGCGATGTGCAGGCGGCTCTGGGCATTGCCCGCAAGCGGCTGGCCGGCTTTGTCCAGGCGCCGGAACGCCATGCCAGCTATGCCGCCAAGGTGCTGCTCAAATACAAGCTGCTGGAGTGGCAAAGCATCAGGGTGCAGGAGCTGCAGAGCTGGGTTCATGCCACGCCCTATTTCGGCACTCTGCACCAGAGCTACTTTGGCGCGCAAACGGCACAGCAATGGCTGGACAGCCTGATCGAGAGCCTGGTGGCCAGCGGCGCAGCCGAGCTGCGGCGCGATGCGGCCGGTGTGCCCATCCTGCTCAATCAGTGAGGAACGCTCAGTGCTGCACCGTGGCGGCAACCAGCCGCATGACCAGCGGACGCACCAGCACCACGCAAGCAAAGGCCGAAGGCATGGCCAGCGCATAGGCCTTGAGCACTCGCCATCCATAGCCTGCCCCCAGGCCGCCGCTGGCAGCCACGATGATGCAGCACATGAAGAACGCCATGATCAGCGCCATGTAGAAGGCAAACACCAGGGGTGTGTAGCGCTTGTGCAGCTTGCGGCGCGGTATTGCAGTCAGTCGTGAAGGCGGACTTGCCTCTTCAGTCATTCGCGCTCAGCTCCTCGTGGTGGGCGGCCTCGCCCTGCTTCCAGTAGGAAGCAATCCGCATGCGCTTGGGATTGGCACCGGGCTTGGCCAGAATGCGCTTGCGCAGATCGGCCATGGCACGATTCTCTCCTGCCGCCCAGACAAAGCCCTCGCCTTCTGGCAGCTCCAGCCCATCGACGGCAGCGGCCAGGGACTCCACCCATTGCAGATCCAGCTGCGCAGCACTGCTCCAGCGGCGCTGGTCGGCCGGGTTGCCGATCTGCACCCGCACGATGGCGCGGCTGCCGACCGGCAGTTCCGCCAGGCGGCGCTCCATCGCGGGCATGGCGCTTTCATCGCCCAGCAGCACATGCCAGTCCAGGTCGGCGGGCACGACCAGGCTGCCGCGCGGGCCGGCCAGGCCCAGCCACTGGCCGATCGGGGCTGTGCGCGCCCATTCCACGGCGGGGCCCGAGCCATGCTCGGCGAACTCCAGCTGCAGTGTGTTGCGGGCGGCGTCGTAGTTCAGCGGCGTGTAGTCGCGCATGGTGGGGCGCTCTCCGTCGATATGCGGGCGACCGTCGACCATCTGCGGCAGATTGGGCCTGTCCATCCCGGCCTGAGGCAGGATGAGCTTGGTATGGTCGTCAAAGCCCGCGCTGACAAAGCCTGCCAGTTCGGGGCCGCCCACGGTCAGGCGGATAAAGCCGGGGCTGAGCTGCTCGCGCGCCAGCAACTGCACATGGCGGGAGCGGAATTCGTGGCGTACACGCTGCATGATGGACACTGTCTCGGTGTTGGACATGATTTTCATTAAGTTGATAAAGTCCACGAAATATCCATTAATAAGTTGACTAAGTCAACAAACAACCTTTCCCACCATGAGTTCATCCATCGCCGCCGATGTGTTCGAGGTGCTGCACGATCTGCTGCACCTGTTTCGCGCACGCCTGCTCCAGTCGCTTGAAGCGGTGCAACCGGGGCTGACTTTCAACGAATTCCGCATCCTCATGCACACCGGTCGCCACCCCGGCATCACGCAAAAGGAACTGGTCGAGCACAGCCACACCGACAAGGCCCAGATGGCGCGCACCCTGGCCCAGTTGCAGGACAAGGGCTGGCTGGAGCGCTCGGCCAGCGAAGCCGACAAGCGCGTGCGCTGCCTGCAGCTCAGCGCCCGGGGACAGCAGCTGTTCGATCAGCTCAGACACCGGCGCGAGCAGATAGCCACCGAGCTGCTCAGCGCCACACCCGCAGCCCAGCAGGCCTTGCTGCATGAACTGCTGCGGCAGGCACTGGACGGCGCCCAGGCTACGCGACCCTAAGCACTCTCTAAAAAAGAAGCAGCCAGCGCATGCTGCTCAATGACTTCAATGGCCTAGCAACCTGAAGTGCAGATGGGAAAGGCGGCAGCTGCTCTCATATCCAAAGTGAAGCGAGTGCCCGCCTATCCCGAACATGTTGCTGTGCAACAACGCCAGAGATGATTCTCTGTAAATTTTCGCAAAGTTTTATTAAGAATCATTATCATCTGATGCATTCGTACCCGAGTACGCTTTAGCCAGCCAGGACTTCGCCCGGACGCCACCCTCGTCTGCGGTCGCATCACAAGTGCAGACAGCCCGTACCAGCCAGCCAACTGTCTTCACTACCAGTCCTTTCAACATGGCTCAATCCAACATCTATATCCAAAGCCGCAAGCATTCTGCGGGTCGCTTGCCCTCCTGCGCCGGTCTGGTCGCCTGCGCCACCGTGCTGGCCGGTGCCACGCTGGCACTGCCGGCCCAGGCCCAGTCCGCCGAAACCACGCTCAAGGAGGTCAAGGTGGAAGGCAAGGCCGACACCGGCTACACGCCCGGCCAGCTGTCTTCGCCCAAGTTCACCCAGCCGCTGGTCAACACCACGCAGACCGTCAACGTCATCAAGGAGCAGCTGCTGCAGGAGCAGGGCGCGACCACGCTGACAGAGGCGCTGCGCAATGTGCCCGGCGCCGGCACCTTCTACGCAGGCGAGAACGGCAACACCAGCACGGGCGACGCCGTCTATATGCGTGGCTTCGACAGCTCCAGCAGCATCTATGTGGACGGCGTGCGCGACATCGGCTCGATCTCGCGCGACATGTTCAACATCGATCAGGTCGAAGTCACCAAGGGCCCGGCCGGCACCGACTACGGCCGCAGCGCCCCCACCGGCGCTATCAACCTGGTGAGCAAGCAGGCCAATCTGAACAACAGCTTCGGCGGCTCGCTGGGCCTGGGTTCGGCAAGCTACAAGCGCGCCAGCATCGACCTGAATCGCGTCGTCAATGCCGAGACCGGCACGGCCGTGCGCCTGAACGCCATGGCGCAGGACGCCAATGTGGCGGGCCGCAACGGCATCGAGAACAACCGCTGGGGCATTGCGCCCTCGATTGCCTTCGGCCTGAACTCGCCCACCCGCGTGTTCGTGAACCTGCTGCACATCAAGCAGAGCAATGTGCCCGACGGCGGCGTCGCCACCATCGGCCTGCCCGGCTACACCTCGCCCGACGCTGCAGGCTATGCAGGCCGCCGCGCCTTTCTGGATTCGGCAGCACGCGTCAATAGCAAGAACTTCTACGGCACGGCCTCCGATCACGACGATGTGACGGCCACCATGGCCACGCTGAAGGTGGAACATGACTTCACATCCACCACCAAGCTGCGCAACACCACGCGCTGGGGCGAGACCAAGCAGGACTATCTGCTCTCGGCCATCATGGGCCAGGGCTATTCTGCGAGCGGAGTACTGGGCAGCAATGGGCTGCAGACTCCCAACCCCGCCGATCCATCCACATGGTCGATGGCGCGCCTCATCAACACCAAGGATCAGGTCAACCGCATCCTGACCAACCAGACCAATCTGAACACCAGCCTTGCCACCGGCAGCGTGCTGCATGATCTGAGCCTGGGCCTGGAGCTGACACGCGAGGAACAGACCAATTACGGCCTGGCCACCTCGGGCTCGGTACCCAGCCGGGTCAGCGTGTACAACCCCGACGCCAGCGTCACTTTGCCTGCCTATGTACGCAACGGTGCCGACAGCAAGGGCAAGACCGACACCGTGGCGCTGTATGCCTTCGACACGCTGAAGTTCAATGACCAGTGGCAGGCCAATCTGGGTCTGCGTCTGGACCGCTACAAGACCTCGTACAACGCCATGGCGGTCTGCGCGGCCACCTCGACCACCCAGCCCTGCGGCAGCAACCCCGTGGGCACCGTGGTGCCCACCACGTCGGACGGTCTGAGCAAATCCGGCACCCTGCTGAGCTGGAAGGCCGGCCTGCTCTACAAGCCAGCCCCCAATGGCAGCGTCTATCTGAACTACGCGCTCTCGCAGCAGCCACCCGGCGGCAGCAACTTTGCGCTGTCGGCCGCGCTGAACAATGCCGCCAACCCGAATATGGACCCGCAAAAGGCCAAGACGCTGGAGCTGGGCAGCAAATGGGAGCTGGCGGAAAAGAATCTGATGCTCAGCGGCGCGCTGTTCCGTACCGAGGTGACCAACGAGATCGTCACCAACTCCGACGGCACCGTGGGCCAGACCGGCAAGAAAATCGTGCAGGGCCTGGAACTGGGCGTGATCGGCCAGATCAACAAGGCCTGGGGCGTGAGCGCGGGCTACACCGTGCAGAACACCAAGGTCGACACCGGCGCACTGGTGGCAGCCGACGCCAGCAACGGCCTGACCTATACGCCCAAGAATGCCTTCAGCCTGTGGAGCACCTACCAGTTGCCCTTCGGCCTGACGGTCGGCGGCGGCGCGCGCTATGCCGGCGGCCTCAAGCGCGGCACCGACGGCGCCGTGGGCACGCCCAACCACACCGACGCCTACTGGGTGTTCGATGCCATGGCCAGCTACCGCGTGAACAAGAATCTGGACATCCAGCTCAATGTCTTCAATCTGTTCGACAAGGACTATGTGGCAGCCATCAACAAGAGCGGCTACCGCTACTTCCCCGGCATTGCACGCTCGGCCCGTCTGACGGCAAACTTCAAGTTCTGATTGGAAGTTCTCACCCTGAGGCGCTGGCGCGCCTTCCCCCTCTCTGGCGCTGAGCGCCGGAGGGGGACGACAGCCTCGCCGCGCGGCGGCGCTTGCTCGCCGTCTCTTGCCTGGATCGCGCCGTCTTCAGCGACAGCGATCCACTTTCCGACTTGCAGCCTCGCCCAAGCGGGGCTTCTCCATTTCAAAGAATTCTCACCATGATGCTGCATATCCCCCAGGTCCTGAGCCGCGAGCAGGTCGCCAGCATGCGTGCCTCCATCGATGCCGCCGACTGGGTCGACGGCCGCGCCACCGTGGGCAGCCAGGGCGCCCAGGTCAAGCGCAACCGGCAACTGCCCGAGCACTCGCCCGTGGCCCGGGAGCAGGGCCGCATCATCTTGCAGGCGCTGGCAGCCAGCCCGCTGTTCTTCAGCGCCGCCCTGCCCGCGCGCACCATGCCGCCGCTGTTCAACCGCTACAGCGACAGCGAGACCTACGGCCTGCATGTGGACGGCGCGGCACGCCGCGTCGCGGGCTCCGAGCAGTGGCTGCGCACCGATGTGTCCTGCACCTTGTTTCTCTGCGAGCCCGAGGACTACGAGGGCGGCGAGCTGGTCGTGGTCGACACCTACGGCACGCACGAGGTCAAGCTGCCTGCGGGCGACCTCATCCTCTACCCATCCACCAGCCTGCACCGTGTCGAGCCTGTGACACGCGGTGAGCGGGTCTGCTCCTTCTTCTGGGCCCAGAGCATGGTGCGCGACGACGCGCGCCGGGCCCTGCTGTTCGAGATGGACCAGGCCATCACCAGCCTGCGTGGGAAATTCGGCGAAACCGAGGAGAGCGTCAGCCTGACCGGCCACTATCACAACCTGCTGCGCATGTGGGCCGAGACCTGAGAACAGGTTCTGAAACCGGCTGAACAGCTCAGGGCCTGTGCTTTTCGGCACAGCCGACCAGGTGGTTGTGCATGCTGGTCATGCACTGGTACATATCGCGCGAGCGGCCCGTGGCGGCCTTGCAGTCGCTGACCGTGGCCTGGGAGCGCAACTTCACGAAGTTCCCCGCCGAGCTGTCGTACTGGGCCTGGGTGATATAGCCGCCCCTGAGGTTTTTCTGGCCGTTTTCCAGCATGGTCTCGATCTGGCTGCGGATATTGTCCACCGCCAGCGCGCAGTTCAGCGCCACCTCCTTGCCATCGACCTTTCTCAGGCCCTGGGCCAGACCGTCGGCCATTTCCTGCGCGCCCTTGGGCAGCTTCCTGGTGCCGTCGGGATTGCGTGCCTCGGCTCCTTCGCCAAAGCGCCCCGCGCCCGCGCCCGAGCTGCCGTTGGGCGAGACCTTGACCTGCGACGCATCCGCCTGCTGCGGCGGCAGTTGCGAGCCGTAATGCGTCTGCCCCTGCGCATCCACCCATTTGTAGACGGGCTGTGCCATCAGGGCACCGACCCAGACCAGTCCCAGCGTGGCGATGAGCACGCGGCCTCTTGCTGCTGACATTGCGACTTTCTCCCTCACTCGATATGGGTCTGCCATGCGCAGAACCCGCATTTGTAAAGAAGTGTATCCAAACATCAGAAATATGAAAACAGGAGCTACCAGCGCTTTTTCATCATTGATTTCAGACCTAAAACAGCTTGAAACCGATGATTGATAAGCGCTGACAGCTCCTGATTCAGAAGCTCATACCGCTTGTGAAGCGCTCAGCCTCAGAACTTCATGTTCGCCGTGATCCAGAAGGTGCGGCCGGCCTGGGTCACGCCCGACACCGAGGAGCCGCCCTGGAAATAGCTGTTCACCCAGGTCGGCGTGCCGTTGACGCTGACCTGCTGGTACTTGCGGAAGTCCTTGTCGAACAGATTGAAGATGCTGGCGTTCAGGCTCAGGCTCTTGTTGACCTGATAGCTGCCGCCCAGATGGAACAGCGCATAGCCCTTGATATCGCCCACGGCATCAACGATGGGCTTTTGGCTCACTGGATCTAGATTGGCATACGAGCCTGTGAAGCGCGGGCTCTTGCTGCGGTACTCGCCGCGCGCCCACAGGCGCCACTGGCTGCTCGGGGTCCAGTCCAGCTGGGCGCTGGCAATATGCTTGGCGGTGTTGGCCAGCTGACCGTTCTTGCGGCCTCCTTCGATCACCTCGCTGTTGGTCCAGGTGTAGCCGGCCTTGACGGCCCAGTCCTTGGCCAGCTGGGCGCGGCTGCTCAGCTCCAGACCCCAGGTCTTGGCCTTGTCCACATTGATGGCGTAATCGGCCGTGGGGTTGTAGGCGCAACTGGAGATGGCTGCCGTGGCGCAGGAGCCGCCCGAGGCAATCTTGTCCTTGACATCGTTATGGAAGAAGGTGGCCGAGCTGGTCCAGCCCGCCTTGTTGTCGAACAGGGCCGACAGCTCCACATTGGTACTGGTCTCGGGCTTGAGATTGGGGTTGCCGATATTGATGGTCGTGCCCTGGCCGCTGACGCCACTGACACCGTCGATCAGCTGGTTCAGGCGAGGTGCCTTGAAGCCCTGGCTCACGCCGCCCTTGAAGGTCCAGTTCGCTGTCGCATCCCAGACCAGATAGGCGCGCGGGCTGAACTGGCCGCCAAAGGCGTCATGGTGGTCATAGCGACCGCCCAGCGTGGCGGTCAGGCCCTGGCGCAGACGCCATTCGTCTTCCACGAACAGCGACCACATGGTCTGCTTGTGGCTTTGCGGCAGCAGGCCGTCCTTGAGCTTGGCATCCCAGAACTGGCCGCCCACGGTCAGCATATGGGCATCACCCACGGGCGCCACCAGCTTGCTGTCCAGCACCAGATTGGTGGTCTTGAGTTCGCGGTCTGCGCCACGGCGTGGGTCGTTGGTCGGCACTGCCGCGCCGGGAATGGTGCGACCGATGGTCTCGGTTTCGGTATGCATCAGGCTGCTTTCCAGCGTGCCGAAGCCCAGACGGCCGGTATGGCCGATGGTGACCTGATCGCGGTTGAAGCGCAGCGCATCCTTGTAACCGGGCGGATTGCGTGGCGCTTCCGCATCGCGATTGCCCAGACGGCCATCTTCGTTGTTGTACCAGGTGCGGCCCTGGTCCACATCCAGCCAGATATCGTGATAGCGGTTGGGCGTCAGCGTCAGCTTGGCACCCAGGCTGTGCTGACGGCTTTGCGCTGGCGCGGGGTTGCGTGCACCGGCGGGCTGGGCCGCGCCGGGTGCCAGCACCCAGTCGGAAGCGTCGCGGCTATAGGTGCTTCCGCGCACGGCCAGACCCAGCAGATCCTGCTTGATGGGACCGTTGACATAGAAGTTGCCGCGATACTGGTTGCCCCATTCGCTGTCCTGCGGCAGGCCCATGCCCACGCTGACCTCGCCGCCCCATTCCTTGCTGACCTTGCGCGTGATGATGTTGATCACGCCGCCCATGGCGTCCGAACCGTAGAGCGTGGACATGGGGCCGCGAATGACCTCGATGCGTTCGATGGCCGAGATCGGCGGCATGAAGCTGGTCAGTGCCGCGCCGAAGCCGTTGGGCGTGACGTCGCCGGCCACGTTCTGGCGGCGCCCGTCGATCAGGATCAGCGTGTAGTCGCTGGGCATGCCGCGGATGCTGATGTCGAGGCCGCCGGTCTTGCCGGTGCCACCCATCACATCAATGCCTTCCACGCCCTGCAGGGCTTCGGCCAGATCGCGGAAGTTCTTGGTCTCCAGCTCCTGGCGCGTCACGACGGAGATGGAGGCCGGGGCATTCTTCAGCTCCTGCTCGAAGCCGGAGGCCGAGACCACCACCTCCTCCATGGTGGACTCCCTGGCTTGCGCAAAAGCGGCAGTGCTGGCGCAGGTGGCGGCAGCGGCCAGGGCCAGTAAACGGGGTTGCCAGCCAATGCGGCAGGCGCGGCTGATAGCGGCGTTGGACATGATGACTCCTCGGCCTGCCCTGGGGGCAGGTCGTTCACAAACAGGGGTAGAAAGCGGTGGCCCGTGGGACCTTCTTGGCAGCTGGCAGGCAGCTTGAGGGAGACAAAGCCGAGGTTGTATGTGACGTTATGGGCTCTGACGGTTGCAATTATGTATTTTTTGTAAACGCAAACCAGTCTCATTCGCCATCTGTTTGTAGGTTATTCACCTACATCAAACTTTGCGTGGTATTTCGCGCGCCCCGGCAAGCCCGAGAAGATATGAGCAGTTTCGCGCGAGCCGGAACACCATGAAAAAAGCGCCCTGACCCTTTCGGGCAGAGCGCTGCAGGCGGTGGATCGGCGAGCCGTCCGCTCGCACTGGCGATGCTTACGGCAGATCCTTCATGGTTTCGGGATCATTGGCCGGGCGCGGGCCTATGGTGCCCAGACGGCTTTTGAGCGACTGCGGCTGGCCGGTGATCAGCGCCGCATAGCTGGTGGTGTTGGAGAGCACCTTCTTCACATAGTCGCGGGTCTCGCTGAAGGGCACGTTTTCTGCCCAGATGGCAGCGTCCAGCGTAGGCCCGTTGCGCCAGTTGCGCGGGCGGCCCGGACCGGCGTTGTAGCCTGCGGCCGCCAGCGCCATCGAGCCCTCGAAGTCGTCAAGCGCCAGCTTGAGGTAGGAGGTGCCGATGGTGATATTGGTGTCGCGGTCGTTGATCATGTCGGGCGTGAAGCCCGTCATGCCGATCTTCCTGGCCGTCCAGCGCGCCGTGGCCGGCATCACCTGCATCAGCCCCGAGGCGCCTACGCCCGAGCGCGCATCCATGATGAAACGGCTCTCCTGGCGGATCAGGCCGTAGACATAGGCCGGGTCCAGCCCGATATTGCGCGACTTGGCCAGCACCGTGTCGTGATAGGGCATGGGAAAGCGCTGCTTCCAGTCGGCAAAGGTCTTGGTGCGCTCGCTGGTGTTGATGCAGCGATCCCAGACCTGGCGCTCGCAGGCCAGATCGGCGGCCGCATACAGCTCGCGGTCTTCCATGCCGCCGGGCTGGTGCAGATTGGTGGAGTAGTTCCACTCGCGCACGCCCTCGCTGCGCAGTCCCATGCCGATGGCATACAGGCCGCGATTGAGACCGGGGTTGCTGCGCACAGCCGCCTTTTCCTGCGCCGTCAACGGTGCCGGTGCAGGCGGCACCGTGATGCGCTGGCCGATCTCCTCCAGCGCCAGCTGCTCGTAGAAGCTGCCGTTGCCGGCCGTGTCTTCGAGCAACTGCCGTGCTTCGGCCTTTTCCTCGGCATTGGGGCGGCCTGCCAGCATGGCCCTGGCCTTCCAGTAGGCCCAGGTCGGGTCGGTGCGCTCCGGGCCCATGGCGTCGATGGCGCGGCGAACGGCCTTCCAGTCGCCGGCGCGCAGCGCGGCACGGGCCTTCCAGCCCAGCAGGTCATCGCTCAGGTCTTCGTTGCGGCGCACCTTGCCGAAATAGCCGTTGGCATCGGGCGAGAGCTTGAAGGCGGCCTGCTTGCCGACCACGGCCCAGGCCCAGTTGCGCTCCTCTCCATTGAGCTGGGCGCCCCAGCCGCCGTCGATCTGGGTGGCGGCCGCATCGGGGTCGCTGGCCGCCATGCGGATCAGCGCCAGCAGGGCCAGCTCCTTGCGCTCGCGGCCGCGCGCCTTGCTCTGGCCTGACAGGTATTTGGCGGGCGAGGCAAACACCTGCGCCACCTGGTCGGCCGCTTCGGGGGCGACGATGGCCACCGCATCACGGGCCGCCTTCTGGCGATTGGCTTCGGTGGCCACACGGGCACGGCGCCAGACATCGGCGTCGGTGATCAGCTTGCTCGCATACAGCTGGCCGGCGGCCGTGGTGCAGCCGTCATCGGCATCTTTTTGCGCCATCCACAGATCGCGTACCTGCTGGCCCACATTGGGTGCCCCCCGGCCTTGCAGGGCGTCGGCCAGCAGGGCGTAGCAGGTGACGGACTTGTCGTCGCGCATGCGGAACCTGGGATAGACCTGGCTGAAGGTGCTCCAGTCGCGCTGCTTGCCCAGCAGCAGCAGCCAGTCGTTGCGCAAGCGGTCTTCCTGGTAGGTGCCGGCGTAACGGTTCAGAAAGCCCTGGATTTCATCGGGCGATGCGGTCTCCAGGCGGTTCTTGAGTTCCCAGTAAGCGGCCC
The DNA here is from genome assembly GCF_008121565.1 of Comamonas sp. Z3. Lineage (NCBI taxonomy): Bacteria > Pseudomonadati > Pseudomonadota > Betaproteobacteria > Burkholderiales > Comamonadaceae > Comamonas > Comamonas sp. Z3. The sequence continues at coordinate 378,952 of NZ_VOQU01000004.1, forward strand.
AAGGTTCGAGGGGGTGACCGGCAGCCTGGGGCAGGAGCTGGGTCAGCGCCGCCTGATTGCGGCTGCGGAATGCTTTTTGCATGTCCAGCAACACGGCGTCGCCCGGGTTCTGTGCCTGCGCAAAAGGAGCAGCTACAGTCAACAGGGAAGCCGCACAAAGCGGTGTCAAAATCTTCAGCCAGTGCATGGAGGAAATTATCCGATGGACAAAGCAGCGTTACGCCGCAAGTTGATTGAACTGCGCCTCAACCTTCCAGATCGCCTGCAACGCGCCGATGCGCTGCAGCAGGTGATGCGCTTTTGGCTGATGGAACGGCCCGATACCGTGATTGGCGCCTACTGGCCCATCAAGGGTGAATTCGATCCGCTGCCAGCCCTGCATCGCTGGAAGGAAGATGGCGAGCTACAGGGTACTCCACAACGGCGCAGAATCGGGCTGCCGGTGATCGACAAACAGCGCAAGACGCTGAGTTTTCACGCCTGGTACCCCGGTTGCCCCATGGAGGAGGACGCCTATGGCATTCCCAAGCCCAAGGATACCGAACTGCTGGTGCCCACGCTGCTGTTTGTCCCCTGCGTAGGTTATGCGGCCGGCGGCTACCGTCTCGGCTATGGCGGCGGTTTCTATGACCGCACGCTGGCCGAGCTGAGCCCGCGCCCATTCACCGTGGGCCTGGGCTACACCAATGGCTATGTCGATGACTTCCTGCCCGAGACGCATGATCTGCCGCTGGACGCCATCCTCAACGACAACGGTGTGGTCTGGCCCGTCTGAACCCCTATTTCGCTTTGCCATGAGTCGTCCCCGCAAGAACATTCCCCAGCGCAGCTATCGCCCGCGCCCCCCGCTGACCGTGATGCGGTCGCCGCTGACCGAGCTCGAGCTGCAGCGGCTGCAAGCCCATATGCGTCGCCATGGCCCGCTCAGCCTGACAGCGCGCCAGCACGATGCCATCTGGGACTTTCTGTTCGAGCGCCCGGAAAGCCAGGCCTGGCTCAGCCAGATGACGGCGCAGATTCAGGCCGGCCAGATCGCCACGCGCCCCAGCGCCTGAGTCGGGTCCATAGCGTAGCGCTCATCATTGAGGAGCATCTACCACATTTAATAAAAGGACTTCAGAGTCTTTTAGACCTGAAGTCCTTTTATATCAAGCGCAAGCAGCTATCAATTTCAAGCCGACTGGCTGGCGCGCCAGTTGTGCCAGCCCGATGCACGCAGCTCGCAGGCCGGGCAGCTGCCGCAGCCATAGCCCCAGTCGTGCAGCACATCGCGCGTGCCCTGGTAGCAGGTGTGGGTCTCGGTGCGAATCAGCTCCACCAGATCGCTGCCGCCCAGATCATGGGCCAGCTGCCAGGTCTGGGCCTTGTCCAGCCACATCAGCGGCGTATCGATGCGCAGCCGGCGCTCCAGGCCCAGGTTCAGCGCCAGCTGCTGGGCCTTCATGGTGTCGTCGCGGCAATCGGGATATCCGGAGTAATCGGTCTCGCAGACACCGGTGACGATCACCGTCAGCCCGCGGCGATAGGCCAGCGCGCCGGCCAGCGTCAGGAACAGCAGATTGCGGCCCGGCACAAAGGTGTTGGGCAGGCCATCGGCCTGCATGGCAAAAGCCACGTCCTCGGTCAGGGAGGAGCCGCCGATCTGCTTGAGCACGTCGAGCGACAGCACATGGTCCTCGCCCAGACGCGGCGCCCACTGGGGAAAGCGCTGAGCCAGCTGCTCGCGCACGCCGGCGCGCACCTGCATCTCCACGCTGTGGCGCTGGCCGTAGTCAAAGCCCAGCGTTTCCACGCGCTCGAACATGGCCAGGGCCTGGGCCAGGCAGGTGGTCGAGTCCTGACCGCCCGAGAACAGCACCAGCGCGCCCTTGTGGTGACCAGCCCCTGCCACAGGCGCGGCCAAGTTTGCAGAAGAAGTGGAAGTATTTGCCATAGTGGTGCAATTACATCATCCGCCGCGCCGCCCAGACATGACTGTGGAATCAAAACGCACAGACCGCCGGGCCCAAGCTTGATAAGCTCGGCGGCAGATACACACGGGAGTCCGCCATGAAGCTCTATATCGGCAACAAGAATTACTCGTCCTGGTCCATGCGGCCCTGGGTGCTGATGCGCCAAAGCGGCATCAGCTTCGAAGAGCTCACACTGCGCTTTGACAGCTTTGCGCCCGACTCCAGCTTCAAGCTGCAGGCGCTGGCACTCGCCCCCACCGGCAAGGTGCCACTGCTGGTCGATGAGGGGCTGATCATCTGGGACAGCCTGGCCATCTGCGAATACCTGGCCGAGCGCTTTCCCGACAAGCATCTGTGGCCGCAGACCGTGGCCCAGCGTGCCCGTGCGCGCAGCCTGGTGGCACAGATGCACAGCGGCTTCGGTGCGCTGCGCAGCTTCTGCCCCATGAATATCGAAGCCCAGCTGCAGGAGACTGGCGCCCGGCTCTGGGCCGAGCATGCCGACCTGCGCAGCGATGTCCAGCAGCTCGAAGAACTCTGGACCCCGCTGCTGAGCGCCGCCAGCGGCCCCATGCTGTTTGACCAGTTCAGCATTGCCGATGCCTTTTTTGCGCCGGTCTGCATGCGCATCAACAGCTACGGCCTGCCGACCTCGGCCCCGGTACGCGCCTATGTGCAGCGCGTCACCCAGCTGCCCGCCACCCAGGAATGGATTCAGGCGGCCCTGGCCGAGCAGGATTTTCTGCAGTTCGAAGAGCCCTATCGCCAGCAGCGCTGAGGCAGCAATCCCGCAATCGCGGTATCTGCAGGCCGACGCGCAGCCACTACCATGGCAGCATGAGTGAATTCAAGGTTTTCAAGGTAGGTGGCGCGGTGCGCGATGCATTGCTGGGCCTGCCCGTCAACGACACGGACTGGGTGGTGGTCGGAGCCACACCGGAGCAGATGAGCGCGCGCGGCTTCGTGCCCGTGGGGCGCGACTTTCCGGTGTTCCTGCACCCTCAGACCCATGAGGAATACGCGCTGGCGCGCACCGAGCGCAAGAACGGCATGGGCTATCGCGGCTTTGTGGTGCACACCGCCGCCGATGTGACACTGGAAGAAGACCTGGCGCGGCGCGATCTCACCATCAACTCCATCGCCGCTCCTGCGGACTGGAGAGGCAATGACGAGCTTCAGGACCTGGTGGACCCCTATCACGGCCAGCAGGATCTGAAGGACCGCGTGCTGCGCCATGTGACCGATGCCTTTCGCGAAGACCCGGTGCGCATTCTGCGTCTGGCGCGCTTTGCGGCGCGCTTCACCGACTTCCGCGTCGCGCCCGAAACCATGGAGCTCATGCGCGAGATGGTGGTGGCCGGCGAGGTCGATGCCCTGGTTCCCGAGCGCGTGTGGCAGGAAATCAGCCGCGGCCTGATGGAGGAGCGGCCCTCGCGCATGTTCGACATCCTGCGCGAATGCGGAGCGCTGGTCCGGCTGCTGCCCGAACTCGACAGACTCTGGGGCGTGCCTCAGCGCGCCGAATACCACCCAGAGATCGATTGCGGCGTGCATGCCATGATGGTGCTGGACATGTCGGCGCGCCTGCAGGCTCCGCTGTCCGTGCGCTTTGCCTGCCTGTGCCATGACTTCGGCAAAGGCACCACGCCGGCCGATGTCCTGCCCCGCCATATCGGCCATGAACAGCGCAGCGCCCGTCTGCTGCTGCAGGTCTGCGAGCGCTGGCGCGTGCCCAACGACTGCAAGGAGCTGGCCGAGGTCGTGGCACGCGAACATGGCAACCTCCACCGCAGCAACGAACTCAACGCCGCCGCCCTGCTGCGCCTGCTGGAGCGCTGCGATGCCATCCGCAAGCCCCAGCGCTTCGAGGAGGCCCTGCAGGCCTGCGAATGCGATGCACGCGGCCGGCTGGGTTTTGAAGAGACGGCCTACCCGCAGCGCCAGCGCCTGGGCAATGCCCTGAAGGCGGCACTTGCCGTGGAAACCGCTCCCGTTGCCCAGGCGGCAGCGCAGCGCGGCCTCAAGGGCAAGGCCATCGGCGATGCCGTAAGCAAGGCGCGCGAGCAGGCGATTGCCGCCTATCTGGAAGGCGGCGCCTAGCCGTCAGCGCACCGAGGCCCGAGAGGCAAGGATGGGCTCAGCTTGAGTTAAGTCAAAGAAGGTATGCTGCAGCCATTGCACATTACGAGACGGCGGTGGCGATGCGCTCCGCCAAGGCCATGCAGCGGGTCACGAAACCCGCTGTAACAGCCATGCCTTAACGGCGTGGTTTTAGAACATGCTTACGATCTCCTCGGGCCGCGACAGAGGCTTTGCGGGATGGGATGCGAGGGGGCGCCCCCCGCGCGCGATACCGCAGACCGCCCCTGACCGGGCGTGCGCAAAGCCCCTGTCCCGCAGGGTTGGAGCGAAATCGGGCGATTTGCGGCGCGCTGACTCCTGCTTGCACCCCGGTGCAAGCGGCGAGCCATCGCTTCGAACTCATCCCGCTTGCTCTCCAACGCGGCTACGTAGAAATCGTAAACACGTTCTTAAACGGGCAAGTGTCCGGCCCACAGGCCACGGCCTTGCCCTCTTGCTTCAAGGAGGTGCTCTGATGTCCTTACCCCAGACCATGAAAGCCGCCGTGGTGCGTTCCTTCGGGAAACCGCTCACGATCGAAGAGATGCCGGTGCCACGACCGACAGACGATCAGATCCTGGTCAAGATCGCTGCTTCCGGCGTCTGCCACACCGATCTGCATGCGGCCGAAGGCGACTGGCCTGTCAAGCCTCATCCACCCTTCATTCCCGGCCACGAGGGCGTGGGCTATGTGGCGGCAGTGGGCAAGAACGTCAGACATGTCAAGGAAGGCGATCGCGTGGGCGTGCCCTGGCTGCACAGCGCCTGCGGCTTCTGCCGCCACTGCATAGGCGGCTGGGAGACCCTGTGCGAATCTCAGACCAATACCGGCTATTCGGTCAACGGCGGCTTTGCCGATTACGCACTGGCCGATCCCAACTATGTGGGTCATCTGCCGTCCAATGTGAGCTTTATCGATATCGCTCCCGTGCTATGCGCCGGGGTCACGGTGTACAAGGGCCTGAAAGTCACCGACGCCAAGCCCGGCGACTGGGTGGTGATTTCCGGCATCGGCGGTCTGGGCCATATGGCCGTGCAATATGCCAAGGCCATGGGCTTCAATGTCGCTGCCGTCGACATCGATGACGGCAAGCTCGCGCTGGCGCGTCAGCTGGGCGCCACCGTCACTGTCAACGCAAAGACCACCGACCCGGCGGCCTATCTGCAAAGAGAGATTGAAGGTGCCCATGGCGTGCTGGTCACCGCCGTGTCGCCCAAGGCTTTCGAGCAGGCGCTGGGCATGGTGCGCCGCGGCGGCACGATTTCGCTCAACGGCCTGCCACCGGGCGACTTTCCGCTGCCGATTTTCTCCATGGTGCTCAAGGGCATCACGGTACGCGGCTCCATCGTCGGCACGCGCCTGGACCTCCAGGAGTCGCTGGACTTTGCTGCCCAGGGCAAGGTCAAGGCCACCGTGTCCACCGACAAGCTGGAAAACATCAACGACATCTTTGCCCGCATGCACGAGGGCAAGATCGAAGGCCGCGTGGTGCTGGACATCGCCGCCTGAGAGGCTGGCCGGCCCCGAGCCGGGGCCGGGTGAGAGGGCCGCCGCTCAGATCACCGAGCGCACCCAGCGCACGATTTCCGAGGCCGGCAGGGCCCCGGAGATGCGGGCCAGTTCCCGGCCTTCCTTGAAGATCACCATGGTCGGAATGCTGCGGATGCCCAAGGGCGCCGCGGCCTGTGGATAGGCTTCGGTATCGAGCTTGGCCAGCTGTGCCTGCCCCGCCAGCTGCTGGGCCGCCTGGGCAAAGGCCGGCGCCATCATGCGGCAGGGGCCGCACCAGGGCGCCCAGAAATCCACGACCACGGGCAGCTGGCTGCGGCCGGTGTGCCGGAAAAAGCTGTCGTTGTCCAGGGCCACGGGCTCGCCCGTCACCAGCGGCTGGTGGCAGCTGCCGCAATCGGGCTGATTGCCCAGCTGGTCGCTGGCGATGCGATTGGTGGTGTGGCAATGAGGGCAGACGTAGTGCAGGGATTCGGACACGGAGCAACCTTTCTGGGATTGACGCAAACAGGAACGCGACAAGGAGCGGCCTCCCGAGGCAGTCGCCCGGCCTGAACCCGCTTTGCGCAAGTCGTACTTTCTTTCGCAATGCCTGGCTTGCACCGGCAGGCGCAGGTCGGGCTCAGGCCTGTATGTGCAGCCAAAGCCTGCAGATTCAAGCCGGAACCTGTCTACGTTCTCAGAGCTTCACAAAGCGGGCAATCAGCGCCGCCACCACGCTGAGCAGCACGGTGCTGGCCACCGGCAGGAAGAACTCCTTGCCGAACAGCCGAAAGCGGAAGTCGCCGGGCAGACGCCCCAGCCCTATGCGCTGCAGCCAGCCGTGCAACCCGTTGACGAGCAACAGGGCCAGAAAAATGACGATCAACCAGCGAATCATGAGGCCGCAAGTATAGAGGCGCGCCGTCCTGGAGACCTGAGCGTCCATGCTGGCAGGCAGCCATTCCGTTTATGCATGACATGCTTCCCAAAGATTGATTGACCTCAATTCCCCCCTCTGCCCATGATGTCCAGGCCCTGCGCCATGCAGGGACCGGGCCCATGCGTCTGCCGTCACGGCCCGCCAACTACAAACAAAGAGACATACCGTGCCCCAGACCTTTTCACGCAAACAGTTTCTTCTGACCGCAGCGCTGCTGGGCGCCAGCCTGGCCCTGCCGGCCGCGGCCGACAGCTTCCCCAATCGCCCGCTCAAGCTGGTCGTGCCTTTCTCGCCCGGTGGCAACACCGATGTCGTGGCGCGCCTGGTCGGCCAGGGTCTGGCCGAGGCCCTGGGCCAGCCGGTCGTGGTGGAGAACGTCCCCGGCGCCAACGGAGCCATCGGTGCCAGCCGCGTCGCGGCCGCCGCCAATGACGGCTACACCCTGCTGTTCGGCACGGCAGGCACGCAGGCCATCAATCCCAGCCTGTACCGCAATCTCAGCGAGAAAAACCTGGACGACTTCGAGTACATCGCGCTGGTGACCTCGATTCCCAACGTGCTGGTGGTCAACGAGTCCAGAACACCGGTCAAATCGGTGGCCGAGCTGGTAAGCCATGCGCGCGAGCGCCGCACCGGCATGAGCTATGGCTCGCCGGGCATGGGCTCCACCGTGCATCTGTCGGGCGAGCTGCTCAAGAGTGCCGCCAGGCTGGACCTGATCCACGCCCCCTACAAGGGAAGCGCTCCGGCCCTGACCGATCTGATCGGCGGGCAGATCGATTTCATCTTCGAGAACATCACACCGGCGCTGCCCTTCATCCAGAGCGGAAAGCTCAAGGCGCTGGCCGTGACCTCGGCCGAGCGCCTGCCCATGCTGCCCCAGGTTCCGACCATGAAGGAAAGCGGCTTCCCGTCCTTTGTCACCGCCACCTGGAACGGCGTGCTGGCACCCAAGGGAACACCGCGCGCCGCGGTCCAGCGCCTGGAGGCAGCCACGCTCAAGGTGGCCAGCAGCCCCGAGTTCAAGGCCCGCGTCGCGGCCCTGGGCGGCGAGCCCCGCCTGCTCGGCTCGACCGCCTTCCGCGACTTCACACGCACCGAGTACAAGCACTGGGCCAGCATCATCCAGGCCGCCAAGCTCGAAAAGCAGTAGGCGCGCCAGGCACGCAGACGCTATAGCCGATGCGTGCGGTCGCCCTGCACAAAGCCCAGCGGCGTCCAGGGCTCCACGCCCTTGGACAGGGCAACGACCTTGAACAGCTCGCCCATCTCATGCTCCATGACCAGCTTGGAGGCCATGGAGCGGGCCTTGATGCCGACCGCATCCAGCCGGGGCGCAAGCCCGCAGTTGATGAGAAAGTGCGCCTGATTGGTATAGCCCAGCACGTCGAAGCCCGCATCCTGGGCCGCCACGGCCGTGCCTGTGAAATTGACGTGGGCCGTGATGTCCTTGAGGCCGACCAGCACCAGCGGATCGTTGTCCACCTGATGCTGGTAGTGGCAGACCAGGGTCCCCATATGGCGCTGCTCGTGGTAGTACTCGCTCTCGCCAAAGCCGTAATCGATGAAGAAGGCGGCTCCCCGGGTCAGACGCTCGCCCAGGGTGTGGATAAACGCCTCGCCCTGGCGGTGGATTTCGGTCAGAAAATCATGCGGCCCGCCGATATCCACAGGCGGACGCAATTCGGTGGCCCGGTCCTCCCAGGCAAAGGCCGCTTCATCGCCGCCTGCGCCGAGCACCACGCCGCGCTCATGCCATTGGCCTGCGGTGCGCTGCAACAGCTGCACCGGCATGGCATCCAGCACCTCGTTGCCGATGATCACGCCTTCCATGGCCTCGGGCAGCGCGTCCACCCAGCGCACCAGATGTTCGTACCGCGTCAGCGCCAGCTTCTGGCGCGCACGCAGCGTGCCCGAGAGATCGACGATGGTGTAGCGCTCTGGCAACGCACCCTGAGCCGCCAGCTCGTCAAGGATCTGCAGCGCCAGCGCGCCCGTGCCAGCGCCGAACTCCCAGATCTCGCGGGTATTCGTTTTTTGTAGCGCTTCCCGTAACTGGGACGCCACTAGCTGGCCAAAAATAGGCGAGATTTCAGGCGCCGTCACAAAGTCGCTGCCCGACTCCGGCATGGTGCCGAACTTGGCCGTTTCATTGGCGTAATAGCCCAGTCCCGGCGCATAGAGCGCCAGCTCCATGAAACGGTCGAAAGGCAACCAGCCGCCCACGGCGGCAATCTCCTTGGCAATGCGGGATTGCAAGGCGCTCGTTAAACTTGAGGGTTCTGTCGTCACAACCCGCATTTTCCACGAATGTCCTCACCCGCCCGACCACGCACAGTATTGGTGACCGGTTCTGCCCGTCGCCTTGGACGTGACATGGCCCTGGCCCTGGCCCGCGCGGGCTGGCAAGTGGCTGTGCACTACCGCGACTCCCGCGATCAAGCTATGCAAACCGTAGCTTCTTGCGCAGAGCTGTCTGGCGATAGCGCCGCGTTTGATGCTGACTTCTTTGACGAGGAATCGGTACGCTCGCTGGTGCCGCGTGTGGTGGAGCGCTTTGGCCGCATCGACGCCGTGGTCAATAACGCCTCGCTGTTCGAACATGACGATGCCCAGAGCTTCAGCTATGTGGCGCTGGAAGCGCATCTGCGCAGCAACACGGGCGCGCCCATCCTGCTGTCCCAGGCTCTGCACGCCCATGTGCAGGAGCGCGTGGCGGCGGGCGAAGCCTCGGCCCAGGGCGCCGTGGTCAATGTGCTGGACCAGAAGCTCTGGAACCAGAACCCCGACTTCCTGAGCTACACCCTCTCCAAGGCGGCCCTGGAAGCCGCCAACACCATGCTGGCCCTGGCACTGGCTCCGCGCGTGCGCGTGGTGGGCGTGGCACCGGGCCTGACACTGACCAGCCATATGCTGAGCCAGGAAAAGTTCGAGGCCCTGCACGCCATGAGCCCGCTGGGACGCTCCTCCTCGTCCGAGGACATTGCCGCCGCTGTGTGCTTTGCACTGGAAAACCGCTCCATGACGGGCACCACCATGCTGGTCGATGGCGGCCAACATTTACAGCGCTTCGAGCGCGATTTTTCGATGATGTGAGCCCACCGAGGCCGCACCCTTTCCCATGACTTCCACTTCCGGACAACAGATTCTCACGCTCACCGGCCTGCGCTTTGATGCCAGCCTCGGGATTCTTGCGCATGAGAAACAAGAGCCCCAGCCGATCCAGGTCGACGCCGAACTCAATCTCGGCCCCCAGCCCCTGGCTCCGCGCGATGACGACATCCTCCATGTGCTGGACTACCGCAAGGTGCGCCAGATCATCATCGACGAATGCACCTCCGAGCATGTGAACCTGCTCGAGAGCCTGATCGGCAAGCTGGCCCAGCGCCTGCTGCAGCTGCCCGGCGTGCGCGGCGTGCGTGTGAAAATTGCGAAGCTGGAAATTTTTGACGACTGCGAAGTAGCCATTCGCATCGAAACCGGACAATGGTGAACCCCATGAATGCAGTAAACGACAACCCCTGGATTGCCGAAGAGGCAGAAGCCGCCGATGCTGCGGCCGCAGAGAACGCCGCCGCCAAGCCCGGCAAGATCAAGATCGAGCGCGAACAGATCAAGCTCGAAAAGCGCCTGTGCCGCGAAGTGGGCAAGGCCATCCTCGACTACAACATGATCGAGGAAGGCGACAAGATCATGGTCTGCATGTCCGGCGGCAAGGACAGCTACACCCTGCTCGACATTCTGCGCAAGCTGCAAAAGCGTGCGCCCGTGAAGTTCGACATCGTGGCCGTGAACCTGGACCAGAAGCAGCCCGGCTTCCCCGAGCATGTGCTGCCCGAGTACTTCCAGAGCATCGGTGTGGACTACCACATCGAGAACCAGGACACCTACAGCGTCGTCAAGCGCGTCGTGCCCGAAGGCAAGACCACCTGCGGCCTGTGCTCGCGCCTGCGCCGCGCCATTCTGTACAAGGTGGCCGACCAGCTGGGCTGCACCAAGGTGGCCCTGGGCCATCACCGCGACGACATCGTGCAGACCATGATGCTCAATATGTTCTACGGCGGCCGCATGAAGGGCATGCCGCCCAAGCTGGTCAGCGACGACGGCAGGCATGTGGTGATCCGCCCCCTGTGCTATGTACCCGAGAAGGACACGACGCGCTGGGCCCAGTACCAGAACTTCCCCATCATTCCCTGCAACCTCTGCGGCAGCCAGGACGGCCTGCAGCGCGTGGCCGTGGGCAATATGCTGCGCGAGTGGGACAAGAAGTTCCCCGGCCGCATCGAGAGCATGTTCCGCGCCATGGGCAACATCGTCACCACGCACATGATGGACCCCCAGCTGCACGACTTCAGGAACGCCAAGGCCACGGGCATTGCCGATCCCAACGGCGACATGGCCTTTGACCATGAAGAGCTGCCAACCATGGCCGCCCTGCCCGGCGGGGTACAAGTGGTACAACTGTCCTGAGCGGACTTTTGAACTAAAACCGGACCCCGCAGTCCAATCAAAGGCCCATCCCATGGGCCTTTGTCGTTTTCAGAGAAATCATCATGAACCTGCGCAAAACCTCCTTACGCTGGATCGGCCTTGTGGCCCTGACTGCGACGGCTCTGCTGGCCGGCTGCAGCACGGTGCGCGAGGTCAACAGCACGGTGCAGAGCTTTTCCGCACTGAACACCATCCCTGTGCCCGCCACCTACCGGCTGGAGACCCTGCCCTCGCAGCAAGGCCAGGTGAACTTCGCGGCCGTGGAAGCCCAGGCCCAGCATGCGCTGGCGCGCGTCGGCCTGACGCGCGATGACTCGCGCGCCAGCCTGGTGGTGCAGATCAGCGCCATGGCCCGCTATGCGCGCGACTGGGCCAGCTGGCCCTATTACGACCCCTACTGGGGTCCGCGCTGGGGCTGGGGCATGAGCTACGGGCGCGGCTTCGGCTGGGGCTTTGGCGGCGGCATGATGTTCAACGAGCCGCCGCTGGAGTATTACCGCGCCGTGAGCATCGTCATGCGCGACATCAAGACCCAGCAGATCGTCTACGAAACCTCGGCCCAGCGCCAGGATGTATGGACCGACGACCCGGCCATCTTCGGCATTTTGTTTGATGCTGCGCTGACGGGCTTCCCCAAGCCGCCGCAAGGCCAGCGCAATGTGCGCACCGTCATCCAGCCGCCGGGAGCCCAGCCTGCCAGCGGCACGCCGTCAGCTCCTGCACAGCCCGCCGCATCGGCTGCACCAGCCGCCCCGGCCACCGTGGCACCGGCCACCGCGGCGCCGGTACGTTGATTTGCAATCTTCAACAGTTTCCGGGCCTGGCGCATGCTAACGTCCAGCTCGGCTTGAACCGGGGCCTCCTGCCCGGGCCTTCGCCATGAAAAGGATGAAGTCATGAAGAAATTTGCTCTCTCCACCCTGCTTTGCGCCACAGTGGCCGCGGGCTCCTTCAGCGCCCATGCCAGCGGTCTCGGCGACGCCTTGCGCGGCCAGCTGGGCGGCGGCGCGGCCGAGAGCAGCTCCAGCACCTCGGGCCTGGGCGGCATGCTCGGCGGCTCCGGAGGCTCTTCGGCACTGTCGGCCCTGGGCCTGGGCAACCTGAGCTCCGGCACGGCCAGCAATGCCGCCGGTGTCCTCACCTACTGCATGAAGAACAACTACCTGAACGCCGACAAGGCCGCCCAGGTCAAGAATCAGCTGCTGGGCAAGCTGGGCCTGGGCCAGAAGGAAGAGCCCAAGGATCAGGGCTACCAAAACGGTCTGATGGGCATGGTCACGGGCGCCGACGGCAAGAGCTTCAGCCTGGACAAGGTCAAGAGCAACCTCAAGGAAAAGGCCTGCGACTTTGTGCTGGACAATGCCAAGTCACTGATCTGACACCGAAAGACATGGCAGCCGGCGCTTGAAGCGCAAGCGCTGCAATGGCCAGAAGGCCTGCAACCGTGGTTGCAGGCCTTTTTTCTTGCTGGCTGCGCCCTGGTGAAGGCCGGGCGTCAAAAAGTCTGTAACAACAGACCGGGGGACAGGCAGACTTTGTTTGCAAGACAATGACTGCTCAATAAAACAACCTACGCTGAACGAGCCAAGACATGCACGCCACGCGCATCATTGCCATCCGGCACGGAGAGACAACCTGGAACGTCGATGGACGCATCCAGGGGCATCTGGATATTCCCTTGAACGACACCGGCCTGTGGCAGGCCGAGCAGGCGGCCCAGGCGCTGGCCGACGAGAGCATTGCTGCCATCTACAGCAGCGACCTGCAGCGTGCCCATGTCACGGCGCAGGCGATTGCCCGCACATCCGGGGCCCCGCTGCATGCCACCACCGGTCTGCGCGAGCGCTGCTTCGGCGATTTCCAGGGCCGCACCTTCAAGGATGTGGAAGCCACCCAGCCCGAGGACGCACAGCTCTGGCGCACGCGCAACCCGGTCTATGCCCCGCCCGGCGGCGGCGACTCGCTGCAGGCCTTGCGCGAACGCATCTCCACCACAGTGGACGGGATTGCACGCCTGCACGAGGGCGAGCAGATCGTGCTGGTCGCCCATGGCGGCGTGATGGACGTGCTCTACCGCCTGGCCACGCGCCAGGACTTCCAGACGGCCCGCACCTGGGAGCTGAGCAACTGCGCCATCAATCGCCTGCTCTGGACGCCTGACGGCCTGTCTTTGGTAGGCTGGGCAGATACCGCACACCTTCAGCAAGGCAGCCGAGATGAAGCACATTCCTGAGCATCTGCAGACCCTGGTCGGCCAGGCCGTCAAACGCATAGACACGCCCGCCTTGGTCATAGACCTGGACGCCATGGACCGCAATATCGAGCGCATGGCCCGCTTTGCCCAGCAGCATGGTGTGCTCTGGCGCCCGCATGCCAAGCTGCACAAGAGCGCGCACATCGCCCATCTGCTCGAGCATGCCGGCGCCTGTGGCCACTGCGTGCAGAAAGTCAGCGAGGCCGAGGCGCTGGCCCAGGGCGGCATCACGAATATCTTCATCAGCAACGAAGTCATTGCCCAGACCAAGCTGGCACGCGTGGCGGCCCTGGCCAAGGCACTGAATGCCCAGGGCGGCCGGCTGGCCCTGGCCGTCGATTGCGAGGAAGGCATCACGCGGCTGGCGCGGGCCCTGCAGGATGCGCAGGCCGGCGATGCAGCCATGGATGTGCTGGTGGAAATCAACGTCGGCCAGAACCGCTGCGGCGCAGAGCCCGGCGAAGCCGCCGTGGTCCTGGCACAGGCGATTGCGGCCCAGCCCGTGCTGCGCTTTGCGGGCCTGCAGGCTTATCACGGCGGCGCCCAGCATCTGCGCGGCGCCGAGGAGCGCAAGACCGCCATCGAGCAGGTGCTCAAGCTCGTCAACCGCACGCGCCACGAGTTCGACCGCGCCGGCCTGGCGATACCGCTGATCACGGGCGCCGGCACGGGCACCATGGTCAACGAGGCCGCCAGCGGCATCTATGGCGAAATCCAGCCCGGCTCCTTCCTCTTCATGGACGCCGACTACGCGGCCAACCAGCGCGACGCGGCCCAGCCCCTGTTCGAGCATGCGCTCTACGTCAAGACCCAGGTCATGTCGCTCAGCAGCGATCACGCCGTCTGCGATGCCGGCCACAAGGCCCATGCCATAGACTCCGGCCTGCCCCGGCTGCATGCGCTGGCGCCCGAAAACGCGCTGCGCTTTGCCAACGGCGGCGACGAGCATGGCGTGCTGCACCCCGATGCCGACGCCGGCAACCACAGCGGCTGGCTGCCCGCCCTGGGCGAGACGCTGTGGCTGATTCCCGGCCACTGCGACCCCACGGTCAATCTGCACGACCATCTGATCGGCGTGCGCGGCGGCCGGCTCAAGGGTGTGGTCGAGCGCATCTTCACGGTCGACGGACGCGGTGCGCTGACTTGATAGAGGCTTCGGTCACTATCAAAAACAGAGCTTTAATCGCTTTCCATGCATTGATTTCAAGGCATAAATAACCTGAAATTCATATATGGCAAGCGTAAGCAGCTCTCCTATTGATAGAGCTTTGCAGAATGGCGCGGCATCAGGCCGCGATCTTGCGCGGCGCCTGCAGCCGGCGCAGGGCTTGCGGATGCTCCGGCCTTTGCAGGCCCAGGTGCTCGCGCAGCGTGCGCCCCTCGTACTCGGTGCGGAACAGGCCGCGCCGGCGCAGCTCGGGCAGCACGAGTTCGATGAAATCGTCGAGCCCGCCCGGAAACCACGGCCCCATGATGTTGAAGCCATCGGCCGCTCCCTCCTCAAACCATTGCTGCAGCTGGTCGGCAATGGTTTGCGGCGTGCCCACGATCTGCTGGTGGCCGCGCGCGCCGGCGATCTTCAGATAGAGCTGGCGAATGCTCAGGCCGTCGCGCCGCGCCAGATCGACGAGCAGGCGCTGGCGGCTCTGCGGCCCCTCGGTAGGCGGCAGTTCCGGCAAAGGGCCATCCAGCGGATAGGCCGAGAGATCCAGCTCCCCGGCAATGCCCGCCAGCAGCGACAGCCCGACCACGGGGTCGATCAGCGACTGCAGCTGTTCGAACTTGGCTTCGGCCTCGGCCTGGGTACGGCCCACCACGGGGAAGATGCCGGGCATGATCTTCACATCGTCGGGGTGGCGGCCGTAGTGCTGCACGCGCGACTTGATGCTGCGGTAAAAGCGCTGACCTTCCTCCAGCGTCTGATGCGCCACAAAGATGACTTCGGCCGTGCGCGCGGCCAGCTCGCGCCCCTCGTCCGAGGCACCGGCCTGCACCACCACCGGCCGCCCCTGGGGCGAGCGCGCCACATTGAGCGGGCCGCGCACCTGGAAATGCGCGCCCTGGTGGTGCAGCGCATGGAGCTTGCCGGGATCGAGGTAGATGCCGCTTTCCTTGTCGCGCACAAAGGCATCGTCCTCCCAGCTGTCCCACAGGCCCACGACCACGTCATGGAACTCGGCCGCACGGCGGTAGCGGTCGCCATGCGCGTCCTGGGCGCTGCGGTTGAAGTTCAGGGCCTCGGCCGTGGTCGCCGACGTCACCAGATTCCAGCCCGCGCGGCCGCCCGAGATCTGGTCGAGCGAAGCGAACTTGCGCGCCAGGTTGTAGGGTTCGTGGTAGCTCGTGGAGGCCGTGGCGATCAGGCCGATGCGCTGCGTCACGGCGGCCAGTGCCGACAACAGGGTCAGCGGCTCGAACTGGTCGCTGCGTGCAATGCGGGCCAGTGCCTGATCGTTGTCGGAGCGCACCGCCACGCCATCGGCCAGGAATACCGCATCGAACTTGGCGGCCTCCGCCTTTTGCGCCAGCGCCGCATAGTGGCCGAAGTTCACGCCCGCATCGGCCTGCGCGCCGGGATGGCGCCAGCCTGCGATGTGGTGGCCGGTCTGCATGAGGAAGGCACCGAGCCTGATCTGCTTTTTCTGTGTGGTCATGAGAGGCTTTCAATGAAGGGAAAAGTCACCAGGCAAAGCGCAGGCCGCCGTGCGGCAGCCAGTGCGCCGCGCGCGGCTCGGCCGGGGGCGGCACATCGCTGGGGCCACGCCGCTCGGGGCCCAGAAAGTCGGCCAGCAGGGCATCGCGGATGCGCAGGAAGGCCGGGTCGCTGCGGTTGCGCGGATGGGGCAGGTCCACGGGCGCGATGCGCCGGATGCGGCCCGGATGCGGCTGCATGACCACCACACGGTCGCCGAGGAAGACGGCTTCCTCCACATCGTGGGTCACCAGCAGCATGGTGATGCGCTCGTGCTGCCAGATGCGCTGCAGCTCTGCCTGCAGCCGCGTGCGCGTGAGCGCATCGAGCGCGCCGAAGGGCTCGTCGAGCAGCAGCACGCGCGGGCGGTTGACCAGGCCGCGTGCAATGGCCACGCGCTGGGCCATGCCGCCCGAGATCTGGCGCGGAAAGGACTGCTCGAAACCCTGCAGGCCCACCAGCGCCACGTGCTCGGCGATCAGCTCGCCCTTTTCGGCCGCGCTGCGGTCGGCGTTGCGCAGACCCACGGCAATGTTCTGCTCCACCGTGAGCCAGGGAAACAGCCGGTGATCCTGGAAGACGATGCCCCGGTCCAGGCCGGGCGCCGTGATGCGTTCGTCGCCCAGTGCGATGTGGCCCTCGTAGTCCGCATCGATGCCCAGCACCAGACGCAGCAGCGTGGACTTGCCGCAGCCGCTGGCGCCCACGATGCTGATGAACTCGCCCGCCCGCACCTGCAGGTCGATGTCCTGCAGCACCTGCAGGCTGCCGCTGGCGGCCTGGGCATGGTCGAACTGTTTGGAGGCGACGTGGATATGCAGATCGTCTGCCGTGGTCGTCGTTGCCATAGAAGAGATGCTTTCCTGGAAAGAAGAGAGAAGACGCTCAGCGCCCGAGCCGCCGCGCCAGCGCGCGTTCGAGCGCGCGGGCACCGGCGTTCATGAGCCAGCCGACGAAACCGATGGTGACCATGCCGAACAGCACCAGATCCATGCGGAAATGCTCGCTGCCCTCGATGAGCAGATTGCCCACGCCGCGCCCGGCCACCAGCAGGTACTCGGCCCCTATCGTGGCCAGCCACGAATAGACCAGCGCCAGGTAGATGCCGGTGAAGATCGAGGCCGCCGCCGAAGGCAGCACCACATGCCAGGTGGTCTGCCAACGCGTGTAGCCATAGACGCGCGCCACCTCCAGCAGCGAGGCAGGCGTGCTGCGGATGCCGTCCACGGTGTTGACCACCACGGGCACCAGGGCCGCGAGCGAGAGAAAGACCACCTTGGCCACGTCGCCCAGCCCGAACCACACCGAGATCAGCGGAATCCAGGCAAACAGCGAGATCTGCTTGAAGGTATTGAAACTGGGCCCCACGAGACGGCCGAAGCGCGGCCACAGCCCCAGCAGCCCGCCCAGTACCAGCCCGCACGTGCTGCCGATGACAAAGCCGGTCAGCTCGCGCAGCAGACTGGCCCGCAGATTCAGCCAGAGCTGACCGCTGGTGACGAGATCCAGGCCCGTGGCCAGCACCTGCAGCGGCGACACCAGCAGCGCCGAGTTGACCCACTGGAAGTGCGACGCCAGCACCCACAGCAGCACAGCCGCCACTGGCAGCACGAGTCCGCGCCAGCGCGCGGGCACGGAAGACAGGATGTCCGGTGTGCTCACAGCAGTCCTCCCTCGACGACCGGGCGCACGCCGTTGCGCGCCGCCAGCCGCGCCTCGGCCGCATCGAGCAGGCGGTCGATCAGATAGCCCAGAGCGCCCACGATGATCACGGCAGCCATGACCAGATCGAGCTGGAACAGCTGGCGCCCATAGACGATGAGGTAGCCCAGGCCTTCGCTCGATGCCACCAGTTCCACCACCACCAGCGACAACCAGGCCTTGGTGAAGCCCAGGCGCAGCCCCGTGAACAGCGTGGGCAGTGCCGTGGGCAGCACGATCTCCAGCACCTGCTGACGACGCGTGTAGCCATAGACGCAGCCCACCTCCAGCAGGTTCTGCGGCGCCTGCCGAAAACCCTGCAGCGTGGCCAGCGTGACGGGCACCAGGGCGGCCTTGGCGATGAGGATGTACTTGAGCGGCTCGCCTATGCCCACCAGCAGCAGCACAAAAGGCATCCAGCCCAAAACGGGAATCTGCACCAGCGCATTGAAACTGGGCAGCAGATAGGCTTCCACGGACCGCGACAGCCCCATGAGCGTGCCCAGCAGCAGGCCCAGCAGACTGCCCGCCACAAAGCCCACCAGCACGCGCTGCAGGCTGGCTGCGGCATGGGTCCAGAGCTCGCCATTCGTGGCCAGCTCGGCCAGGGTTTCCCAGACGAACTGGGGCGATGGCAGCACCTGGGGCGAGATCCAGCCGCGCGCCGAGCCCAGGGCCCAGAGCAGCAGCAGACCCAGGGGCAGGAAGAAAGGCTCGGCACTGCGCAGCAGGCTCCGCCAGACCGGCGGTCCGACAGGACGCTGGCGCGCCGCAGCGGCATCCATCAGGATATCGGCCATGGGCATCAGCGCAGTGCCACCGGGCTGGCATCGGGGTTCTGGCCCCGGACCTTGACCTGGCCCTTGGCGTCGAATACGGTCCAGCGCTTTTCCAGTCCCTGCTGCTTGAGTGCGGCCTGCAGATAGCGTGGCTCGAACCAGCCCTCCAGCGAGACCGGCCGGCGGATCAGCTTGAGCTTGGCCGCATCCTCGGCCACCGAGCGGTAGCGCGCCACGATGAAGTCATCGAGCAGCGGCGAGTTGCGCACGGCCAGAGCCTGCTTGTCGAACTCCGCTTCCCAGGAGGCCGCAGGCGTACCCGTTCTTGCCCAGAGCTGGAACAGCTCGCTGCGGTTCTTCTCGTCCGAAGCCCAGTTGGCTGCGCGCACGAACTGGTTCACCACCTTCTGCACCTGCTCGGGATGCTCCTTCTCGAACTCCTCGCGCACCAGCAGCGCCGCCTGGCGTGTCAGCGCCGGGTCCTTGCCCTGGGTGGAATACACCACCCTGGCCAGACCCTGGTCGCGGATCTTGAACCACTCGTAGCCACCGAACGAGGCATCCACACCGTTGGAGACCAGGGCCGCCTGGGCGCTTCCCGTGTCGAGGTTGATGGCCTTGAGATCACGCTCGGCCAGCCCCACGCTTTGCAGCGCGTTGATCGCCACCAGATGGCCGTTGGTGCCACGGAAGATCGCCACCTTGCGGTCCTTCAGCTCCTCGATGCGCTGGATGCCCGACTGCGGCGGCACCACCACATAGAGATTGTTGCGTGCACCGCTGGTCACCAGCAGCCGCGTCCTGAGTCCGTTGGCGCGCCCCACGATGGAGGGCAGGTCGCCCTGATAGGCGAAGTCGATCTGCTTGTTCGACAGCGCCTCGTTCACAGCCGGTCCCGCGCCCTTGAAGAACAGCCATTCCACCTTGATGCCGGAGTCCTTGAAAGCCTCCTCCAGCCACTGGTTGGCGCGGACCACACCACCGGGCGAGCCGCCCCAGTTGATGGGCTCGCCGCCGCCCGCCGTGGCCACGCCTATGCGTATGGCCTGGGGCTGCGCCGCCTGGGCCAGGGAGCCGAACAACAAGCCCAGGGCCGCCAGAGCGGCACGACGGCCCCAGGGCCGGGAAATCAGGGAATGGATCATCTGCAGTCTTTCAAAGGCAAAGGCTGGCCCCGGCGCCGCGCTTGTGGCGCGCCGCCGTCCGGGGCCGGAACGGGAAAAATTCGGGAGAGAGATCGCGGCCGCTCAGCGCGCAGCCAGCTTGCTGGCGATGTCGGTGCCCGCAAAGAAGTCGGGCCTGGCCTCGGTGTAGAAGCGGTAGGGGTTGTCGAACACCAGCGCGCGGAAGTCCTCGGCGCTGATGACGCCCTGCTCCACCAGATCCCAGCTCTCGGCCAGCGGCTCGGTCAGATCGGGAACGTCCCAGTGGCCGATATCCGAGGACCAGATGGCGTTGATCCTGGCGCCCAGCGGATTCACCCGGGTGTTGAAGGCCGCGGCCACGGTGCGGTCGTCGGCCTCGGCACCGAAGAAAAAGGGTTTGACCCAGCGCTCGCGGATGTCCTCCACGCTCTCGATGCCGGCGGCCAGGAAATCGTCGAGCTCGTCGCCCTGCGGGTCGCGGCTGTGCGGCAGCGCGGAAATGCCCAGGCTGTCGCGCAGCAGCGTCTCCTTGTTCAGCGGCCTGCCCTTGGTGAGGTCGGCGCCGTATTGTTCGAACAGCGCGGCCAGCAACTCCACATCGGCATGCGCGGGGTTGTAGTTCTGCACGGCATGGCGGTTGCGCTTTTCAAAGCGATCCACCAGATGCGTGTACACATGCGATCCCCAGTCGGCCCCACCTTCGAGCAGGCCCACGCGCAACCCCGGAAAGCGGCGCGTCACGCCGCCGAAGAACAAGGCCTTGGCAAAGGCCTGCGAGCCATCGGCAAAGTGGCCGATGTGGTTGAACATGTAGTTGCTGATGGACTGGCGCCCGGTCCAGCCCTGGCTGCCGTAGTGCGTGGTGACGGGCACGCCCAACTCCACCACCTTGGCCCAGAACGGGTCGTAGTCGTAGGGGCTGTCCAGACCGTAGAAGTCGGTGTAGCTCGCGTGACGCGCCACCTCGGGGTGCTCGGCCTTGGGGTATTGGGCCGCAATCGCCGCAATAGGCCTGCGCACCCCGCCCGCGATATTGATGACCTTGAGCCCCAGCGTCTTCACGGCGAACTCCAGCTCCTCGATGCCTTCCTGCGGGGTATTGAGCGCAATGCCCGCCACGGGCGTCAGCCGGTGCGCATGCTTGCGATACAGGTCGGCATGAAAGTGATTGATGGCGCGGTGCAGCGGCTGACGGAATTCGTCGCCCGCAGCAGCCGGTGCCAGCACATCGTTGGGAAACAGCACCGAATAGTCCGCCCCCTGCTCCTCAAGCCGCTCGGCGAGCAGATCGGGCAAGGTGTAGGTGGCCAGATCCAGCGTGTTGCGCGTCACCCGGGCCCACCAGGGCGAACGCAGCGTGCGGTGGTGCTGGCGCTCCTCGGGGCTCTGCTGGTACCAGTCCTTGCCCTGGGCAGAGCGCGTCGCGAAACGCCCGCCCAGCGCCTTGCGCAGCGCATCCACCAAGGCGCTGCCGCCGTAGTGCTGAACATAGTCCTCCAGTGCCGGCGTGTAGTCGTTGACATGCACATCGGTGTCGATCACGGGGTAGTCGAGCCGCGCTTTCACGGCCACCGAGCGCGAGGAGGTCTTGTTCGGAAGTCTGTTCGTCATGACGTTTTCCTTCGTGGATGCGTAAGCGCAGAGTACGCAAGCCCGAGGGAAAACAGAACGAATAAAAAATACGCTTCTTATGAACGATTTGACTTAGATATTTGCGTCATTTCGCCATGCGCGCAAGCAGCCCTCTTGCTATGGGCTTTCAGGCCACCAGCCGTCGGCCCGGCGCTCCATGCGCGGGCAGTCGTAGGCCGCGACCACGGGGATGGCGCTGCCATCGGCACGCACCAGCTTTTGCTGCCACTGCGTGCCCTGGCGCATGGCCACGGCAATGGCGGCCACTTCGGCGCCGCAACGCTCCAGCAGCTTGAGGCCGGACACCATGGTCGTGCCCGAACTCACGGCATCGTCCACCACCAGCACACGCCTGCCGGCAATCAGGCCCAGCTGATTCGGGTCGATATAGAGCAGCTTGCCCTTGCCCGGCGTGGTGATGGAGCTGACGGGCTCGGAGAGCTCGTCGCGATACCAGTATTTGCGCGAATAACCCAGGGGCACGTAGCGGCTGTGCCCCAGGTGGCGCGCCACCAGCGGCGCGAAGGCCAGGCCCAGCGTGGGCAGGCCTATGACCACGTCGAAATCATGCGCCCCGGCGCCTTGCGCCATGTGCAGCGCCAGCTGCTCCACCACCTCCATCGAGGCCTGATTGGCAATCAGGGAGGCCACGCAGCGGTCCGGTGCCGAGCCATCGGCTGTCGGCATGCCGCGCAGCGGCAGCAGCAGATAGCGGCCGTCGGGCAATCGGGCCGGGTAGCTCTTCGCATAGGGCGGCAGCGGCGACTGGTTCAGCTCGGCCTCGGTGACGATGGCTTGCCAGTAGTCGGTCGTGGCGTCGAAGCCGGGCAGGTTCTGGCCGCAAAGATCGACCACGGATGCAATTTCACTCATACAAAACTCAGTCGCGGCGCAGATAGCTCTCGGCCAGCTTCACCCAATACGAGGCAGTCACGGGCAGCAGGTTGTCGTTGAAGTCATAGGCCGCGTTGTGCACCATGCAGCCGCCTTCGCCCATGCCGTTGCCGACGATGAAATAGTTGCCGGGGACCTGGTTGAGCATGATGGCGAAGTCGTCGCTGGCCTGCAGCGGCTGCAGATCGGGAATCAGCCATTCCTCGCCCAGGAACTCGCGCGCCACCGCGACGGCAAACTCCGTCGCTGCCTTGTCGTTCATGACGGGCGGATAGCGCCATTTGTAGTCCACCTCGGCCGTGGCGCGGTGCACGGCGGCCTGGGCATGGGCCATGGCCGTGATGCGCTCGCGCAGCTGCTGGCGCACCTCGGGGCAGCGCGCGCGGATGGTCACGCGCAGCTCGCAGGTTTCCGGAATCACATTGGGCGCATCGCCCGCATGGATGGCACCGATGGTGACCACGGCCATGTCGTTGGGGTCGATCTCGCGCGAGCGTATGGTCTGCAAAGCCAGCACCAGATGCGAAGCCACGACGATGGGGTCCACGGCCACATGGGGCATGGCACCATGGCCACCCTTGCCGCGAATGGTGATGATGGCCGTGTCCGAGCTGGAATACATCACGCCCGGGCGAAAGCCGAACTGCCCGGCCGGGTAGCCGGGTTCGTTGTGAAAGGCGTAGAGCGCATCGCAGGGAAACAGCTCGAACAGGCCCTGCTCCACCATCTTCTGCGCGCCGCCATGGCCTTCCTCGGCAGGCTGAAAGATCAGATTGAGCGTGCCCTGGAGCTGGTTCTTGAGTCCGGCCAGCACCCTGGCTGCGGCCAGCAGCGTGGCCGTGTGCCCGTCGTGGCCGCAGGCATGCATCTTGCCGTCGTGACGACTGGCATAGGACAGGCCCGTGGTTTCACGGATCGGCAGCGCATCCATATCGGCGCGCAGGCCAAGACGTTTGCCGATGTGCTTGCCGTTGGCATGCTCGCCACAGCGCAGCGTCCCCACCACGCCGGTGTCGCCCAGGCCGCGATGGACCTCGTAGCCCCATTCGGCCAGCCTGGCGGCCACGATATCACCGGTGCGATGCTCTTCGTAGGCCAGCTCGGGATGGGCATGCAGATCATGGCGCAGGGCCAGCATCTCGTCCGCGACGGCAGCCACTTCGGGCAGCACGGGCGGATGGATCTCGGCATGCACCGGGTTCAGAGGCGCGGCCATGGCTTACTCCGCCTGAATGTTGGCCGACTTCACGATCTGGGCATAGCCGGCTTTTTCCTTCTTCAGGAACTGGACAAAGCTGGCCTGGGTGCCGGAGCCGGGCGTGGCGCCGCCATCTTCCAGGCGCTTGCGCACATCGGGCATCTTGAGCACGGCATCGAGCTCGGTAGCCAGGCGCGTGACCACGGCCTGAGGCGTCTTGGCGGGCACGAACAGCCCCGTCCAGGTATTGAGGTCAAAGCCCTTGAGTTCGGCCGTCTCGCCAAAGGTGGGCACGGCGTGGATGGCATCGATGCGCTTGGCCGATGTCACGCCCAGACCTTCGAGCTTTTTCTGCTGGATCATGGGCACGGCGCTCACGGTGGTGAGCATGCCCACATCGACCTGACCGCCCATCACGTCGCTGGTGATCTGGGCACCGCCGCGGTAGGGCACATGCACCAGCTTGATCTTGGCGCGCTCCTGCAGCATTTCCATGGCCAGATGCAGCATGGTGCCCACGCCCGAGGTGGCATAGGTCAGCGAGCCGGGCTTGGAACGCGCCAGTGCAATCAGCTCGTTCAGATTGTGCGCCGGCAGGCCGGGACGGGCCACGGCGACCACGGGTGCGATGGTGGTCAGCCCCACAGGGGTCAGATCCTTTTCGGCGTCGTACTTGACGGCGGAATTCACCAGCTGGGCAATGCTGATGGGGCCGTCAAAGCCCATGAGCAAGGTGTAGCCGTCGGCCGGGGCCTTGACGGCCTTGCTCACCCCGAGCACACCGCCCGCGCCGGGCACGTTGTCCACCACGATGGACTGGTGCAGGCGCTCGCCCAGCTTCTGGCCGATCAGGCGCGCCGTGGTGTCCACATTGCCACCGGCGCTGAACGGCACGATCAGCGTGATGGGCTTGGTGGCGGGCCAGGCATCGGCGGCGGCGAAAACGGCGGGCGCGGTAAGGCCTGAGGCCAGCAAGGCGGCGGCGGCAACAAAGGAGCGGCGGGATGTGGACATGGGCATGCAGCAAGAAAGCAGACAGGCTGACGGCTCCAGGCCCATCCCGGCGTCGCAGCGTCGCTGTACTGGCCGGTAAATTGGAGTGCGCCCTCCGGCGGACGGGCAAGCCGCCGATTATCCCAGAGCACCTTGTTGACTGCCATAACTGGAAATACTTAGCAATCCTGATTCACCCTTGAAACCTGGTGAAGCCTGCAGCGCCGGGCGCTAGGGTTCATGCCAAGCCGCCTGACACCGGGTCGCTCCAGAATCGGAACCCATGCTCTCACCCAGCCAAGTCATCGTTCTGGCAACGCCGGTCTTTTTCGCACTGATTGCCGTGGAATGGATCATCAGCCTCAGACGCGGGCGCAATGCCTATGCGCTGGCCGATGCCGTCAGCTCGCTGAACCTGGGCATCCTGAGCCAGACCAGCGCCGTCTTCACCAAGCTGCTGACGCTGGGCATCTACACCGTCGTGGCCAGCCATGTGGCGCTGATCGAGGCCGATGCCTTCTGGCTCAGCCTGCCAGGCTGGTTGCTGGCCCTGCTGTTCTACGATCTCTGCTACTACTGGCTGCACCGCATGGGCCACGAAGTGGGCGTGCTCTGGGCCGCCCATGCCGTGCACCACCAAAGCCAGGCCTACAACCTCTCCACCGCGCTGCGCCAGACCAGCTCCGGCGCACTGCTGGGCTGGATCTTCTATCTGCCCATGGCCCTGGCCGGCGTGCCGCCGCTGGTATTTGCCGTGGTAGGGCTGATCGATCTGCTCTACCAGTTCTGGGTACATACCGAGCAGGTCAAGAAACTGGGCTGGTTCGACCGCTGGTTCTGCGCGCCCAGCAATCACCGCGTGCACCATGCCGTCAACGATCGCTATCTGGACCGCAACTACGGCGGCATTCTCATCGTCTGGGACCGGCTCTTCGGCACCTACAAAACCGAGGACGACGAGGAGCCCTGCGTCTACGGCACGCGCGGCCTGCTCAAGAGCTGGGACCCGCTCTGGGCCAACTTCAGCGTCTACCGCCAACTGGCCCATGACAGCTGGCATGCACGCAGCTGGCTGGACAAGGCCCGCGTCTGGTTCAAGCCACCGGGCTGGCGGCCGGCCGATGTGGCGCAGCACTTTCCCAGGCCCGCCTTCGATCTGGACGAGCACCGCATCATCTATGCCCCGCCCATGGGCCGGGCGCTGCGCTGGTTTGCCGGCCTGCAGTTCGCGGCGCTGATTGCGGGCACCTCGGTCTTTCTCTGGCATGCCGACCAGTCGCCGCTGGCCACCAACCTGATCTGGTTCGGCGTGCTGCTCACCGGGCAATGGGCCTTGGGCGCTGCCATGCAGGGCCGCATCAGCCTGTGGCTGGCACTGATGCTGCAAAGCGGCGCACTGGCCACGGCCACGGCGGCGCTGGGACTGCAGGCATGGCATTGGCTGTTCAAGCCTGCCACTATGTTTTTTGCTCTCATATGCATAGCTTCTTGCGCAATGCAGGCATCGAAAACGATGCAAAACATATCCAAGAAGCATGTCCATCTGCTGATGGCAGCTATTGTTTTTTCCATGTCAGGCGATGTCTTCCTGATGCTGGACGGACAACTGCCAACCAGTCTGTTCATTCCCGGCCTGGTCAGCTTCTTGCTGGCCCATGTCTGCTATGTTGCGCTGTTCAAGCTTGATGTGGCCTGGTTTGCCGATCGCAGCGCACTGCTGCTGGTGGCTGCGATCGGCGCCGCCATGTATGTCTTTCTCTGGACCCATGGCCTGCCTGCCGCCCTGCGTCTGCCCGTGGCCGCCTATGTCGGCGTGATCGCCCTGATGGCGGCTCAGGCCTGGGGACGCTATCGTCAACTGCGCAGCCGCGCCGCACTGCTGAGCGCCCTGGGCGCCAGCTTTTTCATGCTCAGCGACTCCATCCTCGCCACCAACCGTTTTGTGCAGCCGCTGCCCTGGTCCGCAGTGAGCGTGCTCGGCAGCTATTACGCAGCGCAGGCCCTCATCATCTGGGGTTGCGTGCGGCAATGGGCCGAGCCCGCAATCCGCCAGGCCCCGGCGCAATTGCAACTGAAAGCCACCTAGGGTTGACCCTTGCACCGGTCTCGGCCGATAATCGGCGGATCGCAATTTCAGGAGTCCCCACGTGGACAGTGCCAGTTCAACCAGTGATTTATCGCACGCCGCAATGGCTGCGAAGCTGGCCGACTGACAGACTCCCCCGGATCGGGAGTCGTCATCGACCGCCCCGCATCCCTTGCCCCGCGCCCCTCGCAACTTGCTGTTTGGCTTCCCGACGTTCGGGGCGGCCTGCCGTGCGCAGCACGGATAGTGGCCTCAAGCTCGCAAGCTCTGCTCATCACTGAGTTCTCGCGTCGCCATCCCGCTCCGGCTGCCCGCCGGTTCGTGGCCGCGCCAGAACGCTTGTGCCGCACTGCCGCCTGGCCCGCTCCCTCAACCGATGAGGAGACCGCCATGAGCATTCGCCTGACCCGCACTCTGCACCAGCTGCGCCCTCTGCTGCTGCGCGCCCGCGCCACGCCTTCCCAGGCAGCGCCAGCCGCACCGGCAGCCTTGCCGCAAGCGCTGGAACGGACGCTGGAGCTCGATGCCCTGACAAGCTGGCCCACGCACCGCATCCGCAGCTATCTGAGCAGCCGCAGCGTGCGCTGAGCAACCCGGTCGCGGACCGGCTCCGGACCGCTTTCACTCACTCTTAACCAAGGAACACGTATGGATCCCGACCCTAGTCGATCTTGCAGCGCGCCCCGTGCGGCGCGCTGTCAAGCCATTGGCCTGCGTGTGTCCTTGATGGCTGCACGCAGGGACCGGAACCCCGACCCGGGGCTGGACGCCTGATGCAGTAGCCGCGGCGGGCAGCTCCCGGGTCACCCCAAGGAGTATGCCCATGCAACGCCTCGCCTGGCTGCGCGTGCTGCAACGCAGCCGCCCCACCCCCCGCCTCGATGACACCACCCGCCACCATGGCCTGACCCATGCCGTGATCTCGGCACTGAGCGAGCGCCGCACCGATGTGCTGCGCCACCTGGTCGATCGCCATGGCGCGCCCCTCATGGCCAGTGCCATGGCCAATCTGAGCATCCGCCAGCGCGCCGATGCGCTGTCGCTGCTGACCAGCGAGCAGCGCAGCCGCCTCGACGAGCAGTTGCGCTCGAGCCAGGCGCAGTTGCCATGGACGCAGCTCGCCAGCTCCGGCAAGACGCTGCACTGACGGGAGGCCGTGATGCAAATCCTTAAAAACCTGTTCCGGGCCTTTTTGCGCAGCCACCGCCTGGCCGGCCTCTTCGGCCGGCAGCCGATGCCCGCTGGCGGCCCCTCCACCGCCGTCACCGTGCCACCGGCACAGGTACAGGCCCTGCAATCCGCCGCCTGCAGCCCCGTGGCCGCCCTGCTGCAGCAGCTGGACACATCGAGCCGGGGCCTGAGCCCCGGGCAGGCCCAGCAGCGCCAGCTCCGCCATGGGCCCAACGAGGTCGCGCATGAAAAGCCGCTGCCCGCATGGCAGCACCTGTGGCATTGCTACCGCAACCCCTTCAATCTGCTGCTGACGCTGCTGGCCGTGGTCTCCTACCTCACCGAGGACGAGAAGGCCACCATCGTCATCGCCAGCATGGTGCTGCTGTCCACGCTGCTGCGCTTTGTCCAGGAAGGGCGCTCGCGGCGCGCCGCCGCGCGCCTGCAGGCCCTGGTCAGCAACCGCGTCACCGTGCGCCGCAGCAGCGATGCACCGGCCGCAGACTTTCGCGACAGCGGCGGCGGCCATGACGCCTCGCTGTCCGAGCTGCCCATGCGCGAGCTGGTGCCCGGGGACATCGTGGCCCTGTCGGCCGGCGACATGATCCCGGCCGACTGCCGCCTGCTGTCTGCCAAGGACCTGTTCGTGAGCCAGGCGGCCATGACGGGCGAATCGCTGCCCGTGGAAAAGGATGCACGCACCCTGGCTGCCCTGCAGGCGGGCCAGTTGCTGGAAGCCGGCAACCTGCTCTTCATGGGCACCAATGTGGTCTCGGGCACGGCCATGGCCGTGGTCGTCGCCACCGGCAGCCAGACCTATTTCGGCACGCTGGCAGCGCGCATCACCCACCAGGACCGCACGGCCACGGCCTTCGAGCAGGGCGTGAACAGCGTCAGCTGGCTGCTGATCCGCTTCGCGGCCGTGATGGTGCCCGTGGTGCTGTTCATCAACGGCTACACCAAGGGCGACTGGGGCGAGGCCTTTTTGTTCGCGCTGTCGGTGGCCGTTGGCCTGACGCCCGAGATGCTGCCCATGATCGTCACATCCACGCTGGCCAAGGGTGCCGTGGTGCTGTCGCGCCAGAAGGTGATGGTCAAGCGCCTGGACGCGATTCAGAACTTCGGCGCCATGGATGTGCTGTGCACCGACAAGACCGGCACGCTGACGCAGGACCGCATCGCGCTGGAGCGCCATACCGATGTACAGGGCCGTCCCAGCGACGAGGTGCTGCAGTTCGCCTACCTCAACAGCTACTACCAGACCGGGCTCAAGAATCTGCTGGACCGTGCCGTGCTCGAGCATGTGGAGCTGCACACGCGGCTGCATGTCAACGAGGACTATCGCAAGGTCGACGAAATTCCGTTCGACTTCCAGCGCCGGCGCATGTCCGTGGTGGTGGCCGAGCGCAACCATCACCACGAGCTGATCTGCAAGGGCGCGGTCGAGGAAATCCTGCAGGTCTGCACGCATATCCGGGACAGCGGGCCAGACGGCGAGACCGTGCAGGCCCTGACGCCGCAACGCCGCGAACAGGTGCGCGCCGTCACCGAAGGTCTGAACCGCGAGGGCCTGCGCGTGGTGGCCGTGGCCATGAAGGAAGTGCCGCCCGACAAGAGCACCTACGGCATCGCCGACGAGTCCGAACTGACCCTGATCGGCTATGTGGCTTTTCTCGATCCACCCAAGGAATCCACCCAGGCCGCCATTGCTGCGCTGCTGCAGCACGGTGTGACGGTCAAGGTGCTCACGGGCGACAACGAGCTGGTGGCACGCAAGGTCTGCCGCGACGTGGGCCTGCAGGTGGACGAGGCGATTGTCGGCAACGACATCGAAGCCATGGACGAGGAGCAGCTGCGCCGCTGCGTGGAGTCGCACCTGCTGTTCGCCCGCCTGACGCCGCTGCACAAGGAGCGCATCGTGCATGCGCTGCGCGCCAACGGCCATGTCACGGGCTTCATGGGCGACGGCATCAACGACGCGCCCGCGCTGCGCGCTGCCGATATCGGCATCAGCGTCGACAGCGGCGTGGACATCGCCCGCGAGGCGGCCGACATCATCCTGCTGGAGAAAAGCCTGATGGTGCTGGAGCAGGGCGTGCTCGAAGGACGTCGCACCTTCAGCAATATGCTCAAGTACATCCGCATGACGGCCAGCTCCAATTTCGGCAACGTGTTCTCGGTGCTGATCGCCTCGGCCTTCATCCCCTTTCTGCCCATGCTGCCCATGCAGCTGCTGATGCAGAACCTGCTCTACGACCTGTCGCAGATCGCCATTCCCTTCGATAACGTGGACGAAGAAATGGTCGCGCGGCCGCTGCGCTGGAACCCTCAGGACCTGGGTCGCTTCATGCTTTTCTTCGGCCCCATCAGCTCGCTGTTCGACGTGCTCACCTTCGCGCTGATGTGGTTCGTCTTCCATGCCAGCACGGCTGCAGACCAAAGCCTGTTCCAGTCGGGCTGGTTCGTGGTGGGACTGCTGACGCAGACGCTGATCGTGCACATGATCCGTACGCCGAAGATCCCGTTTGTGCAAAGCCGAGCCTCCTGGCCTTTACTGGCAGCCACGGCAGCCATCATGGCCATAGGCATCTTACTGCCCATGGGACCGCTGGCCGAGCATTTCAAGCTCCAGGCCCTGCCGCTCGGCTATTTCCCCTGGCTCATCGTCATATTGCTGGCCTATGCTGTGCTCACGACGCTGCTAAAGCGCGTCTATATCCGCAAGTACGGCTGGTGAGCACCGGGCCGATTCGCATCTGCCCTGCGGGGCAGGCGCGCCAGCTCGGGCCGCATGTTTCATGAACCCAGATACCTATCCATAAGCAATAACAATCGGAACTTCATGCAATCCCTACAGAACTTCAATCTGCTCGCCACGCTGAACACAGTGCTGTGCCTTGTCGTGGCCTTTGTCTGCGGCAGCATCATCGGCCTTGAGCGCCAGATACGCCAGCGCACGGCGGGCCTGCGCACCAATACCCTGGTCGCCGTGGGCGCGGCCGTGTTCGTCGACCTGGCCATGCGCGTCTCGGGCGCGGACGGCGCCACGCGCGTCATCTCCTATGTAGTCTCGGGCGTGGGCTTTCTGGGCGCCGGCGCCATCATGAAGGAAGGCGCCAACATCACGGGACTGAACACCGCCGCCACGCTGTGGGGTTCGGCCGCCGTGGGCGCCTGCGCGGGCGCGGGTCTGCTGCCGGAGGCCGGCATTGCCACCCTGTTCGTGCTGGCCAGCAACACCTTGCTGCGCCCCGTGGTCAACTACATCAACCGCCACCCCGTGGCCGAGCATGCCAGCGAGGCCACCTACTATGTCTACG
Source organism: Comamonas sp. Z3 (assembly GCF_008121565.1). Classification (NCBI taxonomy): domain Bacteria; kingdom Pseudomonadati; phylum Pseudomonadota; class Betaproteobacteria; order Burkholderiales; family Comamonadaceae; genus Comamonas; species Comamonas sp. Z3. The sequence continues at coordinate 409,812 of NZ_VOQU01000004.1, forward strand.
TGATCTGCGGCCAGCAAGCCCAGGCCGATGTACGCGAGGGCATGCAGGAGCTGCTGGAGGCGGCCAACTACCCGGTGCGCGCAGTCGAAAAGCACGAGATCCCGCCGCACAACACCGAAATCGAGGCCGAGCTGTTCGCCACGGCCGTGCATGCCGAGGAGCTGGACCAGGTGGTCACGCAGATCGAAGCCTTGCCCGGCGTGCTGCAAGCCTTCTGGAACGCCGGACCACAGAATAATTGACCCCTGGGCCGCTTTGCGGCTTCCCGTTGCACGTCGCCCCCGCTACGAGGCGGCTCTTGCTCGGCGTCTCTGGCCTTGACCGTGCTTTGACGACTCAGTGCTGCCTCGACCTCCGAATCGTCGCCGGGAACCAGGCCCTGAGCTGCCATGCAGCTGCCTTCACTCCCTCGCCTGGGCAGCCCCGCTGCGAGGCGGCCCTTGCCGGCCGCCTCACTTGAGGCGTGCCGATGTTTGTGTCGTTGCCTTGCTTATGCAGCCGTATCGTCTGCGGGGGCCTGCAGGCCCAGATGGCGGTAGGCGGCCTGCGTGGCCATGCGTCCGCGCGGCGTACGCTGCAAAAAGCCCTGCTGGATCAGATAGGGCTCGATCACATCCTCGATGGTGCCCGACTCCTCGCCGATACTCGCCGCGATGTTGTCGAGGCCGACCGGGCCGCCATCGAAACGATGCACCACGGCCTCGAGCAGCTTGCGGTCCATGATGTCAAAACCCTGGGGGTCCACATCAAGCATGGCCAGCGCCTTGTCGGCAATCTCGCGCGTGATGCGGCCGTCGCCCTTGACATCGGCATAGTCGCGCACGCGGCGCAGCAGGCGGTTGGCGATACGCGGCGTGCCGCGCGAGCGGCGTGCAATCTCGAAGCAGCCTTCCTCGTCAATCGGCGCATTGAGCAAGCCCGCGCTGCGCTTGACGATGCGCGAGAGTTCCTCGGAACTGTAGAACTCCAGCCGCGCCACGATGCCGAAGCGATCGCGCAGCGGATTGGTGAGCATGCCGGCACGCGTGGTCGCCCCCACCAGCGTGAAGGGCTGGAGATCGAGCTTGATGGAGCGTGCGGCCGGGCCTTCGCCGATCATGATGTCGATCTGATAGTCCTCCAGCGCCGGATAGAGGATTTCCTCGACCACCGGGCTCAGGCGGTGAATCTCGTCGATGAACAGCACATCGTTGGGTTCGAGATTGGTGAGCAGCGCCGCCAGGTCCTTGGGCTTTTCCAGCACCGGGCCGCTGGTCTGGCGCAGGTTCACGCCCAGCTCGGCCGCAATGATGTGGGACAAGGTGGTCTTGCCCAGGCCCGGGGGGCCGAACAGCAGCACATGATCGAGCGCCTCGCTGCGCTTCTTGGCAGCGCTGATAAAGATCTCGAGCTGCTCGCGCGCTTTGGCCTGGCCCACATATTCATCGAGCTGCTTGGGGCGCAGAGCCCTCTCCAGCGCTTCCTCTCCCATGAAGGCGCTGCCTGCCGACACCACGCGCGGTGCCGGCTCGCGCACTGCTTCACGCGATGAATCACGCACTGGCTTGGGGGATGGCGTTGCCGCAAATTCGTCCACATGAATCGTCATAGACCTCAATTGTGCCGTGCATCGGCACCGCACTGTTGCGCACAGGCTGTTGGCGCCGCCTTCATGTCACAGCTTCGTCACAGATGTTTCACAGAATGCAGCGCAAACGCCACGCGCAGCGCAGTTCTGCACCGCAGATACATCGATGCGCTTGCACCAATATCCCCACCACCTCTTGCAGAAGCCCCACCATGCGCCTCAACCCTCCCACGCCAGCTGGCGCTGCCTTTCGCAGTCTCGCCCAAGTCTCCGTTCTTGCTGCGGCCTCGGCAGCCCTCGCGGCCTGCGGTGGTGGCGATGGATCTCCAGCCCCGGCCCCCGTGCCTGCACCCGCACCCGCTCCAGCACTGGCTCCCCTTGCAGGCGGCAGCAGCTACCTGGGCACGCTGAGTTTTGGCGATACCGTGGCATTGAGCCTGGACAGCACCACCAAGCAGATCACACTGCGCTTTGTGGATTCGCGCTTTGGTCTGGCCGGAGCCATCACCAGCGTCTACCGCGTGGATGCCAACGGCCAGTTCGTGGCCCAGACATTCCAGGCGGTGGCAGGCAGCAATCTCCCTGGCGCTCTGGTGAGTCGCCTGAGCGACGTCACACTGCGCTTTTCAGCGGAAACCGGACTGGTCACCGGCAACGTTGACGGTTTGCCCAATTTGCTGGATACCTCGGCCACATCGACGGCATCGCTGCAGGGCGTTCTCACCGCCTCCAACCAGGGGGCGGCACAGATCAGTGCACTGGCCGGCACCTACAACTATCTGCGCAATGAGGCTGTGTATTCCGCCTCTGGCAAGCCCGGCTCACCCAGCGCCAGCGCGGGCCAGTTGCGCATTGCCAATGACGGCGTTGTGCGCGTCTGCCCCGGCCAGGGGGCAAGCGACACCTGCACCAACGGCATCACCGGTCGAGTGACGGTAGATCCCGACCAGAGCACCTATCCCGGCGCCCTGGTGCTGGAGCTGGGCGGCCAGCGCATCGGCCGCGCCGTGGTGGGCAAGCGCAGCGACGGCGCGGCCATATCCGTCGATGTCTACAGCGCCGCTGCGGGTGGCAGCTTCACCTCGGGCAACTGGACCTTGCACTCTGCCGCCATGGCCCCCGTGGCCGCCACGGCGCTGGATGGCGAATGGCTGTGCACCCATCCCGAGCAGGCAAGCACGGGCCGCAGCATGCGCCACTATGTCTCCATCGGCAACGGCCTGCTGCAGACCGACACCATCGACATCGATCTGAAGCTCCGCGCCAATGCTGCGTCCGGCACAGGCGTCGCGGCCAATGGCCTGTTCGGCGGCCAATGGGCCGGCGGCAACGGTGCGGCGCGCACGCTGCTGCCGGTCTCGGCCAACAGCTTCTACTACGCAGGCAGCAGCGGCCCTGCAGATACCGACACCAGTGCACTGGGCGCGTGCCGGCGGCTGCCCGAGCAGGCAGAGCTGCCCAAGTACCTGGACAAGAGCGCCGCCAGCACCGACCCGGTCATGATCACGCTGGCAGATGCACTGCCCACGCAACCCGCCATCGGCTACGACCAGATCTACTACAAGCAGGGTCGCTATACCCACACGGCGACCGGCAACGTGGCCTCCTCGCAATGGCAAAAAGCCTTTGATGACTTGTGCGAAGACAGCGGCCAGGACTCCACGGCCAAGAATGGCATCACGGCCAGCTCCAAGCTCAACGACCGCAGCAGCTTCACCTGCAAGGCCCAGGTCGCCAACTACCAGAGCCTGCTCAAGACAGCCGTGGTCGGACCCAAAGGCCAGCTCTTCCTGACCGACGGACATCACAGCTTCACCAGCCTTTGGGAAGCCCCCAACAGCAACGGCAATGTCGCCACTGGCCTGGCCGGTGGTCAGGTGCAGATGCCGGTGATGATCAAGGGCAATTACAAGGACGCCAACAACGCCAGCTTCTGGCGCACCATGCGTGCCAACAAGTTCGTCTGGCTCAAGCTGCCTGACGGCTCGTCCATCACCCCCGCCGATCTGCCACGCCAGCTGGGCCTGTCCAATGGTCTCAAGGACGACCCCTTCCGCTCGCTGGTCTACTTCACCCGCGAAGTGGGCTACAACAAGCCGGTCAACCCTTCCGAGTTTCTGGAGTTCTACTGGAGCGAATGGCTGCAGGCCTCGCCGCGTAGCTTCAAACTCAGCCAGTACAAGCTGAGCCAGGCGGGCAACGGCTCCGACGGCGGCTATATGCAGGCCATCAAGGATGCATCCAACCTGATGCTGGCCGCCAATCCCTCGGAGAGGATCGGAGCTTCGGGCTACAACGCAGTGCAGATGGGACAGATGACGGCCTTTGGCACGGCAACCTATGCCGACCTGTCCACGCCCAAGCCCGCGGATGGCAAAAAGGCCGGCAAGCTGGCCTATGCGCTGGAATACCGCGCATCGCTGGGCAGCGCAAAGTAGGCACGCAAGCCAGGGGGCCGGCAAGAATGCAGTAGGCCGGACAAGAGCAGGGCGAATGAGGGATGGCGAACAATCCATGGCATCGTAGAGACCACACACATGTTCTTAAAGGCTTTGCCATGTTCAAGATCCATCAGCTCGCCCCTTGGCTGCTTGCCGCCCTGCTAGCCCCCGCTGCCCAGGCCGCACTCAAGGCCGGCGATGCAGCGCCCGGCTTCAGGACGCCCGCCGCCGTGGCCGGCAAGGCCTTTGACTTCGACATGGCCGAAGCGCTCAAGAAAGGGCCGGTGGTGCTGTATTTCTTCCCCAAGGCCTTCACCCAGGGCTGCACGCTGGAAGCCCATGCCTTTGCCGAAGCCACGCCCCAGTTCGCGGCCATGAAAGCCACGGTGGTAGGCATGTCGCATGACGATATCGACACCCTCAAGCGCTTTTCCACCGAGGCCTGCCGCGACCAGTTTGCCGTGGCCTCGGACCCGAAGGCCGTCACCATCAAGGCCTATGACGCAGGGGCTGCCGCCAACCCGGCCCGGGCCGAGCGCATCTCCTATGTGGTGGGCCAGGACGGCAAGGTGAAGTTCGCCCTTGTCAGCAGCGACCCGCTGGCCCATGTGGAGCAGACCAAGGCAGCCGTCAGGCAGCTCCAGGGGAAATAGCCCGGCCCGACCTGGCCCGGCCCTCCGTCACTGCGCCAGCCAGTTCCCGATCTGGCTGCTGAAGGTCCGGTCGAAGCGGCTGTAGACGTCGGAGCCGCCGCTGACCGTGCACGAGCTGCTGCCGCCGGACAGCGTGCCCACCACGCGTCCGCCCGCAAACATGGCCGAGCCGCTGCTGCCGCCTTCGGTCACGCCCTTGCTCCAGCCGACATTCACGAAGTCGCTCTGGGCATTGCCTGGGTTGCAGGTGATGCTGCCGGCGCCCAGGCTGCAGTTTCGGTAGCTCTGCACCTGGCCTTCGCTGTATTTGAGCAAATCGCCCTGCGGGTGATGCAGGCCGTAGATGGCCGTCCCCGTCACCGCCGTGCCTCTCGCATCCCAGCCGGCCAGCGTCGCACCGGCGGGCGCCGCGTCATTGAGCCGCATCAGCGTGGCATCGTGCGCCGCCGTGGCATACAGCAAGGTGGCACCGCGCTGCAGCGCCGTGGTCTGGGCACTGGGCTCGAAGCTGTTGCAGCTGGCCGAGCGGAAGAACCAGTCCGTGCGCAGCGAGGTGGCCGACGCCTGGGTCGAGATGCAGTGATTGGCCGACAGGAAATACGGCGTGAAATCGCGCCGCGTGTTGTTCAGCAGGGAGCCCGTGCAGTAGTAGTAGCGGTTGTCGGAGCCCACATAGGTCATGCGCGCCACGGCATTGCGCTCGGTGGCGTACTGATCGGCGCAGCTGGCATCGAGCTCGCACCCCGCGGCATCGCCCACATTCCTGGGCACGAGGCTATCGCGCAGTTCCAGCTCCGTGGGCAGGGCCAGGTTGACATAGGCATGGGTGAGCGTGGGAATGGCAATGCGCAGCTGCGATGTCGACAGTCCCGCAGGCAGTGCGATCTCCAGCGTGACCTCATCGGCTCCCAGGTCGGGAGTCCACCAGATGCCGGCCGCCCGGGTGTCGCCGTCGGCGCGGCGGTTGCGCGCAATGGCCTCGTTGATGGCCTGGCCCGTGGTCTCGAACCCGGTCTTGCTGCGATCCTTACGGTACAGCCTGAGCTCGGCAGCATCGGGCATGGCGTCGACCACCAGGCCCAGCCGCAGGCCATGGGCGCCGGCCGAGGTGATGCTGATCGCCGCCACCTGAGCGCCCTCCGGGGTCTCGGACCAGTGCAGCGTGCGCGCCATATCGCCTGCGGACTGCAGCGAGGACAGCTCGCGCGGCGCCCCGATCTGCATGGGCAGGCCGGGCATGGGCATGACCGGCGAAGGCGCGTCGCTCCACTGCGGCAATGCCAGGCTGACGGCCCTGGGCCGCACCGCCACGGATGCCACCGCCACGCTTCTGGTCGCCGCCGCAGCCTGGGCAGCCGGCACGACCAGCGAATCCAGCACATTGGCCGTGGGCGGACCCGAAGGGGAACTGATCTCTGACGCGCCACCGATGATCGCGCCATTGCCGCCTGAGCCCCCGCCGCCGGGGCCGGGACCAGGGTCCGGAACATTGCCTCCCCCCCCGCCGCCGCCGCCGCAAGCCGTCAGCACCACCAGCATCAGGCTTGCGCATCGGGAGGCAATGCGTCTGCCCTGTTTCCACCCATGCATATCGTGCTCTCCTGCAGTTCACGATCGGACTGGCGCAGGGCCAGCGGAGCTATTTGGTCAAAGCCTTGAGCGCGAGCTTAATGCCCTCGCTCACCCCTACTTCGGGTGGGAGTTTCTTGAGGGCGGCCGAGGCTTCCTTGTCGGAATAGCCCAGCGCCATCAGCGCCTGCTGGATATCGTTTTGCTCGCTGTTGTTGGCAAACAGCGACTGCGCACCGGTATCCGCACCGATCTTGCCCTTGAGCTCCAGCAGCAGACGCTCGGCGGTCTTCTTGCCGATGCCCGGCACCTTGACCAATCGCCCTGCTTGCTGCTGCGATACCGCGTCCGCGAGATCATCGATGCTCATGCCGCTGAGCACGGCCAATGCCATGCGCGGACCGATGCCGGTGATCTTGATGAGCTCACGGAAGGTCTGGCGCTCGCGGGCCGTTGCAAAGCCGAACAGCAGCTGGGCGTCTTCCCGCACCACAAAATGGGTCAGCAGGGCCACCTTGGCGCCATTGGCGGGCAGGTTGTAGAAGGTGCTCATGGGCACCTGCACCTCGTAGCCCACGCCAGCGCAGTCCACCAGGACTTCGGGCGGGTTTTTTTCCAGCAGCGTTCCCGTCAATTTGCCTATCATTGAAATCCTTTGCCGCACCGTGCGGCGATTCTTTTAAGAACACAACTTACGCAAAACGGGTTCAGGCCGGGCGACTGCCTCAGGAGGCAGGCCCTTGTTGCATTCCTATTTGCGTAAGTCCTAAAGAAATTATCCGCGTGATACTGCGCCATACCTTCACTCCCCACAACAATACGCGCCTGACCCATCTCTGTGGTCCGGCGGATGCGCATCTGCGCACCATCGAAGTCGCGCTGGGCGTCAAGATCGCTCACCGTCACGAGCAGTTCAAGATCGACGGCCCCAAGGCCAAGGCCAATGAGACGCTGGAGCTGCTGCAGGCGCTCTATGAAATCGCCGACTACGTGATCGCCGAACAGACGCTGCAGCTGATGCTGGCCGGCGATGTCGAGATGCTGGAGGCCGATCTGACGGCACCGCAGCTGACCACGCGCCGTGCCGATCTGCGCGCCCGCACGCCCAACCAGGCCCTGTATCTGGAAAACATCGCCCATCACGACATCAGCTTCGGCATCGGTCCGGCCGGCACCGGCAAGACCTATCTGGCCGTGGCCTGTGCCGTGGACGCTCTGGAGCGCAGCGCCGTGCAGCGCATCGTGCTGACCCGGCCCGCCGTGGAGGCCGGCGAACGCCTGGGCTTTCTGCCCGGCGACCTGACCCAGAAGGTGGACCCCTATCTGCGCCCTCTGTACGACGCGCTCTACGATCTGATGGGTTACGAGAAGGTGCAGAAGGCCTTCGAGCGCAATGCGCTGGAGATCGCGCCGCTGGCCTTCATGCGCGGTCGTACGCTGAACAATGCCTTCGTGATCCTCGACGAGGCACAGAACACCACGCCCGAGCAGATGAAGATGTTTCTGACCCGGATCGGCTTTGGCGCCAAGGCCGTGGTCACGGGCGACGTGAGCCAGGTCGACCTGCCCAAGGGCGCGCCCAGCGGCCTGGTCGATGCCGAGCGCGTGCTCAGGCGTGTCAAGGGCATCTCCATCAACCACTTCACCAGCGCCGACGTGGTGCGCCACCCGCTGGTGGCCCGCATCGTGGACGCGTACGACGCACGCGGGCGCGTGTCCGAAGGCACTTCGGCGCCCAAGCACCGCAGCAGCCCGCGTACGGCCCGCTCCCTGCCCACGGCCGACGAGCTTTAATCAAAATCCATAGCTACTAGCACTTACCAAATAAGGGCTAAAAGCCAAAATGACCTTGAATCAACTGCAACTATCGCTGCAATTCGGCCCCAGCGCCGAGGCGGCCGCCCACCGCGAACTGCTGAGCCGCAGCCGGGTCACGCGCTGGATCCGCCATGCGCTGGCCGTGGATGCCGAGATCACGGTACGCATCGTCGATGCCGAGGAAGGCCGCAAGCTCAACCGCGAGTACCGCCAGAAGGACTACGCGACCAATGTGCTGACCTTCGACTATCAGCAGGAGCCGACCGTGATGGCCGATCTGGTGCTCTGCGCCCCCGTGGTGGAGCGCGAGGCACTGGAGCAGAACAAGACGCTGGAAGAGCATTACGCCCATCTGCTGGTGCATGGCACGCTGCATGCCCAGGGCTGGGACCACGAGACCAGCGAGGAGGACGCCGAAGAGATGGAGGCCTACGAGACCGACATCATGAAGGAAATGGGCTACGAAGACCCCTACGCCAAATAGCGGACAGGCATCGGCCCACGGCCGCAGACTCCTGAAAACAGAGCTGCCTGCGCACGTCAATCATGTGTTCCAAAGGAATTTAGCCTTGAAACTCAAGAATGACAAGCGCAGGCAGCTCTTTTTATGAGAGTACCCCGGCCGGGCTTACTCCACGCTCAGGCCGATGCTGCGCACCAGCTGGGCCACGCGCACATCTTCGGTCTTGATCTGTCTGGCAAACACCTGCTGGCCCTCGCCCACGGGAGTGATGCCCTGCTGCAGCAGGCTCTTGCGCAGCTCGGGATCCTTCAGCGCCTTGTCGGTATCCTGGGCAATGGCCTGGACCACGGCAGCCGGCGTGCCCTTGGGTGCGAACAGGCCGAACCAGGCGCCGGCCTCAAAGCCCTTGTAGCTCTCGGCCAGGGTCTGCACCTGGGGCAGCAGCGCATGACGCTGCAGGCCGGACACGGCCAGCGCCGTGAGCTTGCCGCTCTGGATCTGGGTGAGCGCCGGAGCGATCGCAATCAGCATCACATCGACCTGGCCGGCCAACACATCCTGCAGGCCCTGAGGGCCGCCGCGATAGGGAATGTGCGTGGCGAAAAAGCCTGCGCGCTGCTTGAACTGCTCCATGGCCAGATGCTGGGCACCGCCCGTGCCCGAGGAGGCGTAGTTGATCTTGCCCGGGTGGGATTTGGCGTAGGCCACAAAGTCCTGCAAGGTCTTGAAGCCCTTCCTGGGATTGGCCACCAGCACGAAGTCGGACTGGCCCAGCTTGGTCACCGGCACCAGATCGTTCTTGACGTCATATGGAAGATTGCGCTGCACATTGGGCATGATGGTGATGGCGCTGTCGCCGCCCACCAGCAAGGTGTAGCCGTCGGGCTGGGCCTTGACCACAGCATCCACGGCCGCGACGCCGCCGGCCGCGCCCTTGTTTTCCACCACGATGGCCTGCTTCCAGTCCCTGCCCACCAGATTGCCCACCTGACGGGCCAGCAGATCCGGAGCGCTGCCGGGGCCGTTGGCCACCACCAGCTTGACGGAATGCGCCGGAAACTCCGGCTGCTGCGCCATGGCTGCGCCCGGCACCCAGGTTGCGGCCAGCATGGCCCATGCGGTGCGGGAGAGGAAACGGGGCAGATTCACGGCAAAACTCCTTAACTAAGGAGTTGATTGTCAAAACAATCACTTATTCCTCAAAATACTGTTTTCAAATTCTTTTATTTCCAAAAATAATTAACCACACAAGAAAAGAACAGCGGCGACGCAGGCCTGCGCCTAAGATCGCCCCCATCACAAGGCGCAAAGCCGACAGAGAAAATCAGGAGACAAGAACATGGAGAACCTGGGCCACCTTGCCCTTTTGCTGGCCGCAGCTTTCACGGCCGGTACGCTCAACGCCGTCGCCGGTGGCGGCAGCTTTCTGACCCTTCCCGCCCTGGTCTTCACGGGCGTACCGCCCGTGATTGCCAATGCCACGGGCACCGTGGCCCTGCTGCCGGGCTATATCGCGGGTGCCTGGGGCTTCAAGGACGATATGCAGTCCCCGCCAGGCCTGTCCATGAAGCAGGTGGTGGCTCTGTCCCTGATCGGCGGCTCCGCCGGCGCGGCGCTGCTGCTGTTCACGCCCGACGCCACCTTCCGCAAGGTCGTGCCCTGGCTGCTGCTGGCCGCCACCGCCATGTTCGCCTTCGGCCCGCAGCTGCGCGCCTGGGCCTCGGGCAAGAATGCCGACCACGCCGCCACATCTGCGGCCAAGGCCACTGCAGGCATGCTGATCGTGGCCATCTACGGCGGCTACTTCAACGGCGGCCTGGGCATTTTGCTGCTGGCCTTGTTCGGCCTGCTGGGCCAGACCTCGCTCAACGCCATGAACGGCATGAAGAACCTGGTCTCGGCCCTGCTGACGGCAATTGCCGTGGTGATCTACGCCGTGGGCGGCATTGTGGAATGGAAGCTGGCCCTCGTCATGATGGTGGCCGCCACCCTGGGCGGCTATCTGGGAGCCCGTGCGGCGCGCAGGATTGCACCTCATGTCATGCGCTGGGGCATTGTGGCCACGGGGCTGGTGATGGCCGGGCTGTTCTTCGCCAGAGGCTGAGCGCCACCAAAGCAAAAAGCCTTCTCGGTCACGAGAAGGCTTTTTGGTGAGCATCCAGCGCCTTGTGGACAAGCGCTGGAGATCAATCTGATGGCTGATGCTTAGAGCAGCCGCGCCTTCACCGTCTTGCCCTTGACCTTGCCCGCATTGAGCCTGGCGCAGGCCGCCGAGGCGATCCTGCGGTCCACGGCCACATAGGTGGAAAAGTCGTTGACGCTGATCTTGCCGATCTGGTCGCGGCTGTAGCCGAAGTCGGCGCACATGGCACCCATCACGTCGCCGGCGCGGATCTTTTCCTTGCGCCCGCCGATGATCTGGATGGTCATCATGGGTGGCAGCAGTCCGCCGCCAGCGGCGGGCGTGAGCTCGTCCACGGGGAAGAACTGCGAAGCACGGCCTTGCAGCTGCTCGATCTTGCCCACGCAGCCCATCTCGTCCATGGACACCAGATTCAGCGCTAGCCCTTCGGCATCGCCACGGCCGGTGCGGCCGATACGGTGGATGTGGACCTCGGGGTCGGGCGTGACATCCACATTGATGACGGCAGACAGGTCGGCGATGTCCAGGCCGCGCGCCGCCACATCGGTGGCGACCAGCACGCTGCAGCTCTTGTTGGCAAACTGCACCAGCACCTCGTCGCGCTCGCGCTGCTCCAGCTCGCCGAACAGGGCCAGAGCGCTGAAGCCCTGGGCCTGCAGCTCGCTCACCACGTCACGGCATTGCTGCTTGGTATTGCAAAAGGCAATGCTCGATTCGGGACGGAAGTGCGCCAGCAGCCTGGCCACCGTTGCCACTTTTTCGCGGGCACCGACTTCGTACCAGCGCTGCTCTATCTTGCCCGCGCTGTGCTGGGTCGCGACCTTGACGGTCTGCGGGTCGCGCATGAAGCGGCTGGCCAGCGAGGCAATGCCTTCGGGGTAGGTGGCCGAGAACAGCAGGGTCTGGCGATCCACCGGGCATTGGCGCACCACGGTTTCGATGTCGCCGAGAAAGCCCATGTCCAGCATGCGATCGGCCTCGTCCAGCACCAGGGTCTTGAGGTTGCCGATATCGAGCTTGCCGCGCTCCATCAGATCCATCACGCGCCCGGGTGTGCCGACGACGATGTGGGCGCCGTTTTCCAGCGAGGCGATCTGGTTGCGCGAGGGCACGCCGCCATAGACGGTGACGACCTTGATATTGTCCTGCGCGCGCGCCAGGCGGCGGATTTCGGTGGCGACCTGGTCGGCCAGTTCGCGCGTGGGGCACAGCACCAGGGCCTGGACGGCAAACCAGCGCGGGTTCAGGCGATCGACCATGGGCAGGCCGAAGGCAGCCGTCTTGCCGCTGCCGGTGCTGGCCTGGGCGATCAGGTCCTTGCCCTGCAGGGTCAGCGGCAGGCTGGCGGCCTGGATGGGCGTCATCTGCGCATAGCCGAGCTGCTGGAGATTGGCCAGCATTTCGGGGGACAGGGGCAGCGCCGAGAAAGCGGTGGAATCAGAGGCCTGGGCGGCGCTGGTGGAGGTATTCATGGGAGCGGATTATCCCGGGCCTGCGCAGGAAAAGCCTTGTGCCATCGTTATTCACGGTGCCATTTGCGGGTTGCCCCTCTTCAATCCGGACCGGCCATGCTCCTAGTCTGAAAGCGCGGTCTTCAATGGCCGCCTCTGTTTGAAGCCAACCACAGACCCTCACATGCACCCTAGCCTTACCCGCAAGTTCTGCGCCGTCGCCGCGCTGGCCGTCACTCTGGGCTCGGCCCAGGCAGCAGAGCTGGACCCCCAGCCGCTCAAGCCCCAGCTGCAGCAGCTGATCGCCCAGATGTATCCGCAGATGCGCGGCATCTACGAAGACCTGCATGCCAACCCCGAGCTGGGCTTCCAGGAAACGCGCACCGCCGCCAAGCTGGCGGCCGAGATGCGCAGGCTGGGCTTTGAAGTCACCGAGGGCATCGGCAAGACCGGCCTGGTCGCCATCTATCGCAATGGCGCGGGCCCCACCGTCATGGTGCGCACCGAGCTGGACGCCCTGCCCATGGAGGAAAAAACCGGCCTGCCCTATGCGAGCAGGGCCAAGGCCCAGTACAACGGCAAGGAGAGCTTTGTCGCCCATAGCTGCGGCCACGACATGCATATGACCAGCTGGCTGGGCACGGCGCAGGCGCTGCTGGGCCTGAAGAGACAATGGAAGGGCACGCTGATGTTCGTGGCCCAGCCGTCCGAGGAAACCGTGACCGGAGCCAAGGCCATGCTGGCCGACGGCCTGTTCAAGAAGTTCGGCAAGCCCGACTACGCCTTTGCGCTGCACACCGGCTCCATGCCTTATGGCACGGTGGGCTATGTGGCCGGGGCGGCGACCTCCAACTCGGACTCGCTGGACATCACGTTTCACGGTCGCGGCAGCCATGGCTCCATGCCCGACAAAGGCATAGACCCCGTGCTCATGGCCTCGCGCTTTGTGGTCGATGTACAAGGCGTGGTCAGCCGCGAGAAAGACCCCATGGAATTCGGCGTGGTCACCGTGGGTGCCTTCAATGCAGGCAGCGCGGGCAACATCATTCCCGATCAGGCGCGGCTGCTGGGCACGATACGCAGCTACAAGAGCGAGGTGCGCAGCAAGCTGCATGACGGCATAGAGCGCAGCGCCAAGGCGCAGGCCGCCATGTCCGGTGCGCCGGCCCCCGAGATCAAGCTGACCAAGGGTTCGGACGCCGTGGTCAATGACGCGGCGCTGGTCAATCGCACGGTCAGGCTGTTCAAGGCTGCGCTGGGCGACAAGAACGTGCTGCCCATCCCCCCGGCCACGGCCAGCGAGGACTTCTCGGACTTCATCAACCAGGGCGTGCCGTCCATGTTCTACATCCTGGGTGTGTCCGATCCCCAGAAAGTGGCACAGGCCAGCCAGCCCGGCGGCAAGCCGCTGCCCTTCAATCACTCGCCCTTCTTCGCTCCCGAGCCCGAACCCACGTTCAAGACCGGCGTGGAAACCATGACGCTGGCCGTCATGAACGTGATGCAGTAACTGCAAGCCAGCCCCGCCATCGGGGCTGCCGTCACTGCATCTGCTGCAGATTGCCGATGCGCACCAGCATCTCGGTGAACATCTGCATGTCCGTGCGCAGGTCCGGCAGTTCCTGGTACTCCAGCGCATTGTGGGCCGTGTACTTCTTGCCGGGCATGGCCGGACCGAAGTTGATGGCGTTGGGCATGAGCTTGGCCGTCGTGCTGCCTGCGGTAGGCACGGGCCTGGCGTCCAGCCCCGTGGTGTCGCCAAAGATATTGAGCAGGGTGCCCAGCCACGCGCCCTTGGGGTCGCGGGCCATCCAGTTGCCCTGTGTGTACTGCACGGTCACCGCAACCTTGGCCGCATCGCTCCAGCGGGCAATGCCCTGTTCCACCTCGGCGCGCAGCTGCTCGGGCGTCTTGCCCCGCGGCATGCGCGCATTGGCCGTCACCTCCAGCTTGCCGTCAGCAGACTTGATGAGGTTGGGCGACAGCGTCAGCGGCCCCATGAAATCATCGGCATAGGCAATGCCCAGCTGCCGGCCCAGATAGTCCAGGCCGAACACGCCATTGATATAGCGTACGGCCTGACTGTACTGATTGGGCTGCAGCAGCGCCGCGCCCTGCTCCGGCATCAGGCTCTGCTGCAGGAACAGCGCCAGGCGCGGCACGGGATTGACCCCTTCTTCAGGACGAGAGCCGTGAGCGGATGCGCCGCTGACCTTGACCGTGACCTGGCCCTCGGCGCGCTGCACGTCGATGGAGAACTTCCCCTGCGCCTCGTGCCGGCGCACAAAGTCGTCCTTGTCCTTGGACAGCCGCTGCGCGATCTGATCCAGCGCAGCCGCATCGGTGGCGGAGACGGTGGCGGAGGCCGTCTGCGCAATGGAGTTGGCCGAGGCGGCGCCGGCCATGGCGGTGATGGCGGGCCTGGCGGCATCCACTGCGACATCCGCAAACAAGGCCTTGAGCGCGCCCGTGCCCTTTTCAGCGACCACGGCCGGATACTTGCTGTCCAGCACGATGTTGTACTGCGGCAGCGCGGTCTTGCTCTGGTAGTACTTCATGGCATCGCCGCCGGTTTCCTCGGTGGTCTCTATCATCAGGCGAATGCTGCGCGACAGCGGCAGACCGCTGTCCTTGACCGCCTTCATCGCATACAGCACGGTGGCGATGGAGCCCTTGTCGTCAATCGTGCCGCGCCCATAAAGCCGGTCGCCCACACGGGTGACCTGGAAAGGATTGATCTGCTTGCCGTCCAGTACCCACTCGGCAGCCACCACCGGCACCACATCGGCATGGGTCAGGATGCCGAACTCGGTGGCCTCGCTGGCACGGCTCGCCGCATTGGCAGGCAGCGTCACTTCAAAGATGCGGTTGTCCACATTGCGAAAGCGCAGCCCGAATTCAGCAGCCATGGATGCAACGAGCTTGCCGAAGTCCAGGATGGCCGGACTCTCATGCGCAGGCACCTTGGAATCACGCACCGTGGGCAGCGCCACCATGCGCTGCAGGCTTTCCAGCACCGCTGTCTCCTGGGTCAAACGGTTGTATACCCCCAGCAACCGGGCGATATCCGCGAGTTCGCCGTCCGACAGCGTCTGGCCGCGCGTATAGCGCTGCACGGCTGCCGCCACGCCAGGCTCGGCCCTGGCTGCCTGCTGCGCAAAGGCCTTGAAGGATTCTGGGGGGGGCGCAGCGGATGATGCGATCAGTGCGTCCAGCGCGGGTTTCTTCAAGGTCTGCGCCTGGATGGGCAGGCTGGCGCCGGCCAGACCGAGAATCAGGCCGGCGGCGATGAGGGATAAAGAGGGCTTGCAGGATGGCTTCATGGACAGCTCTTGTTGAAATCGTGGTGACGGATGGGCGCGCAGGCCTGGCCTTGCCTAGGCCTGCGGCTCCATGCGCATGGGAATGGTGACGGGCCCGTCATTGACCAGATGCACCTGCATGTCGGCGGCAAATTCACCGGTCTGCACCTGAGCGTGGGCCAGCCTGGCCTGGTCCACAAAATAGTCGTAGAGTCGCCGGCCTTCGTCGGGCGCGGCGGCGGCCGTAAAGCTGGGGCGGTTGCCGCCCCTGGTGTCGGCCGCCAGCGTGAACTGGCTGACCACCAGCAGCCCCCCGCCAACGTCCTGCAGGCTTTTGTTCATCTTGCCGGCCTCGTCGCTGAAGATGCGCAGCTTGAGCATCTTGGCCAGCAGCTTGTCGGCCTCGGCCTCGGTATCGCCGCGCTCGGCACAGACCAGCGCCAGCAGACCCTGGCCGATCTGACCGGTAATGCGGCCGTCGACCTCCACGCGCGCCTGCTTGACGCGCTGAATCACACTCATCATGTACTGAAACCTTCCCTGGCCGCGCCCTGTGCTTCGCCGCCCTGCTCTCCATCGGCCACTTCACTGACCGTGTTCATGCCCATGGGCAGCAGCTCGATGCGGGCATACAGGCCTGGAATGGCCTGCAGCAGCGCGGCTTCAATCTCCGAGCGCAATTGTGCCGCCCGCTGGACGCTCCACTGGCCGGGAACATGCATGTGAAAGTCCACAAAGCTGCGCTCCCCCGCCTGGCGGCTGGAGATATTGTCAAAGCTCACGCCTTCGCTGCGCCTGGCGAAGCTGTCCAGCAAAGTGTCTATCCTGAGGCGCTGCGGCGCATCCAGCGCCTGATCCATCAGGCCTTGCGAGGACTGCCAGACCAGTTGCACACCCTGCACGCAGATATGCACGGCCACGGCCAGAGCCACCGCGGCATCCACCCACAGCCAGCCCGTCAGGGCCGCAGCCAGCAGGCCGACCACCACGCCCACCGAAGTCCAGACATCGGTGAGCAGATGCCGTGCATCGCCCTCCAGCGCCATCGAACGGTATTTGCGCGAGGAGCGCAGCATGACCCATGCCAGCAGCCCGTTGAAGACCGTGCTGAGCAGCGACAGCATCAGGCCCCAGCTCAGTTGCTCCAGGGGCTGCGGGTTCCACAGCCGCGACAGCGCTGCCCAGGCAATCGCCAGGCTGGCGCCTATGACCAGCACGCCTTCGAAACCGGCCGAGAAGTACTCCGCCTTGTAATGTCCATAGGGGTGTTCGGTATCCGCCGGTCGCTTGGCCACGGTCACCATGGTCAGTGCAAACATGGCACCGGCCAGATTCACGAAAGATTCCAGCGCATCGGACAGCAGGCCCACCGAGCCGGTCAGCCACCAGGCCAGGGTCTTGAGAACGATGGTGAGCAGCGCCACCACCACGGACAGGCGCAGCAAATTGTGCGGCTGCAGCCATTTTGAAGAGCTTGAGAGGTCGGAATTGAGCATATTCGGGTTCCTGGGCCTCTATATCACCAAGTGTTCTGATACATCAATAGTCTTTGCAAGTTGTCTGAAAAGCAATTCACAATCCCTTATCGTGATGGACATGTCATGGTCGAGGCTGGCCTGATTCCTATATAAATACTCCCAGAAAAAAGGGAGGCGCATGCCTGATACGTCGACAGCACAGCAAGCGAGGGATGAGGACGCCATTCTTCGACTGGTGGCCGATACAGCACCCGCAATGCTGGCTTATTTTGATGCCGAAACCCGTGCCTGCCGCTTTGCCAACGCGCGCTATGCAGAGCACTTCGGTCACACCATGCAAAGCATCGTGGGCATGGATGTGCGCGACGTCGTGGGCGAGCCGGTCTGGACACAGATCGAACCTTATCTGAACTCCGTGGCGGTGGACAGCACCCAGACCCTGCGCTATACGCGCCAGGTCGAAAACGAGATCGGCCGACTGCAGCACATCGAGGCGGTGCTGCGCCCGCATGAGGAAAAAGGCGTGCTCAAGGGGGTCGTGGCGCTGATGACCGACGTCAGCCACCATCATCTGGCGACACAGCAGATACGCGACAGCGAAGAGCGCATGCGCAAGTTCGCTGCCATCACCACCGAAGCCATCGTGCTGCACCGCGATGGCGTCATCATGGACGGCAATGATGCGCTTTCCCGGCTGGTTGGCTATTCGCTCGACGAGCTGCGCGGAACGCCGGTGCTCGATTACGTGGCGCCCGAGGCGCGTCTGCGGGCGCTGCAGAACATGCGCAGCGAGCGTGAAGATCGTCTTGAGTCCGTGGTCGTGCACAAGAACGGCCAGCTCGTCCCGGTGGAGATAGAAGCCAGCACCATGCCCGGGGAAAAAGACCGGCACCGCATCGTCCTGCTGCGCGACCTGACCGCAAACCTCCAGACCCGGCAGCGCATGGACTATCTGACCCAGCATGACCTGCTGACGCATTTGCCCAACCGGGCCCGCCTCAACCATTTGCTGGCCGACGCCATCGCCAGGGCAGCCGGCGAGCAGTCGCGCCTGGCGGTGCTGTCGCTGGACCTGGACCAGTTCAAGTCGGTGAACGATTCGCTCAGCCATCAGGCTGGAGATCTGCTGCTGTGCGAGCTGGCGCAGCGGCTCAGAAGCACCGTCGGCACTCAGGATATCGTGGCCCGCACCGGCAGTGACGACTTTGTCATCGTGCTCCCCGACAACCCAAGCCTGCTGGAGACCGAGGCCCTGCTCGCGCGACTGCGCGCCACGGCAGAGGCGCCCTATCTGATAGAGGGCACCCAGCTGGTGATTTCCGTCAGTGTCGGCGTCGCCATGTATCCCAAGGACGGGAAATGCCCAGCATCCCTGCTGAGCAATGCCGAGGCCGCCATGCAGATGGCCAAGAGCCGCGGCCGCAGTTTCTCCCAGTTCTACACGCCAGCGCTTGAGAGCCGCGCAACACGCATGCTGATGCAGGAGCAGATGCTGCGCAACGCCGTGGAACGCGGCGAGTTCGAGCTGCATTACCAGCCGCAGACCCTGATGCAGACAGGCGAGCTTGCAGGCTTCGAAGCCCTGGTGCGCTGGAGGCACCCGCACCGTGGCCTGGTCTCGCCCGACGAATTCATCGGCTTTGCCGAGAACCGGGGGCTGATCGCGGCCGTGGATCGCTGGGTGCTCAATCAGGCCTGCCGTCAGGCCCATGCCTGGCAGCAACAGGGTTTTCCCGCCATCCCCGTGGCCGTCAACCTGTCGGCACAGGAGTTCCGCCAGCGCGATGTCGTCAAGGAAGTGGCCCAGGCTCTGGCCGACACGGGGCTGGAAGCCTGCTATCTGCATATCGAAGTGACAGAAACCACGCTGATGCTTTCGGGCAACCAGATGCAGCAGACCCTGCATGCCCTCAAGGCGCTGGGGGTGGGCCTGGCCATCGACGACTTCGGCACCGGCTACTCGTCTCTCGCCTATCTGCGCAAGCACCCCATAGACAGGCTCAAGATCGACCGCTCATTCGTGACCGATCTGCCACACAACCCGGATGCCGCCGCCATCGTCAATGCCATCGTGCAGATGGGCCAGAGTCTGCATCTGGAGATTCTGGCCGAGGGTGTGGAAAGCACTGAACAGCTGGACATGCTCAGAGAGATGGGCTGTGCCATGATGCAAGGGTTTCTCGTGTCAGCGCCATTACCTGCCGAGCAGGCTTCGGCATGGATGTCGCAACACTGTCAACTGCTACAAAGACAATAGTGCATGGCCTCGAATACACCGACACCCTCTCATAAGAACAGCAGCATGTTCCATACGGACGCCCTCCAGGCGCTAGCCCATGTGCAGCAGTTGTACCGCGAGCAGATCGATCATCTGCGAGCTGCCATGCAGCGCTTCGTGGCGGGAGAAACCCCGGCAGCGCCGATTCACGCCTACTACCCGTTTGTGCGTATCAAGACCACCACGGTGGCGCAGGCCGATACCAAGCTGACCTACGGCTTTGTGGAGGGTCCCGGCACCTATGAGGCCACGCTGACCCGGCCCGACCTGTTTGCCAGCTATTTCGGCGAGCAGTTGCGCCTGCTGATCCTGCACCATCAGGTGCCCATCGAAGTGGGCCTCAGCGACAAGCCCATCCCTATCCATTTCTCGTTCGCCGACAACGACCATATCGAAGGCTCGCTCTCGCCGGAGCGCCGCATGCTGATGCGCGATGTGTTCGATCTGCCGGATCTTGAATCCATGGACGACGGCATCGCCAACGGCACCTGGCGCGCGGCGGCCGGCGAGGCCCTGCCTCTGTCGCTGTTTACCGCGCCGCGCGTGGATTACTCGCTGCACCGCCTGCGCCACTACACAGGCACGGCCCCGGATTGGTTCCAGAACTTCGTGCTGTTCACCAACTACCAGTTCTATATCGACGAATTCATCCGTCTGGGCCATGCCGAAATGGCCAAGGAGGACAGCGAATACATCGCCTTTGTCGAGCCCGGCAATGTGGTGACCCGCCGCGCCGGCCTGCCCGCCGAAGCCGTCGACGAGCTCGGGAATGCGCCGCCGCGCCTGCCGCAGATGCCGGGCTACCACCTGGTGCGCGCGGACAACAGCGGCATCACCATGGTCAATATCGGTGTCGGCCCGGCCAATGCCAAGACCATCACCGACCATATCGCCGTGCTGCGCCCCCATGCCTGGATGATGCTGGGCCATTGCGCGGGTCTGCGCAACAGCCAGCAACTGGGCGACTATGTGCTCGCCCATGCCTATGTGCGCGAGGACCATGTGCTGGACGAAGAGCTGCCGCTGTGGGTGCCGATTCCGGCGCTGGCCGAAATCCAGGTCGCGCTTCAGCAGGCCGTGGCCGACGTGACGCAGATGGAGCGTGCCGACCTCAAGCGCATCATGCGCACCGGCACCGTGGCCAGCACCGACAACCGCAACTGGGAGCTGCTGCCCGACAACCTTCCCCAGCGCCGCTTCAGCCAGAGCCGCGCCGTGGCGCTGGACATGGAATCTGCCACCATTGCCGCCAACGGCTTCCGCTTCCGCGTGCCCTATGGCACCTTGCTGTGCGTCAGCGACAAGCCGCTGCACGGCGAGATCAAGCTGCCCGGCATGGCCAACCATTTCTATCGCGAGCGCGTGGACCAGCATCTGCGCATCGGCATGCGTGCCGTGGACATACTGCGTGAAGGCGGCTCCGACCGCCTGCACAGTCGCAAGCTGCGCAGCTTTGACGAGGTGGCCTTCCAGTAAGGCCCTGCCATGCTCGAGGTCGACCAGTTCTCCATGACATTGATGGTCGCCGTCAATTTGATGCTGGTCGCCTTCTCCCTGCCATGGTTCATGGGCCCCCAGCTGAGCCGGGCCGCCCGCAATGCGCAGCAATTCCTGTTGCTGCAAGGCCTGGCCTGGCTGCTGGTGCTCAGCGCCACGCGCTCCACCTCGCTGACCTGGAACACGCTGCTGTCGGTGGCGGCGACCGCCGCCTCGACAAGCGCTCTGTGGCAGCTGCAAAAGGCGCTCAAGGGCTGGCTGGGCCCCAGAAGACAGTCGCTGGTGCGCGCGCTCGCCGTGCTCTGCCTGCTTGCCCTGGCCGGCGAGCTGATACTGATTCAAAGCCAGCCTTACCGGCTTTTCTGGTTCAACATCTGCTATGGCCTGGCGATTGCCTCGCTGGCCAGCCTGGCCTTGTTTCCGCGTACCCCGGCAGCCAGGACCTGGCGCTATCTGTTCTTCGGCATCGGTCTGTGCACGGCCTTGGCCCTGCTCGCTCGCAGCTCTCTGGCTCTGCATGCGCATTGGGTCTACAGCTTTGAACAAGAGCTTGATCCCGGCCTGTCGCCGCCCTGGCTGGTGCCCCTGTTCACCGCCATCCTGTTTGTGGCGATCCTGATGGCCTGGCGTGACGAGGAACACCGCCGGCAGCAGGCGGACAAGCCCGAAGACAGCCTGACCGGCCTGCCGCTGCGCCAGGCCATCCGCAACCAGGCCCGCCACATGCTCAACCGGGCACAACGCGAAGACCTGCCGCTGGCCTTGATCCTGATCGACATGGATCATTTCTCGCACATCAATCGCCGCCATGGCTATCAGACCGGAGACGAGGCCTTGCAGCTGATGTCACGCACCCTGAGAAAGCAGATGCGCGGCGACGAGGTCGTGGCCCGCTGGCAGGGAGAGTCCTTTTGCCTGCTGATTCACGCAGACCAGCAGGGCGTCAGATCGCTGCTGACGCGCATCAAATCCACACTGCAGATTGGCGCGCAATACGAGCTGCAGGTGGAGCTGGACTTCAGCGCGGGTTGCGCACTGGTCCCTGCGGCCTGGAAGGGCCTGAGCCTCAACGAGCTGTCCAGCCACGCCAATGCTGCCTTGCAGCAAGCCAAGAAGCAGGGCCGGGGACGGGTGGAGTACACCACCCTGACTCCTCCACCCGACGAGAACCCTGTCGAATCCGACCTGGCTCCGCTGGCCTGAGTCAGCAGGCAGCCTTGATCAGATCGGCCGCCTTCTCGGCAATCATGATGGTCGGCGCATTCGTGTTGCCGCTCACGATGCGCGGCATGACCGAGGCATCGACCACGCGCAGCCCTTGCACCCCATGCACCAGCAAGCGGGCATCGACCACGTCCAGAGCGCCCGGGCCCATGCGGCAGCTGCCCACGGGGTGATAGATGGTGTCGGCGTAACGGCGGATGAACTGCTCAATCTCCTCATCGCTGCGCGCCTGCGCCGAATGCTTCAGCTCCCGCCCCTCGAAACGGGCCAGCGCGGGCTGATCGAGAATGTCGCGCATGCGGTGCACGCCGCGCACCATGCGCTGCATATCGTCGGCCTCGGCAAAAAAGGCCGGGTCTATGAGCGGCATGGTGCCCGCGTCGGCAGAGGCCAGCCTGACGCGCCCCCGGCTCTTGGGCTGCAGCAGGCAGACATGGCAGGAGTAGCCATGGCCCAGCAAGGTCTTGCGGCCATGGTCGACCAGCTTGCCCACCACAAAATGCAGCTGCAGATCGGGCACCGGCTCCTGGGGCCGGCTACGGATAAAGCCGCCGGCTTTGGCGAAATTGCTGGTCAGCATGCCCCGGCGCTCATGGCGCCAGCGGCCCATGCCCTGCCAGACATTCCTGAGACCGGCAAGCGAGATGCCGAAGCTGTCCTTGAGCTGCGGGCCATCCACCACCTGGACCACATCGGGATGGTCGTGCAGATGCTCGCCCACGCCTGGCAGGTGGTGGACGACATCGATGCCCAGCTGCTGCAGATGCTCACCCGGCCCTATGCCCGAGAGCATCAGCAGTTGCGGCGACTGCAGTGCGCCGGCACAGAGCAGAACCTCGCGTCGGCAGAGCAGTTGCCTGACATGCCCTGCCTGCACATATTCCACGCCGACGGCCTTGCGTGCGTCCATCAGAACCCGCCGCACCTGGGCAGCGGTGATGATTTCCAGATTGGACCGGCTGCCGCGCACCGGCGTCAGATAAGCCTTGGCCGCACTGCAGCGCTCGCCCTTCTGGTGCGTGACCTGATACAGACCCACACCGTCCTGAGCAGTGCCGTTGAAGTCGAGGTTGTGCGCATGACCGGCCTGCACGCCTGCGCGCACAAAGGCCTGGGCCAGCGGATTCGGGTCGCAGAGATCGGAGACATGCAAGGGACCGCTGGCACCATGCAGTGCGTCCGCGCCGCGCGTATTGCATTCGGCCTTCAGAAAATAGGGAAGAACATCGCTCCAGCCCCAGCCTGGATTGCCCTGAGCGCTCCAATATTCATAGTCCCCAGGTTGGCCACGCAGATAGATCATGGCATTGATGGAACTGGAGCCACCCATCACCTTGCCGCGCGGCTGGTAGCCCCGCCGACCACCGAGCCCGGGCTGCGGCACCGTGCTCATGGCCCAGTTGTAGTTTTTCTGCTTGGCCATCAGCGCCAGCCCTGCGGGGCAGTGGATGAGCACGCTGGTGTCCTCGCCCCCCGCCTCCAGCAAGGTCACGCTGACCTGTGGGTTCTCGCTGAGCCTGGCTGCCAGAACCGCACCAGCGGAGCCGCCTCCCACCACCAGATAGTCACGCATGTCCACACTCCTTTTGCTGCAAATTCTGACCAGAGGTCTGCAGCGGCGAAACGCGGAAAAACACGGTCGTGCAGAAAAAACACTGTCATCGTGATGACTCCTAACACGCCAACCATGCCCGACTAGGGTCAAACCCGGTCAGAACCGGGATAACATTTTCCCGTTCAAACGCACTTATCTGAATGGAGACAAAAAAGATGGCAATCCAAACCGTAGGCATCATCGGCGCCGGCACCATGGGCAACGGCATCGCGCAGGCTTGCGCCGTATCGGGCATCGACGTGGTGATGGTGGACATCTCCGAGGCCGCCGTGCAAAAAGGCCTGGCCACCGTGGCCGGCAGCCTGGACCGCCTGATCAAGAAGGAAAAGATCAGCGAAGCCGACAAGAGCGCAGCGCTGGCACGCATCAAGACCTCGACCAGCTACGACGATCTGAAGTCGGCACAGCTGGTGATCGAAGCCGCCACAGAGAATTACGAGCTCAAGGTCAAGATCCTCAAGCAGCTCGATACCCTGCTGGCACAGGATGTGATCGTTGCCACCAACACCTCGTCCATTTCCATCACCCAGCTGGCGGCCGCCACCCAGCGTGCCGACAAGTTCATCGGCATGCATTTCTTCAACCCCGTGCCCATGATGGCCCTGGTGGAGATCATCCGCGGCCTGCAGACCAGCGACGCCACCCACGATGCGGTCAAGGCCCTGTCGGAAAAACTGGGCAAGTCGCCCATCACCGTCAAGAACGCTCCCGGCTTTGTGGTCAACCGCATTCTGGTGCCCATGATCAACGAGGCCTTCCAGGTGCTCAGCGAAGGCACGGCCTCGGCCGAGGACATCGACGCAGGCATGAAGCTGGGCTGCAATCAGCCGATTGGCCCGCTGGCCCTGGCCGACATGATCGGTCTGGACGTCTGCCTGGCCGTGATGGAGGTCTACCTCAAGGAATTCGGCGACAGCAAGTACCGCCCCTGCTTCCTGCTGCGCGAAATGGTGGCTGCCGGCCGTCTGGGCCGCAAGACCGGCCAGGGTGTTTACACCTACTAAATCGCCGGCCTTCAGGTCTTGTGCGCGACTGCGGCGGCTGCGGCAGCCGTCTAAGGTTGCAGCAGGAGACCTGCCATGCAAATCGACCATCCCAGCCCTCCGCCCGAGGGCTGCATTTCTTGTGAAGTCCGCGGCCATGTGCTGCTGATCGGCATCAACCGCCCGGCCAAGCGCAATGGCTGGACGCCGGCCATGTTCCAGCAACTGGCAGAGGCCTATACCCGGCTCGACGACGAGCCTGGGTTGCGCGTGGGCCTGCTCCATGCTTTCGGCGATCATTTCACGGCGGGGCTGGATCTGCCCGTCATTGCCGAATTCATGAGGACTGGCCAGAAAGCCATCCCTGCCGGCCTCGTGGAGCCGCACGACTATGGCCTGCCCGGCTACCGCCGCCGAACCAAGCCCATGGTTGCCGCCGTCAAAGGCATCTGCTTTACCGTCGGCATAGAACTGATGCTGGGCGCCGATATCGTCGTCGCTGCCGACAGCAGCCGCTTTGCACAGATGGAGGTGCAGCGCTGCATCATGCCCACGGGCGGCGCCACACTGCGCATGCCCGAGCGCGCCGGCGTGGGCAATGCCATGCTGCATTTGCTGACCGGGGACGCCTTCGACGCAGCCGAGGCCCTGCGCTGCCACTTTGTACAAAAAGTCGTACCCGCAGGCCAGGAACTGGACGAGGCTTTTCGCATTGCCGAGCGCATTGCCGCCCAGGCACCGCAGGCCGTGGTGGCCACCCGCCTGAATGTCCTCAAGGCCATAGAGCTGGGCCAGGCCGCCGCCGTGGCCGACTTCATTCCCGTGCAGCAGCGCCTGGCCAACAGTGAGGACGCCGCCGAAGGCGTGCGCTCCTTCATCGAGAAACGCCCAGCCCGTTTTACCGGTCATTAATCCCAAGTCCAAGAGGTAATGATGAGCTTGAAGTCTTTTACGCGCAGAACGCTTGTGCCACTTGCGCTGACAGCTATGGTTTCTGCAGTCCATGCACAGGCTGCCGCACCCGCGTTGCCCGACCCGATCAGCACCAGCGTGCAGGCCATGGGCTGGATGCAGGGCTTTCCGCCCGCTGCCGACAAGCTAATCACCTTCGACAACCCCGTAGGCAACACCTTTCCCCGCATACGCTGGACCTTCTCGCATATCCGAGAAATCACGCCCACGGCCAATGTCTGGCGCGGCCCGGGTGCTCCCAGCGCCCTGCGCTCGGCTCCGGTCGACATCGAGCAAGTGCGCTTCAAGGTCATGGGCACGGGCGAAGAGCTGACCTTTGCCCAGGCACTGGATCGCAACTACACCGACGGCATTCTGGTCATGCACAAGGGCCGCGTGATCTATGAGAAGTATCTGGGTGCGCTGGAGCCGCAGCGCCCGCACCTGGCCATGTCGGTCACCAAGTCCTTTGTCGGCACCCTGGCCGCCCTGCTGGCCCACGAGGGGCTCATCAAGCCCGAGGCACCGGTGACCGACTATCTGCCCGAGATGAAGAACACCGCCTATGGCGACGCCACGGTGCGCCAGGTGATGGACATGACGATCGGCGTGAAGTACTCCGAGAACTACGCCGACCCCAAGGCCGAAGTCTGGGACTACGCCCGTTCCGGCGGCATGATGGCGCAGGGCAAGGACTATGCCGGCCCCAGGAGCTTCTACGAATTTCTGCAGACCCTGCAGAAAGAGGGCGAGCATGACCAGGGCTTTGCCTACAAGACGGCCAACGCCGAGGTTCTGGCCTGGATCGTGCGCCGCGCCAGCGGCAAGCCTCTGGCCCAGCTGCTGTCCGAACGCATCTGGAGCCGCATCGGAGCCGAGCAGGACGCCTACTTCATGGTGGATCGCATCGGTACGGAATCGGGCGGCGGCGGCCTCAACACCACGTTGCGCGACCTGGCCCGCTTCGGCGAGCTGATGCGCAACGAAGGCCACGCCGCCAGCGGCCAGCAGGTGCTGCCCAGGGCCGTGGTCCAGGACATCCGCCGCGGCGCCGACCCGGCCAAGTTTGTGAAGGCCGGCTATGCCACGCTGCCCGGCTGGTCGTATCGCAATATGTGGTGGGTCTCGCACAACCCCAACGGAGCCTATATGGCGCGCGGCATTCACGGTCAGGCCATCTACATCGACCCCAAGGCCCAGATGGTGGTGGTGCGCTATGCCTCCCACCCGATTGCGGGCAATGCAGGCATAGACCCGACCAGCCTGCCCATGTACCAGGCCCTGGCCGATGCGCTGACCGCCCGTTAGGCACGGGACAGCTTCAGCCGCGACAGGCTCCGTGCACGGAGCCTGTTTGCATTGCTCCGGACCTCTGCACTGCCTCCTTGGGCCCGGCGATCTGCAAATTAAATTGCGCGCAATTTAATTGTCTGCAATAATTCAACCCATGCGATCCGATGACAACCTTCTCCCCGACAGCTCCGAGCTGCTGCGCCTGGACAATCAGGTCTGCTTTGCGCTGTACTCGGCATCGCTGGCCATGACCAAGCTCTACAAACCCTTGCTGGATGCCATAGGCCTGACTTACCCTCAGTACCTGGTCATGCTGGTGCTCTGGGAAGGCGACCAACTCACGGTCTCGGAACTGGGCGAACGTCTTTACCTGGATTCAGGCACGCTGACGCCCTTGCTCAAGCGACTGGAGAGTGCAGGCCTGCTGGCACGCCAGCGCGATGCACAGGACGAGCGCCGCGTGCGCATCGCCCTCACGGATACCGGCCGGGCACTGCGCGCCGAGGCCGAAAAAATACCTGCCTGCGTGCTTCAGAGCACGCAGTGCACCCTGCCCGAACTGCAGGCCCTCACGGGCCAGCTCGGCACACTGCGCGCACGGCTGGCGCCGCGCCGCAGCCACTCCTGACGATTTCCTCCACCCGCCCGCATTGCCGGGCAATCTCGCAAAGGAAGACACCATGGCCCAACTCGACAAGGTTCTGTACACCGCCCACGCCCACACCACCGGCGGACGCGAAGGCAATTCGCGCACCGATGATGGCCGCCTGGACATCCAGCTGAGCTCGCCCGGCGGCGCCGGCAAGGGCACCAATCCCGAGCAGCTGTTTGCCGCCGGCTACTCCGCCTGCTTTATCGGCGCCATGAAGGCCGTGGCCGCTCGCCAGAAGATCACCCTGCCCGCCGACCTGTCGGTGGATGCCGAAGTCGATCTGGGCCCCGTGGGCGAAGTGTTCGGCATCGCCGTGCGC
Organism: Comamonas sp. Z3; assembly: GCF_008121565.1. Taxonomy (NCBI): domain Bacteria; kingdom Pseudomonadati; phylum Pseudomonadota; class Betaproteobacteria; order Burkholderiales; family Comamonadaceae; genus Comamonas; species Comamonas sp. Z3. The sequence continues at coordinate 437,509 of NZ_VOQU01000004.1, forward strand.
ATGAAGATCAGCCTGCCCGGCATGGACAAGGCTGCGGCCCAGCAACTGGTGGACACCGCTCACCAGGTCTGCCCCTACTCCAACGCCACACGCGGCAATATCGGCGTGACGCTGACCATCGCTTAAAGCGGCTCAGACCATAGGGCACCGGGCGCAGCCACATAGCGCCCGGTGTCCAGTTCGAAGACACCTTCCAGCGTCAGCGGCCCCGCAATATCGGCCGCCGCATAGCGGACCAGTGCCAGCTGCCTTACCTCGAAGACCGGCAAGTCCCGGATCAGTGCCAGCAACTTGTCCACAGCCTCTCGCAGCGGCAGCCGCCTCGCATAGTGGCCCAGGGTCACATGGGGCACATAGCGCCAGCCCGGCGCGGGCTCTGCAGGCACCAGTGCTGCATGCAGCTGCTGCAGGCATTCCTGCCCCTGGCCTATGCCCAGATAGGGCACGGTGGTAAAGCTGCCGGCCCCCGCCACTTGAACGGCAAAAGGGCGCAGCCGCAGGCTCTGCAGCATGGCGACATCGGCGCGCAGCGCCAGCCGGTCATATTCCCGCGCCGCATGCTCGTCCCCTCCCCGGCACAGCCCTCTATAGGCCAGCGTGATATGCGGCTGGCGCGCATGGCGCGGCAGCAAGGCATCACCAAGCCTGGATCTGGCCTGCTGCAGCACGGACCCCAGACCATGGCCTTGCAGCATCACCACCCAGACCGCACACCAGGGGCAACCTTGATGCCACTCGGCAAAATCCCGGTCCTCGCAGGGCTGTGAAAGTGCTTCGCTCTCTTGCATGCGGGCAGTGTGCCAGCTCGGACGACATGCAAGGCATTCCGGTCAGTTTTCCCGGGATTTTCGGCCACCAACATCCGCCAGAGAAGCGGCAGCAGCTATCAAATCAAAAGCAACTTTGCCCACGCATGTGCCATGCCATCCAGTTCGCAAGAGCCTGTTTGAGCCTGACAATGCGAGGATGAGCGATACCCAAGACCCCTCTCACCCCTATGCGGACCTCACGCCCGATTGCGTGATCGATGCGCTGTGCAGCACGGGCCTTGTGCCGGACGGACGGCTGACGGCGCTGAGCTCCTATGAAAACCGCGTCTATCTGGCCCACCAGGACGAGGGCGACAAGGTCGTCGCCAAGTTCTACCGTCCAGGCCGATGGAGCCGCGCCCAGATCGAGGAAGAACATGCCTTCTCCCAGGAGCTGGCGGCTGGCGAAGTTCCCGTGGTGGCACCGCTGGCGCTGCAAGGGCAGACCGTGCATGAGCATGCGGGCTTTCTGTTCAGCATCAGCCCCTGGCGCGGCGGGCGCCGCCCCGAGCTCGACGACTGGGAGGTGCTGGAATGGATAGGCCGTTTTCTGGCCCGCATCCACACCGTGGGGGCCGCCCAGCCCTTCACCCATCGCCCGGCGCTGAACCTGAAAAGCTTTGGCTACGAATCCATGCACTATCTTCTCGAACATGAGGTCGTCGCGCTCGAAGTACGCAGCCGCTGGCAGCAGGCTTGCGACAAAGCTCTTTCATTGATAGCGCCATCCGCTGATGGATTAAGCGCTGCAGGCCATTTTTGCTTGCATTCTGCGACGCAGATTCGCCTGCATGGCGACTGCCACCCGGGAAACATTCTCTGGACGCCGCTGGATGACGAAGGCCATGGCGGCCCGCATTTTGTCGATCTGGACGATGCACGCAGCGGCCCCGCCGTGCAGGATCTGTGGATGCTGCTCTCGGGCGACCGAGGCCAGCAGACCCAGCAGCTGTCGGCCCTGCTCGAGGGTTATGAGCAGTTCCGCAGCTTCGACCGGCGCGAGCTGGCGTTGATCGAGCCTCTGCGCACCCTGCGCCTGCTGCATTACAGCGCCTGGCTGGCGCGCCGCTGGCAGGACCCGATCTTTGCCATCAACTTCCCCTGGTTCGGCAGCACCGACTACTGGCAGGGCCAGGTGGACATGCTGAACGAACAGATCGAAGCCATGCAGCTGGAGCCGCTCTACGCCTAGGGCGGTCCATGCCTGCAAAGAGCTAGCAGCGCCCCTGCAAACGGCATTCCGGCACGAGCTGTCCGCGTGCATCGCGCCATTGCACGGCATCGCTGCTCTGCGCGGGGGCAGCGGGCGGCACGGGCTGCACCTCTGGCGCCTGCGGGCGATTGGGGTCATGCAGCACGGTGGAGGATCCCACCCCGACACCCACGCTGGCACCACCCACGTCGGTGGACGCGCCGACGCCAGCACTGCCCAGCACCTGCCCGCGCTGGTTGACGCCTACGCCCACACCGACAGGCCCGACACCCGTGCCGACGCCTGCGCTGAGACCGCCGCTGCCCAGACCCACGCCCACGGAAAACGGGCCCACCGGAATCCCGACGCCCACTCCGGCCCCGACGGATCCGCAGGCGGGCAAGGCCAGCACCAGAGCGGCGGCGCAGACCGTGCTCAGGATTCTGTGATGACCGGGCTTGATGGTGACTGGCATGGAATTCATCTCACTGACGTTGAACAGCCACATTGTCACCGGCCGTGCCCGCAAAAAGGTTATCAATCAGTAGCTCGACCAGCGGCTTGAGGGCCAGCTTCTGCGAGCCCTCAGAGGCCAGCAGGTTGTTGTGCACCAGCGCCATCCAGAACGGGCTGGCCAGCAACTGGGCACTGCGGCTGACCGAGCGGGTCCTGAGCTCCCCCTCTTTCACGGCCAGTGCCAGCAGATCCTGCACATAGTTCTGCCAGGCATCAAAAGCCAGCTCTTTGTACAGTCTGGCAAGCTCGGGCGCATGCCGTGCCTCGCTGAGAACCAGACGCGCCAGCATGCCGCGCTCGCTGCTGTCCACGGCCTCCAGCGTCGGCAGCAGACTGCGGCGCAGAAAGGCGCGCACCGTTTCGCCCTTGCGGCGCCGGAGCGGCTGATAGACGGCCGAATGCCGCAGCGCGTGCTCCACCACGCCTCGCAGCAGCTCGTCCTTGGACGGGTAGTAGAGATACAGCGTGCCCTTGGCCACCTGCGCGCGACAGGCAATGCGCTCCATGGTGCTGCGGGCCACGCCGCACTCCACGAACTCGGCCAGTGCGGCCTCGGCAATCTGCTGACGCGTCTGCGCCGTCTTGTCCAGACTCGGGCCACGCGTGCGCCGCTGACGCTTTGCCTGCGGGCCGATATCCGGGTCTGCGCAAGGGGCAGCCGCTGCGCCATCCGCCATGCGCTGAAATCCTTTTCTAGAATTCATAAAATTGACCAATTAGTCATTTTTAATAATTCTAGGTCAAGCCGACTTGCCCACACCGGACATGCGGATGACTGCTCCACCCATGCTTTCCCAATGCAATCCCGTCTGAGTCCCTATGCCTGGGTGTGCTTTTCCATGTGCGTCGGCGTCATGGGAACAGCGCTTGCCAGCCCGCTCTACCCGCTCTACCAGCAGGCCTGGGATCTGCAGCCCAGCCATATCACGCAGATTTTCGTGACCTATATGCTGGGCGCCTTGATCAGCCTGCTGTTTCTGGGCCGTCTGACCAACCTCTTCGGTTTTCTCAAAGTGCTGCGCCTGGGACTGATGGTGATGACCGTGGGCGTCATCGGCTCTGCCCTGTCCTGGAATACCTGGAGCCTGGGTGCTTCCCGCTTCATCATCGGCCTGGCCTCGGGGTTGATCACCACCTCGGCCTCCATAGGCATGACACAGCTCAATAACAAGGGGGACCTGCAGCGTGCGGCTGCAACCACCAGCCTGACGATTGCCTTCGGCTTCGGCCTGGGGCCCGTGGTGGGCGGCCTGATGGCGCAATGGGTGCCATTCCCCCTGGTCAGCAGCTATCTGCCGCCCATCGCACTGAGCTTTCTGGGCATTCATGCGCTGTTCAGGATCCAGCTACCGGCGACCACTGCGCCCGTCCACAGCGCGCCCGGCCTGACGCTGAAAGATGTTCTTCCCAGCATCTCCCAGCCGCGCAAGCCCTTTATCTACCACTATGCGCTGGGCTGCATGGCGGCGTTTTCCGCCTTCGGCATGTTCAGCCTGTTTGCCGCCATGGCCCCCAGCTTCATGGCCCAGATGCTGCCCTGGCATGGACCTGCGGTCTCGGGCCTGTCCATCGGCGTCATCCTGTTTCTGTCGGCCGGCATCCAGCTCATCGCCCGGCCCTACCCCACCAAGCGGCTGATCATCATCGGCTTCTTCGCCCTGGCGGCGACCAATGCCCTGCTGGTTCTCAATCTGTTTGCCGGCTCGCCATGGCTGTTCGCACTGAGTGTGCTGAGCATGTCCTGCGGTCATGCACTGTGCAATCTGTCGGGCATGGCCGTGGTCAACAAGGTCTCCAAGCCCGTCAACCGCACGGGCCTGCTGTCCACCTATCTGGTCGTGGGCTATGTAGGCACCATCGTCCCCATCCTGGGCATGGGCTGGCTGTCCGACCATATCGGTCTGACGGGCGCACTGATAGCCTTTTGTGCCTGCCTGGGCCTGCTGTCGGCACTGCTGGGCGTCATCAGCGCACGGGCACGCGTGCTGCCCGTTCCGCGCCAGTGAACGCGGCTATCTAAAATGCGGGCCGGCCCCTTGCGCCGCCAGACAATCATGGTCGTTGCGCAGCGGGCAGGCCTGCAGAGACAGGCAGCCGCAGCCTATGCAGGAGTCGAGCTGATCCCTGAGCAGGGTCAGCATGGCAATGCGTGCATCGAGCTGTGCCTGCCAGTGCAAGGACAGGCGACTCCAGTCGGCCTTGCCGGGTACGCGGTTGGCCGGCAGATGGGCCAGTGCCTGCGCGATCTCGGCCAGGGGCACGCCCATGCGCTGAGCCACCTTGATCACGGCCACCCGTCTCAGCACCGCTCGCGCATAGCGGCGCTGGTTGCCCGCAGTGCGCGCACTCTCGATCAAGCCCTGCTTCTCATAGAAATGCAGGGCCGATACCGCCACCCCGCTGCGGCTGGCGACCTCTCCCACACTGAGATCCGGCATTCCCTCAACCTCGGCCACCAGGCCGTTTCCGCATCCATTCATATCGCCGGTCTCTTCACACTTCACCGTCATCTCCCGCTGCTTTCCCGTTGTCCCTGTCTGGCCGCCATGACCGCAATCCTGTGTGGTCATACAAACCTCTTGACCTCAAGCTTAGTTGAGGTTGAACAATTCCAGCGGCTTCCGGAACAAAGGCCTGCTGCTGGCGGGCCCTGCCGGACAAGCCTTGCCTGAAAGACTTTCATGGACGCCAAGCCCAGTTTCATTGCCCAAGCCCCTTCACCGCAACCGCGCTATCTGCAGCCCGCCGGTCTCTACGACAGCCTGCCCAATGGCTACACCCATGTGGTCTCCGTTCAGGAGCCGCTGCGCTGGCTCTTCGTCTCGGGCCAGGGCGGAGAAAACGCCCTGGCCGAGCTGCCAGACAGCTTTGCCCTGCAGGCTGCGCAGGCTCTTGCCAACATCAGGACCGCCCTGGCCGCCGGTGGCGCGGACATGGGCCATGTGCTCAAGCTCACCGTGCTTATCGTCGATCATTCGCTGGAGCGCTTCGAGCACTGGCAAAGCGCCGTGAGAGAGCATTGGGGCAGCGGCGAGCCCGGCGACAGGCGGCCGCGCTTTCCGGCCTGCACGCTGATTCCCGTGCCCAAGCTGGCCCTGCCCGGCATGCTGATCGAGGTGGAGGCCACGGCGGCCCTGTCCATGGCGATGGACGCCAAAGCCGCCATTGCCGCCTGACCCTGCACCTGAGCGCCTCATGAAAACCACAACACCAGCGGCCACCCCAGTCCTCTCCAGAACCACCCTGCTGCTCATGGCTACGGCCTGCGGCCTGTGCGCCGGAGCCAATTATTTCAATCAGCCCTTGCTCAACTCCATGGTCCAGCATCTGCAAATCAGCGATGCCCAGGCCTCCAGCACCGTGACCATGGCCCAGGTCTCCTATGGCCTGGGACTGCTGTTTCTGGTGCCGCTGGGCGATATGCTGGAGCGCCGCCGCCTGGTTCTGATCCTGATGCTGCTGGCCGCCTGCGGCATGCTGCTGTCGGGCATCAGCGGTCTGGCGGGCAGCTTCGCGCTGCTCGCCGCCGGCACCCTGATGGCCGGCGTGTTCTCGGTGGCTGCCCAGGTGCTGGTGCCCATGGCCGCCACCTTTGCCGCCCCTGGCGCCAGCGGGCGTGCCGTCGGCCTGGTCATGAGCGGCCTGCTGATCGGCATTCTGGCCTCGCGCAGCGTGGCGGGGATTCTGTCCGATCTGGGCGGCTGGAGCACCGTCTACTGGGTGGGGGCCAGCAGCACCGCCTTCATGGCCGTGCTGCTGGCACGGGCCCTGCCCAAGGCGGCTCCCGCCGCTCCCGTCAGCTATGGCGAAGTCATGAAGTCTCTGGGAGACTTGCTGCGCCGGCATCCGCGCCTGCGCAGCCGTGCGCTGATTGGCGGCACCGGCTTTGCCACCGTGAGCGTGCTGTTCTCCACCATGGCGCTGCTGCTGGCCGGGCCGGGCTTTGAACTATCGGACCTGATGATCGGCCTGATCGGCATCGTGGGCATTGCCGGCGCACTGATGGCCAATGTGGCCGGACGCATGGCCGACAAGGGACTGGAGCAGTCCGCCACACTGGCCGGCGCCATTCTGATGCTGCTGGGCTGGCTGTGCCTGTGGCTGGGCGGCAGCAGCATCTGGTGGTTTCTGCTCGGTCTGCTGGTGGTCGACGGCGCCCTGCAGGCCCTGCACATCAGCAACCAGAACGTGATCTATGCATTGGCGCCCGAGGCCAGATCGCGCATCAATGCCGTCTATATGACCACGTACTTTCTCGGAGCCTCCCTCGGCTCGGCACTGGGCTCGTGGGCCTGGCTGGCACATGGCTGGACCGGCACCAGTCTCATGGGCGGCCTGCTGGGCCTGCTCACCCTGGCTATGGTGCTCTGGGATCGCAGCCTGCTGGCACGTTCACGCAACTAATCAATTTTTATAGCTGGTAGCGACCTACCCATAAGCGATACAGCGAGGAATCATAAAAAAAAATCCCCGCAGGGCCACCACTCTGCGGGGATTTTTATCGGGGAGAACGAACCGCTCAGGCCAGCAGCGCGTTCACACGCTTGACGTAAGCAGCCGGATCCTCGGGCATCCCGCCTTCAGCCAGCACGGCCTGGTCGAACAAAATCTGGGCCAGATCGTTGAAGTGGACGGAGCCGTCCAGCTTCTTGACCAGGGCGTGATCGGGGTTCACTTCCAGCACCGGCTTGGACTCGGGCGCGGCCTGGCCGGCCTGCTTGAGCAGGCGGGCCAGTTGCAGGCTCATGCCGCCGTCGCTGACCACCAGACAGGCGGGCGAGTCGACCAGGCGGCTGGTGGCGCGCACGTCTTCAGCACGGTCCTTGAGTGCTTCCTTGAGCTTGGCCAGCACGGGCTTGAAGGCTTCGGCGGCTTCCTCGGCGGCCTTCTTCTCTTCCTCGTTCTGCAGCTTGCCCAGATCCACGGCACCCTTGGCCACGGACTGCAGCGGCGTGCCGTCAAAGTCGTGCAGATAGTTGAGCGCCCACTCGTCCACGCGATCGGTCATCAGCAGGACTTCGATGCCCTTCTTCTTGAACACTTCGAGCTGCGGGCTGTTCTTGGCCGCAGCCAGGGTGTCGGCCGTGATGTAGTAGATCGCGTCCTGACCCTCCTTCATGCGAGCCTTGTAGTCGGCAAACGAGGTGTTCAGACCTTCATGCGTGGTGGTGGCGAAGCGCAGCAGCTTGGCAATGCGCTCCTTGTTGCCGAAGTCCTCGCCCAGGCCTTCCTTGAGCACGGCGCCGAACTCGTTGTAGAACTGCGTGAACTTGCCTTCCTTGGCCTTGTCCTCTTCGCTGACGACATCCTGCACGCCATCGGCAGCCTCAGCTGCGGCTTCATGCCTGTCATGCCGTGCCAGGTCTTCCAGCATCGAAAGCACGCGCTTGGCCGAGCCGTCGCGGATCAGGCGCACATCGCGGCTTTCCTGCAGCAGCTCGCGGCTCACGTTCAGCGGCAGATCGGCGGAGTCGATCACGCCCTTCACAAAGCGCAAGTACTGGGGCATCAGCGCCTCGGCATCGTCCATGATGAAGACGCGCTTCACATAGAGCTTGATGCCGGCGTGCTTGTCGCGCTGGTACAGGTCGAACGGGGCCTTGGCGGGGATATAGAGCAGCTGCGTGTACTCGGTATTGCCTTCGACGCGGTTGTGGCTCCAGGTCAGCGGGTCCTCGAAGTCATGGCTGATGGCCTTGTAGAACTCCTTGTACTGCTCTTCCGTGATGTCCTTCTTGGCGCGGGTCCACAGGGCGCTGGCCTTGTTCACGGTTTCCCATTCGCCGGTCTTGACCATCTCGCCGGGCTGATCGTTCTCGCCTTCCTTCCATTCTTCCTTTTCCATCAGGATGGGCAGGCTGATGTGGTCGGAGTATTTGGAGATGACCTGCTTGAGCTTGTAACCGTTGAGAAACTCCTCGGCGTCGTCACGCAGGTGCAGGATGATGCTGGTGCCGCGCTGGGCGCGTTCGATCTGCTCGATCTCGAAGTCGCCGGTGCCGCCGCTGATCCAGCGCACGCCGGCCGATGCCGGCGCACCGGCACGGCGGGTTTCCACGGTGATCTTGTCGGCCACGATGAAGCCCGAGTAGAAGCCCACGCCGAACTGGCCGATCAACTGCGAGTCGGCCTTCTGGTCGCCGCTGAGCTTTTCCATGAAAGCCTTGGTACCGCTCTTGGCAATCGTGCCCAGATTGTCAATGGCTTCCTGCTCGCTCATGCCGATGCCGGTATCGGTGATGGTCAGCGTGCGAGCAGCCTTGTCAAAGGAAACGCGCACTTCCAGCTCGGGCTGATCGCCGTAGAGGCTGGCGTCGCCCAGCGCTTCAAAGCGCAGCTTGTCGCAAGCATCCGAAGCATTGGAGATCAGCTCGCGCAGGAAGATTTCCTGGTTGGAATACAGCGAATGCGTAACCAGGTGCAGCAGTTGGGCCACTTCGGCCTGGAAGGAATGGGTTTGCTTTGTCATGAGCGTTCTATGAGTTTCTGGAAAACCGCAAAAATTTATCGCCAGAAGCGATGCGCTTTGTTAATTTGGGACAGCCCTGCCGATTTCAAGGGCTTTGGTCTGCACATGAAAAAAGCGCAAGCACTGATTCAAAAAGAATAGCTACTTGCGCTTATCAGCAGAGGGATAGATGCCATTTCCACTGAAAAATGGCGTCACCCTTGCCTGAGGGGCAGCGAGCAAAAGCCGCCTTGCGGCGAAGCTGCCCGTCCCCCTTGGGGGAAGCGGCGGAGCCGCTCAGGGGGTATCAAAAGCTTTCATGTGCAGCCAGATAGCGCCATTGACCGGTGGGCAGATTGCCCAGGGTCACGCCGCCGATGCGGATGCGCTTCAGGCCCACGACCTTGAGGCCGACCTGCTCGCACATGCGGCGAATCTGGCGCTTCTTGCCTTCGGTCAGCACAAAGCGCAGTTGCTCGGGGTTCTGCCAGTCCACCTGGGCCGGCTTGAGCGGCTGCTCGTCCAGCGACAGGCCGTGGCGCAGCAGAGCCAGTTTCTCTTCGGGGAAGACGGACTGCACATCCACGTCGCGGTCGCCAAAGGTCACGCGCACCAGATATTCCTTGTCGACTTCCGAGTCCTCGCCAATGATCTGGCGTGCCACGCGGCCGTCCTGCGTCAGCACCAGCAGACCCACCGAATCGATGTCCAGACGGCCGCAGGGAGCCAGGCCCTTGAGCTGGCTGAAGTTGAAGCGCGTCTTGCTACGGTCTTCGTTCCAGCGGTTCTCGTTGGTGATCAGCACCACGGCGGGCTCATGGCCGTCCTCGGCCTGGCCGCTGACATAGCCCATGGGTTTGTTCAGCAAGATAGTGACCTGCTGGTCCTGGCGGTCCTGAGCCTTCTGGTCGATCTCGATCCTGTCGCCGGGCACCACGTTCTGGCCCATGGTTGCGACTTCGCCGTTGACCGTGACCCAGCCGTTCTCCACCCACTCATCGGCTTCGCGACGCGAGCACAGGCCCATATCGGCAATGCGCTTGTTGATGCGCACAGCTCCGGGACGGTCGTCCTGGCGCGCTTCGGCTTCGGGAGCCCGCTTGACGGGAATTGCTCGGTCCGAGCCATCGGCAGCGGGACGGTAGGTGCGGATACCGGTCGTGGGACGGCGTGTCGCCTCCGACACAAACGAGCCGGGGATATGACGCTTTTCAGGCTCGCCACCACGCTCGTCGCGGCGTTCGCCACGGCGCTCGTCGTTGCGGCGGTCATCACCGCGACGGTCACCACGATCAAAGGAGCGGCCTTCGGGACGGTCACCATAGCCACGGTTCTGCGGACGATCACCAAAGTCGCGGCCTTGCGGGCGATCGCCACCACGGCGCTCGCCATCACGGGGCTGGTATTCGCGGCGTTCGCCACCTTCGGCGCGATCTGGGCGACCGGAACCACGGTTTTGCGGACGGTCACCAAAGTCACGGCCTTGAGGACGTTCATCACGGCGGCCTTCAAAGCGATCACCGCCACGACGGTCGCCGTCACGAGGACGGAATTCACGGCGCTCGCCACCTTCGGAGCGCTCAAAACGGCCCTGGTCAGGACGGCCAAAACCGGTCGAACGTGGACGATCACCAAAGTCACGGCCGCCTTGCGGACGGTCATCACGGCGGTCGTCACGCGGACGGAATTCGCGTCGCTCTGCGCCTTCGGAGCGCTCGAAGCGGCCCTGGTCGGAGCGGCCAAAACCGGACGAACGTGGACGGTCACCAAAGTCACGGCCATCTTGCGTACGGTCATCACGGCGGTCGTCACGGGGACGGAACTCACGGCGCTCGTCACCGCGATCACCATCACGCGACTCGCCGTAGGGCCTGAAGCCACGATCACCGCCGCCAAAGCGACGCTCGCCGCCTTCGGCAAAGCGGTCATCTCGATCAGCGCGGGGACGCCGCTCGTCACGCTGGGAGAAACCGCCACGGCGTTCGCCGTCGTCACGAGCAGGACGGCCGCCATCGGGGCGCCCAAAACCGGAAGCGCGGGGGCGCTCGTCGCGCTCACGCTGAGGGCGTGCGCCACGCTCACCGCGAGCGCCTTCGCCGCGCGGGCCGCGATCGGAGCCGCCTGCGGGCCGGGGGCCACGGGCTGCCGCCGGCTTTTCCGCCTTGGCAGGCTTGGCCGGTGCACGCAAAACAGGGCGCGCCGACGATGCATCGGAGGGCGCGGAGGAATTGCCGGAACCTGGGGCCCCGGACTCTTTAGGAGGTTTGACTGACATTTGGGCGTAATTGTCTCGCGACGCGCGGGCGCGAGGCGAGAGTTATCCACAATTCCAGCGCGGGGCTAGGTTATAGGACGGGCCTCAGGCAAGCGCCTTGCGCGACGCGCAGAACTCGCCATGACGTAGCGCCTCCAGGTCCAGCACGCGCAGGCCGCCATATTCGATCTGGATCACGCGCTCGCGCTGCAGCACGGACAAGGCCTCGTTCACACGCTGGCGCGACAGGCCAACCAGATTGGCCAGCTCCTGCTGGGTGATGCGCAGAATCTGCCCCACACCGGGGTAGAGCAAGGGGTTGAACAAGGCGGCCAGGGTGCGCGCCACGCGCAGATCGGGATTGCTCATGCGGTCGATCTCGCGCGCCGCGATGAACTGCCCCAGTCGCTCGTTGAGCTGATTCATCACAAACCGGTTAAAGCCTATGGAGTGGTCGAGCAGCCAGTGGAACATGTCTATGGGCAGACCGCCCACCACGCTCCTGCGGATGGCCTGAACGTTGTAGCGATAGGGCTCGCGCTTGATGACCGTGCCTTCGCCGAACCAGCCACCGGGCGGCAGACCGGCAAGCGTCATGCTGACGCCGTCGGCGCTTTCGGTGTTCATCTTGAGCAGGCCGTCGACCACCCCAAACCAGTAGGTGGGCGGGCGACCGGTGCGGCAGACATAGTCACCGGGCTCGGCATCGCCGACAAGCAGCACGCGCGCCACATTTTCACGCTCCAGCGGTAGCAGGACAGGCCACCAGGGAATGCCATCGAGTTCTGAGCTCAAAGGCTTGCGCCGCCTTTGGTGCAGGGACAGTTCTTGACTCATGCCCAGCAGCATTGCCAAAGCCGCGCTGGCGCAACAGCGGGATTTCCACGAGGCAGCAAATGCGCCATTTTCAGCAGCATTTGTTACAGCGGATTTCCACTATGCAGACTTTCCCTCAAATTGTCGTCAAACAGACATCCTGACGTCAAAGTCACCCATAGCATGCCTGCAAGACTTTCGTGAAGGGTAGCCGCTGCGGCTCCGCCCCCAACCAAGAGGATCAGGCATGACAACCACGTTCCCGCAACTGCTGCGCAAGCACGCGACAGAACGCCCCGATGCGCCCGCCCTGCGCGAGAAGGAATACGGCATCTGGCAGAGCTGGAGCTGGCGTGAAGCCGCGCTGACCGTGCGCCACATGGCCTGCGGCCTGCGCGCACTGGGGCTTGAACGCGGCCAGAACCTGGCCTTCATCAGCGACAACCGGCCCCATGTCTACATGGGCTTTCTGGCCGTGCAGGCTTGCGGCGCCGTGCCCATTCCGCTGTACCAGGATGCCGTGGCCGCCGAGATGCGCTTTGTGATGGAAGACGCGGAGATTGCGTTTGCCTTCGCCGAGAACCAGGAGCAGGTGGACAAGCTGCTGGAAGTGCGCGAGAGCGTGCCAGGCATTCGCCACATCATCTATGACGACCCGCGCGGCCTGCGCAAGTACGAGCAGCCAGGGCTTATCAGCACCGAGGAGCTGCTGGCCAAGGGCAAGGAGTGGGATGCACAGCACGCGGGAGCCTATGAGGCCATGGTCCAGGCCGTCTCGCCGGACGACGTCTCGGTCATCCTCTACACCTCGGGCACCACGGGCAAGCCCAAGGGGGTGTGCCAGACCCATGCCAGCTTTGGCGAATCCGCCCGCGGCGGCGTGCAGACCGATGGCCTGAATGCTTCGGACAATGTGATCTGCTATCTGCCGCCGGCCTGGGTGGGAGACCATCTGTTCTCGTTTGCGCAATGGCTGGTGGCGGGCTTCACCATCAACTGCCCCGAATCCGCCTCGACCATCGCCATCGATCTGCGCGAAATCGGACCCAGCTACTACTTTGCGCCGCCACGCATTTTCGAAGGCATGCTGACCTCGGTCTCCATCCGCATGGAGGATGCGTCGCCGCTCAAGCAGTGGATGTATGCCAAGGCCATGGAAGTAGCGCGCCGCGTAGGCTCGGACATTCTGGACGGCAAGAACGTCGCAGCCCTGGATCGCCTCAAATACCAGCTGGGCAGCCTGTTCATCTATGGACCCCTGCGCAACGCCATGGGTCTGTCGCGCATCCGCGTGGCCTATACGGCAGGTGCCGCCATCGGACCGGAGCTGTTCCGCTTCTTTCGCTCCATCGGCATCAACCTCAAGCAGCTCTATGGGCAAACCGAGACCTGCGCCTATGTCTGCCTGCAGCGCGACCGTCAGGTGGAACTCTCCAGCGTGGGCCAGGCGGCGCCGGGCATCGAGCTCAAGATTGCCGACAACGGCGAGGTGCTGGTCAAGGGCGTGTCCGTGCTCAAGGAATACTACAAACGCCCCGATGCCACGGCCGAGGTGATCGACGCCGGCGGCTACTTCCATACCGGCGATGCCGGAGTGATCGACGCCAACGGCCAGCTGCGCATCATCGACCGTGCCAAGGACGTGGGCAAGACCAGCCGCGGCGCCATGTTTGCGCCCAACTACATAGAAAACAAGCTCAAGTTCTTCCCGCATATCAAGGAGGCCGTGTGCTTCGGTCATGGCAAGGACGAGGTCTGCGCCTTCATCAACATCGACTACGAAGCCGTGGGCAACTGGGCCGAGCGTCAGGGCCTGCCCTATGGCGGCTATGTGGACCTGGCCAGCAAGGCCAAGGTGCTGGAGCTGGTGGCCGAATGCATCGACAAGGTCAACGCCGATCTGGCCAGCGAACCCGGCATGGCCGACACCCAGGTGGCGCGCTTTCTGGTGCTGCACAAGGAGCTGGACCCCGATGATGACGAGCTGACCCGCACCCGCAAGGTGCGCCGCAACTTCATTGCCGACAAGTACGGCGTGCTGGTGGAGGCGCTCTACACCGGCAAGCAGCAGCAGTTCATCGAAACCCTGGTGAAGTTCGAGGACGGTCGCACCGGCAGCGTCAGCGCCACGCTGACCATCGTCGACGCCAAGCGCCACCCAGCTTCGGCCAAGGCTGCCGCCTGAGAGGAATTTTCATGACTACAAGAACCAGCGGCGACGTGATTCTGGATATCAAGAACATCAGCCTGCGCTTCGGCGGCGTCAAGGCATTGACCGACATCTCGTTCAATGTCAAAGAGCACGAGATACGCTCCATCATCGGCCCCAACGGCGCCGGCAAGAGCTCCATGCTCAACTGCATCAACGGCGTCTACACGCCGTCCGAGGGCTCCATCACCTTTCGCGGCCAGACCTTCAGCCACATGAACAGCCGCCAGGTAGCCGAGATGGGTGTCGCACGCACCTTCCAGAACCTGGCGCTGTTCAAGGGCATGAGCGTGATCGACAACATCATGACCGGCCGCAACCTCAAGATCAGGAGCAACATCCTCATGCAGGCCCTGCGCATCGGCCCTGCACAACGCGAGGAAATGCAGCACCGCGAGTTCGTCGAACACATCATCGACTTCCTCGAAATCCAGGCCTATCGCAAGACTCCCGTGGGGCAGCTGCCCTACGGCCTGCAAAAGCGCGTGGACCTGGGGCGGGCCCTGGCCATGGAGCCACAGGTGCTGCTGCTGGACGAACCCATGGCCGGCATGAACGTGGAAGAGAAGCAGGACATGTGCCGCTTCATCCTCGATGTGAACGAAGAGTTCGGCACCACCATCGTGCTCATCGAACACGACATGGGCGTGGTCATGGACATCTCAGACCGTGTCGTGGTGCTGGACTACGGCAAGAAGATCGGCGACGGCGCTCCCGATGAAGTACGCAACAACGAAGACGTGATCCGCGCCTACCTGGGCGCGGGCCACTGAAGGAGCAGTCATGGGATTTTTCTTAGAGACATTGTTCGGTGGCCTCATGGTGGGCACGCTGTACGCACTGATCGCCATCGGCTTCGTGCTGATCTTCAAGGCCTCGGGCGTCTTCAACTTTGCGCAAGGAGCCATGGTGCTGTTTTCGGCCCTGGCCATGGCGCGCTTTTCGCAGTGGATTCCCGGCTGGCTGGGCATGGAGCCCGGCGTCGTTGGCAACCTGCTGGCCATCGTCGTCACTCTGACACTGATGGTGGGCGTAGCCTGGGTGATCGAGCGGCTGGCCCTGCGCCATCTGGTCAATCAGGAGCCCATCACCTTGCTGATGGCCACGCTGGGCATTGCCTATCTGCTCGACGGCCTGGGCCCCATGGTCTTTGGCAGCGAGGTCTACAAGATTGACGTCGGCATGCCCAAGGACCCCGTCTTCATCATGGACAGCCTGTTTCAGGGCGGTGTGATGATCAGCCTGGAAGACCTGTATGCGGCCTGCATCGCCGCCATCCTGGTGATCTGCCTGAGCATCTTCTTTCAGAAAACCAAGACCGGGCGCGCCCTGCGTGCCGTGGCCGACGATCACCAGGCCGCGCAGTCCATCGGCATTCCGCTGTCGCGCATCTGGGTCATCGTCTGGTCGGTGGCCGGCGGCGTGGCTCTGGTCGTCGGCATCATCTGGGGCAGCAAGCTGGGCGTTCAGTATTCGCTGTCACTGGTGGCCCTGAAGGCTTTGCCCGTGGTGATTCTGGGCGGCCTGACCTCGCTGCCCGGCGCCATCATCGGCGGCCTGATCATTGGTGTGGGCGAGAAGCTCTCCGAGGTCTATATCGGCCCCATGGTGGGCGGCGGCATCGAGACCTGGTTTGCCTATGGTCTGGCCCTTTGCTTCCTGCTGGTACGGCCCCAGGGTCTGTTCGGCGACAAAATCATTGACCGCGTTTAAGGCCGGAGGACTGACAGATGTTTTATCGTGAAAACGGCCAGTTCAAGACCAGCTATGCGGCAGACCAGCAGATCTTCGGCGTCGCCCAGGACCGCTGGGTCATCTTGCTGATCCTGGCCTTTGCCTTCCTGGCCATCCCCTTCATTGCGAGCGACTACACCTTCCAGGCGATTCTGATTCCCTTTGTCATCATGTCGCTGGCGGCGCTGGGTCTCAACATCCTCGTCGGCTACTGCGGCCAGATTTCACTGGGCACGGCCGCCTTCATGGCAGTGGGAGCCTATGCGGCCTACAACCTCCAGGCCCGCATCGAAGGCATGCCCTTGCTAGTGGCGCTGATAGGCGGCGGCCTGGTGGCCATGGTGTTCGGCGTGGTGTTCGGCCTGCCCAGCCTGCGCATTCGCGGCCTGTATCTGGCCGTGGCCACGCTGGCCGCCCAGTTCTTTGTGGACTGGCTGGCGACCCGTGCGGCCTGGGTGACGAACAACTCCTCGTCCGGCTCCGTCAGCGCCAAGCCGCTGGCCATTCTGGGCTGGGCCATCGACACGCCCATGGAGAAGTACCTGCTCTGCCTGGCAATCCTGTGCCTGCTCGGCCTGGCCGCCAAGAATCTGGTGCGCAGCTCGGTAGGGCGTGAATGGATGGCCATGCGCGACATGGATGTGGCGGCTGCCGTGATCGGCATCCGCCCCACCTACGCCAAGCTCTCGGCCTTTGCTGTGAGCAGCTTCATCGTCGGTGTGGCCGGTGCGCTCTGGGGCTTTGTCCACCTAGGTGCCTGGGAACCCGCAGCCTTCAGCCTGGATCGTTCGCTGCAGCTGCTGTTCATGATCATCATCGGTGGCCTGGGCTCTGTGGTGGGCAGCATCTTCGGCGCCGCCTTCTTCGTGCTGCTGCCCCTGCTGCTCAACCAGGTGCCCCACTGGCTGGGTCTGCCGCTGTCCACGGCCACGGCAACCTATCTCGAGCACATGATTTTTGGTGCGCTCATCGTGTTCTTCCTGATTGTGGAACCCCACGGATTGGCCAAGC
Source organism: Comamonas sp. Z3 (assembly GCF_008121565.1). Taxonomy (NCBI): domain Bacteria; kingdom Pseudomonadati; phylum Pseudomonadota; class Betaproteobacteria; order Burkholderiales; family Comamonadaceae; genus Comamonas; species Comamonas sp. Z3. The sequence continues at coordinate 454,498 of NZ_VOQU01000004.1, forward strand.
TCTGGGCCACGGCCCGTCAGAAGCTGCGTGTCTGGCCGTTCCCGCATTGAGCATGAAACATCTGCTGAAACGCTGCGAGCCGGCACCCTTGTTCGATGCCGCGCAGCGAGTCATGCAGGTTCATGGACCGTTGAGCTACCTCAGTATTCTTTTCTTCAAGACACCGCAGAGTGCCTGCAACCGGGACAGCGTCCCATAAACCCAAGGAGACAGTCGATGATGTTCAAGAAAGTTGCGATTGCTGCCGCTGCTGTTGCTGCAGGCATGGGAGCCTTGATGGCTTCGCCGGCCGCTCAGGCTCAGGAGCAGTTTGTGCCCCTGCTGGTGTATCGCACAGGGCAGTTCGCGCCCCTGGGCATTCCATGGGCGGACGGCAAGCAGGATTACCTCAAGCTGGTCAACGCCAAGGGCGGCATCAATGGCGTGAAGATCAAGTTCGAGGAATGCGAAACCGCCTACGACACGGCCAAGGGCGTGGAATGCTACGAGCGCCTGAAGAACAAGGACGGCGGTGCCTCCGGCTTTGACACCCAGTCCACCGGCATCACCTTTGCCGTGACCGACAAGGCCCCTGGGGACAAGGTGCCGGTGGTCACTCCGGGCTATGGCCTGTCCCAGTCCGTGGACGGCAAGGTCTTCGAGTGGAACTTCCCGCTGCTGGGCAACTACTGGACCGCCGCCGACTCCATCGTGCAGGACATCCTGAAGAAGGAAAAAGGCAGCCTCAAGGGCAAGAAGATTGCCCTCGTCTATCACGACTCGCCTTACGGCAAGGAACCCATTCCGCTGCTGGAAAAGCGCGCTGCCAAGGACGGCTTTGAGCTGATCAAGCTGCCCGTGACCGCGCCCGGTGTGGAGCAGAAATCCACCTGGCTGCAGATTCGCCAGAACCGTCCCGACTATGTGCTGCTATGGTCGGCCGGCGTAATGACGCCCACAGCCGTGCGTGAGGCACAGGCCACGGGCTACCCGCGCGAGAAGATGTATGCCGTGTGGTGGGGTGGCTCCGACCATGACGTCAAGGACATCGGCGCCGGCGCCAAGGGCTACAACACGGTGACCATCCACAACACGGCCGAAAGCGACAAGGTGCATGGCGACATCAAGTCCATGCTCTACGACAAGGGCCAGGGCACTGCCAAGGACGCCAAGGAGCTGGGTCAGCTGGCACATACCCGCGGCATGGTGATCTCCATGCTGCAGGTCGAAGCCATCCGCACCGCACAGGAGAAGTTCGGCAAGGGCAAGGTCATGACACCCGAGCAGGTGCGCTGGGGCCTGGAGAACCTGAACATGACGCAGGAGCGCCTGAACGAGCTGGGCTTCGGCAAGATCATCCGCCCCTTCAAGACCAGCTGCGAAAACCACCTGGGCGCCGACTGGGCGCGTATTGCCACCTGGGACGGCGCCAAGTTCAAGGTGACTTCCGACTGGTACCAGGCCGACAAGTCCATGGTCGATCCGCTCTACAAGGAATTCGCGGACAAGTACGCCAAGGAAAAGAACGTCAAGGTAAGGACCTGCACTCCCTGAGGTGCTTCGCGCCCCCCACTGGCGCCTAGCGCCTGAGGGGGAGACATCCCCGCTGCGAGGCAAGCGGCCGGCATCGGCCCCTGCTTGATGTCTCTGACCAAGGCTCGTCTCGCCGCAACCGGATTGACAAAAATCAGCCTCAATCGCTTACCTAAAAAGCGTTTACAGCTATCTATTTTGAGTTACCAGGTGACCGCATGACCGACAACGCGCACACAGTTTCCACTTCCCCTCAGGCCACGCCCCTGGTGGAAGTCAATGGCATCGAGGTCATCTACAACCATGTGATCCTGGTGCTCAAGGGCGTCTCTCTGCAAGTGCCGCACCAGAGCATCGTGGCCCTGCTGGGCGGCAATGGCGCGGGCAAGACCACCACGCTGCGTGCCATCTCCAATCTGCTCAAGGGTGAACGCGGTGAAGTCACCAAGGGCGGCATCACACTGGAGGGCGAGCAGATCGCCAACCTCTCGCCGGCCGAACTCGTCAAGCGTGGCGTGGTACAGGTCATGGAAGGGCGCCACTGCTTTGCCCACCTGACGATCGAGGAGAACCTGCTCACGGGCAGCTACACGCGCACCGACAAGGGCGAGATTGCCGCCAATCTGGAGAAGGTCTACAACTACTTCCCGCGCCTCAAGACCCGGCGCACAAGCCAGGCGGCCTACACCTCGGGCGGCGAGCAGCAGATGTGCGCCATCGGCCGCGCGCTGATGAGCAACCCGCGCATGGTGCTGCTCGACGAGCCCTCCATGGGCCTGGCTCCGCAGATCGTGGATGAGGTGTTCCACATCGTCAAAGACCTCAACAGCAAGGAAAAAGTCACCTTCCTGCTGGCCGAACAGAACACCAACATGGCGCTCAAGTACGCCGACTACGGCTACATCATGGAGAGCGGACGCATCGTCATGGACGGCTCCGCCAAGGATCTCGCCAGCAACGAGGACGTCAAGGAGTTCTACCTGGGTGTGGGCGGCGGTGAGCGCAAGAGCTTCAAGGACGTGAAAAGCTACAAGCGCCGCAAGCGCTGGCTGGCCTGAAAAACCCCGCCCGAGGGGACGGCAAGCTCGCTGCAAGGCGACAGGGCCGCCCAGGCTCTTGCTCCTTGCCTCTTCCATGGATTTCGCCAGTTTCAAAGGCTACACCCCTACCGCTTGAATTTTCCCTACAGGATTTGCCATGAGTGACTTCTACGACTCCCTGGAAATTCGCAGCCCTGATGAGCGCGAAGCGACATTGATGGCTGCATTGCCCGCGCAGATTGCCCATGCCCAGCAGCGCTCGGCTGCGTTTGCCGAGATCCTCAAGGGCGTGGATGCGACAAGCATCACCAACCGCAGCACACTGGCCCAGCTGCCCGTCACCCGCAAGGGCGAACTGCTGGAACGCCAGGCTGCACTGCGCCCGCGCCAGATCTTCGGAGGCTTCAATGCCATTGGCCTGGGCCACGACATGCCCAGACTGTTTGCCAGCCCCGGCCCCATCTACGAACCCGAAAGCCGTCGCGCCGATTACTGGCGCATGGCCCGTTCCATGTACGCTGCAGGCTTTCGATCGGGCGAGCTGGTGCACAACTGCTTCAGCTATCACTTTGTGCCCGCAGGCTCGATGATGGAAACCGGAGCCCAGGCCCTGGGCTGCACGGTGTTTGCGGGCGGCACGGGCCAGACCGAGCAGCAGGTCCAGGCCATGGCCGATCTGCGACCAGCCGCCTATGTCGGCACGCCCAGCTTTCTGAAAATCATTGTGGAAAAAGCCCAGGAGATGGGCGTGGCGCTGCCCAGCCTGACCAAGGCCATGGTCAGCGGCGAAGCCTTCCCGCCCTCGCTCAGCCAATGGATGCGCGAACATGGCATCGATGCCTACCAGAGCTATGGCACGGCCGATCTGGGCCTGATTGCCTATGAAACCAGCGCCCGCGAAGGCCTGGTGCTGGACGAAGGCGTGATCGTGGAGATCGTGCGTCCAGGCACCGGCGACCCCGTGGCCGAAGGCGAGGTGGGGGAGCTGGTCATCACCACGCTCAACCCCGACTACCCGCTGATCCGCTTCGGCACGGGCGACCTCTCGGCCTATCTGCCGGGAACCTGCCCTACGGGCCGCACCAATGCCCGCATCAGGGGCTGGATGGGCCGCGCCGATCAGACCACCAAGGTACGCGGCATGTTCGTGCATGCCAAGCAGGTGGCCGAGGTCGTCAAGCGCTTCCCGCAGATCGCCAGGGCCAGACTGGTGGTGACGGGCGAGATGGCCAACGACCAGATGCAGCTGCTCGTGGAAACCACGGAGACCTCGCCGGGTTTTGCCTTGCAGGTGATCGATGCCTTGCGCGAGGTCACCAAGCTGCGCGGCGAGGTACAGATGGTGGCCCCCGGCAGCCTGCCCAACGACGGCAAGGTGATCGAGGACGCGCGCTCCTATCAATGAAGCTCCGCAGGCTGCTGACAGCCGGCTCTGCGGCCGTCAGGCTTTGGTGCGACGGCTACGGCTTGATGCGAACTCCGCCACAGCTGTCGCCAATTCGCGACACCTCACCGGCTTGCTTTAGCGCAAATGCAATGTGATCCCCGGCCCCATCAAGGGATAACACTTAGAAAATAACAAAAACCCCACAGATTAGCGCTCCCTAGAATCCGGCTTTACGTCACAACAAGCCAACCGTCCTGGTCTGCTTGCACATTATTTTTAGGGAGACACTGTGAAAACTATTTTCAAGATCGCCACCATCGCTCTGGCCGCCACCGCCGCCATCAGCAGCCATGCCGACAGCTACCCAGCAGCTGGCAAGACGATCACGATCATCGTGCCTTTCACGGCAGGCGGCCCCACCGACAAGGTGGCACGCGACCTCGCTGAATCCATGCGCAAGCAGCTGAACAACGCCACCATCGTCATCGACAACGCCGACGGTGCCGGCAGCACGATTGGCACGGCCAAGGCCGCACGGGCACGCAACGACGGCTACACGCTGCTGCTGACGCATATCGGCATGTCCACCATCCCGACGCTGTACCGCAAGCTGTCCTTCAACGTGCTCAACGACTTCGAGTACGCCGGCATCATCAACGATGTGCCCATGACACTGATCGGCCGCCCCACCCTGCCTGCCAAGAACTTCGCCGAAGTCAAGGACTGGGTCAGCAAGAACCAGGGCAAGGTGAATCTGGCCAACGCCGGCGTGGGCTCCGCCTCGCACCTGTGCGGCCTGATGTTCCAGGCCTCGCTGCAGCAGGATATGACGCCTGTGCCCTACAAGGGTGCGGCTCCTGCGATTGCCGACCTGATGGGCAACCAGGTGGACCTGCTGTGCGACCAGACCACCAACACCACTTCGCAGATTGCCGCCAAGAAGGTTCAGGCCTATGCCGTGACCACGGCCAAGCCGCTGACCACGCCTGCACTCAAGGACCTGCCTACACTGCAGTCCCTGGGCCTGAAGGACTTCAACGTGACCATCTGGCACGGTCTGTACGCTCCCAAGGGCACGCCTGCCGATGTGGTGCAGAAGATCAACGAAGCCATGAAGGCTTCGCTCAAGGACCCCGAGTTCATCAAGCGCCAGGAAGCCCTGGGTGCCGTGATTGCCACGGATGACCGCACCAGCCCTGCCGGCCACAAGAAGTTTGTGGAATCCGAAATCGCCAAGTGGGGCAAGGTCATCAAGGCCGCCGGCATCTACGCCGACTGATAGGGCGCAAGCTCGTCAAAAAAAGCCTGCATCTGCAGGCTTTTTTTGTTGGGGTGGCCAGAAGGTGGCGGGACTTACCAGGTCACTTCCTTGCCATCGGCCGCGCTGCGCCTGAGCATGTCGACGAAAGGCACGATGCGCTGGCCCAGGGCCACGCTGTCCTGGCTCGCAGGCGCCGCATCCTCGTCCTGCGCATCGTCTTCCGGCTGCTTGCGCCTGGCGGCCTCTTCGGCGGCAGCAGCCTCCAGCGCGGCAATGGCGGCCGGAATCTGCTCCACGGTGATGATGCCGTGCACCTCGTCGGGCGACTTGCCGATGATTTCCAGCAGCTTGCGGCCGTTGGCGTCCAGCATGATGAGGTCTGCCGTGGCACGCGATTTGAATTTGTAGGGCATGAGCGGTTCCTTCAACGGTAGATGTATTCGCGGTTAAAAGGATAGCCGCTCTGCGCACCGGTCATCGCGCCGCTGCGCAGATCGCCATCGGGTTTGCAGCACAGCATCTGATGCAGCGCAATCCAGCCATGCTCAAACCCCATGGCCGACCCCGCCAGATAGAGGCGGTAGGCACGCAGCGCCTTGACGGCTTTGTCCTCATCATACTGGGCCTGCAAAAGTGCCTGTGCCTCGCCCAGCCGGGCCTCCAGCGCATCCGACCAGGCCCAGAGCGTGCGCGCATAGTGCGGGCGCAGGTTCTCGGTGTCCACCATCTCCAGCCCGCTGGCAGCCAGGTCATGCAGCACGCGACTGACATGCATGAGCTCGCCACCGGGAAAGATGTAGCGGTTGATGAACTCGCCCATGCCGGCGCCCAGCTCCACATTGCTGACCCCGCCCGCCGTGATGCCATGGACCAGGGCCAGTCCGCCGGGCCTGAGCATGGAGTAAATGGTGTCGAAGTATTCCTGCAGATTGGCGCTGCCCACATGTTCGAACATGCCGACCGAGCCGATCTTGTCGAACGGCTCCACATCACCCATCTGCCGGTAGTCGCGCAGCTCGACCTGAACCTTGCCCTGCAGACCCTTCTCGGCGATCAGGCGTTGCACATGATCGAACTGGTTGCGCGACAGCGTGATGCCATGGGCCTGAACATCGTAATGCTCTGCCGCCCAGAAGATCAGTCCGCCCCATCCGGAGCCGATGTCCCAGAAGCGCTCGCCAGGCTGAAGCTTGAGCTTTTTGCAGATGTGATCGAGCTTGGCTTCCTGCGCCTGGGCCAGACTCATGCCCCGCTCCCTGTAATAGGCACAGGAATAGACGCGGCGCGGATCCAGCCACAGCGCGTAGAAGTCGTCAGAGAGATCGTAGTGAAACTGAATCTGCTCGGCATCGCGCGTCAGCGTGTGCATGGCCAGTGACCTGGCCTTGGAAACCGTCTGTCCCAGCCATGAAGGCGCATGGCTGACCGGATCGCCGCGCAGCAGCCCGGCCGCAGCAGCCATGATGTCGCGGGAGCTGCCCTTGACCTCCACCCACCCCTCGACGATGGCCGAGCCGATCGAGCCGATCTGGCCGTCCAGCAGCGCCGCCAGGGCCTTGGGGGAGCGGAAAATGAGCTGCACCGCACTGTGTTCAGACCCGATGCGCTCGCCCGATGGAAGTTCTACCGATGCCGTCACAGGAAGTCTTGCTAGCAGCGGCTCCAATGTGCTCAACAGGTTTTTCATGAAAACCATTGTTCACATCGACTATGGCAGGGTCAAGACGGGAAACTTCTCCAAACCCCGAACGGCCCTGGGTCTGACAAGACCTCAGTTGCTGGCCTGCATCAGCTTTTCGTAGGCTTTGAGAGTACCGGGGGCCACGCACTGCAGCACCTGCTCATAGGCCGTCTTGTGCCGCGCCAGCAAGCGCATGGAGGCAACGGTGCGGCTGCGGCAGAACCAGTGGCAAGTGTGTTGCATCAGCATCAGCTCGGCCGTCATGGTGAAGGCACGGCGCTTGCGCTCTTCCTCGTCGGCCGCATCACCCACACGTGCAGCCGCCAGCGCCTTGGCATGCAGCTTCATGGCCTCGCGCACATCCATGGTGGCCGAGGGCAGAACGCGGGTCATATAGGGCAGCGCCAGCGGCAGGGTGCTGGCACGTGTCTGCTCGGCCGGCAAGGTGGCGAATTCTTCCGCAAAGCGCTGAAACTGGCTCACCAGGCTGCTCTCGGTATTGGCCAGCACGGGCCAGATCTGTTCACGTCGCTGGGCATCCTTCTCGCCGATGACACGCAGATACCCTTCCATCAGATTGGCCATGAGCTTCTCGATCTGAAAACGTGCCAGATGCTGGGCCAGAAGCTGGGTGTGCTGGCGCTGCTCCTGCTTCTTGAGCACGTAGAGCACGGTGGTGACAATGATGGCGAGCGTTAGAAAATCCATGAAGCGAAACCAGACAGGCGGACAAGCGCAATGAGAAAAAGGATGAGTGTAGTCAGCCTGAGGGCTTTGCTGGGAATTAGCGTCGCAATTGCAGGCCTGACGGGTTGCAGCAGCGCCGGCTATTACTGGCAGGGCTTCAAGGGCCAGATGCAGATTCTTCAGGCCGCGCGCCCCGTCGAAGACTGGTTGAGCGAGGACAGTACTTCTGCGGCACTGCGTCAGCGCCTGCAGACCGCACAGCAGATGCGCCGCTTTGCCAGCCAGGAGCTGGCCCTGCCCGACAACGCCAGCTACACCCGCTATGCCCAGCTGCAACGTCCGTTTGCAGTCTGGAACGTGGTGGCAGCCCCGGCCTACAGCCTGGAGATGCACCAGTGGTGCTTTCCCATCACCGGCTGCATTGCCTACCGAGGCTATTTCAGCAAGGAAGGCGCGCAGGCAGAAGCGCTCAGGCTTCAGGCCCGGGGGCTGGAGACCAGCGTCTATGGCGTGCCGGCCTACTCCACGCTTGGCTATCTGAACTGGCTGGGCGGCGACCCCCTGCTCAGCACCTTCACATCCTGGCAGGAAGGCGACTTCGCCGGTCTGCTGTTCCACGAGCTGGCCCACCAGCTGCTGTATGTGAAGAACGACACGGCCTTCAACGAGTCCTTTGCCACCACGGTGGAACGCATGGCCACGCCTTTATGGCTGCAGGGCCATGCCAGCGCCGCCACACAACAACGCTGGCAGCAAGGTCTGCAGCGACGCGAGCACTGGCAGCAGCTGACACGTGAGGCCCGCCAGCGCCTGCAACAGGTCTACGAGACTGAGGGTACCCAGCCGATTGATGCACAATCGCTGCCCGCCATCAAAAGCAAGGTCTTTGAAGAATTTCGCGGCACTTATGCTCAGCTCAGAGCGCAATGGATCGCCACTGACGGGCCCCTGCTGACCAGCCCAGCCCTGCGCGAGCAGTATGAGCGGCGCCTGGCCCAGACCGATGAATGGGTGGCGCAGGCCAATAACGCCAGCTTCGGCGCCCTGGCTGCCTACGATGACTGGGTCCCCGCCATGACCAGCTGGTGGCTGCAGCTGCGCGGCGATGGCCCGGCCACGCGAGAAACCTGGCGCAGCTTCTATGCGCAGATGCGCGATCTGTCGGCCCTGCCTGCTGAAGAACGCAAGCTGCGGCTATGCGTCCAATGGGGAGAAGCGGCGAAAACAGCGACTCAGTGCCAATAAACACTTCAGACTGACATGAAACAATTATTTACAAGGGTTAACCATGTAGGAGGCTTCAGCGCTTTTTAAGAAAGTCCCGCCAGACTTATCCGATACCTTTTTTTTGGCTGTCTGCCGTGGCTACCCAAGACTCTGTTTCTGCACCCTTTTTCAAGAGGCTTATTCAACCTCGCACACCTCAGTTCATCGCTCTGGCATTGGCCATATGGCTGACGCTGACCGCCAACTGGGCCCTGTGGCTGCGGCTGCCCTCTCTGGATGGCTATCAAGGCAGCCCGCTCATGCTGGCCATGCGGGTTGCGCCGCTGGTGCTGGGCGCCAGCCTGTTGCTGACCTCCTTGTTCGCCTGGCCACGCTTTACCAAGCCGTTCTGGGTTGCACTGCTGCTGGTGGCTGCCAGTTCCCAGTACTTCATGGTCAGCTACGGCACCGTGATGGACAAGGGCATGATCCACAACATCCTGCAGACCGATGCCCGCGAAAGCTCAGACCTTTTCAACATCAAGCTGCTGGCAGAGGTGCTGATCATCGCCGTCCTGCCTGCCATCTGGCTGTGGAAAACCCCGCTCAAACGCGCCAGCAGCGCCTGGCGCAACATGCTGCGCACCGCCTTGCTGCTGCTGGGCGGCATCGCCCTGATAGCCGCCTCCCTGGCCGTGTCCTACCGCGATCTGGCCCCGGTGGTACGCAACAATCTTTGGCTGCGCTACATGATCAACCCGATCAACCCCGTGCTGTCCGCAGCCTCGGTGGCACTGGATCCCCTGATCAACAAGCCCAGGCCTTTTGTCAGCATCACGGGCGGCGCTGCCCTGGGTGCCAGCTATGCTGCGGCCCAGAAACCGCCGCTGCTGGTGCTGGTGGTGGGCGAGACGGCGCGCGCCAAGAACTTCAGCCTCAACGGCTATGAGCGCGATACCAACCCCGAGCTGGCCAGGCGCGATGTGCTGAGCTGGCGCAACGCCCGCTCCTGCGGCACCAGCACCCGCGAATCGGTGCCCTGCATGTTCTCCAACCTGGGCCGAGAAGGCTTTTACGCATCCAAGGTCGAGCATGACAACCTTCTCGACGTGCTGCAGGCCGCCGGACTGGCCGTGCTTTGGGTGGACAATCAGGCCGGCTGCAAAGGCGTGTGCAAGCGCATTCCCATGGCCGACACCGCCGACAGTGTGAACACGCCTGCCGGCAAGGCCTTGTGCGCCCAGGATGGCGAGTGCCTGGATGCGCTGCTGCTCGCCGGCCTGGATGAGCGCATCGCCAGACTGGACCCCGCGCGCCGCGCCAAGGGTCTGGTTCTGGTCATGCACCAGATGGGCAGTCATGGCCCCGAGTACTTCAAGCGCTCTACCCCGGACCTCAAGGCCTTCAAGCCCGAATGCGCCACCAATGCCCTGTCCAGCTGCCCACAGCAAAGCGTGGTCAATGTCTACGACAACTCCATTCGCTATACCGACCATTTCCTGGCCCAGACCATAGACTGGCTCAAGACTCAGCAAAGCCAGTTTGAAACCGGCATGTTCTACATGTCCGACCACGGCGAGTCGCTGGGCGAACTCGGTGTCTATCTGCATGGCATGCCCTATGCCATGGCACCCGATGATCAGAAACATGTGCCCATGATTGCCTGGCTGGGAACGCTGGGTGCTCGTACCGGCCTGAATCAGAGCTGCCTGAGCAAGACACTGGATCAGCCGCTCTCGCATGACAACCTGTTTCATACGGTCATGGGCCTGATGGACGTCACCTCGCCGACCTACAAACAGCCGCTGGATGCATTTGCCAGTTGCCGCAAGGCCAGCTAGACATTGACTGCGCAGCACAAAAAAGGCCTGCCGGATGGACGATCCGGCAGGCCTTCTTCGTTTCCAGGTGCTGCGCTGGCAGCGATCAGCAGCAGCGCATCACTCGCCCTGAGAACCGCGGCGCGCCCAGCCCGTGGTGTGCTTTTCCAGCAGATTGAACAGCTCGTACATCACCATGGCCATGGCTCCCACCACGATCAACCCTGCAAAGGCCAGACCCATCTGCATGGAAGAGCCGGCGGAGACCAGCAGATAGCCGATACCCTCGTTGGCAGCCGTCATCTCGCTGACTGTCGTGCCCACAAAGGCCAGCGTGATCGCGACCTTGAGCGAGCCGTAGAAATACGGCAGGGAGCGCGGCAGGCCGACCTTGATCAGCACGTCCCAGCGCTTGGCTCCCAGCACGCGCAGCACATCTTCCAGTTCGGGCTCCAGCGTGGCCAGACCCGTGGCGATATTGACCATGATGGGGAAGAAGCTGATCAGAAAGGCCGTGAGAATGGCCGGGCCTGCGCCGATGCCGAACCAGACCACCAGAATCGGCACGAATGCGGCCTTGGGCAGAGCATTGAATGCCGTCATCAGCGGATAGAACGCCGCATAGGCCAGGCGCGAGGAGCCGATCAGAAACCCCAGCAGCACGCCCACCACGATCGCCAGTGCAAAGCCCGCCATCGTCACCCAATAGGTGCGCCAGGCATGCATGGCAATCGTGCCCGCAAACTCATAGAGCTGATGGCCTATGGCCCAGGGGCTGGGGAAGATGAATTCCGAGACGCCGAAGCCCGAACAGATGATCTGCCAGAGCAGGACGATCAGCAGCAACAGCAGCCAGGGAGCCCAGCGCTCGGCGGTTTTTCTATGTTTCATGATGCGCCTTATTGAGGAATGGCTGCAGCGGTGTCGGTGCCGCTTTTGCGCAGGGCGCCAATATGGCCGCGCAGCTCGTAGACGATGTCCGAGAACTCGGGGGTGTAAGTGACCTCCAGATCGCGCGGGCGCGGCAGGTCGATGTCGCGGCGCACCACGAAGCGGCCCGGGCTTTTGCTCATCACATAGACGGTATCGGCCAGGAACACGCTCTCGCGCAGATCATGCGTGACCAGGATCACATTGAACTTCTGCTCGGCCTGCAGGTCACGCAAAATGCACCACAGCTCCTCGCGCGTGAAGGCGTCGAGCGCACCAAAGGGCTCGTCGAGCAGCAGCATCTGCGGCTCGTGAATCAGGGCGCGGCAGATGCTGGCGCGCTGCTGCATGCCGCCGGACAGCTGCCAGGGGTATTTGCGTTCATAGCCCGCGAGTCCGACCTTGCCCAGCAGCTCTATGGCACGCGCCTCGTATTCCTTGCGCTTTTGCTTGAACTGCGAGCGGTGCGGCTCCACGATCTCCAGCGGCAGCAGCACATTGTCCAGCGTGGTGCGCCAGGGCAGCAGCGAAGAGGACTGGAAAGCCATGCCCGAGATCTTGAGCGGCCCTGTGACACGCTGGCCATCGACCGTGATGCGCCCCATGGACGGCATCTTCAGGCCAGTGGTGAGCTTCATGAAAGTGGACTTGCCACAGCCCGAAGGACCGACGATGGCGATGAACTCGCCGCGCTGCACCGTGAGGTCGATGGCTTCCACCGCAAAGTGGTTGGCCTGCAGCAGCTCTTCGTTATAGGCCAGCCAGACGTCTTTGAATTCGACAAATGGCCGGGCAGCTTCTGTATCTGATGACTTCATAAAAGCAGGCTGTAGCGCCTGTCACACAAGCGCATCCAGCTATCAATCAATGAGCAATTACTTCTTGGGAAAAACGTCGAGTTCCGCTACGGGCGGCAGAAAGCGGCCGTTCCAGAGCGTCTCGGGGTTCACGCGTGTCTTGGTCGCATAGACGTCCGAGATCTGGGAAGCCATCAGCGCCATGCGTGTGGGGCTGACCTGGCCAAAGCCCTCGCCGCGCGCATCGGCGGTGTTGATCACGGTGTCGATCGCGAGTTGCAGACGGCGGGTTTCGAGCGCCGTGTTGACGATGCCGTCGCGCTCCTTCACATAGGCAATGGCGGCACCGGGGTTGGCCATGACTTCCTTTGCGCCCTTGCTGAAGGCCTTGAGGAAGGCACGCACGGCTTCGGGGTTCTCGCGCACCAGCTTGGCGCTGGCGATGATGGCGTTGCCATAGAGCTTGACGCCGTTGTCCGCAAACGGCATGACCACCACATCGGCCGCCTTCACGCCACGCGCCTCCAGGTTCAGCAGCGAAGTAAAGGTAAAGCCCGTGATGGCATCGATATCGCCGCGCACCAGCATGGTCTCGCGCAGCGGCGGATCCATGGTGGTCCATTGCACATCGCCGACCTTGTTGGCCTTGGCAAACAGCGGGAAACCGCGCCGACCCGCATCAAACACCGGTGCGCCGAGCTTTTTTCCGGTCAAGTCTGCAGGCTTGGCAATGGCGCTCTTCCTGAGGGCCATGACCGAAGCCGGCGTGTTGTTGTAGACCATCATCACGGCCACTGGCTTGTCTTTGACATCGGGGTTGTTGGCATGAAACTCCATGAGTGCGGCCAGATCGGCAAAACCCATGTCGTAAGAGCCCGATGCCACGCGCTGAATCGCGCCACCGGAGCCGCTGCCGGCGTCCACCGTCACATTCAGGCCCGCTGCCTGAAAATAGCCCTTGGCGGCGGGCTGCAGAAACAGCGCGGCAGGTCCTTCGAAACGCCAGTCCAGCTGGAATTTGATGGGCGTGGCGGCAAAGGCCGCCGTGGCGCTGGCAAAGCTGCCCAGGGCCAGAACGGATTGCAGGAACAGGCGCTTGGTTTGCATGGTGGCTTCCCTCTCTCTATGTCAATGAATTGCGTTTGAATGCGTGCCGGGGCTCAGACCTTCCAGGCGCCCTGGTGCGAACTGCTGGCCTCTTCGATCAAGGCCGGCCCGATGCATTCGATGGCGTGCGAAGCGGCCTGAAACACATCGCGGCAGGACAGCTCTGCATCCTTCTGATCGAGCCGCTCGCCACGGAACACGCGCAGCCGCTCGGCATCAATGCCATAGACCACCCGGCCGATGGCGGACCAGAAGATCGCGCCGGCGCACATCACACAGGGCTCGGCGGACGAGTACAGCGTGGCGACGGCCAGCTCATTTCGTGAATGCAAGGGGCCGGCCAGGCGGATGGCGGACAGCTCGGCATGGGCCGTGCAATCGCCGCTCTCACCGTTGGCATTGCTGGCCTGGGCCAGCACGCGCCCGTCGGCGGCCACGATCAGCGCGCCAAACGGCCGGTTGCCGCGCTCGCGTGCCGTATCCGCGAGCGCAATGGCTTCGCGCAAATAACGGCCATCGGCGTCATTCAGGGCCTGGGCTTGAGGCAATGACATGGTTGGATCCTCCTCAGGCCTTGAGCATGCGCGCCGACCTGGCTGGCAGCATGCTGCTGTTGAACAGTGCGTCGGCAGATGGCGTGGTCTTGAGCGCAAAGGTCTGCACCACGCTGTCCAGCTGCTGCTCCATCAGGCGCTTGCTGAAGTCGCCCAGTCCATGGCTTTTCGTGTCTGCCGCTGCCACATACTGTGCGGTGATGGACCAGCGCTCCAGCTCCAGCTTCTCATCGAGAATCGGCTCGCGCTGGCGCACGGCGGCAATGCCTGCTGCGGGGTTGGCAAGGCATTCCACAATCGCACGGTTGGTGGCGCGCAGGAAAGCGGCCACGACCTGCGGCTTCTCGGCGATCAGCTGGCTGGACGCCAGGATCGCATTGCCATACAGATGAACGCCGGCATCGCTATAGCGCAGTATGGAAAGCTCCTCGGGCTTGAGGCGCGCAAACAGCGATACCGCCGAGTCATGGAAATAGGTGGCGGCATCCACATCGCCACGCACCATGACGTTGTCTCGTGCCGAGAACTCCGTTGTCGACCAGGCAAACAGATCCGCGGGCAGGTTCTTGCGCCGCGCCACCATGGGCCAGGCACGGCGCGTGGACTCCACCGCCGCTGCGGCCACCTTCTTGCCCTTGAGACTTCCGAAGTCCGAAGTGATGCCCCTATCCTTGCGTCCGATGATCACAAAGGGGGCGCGGTTGTAGTACTGATAGACAGCCTGCACACGAGGCGTGCCGGCGTTCTGCGCATTGAACTCGATCAGCGAGCTGATGTCACCCAGTCCCAGCTGGTAGGCGCCGCTGGCAATGCGAGTGATGGAGGCCACCGAGCCCGAGCCCACATCCAGGCTCACATCCAGGCCCTCATCGCGGTAATAGCCGTTTTGCTGCGCCAGAAAGAAAGGAGCCGTCTGGCCGTTGACACGGAAATCCAGCGTGAATTTCAGAGGCGTCAGCGACTTGCCCTGGGCATGAACCCAGGGCGCACCGCAAAGAGGCAGGGCAGCAAGAAAATGGCGACGTTGCATGGGGGAACTCTCAGGTCTCTGGCGACAGGAATGCCGGCGGCGGCAGCCACTGGCAGGACTTGAGCAATTTCCTGGCACTGCACACGGATGCAGGCTGAACGCTTCTACTCGTTCAACCTTCTAGCAATTGGCGTGCCTGCTTTTGATTTCCGCTTGCCGGGTATCAACAAGGTGCACGCCCGAGCAGCGCATGCATGGATTCATGCACGGCAGTGCACCAGTTTGAAGCCATGCACCAAAACCAAGAGCGCCTGTGCCCCGGTGAATGGCTGGCACGCTGTTTGCTGCACTCAAATCAAGAGTAGAAGCGTTCAGCACGGTGCTTCTGACCATCGCCGGTCAGCAGCTTCGCGGGTCATTGCTCTTGAAGTGGGTGCGGCACACAGCCGCACCTGGTATCCACACTTCAGGTGCCCGCAACCGCAAGCCTCACTGGCATCGCCTGTGCCTGAAGTCATCGCAAGAGAAATTCGTATGCAGAGCATGACCAACCACTCTTACAGCCTTGGCGAACTGGACAAGGAAGCCCGCATGGGCGGGCAAGGCGCAGAAACCTCGGCGCGCGAAGTGCGCGTCATAGACATCAGCGACTTCGAGCAGCGCAAGCAGGAGATTGCCGAGCAGATCTGGAGCGCTTCGGTAGAAATCGGCTTCTTCCAGGTTTCCGGCCACGGCATAGCCCAGCCCGATATCGACGCCGCATTCGGCAGGGCCGAACAGCTATTTGCACTGCCGCCCGAAACCAAGGCGCAATGGCCGCTATCGCGCAACGCAGGCTGGGAGCACAAGGCGCAGATCCGCCCCTCCACGCGCACCCCCGACCAGAAAGAGTCCTATCAGGTCACACGCCCACGCATGCAGGGCCTGTGGCCCAGTGAGCAAGAACTGCCCGGCTTCCAACAGGCCACGCTGGCCTTTGAGCACCAATGCTGGCAGGTGGGTATGCAGCTGCTGTCCTGCTTTGCCTACAAGCTGGGCTTTGACGAGGAGTTCTTTACCCGCGCGCATGACCCCGCCGTGCCCAGCTACCAGAGCACGCTGCGCATGCTGCATTACTTTGCCGTGGACCCTGCACTCAAGGACGAAATCGGCCTGTGGCGTGCAGGCGCACATACGGACTTCGACTGCCTGACGCTGTTGTTCCAGCGCGCCGGCCAGGGTGGGCTGCAGGTGCTGCCCGGCAAAGAGGCCGATGCCCAGCAATGGACGCCCGTGAAGCCCGTGGATGGCGTCATCACCTGCAATATCGGCGACATGCTGATGCGCTGGAGCGACGACCAGTTGCCCAGCAACTTCCACCGCGTGCGCAACCCGCAGCCCCATGAGTACCAGGGAGCCCGCTACAGCCTGGCCTTCTTCTGCCAGGCCAATGAAGATGCGGTGATCGAAGGGCCGGCCAAAAAATATCCGCCCATCACAGGGGCGGAATATTTGCGTCAGCGCATCAGCGCCAATTTCTCGAACAAGTACTGACCCTCCCTGAGCAGCCCTGCCGCGTCCCCCCAAGGAGGACGGCACCTTCGGGATGAGGCGGCCCTTCCTTGGTGCCCCCAGCTTGGCTGGTGCGCCGGTTTCCGGCCTCCGTCTTTGGCACAGTGTGATGTGGCCTGAATTGAAACGACAAGGCCCCGGAACCCGGGGCCTTGTCGGCAATCAGCGCCGGAGCGGATCAGCGCAGCGACTCGATGAGATCGATGTACTGTTGCTTGGCCTCATCGGGTGTCGTGCCTTCCAGCTTGGCCCAGGCATCCCACTTGGCGCGGGCCACCATGTCGGTGAAGCTGGGCTTCTTGGCTTCGTTGTCACCCTCGGTCGCCTGCTTGTACAAGGCATAGATCTTGAGCAAGGTGGCGTTATCGGGACGCTCGCCAAGCGAGGTGGAATTCTTGACGGTCTCTTCAAACCGGGCGTTCAGATCGGACATGAAAGGTCTCCTGGGCTTTGATAATCGAGGCCAGTGTAGCCAAAAATCAGCCAAATTAGAACGACCGTTCTTTTTATTTCACAAAGTATCGCAACGCCGGCAAGCAAGCAGCCCTTTGCGGCACGCGCTCCCTCAGATCCGCCTCTTCGTGATTCTCCTCGCGGTAGCAGCAACGCACTGCCTTCAGAACATCATGCGCAGGCCCGCATCAAAGCCCAATGCGCTGCGCGGCTGCATGCCGGGGCTGTTGCTGTAAGCCGGTTGCGGCATGATGACCGGGCTGCTGACGGCCAGCGGTGTCACACCTATCACCGCAGGATTGTTGTGTCCATTGCTCACGCTGATACGTGACACCGTGGTGTAGAGCGCCGTGCGTTTGGAGAGGTTATGCACATAACCCAAGGCCAGCTTGTTCACCGATGCGTCGCCGGCTCCCTCCCCATCTTTGAATTGCACCCTGGCCACAGACGCCCTGAGCTGATGCAGTCCGACAGGGATTTGCACACCAGCCAGAAGCCCGTCATAGCGGTCTGTGGCCCGCACATCGCTGCGCGCATTGCGCACCTGCGACCACTCGCCCAACACGCGGACCGGACCGAAGTTGTACGAACCTCCCAGGTTCAGGGACTTGATGGTTTCCTTGCGGCCGTTCAAAGTGCCCAGCATGCTTTCGCCATAGCCCAGCGCAATATCGGTGGGGCCACTGGCCCAGCCAATGCGTCCACCGGCATAGCGGCCGCGCCTGGCATCATTTTCCGGGAAGGCGTACATCAGTTGACCATAAATTCCGCCCAGCCCGGTCGGCAGGTGGTAGCCGATGGAGTTGTTGGCGCGCAGATAATTGTCCGTGCCTGCCGACAAACCGTTTCCCAGCAAGCGTTCGGGCAGCGTGCCGCTGGTCTGCGTACGCAGCGCACGGTTGATGGCCAGGTTGCTGCTGACCACCGCCAGCAAGTTGACGCCCACGCCGTTGACGGAATAGGGATCAAAGGCCCAGTCATTCAGAAACGACGGCGTGTGATCACGCCCAAGGCGCAGCTCGCCCCAATTGCCCGCCAGGCTGACGGTGGAGCGTCGCCCAAAGTTCAGCGCGCCGCCGCCCGTGTCGTTGGTCACAGGCGCTTCCAGCCACATGCTGGCAGACATTCCAGCACCCAGATCTTCAACCGCACGAACACCCAGACGGCTGGCCAGATTACCCGAGGGTGACAGCGCCCAGATACCTTGGCTGGCCGTGCGACCGGAGCCATCCCAGGAATTGCTGCGCACCATGTAGCGGCTGACGCCCGCATCCATGACGCCGAACAGCGTCACAGATGACTGAGCGCTGGACAGGCTGCTGACGGACAAGGCAAAAAGACACCAGAGGTAGCGTGAAATACGTGGCATGTCATGTCTCCTTTTCGTTATGAATTCGCGGTATTGATCCGCAAAATCACTCTAGAAAAGGACGGCTGCAGTTCTTGTGCAGTTGATGCCATTCATTGCTTATTTGGTGCCATGTTCCCAAGGTGAAATCCCTAGGAATGTCGTCCTGCCACATGACCAATGTCCGACAGAAAAAAGCCGGCGCCTTGGAAAAGGCACCGGCACAGATTTTCGCAATGGCTTTACCCGCACAACATTTGCGCCCAGCAGCTCATGGCACGAGTACTGTGGCCCCCACAGTCTTGCGCGCTTCCAATGCGCGATGGGCTTGTGCCGCCTCGGCCAAGGCAAACTCCTGCTGCGGCTCGCTCACGATGCGCCCCGCCAGCACGTGCTCGAACAGCTCTGCAGCCATCTCCAGCATATGTGAGCGAGGCTGGATGTAATGCATCATGGCCGGCCTGGTCATCCAGATCGAGCCTTTGGCGGCCAGCAGCGATGAGTCCACCAGCACGGAGCCGGAAGAAGTTCCGTTGCTGACCAGCGAGCCAAGCGGCTGCAGGCAATCGAGCGAGTCCATCAGTGTGTCCTTGCCTACCGAGTCATAAACCACGGGAACGCCCTTGCCTGCCGTGATTTCCTTCACTCGCTCGACGATGTTTTCACGCGAAGTCACGATGGTGTGCGCGCATCCGTTCGCCCTGGCCAGTTCGGCCTTCTCATCCGTGCTGACCGTTCCAATCATGTTGACTCCCATAGCGCGGGCCCACTGACAGGCAATCAGGCCTACGCCTCCGGCAGCTGCGTGGTAGAGAATGGTTTCACCGCCCTGCAGCGGATAGACCTGACGGAACAGATACTGGGCCGTCATGCCTTTCATCATGAGTGTGGCTGCAGTACGGTCTGAAATTCCGTCGGGCAACGGAATCAGCACTTCTGCAGGCATCACACGCGCCTGCGCATAAGCGCCTTGCGGACCGATCAGATAGCCAACGCGGTCACCCACCCGGATATCCGTCACACCCGTTCCGACGGCCTCGACCACACCTACGGCATCCGAGCCCAGCCCGTTGGGCAAGGCCAACGGATAACGCCCGGAGCGGAAGTACACATCGATGAAGTTGAGCGCGATATAGCTATGTCGCACACGCGCCTGGCCCGGGCCCGGGTCTCCCACGGCAACGTTTTCCAGTCGCAGAACTTCTGGACCGCCAGTCTCGTAAAAGCGAATGGCCTGAGTCATGAAATGCTCCTGTATCAATTGTTCACAGCGAGGTGCAGCAAGCGCTGCAAAGCAAAAGTCCGGGCATCCTCAGCCGCAGACATGCCCGGACCGATAGACGAGCCGATTCAGTTCAGCTTGATGCCGAAATTCCTGACGATCTCACCGTTGCGCTGGTATTCGGCCTGCAGATCGACAGACAGCTGCTCCAGAGTGCGCTCCTGCCTGATGGGCTCGAAGCCGGTGGACAGATAGCGCGCCTGCACCGCCTGGCTGGCGTTGACCTTCTGCAGCGTGGCATTGATCTTCTCCAGCAACGGCTGCGGCGTCTTTGCCGAAGCAAAGACGCCGGCCCAGTTGCTGAAATCAAGCTCCGGATAACCGACCTCAGCCATCGTCGGCACATTGGGAAAATCGGACAAGCGGCTCTTGTAAGCAACGGCCAGCAGCTTGACCTTGCCGCTGGGAACCAGCGGTTTGGTGGTCACGGAGCCGTCGAACATCAGCGGAATCTGATTGCCCATGATTTGTGCCAGTGCCGGTGCAGAGCCTGGAAACGGCACATGCTGCATATCCAGGCCGGCCTTCTGATTCAGGATCGCCCCTGCGTACTGCGATGCCGTCCCCTGGCTGTAGGAGGCAAAGGACAGCTGACCCGGATGGGCCTTGATATAGGCAATAGCCTCCTTGGCATCCCTGGCCGGGAACTGAGGCGAAGCAATGAAGACCATGACGGAGCGTGCCATCTGCGAGACGGGTCTGACATCCTTCATGGCATCAAAGCCCCCCTTGAGCACATGCGGAACCTCGGTCAGGATATTGGTCACCGTCACCAGCAAGGTATTGCCGTCTGAGGGCTGGGACAGCATGTATTTCACCGCCATGGCTCCACCGGCACCGGGGCGATTTTCCACAATCACAGGCTGTTTGAGCTCATGCGCCAGCTGGTCGCCGATGATGCGTGCAAACACATCGATCGTGCCACCGGGCGGGGCAGGAACAATGAGCTTGACGGGCTTGTCGGTGAACGCGAGGGCGCTGCCAGTTGGCAAAGCTGCAGCCAGAGCAATGGACAGCAGGACTGGAATGCGTTGCATCGTGCGCTCCTTTGAACTCAGGCGACTTTGCGCAGAAAACCCTGCTGAGCACCGTTGCGATTCGGAGCAAAGCCGTTCCTTGTCAGGCTCTCCTCCACCGTGTCGTAGAACACCCCGATCTGGCAGATCTCGCGTGCCTGGGCAGGAGTGGCGATGGGGCGGCTGCATTCCTTGGCAATGCGCACCAGCTGCTCGATCTGCTCCACCGTGCCCATTTTTCGGGTTCGGGCCTGATTCCATAGATTGTCTTCGGTGCCGCAGCGCACATGCAGGCCCATGGCGATGCCCATGAGGTTGATCGGCAGCACGTTCAGCACCGAGGCCTCCACCGTGAGCACCGCACCGTCGGGCACGGCGCGCACAAAATTGGCCAGGCTGTAGACACTGGGCTGGTCCATGCCGCCGCCGATGGCCACCCAGTTCAGCACCAGCGGACCTTTGTAGATGCCGCGACGCATCAGCCGCTCAACCGACTCGAAGCTGTTGATGTTGTAGCACTGGAAAGCACTCTGAATGCCGGCCGCACTCAGGCGGCGTATATGCTCTTCGGCCCAGCCCGGCTGTGCAGGCACGGTCATTTCCTTGTAGGCATTGAACACCGCCGGGTCCTCCATCGAAGTGCCCTCGATATCCCGCGCATCGAACTGCTCCAGAATGTTCATCTGCGAGGTATTGATGGTCACCGTCACCTGATCGGGCTTGGGGTCCAGCTCGGCCAGCATGTGGCGGGTATCGTCAGACAGCCATTTGGCGGCCGCGCCATCGGTTTCGGGTGCAAAGCTGATCGACCCACCCACCTGGATGATCATGTCCGGGACGCGGGCACGCACGCCGGCAATCAGCTCGTTGAACTTGGAAAGCCGCTTGCTGCCGCGACCGTCGAGTTCACGCACATGCAAGTGCAGCACCTGGGCGCCGGCGTGGTAGCAGTCCACCGCTTTTTGAATCTGCTCCTCCATCGTGACGGGAATTTCGCCGGGGAAGTCCTCCGGCAGCCACGAAGGCGCATAGGGAGCTGCAGTGATGATGAGAGGCTGCTGATTTTCGGCAACCAGGTGGCCGTCGAGGAAATTCATGATGGTGTCTCCGTTGTTATATGAATGCCATGCCCGCGCTCGGAGCCTTGCGTGCAACTGTGCCTGCATCGCACCGCTCGGTCAGGTTCTGCGCCTTGCCACGGGCGCTTTCCGATGCTCAGAAAGTCGGTGTGCCGATGATCCCGGCGCGCTCCATCTTTCGATGGCAGGGCGGGTAGTCCATCACCGCGTAATGCTGTGTCGCGCGGTTGTCCCAGATGGCGATGCTGCCGGGCTCCCAGCGCCAGCGGACCTGGTACTCGGGGATCGCGGCCTGGCTGATCAAGAACTGCAGCAGACTGGATGAGCCCTGGGTGAAGTCCTGGCCCACACGCACATTGGCGGGCGTGTGGAAGTTCGTGAAATGAGTGGTGAAGCCGCTGACAAACAGCACTTTTTCACCAGTTTCCGGATGTGTACGAACCACCGGGTGCTCCGCATCCGGAAACTGCGCCTTGAGGGCCAGACGCTTGTGCGCAGGCATGGCGGCGCCAAAGGTGCACTCGATGCTATGACGTGCCCGCAGCGGGGCTATCACGTCCTTGATATGCGATGGAAGCATTTCGTAAGCCAGCGCCATATTGGCCCACATGGTGTCGCCGCCAACCGGCGGACATTCGACGCAGCGCAGCACGCAGCCCATGGGCGGCACCTCGCGCCAGGTGGCATCGCAATGCCAGGAGTTTTCATACCGGTCCAGCGGCTTGTCCGGCGTCTTGTAGATCTGCACCAGGCCGGGATGATCGGGGTCGCTGTCGACCACCGGGTGGTCCTCCAGCTCGCCAAAACGCCGGGCAAAACCGACATGCTCGGCGCGACTGATTCTCTGGTGACGCAAGAACAGCACCTTGTGCTTGAGCAAGGCCGCCTTGATCTCTGCGAAAAGCCCATCATCGCGCAGCGCATCCGCCAGTTGCACATCGACCAACTCCGCGCCTATGGCACAGGTCAGAGGGTTTATCTGCATCACTGTCTCCTACACTTTTTTGAACCCAGGCTTGTTGCTGGTCTCTGCCGCCCGGTAAGTCCACTGTAGAAAACCTGTGTCACATAGGTTGTGCATTTCATGCCGCACGCTATGCATCTCATGCCAGAATTTCTCCGACTTTTTGCGTGGAGCAGTCATGGTCACTTTTGTGCGCGCGGCATCTCTGACGAATTTCTCGGAACTATTCAGCGAACTGGGAGGAGACCCTGATGCGGCATTGCGTCGTGCCGGCCTGCGCCCAGCCGTGGTGCGCGAGCAGGATCAGCTGATCGATGCATTGACGGCCGGACGCCTGCTGGAAGAAGCTGCAAGCATCACGGGTTGCGAAAACTTCGGGCTGCGCATGGCGCAATCACGGCAGGTTTCAAACTTCGGTGTCGTCAGCCTTTTGTTGCTGCACCAGCCCACCTTGCGCAAGGTGCTGAGCACGCTGATCGAGCATGTGCACATGCTCAATGAGTCGCTGGTGATTCATATGGACGACGCCAATGGCGTCGTGGTGCTGCGCGAAGAGTTCACCCTGCCGGATGCATTGCCGCAATCCATGGAGCTGGCAATCGGCGTGCTGTTTCGCACCTGCAACCTGCTGCTGCATGAGCAATGGCGCCCGCTGCGGGTCTGCTTCAGCCACTCCGCGCCCAGCGACACCGGCCTGCACAGGCAGATGTTTCGTTGCCGCGTGGAATTTGATGCGGACTTCAACGGCATTGTGTTTCGCACCGAGGACCTGGATGCACCCAACCCCTTGGCCGACCCGGTTCTGGTGCGCTATGCCAAGACCATGGTGGACACCACGCAGCAGGGCCGTCAGGCCTCCGTCGGCCAGCAGGTGCGCAAGGCCATCTATCTGATGCTGCCCTCGGGCAATGCCACCTGCATCTGCGTGGCCCAGGGTCTGGGGCGCAGCGTACGGACCCTGCAGCGCGAGCTGGACGGTGAAGGCCTGAGCTTTACCGGGCTGCTGCAGGAGGTTCGCTCAGATCTTGCCCGGCGCTATGTGCGCAACCCGGACTACCCTGTAGGCCAGATCGCCACCATGCTGGGCTACAACAGCCACAGCGCCTTCACACGCTGGTTCGGCACGCTCTTTGGCTGCCCGCCCGAGGTCTGGCGTGAAAGAAATCCTCCACCCAGCCCGCAACGGCGGGCCCAAGCCTTCAGCCGCGCGTAGGCTGGTCCAGCCAGCGCTGGGCCAGCTTGACCCAGAAAGTCGCGCCCAGCGGAATCAGCGCATCGTTGAAGTCGTAGCTGGGGTTGTGCAAGGTGCAGGGACCGCCGCCATGGCCCAGGGCGCGGTGATCACCATCGCCGTTGGCGATAAAGCAGTAGGCACCGGGCCTTTCCAGCAGCATGAAGGCAAAGTCCTCGGCACCCATGGAGGGCTCTTGCGGCACCACACCGGCATCGCCCAGAATCTCGCGCATCACGGCCTGCGCAAACTCGGCCTCGGGGGCCGTGTTGATGGTGGGCGGGTAGTTGCGCACGAACTCGAACGTGCATTGCGTGCCATGCGCGGCACAGACGGCCTCGCTGATCTGCTGCATGCGCTGCTCGATCAGGTCCAGCACCTCCAGGGTGAAGGTACGCACCGTGCCCTGCAGCTCCACGCTGTCCGGCACGACGTTGGTAGCCTCGCCGGCATGGATCATGGTGACCGACACCACGCCCGCCTCAATGGGCTTGACGTTACGGCTGACGATGGTCTGGAAAGCCATGATGAGCTGGGCCGCCACGGGTACCGGGTCCACCACCATATGCGGCATGGCCGCGTGGCCGCCCTTGCCGCGTACCACGATCTTGAATTCGTTGCTGGATGCCATGGCGGGCCCGGCCCCCACGGCCATGGTGCCGGCCTTCATGCCCGGCCAGTTGTGCATGCCAAACACCGCCTGCATGGGGAACTGCTCGAACAGTCCGTCGTTGACCATCTCGCGAGCGCCGCCACCGCCTTCCTCGGCGGGCTGGAAGATGGTGTAGACCGTGCCCTCGAAGCTGTCGCGATGTGCGGCCAGATATTGCGCCGCCGCCAGCAGCATGGCCGTGTGGCCGTCGTGACCGCAGGCATGCATCTTGCCCGCATGGCGGCTGGCATGGTCAAAGGTGTTGAACTCCTGCATGGGCAGGGCATCCATATCGGCACGCAGGCCGATGGCACGGCCGCTGCTGCCGCCGTCGCGGCCATGGATGATGCCCACCACCCCGGTCTTGCCCAGACCGCGATGGATCGCTATGCCCCATTGCTCCAGCTTCGCCGCGACCAGGTCCGAGGTCCGTATTTCCTCAAAACACAGCTCCGGGTGGGCGTGGATATCGCGACGCAGCGCGGCAATGTCAGGGGCGCTTGCTTGAAGTTCGGGCAGCAGGGCCATGCGCTCTCTCCTTGGGGTCATCAATGGCAAAGATGCCATGATGGCCCAAAGCGAGAGAGCTTGCGCCCTGCACGCCTCAAAGCCTCACACGCGGACCTTGCCGTCGCCTGTGAGCATGGACAGCTCGACAAAACGCGGCTTGCCGGCCTGTGGGCGGAAGGCGATCGGGAAACCCGCCACCTGCTGGCCATTCATGGCCTCCAGCGCCGCCACCAGGCCATCGCGCTGCAGCCGGCCAGCGGCAGCAGCGGATTTCAGCGCCTCGCCCACGACACGGGCGGCCAGATAGCCCTCCATGCTCGAGTAATCGGGCTGCAGCGACGCACCGCTTTTCTGCAGGGCGGCCTGAAACTCGCGTGCCAGCGGATGCGAGGTCTTGAACGGCGATGGCACGACCTGGGTGACCACCACCCCCTCGGCCTCCTTGCCCAGTGCCTGCGCCAGTGCCGAAGTACCCACGAAGGAGACGTTGTAGAACTGCCCGCCATAGCCAGCCTGGCGTGCTGCTCGCACAAAGGCGGCACTGGCTGCATAGGTGCCGACCTGCACGATCACGTCGGCCCCCAGCGGCACCAGGGTCTTGACGGCCTTGGCCACATCCCGGGAGTTGCGTTCCACCGTGGCGGCGCCCACGGGCTTGAGGCCGTGACTTTGCAGCGCCTGTGTCACTCCCTCAAGACCGGACTGACCATAGGCATCGTTCTGGTGAAACACCGCGATCTTCTGCAATCCCAGCGAGACCAGCTGCCTGACCATGAGAGCGGTTTCATCGGCATAGGAGGCACGCAGATTGAAGACCGCCTGGGCGAGCTTGGGTTCGCGCAGACCTGCCGCCCCCGTCAGCGGCGCAATCAGTGGCAGCCTGGCTTTCTGCAGCAAAGGCAGTGCCGCCATGCTGGTGGGCGTTCCCAGATAGCCGAACAAGGCCATCACATCGTCGGCAATGAATTTCTGGGTATTGGACACGCAGCGTTCGGGCTCGTAACCGTCGTCCAGCGTGCGCAGCTCCACCTGGCGACGGCCGATGCCGCCCTGGGCGTTGAGCTGATCGAAGTACAGCTTGGCGCCCTGCGCGAACTGCGTCCCCAGCTGTGCCGAGGGGCCGCTCAGCGCACAGGATTGCCCGAGCACGATGGGCCCGCCCGCATCCTGTGCATAACTGGCGCCGGTCAAGCCCCCGGCCGCCACAGCTGCTGCTGCATTCATGAATTGACGACGGTTCCACTCCACTCGCTTGTCTTGCATTGCTCTCGATCTCTCTCTCTACGGCTACTCATTGCTACGGGCTGGATCGGCCCGCTTCTGGGGTCTTGCACCTCAGGCTTTTTGGCATGGATGCGCGCCGCATAATAGGCCCACAAACCGGTCTTCAGCCGCAATTCGGTCCAGATTTTTCGAGCCCACGACATGCCTCATATCGTTCAAGTACGCGGCGCCTGCCCGCATGACTGTCCGGACACCTGCGCCCTGGTCACCACGGTGATCGACGGCACGGCCACCAAGGTCCAAGGCAATGCGGACCATGGACACACGGGCGGCGTGCTTTGTGCCAAGGTCAGCAAGTACACGGAGCGCACCTACCACACCGGGCGGGTGCTGCAGCCGCTCAAACGCAGCGGCCCCAAGGGCAGCGGCCAGTTCACTCCCGTGAGCTGGGACGAAGCCCTGAGCGATATTGCCCAGCGCCTGCACGGGATTGCCCGGCGCGCGCCCGAAGCCATACTGCCCTACAGCTATGCCGGCACCATGGGTCTGGTGCAGGCAGAAAGCATGGACCGGCGCTTTTTCCACCAGCTTGGCTCCAGCCTGCTGGACCGCACCATCTGCGCCAGCGCCGGCAGCGAGGCACTTACCGCCACCTATGGCGGCAAACTGGGCATGCGCGTGGAGTTCTTTGCCGAAAGCCAGCTGATCCTGATCTGGGGCAGCAACAGCATTGCCAGCAATCTGCATTTCTGGCGCTATGCGCAGGAAGCCAAGCGCCAGGGCGCCAAGCTGATCTGCATAGACCCGCGCAAGAGCGAAACCGCCGACAAATGCCACGAGCACCTGCAGCTTCTGCCCGGCACCGATGCGGCACTGGCATTGGCGCTGATGCACGAGCTGATCGTGCACGACTGGCTGGACCACGACTACATCGCGCAACACACCCTGGGCTGGGAGGCACTCAGGGCCAGAGCCTTGCAGTGGCCGCCCGAGCGCGCCGCCAGTGTCTGCGGCCTGAGCGTGGAACAGATTCAGTCCTTGGCACGCGAATACGGCACGACCAGGCCTGCGGCCATTCGCCTCAATTACGGCATGCAGCGCGCGCGCGGCGGCGGCAATGCCGTACGTGCCGTCGCCTGCCTCCCGGCCCTTGTCGGCGCCTGGCGTCACCGCGCGGGAGGACTGCTGCTGTCCGCCTCTGGCGTCTCACCGTTCAACCGCACGGCGCTCCAGCTGCCACAGTTGCTGGGCGAGCGCCGCCCACGCACACTGAACATGAGCCAGATTGGCGATGTGCTCCTGCATGAGGGCGGCGCCGGCTTCGGCCCCAAGGTGGAAGCCGTCCTGGTCTACAACAGCAACCCCGTCGCCGTGGCGCCCGAGTCTGCCAAGGTGGCTGCGGGCTTTGCGCGCGAAGACCTGTTCACCGTGGTTCTCGAGCATTTCATGACCGACACCGCAGACCATGCCGACTATGTGCTGCCCGCCACCACGCAGCTAGAGCATTGGGACATCCACGGCAGCTACGGTCATACCGACGTACTGCTGAATCGCCCGGCGATTGCCCCCCAGGGCCAGGCACGCAGCAATGCGCAGATCTTTCGCGATCTGGCCATGCATATGGCCAGGCTGGACCCCGCTTTTGCGGCAGCATGTTTCTCGGAGTCCGACGAAGCTCTTTGCCGTGCAGCGGTTGCACATACTGCGATTGATTTCGAAGACCTTCTGCAGCAGGGCTTTGCCCATATTCCGCTGCCCGATGCGCCATTTGCCGAAGGTGGCTTTGCGACGGCTTCGGGCAAATGCGAATTCGACAACCCCGCCCTGGCGCGGCTGGGCGTCAACACCCTGCCCGACTATCTGCCCAACTACGAACCGCCCACGGCCGCCTACCCGCTGGCCATGATCTCGCCGCCGGCACGCAACTTCCTCAACAGCAGCTTTGCCAATGTGGCCAGTCTGTCCCGTATGGAAGAGCGCCCGCTGCTGGAGATGCATCCCGATGACGCGACTGAGCGCGGCATTGCCGACGGCGACCCGCTGCGTGTCTTCAACCGGCGCGGCGAGCATGTCTGCCATGCCGCCATCAACGGCCGTGCTCGCGCAGGCGTGGTGGTGGGCCTGGGCATCTGGTGGCGCAAGCAGGGAGCCAATGGCACGAACGTGAACGAGCTGACGCATCAGCAGCTCACCGACATAGGCCGGGCCCCCTGCTTCTACGACTGTGCAGTGCAGGTGGAAAAGTTCAAGGACTTGTCGCTGTAGAACGGCTGCATGGTGGTTGACCATGAGCAGGGCCCCGGCGCGAGGAACCATAATGCAGGCATTCAATGAATATGCGGCCGGGGTCTGAGCCTGTCAGAGCACACAGGTACAGTGCAGAGCCGCCCTGCTCTCGCGACATCATCTGTGAAGAAATCTCTCCCCTGGCAACGCCGCCTCGCACCGACCCGACTTGACCTGCGCCGCCTGATTCTGGTCCTGACCATCTGCAGCGCGCTGATCCCGTTTCTCAATACCTTCTACGCCGGCTATCTGGTGCAGCGCCAGCAGCTGATAGACAACACGCTGGAAGGTCACCACGCCTACGCGACCAAGCTGGCCAAGAGCACGGATGACTTTCTGCAGTCCGCCCTGCAACAACTGGAATACAGCGCCAGTCTGATGGGGGCGCACATGGATGACATGGGCTATCTGGCCAAAGAGGCCACGCGTCTGCGCCTTCAGACCAAGAGCTTCAACTCCGTCACCATCATCGACCCCACGGGCTATGTGCTGGCGACATCGCCCGAAACCCTGCAGATCAAGGGCAAGACGCTGCAAAGTGCCGGGGTGACACAGACCTTGAGCACCCGCGGCCCGGTCATCAGCCAGCCCTATATGTCCACTGCCGGAAACTACATCGTATTTGTCTCGCAGCCCATTTTCGGTCCTCAGGGCGAATTTCTGGGAGCGGTGGGCGGCAGCATCTACCTCAAGGAAGACAGCATTCTCGACACCCTGCTGGGCTCGCACTTCTACCAGGACGGCACCTATGTCTATGTGGTGGACAGAAACAAGCACATCATCTATCACCCCGACAACCACCGTGTGGGCGATCAGGTGATCAACAACGATGTCATCAACGCGGTCATCCGCGGCGAGTCGGGCACGGCACCTGTCGTCAACAGCAAGGGCGTGGAAATGCTGGCCGGCTATGCCGTGATCCACGCCTCGGGCTGGGGCATCGTGGCCCAGCGCCCCAAGGCTGCCACGCTGGCGCCGCTCAACATGATGATGCGCTCCGTGCTCTACAAGACCCTGCCCATCGCCCTGCTGATGCTGGTGGTCATCTGGTGGAGCGCACGCCGCATTTCCAGCCCGCTGCGCCAACTGGCCAATGGCGCGCACGATATGGACAAGCCCGAAACCGCGCAGAACATTCAGGCCGTCAAGTCATGGTACTTCGAGTCTTATGAACTCAAGAAAGCCATGCTCAAGGGCCTGAACCTGCTGCAACGCAACATCACCAAGCTGCGCGAAGACGTGAACACCGATCCGCTGACGGGTCTGGGCAACCGCCGCCATCTGGAAGCCGCCATCACCGCCTTCCAGACGCAGGCACTGCCGTTCTCGGTGATTGCCATCGACATCGATCACTTCAAGCGCATCAACGACGGCTTCGGCCACGATACGGGCGACGAGGTACTCAGGCAGCTCGCGCGCACCATGCGCGAGGTCTCTCGTATCGACGACGTGCCCTGCCGTATGGGTGGCGAGGAGTTTCTGCTGCTGCTGCCCGGCACGGTGCCGGAGGCGGCCGCGCATGCCGCCGAGCGACTGCGTCAGCTGGTCGAGAAGATGGAGATGCCACCGGTGGGCCACATCACCATTTCGCTGGGCGTGGCCCACTGGCCCGACAGCGCTCCCGATATCAAGGCCGTCTTCCAGCAGGCCGATGCCATGCTTTATGCAGCCAAGCGTGGCGGACGCAATCGCGTCATGGTCAGCGAAGCCAGCGTGCCTCCCGGCGAACTCTGAGCCCGGCAGCACCGTAGCCCCCCCCTCAAAGGCGTATCCGCAATCACAGCGGATACGCCTTTTTTCCGCCTCATTGTGTGACTCCATTGCACCAATTTGGCCATTGATGCTTCAAATTAGTGAGCATGCACCACAAGCGTCAAAAGGGCAGGATGCCAACCGCTCTGAATTACATAACAAGCCACTGATTTCATTGGAGTAATGCTTGGCGGCCCGTCCCTGGCATAGCTCTTGCTGAAAACCCTTGCCCCGCAACCCCGGATGGACAGCGGAATACACAACAGCAAAGGAATTTCAGATGCCAGAGCCAAGCAAGCATGTCAGCCGCAGACAACTGCTCTCGATGATCGGAAAGGTCGCGGGCGGCAGTGCCATGTACCAGGCCATGAGTTCACTGGGTTATGCAGCCGAATCGCATTACAACGGTCCGGTCAAGCTCGGCAACGCCAGGCCGGGCGCATCGGTTCTGGTGCTGGGCGCAGGCCTGGCAGGCATGGTGGCCGCTCATGAGTTGCGCGCTGCGGGCTACAAGGTGCAGTTGCTTGAATACCAGAGCCGCGCCGGAGGCCGCTGCTGGACGCTGCGCGGCGGCGACGAGTTCAGCGAACTGGACGGCACGCGCCAGACAGTGGGCTTTGCCAAGGGCAACTATTTCAACCCCGGCCCCTGGCGCGTGCCCTACCACCACCATGCGATGCTGGACTACTACAAGCGCTTCGGCATCAAGCTCGAAGCCTTCAACCAGGTCAACTACAACGCCTATCTGCACAACAGCAAGGCCCTGGCCGGCAAACCCCAGCGCTTTCGCCATGTGCAGACCGATGTCTATGGCCATGTAGCCGAGCTGCTCGCCAAGGCCACCAACCAGGGCGCACTGGACCAGAGCGTCAGCCAGGAAGACAAAGAGCGCCTGCTGGAGAGCCTGAAGGCCTGGGGCGTGCTGGACAAGGAGTACCGCTACCGCGCCAGCAACGCGGTCAGCGATTTCCGCGGCTACGACATCGACCCCGGCGGCGGCCTGATGGCGCTGGCCAAACCTTCGACGCCGATGGGCCTGCACGAGCTGCTGGAATCCAATCTGTGGCGCCAGATGGGCGTGGGCAATATCTACGAGTTCCACAGCGCCATCTTCCAGCCCGAGGGCGGCATGGACATGCTGGCCCAGGCCATGGCGCGCGCTCTGGGCTCGGCCATCCGCTACAACGCCAAGGTCACCAGGATCGCCCAGAACGACAAGGGCGTGACCGTCGACTATGTGGACACCCTCAAGCCCGGTGCCACGCTGCAGGCCCGTGCCGACTGGTGCGTTTGCACGATTCCGCTGTCCATCCTGAGCCAGATCGAGGTGCAGGCCGGCAGCGCCATGCAGAACGCGATTGCTGCCGTGCCCTATGGCAGCTCCATGAAGGTGGGCCTGGAGTTCAAGCGCCGCTTCTGGGAAGAGGACGAGCGCATCTATGGCGGCATCAGCTACACCGATCTGCCGATCCAGCAGATCTCCTACCCCTCCACCGGCTATATGGGCCGCGGCCCCGCCGTGCTGCTGGGCGCCTATTCCTTCGAGAACTCCAACAGCTATCGCTTCTCCTCGCTCAAACCGGCCGAGCGCGTTCGCCTGGCGCTGGAGTACGGCGCGCAGATCCATCCGCAATACAAGCAGGAGTTCCTCAATGGCGTATCGGTCGCCTGGCATCGCATGCCCTGGATCAACGGCTGCTTCGGCAACTGGACCGACGCAATGCGCGAGCAGCACTACAAGGACCTGGCCCAGGTCGACGGGCGCCTGGTGCTGGCGGGCGAGCATGTCTCGTACATCCCCGCCTGGCAGGAAGGTGCCGTGCTGTCCTCGCTGGATGCAATCCAGCGTCTGCACGCCAAGGCATCCAGCCTCTGATCGTCCATGTCTGCCACAAGGAACTTCACCATGCACACCTTGCACCGTCTTTGCGCCGCTGGCGCCCTGGCCCTGGGTCTCTCCGGCGCCGTCCTGGCCCAATCACATGGCGTGAAAACCCAGGATGTGAAAAACCTGCAAACGCTGCAGTCTGCGGCAGTCCTGTCCATCTCGCCCGCCGACACCCAGGCACTGATGCAGAACTTCTCGACAGTCCGCCCACGCTTCAGCCAGAGCGGCGGAGAAACCCTGTACCAGGCCATCTGCCAGGGCTGCCACATGGTCAAGGGCGAAGGTGCCAAGGGCGCGGGCTTCTACCCAGCGCTGGCCTCCAACCCCAAGCTGGCGGCCGCAGCCTACCCGGCCTCGGTCGTCATGAACGGCCTGCACGGCATGCCGTCCTTTGCCAGCAAGCTGTCCGACGAGCAGATTGCAGACGTCGTGAACTATGTGCGCAGCAGCTTCGGCAATCAGTACCCGGACAAACTGTCTGCTGCCGATGTCAAACCCTTTCGCGTCACCCCATAAATCCATTCAGGAGATCACATGAGCTTCCCCTCCCTCTTCAAGACCGCCACCACCGCCGCCCTGCTGGGTACGGCAGCATTGATCACCGGCTGCGCTGCCACCACCTCCGGCAGCGGCGATGTGCTGCGCTACAAGACACCGGGCTCGACCTTCCCCATCGCCGCAGCCGTGGAAATCCCCACCGATGCCCGCACCGTCTACCTCTCCGGCAAGGTGCCGCCCGTGGTGGACAAGTCCAGGACCGCCACTGATCCTGCGGCCTACGGCGGCGATACCGAGGGCCAGACCGTCGCCATCCTCAAGGGCCTGGAAGAGCAGCTCAAGAGCATGAATCTCACCATGAGCGATGTGGTGAAAATGCAGGTCTTCCTGGTGGCCGACCCCGCCAAGGGCAACAAGATGGACTTTGCCGGCTTCATGCGTGGCTACACCCAGTTCTTTGGCACGGCCGCCCAACCCAACCTGCCCGCACGCTCGGCCTTCCAGATTGCTGCCCTGGCCAACCCGGCCTGGTATGTGGAAATCGAGGTCGTGGCCGTGCGCGCCGCCAAGCCCGTCAAGTAAGCAACGCGCCGGCCCTGCATTCATCGCCTGCCCCGTCAGCGATGAATGCCGATGCCAGCGCCGCTCAGTGGGCGGGGGACACCGTTGCCTGCTGGGCGCTGCGCGCATCGAGCGCCAGGAAGTGGTGGACCACGGGCTTGTCCGGCCCCTGGTGGTAGCGCAAAGCGGCGGCCTGCAGATCGGCGTCGGCCTTGGACACACGACCATGCTGGCGCAGATGCTCGGCCCAGGATTCAACCAGGAACCACTCGATCACCCGGCCCGGCTCACCAGTGTGCTCGGCCACGCCCCAGGCATAGGCACCGTCACGACGGCGCTCCTGGGCTACCTGCTGCATGGCTTGGAAAAAGGCGACCAGGTCTTGATTGGCAATCCGGTACTCGATCTGAATCATGACCGGACCACGGTCGTGGGCCAGGGGGTCGGCCAGCAAAGGCTCGGGCCAGTGGTTGGACGGCTGCAGATCGGCTTCGCCGGTGGGCAGCTTGACGCGGTGGAAGACCAGGGACACCAGCACCAGGCCCACGGCTCCGATCAGCAGCGTGACCGGCAGTCCCAGCTGGCCGGCGATCAGGCCCCAGCCCAGGCTGCCCAGGGCCATGGCGCCGTTGAACACCATGAGGTAGATGGCAAGACCCCGGCCACGTACCCAGTTGGGCAACACCGCCTGGGCCACGCCGTTGAGCGTGGTCAGCGCAACAATCCAGCCAAGACCCAGCACCAGCATCAGCCCCACGGCAGCCCACTGGGGCGGCGCCAGGGTCAGCGCGCCCATGACCAAGGCTGTCACCACAGAAGCCAGCAACACCAGACCGTCGGTGTCGAGGCGCTTGCGCAGCTTGGGCAGCAGCACGGCACCCAGGATGGCACCGGCACCTACGGCGCCCAGCATCACACCGTAGAAACCGGCCGTGCCACCCAGCATGCGGCGTGCCACCAGGGGAAGCAAGGCCCAGACCGAACTGGCGAACAGGAAAAAGACCGCAGCGCGCAGCAGCACCACATGCAGCTCGCGACTGGCACGGGCATAGCGCACACCGGCCCGGAAGGCGCCGAAGAACTGCTCGTTGAGCGCCGAGGCCTCGGCCTTGGGACGTTTCCACCAGATGAGGGCGGCAATCACGAACACATAGCTGAGCACGTCGAGACCGTAGGCCGCAGCGGCGCCGAAACTGGCCAGCAGCAGGCCGCCGGCCGCCGGACCGATGGCACGGGCGATGTTGATGCCCAGGGAGTTCAGCGCCACGGCGCTCTTGAGCTCGCTGCGCGGCACCAGCTCGGGCACGATGGACTGCCAGGTCGGGCCCATGAGGGCGGCACCGATGCCGCCTACAAAGGTCAGGGCCACGAGATACTCCACGGTCAGCGTGTTCGTCTGGGCCAGCACCAGCAGCGTGCCGCTGACGGCGCCCAGCAGCACCTGCACGCCGATGAGGAAACGGCGCCGGTCCAGGATGTCGGACAGGACACCGGCGGGAATGGCCAGCAGGAAGACGGGCAGCGTGGCCGCCGTCTGGATCAGCGCGACGGCCGTGGGGCTGGAAGAGAGTTCCGTCACCATCCAGGCGCTGGCCACATCGCGCATGAAGCTGCCGATATTGCCCAGCACCGTGGCGGCCCACAGCACAGCAAAGACGGGGATGGCCAGGGGCGCAAAGCTGCCCGAGGCGGTTTTCGGGCTATCCGGCATGGGAGCCTCCGAGATCGTGCCAGGCGACGAGCAACATGCCGCCGACCAGGCCCCAGTGTTCAAAAAATGCATTGGCAGCACGCTGGCGATCGGCCTGCGACGCTGCCCAGAAACGGTCGGCCAGCAAGGCTGCCAGCACGGTGAATCCGGCCAGGGCCAGGGCCCCCAGCCAGCGGTACCAGCCCGTGATGATCAGGACCGAGCCCGCTAGCTGCAGCACCAGGGTGGTCGCTGCGATGGGGGCGGCCGGGGTCAGACCCAGAGCCTTCACCTCGGCTACAGCGCCGCGAAAATCCCGCGCCTTGCGCCAGCCCCCCTGCAGGTAGGCCGCGCACAGGCACAACAGGGACAGCGACTGCACCCAGGGTGCGGTGGCAGCGGAACGCAGCGCGTCCATGCTCAGACCGCCCAGCAGGCGCAGCCCAGGGCGCCCCAGAAGCCCTTGAGATCAGCCACGGGCAGCTTGCTGCTCCAGGCCGTGGCGTGGGCATGGCCGTGCATGTTGCAGCTGCTGGCGCACCCGCAGTTTGCTGCCGCGTTGCGAATCACGGACTGCAGCGGCGCACCTTCCTGCACACCCCAGGCGCCATAGCCCTTGAAGGTGCGCACGGGCGACCAGTCGGGCATGGCCAGGGGCGGGGCCGATTCATCGAAGTCGGCGAAGGTACCAGCGCCGTAGACCACCTTGCCGCCCACCACGGTGAGCAGGGCCGAGGTGTCGGCGATGTCGGACTCTGGGCAGGCGAAGAAGTCACGGTCGGGCACGATGAGGTCGGCCAGCTGGCCCACCTGGATACGGCCCTTCTTGCCCTGTTCGTTGCTGAACCAGGTGACGTTTTCGGTCCACATGCTCAGGGCCTGGTCGCGGGTCAGGCAATTGCGCTCAGGCGTAAGCTGCAGGCCGCCCACGGTCTTGCCTGTGACGAGCCAGGACAGCGAGACCCAGGGGTTGTAGCTGGCGACACGGGTGGCATCGGTGCCGGCGGACACGTTGACGCCCTTTTCCAGCATGCGCTTGACCGGAGGCGTGGCCTCGGCCGCGGCAGCGCCGTAGCGCTCGACGAAATACTCGCCCTGGTAGGCCATGCGGTGCTGCACGGCCACACCGCCGCCCAGGGCCGCGATGCGGTCGATGGACTTTTCGGAGATGGTTTCGGCGTGGTCGAAGAACCAGTTCAGGCCGGCCAGGGGGATGTCTTCATTGACCTTCTCGAACACATTGAGGGCGCGGTCGATGGTCTCGTCGTAGGTGGCGTGCATGCGCCAGGGCCAGCGGTTCTGGGCCAGGATGCGCACCACTTCTTCGAGCTCGCCTTCCATGCCGGGAGCCAGCTCCGGCTGGGGCTGGCGGAAGTCCTCGAAGTCGGCGGCCGAGAAAACCAGCATCTCGCCCGCGCCGTTGTGGCGGAAGTAGTCCGTGCCCTGCTTGTACTGCGAGCTGGAGGTCCAGCGCAGAAAGTCGTCCTTCTCTTCCTTGGGCTTTTGTGTGAACAGGTTGTAGGCCAGGCGGATGGTGAGCTGGTCGGCATCGGCCAGCTCCTGGATCACGTCGTAATCGTCGGGGTAGTTCTGCATGCCACCACCTGCGTCGATGGCGCCGGTCACGCCCAGGCGGTTGAGTTCACGCATGAAGTGGCGCGTGGAATTGACCTGGTAGTCGCGCGGCAGCTTGGGGCCCTTGGCCAGCGTGGCGTAGAGGATGGACGCATTGGGCTTGGCCAGCAGCAGGCCCGTGGGGTTGCCGGCGCTGTCGCGCAGGATCTGGCCACCGGGCGGCTCGGGCGTGTCCTTGGTGTAGCCCACGGCGCGCAGGGCGGCGGCGTTGAGCAGGGCTCGGTCGTACAGATGCAGGATGAAGACCGGGGTGTCGGGTGCCACGGCATTCAGCTCGGCCAGCGTGGGCAGGCGCTTTTCCACGAACTGGTGCTCGGTGAAACCGCCCACCACGCGCACCCACTGGGGCGCAGGGGTCACGTCCACCTGGGCCTTGAGCATGGCCATGGCGTCGGTCAGGCTCTTTACGCCGTCCCAGCGCAGCTCCATGTTGAAGTTCAGGCCGCCGCGGATCAGGTGCAGGTGGTTGTCGATGAGCCCGGGCAGCGCACTGCGCCCGCCCAGATCGATGCGCTTGGTCTGCGGGCCGGCCAGGGGCAGGACCTCGCGGTCGCTGCCGACGGCGCTGAAGCGGCCCTGGCTCACGGCCACGGCCGTGGCCGTGGGGTTGCTGCGGTCCAAGGTGGTGAAGCGGCCGTTGAACAGGATCAGGTCGGGGGTGGTGGGCTGGGTCATGGTGTGCCTAGGGGGTGTCAGCAACGCAAAGAAGGGAGGAAAAGGCCGACGAGAGCGCAAAAAAAGAAGACTGGGGCCGAGGACCTCAGCCGTACTTGCGTACGGCGAGGACCACAGGCGCAGGAGACGGCCGCGCAGCAGGCCCCTGCCGCTTTTTTCAGCCTTCGTGGGCGCCGAACATGGTCTTGGCGTAGGTGATGCCGATGCCGTAGCCGCCGCCCAGCTTCTTGGCGATGCCCGTGGTCATGTCATAGGTCTCGGTGCGGGCCCAGTCGCGCTGCATTTCCAGCAGGTACTGCAGCGACGTGATGGGCTGGGCGCCGGCCTGCACCATGCGGTCCATGGCGCGGTTGTGCGCTTCGGTGGAGATGTCGCCACAGGCATCGGCGATCACAAAGACCTCGAAACCCTGGTCCAGGGCCGACAGGGCCGGGCCGACGATGCACACGCTGGTCCACAGGCCGGCCAGCACGATGCGGGGCTTGCCGATCTCGTTGACCTTGTTGATCACGGCCTGGTCTTCCCAGGTGTTCATGGAAGTGCGATCCAGCAGGGCCTGGCCAGGGAAAGGCGCGGTCACTTCCTCGAACATGGGGCCGGAGAAGCTTTTTTCGGCCACGGTGGTCAGGATGGTGGAAGCACCGAAGCCTGCTGCGGCCGAAGCGACCAGGGCGGCGTTGGAGCGCAGCTGCACGGGATCGATGGAGTGCGTGGCAAAGGCCATCTGCGACTGGAAGTCGATCATGATCAGCGTGTGGTCATGGGGGTTGAGCAGCTTGGCACCGGGCTTGGCGACGGCGACGGGACGGGCGATGGAAGCGTTGGCATTGGTCATGGTGAAACTTCTGGGTAAAAGGTGAGCGAGAGGCTGCAGGGAAAACAAGAAAGCAGGATGAAAACCGGGGTGTGAAAACTGTTGCTTACAAGGTGGGCAGTTCGCGGGGTCGCAGATCAAAGACCAGCACCTCGGCGCCTTCACCGTGGTCGAAGCGCAGAGCCCCGGCGTTGCGGATGCGGGCGCCGTCGCCTTCGGACAGGCGCTCACCGTTCACGCTGATGCTGCCGCGTGCCACATGCACATAGACATGGCGGTCGGGACCCACATCGAGTTCGGCGGATTCAGCGCCATCGAACAGGCCGGCATAGACCCGGGCGTCCTGGCGCACGGCCAGGGTGCCGTCTGCGCCTTCGGGGGCGATGATCAGGCGCAGGCGGCCGCGCTTGTCGGCATCATCCACATGGACCTGCTGATAGCGTGGGGCGGCGCCGCGTTCGGCGGGCACGATCCAGATCTGCAGAAAGTGCACCGGGTCCTGGGCCGAGTGGTTGAATTCGCTGTGCTCCACGCCGGTGCCGGCGCTCATCATCTGCACATCGCCGGGACGGATCACCGAGCCCGTGCCCATGGAGTCCTTGT
Organism: Comamonas sp. Z3; assembly: GCF_008121565.1. Classification (NCBI taxonomy): domain Bacteria; kingdom Pseudomonadati; phylum Pseudomonadota; class Betaproteobacteria; order Burkholderiales; family Comamonadaceae; genus Comamonas; species Comamonas sp. Z3. Next base: position 493,162 of record NZ_VOQU01000004.1, read on the forward strand.
GCTCCAGGGCGCCGTCGAGCACATAGGAGAAGATTTCCATGTCGCGGTGGCCGTGGGTGCCGAAGCCCTGACCGGGGGACACATGGTCGTCATTGATGACCAGCAGATCCGAAAAGCCTTGCTGATTGGCGTCGCGGTAGTGGCCGAAGGAGAAGGTGTGACGCGATTGCAGCCAGCCATGGTTGGCGCGACCGCGGTGGTTGGATGGGCGAACTTCAAGCATTTCTATCTCCTAAACAATCGATGGCATTCACACTTCCTGCTGCTGGCCTGCCTGCCTTGTTTTGCTGCAATCCGTGTGGCGATGAATGAAGTATCCGCGGCCTGATATGCGGTTATGCTGAAAGAAAATCTTCTCAATCATCGATAATTTCGATGATTGTTTTTCAGGCACATCCAATATGCTCAAACTCTCTCTGGAAGCCATCGAACTGGTGGACACCATTGCGCGCCACGGCTCGTTCGCCGGTGCGGCAGAGCGCCTGCACAAAGTACCGTCGACCATCTCCTATGCCGTGTCCAAGCTCGAGGAACAACTGGGCCTGAACCTGTTTGTGCGCAACGGCCCGCGCGTCAGTCTCACGCCAGCAGGCGAGGAACTGCTCAAGGAAGGGCGCTGGCTGCTGGCAGCCGCGCGTCAGCTCGAATCTCGGCTGCGCCAGATCGCCACGGGATTCGAGACCGAGGTGCGCTTGGTGCATGACTCGTTGATCCCCACCAGCGCCTTCGGCGCCGACATTCAGGCCTTCGAGGCGCTGAACAGCGGCACGCGTCTGCGCATCGGCAGCGAGACGCTGACCGGTACCTGGGAAGCCTTGCGCGAAGGCCGGGCCGACCTGATCGTGGCGGCAGGCGAAGGCCCTGCCGGCGGCGGCCACAAGGCCGTGGCCGTGGGCCAGCTCGATTTCGTGTTCTGCGTGACGGCCAGCCATCCGCTGGCGCGCTTGGGCCGCCCACTGGCGCGCAGCGACCTGCTGGAACACACCGCCGTGGTGGTGGGGGACGGCGCGCGCTCGCTGACCGACCGCACCGTGGGCCTGCTCACCGGCCAGCGGCGCATCACCGTGCCGAGCATGCAGGCCAAGATCGAATGCCAGGCAGCCGGGCTGGGCCACGGCTTTGTGCCGCGCGCCTGCGTGCGTGTGGAACTGGAGACCGGCGTGCTGGTGGAACTGGCGGTGGAAGAGCCGCGTCCGCCCGAAACCTTCTGGCTGGCCTGGCGCAGCGATGCCCGCGGCCGGGCCCAGCAATGGTGGCGCGAGCGCCTCAGCCGTCCACTGCTGCCGGGCATACTGCCCTATTGAAAACGGCCCTGCAACTCAAGGAGGCAGGGCCGTGGTGATGCGAGCCGACGAGGTCTGCGGCAACGGCTCACGCCATGCCCAGGACCTCGCGAAGCTCAGGGAAGGAACGATCAGTCCAGCTTCACGCCAGCCGTCTTGATGACCTCACCCCAACGCTTGGCTTCGGTGCGTGCCAGCTGGTGGAACTGCTCGGGCGTGCCGGGCAGGGCTTCCATGCCGAAGTCGGCCATGCGCTTGACCACGTCGGGATCCTTGAACGCTTTTTGCAGGTCTGCATTGAGGCGCTGCACGATGGCTGGCGGCAATCCCTTGGGACCCAGAATGCCCTGGAAGGCGTAGACCTCGGAATCCTTGAGACCCAGCTCGGCCAGCGTAGGCACGTTGGGAAGATTGGGCACGCGCTTGGCCGTGCCTATGGCCAGGGCTCGCACCTTGCCGGACTGAATCACGGGCAGGCCCGATGCCAGATCCAGGAACATGCAAGGCACCTGACCGCCCATCACATCGGCCAGCGCGGGCGCAGCGCCCTTGTAGGGAATATGGGTCAGGCTGGTGCCGGTGCGGTTCTTGAACAGCTCCATGGCCAGATGGTGGGGCGAGCCATTGCCGGGTGAGGCGTAGTTGAGCTTGCCGGGGTTGGCCTTGGCATAGGCCAGGAATTCCTTGAAGTCCTTGGCTTCGAATGCGGGGTTGACCACCAGCGCCATGGGGAAGCGGCTGATGCCGCCCACATAGGTGAAATCCTTGTCGGGGCTGAAGGGAAGCTTGCTGAACAGGTGTTCGTTGAAGGCCAGGATGGCGTTGTCGGCCGACATGATGGTGTAGCCATCGGGCTTGGCCGAGGCAACGAGCTGGCCTCCGATATTGGTCGAGGCACCGGGACGGTTGTCCACCACGATGGTCTGGTTCAGCGTCTTGCGCATGGACTCCGCCACGGTACGGGCCAGCACATCGGTGCCGCCTCCGGGTGGGTAGGGAACGACCCAGCGCACGGGGTTGGCGGGCCAATCCTGCGCCATGGCAAAGGGGGATGCGGCAGCAGCCGAGCTGGCTGCCATGGCAGCCAGGAATTGACGACGATCCATCGTTTGTCTCCTTGAGGGTGATGTAGGGGGTTGTGGAATGATTTTTGGACCCCGCCAAGCTGCCTGCTTTTTTAGAATTGATAGCAGCTTGCGCTTGTCTCTATTCGGTTTGAAGTGCTTTTGACTTCGATTCCTGTTTGGCTGGCGACTTGAATCTCACACGCTCGACCTGATAGCCTTTTTGCCGCAGCAACTCGGGCAAGCCCATGGGCCCGACCATATGCAGCGCGCCCACGGCAGCAAACACCGTCTTGCCCTGCTTGAGCTGGTTCGCAATGCCTTGCGCCATGCCGGGATTGCGTCCCTCCATCAGGCGCGCGTATTTGAGCCGGTCACGCTCGGTCTTGATGCAGTCACACCAATCGGCATAGTTCTCCAGCGTTTCCTCATTGCCGCTGGCCCAGATGTTCGCCAGCTGTTGCAGGGTTTGCGGGGACTTGGGATCTTCGAGCTGCTCAAGCCCGTCACGCACACTTTCCCGGACCTCTGCGGGGTCGTCGGAAAGCAGCTCCCGGAGCTGGGTCTGGACCGACTCCAGCCCCAGCACGGGCTTGTGCAGCGCCTGGGCCATGCCCGCCAGCAAAAGGTCGGCGCCAAACTCGGCCATCAGCCCCTGCTTGCGCCCCAGTTGACTGACCAGCCCCAGCAACTGGGCATCCGGGCGCTCCGCGCTCAGGTGTTCGGCACAGGCTCGCTTTCGCTGCAGCGCCAGCCGGGCCTCCAGATCTGCGGGCAGTGCGGGGGCGTCGGCACGGGCCTTGAAACCCTCGCTCAACTGCTGCATGACCTGCGGATTCAGCAAATCCAGCTCCAGCGCCAGCAGGTCTGCCCCATACATGGAGCGCACAATGGTGCGGCCGGGCAGCATCCATTCCCGCTTGCCCACATGCAAGGTGCCGTACAGCCAGCTGGTGCGCTCGCCATCCTGCACGCGCCAGAGCAGACCCCTGTCCTGCATATGGGCAGCCATGGCCTGCACTTCGGCCTGTGTAGGCGGGCTGAAGGGCGGCGGGCAGCCTGCTTCGGGCTCGGCCGCCATGCACAGGCCCGCACACAGTGCGAGCAACGCGGCCGGCACGGCCTTCAGCGATGGCCTGCGGCGAGGCAGATTCAGACTTGGCATGGGCATGGCTGCTGCGTCGCGGCTTCAGTCCTCGGAGGCATTCAAGGACTGGCCCTGCGGCTCGTCATCCCTGCTGCTGCCGGGCGGCGCAATGTTCTGATCGATGGCGCCGAAGATGCTCTGCCCATCCTTGCCCTTCATCTCGATGCGGATGGTGTCGCCGAACTGCATGAACTCGGTCTTGGGCGCGCCGTCCTGAATGGTTTCTATGCAGCGCTTTTCGGCGATGCAGCTATAGCCCTTGGGCCATTCCGTGCGCTTGTTCTTGCCGCTGCCGGTCTCCACGCCCTTGTTGCTCACCGTGCCGCTGCCCACGATGGAGCCGGCACGTACATTGCGGGTCTTGGCGATATGGGCGATCAGCTGGCCGAAGTGAAAAGTCATCTCCTCGCCCGCATCGCACATGCCGACCTTGCGGCCGTTCCAGGTGCTCTGCAGCGTCAGATGCAGACGGCCGCTCTTCCAGGCATCGCCCAGTTCGTCCAGTGTCACGGCCACGGGGCTGAAAGCCGTGGCGGGCTTGCTCTGGAAGAAACCGAAGCCCTTGGCCAGTTCGCCGGGAATCAGATTGCGCAGACTCACGTCGTTGGCCAGCATGACCAGACGGATGCCGTCCAGCGCATCTCTCGCGTCCGTGCCCATGGGCACATCGCCGGTGACGACGGCAATCTCGGCCTCGAAGTCAATGCCCATGGCCGTGCTGGGCACGATCACATCGTCGCAGGGGCCGATGAAGTCATCGCTGCCGCCCTGGTACATCAGCGGATCGGTGTAGAAGTTGGCGGGCACCTCGGCATTGCGCGCCTTGCGCACCAGCTCCACATGGTTGATGTAGGCCGAGCCATCGGCCCACTGATAAGCTCGCGGCAGCGGGGCCATGCAGCGCCGGGGATCGAAGGGGAAGGCATGGCGGGCCTTGCCATGATTGAGCTCGTGGGACAGATCCTGCAGCTGGGGCGCCATATAGCTCCAGTCGTCCAGCACCTGCTGCATACGGTTGGCAATGCCGGTGGCATAGCAGGCCTGGCTCAGGTCACGCGAGACCACGACCAGTTGCCCATCACGCGAGCCATCCTTGTACGTTGCCAGTTTCATTCTCTGTCCCTCTGCTCGCGGCAGCGGTGCTGGCACAATGCCTGACAACGCTAGCCAAAATTACGATTGGTTAAATTGATTTAACTAAACAAAACACGATTCTATTGCAATGGAAAAGGAACGCGCAGGGATTCAGTCGGTCGAAGTGGGTTTCTCCCTCATTGAGGCGCTGGCACAGGCCAGCGGACCGCTGATGCTCAAGGATGTCGCCGCTGCCGCCGGCATGAGTGCCGCCAAGGCTCACCGCTATCTGGTGAGCTTTCAGCGCATCGGTCTGGTGGCGCAGGACGAGCGCAATTCGCGCTACGACCTGGGCCCTGCGGCGCTGAAGATCGGCCTGGCATCGCTGGCCCGCCTCGACCCCGTGCGTCTGGCGCGTGAGCGCATTCCGGCGCTGCTCGAGACCCTGAACCACACGCTGGCCATCGCCGTCTGGGGCAACCATGGCCCGACCATCGTGCATTGGGAGGAGTCGGCGCAATCCGTCACCGCCAATCTGCGCCTGGGCGACGTCATGCCCATGCTGGCCTCGGCCACGGGCCGCTGCTTTGGTGCCTGGCTGCCGCGCGAAATGACGGCGCCGCTGCTGGAGCCCGAAATCGAGCGCGCCCGCAAGGCCAAACGCCAGGATCTGCCCCAGACCGAGGAGGCCGTGGCGGACATGCTGGCCGAAGTGCGCGAGCGCGGCACGGCCCGCGTGGTCGATACCGTGCTGCCGGGCATTGTGGCCTTTTGCGTGCCGGTCTTCGACGCATCCGGCCATATCGTGCTGGGCCTGATGACCCTGGGCTCGCTGGCGACTTTCGACCCCGACTATGGTGGAGCCATAGACGCGCCGCTGCAGGCGGCTGCCCGCCAGCTCTCCAGCGACCTGGGCTGGCGCGCCGATTCCAGCCACTGAAACCCGCAATCTCCGATCCACGTTCATGGGCCGCACTCCTCAGGCAAGCCAGGCACGCAAAGCGCTGCTGCCCATCACCGGTGTGGTGCTGGCAGCCCACGGGCTGCTGCTCTGGGGACTGCCGGAGCCTAGCCCTGCGAACAGGCCTGCCGACGCCCAGATCGTGATGGAGACGCGCATGCTGCAGGCGCCCCCTCCTCCCCCGCCACCGCCTGCGGCACCCAAACCGGCTGCGCCGCCGGCGTCCAAGCCCCGGGTTGCGCCCCGGGCGCCAGCGCCGGCCCCCGTGCCCACGCCCATACCGGGCGAGCAGGATTCCGCACCAAATCCGCATCCAGCTCAGGAGGCACAAGCGCAAGCAGTTCCTGAAACAGAAGCAGTTGCCAATACGGAGCAGCCCGCTGCTGCAGAACCGGCACCAGAGCCTGCAACCGAGCAAGCCGAGGCGCATGGCGCAGACACGGCCCGCCCCATTACGGTCACGCCCGCAGGCAGCGCGCCGCTGCCGCCTGGCGCCGTGCTGCCCGTCACCCTGCCCAACTCCGCCACGCTGGAGTTCAATGCCTCGGGTCAGGTCAAGGGTTTTCAATACTCGGCCGGCGCCCAGCTGCAGTGGCAGCATGACGGTCAGTACTACCAGGCCAGGCAGTCGATCAGCATGTTCCTGTTGGGCGAACGCGCCCAGACCAGCGAAGGGCTGATCACGCCCAAGGGCCTGCAACCACTCAATTTCAGCGACAAGGGGCGCAGAACCCAGTCTGCAGCCTTTGACGTGGCCAGCGGCAAGGCGCACTACAGCGGCGGGCAGACCGATGCAGCCATTGGCGACGGCGTGCAGGACCGCCTCAGCGTCTTTCTGCAGCTTTCGGCCCTGATGGCTGCCGGCCCCGAAAAATACCCGCCAGGCACACTGATAGAGCTGACCACCAGCAGCGCACGCTCGGCAGTGCGCTGGCAGTTCCGCGTAGGTGCCAGCGAGGCGCTGGAGCTGCCGTTTGGCAGCGTCATGGCGCTGCGCCTGGACAAACTGCCCGGCAAAAGCAGCAGCGACCAGCGCGGCTCGGTCTGGCTGGCTCCTACCATGCAATACCTGCCCGTGCGCATCAAGCTCAGCCAGGGCCAGGATGACTTTGTCGATCTGCAGCTCAAGAAATATCAGCCCGCCCCGCAATAGCCCGGAGTGTCGCCTCCTGGCGTAAACCCCAGGGCTACCGCATCAAAAGCGCTCACTTACCTTCCAGCCAAGGCCTGCAACCTGCACCGGCTCGGGCTGAACGCTGTCGCAGCGCTCAAGGACTTGCCTACTACAGCTTGGGAAAACCAGTTGCCCACAGCCATGTCAAATCCATGGAATACTGTGCTCAAGTGCCAAGAGCAGGCATTTCCACCTTGAAATGCGGCACCCTGCCGCCATATCCATGGCAGGCATGCTCATAACGGAAGTGAAAGGAGGAACACCATGCAAATGCTTTACGACTCTGAATCCTTTGCGGTGCTCCATCTGCGTCCCGATATGGAGGCAGACGTTCCGGCAGGCACAGCCAAGGCCGAGATCCAGCAGGCCCATCAACTGCCGCGCCACGGCTTCGAGATCGTGGACAAGCGCTCGGGCAAGGAGGTGTATCTGGACGGCTCCTGGGCCGAAATGTTCCAGAAACAGATCCTCGCCTGGCAGCAGGATGCCCCCACCGAAGAGGAGGTGGAGGAAATTCTCGACACCTATACGGGCCTGGCCCAGCAGCCGGTCATCATTCACTGAAGACCTTACAAAAAGCCACTCGGAAGAGTGGCTTTTTTAATGCCTGAAAACACGCCTTAGTGCTTATCAGGAAAGCACGAGTCGCTATGACTTTCTGCACAGCAGCATCAACATGCTGGCAGGCAGCATGCAGCCGAAAAAACCCAGCAGCCACCCTGCCGCGCCCAGCGCCAGCCAGTGACCCCAGTCAATGCCTTGCTCTGCGCAGTGAATCTCGCATTGGGGATTGTGGTCCCAGGCCATCCACATCAGAAGTCCGGCCAGCAGCAGGCCCGCACAGACACTGATGATCAGACAGAGCCACCAGCGCTTTTGCATGCTGCGGGTTATGACTGCGTCCTCGGCGGCGCACTGCTCAGCCAGCGGTAAAGCGGCGCCACCAGCAACAGCACGGCAATCAGCCGGCAGACCTGGAAGGCCGTGACCACGGGCACGCCCAGCTGCAGCACCTTGGCGGTGATGGCCATCTCGGTAATGCCGCCCGGCGATGTGCCCAGCAGCAAGGTCACCCAGGGCAGGCCTGTGGCACCGTGCAGCAGCCAGGCGAAGCCCGCGCAAACTGCCATCAGACCCACGGTACCGAGCGCCACCATGCCCAGCCAGCGCGGCGCCGTGTGCAGGAACTCACGGCGAAAGCGCACCCCCAGGCTGACGCCGATCACCAGCTGGGCGGCATTCATCAGCCATTGGGGCACGGCGGACAGCTCCAGGCCTGCCATGGTCAAGCCCATGGATACGGCCAGCGCGCCGAGAAACCAGGGGTTGGCACGCCTGAGCTTGAGCATCAGCAGCGCCCCCGCGCCAGTGGCCAGAACCAGCCAGGCAAAGCCCGGCCATTGCACATTGCGCACGCTGGGCAGCGTCAGGCTAGGGTCACCCTGCAGACCCGCCCATTGCAGGGCAAAGGGAATGCTCACCGTGACTATCACCAGCCGCAGGCTGTGCGCCGCTGCCACCAGATCGGTGCGTGCATGCTCGCGCTCGGCCAGCAACGTCATCTCCGAGGCCGCGCCTATCGCGCCAGAGAAGTAGGTCGTGGCACGCAAGCGCTTTTCGTCCATGCCCCGTTGCCCCAGCATGGAAGCTGCCTGCACCCGATACAGCCAGCGCCCGAAGCCCCAGCCCAGCAGCAAGGCCCAGGCAATGGCCAACGCAATCGCCCACCACAGGCCGGCCACCAGCTCGGTCACGGCAGGCGTGAAATACAGGCCCAGTGCGCCGCCTATCGTCCACTGCCCAAGATCGCGCAGCCTGGCCCAGCTTTGGGTGGGCGCTCCACCCATCGATAGCAGGGAGATGGAAATCAGCGGCCCCAGCATCCACGGCAGCGGCGTATGCAGCATCAGACAGAGCTGGGCGGCCAGCCAGGCCAGCAGCAGGGTGACGGCCACACGGGCCAGAAACGCGGGGGGAAGCAATACGGACATGTGCACGGGAATCCGGCAAGGCACGACAATGGACGCGCGACAGGGGCAATGCCCCGCAGTATCGCGGCAAAACTCGGTGGGCAAAGCCGGTACGAAATCTACAGCTACGAAGCCATGCCCCGTCTTAGACGAATGCAATCAGCTCATATGTGGACTTTCATTTCTGCGGCGCAGCCGCGCCAGCGTCTCAATCCTTTGGCCCTGACGGCTCTTGCCGGCGCCCTGCTGCTGGGCGGCTGCGCCCATCAAAGCGCTCAGCGAACCAGCGATGCCGAGTGGCAGCAGACACTGGGCCAGTGGGCGGGAACACCGCTCATCCTGCTCGGCGAGCAGCATGACCAGATCGCCCATCACCAGTGGGAAGCCGCTACCGTGCGCCACCTGGCAGCGCAAGACAGGCTCGCGGCCCTGGTGGTCGAGATGGCGCCCGCAGGCGGCAGCACCCGGAGCCTGCCGGCATCGGCCAGCGACGAGGAGGTGAAGGCCGCGCTGCAATGGGCCCAGGGCGGCGGCCCGGGCGGCTGGCCATGGCAGGACTATGGTCCGGTGGTGATGGCTGCCGTGAAGGCAGGCGTGCCCGTGCTTGGCGGCAATCTGCCGCGCACCCGCATGAAGCAGGCCATGGGCGAGTCCCGCTACGACGCACACCTGCCGGCCGCAGGCTGGCAGTTGCAACTCGACGCCATCAAGGATGGCCACTGCGGCCTGCTGCCCGAATCGCAGTTAGCGCCCATGGCCCGCATTCAGCTGGCCCGCGACGAAGCCATGGCCAGGGTGACGGAAACAGCGGTGCGCGAGCTGGGCCAGCCCGGCAAAAGCGTGCTGCTGGTAGCGGGCCGTGGTCATGTGCGCAGCGATATCGGCGTGCCGACCTGGCTGCCTGCCGACTTCAAGCAAAAAGTGGCCATAGCCCAATCAGACAAAGCACAGACTGCTACCGCAATGAAAGCAGACAAGCAGCTGACACTTGAAGGCAATGCCTCCGAGGATCAATGCCAGCAACTGCGCGATCAATGGAAAAACAGGCCCGCGCCCAAGCCTTGACGGCTGCTGCCGGGCTGGTGATCCTCAGTCCGCAGTCGCGACAGCCACCAGCGGCTGCCCCTCGCGGGTCTGTTCCAGCAGGCGCGTGAAGTCTTCGGCCGGCAAGGGCCGGCTGCAGAAATAGCCCTGAAAGTAGTCGCAACCCTTTTGCTGCAGGAAGCTCAGTTGCTCCTGGGTTTCCACGCCTTCGGCCAGGACCTTCAGGCCCATGGCATGACCGAGGGCAATGACCGAGCTGCTGATGGTCATATCGTCCGCGCTGTGCGGAATGTCGCGGATAAAGCCCTGATCGATCTTGAGCAGATCGAGCGGGAAGCGCTTGAGGTGCGCCAGCGACGAATAGCCGGTGCCAAAGTCATCAATGGCCAGGCGAAGGCCCAGCTCGCGCAGGCGGTTGAGCACGGCCAGTGCCTCCTCGGGCTTTTCGGCCAGTGCGCTTTCGGTGATTTCCAGCTCCAGCAGACTGGCCGGAAAGCCCGACTCGGCCAGCGCCCTGGCCGTGGCACCGGCAATATCGGTCAGCAAAAACTGATGCAGCGAGACATTGACCGCAATCGTCAGATCGGGCAGGCCTGCGGCACGCCATTGCTGGCCCTGACGACAGGCCTCGCCCAGCACCCACAGGCCCAGCGGACCGATGACGCCCGAGTTTTCCGCCACGGTGATGAAGCGGGCCGGAGAGATCAGGCCGTCCTCGGGGTCCAGCCAGCGCACCAGGGCTTCCGCCCCCATCAGGCGTCCCGTCGCCAGATCGATCTGCGGCTGGTAGTGCAAGCGCATATGACCGAGATCCAGCGCACGGCGCAGACGCGCCTCCATGGCCAGGCGCTCGCGGGCGGCCTGAGTCATGTTTTCATGGAAGAAGCACCAGGCATTGGAGCCCCTGGCCTTGGCCCCATAAACCGCCGCATGGGCACCCTGCAGCAGATCGCCGGCCGTCAGCGCATGCTCGGGGTACAGACAGATGCCGGCACTGACACTCACCACCACGGACAGCCCGTCCGGCGTGGTCCAGGGCTGGCCGGCAGCTGCCATCAGGCGCTCGGCCACCTCCACCGCACTGTCACGACCGCATATGGATTGGGCCACCACGCAGATTTCATCGCCCGCCAGGCGGCCAATGATGTCGCCGTGGCGCAAAGCGCCCTGCATCTGCACAGCCACATGCCTGAGCACCTCGTCGCCGATGGAGTGGCCATAGCTGTCGTTCACGTCCTTGAAGCGGTCGATATTGAACAGCAGAACGGCCATGCGGAGGTTGTTGCTCTGGCTCAGCGCCACCGCCTCGCCCAGCATGCGCGTGAACTGCGCACGGTTTGGCAAACCGGTCAAGGTGTCGCGATGGGCGAGGAAATCCAGCTGCTGCTCGCGCGCCTTCTCGGCCGAGATGTCGGTAAACATGCAGACGTAATGCGTCACCTTGTCGTTCGCGTCCCTGACCGCGCTCAGCGACATGCGTTCGGGAAAGACCTCTCCGTTCTTGCGCCTGTTCCAGATTTCACCCTGCCAGTGCCCGGTGGCATGCATGCTGGCCCACATGGCATCGTAGAAGGCCTTGTCATGCCGGCCAGACTTGAACATGCGCGGCGTCTTGCCCAGCATTTCGGCCTCGGAAAAGCCCAGCAGCCGCGTGAAAGCATGGTTGACCGAGAGAATGCGGCTGTTTGCATCAGTCACCACCACGCCCTCGATGGTGTTATCCACCACGGTGGAAGCCAGACGGCTGCGCTCATCGGCTTCGCGACTCGCGGTCTGGTCGGAGAGCAGGCCCGAGATACGTATCAGACGTCCGCTCGCATCCCTGTGTGCCTGACCGCGTGCGCGGAACCAGCGGTACAGACCGTCGAAGCACAGCAGACGCGCCGTCAGCACCAGCATGCTGCCCTGCTCCAGCGCCTGCTCGGCCTGGGCGCGCGCCGTTGCCGCATCTTCGGGATGCAGGCGCTGGTGGAAATCGAATTCGCGGGCCAGATCCTGACCCTGGTAGCGCAGCAAGGCGCTCATGCCCGTGGAGAAGTTCAGCCGCCGCTCCAGCGCATCCCATTCCCACACGCCATTGCCGCTGCCTTCCAGCGCCAGACGCAGCATGGTCTCGCTGCGCATCATGGCATTGCGCGCGCTGACCATCTCGCTCAGGTCCTGCAGCACGCAGACCAGGGCTACCGGCCCTCCCACCCCCGACGCCGCCACGCGGCTGGTGGTGCACAGCACGGGCGTGACCTTGCCGGTTTCGGCATTCACGCACTGGCGCAGCACCTGAAAGTAGTCAGTGCTGCCGTCGAGCAGGCGCTGCAGCTGCAGAACCACCTCGTCCCGGTCATGGACCGGCACCAGCACCCGAAAATCCTGGCCGCGCAGCGATTCCACGCTTCGGCCCAGCCAACCCGCCAGCTTGGCATTGGCCCAGACAATCTCGGCCCCGCCCACGTGCACGCGGGCCATGCCGGCCGGTGCGTGGCGCACCACCAGCTCCAGCTCCTGTGCAGTCTCCCGGCCACGCTGGTCAGCGCGCGTCTTGCGCTGCATGAACCAGAGTGCAACCAGCGCGGTCGCCAGCAACCAAACAATGAACAGGCCTATCTGCCAACGCAGCGACTGTCGATTCAGCGATACATCAAAATAGTTGAGCACACCTGCCTGTGCCCCCAACCACAGCATCCCGGCACACAGATAGAGGGCGACAATCACCCTGGGTGTGAGCGCAGAATGCCCCTCCTCGCTTTTCATGAATTTCCTTTGTCCGCAGGGTCCTCGCCTTGCTGCGACAATTGCCCAGCTATGACCCAAGCCTATATTTTGACTTTATCCTGCCCAGACCGACTGGGCCTGGTGCATGCCGTTTCCGGATTCTTGCTTGAGCAAGGCGGCAATATTGAAGAAGCAGCGCAGTACAACGACCCGGTAACCGGCCTGTTCTTCATGCGCGTGCAGTTTGCCTGCGATGGCAAAGACGCCGCCTCTCTAAAGGCATCCGTTGCTCAATTAGCTGATCAATATCAAATGCAGTGGAGTTTGCACTCCAAAGCCGAGCGCATCAAGACCGTGATCATGGTCAGCAAGGAAGGCCACTGCCTCAACGACCTGCTGTTCCGCTGGAAGTCGGGTCTGCTGCCCATCGAGATCAAGGCCATCATCAGCAACCACCGCGAGTTCTATCAGCTGGCGGCCAGCTACAACATTCCCTTCCATCACATTCCCGTGACTGCCGCGACCAAGGCCCAGGCCGAAGAGCGCCAGTACGAGATCATCGAGGAAGAAGGCGCCGAGCTGGTAGTGCTGGCCCGCTACATGCAGGTGCTGTCCAACGATCTGTGCAAAAAGCTGGCCGGTCGCGCCATCAATATCCACCACAGCTTCCTGCCCAGCTTCAAGGGTGCCAAGCCTTACTACCAGGCGCATGACCGCGGCGTGAAGCTGATCGGTGCCACCGCCCACTATGTGACCGCCGACCTCGACGAAGGCCCGATCATCGAACAGGACGTGGCGCGCGCCGACCATACCGACACCGTCGAAGACCTGACGGCCCGCGGCCGCGACACCGAGAGCCAGGTACTGGCACGTGCCGTGAAATGGCATAGCGAGCGACGCGTCATTCTCAACGGTCACAAGACCGTGGTGTTCCGCTAAATCCCTGGGCTTGGGATTGACCATATGACCCGCAGCCCCGGCTCCTTGAACAGCATTACGGCCAGGCGGATTCCGCCAATACAGTGCCTGCTCACTTTCGAGGCGCTGGCGCGGCTGCGCTCGGTCACGTTGACGGCGGAGGAGCTGTGTGTCACGCCCAGCGCCGTCAGCCACCGGGTCAAGCAGCTGGAGCAGATTCTGGGCGCGCGCCTGTTTGGCCGCACGGATTTCTCGCTGACCACGGACGGCAGCTCCTATCTGGCCCATGTGCGCGAAGGCCTGGGCGCCTTGCAGCGCTTCCCCGGAGCATCGGCCTCGCCCGGACGCAGACGCCTGAAACTGGCCGTCACCCCCACATTTGCGCGCGTGATCCTGATTCCACGCCTGCGCCAGTTCACCGAGGCCTATCCCGAAATCGACATTGCGCTGCAGGTTTCGATTCCGCTGCTGGATGTGATCGGTGAGGACGCCGACCTGATGGTGCGCTTCGGCGCCGGCCACTATGCCGACGTGGAGCATATCGAACTGGCCCGCGACACCGTCACACCGCTGGCCTCACCCAGCTTCATCCGCGAGCACGGACCGTTCGAGCGCCCGGACGACCTGGAAGGCATGCCGCTGCTGCGCAGCCCGCTGGAGCCCTGGCGCACCTGGTTCGCCGCGACCGGCCTCGACATGGCCGAACCCAACGAAGGCTCTCAGTTCAACGACATCGGCCTGATGTGCGACGCCGCATCGGCCAGCATGGGGATTGCCCTGGTACGACACAAGCTCGGAGCCCCCTGGCTGGAAAACGGCACACTGGTGCGCCTGTTCGATGTCGATGCTCCCAGCCCCCACGCACACTATCTGTGCTGGAAGACCGGCATCATGGATCGCTGGGAATGCGCAGCCTTCGCAGAGTGGCTGCGCAAGGCCATGGGCTGAGCGGCGACCCGTCGGCTGCGCTGCGGCGCAGCCCGTTGCACAGGCCGCGCGATGGATAACGAAGATGGAGCACTCACGGCATGAACCTGCAGCCCAGGCTGTACCCCGGCCTTGACCAGAACCAGGCACTCAACAGCGAAGCGTCGTCGCTGCTCATCCGCGCCCTGGCCGGTACGGGCAAGACGACCACGCTGGCCATCAAGGCCGTCGACCTGATCCGCACCCAGGGCGCGCGCAAGGTGCTGATGCTGGCCTACTCCGAGGCCGGCATCAAGGCCATTCAGGCACGCCTGGACCGGCTCACCGCCGTCCACCTCGAAGGCCTGCACCTGCTCACTCTGGAGCAGTTTTGCGCCCGCCTACTCGAAGAGCAGGGCGACCCTGTCCCCCTGCTCAGCTCGGGCCTCGAAAAGAATATGCTCATCGAGCAAGCCCATGAGGCGCTGCGGCAAGAGGTCGAGAGACATAAGGAGCTCGAGCTGCCCGAGCTCACGGACTACTTTGCCCGCCCCCTGGACATCAGTGCCTTCCTCGCCTTCGAGGCCCAGGCCAAGCAGCGCATGCTGGAACTCGACATCGATGCCAGCGGCCTCGCAGCGCTGGCATATTGCCGCGACAACGCTCTGGACTACGGCCTGTACCGGCTGCTGCGCAGCTATGAGCGGCTGCGCTCGGGCCCCACCCAGGAGCCGCTGTTCTATGCACCCGGCGACTGCACCTACGCGCTGGCCTGCCAGCTGGCCGCACTGGACTTCGATGCCGGCTTTACGCTGCTGCAGGGCCGCTTCGAGGCCGTGCTGTTCGACGAGCTGCAGGACCTGGACGAGGCAGCGCTGCTGGTGCTGCGGCATCTGGCACGCGGCAACGGCCGCTTCATCGGTGTCGGCGACTTCAACCAGCACATTCTGCCGGGCGCTTCCTCCATCTTTGGCGACAGCGCCCAACGCATACTGCAGGAGCTGCCCGCAGGCACCGGCCAGGCCACGCTAAACACAACCTATCGCTTCGGCCCCCTCATCTGCCAGGAACTGAACCGTCTCTTCGGCGTGGAGTTCGAAGCCCATTACCGCAATGCCTCGGCCTGGTTCGAACATCGCCGTGGCGATGATGAGGACTGCGCGCGGCAGTTGCTGGACATCCATGCCACCGTGGCCCGTCTGCCCCGCAAACCGCAGGACCCGCCCGCCGTGCTGCGCGTCATCCTGCGCTCGCCCGAAGATTCGATACGGCTTGAATGGCTGTTCGCCCACGAAGGCGTGCACTATGCCTGCAAAGGCATGCAGCGTTTCTACCAGCGCCGTGAAATCGCCCTGGTGCTGGCCATGCTGTGGGCCATGCCCGGCTGCAGCGGTACCGCCCGGCTCTCGCAAGGCATTCTGAACAGCGCCGCCGAAGGCCTGATGCGCTATGTGCGCCATGCCAGTCCACCTGACCGGGATCTGCTGGCCAACGGCCTGTTCGACATGAGTGCATTGGGCGAAGCCCCGCCGGAGTCCGACACGCTGCGCATCGCAGCCGAACTGATGGGACGGCAGAGTGCCATGCGCCGTTTCCTTGCCGTCCAGATCGCACCGGACTCTGCCGCTGCCCGCTTGCTGGCCCTTCCCGCCGAGCAGTGCGCCGATGCTGGACAGCTGTGCCGCCATCCGCTGCTGCAGCAGTTCTTTGCCCAGGCCGCCATCAGCCGGGAGGAGCTGCGCCAATGCCTGGCCAGCCTGCAAGCGCTGTCGCAGATCTGCGCCGGGCTTACCGTCGATGAATTCCTGGGCCGTCTCAGCCTCATGGTCCAGTCGAGCATCGCACAGCATCAGCGCCAGGAAAAACCCAGCCTGCAGCTGCTCACGGTGGAGCGCAGCAAAGGCCATGAATACGACTATGTGGCCGTGCCCTTCGTCCATGCCAGGCATTTCTCCTCCGATGCGAACGACCCGCAGCGCAATCTGCTCTATGTCGCCATGACCCGCGCCAGCAAGCGGCTGTGGGTACTGGAAAGCAGCTGACGACGCAAGGCCGTGGGCTGATACAGGTCAAGCCTGTATCCCGCATGCGAGTCAAAACTGCGTAACGTCGCTGCGTGCAGACATTGCCGCAGTTGCCCTCTATCGCCGGCCTGCTCCCCCTCCCACCATGGGCTCACAACAACGAGGAGGAGACCTATGCCAACCCCAATGCGCTGCGCCTGGCTTCTGGCCGCCGGCATTGCCGCCCTGCCCCTGCATGCGCAGGACAGCCCCGTCACCATCGGTGCCAGCCTGCCGCTGTCCGGTGCACAGGCCGAGGCCGGCAAGGAAGGGCTGAGCATCATGCAGGCCCAGGTGGAGGCTTTCAACAAGCTCGGCGGACTGGGGGGCAAGCCTCTGACGCTCAGAGTACTGGACGATGGCTACGAACCGCAGCGCGCCGCCGGCAATGCACGCCAGCTGATCCAGGAAGGGGCCGTGGCCCTGCTCAACTGCTGGGGAACGGCCAGCTGCGCCGCCATGCAGCCCGAGATACAGCAGGGCCAGACCGCCCTGGTGGGGGTGATTGCAGGGGCCGGCAGCATGCGCCAGCAGCCAAGCCGATTCGTCTACCCGCTGCGCGCCAGCACTCAGGCCGAAATTGCGGCCATGTTGCAGCAAATGCAGACCATAGGTCTGCGACGAGTCGCCATCGTTCATCAGAACGACGGCTTCGGCAAAGACAGTCTGCAGATTGCCCTGACCGCCTTTGCCGCCAAGGACCTCAAACCCGTCATCACACTGGCCGTGGAAGCATCGGGCGCCAATACCCCGGAGCTGGCCAGGCAGCTGGCCGCCCAGCCCGATCTCCAGGGCGTCATCGTGCTGGCGGGCGCTCCGGCCACCATAGGTCTGATCAGCATGGCCAGGCAGGCCCATGTCACCGCACCGTTCTACAACCTGGCCGCTCAGGCCAATCGCGCCGTGGTGCAAGGGCTGGGGCCGTATACGCGCGGCATCGCCTTCACCACCCTGGTGCCCAGTCCCTGGAAGGGCGCGATCCCGGCCATCAGGGACTACCAGCAACTCGTCGGCCAGCCAGGCATGCCGCCAGCCTCCTACCTGGGGCTGGAAGTCTTTCTCAACACCCGCACCCTGCTCGATGCGCTGCGCAAGGCCACGCCCTCCAATCAGCGTGCGAGCCTGACTGCCGCACTCGACGCCATGGGGGAGGTTCGCTACGGCGCCATGCACCTGCGCTTCATGCCGCCACGCAGCGGCTCCAGCTATGTCGGGTTGACCATGATCGACGCAGGCGGCCATTTCAGAGAATAAATCGACTCAATCGCTTACCCATAAAGCGTTTAATGCTCTCATTTCAAAAGCTTTCATGACTGTCATCGCAAAGCATTTCAAGCAGCTTTGCAATAAAGCTCACACCAAGGCGCGGGCGCATCCCCTACATTTGCAGGCATGACGTCCGCCAGCACATTCACCGATCTCGTCGCCACCTCCAGCACGGCGGCCAACGCAGCACATCACCTGCCCGAGCCGTCCGAGCGCGCCAGGCGCCAGGCCGAGGTGCTGGCGGCACTGCGCCCCCATGTGCCGGCGCATGCCCTGCTCTATCAGAGCGAAGACACCACGCCCTATGAATGCGACGGACTGACGGCCTACCGCCAGCGCCCGCTGCTGGTCTGCCTGCCCGAGACTTATGCACAGGTGCAGGCCGTGCTCAAGGCCTGCCATGCCATCGCGGCTCCCGTCATTGCGCGCGGCGCGGGCACCGGACTTTCGGGCGGCGCCATGCCCCACCCCATGGGCGTGACGCTGTCGCTGGCCAAGTTCAACAAAATCCTCGGCGTCGATGCCTACAGCCGCACGGCCCTGGTTCAATGCGGCGTTCGCAACCTTGCCATCAGCGAAGCCGCTGCCCCCTACGGTCTGTACTATGCGCCCGACCCCAGCAGCCAGATCGCCTGCACCATCGGTGGCAATGTGGCCGAGAACTCGGGCGGCGTGCACTGCCTCAAATACGGACTCACGGTGCACAACGTGCTCAAGGTCAAGGGCTTCAGCATCGAAGGCGAGCCCGTCGAATTCGGCTCGGATGCACTCGACACCCCCGGACTGGACTTGCTGGCCGTCATGATAGGCAGCGAAGGCATGCTGGCCGTGGTAACCGAGGTCACGGTCAAGCTCGTGCCCAAGCCCCAGCTGGCGCGCTGCATCATGGCCAGCTTCGACGATGTGCGCAAAGCCGGCGACGCAGTGGCCGCAGTGATCGCGGCCGGCATCATTCCGGCCGGGCTGGAAATGATGGACAAGCCCATGACGGCCGCCGTGGAGGATTTTGTGCGTGCCGGCTATGACCTCACGGCGGAAGCCATCTTGCTGTGCGAGAGCGACGGCACGCCCGAGGAGGTGGAAGAAGAGATCGCCCGCATGAGCGAAGTGCTGCGCCACGCCGGAGCCACAGCCATCACCGTGAGCGAGAGCGAGGAAGAGCGCCTGCGCTTCTGGAGCGGGCGCAAGAATGCCTTTCCCGCCAGCGGCCGCATCAGCCCCGACTACATGTGCATGGACTCAACCATTCCACGCAAGCGCCTGGCCGACATCCTGCTCGCGATCCAGGAGATGGAGAAGAAGTACCAGCTGCGCTGCGCCAATGTGTTCCACGCGGGCGACGGCAATCTGCATCCCCTGATCCTGTTCGATGCCAACAACCCCGACGAGCTGCACCGCTGCGAGCTGTTCGGTGCCGACATTCTGGAAACCAGCGTGGCCATGGGCGGCACGGTGACAGGCGAGCATGGTGTCGGAGTGGAAAAGCTCAACAGCATGTGCACCCAGTTCACCACGGCCGAGAACGCCCAGATGTTCGCGCTCAAGGCAGCGTTTGATCCGCAGTCCCTGCTCAACCCCGGCAAGGTGATTCCAACGCTCAACCGCTGCGCAGAGTACGGCAAGATGCTGGTGCGCGGCGGCCAGATCGCCCATCCCGAGCTGCCGCGATTCTGAAGTCCGGCCATGGCAAGATCACGGCTGCTGAATGCATTTGTGGAGCCGTTCGATGATCTCTTCCATCGGTAAGACGCTGGGCCTGCTGCTGGCCCCGGCACTGCTGACGCTGGCTGCGCCCCAGCCCGCACAGGCGCGTGGCTACACCTCCACCGGCAAATGCGGCATCTATCCGCGCCTGGCCATCACCAGCCCCGCCGGCACCTGCGTGGGCCTGATTGCCGACGAAGCCCACGGCCTGCGCTTTCCGCGTCGCGTGCTGGAAATTGCGCCTGGCCGCATCTGGGTGCTGGACATGGGCAACTGGATGCCCCATGCGGGCCAGCTGATCGAGCTTCGGCTGCCTCCTGACTCCGCCACTGCCGCCAATGCCAACACCACGGCCAAGGCCGTGGAAGCCCGGGTGCTGCTGAGCAGGCTCAACTATCCTTCGGGCATGGTGCGCGGACCTGACGGCAAGGTCTATATCGGCGAGGCCGACAAGATATGGCGGGCTGCAGTGCCCGCTCTCGGCCAGACGCCGCAGCCCGAGATGCTGGCCAGCGGCCTGCCAGCCGACGGCGCCCATCTGCTCAAGGAGCTGGCGTTTGCGCCGGACGGCAGCCTCTACGTGAACATGGGCTCGGCCACCGACGCCTGCCGGAGTGAGGACCAGAAGCAACCCGTTCCCTGCCCCGAGCGCAGCGCGGCCATGCCGCGCGCTGCGGTCTGGCGCATGGTGCTGCAGCCTGGCCCGCAGAGCGTCAAGGAATTCAAGCCATTTGCCAGCGGCTTGCGCAATTCCATGGCACTGGCCGTGATGCCCGATGGCCCGGCGGCGGGCACGATCTGGCAGGGCGAGAACAATATCGACTACCGCGATCCCAAGCAGCCGCCCGAGGAGCTCAACCTGCTGCGCGCAGGTGCCGACTATGGCTGGCCTTATTGCATAGGCGCACGCCAGAGCGCGCAAGGCTATGAAAAGCGCTTCGACTGCAGCAAGACCGAAGCACCGCACATGCTCTGGCCTGCCCATGTGGCTCCGCTGCAAATGCTGGCGACACCGATCGGCAGTGCATTTGGAGGGCAATTGCTGGTGGCCTGGCATGGACAGCGGGCCGAGGGCCAGCGCCTCGTGGGCTTTGCACGCGACGGCAAGGGCCGGCCCTCGGGCCAGCCCATTCAGTGGCTGAGCAACTGGGATGCCAAACCCGGTCTGCGCCCCGCCGGGCGCCCCACGGGCATGGGTATCGACCATGCGGGCCGGCTGCTCGTGGTGGAGGACTTCAACCGCAGCCTGCTGGTGCTGATGAGCGAAGCAGGCATGGCGCCAAGGCCCAAATAACCCAGTAAGGCGCTCAGTTTGTCACATCGCGCCCGCGCGCCAGAAACCGGGCGTACTCATCGCCCGGAACAAACAGGCCGCCCGTGGTCCAGACGATATGTGTGGCGTTCGCCATATGCGCCTGCAGCTTCTGGCGCTGCAGATAGTCCTGACCCGCAGCACTTTCAAGAAGGGCACGCGGACCGCCAAAGCCCGCTGCAGCCGATGGCTCGATCTGCAGCCCCTCGCTGTCCTGCAACAGGTACAGATGCCGAAACAGGGTCTCGTCCGCCACCGTGAACACGCCGCCGAGAAAGCCACGCACCACGTCGGCAGCCAGCTCCGACGCACGCGGCACGGCCAGGCCGTCGGCCTCGGTCCGGTTGTTCAGGCCCAGCGCATAGACCGAGGGATGGGCGCCCAGACCCGGCAGGGCCGAGGCACCGGCCAGCATCTCCACCATGAAGCAGGGCGACTGCACGGGTTCGGCAAAAAAACAATGCACATGCGGCCCGAATGCCT
This sequence comes from Comamonas sp. Z3, assembly GCF_008121565.1. Taxonomy (NCBI): domain Bacteria; kingdom Pseudomonadati; phylum Pseudomonadota; class Betaproteobacteria; order Burkholderiales; family Comamonadaceae; genus Comamonas; species Comamonas sp. Z3. The sequence goes on from NZ_VOQU01000004.1 coordinate 514,240, forward strand.
GCTGCAGACCCAGCGCCACGCCGCCAGGCGCACCTCCCACGCCGCAGGGGAGGTAGACAAACAAGGGATGCGTCTCGTCCACTGCAAGCTGGTGCTGTGCAAGCTGCGCGACCAGGTATGGAGCCGCCGCCGCATAGCCCAGCAGCAGCGAGAGCGAATGCTCGTCATCCACAAAGTGACAGTGAGGGTCCCGGTCGGCCAGCGCGCGGCCCGCAGCCACGGCCTGGGCATAGTCGCCGGCATGCTCCACCACCTGCACGCCACGCGCACGCAGGCGCTGCTTTTTCCATTCCTTGGCATCGGCTGACATATGGACCACCGCCTCGAAGCCCAGTGCCGAGGCCATGATGCCGATCGACAGGCCCAGGTTGCCCGTGGAGCCTACCGCCACCTGGTAGCGGGCAAACACCGCACGCGCGGCATCGGCGGCCAGTTGCAGATAGTCGCCATCAGCCAGCAGGCCGTGCTGCAAGGCGATCCGCTCCGCGTACTCCAGCACCTCGTGCACGCCACCGCGCGCCTTGATGGAGCCCGCCACCGGCAGGCTGTGATCGGCCTTGAGCCAGAGTCGGCCCATCTGCTCGGGCAGTTGCAACGCCCGCTGCATCTGCGGCACCGGCTGCAGCGCTGATTCAATGCGCCCGCCAGCCACCTGCAGCTCGGGAAACAGCCGCGCCAGCAGGGGCGCAAAACGCTCGAAGCGCTCTACGGCCTGCTGAACCTGGGCCGCGTCTATGACCTGCGAGGACTGTTCTGCATCGCTGCGCCCGGCCCACAGCGTGGGCCGGGCATGGCGCAGATCTTCAACCAGGTTGTGCAGCACGGAGAAAGTCATGGCATGCATCCATCGTCATACAAGACAGCCATATTAGGGCCAATGGAGCATGCCGGACGGGACGGCCAAGGCGTGGCTGCTATGCCTCTCCCATGGCAGGGTCGCTGACCGTGTGCTGACCGGTTTCCACGCGGCCCGCAAAGCGCCGGTAGTACGCCGGATCGCTGTCGCAGGTCACCGCGAAGTCATACCACTGGCCGCTGGCCTTCAGCTCCCAGTGCCTCTCGGCACTGGCGGCGGCGCCAACTTCGACCGTCCACGGGCCGTCGCTGCGGTAGGCCATGGGCGTGATGGTGAACACCGCAGCCTGCGCGCCCTTGTTCATCAGATCCACATAGACATTGCCGTTGGCGATGTCGTAGCAGACCCGCACCTCGGGGGCGGCCTGCACACTGCCCAGGCGATTCAGGTCGCCCTTGAAGTGGCGATGGAATCCGTTGGGGCCCAGCACCCAGAGGTCGTACTTGCCGAAGTTGTCGCGCACGGCATCCCAGGTATCGGACAGCATCTTGCCCGCTTCGACCATGTAGCGGCGAGGCGTGTGGTCCAGCTTGTAACGGTCATAGACATGGAAGACGGCTGCCTGCGTGCCGGTGTTCGCAAACACCAGCTCCACCGGGCCGTTGCTCTGGCAGCGCGCACTGGCATGCAGCTCGTAGGGCAAGGCCCGCGACGGACGTGTACCGCCGGCCTGCAAAGGCAGCTGCATATCGCGAGGCACGGGCACGGCGGGCAGCTTTTGCTGATCGGCACGCAGCTTGTCGGCAACATCGCGCGTGGAGCGGCCGGCCAGCACGGGCAGGGTCTCGTTGTTCGGCGTCTTGAAATTGAAGCTGCTCAGCAGATCGCCGCAAACCGCCCGGCGGAACGGGCTGATGTTGGGCTCCTTCACGCCAAAGCGGGCCTCCAGGAAGCGCAGCACCGACGTATGGTCGAACACCTGCGAGTTGACCCAGCCGCCGCGGCTCCAGGGCGAGATCACATACAGCGGAACGCGCGGCCCGGGGCCGTAGACACGGCCATCGGGGGCAGGCTGGCTACGGCTGCCGGCCGGTGCGCCATGCGTGAAGTATTCGGCCTGCAGATCGGCCTCCGGCAGCGTGGTCTTGCCTGCATAGCTCTTGTCGGCGTTCTGCGATGGTGCCGAGGGCGAAGGCATATGGTCGAAGTAGCCATCGTTCTCATCGAAGTTGACAAGCAGCACGGTCTTGCTCCAGACCTCGGGATTGGCCGTCAGCGCATCCAGCACTTCCTGCAGAAACCAGGCGCCCTGCACCGGGCTGGATGGGCCGGGGTGCTCGCAATAGATGGACGGCGCGTTGACCCAGGACACCTGGGGCAGCTTGCCTTCGCGGATATCGCGCTTGAAGGCGTCCAGATACTCCTCGGGCTGATTGCCGGGCAAGGTGTTGGCCACGCCTTTGTACAGCGGGTTGGCAGCGTCGTCGCTGGCCGCGTCATAGGCATGGTAGGGCAAAGCCTGGCCGGTGCTGGTATACGGTGCATTGGGCGCGCCGCCACTGGAGACAGGAAAGCCCGAAGCCAGATTGGCGCGACGAAAGCTCTGGAACGCGCCCAGCATGTTGTCGCCCCACTCGTCAGGCATGTTCTGGTAGCTGATCCAGCTCACTCCGGCTTCCTGCAGCCGCTCCGCATAGGTCTTCCATGTATAGCCGGTGGTGGCATCGCTGGTCACGCCATTGATGGCATCCCACTCGTTATTCACGAAAGCCACGTTCTGGGGCATGGCCCCGTTGGTGCCCGTCATGTGGAAGGACCGGTTGGCGTCGGTGCCGGTGTGCATGGCACAGTGGTAGGCATCGCAGATCGTGAAGGCATTGGCCAGCGCGAACTGATAGGGCAGCTCCTGCTCCTTGAAATAGCCCATGGAGGTGTCCGTCTTGGCCACGGGCCAGCGCGACATGCGGCCGTTGTCCCAGGCCTGCTGACTGTCCAGCCAGGAATGGGGGGTGCCGGAAACGCGCTGCGCATTGTTGGCCGTACCGTCCAGGTGATAGGGGGTGATCACCGTGCCGTTGGCTCGCTCCTGCTGCCAGACCTTGCGGCCATTGGGAACGGGAATGGTCATGCGGTCGCCAAAGCCGCGCACCCCCTTGAGCGTGCCGAAGTACTGATCGAAGGAGCGGTTTTCCTGCATCAGGATCACCACATGCTGCACGTCCATGACCGTGCCCGTGACATTGTTGGCGGGAATGGCCAGCGCACGGCGGATGCTGGGAGGAAAGGCGGCCAGTGCGGCAGCTGAAAAGGCAGCGTTCTTGCCGGCCTGCAGAAGATTGCGTCGCGAAATCATGTTGAAGCCTTGTCTGTCACCGTGCTCAGGGAGCACAGCGCATCTCCGGCTTGGCCGGCTCGGTGGGGTTCGTGGGGTTCGTGGGGTTCGTGGGATTGGTCGGGTTCGTGGGAGCAGGCGGGCTGTCATCGCTGCCACCACAGGCGGCCAGCGTGGCGGCCGTCAGGCAGACGAGCGCCAGCGCCTTGATCAAACGCTTGTTTTGCATGGAGTCTTTCGCTTGGATGTCGACAGGTTTCGACCGGCAAGAATCTAGGAAAAGCTCATGTCATCCCGATGACGTCCGTGTTTCAGTCCTTTTGCTCGCATGGCTCCGGCGTTCGAAGCTCGCGAGCCCTCTTCAGCGCGAAGCCCCATGCAAAAAGGGCCGACGCACCCACGTCGGCCCTCTGCAAGAAACATCGCAACGCCAGTCAGAACGCTGGCGCTTGCGCGGCTATTGCCGCTTTCCGTATCCCAGCCGATACAGCAACGGCAGCACCAGCAAGGTCAGCACGGTGGACGAGAGAATGCCGCCGATCACCACCGTGGCAAGCGGGCGCTGCACCTCGGCCCCTGTGCCCGTGGCAATCGCCATGGGCACAAAGCCCAGCGACGCCACCAGGGCCGTCATCAGTACGGGACGCAGGCGCGTGAGCGCCCCTTCGGTCACAGCCTGTTCCAGATCCATGCCCTGCTCGCGCAAGCTGCGAATGTAGGAGATCATGACCAGGCCGTTGAGCACGGCCACACCGCATAGGGCGATAAAGCCGATGGCCGCCGAAATGGACAGTGGAATGCCGCGCAGCCACAGCGCTGCAATACCGCCCGTCAAGGCAAACGGAATGCCGGTAAAGACGATGAGACCGTCGCGCACGTTGCCGAACATGACAAACAGCAGCGTGAACACCAGCGCCAGCGCCACGGGCACCACGATCATCAGGCGCTTGCGTGCGGACTCCAGGTTCTCGAAGGTTCCGCCCCAGCGCGTCCAGTAGCCGGCCGGCAGCGCAATGCCTTCGAGCTCCTGCTGGGCCTGGGCCACGAAGGAGCCGATATCGCGACCGCGCACATTGGCGCTGACCACGATGCGGCGCTTGCCGTCCTCGCGGCTGACCTGGTTGGGCCCCGGCGCCAGCTCCACCGTCGCCACGGATGACAGGGGCACAAAGCCCAGACGCCCGTCGCCGCCGCGCGGCAGCGCAATCGGCAGGCGGCCTATGCCGTCCACATCGCTGCGCATGGCCTCTGGCAGGCGCACCTGGATGGCGAAACGTCTGTCGCCCTCGAATACCGTGCCGGCCTCGCGTCCGCCAAAAGCCGTGCTGATGGCGTCTTGCACATCCCCCATGTTCAGGCCGTAGCGTGAGGCTTTCTCGCGATCAATCTGCACCGTGAGCATGGGCAGGCCCGTGGTCTGCTCGACCTTGACCTCGGAGGCACCGGGGATCTTCTGCAGCATCGCGGCCACGGCCTGCGCAGACTTCTCCAGCTGGGCCATGTCATCGCCGAAGATCTTGACGGCCACATCGCTGCGCACGCCAGAGATCAGCTCGTTGAAGCGCAGCTGGATCGGCTGCGAGAACTCGTAGTTGCTGCCCGGAATCCCTTCCACGGTCTCCTGCACGGCGCTCAGCAGATCGTCGCGCGAGCGCGCCGGATTCGGCCATTGCTCGCGCGGCTTGAGCATGATGTAGCCATCCGAGATATTGGGCGGCATCGGGTCCGATGCGATCTCGGCCGTTCCAGTCCGCGCGAACACGCGCTCGATTTCGGGGAACTGCTTCTTGAGCTCGCTCTCGAGCTGCATCTGCATCTGCACCGATTGCGTGAGGCTGGTGCCCGGTATGCGCAGCGCCTGGATCGCGAAGTCGCCTTCGTTGAGATTGGGCGCGAATTCGCTGCCCATGCGTGTGGCCAGCAGGAGGCTCAGCGCGACGATGACACCTGCCGCCGTCAGCACCACGGCTGGCGCATGCATGACTTTTTCGAGCACCGGTGCATAGGCACGGCGTGCCCAGCCCATGAGGCGGTTTTCCTTCTCGGCCACCTTGTCGCCCATGAACAGCGCAATCGCGGCGGGAATGAAGGTGATGGACAGCAGCATGGCACACAGCAGCGCAATCACCACCGTCAGCGCCATCGGGTGGAACATCTTTCCTTCCACGCCGGTGAGCGCAAAAATGGGCAGATAGACCACCATGATGATGAGCTGGCCGAACAGCAGCGGGCGCCGGGCCTCGCGGGCTGCCGCAAATACCTCCTCGAAGCGTTCGCTGCGGCTCAGCGGCCGGCCTGCTGCCGCCTGTGCATGGGCCAGACGGCGCACGCAGTTCTCCACGATCACCACCGCGCCGTCGATGATGATGCCGAAGTCCAGCGCCCCCAGACTCATCAGATTGGCGCTGACGCGCATCTGCACCATGCCCGTGAAGGTGAACAGCATGGAAAGCGGAATGATGAGCGCCGTGATCAGTGCGGCGCGCAGATTGCCCAGGAACAGGAACAGGATCGCCACCACCAGCGCCGCGCCTTCGATCAGGTTCTTCTTGACCGTGGCAATCGCCTTGTCCACCAGATTCGTGCGGTCGTAGACCGTCACGGCCTTCACGCCGGGCGGCAGGCTTTTGTTGATCACCTGCATGCGCTCGTGAACGGCCTGGGCCACGGCACGGCTGTTCTCGCCAATCAGCATGAACACCGTACCCAGCACCACTTCGCGGCCGTTGTCCGTGGCTGCACCGGTGCGCAGCTCGCGGCCCAGGCCCACGTCGGCCAGATCGCGCACGCGGATGGGCTGGCCTTGCGCCGAGCCCACGATGACTTCGCGAATATCGGCAATGCCGCCCACCTGTCCCGGTGCGCGGATCAGATACTGCTCGCCCTGGCGCTCTATATAGCCGGCGCCCACATTGGCGTTGTTGCGCTCCAGCGCTGCAACGATATCGGCCAGCGTGAAACCATAGGCCGCGAGCTTCTGCGGCTGGGGTGCCACCAGGTATTCCTTGGCAAAGCCGCCAATGGAGTTGATCTCGGTCACGCCCGCAACATTGCGCAGCTGGGGCTTGATGACCCAGTCCTGGATCTCGCGCAAATCCATGGGCGTATAGGGCGATCCGTCGGGCTTGGTGGCACCGTCATCGGCCTCCACGGTCCACAGGTAGATCTCGCCCAGTCCCGTGGAAATAGGCCCCAGCGCGGGAGCCACACCCGCCGGCAGCGCATCGCGTGCCTGCTGCATGCGCTCGTTCACCAACTGGCGCGCGAAGTAGATGTCCGTGCCGTCCTTGAACACCACGGTCACCTGGGACAGGCCGTAGCGCGAGAGCGAGCGCGTCTGGTCCAGCCCCGGCAGGCCGGCCATCAGAGTCTCGATGGGGAAGGTGACGCGCTGCTCGGTCTCCAGCGGTGAATAGCCGGGCGCCGAGGTATTGATCTGCACCTGCACATTGGTGATGTCGGGCACGGCATCGATGGGCAGGCGCTGGTAGTTGTAGATACCCAGGCCCACCAGGGCAAGCGTGGCCAGCATGACCAGCCAGCGCTGGGCAATGGCAAAGCGGATGATGCGCTCAAACATTCAAACTCCAAATATCTTCATCTGCCCTGTCACACTGGCGCAATCCAAACCAGAGACACCGAGCAAGAGCCGCCTCGCAGCGGGGCCTCGTCCCCCTTGGGGGAAGGCGCGCCGCGCCTCAGGGGGTGGCTAATCAGTGCACATGCTCGGCCGTAGCCTTGCCCAGCTCGGACTTGAGCACGAAAGCCCCGTCCTTCACATAGCGCTGGCCTGTGCTAAGGCCCTGCAGCACTTCGGTGCTCTGGCCGTCGGCCTTGCCCAGCTTCACAGCCTGAGCCTTGAAGCCGCCGGCTACCGGCACAAACACCACGGGCTTGTCGCCGTCGATCTTCTGGATGGCCGCATTGGCCACCGCCACCGCCGCCTGCTGGCCCGCTGCCGTCAGTTCCACATTCACAAACAGGCCCGGGCGCCAGATGCCGTCCGGGTTGTCCAGCGTGATGCGCGCAGGGGCGGTGCGGGTTTCCTGCCCGATCAACGCGCCCACATAGGCCACGACTCCCGTGGCCCGGGATTCGAAGGCCGTTGCGTGCACGGTGGCCTTTTCGCCCACGCGCACAAACGGCAGATCGCCGGCCGCGACCTTCATTTCGGCCCAGACCGAGCGCAGATCGGAGATGGTGAACACGGCCGTGCTGTCCTGCACGGCTTCGCCCACGGCAAGGTGCTTTTCCACCACCACGCCATCGAAGGGCGCGCGCAGCTCGAAGCGGTTCAAAGCCCCGGCAGTGCCCGATCCGGCACCGATCGCAGCCAGCTTCTGCTGCGCATTGGCGGATGCGATCTCGGCCTCGCGCAATGCCTGCTGAGCCTGCAGATAGTCCTGCTCAGCCGAGATCTTTTCCTGCCACAGCTGCTTTTCGCGCTGATAGGTGGTGCGTGCCAGCGCCAGGCGCTTTTGCGCCGCCATCAGCTCGCTGCGCTGCTCGGATATCGCAGGGCTGGTCAAAGTGGCCAGCAACTGGCCCTTTTTCACCAGCTGTCCCAGATTGGCCGCCACGCTTTCGGCCACGCCCGCCACACGGGGCACCACATGGGCCGTCCGGTCCTCGTTGAAGCGAATCTCGCCGGGCAGCTGCAGCGTGCCGGCAATCAATGCAGGGCTGGCCTCGGCCAGGCTCACGCCCGCCGCCCTGGCCCGCTCGGCATCGAGCTTGAGCAGGCCTTCCTCCTCATCGGCATGGTCGGCCTCGGCAGCGGCTTTGCCCTTGCCCGGGCTCTGCTCGGCATGCCCGGCTTCGCTGCCATGGTCATGCTCTTTTTCTTCATGGGAATGGCCTTTTTCTGCAGCGCCATGTTCATGGCCTTGGCCTTCCACGGCCGCTGGCCGGGTGCCGTAGACGATGGCGGCGGCAGCTGCCGCGCCCAGCGCCAGAATGATGGCAATCGCAATCGCCGTGCGACGGGGCTTTGGGGAGGTGGAATTCATGATGCGTGTTCTTACTCAAGACCGGGCACATCGCCCAGCTGGCGGGTGATGTCGGCGGCCGCCTGGTGGGTGGCCACCAGTTGCTCCAGATAGAGGCTGCGTGCCTCGGCCAGCGTGCGCTGGGCATCCAGCACTTCCAGATAGCTGAACTTGCCCAGGGCAAAGCCCTTGGCAGCGACTTCGTAAGCGGATTCGGCGGCCGGCAAGACCTGCTGCGCGAGCTGCTCGGCCTGGGCCCGGCTGGTCTGCAGCTGCTCGCGCTGCTGCTGCAGCAGCGCATGCATCTGCTGGCGGGTGGCCAGCAGTTCGTCCTCGGCCTTGTCGGCCAGACGCAGCGCCTGCAACTGATTGCCGCGGTTGCTGTCCAGAATCGGCAGCGGCACAGAGATACCCACCACCAGCTGATTGCGGCCCACTTCCTGCGCACGCTTCATGCCCAGACTCACGCTGGGATCGGGCAGACGCTTGGCACGCTCGAGCTCTGCGACGGACCTGGCCTGAAAGACGGCCTGCTGCGCACGCAGCATCTGCGGCGAATGCTCCAGCCTTTGCAGCATCGGGCCTTCATCGGGCAGTACCGGCAGCTGCGCCAGCTCACCCACCGCGCTGCCAAATGCCGCAGGCTGCGCTCCCCACAGCGCTGCCAGTTGCTGACGCGCCACACGCAGACCGGAGCGCGCCTGGGCCAGCGCCAGCTCGGCACTGCTCTCGGCCACACGGGCCTTGGTTTCCTCCAGCGGCGCCACCTTGCCCGCCTGCACGCGCTTGGCCGCGGCATCGCGGGCACTGCTGGCGATCTCCAGCGTCTTCTGATGCAGCTGCACGCGTTGCTGGCCAGCCAGCACATTGGCAAAAGCCGTGCGCACATCGGCACGCAGGCCAGCCTGGGCGGCCTCCAGCTCGGCCCGGGCCAGCTCGCGGCCATGTTCGGCCGCCTTCATGCGGGCCTCGCGCTTGCCGCCGATTTCTATGGACTGGTTCCACTGCAGCGTCATGGAGCGGGTTTCGCGGCGCGTGTCTTCCTGCGAATAGGCCAGCTCGGGATTGGGTCTGGCACGGCTCTGAATCAATGCCCCTTCGCTGGCCGCCAGGGCCTGGGCCGCCGCCCGCAGACCGGGGTTGCGCTCCATGGCCAGTGCCAGCGCGGCCTGCAGGCTGATGGGGGCGGCAGCCACTGCCGTGACGGGCGCAGGCTGTTGCGCCCAGCTGCAGGGCACGAAAAGGCCCAGGCCGCTGCCCAGCAACGCAGCGGCCGCCTTGGTGATGAATGTCATGGTGATGCTCCGCCTGCATGCCAGCCCCTCGGTTGGCAGTCCTGTACAGGCGGGGCAAATCTAGCGTGGCGGCCCCCACAGGGTTCTGACCTCAAGATGACAAATTTGTCATCTTCGCCAGCGGCCGACTTGCTCGACAATCTGCGGCATGAAGCTTCTAGTCATCGAAGACGAAACCAAGCTCGCCGAGTACCTGCAAAAAGGCCTGGGCGAGGAAGGCTTTGTGGTCGATGCCGCGCACAACGGCATCGACGGCCTGCACCTGGCCACGGAGCAGCCCTACGATCTCATCATTCTGGACGGCATGCTGCCCGGCATCGATGGTCTGGCCGTGCTGGCCGCCCTGCGCCAGTCGCGCCAGACGCCGGTGCTCATGCTCACGGCTCGCGCCCAGGTGGAAGACCGCGTCAGAGGCCTGCAGGCAGGCGCCGACGACTATCTGGTCAAGCCTTTCGCATTTTCGGAACTGGTGGCCCGCATTCATGCGTTGCTGCGCCGCGGCCTTCAGGCCCAGGCCACGCCCGAGGCCACGGTGCTGCGCATGGCCGATCTGGAGCTGGATCTGCTGCGCCACCGCGCCACGCGTGCGGGACAGAGGCTGGACCTGACGGCCAAGGAGTTCAATCTGCTGAGCCTGCTGCTGCGGCGCCAGGGCGAAGTGCTGTCGCGCACCGAACTGGCTTCCCAGGTCTGGGACATGAACTTCGACAGCGAAACCAATGTCGTCGAGGTCGCCGTGCGCCGCCTGCGCCTCAAGCTCGACGCGCCCTTCGAGCAGCCCCTGCTGCACACGGTGCGCGGCATGGGCTATGTGCTGGAGCTGCGCCCCGAGGCCTGAGCCCCGGCGCCTACCATTCGCGTGGGGCGATCAGCTCTTGCACATCCGCATCTGCAAATCCATAAGCCCTGGCAATGGCCTCGAAATCAGCCGCAATGCATTCACGTGCCGCCGTCTCCATCTCGCTGCCCTGCTCTTCGAACGCCTGCTGCAGATCGTTGAAGCGCTCGGTCGCCGCATGGCTCAAGCGATACAGCTGCTCCAGATTCTGCGGCTTTTGCTGATCGATCTGCAGACACAGTTCTCGCAGAATATCCTCCCCCTTGCGCACCAGCTCCTCGGGGAAATAGCTGTCCTCGTACATCTCCTGCAAGAAGGCATGGTGGTTCAGGATGGCATTGGCAGGACTCATGGTTTCTTCCTCCGCAAACAATCAATCGTCCAGCATAGCAGCCACCATGACCACTGATTCCACTCCTTCCTGCGCAGCCCGGATCCCGAACCTGAGCCGGCGGCTGTCACGCTCGCTGGCCCTGCAGACCATGCTGGGCCTGGGTCTGGTCTGCGTGGCCGTGTACTGGGGCAGCTGGCTGGCCCTGGCACAGCGCCAGCAGGAAAGCCTGGAGCAAAAGCAGGTCACGGTCACCCATCTTCTGCAACAGGCGCGTGCCAATCGCTCCGCCTCCAGCATGCAGCACATGCTGTCCGACTTCCTCACAGGCCACGAGGATATGTCGATCCGTGTCAGCTATGCCGACGGCACGCTGCTGTTCGAGAAACTGCACCAGCCCCTCGACGATGTTCACAGCGCCCGGCGCAGCTTCAGCGTCGTGCTGCCAGCCCATGTGGATCAGCAGGAGCAGCAGGTCGTGCAGGTACTGCTGATGCTGGACCGCCGCCCCGACGATGCCCTGCTGCGCCAGCTGGCCTGGATTCTGGGCCTGGCTGCCGTCAGCGGTGCGCTGCTGGTGTCGATGTTCAGCGCCTGGCTGGTGCGCCGCGGGCTGGCGCCTCTGCATTCGCTGGTGGAGCAGACCCGGCAACTGGGCGCCAAGGATCTGAGCCGTGACTGGCAGACCAGACTCGACGACAGTAACCAGCCCCAGGAGCTGCGTCCGCTGATTGCCCAGTTCAACGCGCTGCTGGAGCGACTGGCCGTGGCCTACCGCCAGATGGAAGCCTTCAACGCCGATGTGGCCCATGAGCTCAACACCCCGCTGACCACGCTCATCAGCAGCTGCGAGCTGGCTCTGCGCAAGCCCCGCGATGCGGGCGAGCTGCGCGACATCCTGGCTTCCAATCTGGAGGATCTGCAGCGCATGGCCGGCATCGTGGCGGACATGCTGTTTCTCTCTCACGCCGATCGCGGCGAAAGCGCGCACCGCATCCAGGTGGCCAGCCTGGCCAGCCTCGCGGACGAAGTGGTGGAGTACCACGAGGCCGCGCTGCAGGAGGCCGATCTGCAGGTGCGGGTGCAGGGCGATGCGCAGGCTCAGGTCGATGCGCGATTGCTGCGCCGGGCACTGTCCAATCTGCTGGGCAATGCCACGCGCTATGCCACGCCGGGCAGCTGCATAGAGATTCAGATCAGCATGCCGCAGGCCGGCCAGGTCACGCTGGCGGTGCAGAACCAGGGCCAGGCCATTGCCGCAGAACATCTGCCCAGACTGTTTGACCGCTTCTACCGCTCGGACGCAGCCCGCAGCCAGGCCGATCGCAACCACGGCCTGGGCCTGTCCATCGTGGCCGCGATCGCGCGCATGCATGGCGGACAGGCGTTTGCGTACTCCGACCGCTCTGTCACCAGCATCGGGCTGAGCCTGCCTGCGGGCCAGGATGCACAAGCACCGGCGCCTGTTTCATCCGGCAACCGGGCGTAAAAGCCGATGAGGCCCACACGCAGCGCCGAGCAGGGATGACATGGAGCTGCGCGGTCAGGCCGCAAGATGGCCGCCCGTGTATCGCTGAAAGGAAACACCATGCATTGCTTGAGAAACGCTGCCTGCCTGGTTCTGGCCGCCAGTGCCGGTCTCGGCCTGCCCGCTCTGGCTCAAGGCCGGATTCCCGATATGCAGCAGGCCGGCGCGCTGCGCTACAGCTGCGGCGGCATCGGCGAGGACGAATCCACGCTCATGCGCGCCGCGATGAAGGATTACCCGCTGTCGCTGCTGTTTGCGCAAAAGGACGGCGCCTATCTGGCCAATGTGGCGGTCGAGGTCAGCTCCGGCAAGGACAGCAGCCGCTTCACGGCCAACGGCCCGGTCTGCCTAGTACAGCTGCCTGCCGGCAGCTATAAGATCACCGCCACCACCAGGGAGGGCGTAAGCAAGACCCAGGCGGCAGAGATCGGCAAGGGCCCGCATCAGCTGGACTTCCGCTACTAGCGGCAAGCCGCTGGCAGGCGGCGGCAATGCCCCGGGGCCGTTCAGGGGAGATGCGCACGGTCGCGCTCCGCAAGGCCAGGCAATGAGGACAATAAGCGCCATGTCCCAAGATCAAGACGCATCCACCTATCAGGCCCATCTGCAGGCCGGCAACGCGCTGGTGCAGCAGGCCCAGAAGATTGCCACACAGGACTTCGAGCAGGCCCGCGCATTCTGGCAGGCCGCCGGCAAGGAGTTCTATCTGGCGCACAAGGCCGATATGAACGAGCCGGAAGCCGCCTTTCGTCTGGCACAGGCCTGGATGGCCGAGGCCCATGCCTTGCAGAAGGAAGAAAACCGCAGCGCATTGCTGATGTGGGCCAACGCCGCAGCGCAATGCGAGCTGGCCTTTGACCTGGAGCCCGAAAATGGCCGCATCGCCATGACTGCCGCCAGCTGCCATCTGTTCGCAGGCCAGGCCGATGCCGCCAAGGCCTGGCAGTTGATTGGCAAGCAGCTGCTGCCGCCCGAGCCTTCGGAGCCCGCTGCCTGATACTTTTGATAGCTTGCTGCGCATGAAAACAAAGGGTTTCAATGCTTTTATGCATTGAAACCCTTTGTTTATTGGCCAAAGCAGCTATTAAATTGATGCTCTCTCAAAAAGCCTAGCGTTCGAGCGCGGCGCGAATCTGCTGCGCATTGGCCTGCATGGCCTGGGGGCCGCTGCTGCCCAGCAAATACCAAAGCTGCGGATCGACAAACACCAGTTGCTGCTTGCGGCCTGCACGGGTGTTCTTGATGGTGTCGTTGTCGAACAGCTCACGCGACGGCACGACCGGCTTGCCGTCCTTGTCCTTGGTGCTGCCCGTGCCCGCATTGCGGTCGATCACGAACAGCCATTCGGGGTCAATCCTGGCGATATCTTCCATCTTCAGCGCAATGCCGCGCGCCTGCGCCGGATCTGCGGGCAGGGCAGGCTTGATGCCCAGCACGTCATGCAGCAGACCGAAGCGCGAACCCGGCGTCTGTCCGCTCATATTCCGGTTGACGGCCAGCACCAGCAGGCCTGGCGCGGCCTTGGCCGCGGCAGCGCGGGTGGCGTCCACGTCGCTGCGCACCTGCTGCATGAGCTGCGCGCCCTGCACCTGCTTGCCCCACAGGCTGGCCAGTGCGGTCACATTGCGCTGCATATCGCCCAGCAAGTCATGACCCGAGGTGCTCAGGTCCAGCGTGGGCGCGATACGGCTCAGCGTTTCGTATTTGCCGGCCGAGCGGCCGGCCACCACGATCAGATCGGGGCGGATGCGGCTCAGCGCCTCGTAGTCCGGCTCGAACAGCGAGCCCGCCACCTGGTAACGGGCATCGGCATAGCTGGCCAGATAGGTGGGGAAATGGGCCCTGGGCACGCCCGTCACCGGCAGCTTGAGCGCCTGCATGGTGTCCAGCGAAGCCAGGTCGTACACCACCACGCGCCGGGGAGCCTGGGGCAGCTCGGTCACGCCCCGGGCATGCTGGACCTGGATTCGGGCGGGCAGGGTCGCAGACGACAGGGCCTGCGGCGTTTGCGCCCAGGCGGCGCCGGCCATCATCAGCAGGGCCACGATGGTGGCGCGACGGCTGGTTAGTGGTTGCATGAAGTACCTTGAAAAGCGGAAACAGAGGAAAGACCGGCAGCCCTTGCCGCGGATTGCGGCAACGGGCTGCGATGACCAGGATCAGAACTTGACGTTCATGCCCAGCCAGTAGCGGCGGCCATCAAGCACGGTGTCGTAATTGACGCCGTCATAGATGACCTGCTTGTCCAGCAGGTTGTAGATGCCCGCGTACAGCGTGACAGTCTTGTTGAGCTTGTAGGAGCCGCCCAGATCCAGCATGGTGTAGCTCTTCTGGGTGAAGCTGCCCGAGGACGCTCCGCCCGTGGGGGCGCTTTCCTCGCCGCGGTAGGAAGCCTTGAGCCAGCCGTTGAGCTGGGCCGTGGGGCTCCAGTCCAGCGAGACATTGAACAGATGGCGTGGCAGCTGGTTCAGCGGCATGCCGGCAAACTCGCCGCTCTTTTGCTCGGATTTGGTGAAGGTGTAGTTGGTCTTCAGGCGCAGCGCCCGGCTCAGCTGGGTGCCCAGCGAAGCCTCCAGGCCGCGCGTGATGGCGTTGTCCACATTGATGTTCGTGGTGGGCACGCGGCCCGAGCTGTTGAGCGGGCCGCAGCTGGGGCAGGCCACGCGGGTGATCTTGTCCTCGAACTCGTTGTCGAACACCGTCAGCCCTGCCGTGGTGCCGGCGCCGCTGTCGTAGAGCACGCCGATTTCCTTGGTCAGCGAGGTTTCGGGCTTCAGGTCGGGGTTGCCGTAGATATTGCCGCCACGGCTGCTCTGGCCCCAGTCACCCACGGTCTGACGCAGCGACGGCGCACGAAAGCCCGTGGAGACACCGCCCTTGACCGTCCACTGCGGGGCCAGATTCCACACGCCATACAGGCGCGGGCTGACCTGGCCGCCGGCCTGGCTGTCATGGTCGTAGCGCAGGCCGCCGGTCAGTGCGAAGTCCTTGAGCAGACGCCATTCGTCCTCGGCAAACACGGCCCACTGGCTGCGGTTGATGTGGGTGCGGCTGGCATTGGGCAAGGTGTTGGTGGTGGTGTCCGTCAGGTCCTGCTCGTTGTAGCTCACGCCCGTGGTCATCAGATGGCTGGCCCCCAGCGGCGCCACCCAGCTGCTGTTGAAGACCGTGTTCTTGATGGTCATGTCGCGCGACAGATTGCGCGTCTTCTCCTGCTGCAGATAGGTGTCCGAAGATGCCCAGCCCCAGCGTCCCTTGTGCTGCAGCGAGAAGTTGTCGCGCTCGAATTGGCGGTCGCTGAGTGCAGCCGTGGCCGCCAGCGTCTTGCCCGGCGTCGAGGTGTAGTGCTGCTTGCCCGTGCCCAGCTCGGCAATGATGTCGTGGTCCTTGTTGGGCGTCAGCGCCAGCTTGACGTTGAGCGCGCGGTTGTCGTAGTCGTTGTAGCCGTTGAGGATGTTGTCCTCGCCGCGCTTGTTGTAGTTGCCGTAGATGCTCAGGCCCAGCAGATCGGTCTGTACGGGGCCGGACAGATAGAAATTGCTCTGGTAGATATTGCCCGAGGACGAGCGCTCCTGCAGCGTGGCTTCGGTGCGAATGGAGCCCATCCACTCTTTGGCCACCTTGCGCGTGATGATGTTGATCACGCCGCCCATGGCGTCCGAGCCGTAGAGCGAGGACATGGGGCCGCGCACCACCTCGATGCGCTCGATCGCCTCCAGCGGCGGCACCCAGCTCTGGTCGGTGCCGGTGGAGCCGTTGGCCTGCGTTTCGCGGGTATTGGTGCGCTTGCCGTCCACCAGGATCAGGGTGTAGTTCACGCCCATGCCGCGCAGGCTGATGTCGTTGGAATTGTTGTCCGAAGGCACCAGATTCACGCCGGGCACATCGCGCAGCGCATCATGCAGATTGTTGTAGCTGCCTTTTTCCAGCTCTTCGCGCGTGATGACGGAAATCGATGCCGGCGCATCCTTGATCTCCTGCTCGAAGCCCGAGGCCGTCACCACCACCGTCTCCAGCGATTTTTCCTGCGCCGCCGTCAGCCCATGGGTCAGCAGGCCGGCAGCCGCCAGCGCCATGCCCAGCATGGGGCGCAGCGACCGGCGGACGGTGATCAGAGGACGGGAAGATGAAGAGGCGCAGGCCGTGGCGAAGCCTGCAGCAGCGGCTGCATGAATTTGCATGATGAGTTCGGAAAAAAAGGCACATCGACCAGGCAAGGCTGCGCCCCATGGCCAGGGCCACGGAAAGCAGGTACCGGTCAGCGAAGCATTCGCGCTGTTGGAGTGATGAAGAAGGCAATCACGATCTGCGCAGAGATCGTCCTGGCTACACCATGCGGCGGGGCATGGCGGCATGCGGCCATTCGATGGGCATGCCTGGCTGAGTCAAAGATTGCATCAAGGTCTTCTTGTTGCGAATAATTCTCATTGTAACCACAACTAACAGGCCTTCCAAAGAATTTTTACTGTTAAGTACTTTGGCATGACCTCAAACCAGCATCGCCCGGCAGCGGCATGCGCGGTCTGGTCGTGAAAAGGCTTTAGCCCAGCCAGGCCAGCATGCTGCGCCACAGGGCAGCGGCATGCGAGATCAGAAACAGCAGCAAGCCGATGGCCCCGCCCACCAGCGTGCCGTTGATGCGTATGTACTGCAGGTCCTTGCCGATATGCGCCTCGATCAGCGTGGCCAGCTGCCCGGCATCCCAGCGCTGCACCGTGTCGGCAATATGGCGGGCGATGAACTGCGAGACATCGGGCGCCAGCGTCGTCGCCCAGCGCTTGAGGCGCTCGTTCATGGAGCTGCGCAGTGCCTCGTCATGCGCCAGCGCCTGGCCCAGCCAGCGCCCCATCACGGCGGCGCGGCGCGCCATGGCCGAATTCTCGTCGGCCAGATCGCGCTCCAGCCGTGCGCGCCAGCCGGTCCATAGCTCGCGCAGGTAGACGGCCAGCTTCTCGTCATGCAGCAGATAGTTGCGCAGCTTTTCCACACGCTCGGCGTAGACGGGATCGTTCTGCAGCCCGTCGATCAGACGCTGTATCGAGTTGTCGAAAGCCTGGCGCAAACGGTGGCCGGGGTTCTGGGCCACGTCCTGCAGCAGGCTGTCCAGAGCGCTGGCAATCACGCTGGCGCCCTTGTCGCTGAGCCAGTCCGTGGGCAGCATTTTTTCCTTGATCGGGTGCTCTCGCTTGAGCCAGACCACGATGGTCTGCGCGATCATCACATGGGTCTGCTCCTGGCGCAGCACGCGGCTGATGCGCGCCAGCACATCGTCCAGCACCTCCTGGTGGCGCCCGCCCGCCGTCAGCCCCGACAGCAGCGATGCCGCCGCACGCGACAGATCCACATGCTGCATTACGGCCTTGAGCGACTGGGTCAGAAACTTCTCGACCTGCTTGTCCTGCACCATCTCCAGCGCGGCCAGTGCCAGCCGCGCCACCTGCCTGCCCAGCAGTTGGCTGTTGGCGGGAGCCGTCAGCCAGTCGGCCAGCGCCTGGGCCGGATTGTTGCGCTCGATCAGCGCCACCAGCGAAGGCGCGTCCAGAAACTTGTCGCGCACGAAAGTGGCCAGGTTGTTCCCTATGCGATCCTTGTTGCGCGGGATGATGGCCGTGTGCCGCCCCACCAGCGGCAGCGGAATGTGGCGAAACAGCGCCGAGACCGCAAACCAGTCGGCCAGCGCCCCCACCATGGCGGCCTCGCAGATGGCCCGCAGGCACACCAGCCACAGCGGCACGGCCTGGCCCTCCAGTCCCCAGCGCGAGCCCGCCAGCGCCGTGGCGATGAAGCCGGCCGTCACCAGCAGCAGCAAAATCAGCGGCAGCCGCTTGGCGCGCTGCAGGGACAGGCGTTGTTCTTCGGTGAGCATGGCGCAAGCATAGGCGAGTCGGGCCGGCTCGCCTATGCCTGCGGCCCCGATGGCCGCGCATGGCCTGCGCTGCGCCATTGCAGCGACAGGCGGCAGGCTTTTGCAATTGCACCGAAAATAGCGCTCCTGTATTCCCTGACTCTCGAGAAATCATGACCGAAGCCACCCGCCCCGAACTGCCCGACCATCTGTCCGTTGACCCTCGCAGCCCCCACCATGTGGCCGCCGTGTTCGAGCACGATATCGGCATCCGCTTCAACGGCAAGGATCGCTTCGACGTCGAGGAATACTGCGTCAGCGAAGGCTGGGTCAAGGTGCCCGCCGGCAAGACCCTGGACCGCAAGGGCAAGCCCCTGCTGATCAAGCTCAAGGGCACGGTCGAAGCGTATTACCGTTGACCCCCTGAGGCGCTTGCGCGCCCGGGCGGCCCCCGCCTTCCACGGCCTCGCTGCGGGGTGTCATGCCCCTGGCCTGCCGACACCGACTCGGGCCGTGCTCCAATAAAAAGAGCTGTTTGCGCTTTATTTACAAGGGCTTCAAATGCTTTCAGCGATGAAACCAAGTAATACATGCGCTAACAGCTCTTTTTTAATGAGCATTCACTCAATCAAGCCAGGGCTTCTGCCGGGCCGAAGAACTCGTAGTGCACCTGGGCGTCGGGCACGCCCAGCTCGCGCAGCGACTGCTTGACGCTGCGCATGAAGCCGCGCGGCCCCAGGAAGTAGACATCGGCATCGCGCGACGCGGGCAGCCACTGGGCCAGTCGGTCGGTGCTCAGCAGGCCCTGGGCATCGACCTCGTCGCCGGCATCCGCCTGGTCGTAGCAATAGCGGCGCGTGAGCTGCTCGTGGCGGCTGGCCAGCGCATCGATCTTCTCGCGGAAGGCATGCACGCCGCGATCGCGCGCGCAGTGGATAAAGGTGATCTCGCGACCCGTGGGCAGCGCGGCCTGCAGCATGGGCAGCGTGGGCGTGATGCCCACGCCGCCGCTGATCAGCACCAGAGGCCTGGCGCCGGCCTGCAGGGTGAAATGGCCGGCCGGCGGAAACAGCTCCAGCGTATCGCCCACGTGCAGCTGGTCGTGCAGATGGCTGGAGACCTTGCCTCCGGCCTCGCGCTTGACGCTGATGCGATAGCTCCTGCCGTTCGCAGCTGCCGACAGCGAATAGTTGCGGCGCTGCTCCAGGCCGTCGACCACCACGCGCAAGCCGATGTACTGACCGGGCTGATGGGTGATCACCGCGCCGCCGTCCGCAGGCTCCAGATAGAACGAGGTGATCTCGGCCGATTCGACCTGCTTTTGCACCAGCTTGAAGGCGCGCGCACCGCGCCAGCCGCCTTCGGCCGCCGCCGTCTGCTCGTACACGCTGCGCTCGGCCGCGATCAGGATGTCGGCCAGCTGTTGATAGGCCGCCGCCCAGGCAGCGATCACCTCGTCCGTGGCAATCTCGGCGCCCAGCACTTCGCGAATGGCGCGCAGCAGACAGCCCCCCACGATGGGGTAATGCTCGGCCTGCACCTGCAGTGCCACATGCTTGTTGATGATCTGGGCGGGCAGATTGCCCAGGTTTTCCAGGCGGTCGATGTTCTTGGCATACATCAGCACGCTGTGCGCCAGAGCACGCGGCTGGGCGCCGCTTTGCTGGTGCGCCTGGTTGAACAGCGGGCGCACCTCGGGGTATTCGCCCAGCATGGTCTGGTAGAAATGCGTGATCAGCGCCTCGCCGCCGGTTTCCAGCAGCGGCACGGTGGCCTTGACGATCTCGCGTTGACGTTCGGTAAGCATGCAAATCTCCTGGTTGCTGCCTTGCCAGCTGCAAGGCTTGTACCAGTGAGTGCAAGCGGCGTGCCAGCCTCAATACCACTGCAAAACAATGGCTTGCAGAAGTATGCGTCAATATGACATTGCTCAATTGCTGTCTTTTTGACACCTAACGCTGTCGTTATGACAACTTCCCATATTCTCAACGCTGTCAGCCCGCTGATCGCCGATCTGGCCCAGGACCTGCCCGAGCGCGAACGCCTGCGCCGTCTGCTGGCCGCGCTGCGCAATCTGCTGCCCGCCGATGCCGTCGCCCTGCTGAAGCTGGAAGGCGAATGGCTGCGCCCCATGGCGATCGACGGCCTGATGCCGGACACGCTGGGCCGACGCTTTCGCCTCGCCGAGCATCCGCGCTTTGCCCAGCTGCTGGCGGCCGGCCAGGCCATGCGCTTCGAGCCCGACAGCCCCCTGCCCGACCCCTATGACGGGCTGGTAGCGCACAAGGGCCAGGCCATCAGCGAGCTGCATGTGCATGACTGCATGGGCTGCGTGCTGCAGCTGGGCGGCCTGCCCTGGGGCCTGCTGACGCTGGACGCACTGGAGCCGCGCCGCTTTGCCGACCCTGCGGCCCTGGCCATGCTGCAGGCCTTCAGCAATCTGGCTGCGGCCACCGTGGCCACGGCCGAGCGCGTGCACCAGCTGTCCCAGCTCGCGCGCGGCGCCGCCGGCTCGGGCAGCCCCGCCACACCGCCGGAACGCGGACTGCAGGGCGCAAGCCCTGTCATGCGCCAGTTGCAGAAAGACATTGCCCTGGTCGCCGCCAGCGATCTTTGCGTGCTCATCACCGGCGAAACCGGCACCGGCAAGGAGCTGGTGGCCCAGGCCGTGCATGCGCAGTCGGGCCGGGCCGGCAAGCCCATGATCAGCATCAACTGCGCGGCCCTGCCCGACAACCTGGTCGAGAGCGAGCTGTTCGGCCATGTGCGCGGGGCCTTCACGGGAGCGCTGAGCGAGCGCAGCGGCAAGTTCGAGCAGGCGCATCAGGGCACGCTGTTTCTGGACGAGGTCGGCGAACTATCGCTGCCCGTGCAGGCCAAGCTGCTGCGCGTGCTGCAAAGCGGCCAGCTGCAGCGCCTGGGTTCGGACCGGGAGCATCATGTGGATGTACGCGTGATCGCCGCCACCAACCGCGACCTGGCTGCGGAAGTCGGCGCCGGGCGCATGCGCGCGGACTTCTATCACCGCCTCAACGTCTATCCGCTCAATGTGCCGCCGCTGCGCGAGCGCGACAGCGATGTGCTGCAGCTGGCGGGCTATTTCCTCGAGGAGAACCGCTCCAGGCTCAGGCTGGGAGGCCTGCGCCTCGATGCAGCCGCACAGGCAGCCTTGCTCAATCGCAGCTGGCCCGGCAATGTGCGCGAGCTTGAACACTGCATCAGCCGTGCCGTGCTCAGGGCCCTGAGCCGCCATGACGGCAGCGCCAGCCGCGCCGGCGCCCGGCTGCGCATCGTGACGCTGGGGCTTGCCGATCTCTGGGAGCGGACCGAGGCGCCTGCCCCCGGACAGACTGCGGCCGCCAGCGACCCGGCCACACCGGCAGCGGCGCCCGAGGCCGGCCTGCGCGCCGCCGTCAGCGCCTATGAGCGCCAACTGGTCAGCGCCAGCCTGGCCCGCCACCGGGGCAGCTGGGCCGCCGCAGCGCGCGAGCTGCAGCTCGATCGCGCCAATCTGCAGCGCCTGGCCAGGCGGCTGGAGATAGACAGGCCTTGATCAGCGGCCCTGGATGCCCAGCAGCTCCACGTCGAAGTTCAGCGTGGCATTGGGCGGCACGGCTCGACCCGCGCCGCGTGTGCCGTAGGCAATGGCTGGCGGGCAGGTGAACTTGGCCTTGCCGCCGACCTTCATCTTCTGCACGCCCTCGGTCCAGCAGGGGATCACGCCATTGAGCGGGAACTCGATGGGCTGCTTGCGGGCATAGGAGCTGTCGAACTCCTTGCCGGTATCGGGGAAGTAGCCGCGGTAGTGCACCTTGACGGTGTCCGTCGCCTTGGGGCTGGGGCCCGTGCCTTCGACCTGGCTTTCATAGACCAGCCCGCTGGCAGTGGTGACCGGCGCAGCATGAACCGCTGCGCCAGCACCCATGGCCCATACAAGCCCGATCACGGTGATTGCGTTTTTCATATCGGATGCGCTGAATGAACAAAACCCGACTTTAGTGCGAAGTCGGGCCGGAAAAATGTCACGGCAGCCATGCTGCCGGCTGCATTGACTCAGATCAGGGCAATGCCGATATCGTCCAGCGCCTTGGACAGATGCGCCACGGAGCGATCCGAGTCATGCCATTTGTCCAGGCCGAACAGGCCGATGCGGAAGGTCTTGAAGTCCGGGCCTTCATCGCATTGCAGCGGCACGCCCGAGGCGGTCTGCAGGCCGACCTTGAGAAAGGCGCGCCCGCTCTGGATTTCCGCATCCGTGGTGTAGCTGACAACCACGCCTGGAGCCTTGTAGCCCTCGGCCGCCACGCTGGGAAAGCCGCGCGACTGCAGCAGCTCGCGCACCTTGCGCCCCAGCTCCATCTGTTCTTCGCGCACCTTGGCAAAGCCGTACTCGCGCGTCTCCAGCATCACGTCACGCAGGCGCAGCAGCGCATCCGTGGGCATGGTGGTGTGATAGGCATGCTGGCCTTTTTCGTAACCCTCGGCAATCTGCATCCACTTCTTCAGATCGCAGGAGAAGCTGGAGCTTTGCGTGTGCTCTATGGCCTCGCGGGCACGCGCCGAGAGCATGACCATGGCGCAGCAAGGCGAGCTGCTCCAGCCCTTTTGCGGCGCCGAGATCAGCACGTCCACGCCGGTTTTCTCCATATCGACCCACATGGCGCCCGAGGCGACGCAATCCAGCACGAACAGCGCGCCGACCTCGTGCGCGGCATCGGCGACGGTGCGCAGGTATTCGTCGGGCAGCATGATGCCGCTGGCCGTTTCCACATGCGGGGCAAACACCACCTTGGGGCGCTCCACGCGAATGGTCTCGGCCACATCCTCCGCCGGGCATGGCGCCCAGGGATCCTGGCTGCCCTCGCCCTGCTTGCGCGCCTTGCAGACCACGGAGCCGCCGCCCAGGCCTGCATCGGCATCGAAGATCTGCGTCCAGCGGTAGCTGAACCAGCCGTTGCGCACGATCAGCACCCGCTCGCGGTTGGCGAACTGGCGCGCCACGGCTTCCATGCCGAAAGTGCCGCTGCCAGGAATCAGCACGGCCGTGTTGGCGTGATAGACATCCTTGAGCATGCCCAGGATGTCCTGCATCACACCCACGAACTTCTTGGACATGTGGTTGAGCGCTCGGTCGGTGTAGACCACCGAGAATTCAAGCAGGCCATCGGGATCGACGTCGGGCAAAAGTCCGGGCATGGGATATCTCCAATCGCAAATACTGGGCAATCAAAAACACCCCGGAGCAGCCGTTGGGCCGCCGGGGCGCTGGTGCAAGACATTCAGCTTAGCATGAGCCGGAATATGGTTTTGCGTATGCAGTTCATATCAAAAACATGAGCTGAAAGCGCTTTATGGGTCGGAGATTGCAACCGATTAAACGTTGAAATTTCGATGCCCCCATCAGCGTTTACCATGTGTCCACAAAGCGGCTGCCTTCCTCGCGCAGGCGCGCACCGGCCAGGCCGCGCACCAGCCAGGCGCGGGTCTCCGCGGGGTCGATGACGGCATCGACTTCCAGCGTGGCTGCCATGTGCATGGCCTCGCCATGTGCGTATTGCTGGGCCAGCAGCTTCTCGAACAGCGACTCGCGCTGCGCGCCCTCGGGCAGGGCTTCGAGCTCCTTGCGAAAGCCCAGCCGCACTGCCCCTTCCAGACCCATGGCGCCGAACTCGCCCGTGGGCCAGGCCACATTGAAGATGGGCGCATGGAAGCTGCCCGCCGTCATGCCCATGGCGCCCAGGCCGTAGCCCTTGCGCAGCACCACGCTGAAGTACGGGACGCGCAGCTTGGCCGCCATGACGAACAGCCGGCTGACATGGCGCACCTGGGCGGTTTTCTCGATCTCCGGCCCCACCATGAAGCCGGGCGTGTCGACCAGGCTGACGATGGCGATGCCGTGGGCATTGCACAGCTGCATGAAGCGCGCCGCCTTGTCCGCCGCATCGGCATCGATGGCACCGCCCAGATGGCCCGGGTTGTTGGCCATCAGCCCCACGGGCCGGCCCTCGATGCGCGCCAGCGCCGTGTGGATGCCGACGCCGAAGCCGACTCTCAGCATCAGCAGGCTGCCCTCGTCCACCAGCCCGGCCATGGCGGCGCGGGTGTCGTAGGCACGCAGGCGATTCTCGGGCACGACGTGGCGCAGCAGACGCTGGTCGGGCTCGGACCATTGGTCGATGCGCCCCTGGAAGAAGGACAGATAGTGCCTGGCCGCCGCCACGGCCTGGGCCTCGTCGTCGACCAGGATGTCGATCACGCCATTCGCATGCTGCACGCTGGCGGGGCCAACTTCCTCGGGCCGGAAGACACCCAGGCCGCCGCCCTCGATCATGGCCGGTCCGCCCATGCCGATATTGCTGCTGCGCGTGGCGATGATCACATCGCTGCAACCCAGCAGCGCGGCATTGCCTGCAAAGCAGCGGCCGTGGGTGATGCCCACCACGGGCACCTGACCCGAAAGCGCCGCATAGGCCGCGAAGGTATGCACATGCAGGCCCGCAACCACGGGGGTATCGGTATCGCCGGGCCGGCCGCCGCCGCCTTCGGCAAACAGCACCACGGGCAGCTTCTGCTGCAGCGCGATGCCCAGCATGCGGTCGGTCTTGGCGTGATTGCGCGCCCCCTGGGTGCCGGCCAGCACCGTGGCGTCATAGGACATGACCACGGCGCGCGACCGTTCCGCGCCGAACTGGGCTGCATTGATGGAGCCCATGCCCGTCACCATGCCGTCGGCCGGCGTGTTGGCCACCAGATCGTCGAGGCTGCGCCTGCGTGTCTGCGCAGCAATCGCCAGCGCCCCGTACTCGATGAAGCTGCCTTCATCACAGAGATCGGCAATGTTTTCGCGCGCGCTGCGGCTGCCCTGGCCGTGGCGCCTGGCCATGGCCTCGGGCCGCGCGGCATCGAGCGTGAAGGCATGGCGATCCTTGACGCGCTGCAGATCGGCCCGGATGTGGCCCGGGTCCTGCCGCTGCGCCGCCACCTCGGCATGCGCCGCATCGCCCTGAACGGGCGCGAGCACCAGCAAGGCCTGGTCCTGCGCCACATAGCTGCCGGCCTCCGCCAACAGCACCTGGACCCGGCCCGCAGCCTGCGCGAACAACACATGCTGCATCTTCATGGCTTCGAGAATACCCAGCTCGGCGCCCTTGGCCACCGTCTCGCCCACCGCCACAGACCACTGCACGACCCTGGCGGGCATGGGAGCCAGCACAGCATTTTCAGGAGCTTGATGCGCTTGGTATACATTGTTTTCAGACTCAAAAGTATCTGAATTCTTTGAATGACTTGCGCTTGAAGCTATCTTTTCTGCAGCCTCCACCAGCTGCGGCAGGACCTCTTCGAGCCAGCGCGTGTGCACGGTCTGCTCCAGCATCTCGGGCCGCTGGGCCAGGGCCTGCAGCAGCGGCAGATTGGTGGCCAGGCCCGCAATGCGGCAGTCGGCCAGCGCGCGCCGGGAGCGGCGCAGCACATCCTCGAAACGCGGCGCGTGGCTGTGCACGACGAGCTTGGCCAGCAAGGTGTCGTAGTGCGGCGACGGACTGGCCCCCTGCTGCGCATGACCGTCCAGGCGTATGCCCGGCCCTTGCGGCCAGTGCAGCTCGGCAATGCGGCCGCCGCCGGGGCGGGAGTGGCCCTGGGCATCCAGGGTTTCGGCATTGATGCGCCACTGCATGGCATAGCCTCGCGGCCTGGGCGGGGCATTCACATTCAGGCCCAGGTCGGCAAAGTGCTCGCCCGCCGCAATGCGGATCTGGGCCTGCACCAGATCGACGCCAAAGACCTCTTCGGTAATCGTGTGCTCCACCTGCAGACGCGGGTTGGCCTCGATGAACACATAGGGCAGGGACTCGGACTGCAGATCGACCAGAAACTCGAACGTGCCCAGACTTTCGTAGCGCAGCCTGGCTGCCATGCGCAGCGCGTCCTCGGTGATGCGCTCGCGCAGCGGCTGCGTCAGGCTGGGGCTGGGTGCAATCTCCACCAGCTTCTGAAAGCGCCGCTGCAGCGTGCATTCGCGCTCGCCCAGCGCCATCGGCCATTCGCTGCCGTCGCCCAGCAGCTGAATCTCGATATGGCGCGCGCCGCTCATCAGCCGCTCGACATAGACGCCGTCCACGCCGAACGCTGCCTGGGCCTCGCTGCGGCAGCGCTGGTAGGCGGCCGCCACTTCTGCAGCCTCGGTGACCGCACGCATGCCGCGCCCGCCGCCACCGCCAATGGCCTTGATCATGATGCCGCTGGCCCCGTCGGCCTGCTGGCGCGCAAAGAACTGTTGGGCCTGCTCCAGCGTCACGGCCTCGGGGCTGCCGGGCATCAGGGGCACGCCGCATTGCTGCGCCAGCGCACGGGCCCTGGCCTTGTCGCCGAGAAGCGCCAGCTGCTCTGGCGTCGGGCCGATAAAGCGCAGGCCCGCTGCCGCACAGGCGCGCGCAAAGTCTGCGTTCTCGCTGAGAAAGCCATAGCCCGGGTGCAGCGCATCGCAACCGTGCTGCTGCGCAATCCGCAGCAGCTGCGCACCATCGAGATAGGCAGCCGGTCCGCTGGCGCCCAGTGCCTGCGCCTCGTCAGCGGCCCGCACATGCGCGGCCGCCGCATCATCGGCGGCGTACACCGCCAGGCTGGCAATGCCCAGCTCCTGCAGCGCTCGGATGATGCGCAGGGCGATTTCACCGCGGTTGGCGATCAGGACTTTCTTGAACATAGGACTCTCGTTTTAGTAGCTTTTAGCGCTCACCAATCAATGGTCACAACCACTTTTGATGCAAAAAATTCAGGGGATATCTCGCAGCAAACGGCGCAGCACCTTTCCTGCGCCCGTGGCCGGTAGCGCATCGATGAAGCGCACCTCGCGCGGAGCCTTGTAGCTGGCCATGTTTTCCTTGCTCCAGGCCAGCAGCCCGTCCGCCTCCAGGCTTTGCCCCGGCTTGCGCACGATGAAGGCGCGCACGACCTCGCCTTTCTGGGCATCGGCAACACCGATCACGGCAGCCTGGGCGATGGCCGGATGCTTGATCAGAATCGTCTCCACCTCTTCGGGGAAGACGCTGTAGCCCGAGACCTTGATCATTTCCTTGAAGCGGCCGATGAAGGTCAGATAGCCGTCCGCATCGAATTTGCCCATATCGCCGGTATGCACCCAGCCGTCCTTGAGCGTCTTGGCCGTGGCCTCGGGCTTGTTCCAGTAGCCCTTGAAGTTGCCCGGGCCGCGAATGATGATCTCGCCCACCTCGCCTGCCGCCAGCGGCGCGCCGGTCTCCGGATCTATCACCCGGATCTCGTTGCCCGGCGCAGGTTTGCCATGCGTGCCCCAGCGGATGGCATCGCCCGGCATGAAGGTATCCATGGTGTGGGTTTCGGACAGGCCGTAGGCCGCCTCGCTGGAGATGGCATTGGGCGCGAACCTGCGCCATTGCTGCGCCAGATCCTCGGTATAGGTGATGCCGAAGCTGGTGACGGTGTTGCGGCGCAGCGCGCTGAAATCCATCTTCTCCACGCCGGGCACCTGCATCAGCGCCACATTCATGGGCGCGATGCTGTACCACCAGCTGACGCGGTAGCGCTCCAGCGCCTGCGCCACGGCCAGCGGATCGAAGCGATGCAGCAGCACGCAGGTCGCCCCCGAATGCACGGGCATGTTCACCCCCATGGACATGCCGGCGATGTGATAGAGCGGGGCCACAGCCAGCAATACATCCTCGGCGCTGACGCCGGTCACCCGGGACGCGCCGGCCGTCTTGTAGGCGGCCGCGCCAAAACTCAGCATGGCCCCCTTGGGCAGGCCCGTGGTCCCCGAGGTATAGGTCATCAGCGCCACCTCGTCCATGCCCACGTCGACTGGCGCAGGCCTGGCACCGCTGTGCATGAGATCCCAGAAGGAGGTCACATCGGCGGGCAGCGGCTGCACGGGGGCCTGCAGCTCGGCAGGCAGGGGCAGCGTGGCTCTGGCGGGCAGCCAGTCACCGTAGCGCACGGCCAGCACATGCTGCAGCGCGGTGCTGCCGCGCACCTTGTCGACCACGGGCAGCAGCACATCGGCCGCGATGATGATCCGCGCCTGCAGATCATTGAGCTGGTATTCGAGCTCGTGCTCCTTGTTCAGCGGCCCGCAGGGGCAGACGATGGCTCCGATCTTCTGCACCGCGTAGTGCGCAACGATGTACTGCGGGCAGTTGTTCATGAACAGGGCGACGGGCTCGCCGGGCTTCACGCCCAGCTGCTGCAGATGCGCGGCCACGGCATCGCTGGCCTCATCCACCTGGCGCCAGCTGATGTGCTGTCCGTACCAGATATAGGCATCGCGCTCGGGATGCTGGCGCGCATTGCGGCGCAAGGCCTCATGCAGGGGAATGAGGATTTCGGATTCAGCCATGGTTGTCTCCTGGGTGTCTCGTATAGACCGAACAGCGGCGCCACTTTCTCAGGGATTGCCTTATGGCAATCTGCTGCTCGGCGTCTTGTCAATGTATACCTGCCGGTAGAACAATGCTACCCATTGGTATAACGAATGCGACACACGCAAACCCTCATGCCCGCCACAACCAGAAAGACCGAGAAAAAGCCGGCTGCGCCCGTGGCGCCGCGCGGCCGCCAGCGCCTGCCCACCGCTGGCTCCGACGAGAAGCGCGAGCGCATTCTCAAGGCCGCCGAAGCCCTGTTCGACCGCTATGGCTATGCCAACACCACCATCGAGCAGATCGTGCAGGCGCTCGGCGTGACCAAGCCGTTTGTCTACTACTACTTTCGCAACAAGCAGGAGATCTTTGAAACCCTTTGCTGGGCACCGACCGAGGCCTGCTTCACGGTGCTCGACTTTGCGGTCGACGACCCGCGCCCCGCGCATGAAAAGGCCATCGACGGCCTTCAGCGACTGATTGCCGCCACCATTGCGCACTACCCGGCGGGCTTCTTCCCCTACCGCGAGCCGCAGGCCTTCAGCCCCGCCTATCTCAAGGCCTCGCGCAATGTGGCCCAGCAGTTCTACAAGCAGTTCTGCGCCCTGCTCGACGAAGGCCGCGCCAGCGGGCATTTCGATTTCCGCGACACCCGCATCACCGCCCAGGCGGCCTGCAGCCTGCCCGGATTTCTCTACAACTGGTATCAGCCTGGCGGCAAGCTGGGCCCGGCCGAGATGGTGGTCGAGCTCACCGATCTGGCCTCGCGCGTGCTGGGCCTGCGCACTGCGGCGGCCCCTGCGCGAAAGCGTGCGGCCAGGGCCGCACCGGCGCCGGCAGCGCAGACCTCTTCGCCCCCCAGGCGCCGCAAGAGCGCTTCGTCCACCACCAACAGCGCCAGCTGAGAGCCTCGAAGGCCAAGGCGCCATTCCAACTCCTGGAGACAAAACCATGTCAGTTCGCTTCTCAGCCCTTGCGCTGGCCGCCGGCCTTTGTGCCTGCACCGTATCCGCCCAGACGGCAGAGCCGTTCAAGATCGCGTTCATCGACCCTCTCTCCGGCCCGTTTGCCAATGTGGGGGAAGTCATGCGCAACCATGTGCTCTATGCCGTCGATGACGTGAATGCCAAGGGCGGCCTCTACAACGGAGCCAAGTTCCAGCTGCTGCAGTTCGACAGCAAGCTCTCGGCCCAGGAAAGCCAGAGCGCGCTGCAGGCCGCCATAGACCAGGGCGCACGCGTGGTGGTGACGGGGGGCTCGGGCTCATCGGTGGTCACGGCGCTGGTGCAGGCGGCGGCGCGCTACAACCAGCGCAATCCGGGCAAGGAGGTGCTGATACTCAACCACAGCTCCATCGATCCCGAGCTGACCGGCAAGTCCTGCAGCTTCTGGCATTTCATGTTCGACGCCAACACGGCCATGCGCATGCAGGCCATCGCCAACTACATCAAGACCCAGCCCGAGATCCGCAAAGTCTTTCTGCTCAACCAGGACTATGCCCATGGCAAGCAATGGGCCAGCTTCGGCCGCAGCATGGTTGCCAAGACAAGACCGGATATCCAGTTCGTGGGCGAGACCCTGCACCCCATGGGTCGCATCAAGGACTTTGCGCCCTATGTGGCCAAGATCAAGGAGGTCGGCACCGATTCGGTCATCACCGGCAACTGGGGCCAGGATCTGGCCCTGCTGCTCAAGTCGGCCGGCGACTCGGGCTACAACCTGCGCTACTTCAACCACAGCGCAGGCGGCTTCCCGGGCACCGTTACCTCGATTTCCCAGGCAAAGATAGGCCAGGTGACCTGGGTCGCGGAATGGCACCCCGGCATGGCCGACCGCGCCCAGGCCGACGCCCGGGCCAGGGAGTA
Organism: Comamonas sp. Z3; assembly: GCF_008121565.1. Classification (NCBI taxonomy): domain Bacteria; kingdom Pseudomonadati; phylum Pseudomonadota; class Betaproteobacteria; order Burkholderiales; family Comamonadaceae; genus Comamonas; species Comamonas sp. Z3. The sequence goes on from NZ_VOQU01000004.1 coordinate 544,452, forward strand.
CAAGGCCAGGATGAACCAGGACTTTCTGGCCCCGCGCATGGACCTGGTGCCGCGCATGCTGGCCGCTGCCATGGCCAAGGCCCAGTCCACCGAGCCCGTGAAAATTGCCAAAGCCATGGAGGACATGTCCATGGACACCGTATTCGGCCCCGTCAAGATGCGCGGCAAGGACCATCAGTTGCTGCTGCCCCAGGTCGTCAACACCATCGCCCCAGTAGATGGCAAGCTGGTCAAGACCGGCTGGGAAGGCACGAACTACGGTTTCAGAACCGACGCCGTCTATTCCGCCCAGCAGCTTGATCTACCCACGGAGTGCCAGATGAAACGGCCGTAAAAATGAGGACGGGTCTTCGACTCTGTCACTGGGCTTGCAGCGGGCGTGGCCCCCCACCAGAGACAGCAAGCAAGGGCCGCCTCGCCGCGAAGCTGTCGTCCCCCTCCCATAGCGCGCAGCGCGCAGAGAGAGGGGCGCCCGGCCAGGGGGAAGCCGCGTAGCGGCTCAGGGGGTTGGTGTACTGTAAGTACGCCGTCCAAACACTCCGCTGCCCACTCGCACCATGGTGCTGCCTGCCGCCACGGCGGCTTCCAGATCGCCGGTCATGCCCATGGACAGCGTGTCGAAATGCTCCAGCCCCGCGAGCCCGCTGGACTTTATGGCATCAAAAATGAATGCTGCCCTTTTATGGACTGCGCATTGCGCTTCGAAATCAGGAGTGTCGTCGGGAATGCTCATGATGCCGCGCAGCTGCAGATTGGGCAGTTTCACCATGGCTTCGGCCAGCTCCAGCGCTTGCTCGGCCAGGACGCCGGACTTGGTGGCGCCGCCATCCACATTGACCTGAATGCAGACATTGAGCCGTGCCATGCCCTGGGGACGCTGGGCCGAAAGACGCTCGGCGATCTTGAGCCGGTCCACGGTCTGGGCCCAGTCGAAATTCTCGGCCACCAGCCGCGTCTTGTTGCTCTGGATGGGGCCTATGCAATGCCATTGCAGCGCCTCGGCGCCGGCCAACTGCATGGCGCGCACGGCGGCAATCTTCTCCACGGCCTCCTGGATATAGTTCTCGCCAAAGCTGCGCTGGCCGGCCAGCATTGCCTCGCGCACCGCATCCGCGCCGAAGGTCTTGGAAACGGCCAGCAGTTGCACCGATGTCACGGGCCGGCTTGCACTGGCGCAAGCGGCTGCAATGCGGGCATGAATCTGCCCCAGATTGTTTTCAATCGTCGTCATAATTGGCGCCAGAGTACCAAACCAGAGAGGGATCTCCGTGGATATCACGCAATTGCTGGCATTCAGTGTCAAGAACAAGGCTTCGGACTTGCATTTGTCGGCAGGCCTGCCCCCCATGATTCGCGTCCACGGCGATGTGCGTCGCATCAACATCGATCCGCTGGACCACAAGACCGTGCACGCCATGGTCTACGACATCATGAGCGATGCCCAGCGCAAACAGTACGAAGAGTTTCTGGAAGTGGACTTTTCGTTCGAAATTGAAGGCCTGGCGCGGTTTCGTGTCAACGCCTTCAACCAGAACCGCGGCGCGGCGGCCGTGTTCCGTACCATTCCCAGCAAGATCCTGACGCTGGAGCAGCTCAACGCCCCCAAGATCTTCTCCGACCTGGCACTGAAGCCGCGCGGCCTGGTGCTGGTGACGGGCCCCACGGGCTCGGGCAAGTCCACCACGCTGGCGGCCATGGTCAACTATCTCAACGAGACCGAGTACGGCCACATCCTGACGGTGGAAGACCCCATCGAATTCGTGCACGAGTCCAAGAAATGCCTGATCAACCAGCGCGAAGTCGGCCCCATGACGCTGTCGTTCGCGGCAGCCCTGAAATCCGCGCTGCGTGAAGATCCGGACGCGATCCTGGTCGGCGAAATGCGGGACCTGGAAACCATCCGTCTGGCCATGACGGCGGCCGAAACCGGTCACCTGGTGTTCGGCACGCTGCACACCTCGTCGGCCGCCAAGACCATCGACCGTATCATCGACGTGTTCCCGGCCGAGGAAAAGGAAATGGTGCGCGCCATGCTCTCCGAGTCGCTGCAGGCAGTGATCTCGCAGACGCTGTGCAAGACCAAGGACGGCCAGGGCCGTGTGGCCGCGCACGAGATCATGCTGGGCACGCCTGCCATCCGCAATCTGATCCGCGAGGCCAAGGTGGCGCAGATGTACTCCACCATCCAGACCAGCCAGAACATGGGCATGCAGACCCTGGACCAGAACCTGACCGATCTGGTGCGCCGCAACCTCATCAGCCCGGCCGAAGCGCGCAGCAAGGCGAAGATTCCCGAGAACTTCCCTGGATAAGGTTCCCCCTGAGCGGCGTTGCCGCTTCCCCCTGAGGGGGACAACACCTTCGCGGCGGGGCGGCCCTTGCTCGGTGTTTCTCTTCCGGGCCGCGCCAGTTTTTAGAGTGGCCCTTGCTGTTGGCCACCGGACAAGGAGTGATCATGGAACGCGATCAGGCCAGTAAATTCATCAACGATCTGCTCAAGCTCATGGTCAGCCGCAACGGCAGCGACCTGTTCATCACGGCGGAGTTCCCGCCCGCCATCAAGATTGACGGCAAGGTCACCAAGGTCTCGCCACAGCCGCTGAGCCAGCTGCATACGCTGGCCCTGGCGCGCTCCATCATGAACGACAAGCAGGTGGCGGACTTCGAGCACACCAAGGAGTGCAACTTCGCCATCTCGCCGGCCGGCGTGGGGCGCTTCCGCGTCAATGCCTTCATGCAGCAGGGCAAGGTCGGCATGGTGCTGCGTACCATTCCCACCACCCTGCCCACGATTGACGGCCTGGGCGTGCCACAGGTGCTCAAGGAGGTCACCATGACCAAGCGCGGCCTGTGCATTCTGGTCGGCGCGACGGGCTCCGGCAAATCCACCACGCTGGCCGCCATGGTGGACTGGCGCAACGAGAACTCCTTCGGCCACATCATCACGGTGGAAGACCCCGTGGAATTCGTGCACCCGCACAAGAACTGCGTGGTCACGCAACGCGAGGTGGGACTGGATACCGAAAGCTGGGAAGCGGCGCTCAAGAATACGCTGCGCCAGGCTCCCGATGTGATCTTGATGGGCGAAATCCGCGACCGTGAAACCATGGAGCACGCGATTGCGTTCTCGGAAACCGGTCACCTGTGCCTGGCCACGCTGCATGCCAACAGTGCCAACCAGGCGCTGGACCGCATCGTCAACTTCTTTCCCGAAGAACGCCGTCCACAGCTGCTGATGGATGTGTCGCTGAACCTGCGGGCCATCATCTCCCAGCGTCTGATTCCCAAGCAGGACAGCAAGGGCCGTGTCGCCGCCATCGAGGTGATGCTCAACTCTCCGCTGATTGCCGACCTGATCTTCAAGGGCGAGGTCGTCGAGATCAAGGAGATCATGAAGAAAAGCCGCAATATCGGCATGCAGACCTTCGATCAGGCGCTGTTCGACCTGTTCGAATCCAATCTCATCACCTACGAAGATGCGCTGCGCAATGCAGACTCGGTCAACGACCTGCGTCTGCAGATCAAGCTCAACAGCCAGCGCGCCCGGACTCTGGACCTGGCAGCCGGCACCGAGCATCTGACCATCGTCTAACCCCAAGGCGCCGGCATCTCCTCCCACAGGTGGAGCGCTGGCTTTGCTGGGGTGCGGCAGGGCCGGCCAGGACCCTGCGCTCCGCCACGGCCATGCACTGCGGCGCTACCATGATCGAACTGTTCCGTACCAAGTCTTAGAGGATTTCATGAGCACAGCCACCATCGCCTCCCGCAGCTACGCACCCTGCACTTCCACGCCCGTGGCCTTTCTGGGTCTGGGTGTCATGGGTTCCCCCATGGCCGGGCATCTGGCTGCCGCAGGCCATCAGGTCACGGTCTACAACCGCACCGCTGCCAAGGCCGAAGCCTGGGTCGAGGAATTTGTCGGCGGCCGCCGTGGGGCCACGCCCCGCGAAGCCGTCAAGGGCGCACGCATGGTCTTTTGCTGCGTGGGCAACGATGACGACCTGCGCTCGATTGCGCTGGGAGACGACGGTGCTTTCGCCGGCATGGAGCCTGGGGCCATCTTTGTAGATCACACCACAGCCTCGGCGCAGGTGGCACGCGAGCTGTATGCACAGGCCCGCCAGCGCGGCCTGCACTTCATGGACGCCCCGGTATCGGGCGGTCAGGCCGGTGCGGTCAACGGCCAGCTCACCGTCATGTGCGGCGGCGATCAGGAGGTATTCGACCAGGTTGCCCCGGTGGCTGACGCCTTCTCGCGCGCCTTTACCTATATGGGTGCATGCGGCAACGGCCAGCTGACCAAGATGGTCAATCAGATCTGCATTGCGGGCCTGGTCCAGGGACTGTCCGAAGCCATTGCCTTTGGTCTGCGTGCCGACCTGGATGTGGAGAAGGTCCTCGACGTGATCGGCAAGGGCGCCGCCCAGAGCTGGCAGATGGACAATCGCGGCAAGACCATGGCCGTGGGCAAGTTCGACTTCGGCTTTGCCGTGGACTGGATGCGCAAGGATCTGGGACTGGTTCTGGCCGAGGCCCAGCGCAATGGCGCACGCCTGCCCGTCACCGCGCTGGTGGACCAGTTCTATGCCGATGTGCAGGCCATGGGCGGCAATCGCTGGGATACCTCCAGCCTGATCCAGCGCCTGCGCTAAGCGCCGGCCCATGAAAAAAGCCGGACCTGGGTCCGGCTTTTTTCATGCCTGTAGATCCGCTTCAGTTCATGCTGGAGCGGTCTTCGACCACCGGTGCAGCCCTGGATGTCGACGCGGCCAGTTCCTCTTCGGAGATGACTTCGAACAGGCGCACAACCTTGCTCACATCGTTGACGCCACGAGCGATCTCGGCTGCACGCTTGGATTCGCGCGGCGTGACTATGCCCATCAGATAGACCACGTTGTTCTCGGTGACGACCTTGATGGCCGACGATGAAATGTCCTTGGCATTGACCAGGCTGGCCTTGACCTTGGTCGTGATCAGAGAGTCCTGAGAGCGCTGGCCCAGTGTTGCCGTGAAAGGCACGACCTCGATCTCGTTGTAGACCTCGCGCACGGTCGCCTGCTCGCGTACCAGCTTCTCTATGGTTGCCTTGTCCGTCGCATTGCCGGCCTGACCGGTCAGCAGCACCACACGGTTGTAGCTGGTGGCGCTGACGCGGGCCTTCTCGCCCATCACCTCGCTGATGCGATTGCCGGCACGCAGTTCTATGCCCTGGTCCTCAACCTGTGTGCCGGTAGTGCGCCTGTCCACTGCCGACATGCCTGCCACGGCGGCACCGCCGCCCACCAGAGCCACGCAACCGCTCAAGGCACCACCCAGAGCGGCAACGGTCAGGGCCGCACATGCAACACGGGTCCACTTCAACTTCATAAAGGCATCTCCTGGTCACCAAGCAGTTGAGAGTCCACACCGTCGGCCAGACAGTGCAGGATCAAGGTATGGGTTTCACGCACGCGCGCCGCACGGTCGTGGGGCACGCAGATCAGTACATCGGTCTCGCGCACGGTGGTGGCCAGATTGCCGCCGGTGCGGCCTGTCAGCACCACGGCCATCATGTCGCGCTCGTGGGCGGCCTCCAGGGCTTCCTGCACGGCCATGTCGTTGCCGGTCACCGACATGAGCAGCAGCAGGTCACCGGGCTGCCCCAGCGCTCGCACCTGGCGCGCCAGATACTGGCTGGCATTGCCGCCGGAGCCCGTGGCTCCCACGCTGCCCAGCAGGCCGCCATCGGAAGTCAGGGCCACGGCCGCCAGCTCGGGACGATCGCGTTCGAACCCTGTCACGCACAGGGAGGCAAATAACTGGGCATCGCTGGCCGAGACGCCCGTACCGCAGGCCAGCACCTTGCCGCCGCCCGTCACGCAGGCCAGCATGGCCTGTACGGCGGAAGCAATAGGTTGGCTCAGCGCCTGGGCGGCCTGGTACTTCAGGTCGGCACTGTCGATGAAATGCTGTTGAATTCGTTGCTCTAGCATGGAGGCCCGATGATACCCGCCACCTGTTATCTCTTTGGTAGCAAACCGTTATTTGCGCATCAGTGTTGCGCACAACCATGACGCGGCGACTAAAGTGCCTCGAATGCCGCTTGGAGCCACTCGATGCGCATCTGGTTCCCGGAGCTGTCGACCAGCACCACATCAAAGCGGCATGGCGGCGCTGCCGCAAGCCTCATCAGATAGTGTCTGGCGGCCAGCACAATGCGCTGCTGCTTGAGGCGGCCGATGCTGCCGCCGGCACCGCCGAAGCGCTCGGTGTTGCGGCTGCGGACTTCGACGAACACCAAAGACCCGTCGCGGTCACGCAGGATCAGGTCGATTTCGCCACCACCACGGCCCGGCGTCCGATAATTGCGCTCGACAAGCTTCAGGCCCCGCGCCTGCAAATGGGCCAACGCGGCATCCTCGGCCTGCTGCCCGCGTGCGGTTGTGCTTTGCGCCGGCTTGGGCCGCTTTCCAAGGAGATCCATTGACTACCTCTTTCGCCTCTGCACTGACTGCCGCACATGACGCGGCCGCTTCCCAGCATTATCCGCAGGGAGCCCTGTATGTGGTGGCGACGCCGATTGGCAATCTGGCCGACATCAGCCTGCGCTCGCTGCATGTGCTGCAGATCGTGGACTGCATAGCCTGCGAAGACACGCGCCACACCCAGGGCCTGCTGCGCAGCTATGGGCTGGACCGACCCGGCAGCCAGTTGCTGGCCGTGCATCAGCACAACGAGGCAGAAGCCGCCCAGCAGGTGATCGGGCGTCTGCAGCAAGGCCAGCGCATCGCCTATGTCAGCGATGCAGGCACGCCCGGCGTCAGCGACCCGGGCGCGCGCCTGTGCGCGGCGCTGCAGGCCGTGGGTCTGCGCAGCATTCCGCTGCCCGGAGCCAGCAGCGTGACATCGGCCATCAGCGTGGCGGGTGCCGTCACGCCAGCACAGGGCGAAAACGGTTTTGTGTTTGCCGGCTTCCTGCCCACCAAGAATGCTGAACGACTGGCCGCCGTGCAAAAGCTGGCCGACCAGCCGCGTTGCACCGTGCTGCTGGAAGCCCCGCACCGGATCATCGAGCTGGCCCAAGCCCTGGCCCTGCTGGGCGAGCGTCGCGTCACGCTGGCGCGAGAAATCACCAAGCAGTTTGAAGACATCGCCAGCATGCCGGCCCACGAGCTGGCAGCCTGGCTGCAGGCCTCGCCGCAGCGTGTCAAGGGCGAGTTCGCCATCGTGCTGCACCCCGTGGCGGTGCAGCAAGAGTCGGGCGAGGCCGAGCGCGTGCTCAAGCTGCTGCTGGCCGAGTTGCCGACCAAGACGGCCGTGAAGCTGGCCGCCGAAATCACTGGGGCCAGTCGCAACACGCTCTATGACCGGGCGCTGGAACTCAAGCGGGCCGCCGAAGAGGAATAAGTACGTCAACCGGGCGCGGTACAAACCTGAGACGCCTGGCAGGGCTGCCCCGCAGCGCTGGTGCGTCCCTCGGCGTCGCGGCTCAGGGGGCTTCAGGCTCAGGCATAGGCCAGACCGGTTGCCACGCCACCAAACAGGTCGCCTTCGACCTGCGGCACATCGGGGAAAGCGACGCGCAGCGCATCGCGCAGGGTACGCAGGGCCGACGAGCCGCCGGTCAGATAGATGGCGTCTGGTGCCGCCACGCCGGCCTGGCGCACACAGTCCTGCGCACATTCGACCACCTGCAGCAGCAAGGCCTGCAACTGCTCCTGCAGAACCTCCGGGGAGATGGCCGCAGGCAGGTCTTGCTCCAGCCAGTCCAGGGCAATGGCCGAGGCAGCATGGCTTTGCGAAGCCGCAATCTTGGCCTGCTCCACCGCATCGGCCAGCCTATGGCCTTCACGCCAATCCAGCACCTTCATCAGGCGCTGGTGCAGTTGCTGATCGCTGTAATCGCTCTTGAGACCGCGCGCCGAAGCCAGGGCCTTGGCCGTGTACAGCCACTGGATCAGATGCCAGGTGGAGAGATCGAAGAACACGCTGCTGGGCACCTCGCGCCCGCTGGGGCCGATGTGCTTGTAGCCCAGCAACGGCATGACCTGGGCCACATTGAGACGATGGTCGAAATCCGTGCCTCCGATATGCACGCCGGTGGTGGCCAGAATGTCCTGGGTACGATCGGCATGCCCAGCCTGTTGCGGACCGAGACGCACCACCGTGAAGTCCGATGTGCCGCCGCCGATATCGACCACCAGCACCAGCTGTTCCTCACCCAGGCGCTGCTCGTAGTCCAGTGCCGCCGCAATCGGCTCCAGCTGAAAGCTGACTTCACCCAGGCCGGCGGCGCGCGCCGCAGCGGCCAGGGCATCCTGCGCCTGGCGGTCTCGCGCCGGGTGCTCGTCGACAAAATGCACGGGACGCCCCAGCACCACACGCTCCGGCAGACGTCCATCCAGCGCCCAGCGTGCCTGATCGGCCACGCGCTTGAGAAAGATCGCGATGATGTCCTGGTAGCTGACGAGCTGCTCGTGCACCGCGGTCTTTTCCAGCAACAGGCTGCTGCCCAGCAGGCTTTTGAGGGAGCGCATCAGACGCCCTTCCTCGCCCGCCAGATACTGCTGCATGGCATCGCGGCCGAAATGCGTGCTGTGCTCTTCGGTATTGAAGAACAGTGCCGTGGGCATGCCGGTGGCAGCGCCTTCCAGCGGCAGCAGACTGGCTACCCTGCCAGGCAGGCGATAGGCGGCAGCAGAGTTGGAGGTTCCGAAATCGATGCCCAGAGTGGCAGGCGTGAGAGCTTTGGTCATGAAAGGCGGCGCTGCACCGCACCGGCCCGCAAAGGCTCACGCGGCCGCAACGAAAACGCCCACCGAAGTGGGCATGGGTGTCAGCGGGGGCGCTATTCTAGCGCCCCCTTATTGGGCCTAGGCGGCGGCGGTTTCCAGCTCGCTGCCGGAATGCAGTGCCAGTTCAATGCGCACCCCGTGGGTGGCAACTTCGTCCAGTGCCCCTGCTGTCGCCTGCCGCGGCACCGACAGCACGACCGCATAAGGGCCTTCGCCGCGCGTGGCCAATCTTTGGGCCAGAGGGCCCGCAGCCCGGACGGCTGCAGCCAGCACCAGTTCGGTGGCGCCCAGACCCAGCGATACCTGCTGCGTGCTGCCGTCGGCCGATACCCGCAGCGGGCCGACGCTCACTGCATCGCCGAGAAGTGCCCGCCAGCGCGCCAGGCTGGCCTGCAGATCCTGCACCGCCACTTCCAGGCGCGCCACGCCGGTCACGCCATTGGGATGCACGCGGGCCTGGCCTTCGGGCACGCGCAAGACACGCGGCGTCAGGTCGCCGCACAGAAACGGCAGATCCTGGCTTGGAGGGCGTGCATTGCGCCAGCGCAGCTGCTCTCCGTCGGGACGCAGACGTCCGCCCTCATAAGGCGCTTCATAGCCCAGGCCGCGCGCCTGGGCCGCAGCCACCACGGCGCCGGTCTCGGAGGGCAGCAACGCAAAGTCGACCAGCCCCTCGCCGTGCTGCTGCAACTGCTGCCACCAGCGCTCCTCGGGCGCGGGCGCACGCCAGGCAATGAGTTCGAAATAGACGCCGTCGGCAAAGACCACCAGGGCGTTGTGCGTGGAGCGGCCCGGGTGCTCGCCGCCGCGCAGCACGTTGAAACCCAGGGACTGATAGTTGGCAATCGTGCGCTCCAGGTCCTGGACCGCGATGACGATATGGTCGAGTGGCAGGCTCATGCAAAAGTCTTTCCAAAAGGTTCTCAGGCCGCCAGGCGCTCGGGCGCGCTGGAGTCGGTATGGCGCACTTCGGCGCGGATGGACTGGGGGTTGCGCAGCAGGTTGAGGATGGGGCAGGTTCGCTCCACGGCCTCGAACAGCGCATCGATCTCGGCGCGGCTGGCCGGCGAATCGATATGCACGGTATAGCCGATGTCGTGTGGCCAGATCGGCGTCGCCTCATGGCCGGGCCTGCCGCCGCGCGGGTCGATGACGCCCGTGACCTCGACTTCGAGGCTCTCCAGCGGCACCTGGCGCTCGGCCGCCTGGATCAGAAAGATATGGGTCACGCAGGTGCCCAGCACGCCCAACTGCAGCTCGGGCGAGCTAGGGCCGAGGTTGTAACCCGCGAAATCGGGCGGGCTGTCGCTGATGACCTGGTGTTCGCGGATGCGCAGACGGCGCACGCCGCTGCGCCCCTCTGCACGCACGCTGGCCTTGAGTCTGGCGGCCTGGGCCGTGCCCGCCGCAATGGCGGCGCTGCGTGCCAGCACGGCTGCGCGTTTTTCGGAAAGATATTCGTTGAGATGACTCATGAGCGGGCTTTCGATAAGGGAATGCCAGGCCATTGTTGTGAGAGCGGCCTGCCGGGCCAACAAAGGAATTCGTCTGCGCTTATGCGCTTTGCAAATATGCGGCCTCGCACCGCTTAGTTGTTTTTCGAATAACGATGCTACTCAATATATGAACACGAATATTTGGCGTCGATAGCATGAGAACCATGAATCCGGTCGGTCGCTGCGCGATGCGTCCGGAACCTGAGTTTTCAACGCCATGTGGCGACGAGGTATGAACGTGTTTTTCCCTTCGCAGACGGATCCATCGATAAAACAGCCGGTGAACAGGCCGGCCCGACGCCGCTCCCTATGGGCCGCCGTGGCGGTACTGACGGGCAGCTTGCTGCTGGCCGGCTGCTCCAGGCAATCCGGCACGGCCCAGGCCGGCGCCTCGGCGGAACCGGTCCTGGGCGGCACCCTGGTCTACCTCGAGCAGCAGGCACACACCAATCTCTATCCGCCTGCCGGCGGCTTTTATCCCAACGGTGGCGTGCTCAACCAGATCACGGACAAGCTGACCTACCAGGACCCCGAGACACTGGAGATCCAGCCCTGGATCGCCGAATCCTGGACCGTGAACGCCGATGCCACCGAGTACAGCTTCAAGCTGCGCTCCGGCGTGAGCTTCTCGGACGGATCGCCGCTGGACGCGGCCGCCGTGGCGCGCAACTTCGACACCTACGGTCTGGGCAACAAGGCGCTCAAGCAGCCGGTTTCCGAGGTCATCAACAATTACGAACGCAGCGAAGTCGTCGATCCGCTGACCGTGAAGTTCTTCTTCAAGAAACCCTCGCCGGGCTTTCTCCAGGGCACTTCGGTGATCGGCTCGGGCCTGGTCTCGCCCGCCACGCTGGATCGTCCATTCGAGGAGCTTGGCGATGCCATGCGCATCATAGGTTCGGGCCCCTTCGTGGTGGCCAGCGAGACCCTGGGCAAGGAACTGGTGCTCAAGGCGCGCAAGGACTACAGCTGGGGCCCGGCCAAGCTGGCCCACCAGGGCCGCGCACGCCTGGATGAAGTCAAGTTCATCGTCACGCCCGAGGACAGCGTGCGCATAGGCGCGCTGCTGGCCGGCCAGGCCGGCTTCATCCGCCAGGTCCAGGCCTACGACGAAAAGCGCGTGGAGCAGCAGAAGTTCAGCATCTACGCGCCTTCCACGCGCGGCGTGAACAACAGCATCGCCATCCGTCCCGACAACGCCCTGGTGGCCGATCTCAAGGTGCGCCAGGCCCTGTTGCATGGCACCAATACCAAGGAGATCGTCGAAACCCTGTTCTCGCCGCGCTACCCGCAGGCTCGTTCGGTGATCGCCTCCACGGCAGCCGGCTATGTGGACCTGTCGGCCAAGCTGGTCTTTGACGAGGCCAGGGCCAGGCAATTGCTCGACGAGGCCGGCTGGAGCCTGGGCGCCAACGGCCTGCGCCAGAAGAACGGCCAGGACTTCGTGCTCTCGACCTACGAATCCCTGCCCCAGCCACAGAACAAGGAAACACTGCAGCTGGTGGCCCAGCAATGGGCCAGGCTGGGCATCAAGCTCAATGTGCTGGCCGGAGACTCGGGCAGCCGCACGGTGGACACGCTGGACCCCGACAAGACCGGCGTGCTGCCGGGCATGGTGGGCCGCGCCGATCCCGACGTGATCAAGAGCAATTACTACCCGAGCAACCGCAACGTGCTGCTGCAAAAAGGCGGTGTGAGCCAGAAGGTCAAGTCCTTCGAGGACGGCAAGCTCAACCGCCTGTTCGATGCCATCGCGGCCGAGACCGATGCCAACCGGCGCCTCGCGCTGACCGGCGAGGTGCAGAACTACCTGATCGACCAGGCCTATGTGATCCCGATCTTCGAGGAGCCCCAGGCCTTCGCGGGTGCAACCTGGGTGCGTGAGGTGGGCTTCGAGGCCGTGGGCCGTCCCAGCTTTTACAGCACCTGGCTGGCCAAGCGCTGAGTGCGCACCGATCAAGGAGGCGCACCCATGCCACGCCGCTATCTGCTTGGCCGCATCGCACAGGCCGCCCTGGTGCTGTGGGCGGCCTTCACGGCCTCTTTCATCCTGCTGCAGCTGCTGCCGGGCGACGCCGTGCTGATCAAGTTCCTGAACCCCGAGCTGGGACTGGGCCCGCAGGAGATCGCTGACATCCGCGCCGCCTATGGCGCCGACCAGCCCGTCTGGCAGCAATACCTGCACACGCTGGCTCAGTTCCTCACGGGCCATTTCGGCTACTCGCTGCAGGCCGGCGTGCCCGTGAGCCAGGGCCTGGCCACCAGTCTGCCGCCCACGCTGCGCCTGGCGGCCCTGGGCTTTTCCACGGCAGCGCTGCTGGCCATCGCTCTGGCGGCCGCAGCCAGCCTCGCGCCGCTGGCCTGGCTGCGAAATGCCCTGCAAGCCCTGCCCTCGGTCTTCGTCTCCGTGCCGGTTTTCTGGCTGGGCATCATGCTGATCCAGATCCTGTCCTTCCGTCTGGGATGGATTCCCGTCATCAATCCCGGCCCCTGGGAAGGCCTGGTCCTTCCCACGCTTACGCTGGCCGTCCCCATTTCGGCGCCACTGGCCCAGATCCTGCTGCGCAATATCGACACCGTGCTGGCCCAGCCCTTTGTGGCCGTGGCGCGCGCCAAGGGTGCTTCTCGCGCCTGGGTACTGCTGCACCATGTGGCGCGCAATGCCTTGCTGCCGACCTTGACGATTGCCGGCGTGCTGTTCGGCGAGCTGCTCGCCGGTGCCGTGGTCACCGAGGCCGTGTTCGGTCTCAACGGCCTGGGCACGCTGACCCAGCAGGCCGTGGGCAACCAGGACACGGCTGTGCTCCAGGCCGTGGTCGTGGTCTCGGCCGCCGCCTTCGTGCTCATCAACCTCGCCGTGGACCTGCTCTACCCGCTGCTCGATCCCCGTTTGCGTCATTCTGTGGAGAACCGGGCATGAACACCGCCGTCTCGACCGCCATTCCCGAGCCGCTGGCATCCGGCGTCACCTCGACCGCAGCGCCCAGGCTGACGCCCCCGCCGGCACCGGCACCGGCCGTAAAAAGCCTGCGCCCCATCCTGATCGACCTGCAAAGGCTCAGGCGCCTGCCGCCCACGCTGGCCCTTGCCTGGCTGGTGATTGCCGCCGCCGCGCTGTGGGCCCTGGTTCCGGGCTGGTTTGCCCATCAGAACCCCGTCGTCGGCCAGGCCGGCCAGCAGTTGCTGGAGCCCGGTCTCGCGCACTGGCTTGGCACGGATGCGCTGGGGCGTGATCTCTGGGCCCGCGTGGTGCATGGCTCGGTGCACTCCTTGTCGGGCGCTTTCCTGGCCGTGGCCGTGGGCCTGGTGGCGGGCACGCTGATCGGCCTGCTGGCCGGTGCCGCGGGCGGCCGCGTCGATGATGCGCTGATGCGCCTCGTCGACGTGCTGCTGGCCGTTCCCTCGCTGCTGCTGTCGCTGACCATCATCATCCTGCTGGGCTTTGGCACCATCAATGCGGCCATCGCCGTGGGGGTGGCATCCGTGGCCGGCTTCGCGCGCCTGGTGCGCTCCGAAGTGGTACGCGTGCGGCGCTCCGACTATGTGGAGGCGGCCTTCGGCAGCGGCGGACGCTTTGCCGCCGTGCTGTGGCGCCATGTGCTGCCCAATTCGCTGACCTCGGTGGTGGCCCTGGCCGCACTGCAGTTCGGCTCGGCCATCCTGTCGATTTCCACACTGGGCTTTCTGGGCTACGGCGCGCCGCCGCCCACGCCCGAATGGGGTCTGCTGATCGCCGAAGGGCGCAACTACATCGCTACCGCCTGGTGGCTGACCACGGCTCCGGGCCTGGTCGTGGTGGCAGTGGTGCTGGCGGCCAACCGCATCGGCGCCTCCTTCGCACGGAGGCCGGCATGAGCGCCCTGCTGCAAGACCGCCCCGCCACGGCAATCCCTGCTGCAACCACAGCCCCGCTGCTTGAGGTCCAGGACCTGGTCATCGCCTACCGCGACCACAGCGGCCAGGAGCAGCGCGTGGTCCACGGCCTGTCGTTTTCCGTGGCACCCGGCGAGGTCGTGGCCCTGGTCGGCGAATCGGGCTCGGGAAAGACCACCACGGCCCAGGCCGTGATCGGCCTGCTCGCCGACAACGGGCGCCGCGAGCAAGGCAGCATCCGGCTGCAGGGCACCGAGGTCTCGGACTGGAGTGCTGCGCGTTGGAACAGCATTCGTGGCCGCGTGCTCAGCCTGGTGCCCCAGGATCCGACCACCTCGCTCAACCCCGTGCGCACCGTGGGCGACCAAGTCGGCGAAATCCTGCGCATTCACGGCCTGCACGGCCGCTCCGCCATCGAGGCGCGCGTGATCGACCTGCTGACACGCGTGGGCCTGTCCCAGCCCGCCCTGCGGGCGCGTCAGTATCCGCACGAGCTGTCGGGCGGCATGCGCCAGCGCGTGCTGATCGCCATCGCCATCGCGCTGCGGCCTGCGCTGATCATCGCCGACGAACCCACCAGCGCGCTGGATGTCACTGTGCAGCGGCGCATCCTGGATCTGATCGACGAGCTGCGCCGCGAAACCGGCACCGCTGTGCTGCTGGTCACCCACGACCTGGGCGTGGCGGCCGACCGCGCGCATCGCCTCATCGTCATGCAGGACGGGCGCATCCAGGAACAAGGCCCGACACTGGAGCTTCTGCGCAATCCGCAAAGCGCCTATACGCGCCGCTTGCTGTCCAACGCTCCCTCTCTCACGCCCGCGCCTCGTCGCACTGCGCCATCGGCGGCGGCCGCTGCCCAAGACTGGGCCATCGAGGTCGAGGACCTGATCCACGACTTCCATACCCCCGGCCAGGGGCGCGGCGTTTTCCGCGCCGTGGACGGCGTGTCGCTGCGCCTGCGCCGTGGCTCCACGCATGCCATCGTCGGCGAGTCGGGCTCGGGCAAGACCACGACCATACGCGACATCGTGGGCCTGGGGCGCCCTACATCGGGACGCATCCGCATCGCCGGCGCCGAACTCACAGGCCTGCGCGGCGAGGCCCTGCGCCAGCTGCGGCGCAAGGTCCAGCTGGTCTACCAGAACCCGTTCAGCTCGCTGGACCCGCGCCAGCGTGTCTTCGACATCATCGAGGAGCCGCTGCTCAACTTCGAGCCGCTGCAGCCCCAGGAACGCCGCCAGCGCGTGCTTGACATGCTCGAGCGCGTGGGCCTGCCGGCCGCCGTGCTCGAACGGCGCCCGCATGCGCTCTCGGGCGGCCAGCGCCAGCGCGTGGCGATTGCACGCGCCCTGGTGCTGCAACCGGAGGTGGTGGTGCTGGACGAGGCCGTTTCGGCCCTGGACGTGACCGTGCAGGCCCAGATCCTCGCCCTGCTCGCACAGCTGCAACAGGACCTGGGCCTGAGCTATCTCTTCATCTCGCACGACCTTGCCGTGGTGCGCCAGATCGCCGACACGGTGTCGGTGCTGCGCGCAGGCAAGGTGGTGGACGCGGGCCGCGTCGAAGACGTGTTCCTGCGCCCCACCAGCGACTACACGCGCGAACTTATGGACGCCATTCCCGGCAAAAGGAGCATTGATTTTGTCCCCCACCCCGCCTGACACTCTTGCTCGCGTGCGCCCGGCACCGCGCCTGGGCTTCTTCAGCCGCCTGCTCGATGAAGTACCGGCCGGCGAACGCTACCGCCTTGTCACCGAGCAGATCGCCCATGCCGAAGCCCAGGGCTTCGACTCGGCCTGGATCGCCCAGCATCATTTCCACGCAAGCGAGGGCGGCCTGCCCTCGCCCTTTGTCTTTCTCTCGCATGTCGCGGCCCGCACGCGGCGCATACGCCTGGGCACGGGCGTGGTCACGCTGCCGCTGGAAAACGCGCTGCGCGTGGCCGAGGATGCGGCCGTGCTGGACCTGCTGTCGGACGGCCGCCTCGAAGTGGGCCTGGGCACGGGCGGCACGGCGGAGTCCTTCGAGGCCTTCGGTGTCACAGGCAGCGAGCGCGGCGCAGTCTTTGCGCGCAACTTCGCCGTGCTGAGGGATGCCTGGGCCGGGCGCGAGCTGGCAGGCGGCGTGCGCCTGTACCCCGCAGCCCCGCAGTTGCTGGAACGCGTCTGGCAGGCCACGTTCTCGGTCGAGGGCGGGGCACGCGCCGGCGCCAACGGGGACGGCTTGATGCTCTCGCGCACCCAGCCCCGACCCGAAGGCCGCCCCCGGGCCACGCTGTCCGAGATACAGAACCCCATCATCGAGGCCTATCTCGCGGCCCTGCCCGCAGGACGCGCGCCACGCATCCTGGCATCGCGCACCCTGCTCGTGTCCGACAAGCGCGCCCAGGCACTGCAATGGGCCGAGGCCGGCCTGCGCCGTTCGGCCCAGCGTCATGCGGCCCTGACCTCATCCGCGTCCACGCAATGGGCAACGCGCGTCGATCCGCAGGCGCCGCTGCAGCAGCTCATTGAAGCCTATGACGTGCATGTGGGCACACCCGAGGAGGTGATCGCCTCGCTGCGCGCCGACACGGCGCTGGCGCAAGCCAGCGACATCGTGTTCCAGGTCCACTCCATCGACCCGCCGCACCAGGCCATTCTGCGCTCCATCGAGCTGACGGCAGCCGTCGTCGCGCCGGCTCTGGGCTGGCGCCGCAGCGAGGCCCCCACCGGCGCTTTCCAACCCCAAGTCCGGACCGAACTGCTTCAAACCGCATGACGATGAGCAATACCGCACAGACCCGCTTTCCCGAAGATGTGATCGACCATCTCGCCGATATCGCTGCCGGCAGCACACTGGATCAGGTGCGCCGCCACCGCAGCGAGGCTCGCACCCAGGCCCAGCAAAGCTTTGCCGCGCTGTTCACCCCCGCCGAGCCCGTTGCAGGAACCGTCTCCCTGCGCGAGCGCCTGACGCTGGCCGCCTTCACGGCAGGCCTGCATGGCGAGCCTCGCAGCACGGCCTTCTACACACGCGCCCTGGCGGCCGAGGATGCCGATCTGGCCGATGCCGTGAGCTCGGAAGTGGTGCGCGGGCGCGCTGCCAGCCTGCAGGCCGGCAGCGGCCCGCACGGCCCCTACGGGATCTATCCGCCCGGCCCCTTGAGCCGCGAGGACCAGAGCGGCCCCAGCTACGCCGTGGACCCGGCGCATGCGGCTTTGCTGGGCCCACGCCTGAGCGCCGCGCTGGCCCATGCCCATCTGCTGGCCTACCACCCACGCGATGCGAGTGCCCAGACCTTGCTGGCGCTGCAGCAGGCCGGCTGGAGCGAGACCGATATCGTCATCCTGTCCCAGCTCGCCTCTTTCCTGTCCTTCCAGATCCGCCTCGTGGCGGGGCTGCGCGTGCTTGGCGCACGAGCTGCAGTCACCACGGCATCTCCCACCCTCGCCCTGCAAGCCCAGCCATGACCACCACGCACAACACCTCCCCCCAGGTCTTCACCCAGGAACAGCTAGACTGGCAGCCATGGATAGCTCCGCTGCAGGAGAGCGAGCTGAGCGAGCGCCACCATGCGGGACTGGTGGATGCGGCGCGCGCGCGTTCACCCTATTTCCGGCTGCTGGCGCGCGACCCCGACACGCTGGGAGCACGCACGCGCACCGACAAGGACATCTTCTACAACCCCGACGCGGGGCTTGCGCGTGCCGAGCGCGAGCTGGCAGCTGCTGCAACCTCACGCACCAATGGCTGCATCTACTGCGCTTCGGTACATGCGCGCTTTGCCACACATTTCTCGCAACGCGCCGCCGATGTGCAGCGCCTGCTCGATGAAGGCCCGGGCAGCGATCTGGGTCCGCGCTGGAATGCCATCGTCGCCGCCGCCGTGGCCTTGACGCAGACGCCGCCCGCGCTGGAATCCAGTCATATCGATGCGCTGCGCGCCGCCGGGCTCGACGACGCCGCCATCTCCGATGCGCTTCACGGCACGGCTTTCTTCAACTGGGCCAACCGGCTCATGCTGTCGCTGGGCGAGCCCCTACATACGGCGACCTGAGGACGTAGGTCACCACAGCCCCAGCAACTTCCACCAGGCAGCGCCGACGACAGCGAAGATCAGCAGCTCCAGCACGCACATGGCAGCACCTACGCGCCACCAGACGCCCAGAGTCACATAGCCACTGCCGAAGATGATGGGCGATGTTCCGGTCGCGTAGTGCGTCAGCGTCATCATGATGGCCGAGCCGGCCGTCATCATCAGCATGAAGGGCACGACGTAGTCGGCGGGGATCAGTTGCGCACCCACGGTCAGAAAGGCCAGCATCATGGCGCTGATATGGGCGGTGGTGCTGGCAAACAGATAGTGCGAGAAGACGAAGACGCCCACCAGAATGGCAGCCACAGGCAGCCAGTCCAGGCCGCTGGCGACGATGGCATTCTTCAGGCCCTCGGCAAACCAGGCGACCACCCCCAGTCTGTTGAGCTGCTCGGCCAGCATCACCAGGGCACCGAACCAGATCAGGGTGTCCCAGGCACTTTTCTCGGACAGCACATCATCCCAGTCGATGGTGCCTGTGATGATCAGGGCGAACAGGCCGAGAAACGCCACCACGGTCGGGTCCAGCGTGAAGGCCGGACCGAACAGCATCTGCGGCACATTGGCCCATAGCAGCAGCATCATGCCGAAGGTTCCCAGCATGACACGCTCCTTGCCCGACAGCGGCCCCATGCGGGTCATCTCGGCACGAGCGTACTCCACGGCATTGGGCGTGGCCTTGAGCTCGGGAGGCGACAGCAGATAGACCGCCAGCGGCATCAGCAGCAGACACAGCAGGCCTGGCAGCAGCATGTACAGCGCCCAGCTTGTCCAGCTCAGGTGCAGGGACTGGCCCGTGGCCTTGGCCACCAGGTCCACAACCAGAGGATTGGGCGCCGTCGCGGTCAGGAACATGGCCGAGGTGATCGGGTTGGAGTGGTAGTTGACCAGTGCCAGATAGGTCCCGACCTTGCCCTGGGTTCCCTTGGCCGGGTCCGACTCGAAGGCGTTGGCAATGGACTTCATGATCGGATGCACGATGCCGCCGCCACGCGCCGTGTTGCTGGGCGTGAATGGGGCCAGCACCAGCTCGCAGATCGCAAGTCCGTAACCTATGCCTATGGTGCGCTTGCCCAGCAGCGCAATGAACAGCAGACCGATGCGGTTGCCGAGCCCCGTCTTCTTGAGGCCGCGCGAGATCAGAACCGCCACCACGATCAGCCAGATCAGGGGGTTTGCAAAGCTGCTCAGCGCATCCGTGATCGCGCCCTTGGATGAGCTGGAAGTGACCTGGGACAGCGACACGATGACAATCGCCATCAGAGCCATCACACCTATGGGCATGACCTTGAGAATGATCGCCACGATGGTCGTCAGAAAGATGGCCACCAGTTGCCATGCCTTGGTATCCAGCCCGGCCGGCACCGGTGTCAGCAGCAGACCGATCAGCACCAGGGTGGCAATCAGTGCAGGCACCAGCCGAAACGGCACGGCTGCTTTGAAGTAGCGGAACATCGAGACGATTTTCTCGAACATACAAGTCCTTTTCTTTACCTGTAGCGCATCGAGACACCATACCTCAGCTCGGAGAAATTCAGGAGACACGGACGGGCATTGGTGCTCAGGTCGCAGACTGGCATCATGATGCAGTGCCGCACGGCCTTGTCCCCAGGCCGACGTTCACCTTGTCGGCATTTGATAAGCATCAAGACTTGTAGAAGCAAAACCGACGGCCTGGCCCAGGGTATGCCAGCATCCGGGTCTGAGATGTCCATGGATTGAGCAGGAGAGCCACCCTATATGCCAGCGAACCGATTCTTGCCCGATGAATGGGAAAACCGCCTTGAGGAAATAGACCTGGAGATCCTGCATCAGGCAGCTATCTGCAAGATCCGGCTGCTTGAGCCTGGAGCCGTGGAGCGTGTGCTGGCCAACGATGCCAGCATCTGCGGGGCCACACATGAGACGGCATTCCGGACCTTGCGCGGTCTGCTCTATCTGCACTACACCGAAGTGCTGCATATCAGCGAGGTGCTGAGCCCGGAAATCGCCCAGGTGATCGCCGACCGCGTACGCGAGCACCTGCGCCGTCGCTCAGGCACACAGTCAGGGGCATGACGAGTTGAGGCGGGTGCAGCCTTCTGGCCCATGGAGAAAATGGACAAAAAAAAGGTCACGACATTGTCGTGACCTTTTTCAATTTGGTTGCGCGAGAAGGATTTGAACCTCCGACCTTTGGGTTATGAGCCCAACGAGCTACCAGACTGCTCCATCGCGCGGTATTTCCAAATTATAGCAGGCTTTTCAGCCCGCTCGGGCTTATTCAGCTGCTGCAGCGGCTTCTTCAGCGCGCTCAACCAGTTCCACATAGGCCATGGGAGCGTTGTCGCCCACGCGGAAGCCCATCTTCAGGATACGTGTGTAGCCGCCAGGACGCTGAGCGTTGCGGGGACCCAGCACGTTGAACAGCTTGGTCACGCTGTCGCGGTCGCGCAGACGGTCAAAAGCCAGACGGCGGTTAGCCACGGTGTCAACCTTGGCCAGAGTGATCATGGGCTCGATGACGCGACGCAGTTCCTTGGCCTTGGGGACCGTGGTCTTGATGGCTTCGTGCTCGATCAGCGAGTTCATCATGTTCTGCAGCATTGCCTTGCGGTGTGCAGAAGTGCGGTTCAGTTTGCGGAGGCCGTTGCCGTGACGCATGGTGCTTTTCCTTTGCTCCCCGTTTTTATCCGGAGATCTTTTCTAAATTAAATCAGGCAGCCGTATCAGGTACTGCCCGAGGCACTTGGACTTTGCCAAAACCGATCGATTTCAGCAAAGTCCTCTATTGTAGCGATTAACGCTTTTCCAGGCCAGCTGGTGGCCAGTTCTCGAGCTTCATGCCCAGCGTCAGACCGCGGGAAGCCAGAACTTCCTTGATCTCGTTGAGCGACTTACGACCCAGGTTGGGAGTCTTGAGCAGCTCGTTTTCGGTACGCTGGATGAGGTCACCGATGTAGTAAATGTTCTCTGCCTTGAGGCAGTTGGCAGAACGTACGGTGAGCTCGAGCTCGTCCACGGGACGCAGCAGGATGGGATCGAACGAGGTGGCAGCACCGCGGCCACCGGCAGGAGCGTCGAACACGCTGGCGATATCGCCACCGTCGAGCTGGGCAAACACTGCCAGCTGCTCCACCAGGATCTTGGCGGATGCGCGCACTGCGTCTTCAGCGGTGATGGCACCGTTGGTTTCGATTTCCAGAACCAGCTTGTCCAGATCGGTACGCTGTTCCACACGTGCGGATTCGACAGCGTAGCTCACGCGCTTGACGGGCGAGAACGAAGCGTCGAGCACGATACGGCCGATCGACTTGGTCGATTCGTCACCGTAGCGGCGCACGTTGCCGGGCACATAGCCGCGGCCCTTTTCCACCTTGATCTGCATGTCCAGCTTGCCGCCTTGCGACAGATGGGCGATCACATGATCAGGGTTGACGATTTCTACGTCGTGGGGGGTCTGAATGTCACGGGCAGTGACAACACCTTCGCCATCCTTGCGCAGGCTCAGGGTGACTTCGTCACGATTGTGCAGCTTGAACACCACACCCTTGAGGTTCAGCAGGATGTTCGTCACATCTTCCTGGACACCGTCGATGGAGGAGTACTCATGCAGCACTCCAGCAATCGTCACTTCCGTCGCTGCGTAACCCACCATGGAGGAGAGCAGAACACGGCGCAGGGCATTGCCCAGCGTATGACCGTAGCCACGCTCAAACGGCTCCAGAACAACCTTGGCACGGTTGTGACCAAGTTGCTCGACATTGATTGTCTTGGGCTTCAGCAAATTCGTTTGCATGCAGACTTCCTCTCAATACCCTCGGCTCGTTACACCGGTAAGGCTGGTGAAGCACCCACGGCGCGATGCCTCGCGCCGTGGGGACGGTTACAGAAATGTCGCTGCTAAAGATTAACGCGAGTACAACTCAACGATCAGGGATTCGTTGATGTCAGCTGCGAATTCATCGCGGTCAGGAGACTTCTTGAAAGTACCTTCTGCCTTGTCAGCAGACACTTCCACCCATGCGGGGAAGCCCACTTGAGCAGCCAGTTGCAGAGCCTCGACCACGCGAGCTTGCTTCTTGGACTTTTCACGCAGGGCAACCACGTCGCCTTCCTTCACGGAGTAGGAAGGAATGTTCACGGACTGGCCGTTCACGGTGATAGCCTTGTGCGACACCAGCTGACGTGCCTCAGCACGAGTGGAGCCGAAGCCCATGCGGTACACAACGTTGTCCAGACGCGATTCCAGCAGGGACAGCAGGTTGGCACCAGTGTTGCCACGCTTGCGGTCAGCTGCTTCGAAGTAGCGGCGGAATTGCTTCTCCAGCACGCCGTACATGCGCTTGACCTTCTGCTTTTCGCGCAGTTGCAGACCGTAGTCCGAAGTGCGCTGACCGGAAGTGCGGCCATGCTGACCAGGCTTGGTGTCGAACTTAGCCTTGTCTGCGATGGAGCGACGAGCGCTCTTCAGGAACAGATCGGTGCCTTCGCGGCGGGAGAGTTTTGCCTTGGGGCCAATATAGCGTGCCACTTGATTTCCTTTGTGTCATCTACCGTGCGCAAACACGGGAGCCGCCCGCGATGCAAATGCACCTGGGCGGCGGTGGGCTTGATAAAAAAATTAGATACGACGACGCTTTTGAGGGCGGCAGCCGTTGTGGGGAACCGGTGTCACGTCCGAAATGGAAGTGATGCGGATACCCAGAGCACCCAGGGCGCGAACCGAGGATTCACGGCCAGGACCGGGACCCTTGATTTCGACTTCCAGGTTCTTGATGCCCTGTTCGATAGCAGCACGACCGGCCACTTCCGAAGCAACCTGAGCAGCAAAGGGAGTCGACTTACGCGAACCCTTGAAGCCCTGGCCACCCGACGAAGCCCACGACAGAGCGTTGCCTTGACGGTCGGTGATGGTGATGATCGTGTTGTTGAACGAAGCGTGCACGTGCGCGATACCGTCAGAAATATTCTTACGGACCTTCTTGCGAACGCGAGCAGCTGCGTTGTTTGCGGGAGACTTAGCCATAATGATCTTTCAATCTCTTATTTCTTCAGAGCCGCTGCACCCTTGCGCGGACCCTTGCGAGTACGGGCGTTCGTGCGGGTACGTTGACCGCGCATGGGCAGGCCGCGACGATGACGGAAACCGCGGTAGCAACCGATGTCCATCAAACGCTTGATGTTCATGGTGGTTTCGCGACGCAGATCACCTTCCAGAGTCATGGGATTCAGGAAGTCACGGATCTTTTCCAGATCAGCGTCCGTCAGGTCCTTGACCTTCTTGGAATACTCGATACCGCATGCTTCGCAGATTTTGCGAGCTGTAGTGCGACCGATGCCAAAGATGGCAGTCAGGCCGATTTCAGCATGCTTGTGCGGCGGGATGTTAATGCCAGCAATACGTGCCATATTAGTCCTCTAATGCTTTCAATCAACCTTGGCGCTGCTTGTGGCGCTGGTCAGTGCAGATCACGCGCACAACACCTTTGCGGCGGATGATCTTGCAGTTACGGCAGATTTTCTTGACCGAAGCCGAAACTCTCATTCTTTTCTCCTAAAACTTTCCATCCACTATCGGCCTATCGACCGGGAAACAATGCCCGCGATAGATCGATGGGCGTCTACTAACTTTTGGCAGGCTGCCCCCTTGGGCAGCCTTGTCATCAAATACCAGCCTTAAAGTTCGCTTTTTTCAGGAGCGACTCGTATTGCTGCGACATCACGTAGTTCTGCACTTGCGCCATGAAGTCCATTGTCACGACCACAATGATCAGCAACGATGTACCACCGAAGTAGAACGGAACGTTGTACTTCAGGATCAGGAATTCGGGCAGCAAGCACACGAAGGTAATGTAGATCGCGCCAGCCAGGGTCAGGCGAACCAGAATCTTGTCAATGTAGCGGGCTGTCTGTTCGCCAGGACGAATCCCGGGGATGAAAGCGCCACTCTTCTTCAGGTTGTCGGCAGTTTCCCGGCTGTTGAAAACCAGGGCCGTATAGAAGAAGCAGAAGAAAATGATCGCGGCAGCATAAAGGATGACATAGATTGGCTGACCAGGGGTCAACGTGCTCGCAATATCCTTCAGCCAGCGCATGGATTCTCCTGCACTGAACCAATTCACCACCGTAGCGGGCAGCAAGATGATCGACGAAGCGAAGATGGGAGGAATCACACCTGCCATGTTCAGCTTCAGTGGCAAGTGCGAAGACTGACCACCGTACACCTTGTTGCCGACTTGTCGGCGTGCGTAATTCACCAAGATCTTGCGTTGACCTCGTTCGACATACACGACGAAATACGTCACGGCTGCCACAACGAGAACAATGAAGATTGCCGCCAGAATGCTCATGGCACCGGTGCGCACCAGCTCCAGCAGACCGCCGATAGAGCTCGGCAGGCCTGCGGCGATACCGCCAAAAATCAGTATCGAGATACCGTTGCCCAGACCACGTTCAGTGATCTGTTCACCGAGCCACATCAGGAACAAGGTGCCGGCCGTGAGACTGACGACCGCAGTCATGCGGAAGCCAAAACCAGGGTTCAGAACCAAGCCTGCGGAGCTTTCCAGAGCAACAGCAATTCCCAAGGACTGAAACAGCGCCAGGCCCAGAGTGCCGTAGCGGGTGTACTGGGTAATCTTGCGACGCCCCGCTTCACCTTCCTTTTTCATCTGCTCGAATGTCGGGACCACGTAGGTCATGAGCTGCATGATGATCGATGCCGAGATGTACGGCATGATCCCCAGTGCGAACACTGTGAAGCGCGAGAGCGCTCCACCCGAGAACATGTTGAACAGATTGAGAATGCCGCCCTGCTGGCCAGAGAACAGCTGCTGCAGCTGCGCTGGATCGATGCCCGGAACGGGGATATGCGCCCCGATGCGGTATACGACCAGCGCAAGCAACAGAAAAACCAGACGACGACGCAGGTCGCCGAATTTTCCAGTCTTTGCAATTTGAGCTGCGCTAGTAGCCACGGATGTCTTCTTTCAGAACTTTAATCAGGCGATGCTGCCACCGGCAGCTTCGATGGCAGCCTTGGCACCGGCGGTAGCGCCGATACCGTTGAGCTTGACAGCCTTAGTCAGTTCACCGCTCTTGATGATCTTCACGACCTTAGCGATAGAACCAACCAGACCGGC
Source organism: Comamonas sp. Z3 (assembly GCF_008121565.1). Taxonomy (NCBI): domain Bacteria; kingdom Pseudomonadati; phylum Pseudomonadota; class Betaproteobacteria; order Burkholderiales; family Comamonadaceae; genus Comamonas; species Comamonas sp. Z3. The sequence goes on from NZ_VOQU01000004.1 coordinate 569,800, forward strand.
TTGCTTCAGAGCAGCCAGATCGACTTCGGCCAGGCCGAGCTTATCCAGCTCGGACAGGGTCACTTCTGCATTGAACTTCAGCAGATGCGACTTGAAGCCACGCTTGGGCAGGCGACGCTGCAGAGGCATTTGACCGCCTTCGAAGCCCACCTTGTGGTAGCCACCCGAACGCGACTTCTGACCCTTGTGACCACGACCGGCGGTCTTACCCAGACCAGAACCGATACCGCGACCCACGCGACGCTTGGCGTGCTTGGCGCCGTCTGCAGGCTTGATGCTATTGAGTTCCATCATCAATCCTTTCAGAGAACCTTCACCAAGTAGGCGATCTTGTTAATCATGCCGCGCACTTCAGGAGTGTCCTGCAGTTCGCTGACGCTGTTCAGCTTGCGCAGACCCAGGCCACGCACAGTCGCACGGTGCGACTCTTTGGTGCCGATGGGGCTACGAACCAGCTGAATCTTGACAGTTTGTTGTGTTGTCATGTGCTGGACTCCGATCAGGCGGTGAAGATGTCTTCGACCGACTTGCCGCGCTTTGCTGCCACGTTCGCAGGGGTCGTGGAGTTCTTCAAAGCGTCGAAAGTTGCGCGAACCATGTTGTAGGGGTTCGACGAACCGTGGCTCTTGGCCACGATGTCGGTGATACCCACCACTTCAAAAACAGCGCGCATGGGGCCGCCAGCGATGATGCCGGTACCCTTGGGAGCTGGGTGCAGTTCGACCTTGGCAGCGCCGTGATGGCCCTTCACCGAGTGGTGAATGGTGCCGCTCTTCAGTGCAACCTTCATCAGGTTGCGACGGCATTCTTCCATCGCTTTTTGCACGGCAGCAGGCACTTCCTTGGACTTGCCCTTACCCATGCCAACGCGACCGTCACCGTCGCCAACCACGGTCAGTGCAGCGAAGCCGAGAATACGACCACCCTTCACAACCTTGGTGACGCGGTTGACCGCGATCATTTTTTCGCGCAGACCGTCGTCACGACCTTCGTCTTGCACTTTGGGGGAAAATTTAGCCATTTGTATCCGCTCCGCTTAGAACTGCAGGCCCGCTTCGCGAGCGGCTTCTGCCAAAGCCTTCACGCGGCCGTGGTATGCAAAACCGGCGCGGTCGAAAGCCACTTTCTCAACGCCAGCAGCCTTAGCCTTCTCAGCAATGCGCTTGCCGATCAGCGTGGCGGCGGCCACGTTGCCACCCTTGCCAGCGGCGCCGAGTTGCGAACGCACTTCGACTTCTGCAGTGGAGGCCGAAGCCAGCACGGTAGTGCCGTCTTCCGAAACCACGGAGGCGTAGATATGGAGGTTGGTGCGGTTCACGCTCAGACGTGCAACGCCTTGCTGGGCAATGCGGATGCGAGTCTGACGGGCACGGCGCAGACGCTGCTCTTTCTTGTTCAACATCATGCAGCTCCTTACTTCTTCTTGGTCTCTTTGATCACGACCTTCTCATTCGCATAGCGAATGCCCTTGCCCTTGTAAGGCTCGGGAGGACGAACGGCACGGATCTCAGCAGCCAATTGACCGACCACTTGACGGTCAGCACCCTTGATCACGATTTCAGTCGGAGTGGGGGTAGCCACAGTGATGCCGGCAGGCATCTCGAAGTTGACGGGGTGCGAGAAGCCCACAGCCAGGTTCAGCTTGGAACCTTGTGCAGCGGCCTTGTAGCCCACGCCAATCAGCGTCAGCTTCTTCTCGAAGCCTTCAGTCACGCCCTTGACCATGTTGTTGACCAGCTGGCGGAAAGTACCGGCCAGAGCGTCAGCTTCACGGGAATCGTTGGCGGGAGCAAAGGACAGCTTGCCGTCGTTGTTGCCGATGGCCACCAGACGGTTCAGAGCCAGGGACAGATCGCCGCCCTTGCCCTTGACCTTGATGGATTCAGCGTTGATGGACACATCCACACCAGCGGGGATGGTCACAATAGCTTTTGCTACGCGAGACATTTCAGTATTTCTCCTTAATGTCCGTTAGGCCACATAGCACAGCACTTCACCGCCGATACCGGCAGCACGTGCTTTGCGATCGGTCATCACGCCCTTGGGAGTAGTGACGATGGCCACACCCAGGCCGTTCTGGACCTGAGGGATTGCGTGACGACCCTTGTAGACGCGCAGGCCGGGACGGCTCACACGTTCGATACGTTCGATCACAGGGCGACCGGCGTAGTACTTCAGGGTAATTTCGAGTTCGGACTTGCCACCTTCGGACTTCACTTCGAAGCCGTCGATATAGCCTTCTTCCTTCAGCACTTGTGCGATGGCAACCTTGACCTTGGAGGAAGGAGCCGACACAGTGGCCTTGGAGACCAGTTGTGCATTGCGGATGCGGGTCAGCAAGTCAGCGATGGGATCACTCATGCTCATGTTTAATCTCTCCTGCTTGCTTACCAGCTGGCCTTGGTGACACCGGGGATGTCGCCAGCAAAGGCCAATTCACGCACCTTGGCGCGACCCAGACCGAATTGGCGGAAGGTACCGCGAGGACGGCCAGTGATCTCGCAACGGTTACGCTGGCGAGTGGGGTTCGAGTTACGGGGCAGCTTCTGCAGACCCAGGCGAGCGGCGTCGCGCTCTTCGTCGGAACGCTTCACGTCGCCGGCGATTGCCTTCAGTTCTGCATACTTGGCAGCATACTTGGCTGCCAGCTTTTCGCGCTTCAGTTCGCGCTGAATCATTGCTACTTTAGCCATGCGCCACCTCAGTTCTTGAAGGGGAATTTGAAAGCGGCGAGCAGTGCCTTGCACTCTTCGTCGTTCTTCGCTGTTGTCGTGATGCTGATGTTCAGACCACGCAGAGCGTCCACCTTGTCGTACTCGATTTCGGGGAAGATGATTTGTTCTTTGACGCCAACGTTGTAGTTGCCGCGACCATCGAACGAGCGACCCGAGATACCACGGAAGTCACGCACGCGGGGCAGAGCCACGGTCACGAAACGGTCCAGGAATTCGTACATCTGAACGCCACGCAGGGTCACCATGCAGCCGATAGCTTGGCCTTCGCGGATCTTGAAACCAGCGATAGCCTTCTTGGCCTTGGTCACCACAGGCTTCTGACCAGCAATCTTGGTCAGGTCAGCCACGGCGTTGTCCATCACCTTCTTGTCGGCCACGGCTTCGCTCACACCCATGTTCAGAGTGATCTTGGTCAGACGGGGCACTTCCATAGCGGAGGTGTAGCCGAACTTTTCTTTCAGTTCAGCCGCGATCTTTTCGCGATAGAGTTTTTGCAGTCGTGCCATGTGTTGCTCCTTAGGCGGCGATTTCAGCGCCATTGGACTTGAACACGCGAACACGTGTGCCGTCGGCGTTCACCTTGATGCCCACGCGATCGGCCTTGCCGGTCGCTGCATTGAAGATAGCCACGTTGGATTGGTGGATAGGCATAGCCTTTTCCACGATACCGCCGGTGGTGCCCTTCATGGGGTTAGGCTTGGTGTGCTTCTTGACCAGGTTGATACCGTCCACGATCACGTGGGAGTCATCCTTGCGCAGAGAAACCACGCCACGCTTGCCCTTGTCACGGCCGGTCAGCACGATAACTTCGTCGCCCTTGCGAATCTTGTTCATGGTGCTATTCCTTTAGAGAACTTCAGGGGCCAGCGACACGATCTTCATGAACTTTTCGGTACGCAGTTCACGAGTCACGGGGCCAAAGATGCGGGTGCCGATAGGCTCCAGCTTGGCGTTCAGCAGCACGGCGGCATTGCCGTCGAACTTCACGAGCGAACCGTCTGCACGACGGATGCCCTTGGCGGTGCGCACAACCACAGCACTGTAGATCTCGCCTTTTTTGACGCGACCACGAGGAGCTGCTTCCTTGACGCTCACCTTGATGATGTCGCCAACACTTGCGTAGCGACGATGAGAACCGCCCAGCACCTTAATGCACTGAACAGACTTCGCGCCGGTGTTGTCGGCAACCTCTAACCGAGATTCTGTTTGGATCATTTCAATATTCCCAACTTGCTCCAGCAACGCTCGACAGCCCCAGAGTCTTCTCAAGGGCCGTTCAAGCAGCCGGTCAGTCTTGGGCCCGTCGTCCACCCCTCGGACCATTCCGAAGGGCTTCCCGCTGGGCAGAAAGTTCCACGCTTTTACACGTGAAGCATGAGATTGTCGCAGGAAATCCTTTGTGCGTCAAGCGTTTAGCCCGCAATACCCGCACTGATTTCACTGGCGCCAAGCCTGGCAGACAGGCCTTTCGCACTTGCAACCAAAATAATAGCGCATAGCGCTCTTAGAGCATTGATTTCAAACAATAATTCATCTGAAATCAACAGATGGAAAGCGCTGACAGCTCACATTTTCGCAAGGCCTGCGGACCACAGCCTGTTGCCCGCACGCCACGCTCCGCAGAGCGGCCGCACAGATCAGCCCTGAGCGGGCAGATATTGGCGGGTCAGAGCCAGGAAATCGTTGAGATGCACATCCTGCCCCAGCTCCTCGGTCAGGATGGCCGCCACGCGGGGCGCGATCTCGGCCGCCTTGCGGGCATCGAGAAAGAGCAGGCGACTGCGGCGCGCCAGCATGTCCTCGACGGTACGTGCGTACTCGAAGCGGGCGGCAAAGCGCACCATGGCCTCGGAAAGACCGTCCATCAGCCAGTTCTGCGCGCCCGGCAACGCCGCCACGGCGGCAGCATCCGTGCCGTAGGAGTGCAGTCCCTGGCTCTGATTCATGCTGTGCGTGACGGCCGCCTCAGCCGGCGCACCGACCAACGGCAGGTTCACGGTCACCCCTGCAGGGCGGCTGGGCAGACGACCGATCTGGAAGCATTCGGCCAGCACATCCTCGGACATGGCACGGTAGGTGGTCCATTTGCCGCCGGTAACGGTCACCAGACCCGTCTTGCTGGCCATCACCGTGTGCTCGCGGCTGATCTTCTTGGTGTTCTCGCCATCATCATCCTGCGGCTTGACCAGGGGGCGCAGACCCACCCACATGCTGCGCACATCGGCCAGCGTTGGCTGGCGGTTCAGATACTTGCCGGCCTCGCCGAGAATGAAATCCAGCTCTTCGGGGAAGGGCAGGGGCTCGCGCGCCAGATCATGACGCGGCGTGTCGGTGGTTCCCAGAATCACCTTGCCCAGCCATGGCACGGCAAACAGCACACGGCCATCGGCCGTCTTGGGGATCAGCAGCGCATGATCCGTGGGCAGGAACTCGCGGTCCACCACCACGTGCACGCCCTGGCTGGGCGCAACCATGGGCTTGACGGGCTTGCCCTGGGCCTCGGCATCCTGCTGGCGGAACAGATCCACCCAGGGCCCCGTGGCATTGACCACGCACTTGGCGCGCACTGTGAAGTTGCGGCCCGATTCCGCATCGCGGCAGATCAGTCCGGCAATCTGGTCGTTTTCATAGATCAGCTTTTCTGCCGGGCAGTAGTTGATCAGCAAAGCACCCTTGGCCGCCGCGGTACGCGCCAGCGCCAGCGCCAGGCGCGCATCGTCAAACTGGCCATCCCAGTACTTGACCCCGCCCTTGAGACCTTTTTGCTGCACGGTCGGCAGGTATTTCACGGTCTTGGCGCTGGAGAGGAATTCGGTAGCCCCCAGGCCGGCCTTGCCGGCCAAAGCGTCATACATCTTGAGGCCGATGCCGTAGAACGGCGTGTCCAGCAGCTTGTACGAGGGCATCACAAAGGCCAGGGGCTGGGCCAGATGCGGTGCGTTGTGCAACAGGGTCGTGCGCTCATGCAGTGCTTCGCGCACCAGGGAGATATTGCCCTGCGCAAGGTAGCGCACGCCGCCATGCACCAGCTTGGTGGCGCGCGAGGAAGTACCCTTGGCAAAGTCCAGCGACTCCAGCAGCACGACCTTGAAGCCGCGTGCCGCTGCATCCACCGCCACGCCCAGCCCCGTGGCACCGCCGCCCACGATGGCCAGATCGAAGCTTTCGGTCTGCGCCAGGCGCTCCAGCAGTTGTGCACGCGTTGTAGCCAAGGGTTGAGTGGACTGGTTCATGGAACGACTTCTGCGGTGATCGCCGTGCCGCTCCCGATCATGGATGGGAGGCACACAGCAAAGAACAAATTTCAGATCGAATATTTTCGCTCTTTTTCGCTTTCCGTGGGTGACAACCCGAAAATATCGATTCGTTTTAGCGCGATTCAAGCCAAAGCCGCTGGTAAGCCGCCACTCAGACCGGACCGCGACACCGGCTATCGGCGCGCTTGCACACTCTCCATGCATGAACTGCATGCTTCTTGCCTCACCCATTGTTACTGCTGCAACAACTCGCCACGATGACATATCACCGCAGCTTGCTGTCAGACTTCAGACTCGGCGTGGATTCATTTTTGTTTTTTACCGGGCAATTCCATAGAAAATCACCCTATTAGAGGTTCGTTTGGATTCGCTCACAATCCCTGCACTGCCCGCTGCGGCTGGCGCTCTCGCCTGTAGAGCTATTGGCCTGCAGCGCGTCCATGCGCCAATAGCACCTATATAACCAGTCACCAGTCATGAACAGCAATCCACGCCAGTTGCAGCTTGTCGAAGAAGTCCGCGCCCGCCAATCCACCTCGGTAGAGCAACTGGCCGAAATCCTCGGGGTCACGCTGCAGACCGTGCGCCGCGACATCCAGAAGCTGGCCGATGCCGGCTTGCTGGTGCGCTTTCATGGCGGCGTGCGCGTACCCAGCGCCACCGTGGAGAATCTGGCCCATACCCAGCGCCAGGTATTGCATGCCGAAGGCAAGATGCGCATTGCGCGTGCCATTGCCGAGGCCATTCCCAACGGCTGCTCGCTGATTCTCAACATCGGCACCACCACCGAGGCAGTGGCCCAGGCCCTGCTGCATCACAAGGGGCTGCGCGTCATCACCAACAATCTCAATGTCGCCGCCATCCTCAGCAGCAATGCCGATTGCGAGGTCATCGTCGCGGGCGGCGTGGTGCGCACCCGCGACCGCGGCATCGTGGGCGAGGCTGCCGTGGACTTCATGCGCCAGTTCAAGGTGGACATTGCGGTGATCGGCATCTCGGCCATCGAATCGGACGGCAGCCTGCGCGACTTCGATCTGCGCGAGGTCAAGGTGGCCCAGACCATCATCGGCCAGTCGCGCGAAGTCTGGCTGGCGGCCGACCACAGCAAGTTCAGCCGCCAGGCCATGGTGGAGCTGGCCCGCCTGAACCAGATCGACCGCCTGTTCACCGACGTGCCGCCCTCCGCCCCCTTCGATGCCCTGTTGCGCGATGCCGAGGTGCAATGCACCATCGCCCAATGAACGCAGCCCCCTATCTGATCCGCTCCGCGCTCCCCGGGGATGCAGCAGGCATTGCCGGGCTGCTGCACGACATAGGCTGGTTCAAGGCCTATGAAACCCATTCCGCCGCCCAGAACACCGAGGCCGTGCAGGCACTGCTGGACGAGCTGCAGGCCGGGCCGGAGCGCTCCCTGATGCTGGTGGCGCAAGATGGCCAGCACCGCATTCACGGCTACTGCGCCGTGCACTGGCTGCCGGTCGCCGTGCAGCAGGGCTGGGAGGCCTATGTCAGCGAGCTGTTTGTCGCCGAAGCAGCACGCGGTGCCGGCCTGGGCCAGCAGCTGCTGGATGCGGCCACGCAGGCTGCGCGCGAGCGCCACTGCCTGCGCATCTGGCTGGTCAACAACCGCGAGCGCCCTTCCTATGTGCGCGGCTTCTATTCCCGCCAGGGCTGGAGCGAACAGGCCGAAATGGCGCGCTTTGTGCTCCCCCTCTGAATCACGGACAACCCATGACAACCTATCTGCTCGCCCTGGACCAGGGCACCTCCAGCTCCCGCTCCATCGTCTTCGACACGCAAGGCCGCATCGTGGCATCGGCCCAGCTGGAGCTGCCGCAGATCTACCCGCAGCCGGGCTGGGTGGAGCATGACCCGCGCGAGATCTGGCGCACCCAGCTGACCACCGCCAAGGAGGCGCTGGCCAAGGCGGGCCTCAAGGCCACCGATATCCGCTCGGTGGGCATTACCAACCAGCGCGAGACCACCATCGTCTGGAGCCGCAAGACCGGCGCTCCCATCCACCACGGCATCGTCTGGCAGGACCGCCGCGCCGAACCCACCTGCGTGCAGCTGCGCGAAGCCGGTCATAGCGACACCATTCTGCAGAAAACCGGCCTGCGCATCGACGCCTATTTTTCAGGCACCAAGCTCAAGTGGCTGCTGGACCATGTGCCCGGCGCACGCGCCGCAGCGCAAGCCGGCGAGCTGGCCTTCGGCACGGTGGATTGCTGGCTGATCTGGCAGCTGACGGGCGGCAAGCGCCATGTCACCGATGTGAGCAACGCCAGCCGCACCATGCTCTTCAATGTGCACAGCAACCAGTGGGATACCGATCTGCTGGCCCTGCTCGACATTCCTGCGGGCCTGATGCCCGAAGTCCTGCCCTCGGCCGCCGATTTCGGCCAGACGGCGGACGAGGTGCTGGGCGGCTCCATCAATATCGGCGGCGTGGCCGGCGACCAGCAAAGCGCGCTGTTCGGCCAGGCCTGCTTCGACGCAGGCATGGCCAAGAACACCTACGGCACGGGTTGCTTCATGCTCATGCATACGGGCAGCAGTTTCCAGACCTCTAGCAACGGTCTGCTGACCACATCGGCCGCCCAGGCGAGCAGCCAGCCCCAGTTTGCGCTGGAAGGCAGCGTCTTTGTCGGCGGAGCGGTGGTGCAGTGGCTGCGCGACGGACTGCAGGCCATCGAGCACAGCGGCCAGGTGCAGCAACTGGCCGAAAGCGTGCCCGACAGCGGCGGCGTGATGCTGGTGCCGGCCTTTACCGGCCTGGGCGCCCCCTACTGGAAACCCGATGCGCGCGGCACCATCACCGGACTGACACGCGGCACGACAATGGCCCATATCGCGCGTGCGGCCCTGGAATCCATTGCCTACCAAAGTGCGGCCCTGCTCGGCGCCATGAGCCGTGACGCCGTGGCCACGGGCGGCACGCCGGTCAGCGAGCTGCGTGTGGACGGCGGCGCCTGTGTGAACAATCTGCTGATGCAGTTCCAGGCCGACCTGCTTGGCATTCCCGTGGTGCGCCCGGCCTGCGTGGAAACCACGGCTCTGGGTGCGGCCTATCTGGCCGGCCTGTCCAGCGGCGTCTATCAGAGCACCGAGGAGCTGTCGGCCTTGTGGAAGGCCGAGCGCCGCTTCCTGCCCACGCTGGGCAAGGACCGCGCCGACGAGCTGATGCAGCGCTGGGAACAGGCCGTGCGCCAGACCACGGCGCAGTAAAGCCGCTGGCTGGCAAGCGCCCGCCCCTCAAAGAACCATCAGAAAAGGGATGCCAAGGCATCCCTTTTCCACTGGGGCACAACAGTCGCAGCGCTCAGTCTTCGTCACCCAGCAGCGCCTTGTGGATCACGGCGCCGATGATGGCGCCCACGATGGGAGCCAGCCAGAACAGCCATAGCTGCTCCAGCGCAATGGCAGGACCGAACAGCGCCGGGCCGGTGCTGCGGGCAGGGTTGACCGAGGTATTGGTCACGGGAATGGAGATCAGGTGGATCAGCGTCAGGCACAGGCCGATGCTCATGCCCGCAAAGCCCACGGCGGCCTTCTTGGTGGTGGAGCCCAGGATTACCAGCAGAAACACGGCGGTCAGCACGACTTCGGTCACCAGCGCCGCCGCCATATTGAACTTGCCCGGAGAATGCTCGCCATAGCCATTGGTGGCCAGATCGGTCACATGGGCACCAGCCTTTCCGCTGGCAATGAAGTACAGCAGGGCTGCCGCCACGATGGCGCCCAGGACCTGGGCAATGATGTAGCCGGGCAGCTCGGCAAAGCGAAAGCGCCCGGCCACTGCCAGACCGACGGAGACCGCCGGATTGAAGTGGCCGCCTGAGACCGGACCGAAGGCATAGGCCCCCGTCAGCACCGTCAGACCGAAGGCAAAAGACACGCCCAGCAGGCCGATACCCACTTCGGGAAAGGCAGCTGCCAGCACCGCGCTGCCGCAACCGCCAAAGGTCAACCAGAAAGTACCCAGAAACTCCGCCGACCATTTTTTGACATTGGATGCCATGATTGCTCCCTATTTCCGATGAGCGTTGTCCGTGCCGCACCACGCGGCATGGAACCGTACCGCTGGGCATCTTAGAAAGCGATCGGCGAAAAGTACAAGGCACAAATGTGAACAATCCACGACCGCGCTGGCTTTGGGGCCTCTTGTTGATCTGCGCCAGCCTTGCCGCCTGCACGACGGCGTCGCTCGCACCCCACCGCATCTGCAGCACGCCCCAGGCCCGGCCCTGGTCTCTGCTCGGCGAGATCCGCTGGCCGCACGAGCAGCTGTTTGCCGGCACGACCGTGGGCGGCCTGTCCTCGATCGACTACGACGCGGGCAGCCATCTGTATTTCCTGGTCAGCGACGACCGCTTAGCCCATGGGCCGGCGCGCTTTTACACGGCCCGTATCGACTACGACGCCCGCGGCCTGCATCAGGTCAGGCTGCACGATGCGCGGCCGCTGCTCAGCCCCTCCCAGGCCCCCTATGCCAGCCGCCGCCAGCCCCTGCCCGGCATCGCGACGCCCGACGCGGAAGCCCTGCGCGTGCTGCCGGGAGGGCAGTCCCTGATCTGGAGCAGCGAGGGCGACTTCGCACGCGGATTCGGCCCGCAGCTGCTGCAATCGGGCACGGACGGGCGCTGGCAGCGTGAGTGGCCGCTGCCGCCCGAGCTGCGCCAGCCGACCCGCAAGTCCGAGGGGCCACGCAGCAACCTCACGCTCGAAGGTCTGGCGCTGAGTCAGGATGGCGAGACGCTCTGGCTGGCCATGGAAGCGGCGCTCAGACAAGACGGCCCCCTGCCCGCACCCGGCCGAGCGGGCGGCCCGGTGCGCATCACCGCCTATGACATGGGCACGCAACAGCCCCGACGCCAGCTGGCCTACCAGCCCGATGCCATGCCTGCCGACATCTGGCTGCAACGCGGCGCCATCAACGGCGTCAGCGCCGTGCTGGCCGACGACGCAGAGCATCTGCTGGTGTTGGAGCGCTCCTTTGCGCCGCCGCTGCGCTTCGGTGCCCGCATCTACCGCATCAGCACCCGTGCCGACGCCAGCAGTGACACGCTGGGCCAAGCCCAGCTGCAGCCAGGCAGCTACCGGCCTGCAAACAAGGAATTGCTGCTGGATCTGGCCGATGCCGGCCTGCGCTCCGTGGACAACCTGGAGGGCATGACTTGGGGGCCGCCGCTGCCCGATGGCCGGCGCGTGCTGCTGCTGGTCAGCGACAACAACTTCAATCCCGCCGAAGTCACCCAGTTGATCGCCCTGAGCGAGGAGCCCGGCCACTGCGGCACAGGTTTATAGTGCCGCTTTGCACCTGGAATCCGAATACAGGCTTGCCCACTTGCTGCATTGCAAAGCGAATCGAACCATCATGAGCCAGACCGACCACTCGACCTCCGTCTTCCCTCCCATCGCCTTTATCGGCGGCGGCAATATGGCCAGCGCCATCATCGGCGGCCTGATCCGCCAGGGCGTTCCGGCCAGCAGCATCACCGTGGTCGAGCCTTTTGAAGCCACGCGTGCTGCGATCAAGACCAGCTTCGGCATCGACGCCCTGCCCGCCGCCACCGAGGCCCTGCAAAGCGCCCAGCTGGTGGTCTGGGCCGTCAAGCCCCAGAGCTTCAAGGAGGCGGCCGCTCCCGTTGCCGCCCACACCCGCAACGCCCTGCACCTGAGCGTAGCTGCCGGCATCACCACCGACAGCATTGCGGCCTGGACCGGCACCCGCCGCATCGTGCGTGCCATGCCCAATACCCCGGCCCTGGTCGGCAAGGGGATGACGGGCCTGTTCGCCCGCCCCGAGGTCGATGCCCAGGGCAAGGCCCTGATCGAGACCGTGATCGGCAGCACCGGCGAACTCAGCTGGGTGGACCAGGAAGCGCATCTGGATGCCGTGACGGCCATCTCCGGCTCCGGCCCGGCCTATGTATTCCTGTTCCTCGAAGCCATGACCCAGGCCGGCGTCGACATGGGCCTCAGCGCCGAGCAAAGCTACAAGCTGGCCGTGGCCACGTTTGCGGGTGGATCGGAACTGGCGGCACGCTCCAGCGAGAGCGCCGAAGTGCTGCGCCAGCGCGTGACCAGCAAAGGCGGCACCACCTATGCAGCCATCACGCATATGCAGGAGCAGAAGCTGCCCGAGCATTTCATCGAAGCCATGCGCAAGGCCCAGATCCGCGCACAGGAACTGGCCGCCGAGTTCGGCAAATAAAAAACCGGCCTCGGCCGGTTTTTTTGAGTCATTCAGGCATCTATCGCTTGCCAAACAAGCGATTCAAGCTATCAAAACAGGACTATTTCAACGCATACCCTAGCGCCACGCCCGCAAAGATGGCAGCGCCAATCCAGTGACTCTTGCTGAAGGCGACAAAGCAGCCTTCGCGCGTGCGGTTCTTGATCAGGCTGAAATGCCAGACGATCTGGGCCGCTGCGACGCCCATGCCCAGCCAGAAGGGCCAGCCCAGCTGATAGGGAGCCAGCACCCAGGCGATCAGGCCCCAGCACAGGACAAAGAACAGCATGATGGCTGTGACATCGAAACGGCCCAGGGTGATGGCCGAGGTCTTCATGCCGATCTTGAGATCGTCATCGCGGTCCACCATGGCGTATTCCGTGTCATAGGCCAGCACCAGAAACATATTGGCCAGCCACAGCGTCCAGGCCGTGGCATTGACTTCGCCCGTCACCGCCGCAAACGCAATCACGATGCCGAAATTGAAGGCAATGCCCAGAAAGGCCTGCGGCATGGCAAAAAAGCGCTTGGTGAACGGATAGAGAATCGTGAACAACACGGCAGGCACCGACCAGGCCACGGCCTCCCAGCGCGTCGACAGCACCAGGCCGAAGGCCACCAGCGTGAGCACCAGGCCGACCATGGCCGCTTCCCTGACCGAAATCTGGCCGCTGGTGATGGGACGCCGGGTGGTGCGTTTCACATGCCTGTCGAAGTCGCGGTCGGCAATATCGTTGATGGTGCAGCCCGCGCTGCGCATCAGCACCGTGCCCAGCACAAAGACCACCAGCAGATGCCAGCCCGGAAAGCCCTGACCGGCCACCCACAGTGCCACCAGCGTGGGCCAGACCAGCACAAGCCAGCCTGCGGGGCGGTTGAAGCGGATCAGATCCAGATACAGCGACAGCTTGGAGCGCGGCGAAGCAGGAATGGAGGCGGACATGAGAGGAGTTCCGGAAGGCAGGAGATCACGACCGGGCCCCCAGGCCGCGGTCAGCGCAGGGGCAATTGTGCCTCGGCCTGCACCGCCCGCAGGGCGCCACCCCCATGCTCGACACGGTCTGTCAGCCAGAGCACCAGAGCCGTCCAGCCCAGACCCAGGCACAGACCCGCCAGCACATCGCTGGCATGGTGCACGGACAGCAACACGCGGCTCAAGCCCGTGCTCAGGGCCAGCAGCACTGCCGCCGCAAAGACCCAGGCCCGCCAGCGCGGCGGCAGTCGACGAGCGACCAACCAGGCCAGCATGCCGAAAATCGCGGCCGTGCCTGCGCTATGACCGCTGGGAAAGCTGAAGCCGGCCTCATGCACCAGACCGTCCAGCGGACGCTCGCGCTGCATGGTTGCCTTGAGGAAGCGCACCCACAGTCCCGTGCCGGCCACGGCGACCACCCAGCCCAGCAGTTGCAGGCCCTGGCGTCGCCACAGCAGCCACAGGCCCACGACCAGGCCCAGCAGCCCCATGACGCGCAAATCCCCGAGCATGGTCCAGCCCCGCACCAGGGGCTGCAGACTGGGCGGCAGGCCTGCGCTCACCGCGTTCTGCAGCTTCAGGTCCAGGGCCATCAGCCCCTGCTGCGGCTGAAGGGACTGTGACTGCTGCACGCCGATGATCAGCAGGGCCAGAGCAATGGCAGCCAGCCCTGCCACCGCCAGCAGCCAGTTGCCGCCAGGCCTGGGATCCGCGCGGCGATCCTGCCACAGCCACGCGGCCCGGCCCTGTGCACGCCAGCGCAGCATGCAGGCCGCAGCCAGCAACAGCAGCAGCAACATCCAGATGGCATGTCCGTCCACCCACTGCACCAGCAAGACCAAGGGTTCCACCACAGCAAGCACGCACGTTCCTTTCTGCATCAAAAAGCGAAAGCCCTGACGGGCCTCCAGAGGCTAACCCGCCAGGGCTTAAGCGAAACTGAAAGTATGGCCGGGCCGGGCAACTGCCGCGGCGCGGCTCACTCTTCGAGCAGGGAGCGCAGCATCCAGGCCGTCTGCTCGTGCACGGCCAGACGCTGGGTCAGCAGATCGGCCGTAGGCTCGTCGCCGGCCTTGTCGGCACGGGGAAACAGCTGGCGAGCCGTGCGCGCCACGGCCTCGTGACCCTGCACCAGGATGCGCACCATCTCCAGGGCCTTGGGCGGCTGGGCCGGTGCGTCGGGCAGGCTGGTGAGCTTGCCGAACTGGGCATAGGAGCCAGGCGCATGGTGGCCCAGTGCGCGGATGCGCTCTGCCACGGGATCGACGGCATTCCACAGCTCGGTGTACTGCGCCATGAACATGGTGTGCAGCGTGTTGAACATGGGTCCGGTGACATTCCAGTGGAAGTTGTGCGTGGTCAGGTACAGCGTATAGGTGTCGGCGAGCAGCGCCGACAGCCCCTTGGCGATGGCGGCGCGGTCCTCGTCGCTGATGCCGATGTGGATGCCGGCGGGCACCTGCGGCGCGCCGTCCGACTTTGTTTTCTGCGATTTGTCCTTGCCTTGCTTGGTCATGCACTCACCTTTCGGGTTTAACGAATCCGGACTCCCACCCTCTTAGCGCCGCTGAAGCCACGCTTACTGCGACAGACGCTGCACTCCCGGCAGCGGGCAGGCGTAGACGGCATTGCGCAATGCGGCAATCGCCTCGTAGCGCGTGAAGCTGCGCCGCCAGGCCAGCACCACACGGCGGGTGGGCGGCGCAATGCCGTCTTCCTCATGAATCGGAAGATAGCGGATATGAGGCTCATCGGCGCGGCGACGGCGCTCAATGGGAGCCAGCGCATCCTCGGGCACGGACAGTCGCGGCACCAGGGTCACGCCCATGCCGGCGGCCACCATGTATTTGATGGTTTCCAGCGAGGAGCCTTCGAAGGTGCGGCGAATGCCCTCGGAGTTGCTGGCATAGCGCGCGAATTCGGGGCAGACCTCGAGCACATGGTCGCGGAAGCAGTGACCCGCGCCCAGCAGCAGCATGGTCTCGTTCTTGAGATCCGTGGTGGACAGGCTCTTCTTCTGCGCCAGCGGGTGGGTGCTGGGCACGGCGGCCATGAAGGGCTCGTCGTAAAGCGGCGCCAGTGCCAGGCCGGTATCCGGGAAGGGCTCGGCCATGATGGCGCAGTCGATCTCGCCGGTGCGCAGCATCTCCAGCAGCTTGACTGTGAAGTTCTCCTGCAGCATCAGCGGCATCTGCGGCGTCATATTGATGGAGTTGCGCACCAGATCGGGAAGCAGATAGGGGCCGATGGTGTAGATCACGCCCAGGGTCAGAACGCCGGACAGCGGGTCCTTGCCGCGCTTGGCGATTTCCTTGATCTCGTTGGCCTGCTCCAGCACGCTTTGCGCCTGGCGCACGATCTCCTCGCCCAGCGAGGTGACCGAGACTTCGCCGGCACTGCGCTCGAAAATCTTGACATCCAGCTCTTCCTCCAGCTTCTTGATCGCCACGGACAGCGTAGGCTGGGACACATAGCAGGCTTCGGCTGCGCGGCCAAAGTGCTTCTCCCGCGCAACGGCCACGATGTACTTCAATTCGGTAAGAGTCATAGAGAGTGGATCTTTCGGATCATCAATAACAGCATTGATTCATCCTGTTTTTGCATTCAATCACATATTACCAAGGCAAAAGATTACATATATTCCTGCAAAAACGTAACTATTTACGTCTACAAACGCAATTTTCAGTACTTCAGGCCTTCAGATACTCGGCCTTGCCACCCAGCCAGCGGCTGACATGGCGTGCCGCCAGTGCAGGAAATTGCTCAAGCATAAGCGGTGCCAACTCGCGCGCCCAGTCCAGCAGCAGCACATCCTGCTCCAGATCGGCAAAGCGCAACATGGGAGCGCCGGACTGCCGCGCGCCGAGGAACTCGCCCGGACCGCGAATCTCCAGATCCCGCCTCGCGATCTCGAAACCGTCATTCGTCTCGGCCATGGCCCGCAGGCGCTCCTTGCCGGTATCGGACAGGCGCCCGTTGTCATTGACCGAATACAGCAGCACGCAGGCCGAAGCCGCGGCGCCGCGCCCCACGCGGCCGCGCAGCTGGTGCAGCTGAGACAGGCCGAAGCGCTCCGAGTGCTCGATGACCATCAGCGAGGCATTGGGCACGTCCACACCGACTTCAATCACGGTGGTGGACACCAGCACACCCATGACGCCGGCCGAAAACAGCTCCATCACAGCCTTTTTCTCGGCCGTGGGCATGCGCGAGTGCAGCAGGCCCACCATGACCCCGGGCAGCGTTTCGCTCAAATATTCGTGGGTCGCCGTGGCATTCGACAGATCCAGCGCTTCGCTCTCCTCGATCAGCGGGCAGACCCAGTAGACCTGGCGCCCGCTGGCGACCTGGGCGCCGATGCGCTCGATCACCTCATCCTTGCGGCTGTCCGAGATCAGCTTGGTGACGATGGGCGTGCGCCCGGGCGGCAGCTCGTCGATGGTGGAGACATCGAGGTCGGCGTAATAGCTCATGGCCAGCGTGCGCGGAATCGGCGTGGCGCTCATCATCAGCAAATGCGGCTCCATGCCCGTGGCTGCGAGCTTTTGCCGCAGCGCCAGACGCTGGGCCACGCCAAAGCGATGCTGCTCGTCGATCACGGCCAGGGCCAGGTTCTTGAACTGGACCTGCTCCTGAATCACGGCATGGGTGCCCACGACCAGCGCCGCCTCGCCGCTTTCCACCAGCGCCAGCATCGCGGCACGCTCCTTCTTTTTCTGGGCACCCGCCAGCCAGGCGACCTTTTTGCCCAGCGGCGCCAGAATCGGCTCCAGCCAGCCGACCAGCTTGCCAAAATGCTGCTCGGCCAGAATCTCGGTGGGCGCCATCAATGCGCACTGCCAGCCGGCCTCGATACAGGCCACGGCAGACAAGGCCGCCACCACCGTCTTGCCAGAGCCCACATCGCCCTGCAGCAAACGGTGCATGGGAATGCGGCGCTCCATATCGGCCCGAATCTCGCCCACCACGCGCTGCTGCGCCCCCGTCAGGCCAAACGGCAGCTGCGCTAGAAACTGCTGGGTCAGATCCGCCATCCCGGCCTGCGGCCTGAGCACGGGCGCGCGCAAGCGGGCGCGCTCGCGCTTGGCCTCGTACTGGGACAGTTGCTGGGCCAGCAGCTCTTCGGCCTTGAGCCTTTGCCAGGCAGGATGGGAATGGTCCTCCAGCGTGACCAGTGCCACATCGGGCGTTGGGTGATGCAGAAAAGTGAGCGCATTGCGCAAGTCATATGCGGGCTGAAGCCCATCCTGACCATAGAACTGCGCAATGGGAGGCGACTGCTCCGGAGGCAAGGTCTCGGACAGGTCGGCACGCAGCAGCGCCGAAGCAATGGCCCGGCGCAGATAGGCCTGGGGCAGGCTTGCGCTGGCGGGATAGACCGGAGTCAGCGCCGTGGGCAGCTCTCCGCCTGCCACCCGGAACGCGGGGTGCATCATCTGCCGTCCCCAGAAACCGCCCTTGACTTCGCCGCGGATGCGCAGGCGCGCGCCCGGCGCCATGGTCTTTTGCTGCGACGGGTAGAAACTGAAGAAGGTCAGCACACAGGTGCTGCTGCCATCATCCACGGTGACCTTGAGCATGCGTCGCGGACGCAGTTGCACCTCGCTGTGCGTGACCGTGGCTTCGATCTGCACCGTCTCGCCATCGCGCGCGTTCTTCAGCGGCACGATGCGGGTTTCGTCCTCATAGCGCAGCGGCAGGTGCAGAGCCAGGTCGATATCGCGTGTCAGCCCCATCTTCAATAGGGCCTGCTGCGCAGGGCTGAGGGTCTTTTTGGGAGCGGCATCCCGATCCGTGCCCGCCTTTTTTTCACGAGTGCCAGCGCGAGTGCCAGCGCGCTTGGCAGCAGACTTAGGCTCGGCAACAGGCTTTTTTGACACAGACAAATAGGACTCCTTGGCTACACTCCCCGTAACAGGGAAAGCAATGTATTTATATACAGCATATTCAGGTTTGCAAACAACTGCCCGCCAGCGCAAGAAATGCAAAATCGCTACCATTCCCAGCTTGTTACTTTGTGTTTCAGTAGAATTCCATGTTGAAGCGAGTTGATGTCGAGCACCTCCGCCCAGGAATGTTCGTGCACGAGTTCTGTGGCTCGTGGATGGAACATCCCTTTTTGCGTGCCAGCCTCCTGCTCGAACAGCCCAGGGACCTGGAACGCCTGCTTGCCACCACCATCCGCCAGGTGTGGATAGACACCGGCAGAGGCGCCGACATCGCTCCCGACATCACGCCGGCCGAGGTCTGCGAGGCGCCAGACGATGAAGCGGCGCCGAGCTCGCCTGCACGGCTCACCAGAACCAGCGTGGAGTTGCAGCAGGCCCGCCAGATCATCGGGCAGGCGCGCGATGTGCTGAAGACCATGTTCAGGGACGTTCGCCTGGGCCGTCCGCTGGACCTGCCAGCCTCAGGCCAACTGGTCGACGAGATGGCGGAGTCGATCAAGCGCAACCCCCATGCTCTGATCAGCCTGGCGCGCCTGAAAACTGCGGACAACTACTCCTATATGCACAGCATCGCGGTATGCGCCCTGATGATAGGTCTGGCGCGCCGCATGGGCCTGGACGAACACCAGGTGCATCTGGCGGGCGTCGCGGGCCTGCTGCACGACATCGGCAAGAGCAAAGTGCCTCTGGACGTGCTCAACAAGCCAGGGGCGCTGGATGCCGAGGAATGGGTCATCATGAGGTCCCACCCTCGCTGGGGCTACGAACTCCTGCTGCCTCAGGGTCTGGATGATGCCGTCACCGATGCCTGCCTGCATCACCACGAAAAAGTCGACGGCACGGGCTATCCCGACGGCCTGAAGCAGGACGACATCAGTCTGATGGCGCGCATGACGGCCGTCTGCGATGTCTATGACGCGATCACCTCGGATCGCCCCTACAAGCAGGGCTGGCACCCGGCCATCGCGCTGCAGCGCATGGCGCAATGGGCGCCCCACCACTTCGACAAGGCCATCTTCGAGCAGTTTGTCCAGACAGTGGGCATCTACCCGCTGGGCTCGCTGGTGCGGCTGCAGTCTCAGCATCTTGCCGTGGTGCTGGATGTCTCGCCGAACTGCCTGCTGACTCCGAAGGTACGGCGCTTTTACTGCCTCAGCCAGCAGCGCCGCATCACGCCCGAGATTCTCGACCTGGCCTGCCCACATGCCAACGACAGCATTGTCGGGCGCGAAGACCCTGCCGACTGGCCCTTCAGGAATCTCAACGAGCTCTGGAACCCAGCTGCTGCTCAGCCCTGAAGCCGGCAGCCCTAATGGCGATTTGCGACAATCGCCCACTTGTTTGATTGAACTTGGAACGGGCCTCGTACGGCCCTCAAGCACCGCATGTCTTCCAGCACCCGTGAATTCACACTCAGCGATTTCGACTTCGACCTGCCCGAATCCCTGATTGCCCAGCATCCCACCGCCGTTCGCAGCGCCTCGCGCCTGCTTGATGGCCGCAGCCTTCCCGCCACCGACCGCATCTTCCGCGAACTGCCCGATCTGCTGCAGCCCGGCGACCTGCTGGTCTTCAACGACACCAAGGTCATCAAGGCACGCGTCTTCGGCGAAAAAGCCAGCGGCGGCAAGATCGAACTGCTGGTCGAGCGCGTGCTGCAGAACAACGAAGTCGTGGCCCACATGCGCGTGAGCAAGAAGCCCTTGCCCGGTGCCAAGATCCATCTTTGCGGCGGCCTCAGGAATGGCGGTTTCGAAGCCACGCTGCTGGGCCGCTGGCCGGACGAGAACGGGCCGCTGTTCCATCTTTCCTTCAAGGGCAGCCAGGGCGAGTCGCCCTATGAATTGCTGGAGCAGTTCGGCCACCTGCCGCTGCCACCCTATATCGAGCGCCAGCAGAACGCCGAGCATGATCCTGATGAAAAGGAAGACAGCGAGCGCTACCAGACCGTGTTCGCTGCCCACCCCGGCGCCGTGGCCGCACCCACCGCAGCCCTGCATTTCGATGAGACGGTGCTCGCCGCCCTGCAAGCCAAGGGCGTGGAGCGCGCCAGCGTCACCCTGCATGTGGGTGCCGGTACCTTCCAGCCCGTGAAGACCGAAAACCTTGCCGACCACACCATGCACAGCGAGTGGTACGACATTCCCCTGCCCACATTGGCCGCCATGGAGCGCTGCCGCCAGCGCGGCGGTCGCATCATTGCCGTGGGAACCACCACGGTGCGCACGCTGGAGTCCTGGGCCAAGTACGGCAATATCACCGGCGACACCAGCATCTTCATCACCCCGGGCTTTCAGTACCAGGTGGTGGACATGCTGATCACCAACTTCCATCTGCCCAAAAGCACGCTGATGATGCTGGTCAGCGCCTTTGCGGGCTACGAGCACATCATGGCCATGTACCAGCATGCGATTGCCCAGCACTACCGCTTCTTCAGCTATGGCGACTCCATGCTGCTGGAGCGCCAGCGCTGATCTGCAACATATTGGAGCCGCTGCGACGGATCCTGGCATAAGGCGTTACAGAAACACTGGGTCCAATCTTTTCTTAGTGGTAGATTTCATCGTTTTGTCAAAGTGCTTATTTATTTAGTCATTTAAAAAAATCAATGGAAGTTCAAACCCCACAAGATGAAGAGTTGGATCTGCTGGATCTGTTGGTCACTCTCGCGGAAAACTGGAAGATTCTGATTTTCGGTCCGCTGCTGGCGGGCATCGCAGCCTACGGCATCGGTCTGGTGATCCCCAAGACCTACGAAAGCAGCGCATCGGTTCAGGTGGAGCGTGCCGGCTCCAGCTTTACCGCCCCATGGCCGCCAGCCTGGCCATGTCCGCAGACGTGCTGCACCAGATTGCTCCCGTGGCGGGCCTGGACGATGGCCTGACCAAGGAAGAGATCTATAAAAAGCTCAGCAAGCGCATCACGGTCAATGTCGGCAAGCAGGACAAGCTGCTGAATATTGCAACACAGGCCAAGTCGCCCGAAGCGGCTCAAAAGCTCAACCAGGCACTGCTGGACACCCTGTTTCCCCTGAGCAAGCCACGCGGTCTGGAAAAAAAGCAGCTCGAAGTGCAACTGGCTTCCGAGAAGACACGCCTGGAGGAGTCGCTCAAGCTTGAGCATGAAACTTCCGCCAATCTCTCCTCCGGCAAAAGTGTCACCGAAGCCACCAGCCGCCTCTATGGCGAACTGCTGACCGCCAACAGCAACCGCCAGAAGGGGATTCTGGACATGGAGCGTCGCCTCGGCGGTCTGGACAACGACGACGTGATCCAGATGCCAACCCTGCCCGAGCGCTCCATCAAGCCCAAGAAGCCCATGCTGGCCATTGGTGCGGCCGTGGGCACCGGTTTCCTGCTGCTGCTGTTTGTCTTCATCCGGCAGGCGCTTCGCACCGCCAAAGAGTCCTCGCCCGAGCAGGCCGAGAAAATTGCGCGTATTCGTAACGCCATTCCCTGGTAAGCCCCCACCGCCCCCCCTGCCCGCACCCGAGACAGTGCGGGCATTTTTTTGGGCGCCGCAACGCAGGCCGGACGCCTCACCCCCCTAGAATTTCTCGCTTCTTTGTCGCAAATCGCAACGGACATGCTACCCCGCTGGCTCTCTCCCACACTTTCCACGTCAGCGCAGTCTGCCATTCGCGGTGTTCTGCTCACCATATTCGCCTGTGCGCTGTTTGCAGTTCTGGATAGCGCCACCAAGTTCAGCGGCAAGCTGCTGCCGGTGCTCATGGTGCTGTGGCTGCGCTTCATGGCCCAGGCCTTTGTCACCAGCTTGCTGGTTTTGCCCCGGCATGGCCTGTCGGCACTGAAAACCCGGAACCTGAAGTTTCAGCTGCTGCGCGCGATCTCAGGGCTGTTGACCACGGTCTGCGCCTTTTTCTGCATACAGAACATGCCCCTGGCCAATTTCACGGCCATCTGGTCTGCAGCCCCGCTGTTCATCGTGGTCGCATCGGCACTCTTCTTCAAGGAACAGGTCAGCCCTGCACGCTGGTCACTGCTGGTGATCGGTCTGCTGGCCGTGATTGCCATTGTGCGGCCGGAAAATGACGGCCAGGCCCTGGGTCTGGCCGCCCTGTGGCCCGTGGGTCTGCTGATATCCGGCACCACCTACCAGGTACTGGGAAGCCGTCTGTCGCGCCTGGACTCGCCTCCGACCACCCAGCTTTACTCCACCTGGCTGCCGATACTGCTGACCACGCCGCTGGTCGGCCTGGTATGGCAGCCCATCGATCACTGGCAGATCTACGCGGCA
This sequence comes from Comamonas sp. Z3, assembly GCF_008121565.1. Classification (NCBI taxonomy): domain Bacteria; kingdom Pseudomonadati; phylum Pseudomonadota; class Betaproteobacteria; order Burkholderiales; family Comamonadaceae; genus Comamonas; species Comamonas sp. Z3. The sequence goes on from NZ_VOQU01000004.1 coordinate 592,209, forward strand.
GCGGCCGTGATGGGGCTTTGCAGCGGCATCGGCCACCTGATGCTGCTGCAGGCATACACCCACGCCACGCCTGCGACTGTCGCCCCGTTTCTCTACAGCCAGATCGGCTTCGCCATGCTGATGGGCTGGCTGTTTTTTGGACAGCTTCCCGACAGCACATCGCTGATCGGCATGGCGGTGGTGACGCTCAGCGGCCTGATGGGTGTCTGGCTGGGTATCCGGGAAAAACGCTGAGCCCCCCGCTGAGCGAGCCTCTCAATAGCCGTGCCTGAGCCTGAATTCCCTGGCCTTGCCGAAGTGTCCGTTACCGATAAAGGGCACGGGCGGCCTCAGGGCCGATAGCGGCGAAGGGTGGTTGCTCATCAGCACCAGATGGCCTCTATCCTGGGGAATGAACACCCGCTTGGACTGGGCGTGCGAGCCCCAGAGCATGAAGACCGTGGGCCGCCCCTGCTCGGCCACTTGGCGAATGATGGCGTCGGTCAGCTCTTCCCAGCCCTTTTTGGCATGGCTTGCGGCCTGCCCCTCTTCCACCGTCAGACTGGTGTTGAGCAGCAGTACGCCGTGCTGGGCCCAGCCCACCAGACTGCCGCCGGGCTGGGGAAAAGCCGGAAACGGCGTCCCCAGTTCGCGCTGCATTTCCTTGAAGATGTTCTGCAGCGAGGGCGGAACACGCACCCCCGGGGCGACCGAGAATGCCAGCCCCTCGGCCTGCCCGCGGCCGTGATAGGGGTCCTGCCCTAGGATCACGACCCGCACATCCTGCGATGCGGTCAGCTCCAGCGCCCTCAGAGGCTTGGGGGGAAAGATCACCGCACCGGCATCCAGCCTTTGCTGCAGGAACTGCAGCAGCTTCTGGCCGGTATTTCCCGCAAAAAAGGTGTCGACAACGGTTTGCCAACCTGACGAGACTGGCCAGTCCTGCGGATCTGCACTCGTCAACTGGGTAGGCGCTGCGGTGTTAGCAACTGTGCTCTGGCTGGTGAGGTTCATGCCTTGATTTTCTCAACTTCCACGACCGTCCCGAAGGAGTTCCTGCAGGCTTGGCTGCTATCGGGGACCCAAAATACCTGATTTCAGTGAGTGACACATTCTGACATTTTGCAAAAAATCGACTCCAACACAGCTGACCGCTCGGCAGCTCGGGCTCACAGGGAGTTTTCATGCACACGTCTTCTGCCAGTCACTTGCCAGTCTCTGCCGCGCAGGCCTTCTTCTCCTGTGCCCGCCCGGCCTTCAGCCTCAACCCCCAGGGTTTCAGGTTTGCCGGCTGGGAGTTGCGCCTGCGCACGCGCAGCCTGATCAGCGCCACCGGGCACGAAGTGGGGCTCACAAAGAGCGAGTTCGCACTGCTGCTGGCCCTGCTCAAGCGCCCCAAGCAAATCATGAGCCGTGAACAGATCATGGACATGACGCAGGCCGAAGACACGGTCTTCGACCGTGCCATCGACGTACAGATGCTGCGCCTGCGCCGCAAGGTCGAAACGTCGGGTCGCTCGCCCACGCTGCTCAAGACCAAGCGCGGCGCCGGCTATTTTCTGGATGCCGACGTGCAGGTGCTGCGCTGAACCTGCGCAGCCGCCTGCCGCTTACTGAAACAGCTGGGCCAGGGCCTCACCCGGCTCGCGGGCACGCATAAAGGCCTCTCCCACCAGGAAGGCATCAACGCCTGCCTCACGCAGGGTCTTCACGTCGTCCCGGCTCAGGATGCCGGACTCGGTCACCAGCAGGCGATCGGCGGGCACATCCTTCTTGAGCACAATCGTGGTCTGGATATCGACCTCGAAGCTGCGCAGATTGCGGTTGTTGATGCCCACCAGCGGCGTCTTGAGCTTGAGTGCACGCTGCAGTTCCTCGGCGTCATGCACTTCCACCAGCACATCCATGTCCAGACTGTGCGCAATCTGCTCCATCTCGGTCATCTGCGCATCGTCCAGGCAGGCGGCGATCAAGAGCACGCAGTCGGCGCCCATCACCCGCGATTCGTAGATCTGATAGGGGTCAACCATGAAGTCCTTGCGCAGCACCGGCAGCAGCGTGCTCGCGCGGGCCTGCTTGAGATAGTCTGGTTGCCCCTGGAAGAACTGGCGATCGGTCAGCACCGACAGGCAGGCAGCACTGATCTTGCCGTCGCCCACCATATAGCTCTGGGCGATATCGGCAGGATCGAAATCGGCCCGAATCACGCCCTTGCTGGGGCTGGCCTTCTTGACTTCGGCGATCACGCCGGCCTGTCCCTTGGCGATCTTGGCACGGATGGCGCCTACGAAATCGCGCGTGGAGACACGGCTTTCCGCATCGCGGCGCATCTCGGCAAACGGCACGGCCTTCTTGGCAGCGGCAACTTCCTGGACCTTGACGTCGCAGATTTTCTTCAGAATGTCAGACATGGTTTTCCTTGTTGGTGGCGGCATCTGCCGGGACGCGCAATACCTTCATGATGACGCGGTGCATGCCTATGCCCACCACGATGAACAGCAGGCAGACGCCCAGCACGACCCAGGTGCCGGCATCGCTCCAGATGGGCGCATCCAGCAGGCTCATGCTGCTGCCTGGCCGAGCTTTTGCGAATAGGCCACCAGCTCCTGGAGCTTGGCCAGTGCCGCGCCGCTATCGATGGCCTTCTGCGCACGCTCTAGGCCCTCTTCGATCGAGCCGGCCACATTGGCCGCATACAGGGCAGCGCCGGAGTTGAGACAGACGATATCGCGTGCCGGGCCTTGGTCCCCCTGCAGCACGCCCATCAGCATGGCCTTGGACTCTTCGGGGTTCTCGACCTTGAGCGAGCGCGTACCCGCCATGCGCAGGCCAAAGTCCTCGGGATGGACTTCATATTCGCGCACCACGCCGTCCTTGAGCTCGCCGACCAGCGTGCCCGCGCCCAGGCTGATCTCATCCAGACCATCGCGGCCGTAGACGACCAGCGCATGCTCGGCGCCCAGGCGCTGCAGGGCACGCACCTGAATGCCGACCAGGTCTTCGTGGAACACGCCCATCAGGATATTGGGCGCGGATGCCGGGTTGGTAAGCGGGCCCAGGATGTTGAAGATGGTGCGCACGCCCAGTTCCTTGCGCACGGGGGCCACGTTCTTCATGGCCGGATGATGGTTGGGCGCAAACATGAAGCCTATGCCCACATCGCGTATGCAATCGGCTATTCGTGACGGGTTGAGGTTGATGTTGACGCCCAGCGCCTCCATGGCATCGGCGCTGCCCGACTTGCTGCTGACGCTGCGCCCGCCATGCTTGCTCACCTTGCCGCCCGCCGCCGCAATCACAAAGATAGAGCAGGTGGAGATGTTGAAAGTGTTGGCGCCATCGCCGCCGGTGCCGACGATATCGACCAGATTCCTCTTGTCGTGCACGTTCACCTTGTTGGAGAACTCGCGCATCACCTCGGCCGCAGCCGAGATCTCGCCAATGGTTTCCTTCTTCACGCGCAGGCCGGTGATGATGGAGGCCGTCATCACCGGCGAGAGCTCGCCGCGCATGATCATGCGCATCAGATGCAGCATTTCGTCATGGAAGATTTCACGATGCTCGATGGTTCGCTGCAGCGCTTCCTGGGGAGTGATCATTGCAATACCTCACTATGCTTTTAGGAGCTGCTTGCGCATACCAAAACTTGATTTCCTATTGTTTTTATTCTGAAATCAAGCAGTGACAAGCGCTGGCAGCTATCAATAAATCAGCGGTTATTTCTGCTCGAGAAAGTTCTTCAGCATGGCATGGCCATGCTCGGTCAGAATGCTCTCGGGGTGGAACTGCACGCCCTCGATGGCCAGTTCGCGATGGCGCACCCCCTGGATTTCACCATCTTCGCTGGTCGCCGTGATTTCAAGGCACTCGGGCAGCGTGTTCCGGTCTATGACCAGAGAGTGATAGCGGTTGACCGTGAACTGTCTGGGCAGGTCGGCAAACACGCCCATCTGGTCGGTGCTGATCACGCTGGTCTTGCCATGCATCTGCTGGCCAGCCCGGATGATGTCGCCGCCAAAGGCCGCGCCAATGCTCTGGTGCCCCAGGCAGACACCCAGAATCGGCAGCTTGCCCGCGAAATGCTTGATCGCCGCCACCGAGATGCCCGCCTCGTTGGGCGAGCAGGGGCCGGGCGAGATCACCAACCGCTCGATGCCTTCGCGCGCGATCAGCGCCTCGACTTCGGCCACCGTGGTTTCGTCATTGCGCACCACGGTCACCTGCGCGCCCAGCTCGCCAAAGTACTGGACGATGTTGTAGGTAAAGCTGTCGTAGTTATCGACCATCAGCAGTTTCATGGTCTTACTCCCCTGATTTCTTGGGTTCACGCAGACGCGCAAATTCCTGGTGTTCGTAGTCGATGCAGGCTTCCATCAGCGCACGATAGACGGTCTCCATCACATCGGGCTGGCCGCCCTCCTGCGCCGTGCGCTCACGCACGCGGCTGACGATGGCTTCGATGCGCGCCTCATCGCGCACCTGGCTTGCATCACCCTTGATGCGCGCTGCCTGCTGCATATAGCCGATGCGCGTGACCAGCAGCGGCACCAGCACATCGTCGAGCGCATTCACGTTGCGGCGCACATCTTCCATGGTGGTGCAGTGCTGCACCTTCTCAATGGAACGATTCATTGCATTTCTCCATCGCGTGGCAGGTCAGTCACTGCACTTGAAACTGTTGCATCGCCTTGCAGGAGAGGGCCAGCAAGGGCCGCCCCGCAGCGTGGGCTGCCCCAGCAAAGGCCGTCGTCCCCCTTCAAGGGAGAAGGTGCGCAGCGCCTCAGGGAGTAGTCGTTTTTCATTCCAGACCTTCCTCAACCAGTTCTGCGGCGCGCAGCAGGGCGCGGGCCTTGTGCTCGGTCTCTCTCCATTCCAGCTCGGGCACGGAGTCGGCCACCACGCCGGCAGCGGCCTGCACATAGAGCACGTTGTCCTTGATGACGCCGGTACGGATCGCAATCGCCAGATCCATGTCGCCGGCAAAGCTCAGATAGCCGCAGGCACCGCCGTAGATGCCGCGCTTGCTGGGTTCGAGCCGGTCGATGACTTCCATGGCATGCACCTTGGGAGCCCCCGTCAATGTGCCGGCGGGGAAGGTGGCCTTGAAGACATCCATATTGTCCATGCCATCCTGCAAGATGCCTTCCACATTGCTCACGATATGCATGACATGGCTGTAGCGCTCCACGGCAAAGGCCTCGGTCACCTTGACGCTGCCGGTCCTGGCAATGCGGCCGATATCGTTGCGTGCCAGATCGATCAGCATCACATGCTCGGCACGCTCCTTGGGGTCGGCGATCAGTTCCTGCTCGGTGGCCTTGTCGGCCTCCACCGTATTGCCGCGCGGACGGGTGCCGGCCAGGGGGCGAATCGTGACCTTCTGGCCGTCGGGCGTGCGCTCCTGGCGCACCAGAATCTCCGGGCTGGCCCCCACCACATGGAAATCTCCGAAATGGTAGAAGTACATATAGGGGCTGGGGTTGAGCGAGCGCAGCGCGCGGTACAGCGACAGCGGCGAGGCCGTGAAACGCTTGTGAATGCGCTGGCCTACCTGCACCTGCATGAAGTCGCCCGCCGCAATCAGCTCCTTGGCCTTTTGCACGGCGTCCAGATAGTCCTGCTTGTCGAAGCTGCGCTCTGCGGGATAGCTCTCGCCGGCACGGATCTGCGGCGCGCTGACCGAATAGCGCAGCTGGTCCTTGAGCTGGCGCAGGCGCTTCTTGGCGCGGGTATAGGCTTCGGCCTCGCCGGGGTTGGCGTAGACGATGAGGTAGAGCTTGCCCGAGAGGTTGTCGATGACGGCGACCTCTTCGCACTGCAGCAGCATGATGTCGGGCGTGCCCAGGCTGTCGGGCGGACAGCTGTTCTCCAGCTTTTTCTCGATATAGCGCACGGCGTCATAGCCGAAATAGCCGGCCAGACCGCCGCAAAAACGCGGCATGCCCGGCGTGACGGCCACCTTGAAGCGCTGCTGATAGGCCGCGATGAAGTCCAGCGGATTGCCGCCGGCAGTCTCCACCACCTTGCCATCGGTCACGACCTCGGTCCTGGCCTGGTCACCGAAGCCCGAGGCGCGCACAAAGCTGCGTGCTGGCAGGCCGATGAAGCTGTAGCGGCCGAAGCGCTCGCCGCCGACGACGGATTCCAGCAGAAAGCTGTACTTGCCGTCGCCATTGGCATGGGCAAGCTTGAGATAGAGGGACAGCGGAGTTTCGAGGTCGGCAAAGGCCTCGATCAGCAGCGGGATGCGGTTATAGCCTTGGGCCGCAAGCGATTTGAATTCCAGTTCCGTGATCACGGGAGAAGCTCCGGGAGTCATGGCGCATGGTGCATCTGCACAAGTTTGATTGCGAAGCAGATGACGCGTTTGAAGAGAGGATGCGCCGGTTCATTCCAATTGGCCCGAAGTATGCAACGCATGGGGCCGCGGGGTGCACGCCGGGCTCGTGCCGGGTGCTTCAGCAGTTCAGATGTGCAGGCTTACGCCAGGGCCAGGCTCCCCGGTCTCCACAACCTGCATTGAACGTGCGATGAATGAACATGATGCGGACAGTGTAGCGCATAGCGCCGACGCGCAAACAATGGCGCTTCTATGCCATGCAATGACTTCCATGCTGGGGACAGTCCTTATTGCGATGAAATCTGGCAGACACAAATATGCACGACCGTTCGCAATTCAAGGCCACCTGCAGAGCGGCCAGGAACAACCAACACGAGGAGACATTCATGCCCAGCTTACGTTGGCCACAGGCTTTGCTGCTGGCTGCAGCGCTTGCCAGCTTTGCCCTCCATGCTCAGGAGCGCCCGACTGAACCCGTCAAGCTGCATGGTGTGAACTACGCACCCAGCTTGCAGTCCCAGGGCACGAAGCTGGAGCTCAACGGCGCGGGCACCCGCTACAAGGCCGTTTTCAAGGTCTATACCGCCGGTCTGTATCTGGAAAAGCCGGCGCGCAGCCTGCAGGAAATTGCGGCCCTGCCCGGTCCCAAGCGCATCAGCGTGACCATGCTGCGCGATATCGACTCGGCCGAGCTGGGCAAGCTGTTCTCACGCGGCATGGAAGACAATATGGAGCGGGCAGCCTTCTCCAAGCTGATTCCAGGGGTGATGCGCATGAGCGAGATCTTCACCCAGCACAAAAAGCTGCTTGCAGGCGAGACCTTCATGGTGGACTGGCTGCCCGGCCAGGGCACCATCGTGACCGTCAAGGGCCAGCCACAGGGCGAGGCCTTCAAGGAGCCCGAATTCTTCAACGCCCTGCTGGGCATCTGGCTGGGCCCCAGGCCCGCCGATCAGCAGCTCAAGAAAGCGCTGCTGGGCGAGGCCGGCTGACTCACTTGAGCAGCTCGCGGTAATAGTTGGGCAGCGCAAACAGCGCACCGTGCACCTGTTCGTTGTAATACTGCAGATCCCGCACCTTGCGCTGCCTGAGGCGTTCGGCCAGCTGCTGCGCCTTCGGCTCCAGCGGATCGAGCTCATCGGAGGCCACGGCCAGCCCCCAGTAAGCACCGTAAAGCGGAATGTAGAGGCCGTAGCAGCGCACCACGGCAAACTGCTGACGCAGGCTGCGCACCAGTTCAGCCACCTGCGGGCCGTGGAAGACGGGACTGCCCAGATGCAGCACCAGCGCGCCACCCGGCGCCAGCACACGCTTCATGCATGCCAGCGAGTCAGGCGCATACAGAGCGCTGGCCGGGGTGTCTGGATCGGTCAGATCCATCAGCGCCAGATCGAAGCGCTCATCGGTTGCCTCCATCAGGGCCAGACCGTCGCCTATGCAGACCTCGACACGGACATCATCGAGCGCGCCGCGATGCACGGCTTGCAGATGCTGACGCGAGAACTGCACCACGGCCTCGTCCAGCTCGGCCAGCACCACGCGCTCGATGCTCGGATGCTTGAGCAGCTCCTCCGCGGCCCCGCCATCGCCGCCTCCCAGAATCAAGGCCTTGCGCGGCGCGGGGTGGGCCATGGCGGCCGGATGCACCAGCGCCTCGTGATAGAAAAACTCCTCGCCCTCGGAGGTCATGAAGCAATCATCCAGACGCAGCACCTTGCCGAACTGCGGCGTCTGCAATAGATCCAGCTTCTGATACGGGGTCTGCTGCGTCTGCAGCGCCGTGGCGCGGTAACCAAAGCGCGCATGGGGCGTGAGCTGCTCCATGGCCCAGCCGGATTCGGGCCCGGGTGCAGGGTCCACGTCGTGGTCGGCCGGCTGCGCCATGCCGATGTCGCCGCGCATCAATTGCTGGCGCAACACCTTTCGGGGCGCGAAAGCGTCGATCACGCCTTCCATCAGCCTGCGGGCCTTGCCCGAGTTGTCGGCGGAAAAATTGCACACATAGACGTCGATGGTGACACTGCCCGTCTCGGGCCAGGTATGTATGGCCAGATGGGACTCCGCCAGCAGCACCGTACCCGTCACCCCGCCGGGCTGGCCTTCATAGGGCGGGAACTTCACCCAGGTGTCATCCACCAGGGTCAGCCCCGAGGCCGCAGTCTGTTCGCGGCAAAGCCCGGCGATGGCATCGGCATCGAGCATGTAGCGCTCGCAGCCTGCGCATTGGTAAAGGTCGGCAGTCAGGTGCAGTCCGTGCATGTGGCGTGAGTCCCCCTTCGTTCTCTGCCGGCTGCAAGGCGATGCACGAGCCGGCATTGGTTCAAACAAAGCCAATGACTCTAGCAAATATGCTTATCCGCACTCTTTCTTGCCAGATATGCAGACCAACAGACAGCATCACACTGCAAGTTGCGCCAGGGAATCCAGGTGGGCCCTGGCCTCGACCGCCGTGATGGGCTCGCCGTGGTTGTAGCCATAGGTCATCAGCACCACGGGGCAGCCTGCGGCATGGGCGGCCTGGGCATCGTTGCTGGAGTCACCCACCATCAGCGTGCGCGCAGGTTCGCTGCCCAGAGCCTTGCAGGTCTCGACCAGCGGCATGGGGTCGGGCTTTTTGCGCGCGAAGGAGTCGCCGCCGAACACGCAGTCGAAGAAGCCGTCCAGCCCCTTGGCGGCCAGCAGGGGCTGGGCAAAGGACAAAGGCTTGTTGGTCAGACAGGCCATGCGCAGCCCCAGGGACTGGAGTGCCTGCAGACCTTCGGCCACGCCCGGATAGACATCGGCAAACTGGCCGTTGATGGCCAGGTAATGGTGCTCATAACGCTGCCAGGCCCGGGGATACAGGGCATCGATGTCCGGCGCCTGCACATGCGCCAGCACGGAGCGGATCAGATGCTCGCTGCCCTTTCCCACCATGTTCTCGATGATCTGCGGCTTGATGGCCGGCAATTGCAGATCGGTCAGCATGCGGTTGAGCGCTTCGGCAAAGTCACCCAGCGTGTTCACCATGGTGCCATCGAGGTCGACCATGACGGCATCCAGTTCCAGGGCGGCTGCGGGAGCAGGCAGATTCAGCTTCATACAACTATCAATTCAATAGCTGCATGCGCTTTTCAATATTGGGCTTGCAGCCAAAAACACTAAAACTTTCATACCCCGACTCCAAAAACCGCGCTCGTGTATCGAGCGCAGCCAAAGTCAGGGCAGGAAACCAGGCCTGGGCGGCCTCGCCGCCTCGGTGCGAAGGAGCTGCGGGTCGCAGCGCCTTAAGCGGGAGTCAGGCCAGATTCTTGCGCATGGTGTCGATGACCGCCTTGTAATCCGGCTTGCCGAAGATGGCGCTGCCAGCCACAAAGGTATCGGCACCGGCATCGGCCACGGCGCGGATATTGGCTTCCTTGATGCCGCCATCCACTTCCAGGCGGATATCCTTGCCACTGGCTTCGATACGCTTGCGAGCGGCTTCCACCTTACGCAGCGTGCTATCAATAAAGCTCTGGCCGCCGAAGCCGGGGTTCACGCTCATCAAGAGGATCAGGTCGATGTCCTCGATCACCCAGTCCAGCACGTCCAGCGGCGTGGCAGGGTTGAACACCAGACCGGCCTTGCAGCCATGGCTTTTGATGTTCTGGATGCTGCGGTGCACATGCTGCGACGCATCGGGGTGGAAGCTGATGTAGTCCGCACCTGCCTTGGCAAAGGCCGTGGCGAGATCGTCCACGGGCTGCACCATCAGATGCACGTCGATGGGCACAGGCTTGCCATCGGGTGTCACCGAATGAGGCTTCAAAGCCTGACAGATCATGGGGCCGAAGGTCAGATTCGGCACGTAATGGTTGTCCATCACGTCAAAGTGGATCCAGTCGGCGCCGGCCGCAATGACATTACGCACTTCTTCACCCAGACGGGCGAAGTCGGCTGACAGGATGGAGGGGGCAATACGGTAGGTGGGGCTCATGGATTGCCATTGTCGCAGTTACCATTAGCTCATGCCGATGAATGAGTTTCTGGTCCAAGTCCAGCCCGCCTACCTGCCCGAGCAATCCGCCCCGGCCGCCGGCGTCTATGTGTTTTCCTACACCATTACCGTCACCAACACGGGTGAGGTGCCGGCGCAGCTGATTGCGCGGCACTGGATCATCACCAACGAGCTGGGCCATGTCGAAGAGGTCAAAGGCCTGGGCGTGGTGGGCCGGCAGCCGTTGCTGCAGCCTGGTGAGTCCTTCGAGTACAGCAGCGGCTGCCAGCTGCGTACGCCCACGGGCACCATGCGGGGAAGCTATCTCTGCGTGAATCACGAGGGCGAGACCTTCGAATGCGAGATTCCGCTCTTCGTATTGCAGATGAACGAGTCCGGCGACCCCATGCCCATGCCCGAGAAGCGCGTTCTGCACTGAGGCCTGCCCCACATTTGCATGAAGAAAAGCACTCTTGATCTGCCCGGCCTGCTGGCCTCCCTGGACCCCGATGCAGGCCTTGCACAACGCCATTTGTGGCTGATTTATCTGGCTGAATGGATTCGCGCGGCCGAGCCCTCTGTCGAAGGCGCCGTGCAGCGCGTGAAACAGGTCGTGGAGGCCTTCGAGGCCGACCCCGAAGCCCTGGCCCGGCTGCGCCGCTGGAGCCAGACGCTGATGGAGACGGTGGACATCACCGCCCTGCTGGCCGATTTCGGCTTTGCCCCGCGCACTGCCATGGCCAGCGAAGTGGCCGAGCGCCTGCGCTACAAGCTGCTGCCCAGCACGCCCGAGACCGAGGACGCCTCCGAGCTGTTCATGCTGGTCTTTCCCGACCGCTTCGACGCCCGCTGGCTGCATGCGCTGGACAGCCAGCTCATGGCCCGCATCACCACCTTGCTGACCCCGCAGCAGCAGGACGAAGGCGTGAGCTTCTGGGAGCGCAATCTGCTGGACGCCATCACCTATTGCGCGGGCCAGATTCTCTCCACGGGGTTTGCCCCCGAGCTGCGTCTGCGCATGAGCGAGCAGGCACGCGAGGAAAAGCCGTTTCATGCGCTGATCCACGATGTGGAAAACCTGCGCGTGGAAGTCATGCTGCCGCTGCGCACCACCGACAGGCGCGACGCCGCTGCAGCGCAGTTGCGCGAGCGGCTTGAGGCTTGCCGCGCCGCCGTATCGTCGGTGTACTCCTATGTCGAGGCCGAAGGCATTTCCGTCGGACTGATCTTCCGCCTGCGCCAGGTGCGTGCGCGCATTCTGCGCATTCGCCGCCTGCTCGATTGCCTGCTGGCCGAAGACCGCGCCTACGAGACGTCAGAGCTGCTGTCCAACCTGGTGGCCGTGGGCATAGAGCGGCGCAGCGTGCGCGCGCTGATGTCCACCAACTCATCCCTGCTGGCCGCCAAGGTGGCCGAGCGCAGCGCCGAAACCGGCGAGCACTACATCACCCGTGACGGCAGTGAGTACCGCAAGATGGTGGCCAAGGCCGCGGGCGGCGGCCTGGTGATGGCCTTCACCACGCTGGCCAAGTTTGCGCTGTATGCGCTGGGCCTGTCGGTCTTCTGGGCGGGACTGGCTGCGGGCTTCAACTACGCCATCAGCTTTGTGCTGATCCAGATGCTGCATTTCACGGTGGCCACCAAGCAGCCGGCCATGACGGCGCCGGCCATGGCGGCCAAGCTCAAGGACATTCAAAGCGATGACTCCATCCTGGAGTTCGTCGACGAAGTCGCCCATCTGGTGCGCTCCCAGGTGGCCGCCATTCTGGGCAACGTGCTCATCGTCTTCCCCGGGGCACTGCTGCTGTCGCTGGGCTATGCCTATCTGGTCGGTCATCAGGCGCTCAGCACCCCGCATGCGCGCCAGGTGCTGGACTCGCTGAGCCTGCTGGGGCCGTCCGTGCTCTTCGCCGCCTTTACCGGCGTGCTGCTGTTTGTCAGCAGCCTGATTGCCGGCGGTGCCGAAAACTGGTTTGTGCTGCGCAATATCGACTCGGTGATTCGCTACAACCCTGGCATCACCCGCTTTCTGGGCACGGCTCGCGCAGATCGCTGGGCGCGCTTCCTGCGCAAGAATGTCTCCAGCCTGGCATCCAATATCTCGCTGGGTTTCATGCTGGGGCTGGTGCCTGCATTTGCGGCCTTTTTCGGTCTGGGACTGGAAGTGCGCCACGTCACCCTGTCCACGGGCCAGATCGGCGTGGCCGTGGCATCGCTGGGCTGGGAGGTGCTGCATGACGACCTGCTGTGGTGGGCCGTGGCCATGCTGCCCTTCAATGCGGCGCTGAACGTGGGGGTGAGCTTTTACCTGGCCTTCCGCGTCGCACTGCGTGCCCACAACGTCAGCGGCGTGGACCGCTCGCGCATCTACAAGGCCATACGCCAGCGCTTCTGGCGCAGGCCGCTGAGCTTTTTCTGGCCTTGACCTTCAACCGCCGCTGACCAGCGGCCCACCAGGCCGCAGCATTGCGGGCGGCCAGAGACCTCATGGGTGAATTCGATCTGATCCGCCGCTATTTCCAGCGCCCCGTGCGTCGCGCCGCCCTTGGCGTGGGCGACGATTGCGCGCTGCTGGCCCCGGCCCCCGGCATGCAGCTGGCCATCTCCAGCGACATGCTGGTCGAGGGCCGCCACTTCTTTGCCGATGTGAACCCGCGCCTGCTGGGCCACAAGGCTCTGGCCGTGAACCTCAGCGATCTGGCCGCCAGCGGTGCCAGGCCTCTGGCGTTCACGCTGGCCCTGTCCCTGCCCGGTGCCGACGAAGACTGGATCAGCGAATTTGCGGCCGGCCTGCTGACCCTGGCCGATGCCCATGACTGCGAACTCATCGGAGGCGACACCACGGGCGGCCCGCTCAATATCTGCATCACCGTGTTCGGCGAAGTCCCTGCCGGCCAGGCCTTGCTGCGCAGCGGCGCCAGGGCCGGGGATGAGATCTGGGTCAGCGGCACTCTGGGCGATGCTCGCCTGGCACTGGAGGCCATGCTGGGCCGCGTGCAATTGCCTGCCGAGCTGCTGCTGCAGGCCCGCCAGCGGCTGGAAGCACCGACGCCGCGTGTGGCCCTGGGCCTGGCGCTGCGCGGCCTTGCCAGCAGCGCGCTGGATGTCAGCGACGGCCTGCTCGGCGATCTCGGCCATATTCTGGAGCTGTCAAGCGTCGGCGCCACGGTAGACAGCCGCTGCGTCACGCCCCTGATGGCAGCTGCCGCCTACGCGTCAGGCAGTGCATGGCAACTGGATGCAAGACTGCAGCAGCAATGCACGCTGGCCGGCGGCGATGACTACGAGCTGTGCTTTACCGCCCCCGCCGCCCGGCATGCCGACGTGCTGGCAGCAGGCGCTGCCAGCGGCACGCCGGTGCATCGCATAGGCCGTATCGATGCCGAGCCAGGCCTGCGCGTGATCGGTGCGGACGGTGCGCTGCTGCAAAACCGCTGGAAGTCCTTCGACCACTTCGGCGGATGAACGCAAGGAGCGCGGTCCGGACGCAAGAGGCGCCAGCAAAGGGATAGGAAACCGCCTGGGTTAAGCTCAAACCCTTAGGACTTACGCAAACAGGAATGCATCAGGGGCCGGCCTGCTGAGGCAGTCGTCTTACCTGAGTCCGTTTTGCACAAGTCATGTCCCTGTCCACTGCCCACAAGAGCTGCCAATGCGTTCAAACCGTCTTCTGCCTGTGTCCATGGTCTGTGTCGCAGCTGCTTTGCCCGGGCTCGCCCTGGCCGACGCCGGCAGCCTCAGTGTCTCGGGCAATCGCGCGCCCATCACCGAAGTCACGCTCTATCCCGGCATCGCTGCCGTACAGCGCGAGGCACGCATCGAAGCCCAGACCCGCCTGCTCAGCTTTGAATGCCTGCCCGCCAGCGTGGACACGCAAAGCCTGCAGATCAGCGGCGACGAAGGCGTGCGCGTGGGAGAGATCAAGACCCTGATGCAGTCCAGGCAGATGGCTGCCAAGGAATGCACCAGCCCGCTGGATCAGCAGATTCGCAGCCTTGAGGATCAGCTCGCGAACATCGAGGCCGAAGAAAGCGCCGCCAGGCTGGTGGGCGACTTTCTGCAGGGCATGAGCAAGCCTGGCGACGAAGCCAGAATCAGCCCCGCGCAGATCGCAGGCACCAGCCAGGTACTGCGCCAGACCAGCCGCGACAACAGCCTGCGGGCCCACCAGATTCAGCGCCAGAAACAGGACCTGCTGGCACAGCTGCAGCCTCTGCGCCAGGAGCGCGACCGCACGGGCTCCGAGCAGTCTCAGGTCATGAAAGTCAGCGTGCAGCTGGCCAGCGCACGCGCGGCCAATGTGCGCCTGAGCTATCAGGTGCGCGGCCCCAGCTGGCAGCCCAGCTACCGTGCACAGCTGAACACCGCCAGACAGCAGGTGCAGCTGGAGCGCCAGGCCCTGGTCGTGCAGGCCAGTGGCGAAGACTGGAGCAATGTGCGCCTGCGCCTGTCCACCGGCCAGCCCGGCCGCAGCACCCAGGGAGTCATGCCACGCCCCTGGACGGTGGATATCGCTCAGCCACTGCCCCCCGCCGCACCGGCACCCGCCCCCGTCGCCATGATGGCGCGCGGCGGAGCCAGGGCGATGCGCGAAGAGGCAGCGGCACCGGACTTGCCGGTGCTCGATGTCTCCAGCATCAACACGGCCTACAGCACGCAATTCATCGTGCCGTACAAGATCAGCGTGCCCTCCAGCGCCGAGCGCATCACGCTGTCGCTAGGTCAGGAAAATCTGGCCACCAGCTTGCTGACCCGCACCGCGCCGGCCATGGAAGAGGCGGCCTATCTGATTGCCACGCTGCAGGCTCCGCCAGGCATCTGGCCGGCAGGCCCGGTGGCGCTGCTGCGCGACGAGGCACTGGTTGGCAATGGCAGACTGGACTTTGGCAACGCCCAGGCGCTGGCGCAAGGACTGTCTTTTGGCCGCGATGACAACGTGGTGGTGCGCCGCCTGCCTGCGCAAAGCCATACCGGCAGCGGCGGCTGGGCCGGCAGCAAGACCGAGCGCAGCATCGTGCGCAACTATGCCGTGGAAAACCGCCACAACCAGCCCATTGCGCTCCAGGTGCTGGACTCGGCTCCTGTTTCGCGCAATGAGCAGATCAAGGTGCAGTCGCAGTACAACCCGCAGCCCGCCACCACCAGCTGGAATGCGCAAAACGGCATGGTTGCCTGGGAGCAGAATCTGGCCGCCCGCAGCACGGCCCAGTTCCAGGCCACGCACCAGATCCGCTTTCCCGAAAACCAGCCCATCACCGGCCTGCAATAAGCCTGCGCTTATCATCACGCTATGACGGACGATTCATCAAACAGCGCCGCAGCGCATGTGGGTATTGCGCAAGCAGCTATCAATAACAAAGCACGCCCCAGCATGAGTGCGGCGGGAATCGCCCACCCCAGCGTGAAGTTCATGCTGCAACACCCGGCCCATCTGATTGCTCTGGGCTTTGGCTCCGGCCTGCCCCGCGTCGCGCCCGGCACGGTGGGCAGCCTGTGGGCCTGGCTGGCCTATCTGGTGCTGGCACTGTGGCTGAGCCCGGCACAGATCGGCTGGCTGATTGCCGCCAGCATTCCCGTAGGCTGGTGGGCCTGCACCGTCACCGCAAAGCATATGCGCGTGGCCGACCCCGGCCATATCGTCTGGGACGAAGTGGTCGCCATGTGGATTGTTCTGTGGCTGTGCATGCCCATGGGCTTCTGGGGGCAGCTGACCTGCTTTGCGATGTTCCGCTTTTTCGATGCCGTCAAGCCCCAGCCCGTCAAATGGGCGGACCGCCTGTTCAAAGGCTTCGGCCTGCGCGGCGGCTGGGGAATCATGTGGGATGACCTGGTAGCCGCTTTCTGCACCCTGTTGGTGGTCGCCCTTTGGCGACATTTCTTCTGACGGTGCAAGCCATGGAGGAGACGATGAGCACACAAGCAAGCAGCATCGAAGAACTGGTGCAGCAACTGGCCGCCAGGCTGACCGAAAAAGGCTGGATGCTGGCCACCGCCGAAAGCTGCACCGGCGGCATGATTGCCGCTGCCTGCACCGATCTCGCGGGCTCCAGCCAATGGTTCGAGCGTGGTTTCGTGACCTACTCCAACGAGGCCAAGACCGAGATGCTGGGCGTGCCCGCCGAGCTGATCGCCAAGCACGGCGCCGTCAGCGAAGAAGTCGTGCGCGCCATGGCCGAGGGCGCCATGCGTCACTCACGCGCCCAGGTCAGCATTGCCGTGACGGGGGTTGCCGGCCCGAGCGGAGGCTCTGCCGAAAAGCCTGTGGGAACGGTGTGGGTGGGGTGGAGCACCGCGGATACATCCCATGCTCAGAGACTTGCACTCCATGGCTCTCGCCAGAAAATCCGCGAGGTCACCACCTGTCTAGCTCTACAAGACTTGGCAAGACGGCTGATGCCCGGTCAGTAAACCAACTCCACATTGGTGTCACAATTGAGTTGAGCCCCGATATCTGTTTGCGCAAGGCTCAAACCCAAAAGGCTCAACAGCAAGTTCAGTATCAAGTCGAGCGCATACGTCAGTGGAGACAGAACTGCCGCCAGCAGCGTACCAAGTGGACCGAGCTGACTTTCCAGCGCAGTGAACAAGGCTCCCACCAAATTGGTTTGCACCATGCTCAACCAGACTGCAGGCTTATCCAGCCTAGGCGGCGGCGGACTATTGAACAGCAACTGTTGGGGCTGCGACAGCAAGGGTAGTGAGATCACGACTGGAATTTTGATCAACGAAAGCAGCAGAGTCGCCTCACCCTTCAGTGCAACGGTTCCCACTCCGGTCTGCCCAAGGACAGTCAAAGACTTTCCAGCACTGCTGCACTGGTAACCCGTGACACGGGCACCACCCTGGGCCAGCTTCACATCCAGGGAAAGATTCACCCCCACCAGCACCAAGTTCAGGCCCAATCCAACCACGAGGTCTATTTGGGATGTCTTGGCCTGGATGACATCTCTGTCAGGATCTCCAATCGCACTCTGCGCCGGCTCTATGACCTTGAGATTCACACCAGTATGAACCAGTCCCAGATCCAGATTGACGCCGACTTTCGCCGCACTTTTGCTATTGGCAAACTGGGCCAGTAAGGTGACCATGTCCAGCACGTTCAGGTCCGTACGCAATGCCTCCGTTCCCAGTCCCGTTCCCAGTTTCAAAACATCTGCCAATGCCAATTGGATCTGCCCGACTCCGGCGGCCAATACTTTCAAGGCCGTTATCGCCGCGGCATTTCCTTGCTGCGGCAAGACATCGGCCATGGCCAGCATGAAATTGCCGAGAGAGACTTTCGCGTTAACGACTTCATCGTAGCTGCCCACATTCAGTGAACCACGAATTTTCAACGCATCCAGAAATTTGAGCAGATTGATATCGGCACCCGCGATGCCCTTCCAACCAACGGCACCCAGCTTGATGCTGCCTCCCAGCATTCCTCCAATCACGGCGTCCAACAAATCCGACTTTGTGGTATCCAGATCTAGCAAGGTAGACCGCACAGAAAGTCGCGCGAGACGTGGTGCGCGAAAAGCCGTTGCAGAAGCCGTTACTTGTCGCCCCCCCGCATTCAAGTCCGATCCGAAGAGAAACAAGTAGGGGACCACTCTGGCCACTTGCACCTTGCAGGCATTCAACGGCCCCTGCCCTGCGACGAAATACTGCTCTGACGTCAATCCGGTTCTGACTTCCCAACGCCCCTCCGCAGTGCTCACCAATTCCGATGCAATGCCCCCGTTTCTTGGAATGCTATCTGCCGCCACCGACTGACATGCTCCGCTGCGAGGCGTGCCACTGGCCCCGGCCAGCGCCGCCAGATCCGCCATCTTCTGCAGCTCGCGCTTCTGCCAGAACACATTGCCGATATCGATGGTTGCCAGGCAGATCACGGCAATCATCAGCCATAGTGCTCCCAGCGTCGCCACCGAGCCCGACTGGCGACGCATGGGAGCAGGGGCCAGACCTTTGGCAAAAGACTGCATGCAGAGAGCCTCTGTTGACGGCTAGCGACTGCCGCTGGTTGTACTACCCACCTGCGTTTCAGAGCTCTCCGGAATCTTGTAGGTAAAACTCTCGAGATAGCGCTGATAGGTACGCTGGGCCACATCGCTTGTCACGGGATAGGCATTGCGCGATGCGTACTGGCCGCTGGCCTGCAATGCCAGCAGATAGCTGGTGGCGTCGCCCACCCGATTGCTTGCGGGCGGTGTCAGGGTGGCATTGCCGGGAGCCGGAGTCTGCGTCACTGCTGCCTGTGCAGGTGCTGCGGGCATCGCTGCCGCACTTCGGGGCGCACTCATATTGGTCACGCCCGTGCCGGAGCCGGTACTGCTGCCGGCCTGCGCCATGGCGACCGAGGCAGTTCCCAGTGCCATCAACGCCAGGGTGAATGCGCGCGCCCGTTGGGTGAATGCTGTCTGCGTATTCATGGGGACTCCTTGAAGGTTCAGGGCCAGGCACGCTCGGGCGCACTCTTCTTGGCAGAAGCTGCAGGCTTGCTGCCGGCATCTTCATCGGGTGTCTCGAAAAACAAGCCGCCCGCCGCCGCGCGCTGGGGCAGCATGGCTTGCACCGCCTGTTTGCCACCGGATTCAACGGCCTGGCGAACGGCGGCAGGATGTGCCGCAGCCATCACCACCGCAGCCTCCGGCATCGATCTTGTCGGGCGCACAGGCTGGCGCGCGATCACGGGCTGCACCACAGGCTCGGCTTGCGAAGCCGGTGCCGGCGGCGTCTGCTGCAGTTTTGCGGGCATCGCCTCGGTAAGCAGAGGCTGTGCAGGCTTGGGCGTCTCCTGCTTCGCGGACCGAGAAGCCGTCGCCACGGCCGCCCCCAGCGGCGGTGCCACTTTTGCTATTGATACAGGAGCTTGCTGCGCTTTATCTACGGCTAATTCAGGCAGCTTTGACTCTGAAATCATTTCCAATGGAGCGCTAGCCGCTACATCGACAGGAGCAGCTATTGCCTGCACAGGCACAGGCGGCGCATAGGCATAGGTCTGCGGAGCGGCCGGCACAAACTGGCTCGCCCCCTGACCGGGGTGACGCGGCCTTCCTGCATCAAAGCTGCCGCCAGAGACCATCCACTGACCACCGCTGGGCGCCCGCTCCACACTCCGCGCCACCAAGGGCTGAGTTTGGGGCAGCGGCAACGGAGCGGTACGAGATGGCACAGACTCCGCAGCCTTGACTACCGCTAACGGAGCCTTTGCTGCTTCAGGCTCCGGTACGGGCTTTTTTGCGGCGGGTACCTCCTGCACTGCAGCAGGCTCCGGCACTTCGGCGGATTTCCCGGAGCTGGCGACGGCCTCGGGGGCGGTCTTCACTTCCGGACGGGAGAGGTTGATGACCTTTCCGGTCGCAGCTGCGGCAGGCTTTGCTGCTGCCAGGCTTGCTGTCCTCAACCACTCTCCCGCCTGCTCCTTGACCAGTTGCTGGGTCTGTGCGTCCAGCTTGCGCTGGCGCATGAATTCTTCAGCCTGCGCGCTCTGGCCGCTGACCATCATGAACAGGCTCAGATTGACATTGGCCTGTGCATCCTCGGGGTTGAGCTGCGCCGCCTGCATCAGCGGAATGCGCGCTGCGTTCAGATCATGCGCACGCAGATAGGCATAGCCCAGATCGGTCAACAGGCGCGAATCCACAGGGTTGCTCATGCGCGCCTGCTCCATCTGCTGTGCGGCACTGCGAAAGTCGCCCTGCTCTGCTGCCACACGGCCCAGGCCGTAGCGTGCGGCCCCATCCTTGGCACTGCCCAGCAGGCCCTGGTAGATGGGGATGGCCGCACTGAGCTGCCCCACCTGACGCAAGGCATCGGCGCGCAGCAGCCGCGAATCGCTGGAAGCGCCCCATTGCTTGTCCAGTGCATCCAGGTGCGCGATGGAGGCATACCAGAGCGACTTGGACTGCATCTGCTTGACCAGAGAGAGGTAGGTATCCTGCGTGTCGACCACCGCCTCCTTCTCCAGCGGCCTGTCTGCCGCAGCCTTGGCCGCGGGCGACAGCACGGGCTGGCTCTGCCCCAGCAGATTGCCCATGCTGGAGCAGCCCGACAGCATGGCCATCGTAGCAACCGCCAAAGGCAATATCATGTATTGCTTGTTGTTTCTCATATTGTCATCCCTCCCAATGCCCGGATCACGGCCAGGAATCCCGGTCCGGCTGTAATGATGATCAGGGCCGGCAGCAGCGTCACGACCATGACGCCTGTCATCTTGACTGAGATCTTTCCTATCATCTCCTTCATCTTGGCCTTGCGCTGCTCACGCAGCCGCTCGCCAAAAATGCGCAGCGGCTCCTGCACGGCTCCGCCGTATCTGTCAATCTGAATCATCAGTGATGTCAGATTGGCCAGGTTCTCGTTCTGATAGATCTCGCTCATGCGCCCAAAGGAGCGCTCGCGTGTGCTGCCCCGGCTGTACTGCTGGCTGGCCAGCTGTATTTCCTTCGCGAGTACGGGCATGACATTGCCGAAGTCAGAGCCAATGACCTGCAGGGTCTGATCCAGACTCATGCCCGTGCCTTGCAGCAAGCCCAGCAAATCGACGAGCAAGGGCAGCTCGCGGGCAACGCTGGCCCTGCGGCGGCGAGCCACGCTGCGCAACACCCATTTGGGAAGCAAAAAGCCGATGGTGAAGGCGGCAAACAAATAAAGCAGAAATTGCTTGCTGCCCGAAAAAACAAAGAACGCAAGCAGCGCGAACATGATGGAAACCACGCAGCGCGCTATCAGATATTGCAGCTGCGCACGAGTCGATCTCCAGCCGCATTTGCTCAGCAAAATGCGGTCTTCCTGCGCAACCAATGCCTTGCCAAACGAGGTATTGAGCCAGTGTGCAGGCAGCTCGCCATCGCCATTGAGCGAACGCAGCAGATCTGCGGGCCTGGAAGGCACTGTCGCCGCATTCGCCGCAGCAGCACCGCTGCGGCTCAGTGCATCCTGGACCACCCGGCTGCTGCGCTCTCGGCGCTGATGCGCATAGGCAATCACAGCAGCACCGATCAACGCAGCCACAGCAAGCAGCGCAATGCTCAGCATCAGCAAAACACGGGATGTCTCCATCAGTCGGCCCCCTCGTCGAGCTTGGCCATGCGGTAGAGCAGCAGCACACCAAAGACCTGCAACGCAGCCGCAACCCAGATGATGTTGCGGCCACTGGCGTCATTCCACATATTCAGAAAATAGCCAGCGTTGACTGCAATGATCAGACAGCACACCGCTACCGGCAGCAGACTCAGAACCCAGGCCGACATGCGCGTTTCTGCCGTCATGGCAGACAAGTCCTGCTCGGCCTGTTCGCGGTCACGCATGAAGTGGGCCACACGCTCCAGCAGCAGATCGACCCGACCGCCATAGCGCACACTGATGCGCAAGATGGCTGCCAGCAAATGCAGCTCGTCCAACCTAGTCTGCCTGGCCACATGAGCCACCGCATTCTCCAGATCCATGCCTGCACGGGCCAGACTGGCGGCTTTTTCCATGACCGACTGCAAAGGGTCTTTGGTGGTTGCCGCTGCCATCTGGAAGGCAGCCTGAACGGAGTTGCCAATCGTCACCAAGCGCACCGTGTTATCAAGAAAGCCAGGCAGTTGCTGCGTGAGCCTAGCGCGGTACTTAAGCGCACGCGCATAGAGCAGAAAGAAGAAGCCAATCCCCAGCACCACCAGCACTGCGCCACCGGCGAGCCAGCCAGCGCCAAAGGCTATGGCCAGAAACGCCGCGACAATCAATGCCAGACCACCATAGAAAAGCCGGGCGCTGGCCGTACCCAGCAAAATCGCGGGAACCGGCCAGCCTGCCTTCTTCTCTTTGCCCAGCAGCGCATCTGCCACAGAGTTATCAAAAGCGGATGCCGCTGCATCCTTGGCGGTAAATCCGGCCGCTGCCGCCGCACTTTTTTCCAAGCTCTGCTCCAGATGCCTGGTCATACGGTGCGTCTTCTGCTGCCGCCCGACAAGCATCCACAGCGCCATGGCGGCTGCAGCGATCAGCAGCGCCAGACTCATGAGTAAGAATGCATGGCTAGCCATGACGCAGCCCCGCAAGGTTGCCACCATTATTTCCCGCATGCTGCAGCACCGCGCGATAGCGCGCCAGCTTGGGCGTATGCGGCACCATGCCCAGCGTGGTCCACCGCTCCAGATCCTCACCGTCGGGTTGCGGCAGCAACTCGTGCCGATAGAGCTCCTGGGTGGCAATCACGCTATCGATGATGCCCGTGACTTCGGTGATCGATGTGATGCGCCGCTTGCCATTGGGCAGGCGGCTTATCTGCACGATGAAATCGAGTGCATTGGCAATCTGGCGGCGCAGGCTGACCTCGCTGCCCTGAAAGCCCGCAAAGCCCGCAAGCATCTCCATGCGGTGCAGACACTCCCGAGGAGAGCTGGCGTGAATCGTGGCCATGGAGCCGTCGTGACCGGTATTCATGGCCTGTAGCATCTCCAGCACTTCCGCGCCGCGCACCTCGCCCACCACAATGCGATCCGGGCGCATGCGCAAGCTGTTGCGCAGTAGGTCCCGAATGGAGACCACTCCCGCCCCCTCAAAGCCGCCAGGACGGCTTTCCATGCGCACCACATGCGGATGAGGCAGCGTCAGCTCGGCCGTATCTTCAATCGTCACCACCCGCTCATTGCCGGGGATGAAGCCCGCAATCGCATTGAGCATGGAGGTCTTGCCGCAGCTGGTGCCGCCGCTGATGAGAATATTGCAGCGCTCACGCACCGCCAGCTCCAGCAGGCGCGCCATGCCTTCGTCCATGGTGCCGAAATCGACCAGATCCTGAACCCGCAGCGGATCATTGCGAAACTTGCGTATCGAAACCGCCGGCCCGTCCAGCGACAGCGGCTCTATCACCACATTGATACGGCCGCCGTCCGGCAAGCGCGCATCGACCATGGGCGTGGATTCATCAAGGCGCCGGCCCAGCGGGGAGATGATGCGGCGCACGATGCGCAGCACATGGGCGTTGTCGGTGAAGTGCAGCGCCTCCTGCTGCAAAATGCCCTTTCGCGAGACAAAGACACGCTGATAGCCGTTGATCAGAATGTCCTCAACCTCTGGGTCAGCCATCAGGTCATCCAGCGGCCCCAGCCCCGACAGCTCCTTGTTCAGGGCCTGCGCAATCCATTGCACTTCCTCGTCGTTGACGGGAAAGCGCTGCTGGCGCACAAACTGCTCCAGCTCCTGGTGCACAAACTGGCGCACACGGCTGGCGGACCATTTGGCAAACACCGCACCCAGTTCCTCCACACGCGTGAGCAAATGCTCGTGTGCGACGTTCTTGATCAGCAGCAGCTGCTTGGAGTCCGAAAAATGACTGCTTTTTTCGGCGAAAACAATGTCCATGCTCATTCGCCTCTCCTCAATCGCTTGGCCCATTGACCCAGAACGCCCGCCACTGGTACCGCCACAGCCTTGTCAGCCATCATTGCTTCACCCTGCAATACACGTACCATGCTTCTGATGCAGGTTACATAGGGATCGCCGCGCTGCGCTTGCGACAACAGCTGACCGCAGCTGGCAGCACTGAGCAAAGCCGTGGACCGGTCCGGAATCACGTGCAGCAGCTCCAGGCCAAGGCGCTGCGCGACCTCTTTGGCGGGCAGGCCGGCTTGGGGATTGAAGCGGTTGAGAACCAGCTTGAGGGTGCTGCGCTCCACACCCTTGGCGTCCAGCTCCTTGAGCAGCTGTGCGGTGGACACTATGCCGCCCAAAGACTGATCGCAGACCACCCATCCCTGACCGCTTTCGCGAAGCAAAGGCGCCAGAAAATCCGCCTGCACCATGCCGCCCATATCGATCACCTGCACCCCAAGCAGGCTCTTGAGCGTGCTGACCACGCCCGCTGCAGCTGCGGGGCTGACATCGCGCAGCATGCCCAGATCGGATGGCCAGGCCAGGGTCACCGTGCCCGTGGAGTGCTTGGCAAACGCCGAGTTGATCAGCGTCGCATCCAGACGGCGCGTGTTCTGAACCGCATC
Organism: Comamonas sp. Z3; assembly: GCF_008121565.1. Lineage (NCBI taxonomy): Bacteria > Pseudomonadati > Pseudomonadota > Betaproteobacteria > Burkholderiales > Comamonadaceae > Comamonas > Comamonas sp. Z3. The sequence continues at coordinate 616,456 of NZ_VOQU01000004.1, forward strand.
CACAAAGTTGAAGTCACCCGCGATGCCCAGATACAGCAAACCATCGCGCGCTGGCAAACCCAGATCCAGCAAAGCTGCATTCGCAGCCTCCTCCTGCGGTAACTGGCTAGCGCCGAAGGGCCGAACTGGCTGCTTTTTGTTTTTGACGCTGCCCACGCCATGGCCATGCATTTCCTGAAACATCGCGGCCAGATGCACCGCCAGCGTGGTTACTCCCATACCGACACGGGCCCCCAACAAAGGCAGGGCAAAACCTTTGGTCTCTGGCGCAAGTGCCACTGCGGCAGGCTGCAGATTGCGTGCATGCAGCTGATGCCTGATGGCCGCATTGGCCTCGGCTTCGGTCGCATCCCAGTCAATGAATTCAGCCACGCCACAGCGCAGGGCCGCACGCATGGAAGCGGGCTCGGCAGCAGAGCCGGATCCCATGATCACCACCCCGGGGAAACTGGCGCGCAGGTCGCTGACCAGGGCGATGGCAGCCTCCGTCATGGGAGCCGAGAAATCCACCACCACCACGCCAAGCCCTGGCGCCGAAATCGCAGCGTGAAGCGTTGCCAGATCGCCCGCCACCGGTATCACTTCCGCATCGCTGCCCAAAGCACTCGCCAGCCAGAAAGCGTGTGACGAAGACTGCGTCACCAGCACCACGCGTGCATTGCCACGCACAGCCCCTGGCTGCGTGGTATTGAGCTGGGATGAGTCCATGCGCATATTCATGTCTCGACTCTGGCACTCAGCGCGAGAAGCCCGGCGCCACGCTGGACGAGAGACCACCCGCCACCCATGGACCCCACACCGCAGGATCACGCTGCTCGGTGCGCCCGGGCAGCAACGGCTCCACATTCACATCGCGGGCCAGCGGTTTGACAAGGCGCGGCGTCACCACAATCGCCAGCTCGCTCTCCTTTTGCTGAAACTCCTGACGCTTGAACAGCACGCCCAGAATCGGGATATCGCCCAGCAAAGGAACTTTGTCGGTGCCTGATGTGGTGTTGCGGCTGACCAGGCCGCCAATCACAAAGCTTTCGCCGTCGCCAAGCTCCACCGTGGTATCTGCACGACGCGTGGTAATCGAGGGGACGGTCGCACTGTTCAGGACAATGGTGTTGGCGTAGTCCAGTTCACTGGCTTCCGGCGCCACCTTGAGCACGATGCGATCGTTGGACAACACCGTAGGGGAGACCGTCAAGCCAATGCCGTAGGGCTTGTACTGAATGGCCACCATGCCCGTGCCCGCAGGCACGGGAACCGGCACTTCTCCGCCCGACAGAAAGTTGGCGCTTTGGCCGGACAAGGCCACCAGGGTCGGAGCCGCCAGCACCCGCGCCAGATTATTGCCTTCGAGCATGCCGATATTGACACCGATTCCGGCCTTGTCGAATTGCATCAGCAAGTTGAAGGCCTGAGTCAAGGGATTGGCGGTTGCGCCCGTCGTGGAACTCCCCCCGCTGATGCCATAAGAACCACGTCCAAAAATGCCAAAGCTGAAGCCCGAGCTATTGGGGGACGTGCTGAATAGATTGAGGCCGACCTTTTTCATCTGGGTCTTGTTGAACTCGACCACCTTGACATCGACCTGCACCACATTGCTCTTGAGCTGGACGCTGGAGAGATCGACGGTCTTGGCCTTGTCGGCGGACTGCGCGTTCGCCAGCTCACCGGCAAACTGCTGCTCTATCAGGCTGGAGGCCTTGGCCGTGCGCAGTTCCACGCGTTGCTGCACATTGAGCATATAGCTCTGCGCCTGCGCTTCACCGCGTGGCCAGACCATGAACGATGTGTTGCCGGGCTTGAGCGGGCTCAGCAAGATCTTGGCAGCAGCCCCCTTGCCCGCACGCTTGATATGCACAGCGGCGATCGTGTCGTCGCCGATGGCAATGCGCTCCACACCGCCGGGCAGGTCCAGCTCATGCTGCGCGCCCATCACGAGCTTGATTTCTCTGGCTGCTGTCGCTTGCTGCGCTCTGCTTTCGCCTGCATTGGGCACTTGCTGCGCAAGGGCCGGGACAGTGACGGCACCCAAGGATAGGCCGCAAAGCAGATACAGCGGCTTCATTGACGGGGTGCGGGGCGAGATCCAAAAGGTCTTGTTATTCATAGCTCAGTACCGCACGGTTTGGGAGTTGGCTCCACGCACGAATTCAACGGGCAGGGAAGAATCTGCAGATGCGGTGCGCGTGCGCGGCACGGCAGGCTTGGCGACACCAGCGGTCATGGGCCTGGCCGCAGTCGTGCGCGCTGCCGAAGTGCCTGCGGAGCCGGCCAGGCTGCTCATGGCCACACCGGCCTGCGCTGCGTCAGCACCTTCCAACGGAGCGGCAACAGATCCCTTGGTCATGGCGACGGCCAATACTCCAGGCAGCGGAGCAAACTTCTCCCTATCCGGCTCGGTCATATCCGTGGGGTTGCGCAGTGCCAGCAGCAGGCTGCCATTGGAGCCGCCCAGCAGCAACTGACTGACCTCGGCCACCGGCACGGCAAGCACAGCAGTGCGCGCGCTGTCGGAGCCATTGGCCTGCTTGCCATCGACTTTGTCCGTCGAGGTCAGCGCCTCCACCGATGCCGCGCCATAGGCCAGCACACGCTTGCGCGAAAGCAGCAAACGCGCCTGGCTCTGATCGATTTCATTGGCATCGCGGCGCAGCGCAAAGAACACATCAACAAAGTCGCCGGGCTTGATGCGATTGCCGGCGCCGATGCTTTCATCGACCTTGACCGCGACTGCACGCTCACCCTCCGACAACTTGAGCGCCAGTCCGGTCACCATTTGCCCTTGCAGTACGGGGGCGCCCTTGGGTATGTCCACCGCAGGTACGGAGCCAACAGCTGCCTGAATGTCGCTGTAGGCGCCATCGGGTAGGGCCGGCAACTGCGAGATCTGCAGATCCTCGACCTTGAGCGCCTGCCCCGCTGGAATGGCCTGCGCTGCCATCACCACACTCACATTGGCACTGGACTTGACGTCGCTGGATGAGTTTTGAGCCTGAGGGTCTGATGCTGGCGGTGTTTTGGCGAGCATCCACCCATAAATGCCCAGAGCCAATGCCACCGCCAGCAGAACCCCAACCGCGATCTTTGCGACATTCACCATAACCACCCCTCTTATTACCCTGCATCGTTGACAGAGCTTTTCAATTCATCAATCCAGCAAACTTACTTGAGCCACTGCACCGCCCCTCAATATGTCTGGAGTCGGCAAGCTCAGCACAGGCCCCAACAACTTTGGAATCAAAGGTGAAGCTGCATAGTTGTAGTTAATACGAACATTGATGCAGGAAATTCCAGCCCCCACTGAGCCCCCCACGCAATCTCCTGATGAGACATAGATACCGGCCGCATCACCCGTCGGGCTGTCAATGCACGAGGTTCCCCCCAAGCCGGTACCCATGTTTCTCAACCATTCCAAAGCACCATTGGTCATTGCACAGGCGGCGCTCTTACGCGCACTGATTAAGGAGGTGTTGGCTGGAACCTGAGCCGGATATCGCACTGCGGCTCTGGCACCTTCTGCGGCAGCCAACGTCAATGTCTGCTGAGCAGTAAAAATCAGTCCATAAGTAACTATGGCATAGAAAATCAAGAAAAAAATAGGAAAGAGGAGTGCAAATTCAATTGCCACTGCACCTTTTTGATTTCTCAAGTACATACCCCTCCTTTCTGCTTACGCTATTTGATCATCACCAACACGATGACTGTTGCCAGCGACAGATAAGTCACATAGGGGATAAACCGCTTTCCCCTATCAGTTGAACCGTCCTCCAACTTTATTGCAGGGAAAAATAAATATCTCAGATCACTTCGAACAATCAGCCCATGAGCCAGTGCAAACGCACAACTCAAAGCCCAGCTCAAAAACAGCAACTCCCAGCCGACCCAAGCCCCCAGAGCCGCAGAAAATTTCACATCTCCCGCCCCCATGAGGCCCATAAAATAAAATAATAGGAAAAATAAAAATATTGAAACCGAAGAAATCAAACCATTGAGCCAACTTACCCCAAATGGTTGATTTTCATGGTCAAAAACAAAAATGAAAATTGATGTTATCAAACCACAGAAAACCAACCAGTTGGGAACCATCCTATGTCTGAAATCGAAGATCCCAGAAGCAACCAAGAACAATATAAAAAGATATCCCCACATTGCTTTATGCAATGGTGATTCCCTTCAGTTTTGTTCCAATGCGTCCGAAAAAGTCTGACAATTCCTTGCCCAGATTAGTCAACGCCAACGCCAATCCAACAGCAATCAGGCCAGCAATCAGCGCATACTCAATCGCAGTTGCACCTTCTTCATCACGCCAGAATTTGATGATTTGGTCTTTCATGACTAGCTCCTTCAACAATCAGGTTTGTAGATCGCTGTGGCTGTTTTCGACCACCGCGGAGTCCATCTTACGAAGCAAGAAACATCTTGAAATATTTGAAATAGCTATCAACAAATATGCAGCATAGCTCTCAGCAATTTCAACCGTCAGGTAAGCAAGCACTCCCGCACCAAAAAATCCAATAAAAACAATCACTTCACAGGATTAAAGAGATCATCTGTAATTTTTCCGACGAATCCCTCACGTGTGGCTTCCGGTTCAATCTACGCAATCTTCATTCATTTCCTACAGGCTATTGGATATCATCCTACATTTAATAATCGGGTTAACCCTTGTTCTTAAATGAAAAAACAAAAAGGCCTGTATTTAACAGGCCTTTTTGAAACAAAAGAGATCGCTCAATACAGCGACTCGGGAATCACTGCAGAGCTTTTATCAGTTTGAGAGCGATGTCCTGCAACGGCGGCTGCAGTTTTCTATAGCAGTCGAGCAAGCGCTGTTCATCATTTGGAAGAGACAGGGTTTCGGAATGCAGACCGGCCATCAACTCCAGTGCCGTGGTCTGCAGGGCGATAGCCAGTCTTGCCAGGGTATCGTTCTTGAGAGTGCGAATGGCTCCCGACTCGATCTGCGAAATGGCGGATGCAGTGACATCCGCCATCTGCGCCAGCCGACCCTGACTCAAACCCAGCGCCTGTCGCCGGGCGCGTATGCGCTCACCTAAATGCGTCATCTATCCCACTAACTCACACTACACGCCAATGGCTGCGCAAATATCACGCAGCCTTTATGTTTGAGCCACAACCGAGACGCTTTATAGAAAGCCTCTGCATCGCAGCAGCGAAACCCGGAAGCAGCCAGCAAAGGCCGCACTGCAGGGGACGCTGCGGCCCTGCAAAGGGCCTCAGGGGGCCGCTCTGGTCAAGCCCCGTGGCACTTCTTGAACTTCTTGCCGCTACCGCAGGGGCAAGGGTCGTTACGGCCGGGTTGCTCGCCCTTGACGATGGTTTCCTGGCGTGGGCCCATGCTCTTCCACAGACGGTACAGGTCATACACGGCCCAGATGGCTTCGCCAAAGGCATCCACACGCTCCTGGCTGGTCGAGGCAGGGCCTGCTTCGTCATACAGGTTCAGAGCCGGCTCGTCCGTGTCGTCTTCGGTCAGGTTGACGATGAACTCCATGGCCGCGTCCAGCAACTGGGCCGCGTCCTTGTCGCGGGGCGCCGCCCATTCGTCGGCCCAGTTTTCCACCACGAACATAAAGCCCAGTGCCCACACTTGCGAGAACGACGGCACTTCTTCGCCGGCCAGTTCGGCCTGTTCGGCTTCGGGCAGGATGGCGATGGCGCCACGCGTGTCCAGCGCCTCGGGCTGGAAGGCCGCGTCATCGGCCAGCGACTTGATGTCGGCATCGAGCTGCTCGCGCACTTCGGCCAGGCGCAGCTCGAACAACTCCATGAAGCGTGCCTGCTGGGCCTCGTCCTTGAAGGCTTCCAGCTTGGGCAGCGGCTGGCCTTCGGCCACTTGCAGGGCTTCGCCATCGCCCAGCAGCATGGGCATGTATTCGGCAGCGGCAATGGGGCGGCGTGTGCAGACCAGAGCGGTCAGGAAACCGTCACAGAATTCCCACTGGGGAATTTCCTCGCCACGGGTGCGCAGCTCGTCGAGCAGCGCGTCCAGCTCTTCGAGCTGATCATTGCTCAGTGCGCCCTCGGGCATGTCGGCGAGGGCCGCGTCTTCTGCTGCGGAGTTAGGTGCTTGTTCTTGCATAGGGAAAGGCTTTTATGATGGCCCGGACCGTTTCATAACTATCGAAGTGCAGGGCCGGGAGATGGATCAAGGGGAGAAAGCATCCAGGACGGATGCCCCCGTACAGGCTGAATTTTAGCGGGCCGCCATCAACACCCCCTGCCATGGGAGTATCTGCAGTGCATCGCTTCTTCAACAGTCTGCCCCTGCGCTATGGCGCCCTCTTCATTTCTGCGCTCGTGCTGGCTATCTCGCTCTACATGCTGACGACGGCAGGCAAGGGACTTGGGTGGCTGATTGCGTCGACCCTGCTGGTACTGCTGGGCATCTGGGATCTGCTGCAGAAACAGCATGCGATCTTGCGCAACTACCCCGTCATGGGCCATTTGCGCTTCATCTTCGAATTCATACGCCCCGAGATCCGCCAGTACTTCATCGAAGGCGATACCGAGGCCCAGCCTTTCTCTCGTGCCCAGCGCTCGCTGGTCTATCAGCGTGCCAAGGGCCAGGTCGACAACCGGCCATTCGGCACCCAGCTCGATGTCAGTCAGCAGGGCTATGAGTGGGTCAATCATTCCCTGCAACCCACCAAGCTCAGCTCGCATGACTTTCGTCTCTGGATTGGCGGCACGCAGGAGCAACCAGCCGAAGGGGTGGAGCCCTGCACCCGCCCCTATCACGCCAGCGTCTTCAATATCTCTGCCATGAGCTTTGGCGCGCTTTCGGGCAATGCCATCCAGGCGCTCAACCAGGGCGCAAAGATGGGCGGCTTCATCCACGATACGGGCGAAGGCTCGATCAGCCAGTACCACCGCATGCATGGCGGCGATCTGATCTGGGAGGTGGCTTCGGGCTACTTCGGCTGCCGCAATGCGGACGGCACGTTCAGCGAAGAAAGATTCGTTGCCAACGCCACCGACCCGCAAGTCAAGATGATAGAGATCAAGCTCAGCCAGGGCGCCAAGCCCGGTCATGGCGGCATGCTTCCCGGCGCCAAGGTCACTCCCGAAATTGCAGCAGCACGCGGCATACCGATTGGCGTGGACTGTATTTCACCGTCCAGCCACAGCGCGTTCTCCACCCCTGTGGAGCTGATGCAGTTCATCGCCAGGCTGCGTCGTCTTTCAGGCGGCAAGCCCACGGGCTTCAAGTTCTGTGTCGGTCATCCCTGGGAATGGTTTGCCATGGTCAAGGCCATGCTGGAAACCAATATCACGCCCGACTTCATCGTCGTCGACGGGGCCGAGGGCGGCACGGGTGCAGCTCCCGTGGAATTCGTCGACCATGTGGGCGTGCCGCTGCAGGAAGGCCTGCTGCTGGTGCACAACACCTTGCTGGGCGTGAACCTGCGCCAGCGCATCAAGATCGGCGCGGCCGGCAAGGTCATCACGGCCTTCGACATCGCGCGCATGATGGCCCTGGGGGCCGACTGGTGCAACTCGGGTCGCGGCTTCATGATGGCGCTGGGCTGCATCCAGGCCCAGAGCTGCCACACCGGCACCTGTCCCACGGGCGTCACCACGCAAGATGCCGTGCGCCAGCAGGCGCTGGTCGTGCCCGACAAGGCCACACGCGTGGCCAACTTTCATCGCAATACCCTGCATGCGCTGCAGGAGCTGGTGCAGGCCGCCGGTCTCAGGCATCCCAACGAGATCACGGCCCACCACATCGTGCGCCGGCTGGACGACACCCAGGTCAGCCTGCTGTCCAATCTGATACTGCGCGTGGAGCCGGGCTGCCTGCTCAAGAGCCTGGAGCGCCAGCACAAGGTCTTCCAGAACTACTGGCCGCTGGCCACGGCCCGGAGCTTTCAGCCTCTGCATGAGCCCGTGTTGCGCCCATCTGCTGCGGGCAGTGCCGACAACGCGGCACAATCGCAAGCTTTTCCCCAGCGCAACGGCATCTGGACCTGAGAAGCCAGAGCCCCGCGCCCGACAGACCCCACGCCGTGCCATCTCAGGATATTTCCGCCCCAGAGCAGATGCCCTCTGCGCAGACCGCCATTGATTACCAGGCATTTCTGCACGAGCATCTGGACCAGCCTCACAGCATCATGCGCTATGAACTCGCGCATGAAACCCTTTGGGTCAAGCACGCCAACAAGGGCAACCCGGCCCTCAACTACTGGCTGCTGAGCACGCTGGCCAGGCTGTTCAGCGCCGCCGTGCTGCAGCCCGTGCCCAACCCCGGCGGGACCGAGTCCCTGCAAACCGAGGTGCGCCGCCTGCGCAGTTTCAAGGCCAAGGGGCTGCGCGTGCCGCAGGTGCTGGCTACGACCGATCAGGCCTTTGTGATGCGTCACCTGGGGCGCCCGGGCGAAGAGGCTCCATCGCTGAGCAATGCCATCGAAGAAGCGATTGCTCGGGGCGCACAGCCCACACTGGAGCTCTGGCTAAAAGGCCTGGAGGCCATACAGCAGGCGCATGCCTGCGGCGAGGTGCTGAGCCAGGCCGTGGCGCGCAATATGGTGGTCTGCGCCGACGGAGTCATAGGCTTCATCGACTTTGAAGACGACCCTGCCGCACATTTGCCGCGAGCCGTCTGCATAGCGCGCGATGCACTCAACTACGCCCAGTCCACGGCGCTGTTTCTGCAACAGGCAGGTGCGCTGGAGCCGGCCCGGAAGGCCTGGCAGCAGTTTGTGCAGCAACTGCCCGCCGAGGCCCGCCAGGTACTGGAGCGCACCGTCAACAAACTGAGCTGGGTGCGCTTTCTGCCCCGCAGCAAGCGCCTGGGGCGCGACACCTTGCGCGTGCTGGCGGCCCATGACTTGCTGACAGCGACCTCACTCTCCGCTTGAATGCCATAAAAGCGATAGCTACCAGCACCTTCCCCGGCAGGGCCTGAAGTCTGAAACCCATGAAAAAAGCCCCGACCTGATGGTCGGGGCTTTTTTCATGGGGCCTGGGCTCGCTCAGGCGTGAGCGGACACCGCCTCGTTTGCTTCCTTGCCAGCCAGCGCCGCATCCAGCTTTTCGTGATCCAGCGCGTTTTCCCACTTGGAAACCACCACGGTGGCGACGGCGTTACCTATGAAGTTGGTCAGGGAACGGCATTCGGACATGAAGCGGTCCACACCCAGAATCAGTGCCATGCCGGCCACGGGCACCTCGGGCACCACGGCCAGGGTCGCTGCCAGGGTGATGAAGCCAGCACCCGTCACGCCCGCCGCGCCCTTGGACGACAGCATGGCAACCAGCAGCAGCGCGATCTGGTGGCCCAGGGTCAGATGGGTATCGGTCGCCTGGGCAATGAACAGCGCAGCCAGCGTCATGTAGATATTGGTGCCGTCCAGGTTGAAGGAGTAGCCGGTAGGCACGACCAGACCGACGACGGACTTGCTGCAGCCGGCCTTTTCCATCTTGTGCATCAGCGAAGGCAGGGCCGACTCGGAAGACGATGTACCCAGCACCAGCAGCAGCTCGTCCTTGAGGTACTTGATCAGCTTGATCACGGAGAAGCCGCAAAAGCGCGCCACCGCCCCCAGGATCACCAGCACGAACAGGGCCGAGGTGATGTAGAAGGTCAGCACCAGCTCGGCTAGGTTGACCAGCGAGCCCAGGCCGAACTTGCCGATGGTGAAGGCCATGGCGCCAAACGCACCGATGGGGGCGAACTTCATCACGATGTTGACCAGCTTGAACACGGGCTTGGTCAGGGCTTCAAAGAAGTTCAGCACGGGCTTGCCGGCCTCGCCGACCATGGCCAGGGACACGCCGAACAGCACCGCCACCAGCAGCACCTGCAGGATGTTGTCACCCACAAACGGGCTGATCAGCGTCTTGGGGATGATGTCCATCACGAAGCCGGTCAGCGTCATTTCGTGCGACTTCGCCACATAGCCCTTGACGGCCGTCTGGTCCAGATCGGCGGGGTTGATGTGCATGCCGGCACCGGGCTGCATGACATTGGCCACGATCAGGCCCACGACCAGCGCCAGTGTGGAGAAGGTCAGGAAGTACGCCATGGCCTTGCCGAACACACGGCCCACGGCGCTCAGGTGCGTCATGCTGGCAATGCCGGTGACGATGGTCAGGAAGATCACCGGCGCGATGATCATCTTGATGAGCTTGATGAAGGCATCGCCGAAGGGCTTCATAGCCTCGCCATAGGCGGGTTCGAAGTGCCCCAGCAGCACGCCCACGATGATGGCGAACACCACCTGGAAGTAGAGCTGACGGTAGAACGGCAAGTGCTCGCGCGGAGCGGATTCTGTGGGCAGAGTGTGCACGCTGCATCTCCAAAATTGCGGGCGCACCACCGTGGTGCGCCGAATTGCTGCCGTTTGTACTCCTGCGCCCTTTTTGTGCCGATAACCCATTGGTATTAGGTCGGTACGCGCTCCCTGGGAGAGCATGCACCAACTTAGGGAAATCCCTAGGCCTCAGAATCCGCACTGAACCTGCTCCACAGCCACACTGGGCTCCTTGATCACCCAACCTCGTCATGCGTCTTGCGCGAAACCTTGCCCGAAACCGACTCTTTCTGACCCTTGTCATCGTGCTCAGCGGCATGCTGCTGAGCATGTGGGCGGCCAGTCGCGTCGCGCTGCAGACCTCTTTGCATGATGAAAGCGAGAGCGTGCAGCGCCAGCTCACGCTCTATGCCCAGGCCATGGTGCAGCGCGTGGATCGCTACCGCACCCTGCCCGAGGTGCTGGCACTCGATGCCGAACTCAAGAGCGCGCTCAGCCACCCGCTCAGCGCCGCCGAGGTAGACAGGCTCAACCACAAGCTGGAGCAGGCCAACGGCGCCAGCCGAGCCTCCACGCTGACTCTCATCGACAAAAGCGGCAAGGCCCTGGCCGCCAGCAACTGGCGCGACTCGCACAGCAACGTGGGCGAGGACTACAGCTTTCGCCCCTATGTGACCCAGGCGCTGAGCCAGGGCAGCGGCCGCTTCTACGGCATAGGCATGACCACCGGGCTGCCCGGCTACTTTCTTTCCCAGGCCATCCATGATGAAGACGGCTCGGTGCTTGGACTCATCGCCATCAAGATCCTGTTTCAGGAACTCGAAGGCGAGTGGAGTCAGTCGCCCGACATCGTCTTCGCCTCGGACGAGCATGGCGTGGTCTTTCTTTCCAATCGCGACGAATGGCGCTACCGCCTGCTGGAGCCGCTGTCCGCCAGCGACGAGCGGGAGGTGCGGGAAACCCACCAATACGCGGGCCAGGCCCTGATGCCGCTCGGCTACCGCACCAGCCACCAGCCTGCCGGCATCGGCATGCTGGCCCATTTCAGCCAGCCTCCACTGGTCGACCCCATGCTCTGGCTGCGCATGGAGCTCCCCGAAAGCCAATGGCAGCTACACCTGCTGCACGACATCGTCCATAGCCAGACAGCCAGCCACTGGGCGGCAGTGGCCGCTGGCGGCCTGTGGCTGGCCGCATCGCTGCTGGTGCTCTATATCCGCCAGCGCCAGCGCCTGGCCGCCCTGAGACAGCGCAGCCGCAAGGAACTGGAGGCCGTGCTGCACCAGCATGCACAGGAGCTGCGCACCGCACAGGACGGCATTGTCCAGGCCGCCAAGCAAGCCGATACCGGACTTTCGCGCAGCCTGCAGCATCTGCCGCAAGGCGTGGTGGTGGTGGACCCGCAACTGCGGCTGGTGGCCTGGAACTCGCGCTATGTGGAGCTGTTCCGCTACCCGCCAGAGCTGATGCATGTCGGCCAGCCCATCGAGGCCCTGATACGCCACAACGCCAGGCGCGGCCTGCTGGGCAAGGGCAATGTGGAGCAAGCCATACAGCGCCGCCTGGAACACCTGCGCAGCGGCAGCCCCCATCTGCACGAAAGCGCCAAGGGAGACGGCACGGTGCTGGAGATCCGCGGCAACCCCCTGCCCGACGGCGGCTTTGTCACCAGCTACGCCGACATCACCAGCTACAAGAACACGGCGCGCGAGCTGCGCAATCTGGCCGACACGCTGGAAAAGCGCATTGCCGATCGCACCCGGGACCTGGCCAAGGCCAAACAGGAAGCCGAGCGCGCCAATCGCTACAAGACCCGCTTTGTTGCCTCGGCCGTGCATGACCTGCTGCAGCCGCTGAATGCGGCGCGCATCTTCACCAGCCTGCTGCCCACCTATCTGCACGATGATGCGGGCCGCCAGCTGGCCCAGCGGGTGGACAAGGCCCTGGCCTCGCAGGACGCCATCCTCACCAGCCTGCTCGATATCTCGCGCATGGAATCGGGCCAGCTCGAAGTCCGTGTGCGGGATTTCGCGCTCAGTTCCTTGCTGGAAGTGGTGCACAACAATTTTGCGCTGCAGGCCGGGAACGAGGGCCTGAGCCTGCACTGCATGCCCAGCCGGCTGATCGTGCGCAGCGATGAGGCCTTGCTGCGTCGCATACTGCAGAACTTTGTCTCCAACGCCATCCGCTACACGCGCAAGGGCCGCATTGTCGTGGGCTGTCGCCGCCAGGGCGACCAGGTGCGTATCGAGGTGCATGACCAGGGGCCGGGCATTCCCCAGAGCCTGCAAAAGGAAATCTTCGAGGAGTTCCGCCGCCTCGACGAAGGCCATGCCGACGACCGCGGCACCGGCCTGGGCCTGGCCATCGTGGAGCGCCTGGGCAGATTGCTGGACCATGAGATCGGCCTGCGCTCCACCCTGGGCAAGGGAAGCGTCTTCTGGGTCAAGGTTCCTCTGGGCCAGGCCGCAGCATTGACACCGGTCTCCCAGGAGCCTTCTCCCAGCACTCGCGTGGACAGCCCGCTGCAGGGCGGCACTGTCTGGTATGTGGAGGACGATCCCGCCACCCGCGACGCCACCTGTGCCTTGCTGGAACGCTGGGGCTGCGATGTGCCGCTGGCCGCCAACGCCCCCGAAGCCCTGGCCTATGCCGCGCCCGGCAATGCCCCGCAACTGGTGCTGCTCGATGTGCACCTGGGCCAGCTTTACGGCCCCGATGTCTACGCCCAGCTCTGCGAACGCTGGGGCCGGCAGCCTCCCGTCATCCTGCTGACCGCAGAAGGTGACAGCACCCTGCGCCGCCAGGCAGCCGAACGCGGCTGGGGCTTTCTCGCCAAACCGGTAAGACCGCCGGCGCTGCGAGCGCTGATGAGCCAGACCTTTTTGCGCGGACGAGAAGGCGGCAGCACCTGAGAAACAAAGTCGTTTCCAGCGGCGGCGATTTCAGCGCATTGCACTCTCGCTATGAACTCAGGAAGAGCGCCCCTCTGCACGCCGTGGCTGCGCAAGCCGAGCGGCGGATTCTTCGATATGCTGCTGCAGCCTCTGCGGTATTTCCGGCCCGCAGCTCACGCCACTCAGGCCAGACCGCATGAACCATCATCCCGTTGAATCCGCTGTTCCGCCCGGCAGCCGCATCGCCGAACGACTGGCCGGGGCCAGCTTTCACGACTCCTGGAGCATCGCCTCGGACGCAACCGCCCTTTCGGCGCTGGACCACTTCCTGCTCGCCGCGCGCAAAACGCCGCGCTGGATAGAAGCCTGTATGCGCGCGCGCAATCTGGCTGGCGGCCTGGTGGGGCTCAAGGATCTGGGCAGCCTGTCGGCCTTGACGCCTGGCAAGACAGCAGCCAGCTACCGATTGGGCGATCGGGTCGGTATCTTCACGGTATTCGAGAACACCTTTGATGAAGCCCTGATCGGCGACGACGACAAGCACCTGAGTGTCGTGCTCAGCATCCATCGCCAGAACGACATCAGCTCCCGTGAAGCCATCATCACCGTCACCACCGTTGTGCATGTCAAGAACACACTGGGGCGCCTCTACATGCTGCCCGTCAAACCCATGCACAGGCTGATCGCTCCTGCCGTTCTGTCCTCCCTGGGAGGACAAACCCATGCTGCATGAGGAGACTCGCCTCTGCATGCCTGCTCTTCCCTGGACGGTTGCAGAAGACATGCGCGACTACGACAGCCTGGCTCATCGACACAGCAGCAAAGACATGTGCGTGGAAAAGCCCGTGTCGCTCATTGCCAATCTGATCGGCTTTGCGCCTGCAGCAGAAGACTTGCAGTATGTGCTGGGCTTTTATGCCGGAGGCAGCGGCATTGACGACCGCCTGGCTGTGCGCTGCCGGATCGATCTCGCTCATTGGCCCGATGTGGTCAGCAGGCTGCGTCTGAAATCCGTGCATGACGTATCGTGCGACGCCGACTGGCAAGAGGATTTCCGCTGGCTGATCGATGCACAAGATGCCGAAGGCCAGCTCCATGTCCATTGTCATCGCTTCATCAATGCGGCGAGACGGGTTTTTCAGGACAAGGTCGATCATCGCTGGGAGATCTTTTTCTCCCACGGCAGCGATATCAACGCATGGTGTGCGGTCTGGCGTAGCCAGGAGCATCTGAACTATCTAAGCTTCGATCAAGGCTGACATCACGATGGCAGCCCGTCTCAACACAGGGGGTCGCCAGATGCTGAAGTCCTATCGTGCCAGCTGCCATTGCAGCCGGGTTCAGGTTGAAGTCGGCCTGGACCTGAGCCAGCCCAGCTATCGCTGCAACTGCTCCATCTGCAGGCGCAGCCGGTTCTGGCCCGCCATCGCCAGCCCCGAAAATTTCCGCCTTATTACGGGTGAGAAGGAACTCACCCTCTATGTGTTTGGCTCGCAAAAGAACCACCATTTCTTCTGCAGGCGCTGCGGCATCCGCGTCTTTGGTGTGGGCCACGACACGCCGATAGGCCAGATGTACGGCATCAATATCGGTTGCCTGGAAGAGCTGTCGGAGGAGGAGCTTTCGCGAATTCCCGTCACGTATGTCGATGGCATGCACGATCGCTGGGACGCGACGCCGGAGTTTTTCGCGCACTTGTAGCCATCGAACTGCGAAGACGGCATGCAGCTGCAAGCTGCACAGAAATGAGGTCAAGAAGGCCTCAATCCATGACCAGCAAAGCGCAGCAAGCCATCAAGACAGATGACTCTTGAGGCACCAGGGCAATCAAACCTCGTGATCGTTTTCCAGGCTCTTGACCAGCACGGCCGCCTGAGTGCGTGAATAGCATTCGAGCTTCTTGAGGATCGCCGTCACATGGACCTTGACCGTGTTCTCGGCCAGACCCAGTTCGTGCGCGATCTGCTTGTTGAGCAGCCCGTCGGCAATGCACAGCAGCACGCGAAACTGCTGGGGCGTGAGCTGGGCCAGACGAGCGGCCAGGGCCGCATCGGCCTCGGAGCGCTCGGCCACCATGGACGGGAAGCTGATATCCCCGTTGAGCACGTCGTCAATCGCGGCACTCATATCGTCTGCAGCCGCAGACTTGGAGATAAAGCCCGCCGCCCCGAACTGCTGGGCGCGGCGGATGATGCGCGGATCGTCGTTGGACGAGATGATGATCACCGGCACCTGCGCATATTCGCCACGCAGATGCAGCAGCGACGAAAAGCCCCGTGCGCCGGGCATGGCCAGATCCAGCAGCACCAGCTCGATCTCGGGGTGCTCCTGCATCGCAGCGCCCAGGGTCTGGGCGCTGGCCGCCTCCACAATGCGGGATTGCGGGAAGCGGTCGTGCAGCACCTGGATCAACGCTGCGCGAAACAGCGGGTGATCGTCGGCAACGAGAAGAGTGGGCTCGGACATGGGCCGCAGTCTGCCACGGCTGGCACGGCGCTGCATCTGCAAAAACGCATATCCCGCAGCGCCCGTGCCTGTCCGTCATCCAGGCTCCGACTCATTGAGTCCGTATCTCAATCGAGCTTGATGTTGTTGGTCGTGATCACGCGCCCCCATTTGCTGCGCTCGGTGCTGACGAATTTCTCCATCTGCTCGGAGCTGCCGGGCATGGGCTCGACCCCCATGGCTGCCAGACGAGCCTTGGTGCGCGTGTCGGCCAGTGCAAACTGCAGCGACTGGCTGAACTTCTTGACCACCTCGGCCGAGCTGCCCTTGGGCACGACAATGCCCTGCCAGGCATAGCCTTCAAAGCCCTTGAGGCCTTGCTCCTGCAAGGTGGCAACCTTGGGCAGCACATCGATGCGGGCCGGGCTGGCCACGCCTATGGCCTTGAGCTTTTTCTCGCCGAGGAAGGGAACAATGGTTGCGCTGTCGGCCCACATGGCGGGAATCTGGCCGCCGATCACATCCTGCACTGCGGGCGCTGCACCGCGATAGGGAACATGGGTCATATTGCCCAGGCCCACTTCTTCGCGGAACAACTCACCGACCAGGTGATGGGGGCTGCCCAGTCCGGCCGAGCCCCAGCTCACGCCAGCCTTCTGCTGCTTGGCCCAGGCGACAAACTCGGTCAGATTGCTGACCGGCACATCGTTGTTGACCACCAGCAGCATGGGAAAGCGCACCAGCATGCCCACGGGCTTGAAGTCTTTCTCGGCGTTGTAGTTGAGCTTGCGGAACAGAAACGGGTTGGCCGCCAGCGTGGCGAAGTCGGCCGTGAACATCAGGTTGCCATAGTCATGCGAGCGCGCGCTGTACTCGGCCGCGATATTGGTGCCGGCACCGGGCTTGTTGTTGATGACGATGGGCCGCTCCAGATTGCGGCCCATGGATTCCGCAATCACGCGGGCCACCACGTCGGAGCCCCCGCCTGCGGCATAGCCGATGACCCACTCCAGAGGCTTTTCCTGGGCCATGGCGGCCGGCCCTGCAGCCCAGGCCAGCGTCGAGCAGGCCAGTGCGGCCAGAAACTGTTTGCGTTGCATCATCCTTGTCTCCTTGATTCATGGCCCCTGGAATAGATTTTGGTGACGGGGCCTTTAGGGGATGGCGCAGCTGCCGCCAGAGCGGCGGCGCGCTGCTTCTCAAACGGCAGCGTGTACCGGGGCAACCGGTGTCACGGCACCGCGCTCGGCCGCGTCCGCGCCGGCAGGAGCGAATCCTGCGCTGGCGCGGGCCAGTTCGAGCGCATGCAGCAAGGTCTTCTGATGGCCAATGTGATTGGCCAGCAGCAGCACCAGGCGGGCATTGAGGGCATGGCTTTGCGCGGTTTCAAGGCCCTGATGCGTGGCGATCAGGGCTTCATAGAAATCGTCGCAGGCCTGCAGATTCGGGTGGGTGGAAAGCAGCATGGCAGTCTCCTAAAAAAGGGGAATCCTCTGGGGTATTTCATTGCAAGGCGCCGCTGGCTTGCAGCAACGCAGCACGCACGGCAGCCTCGTCGGGACGACGCCAGCGCGCGCAGACATGCTGGTCGGGGCGCAGCAGGTAACTGGTGCCGGTGCGCGCATCCAGACGCTGTGCGGCCAGACCCTGCACATCCAGCAGATCGGCTTGCGCGGCCCCTGCATCGCCCTCGGCGGCTATCGAGAGATTGAGTACGCCGCCAAGTCCGTGTGCCCATGCCGGCGTGGGGCCAAAATGCAGCAGCGTGAAGTCCGGGCCCAGGGCGCGCAGCAGCCATGTGGTCTGGCTGTCGCCGGGGCGGCGCATGGGCGCATCGCTGAGCACGGCGCCGGGCAGTTGCGAGCCTTCGAAGACCTCGCTGTCCGGCGTGTTGAGTGATGAATGATGCAGCGTGGCCGGCACCGACAGACGCCCGCTGTTGACGATGCGACGCGCAAACTCATGCTCGCGCGCCAGCTCCAGCGCCGCATCGCGAAACAGACGACTGATCTCGCTCTTTGGCGTGATGAAGTCGGTGGCGCGCGTCGAGTTGCGGATGTTCTCGTCGGCCGCGTATTCGCGCTCGGCGCCGTAGGTCGAGATCAGCGCAGCATCGGCCTGGCCGCGCAGCACGCGGTCGAGCTTCCAGGCCAGGTTTTCGGCATCCTGGACGCCGCTGTTGGCGCCGCGTGCGCCAAAGGGCGAGACGCCATGCGCGCTGTCGCCCGCGAAGACCACGCGACCGTGGACAAAGCGGTCCATGCGCAGGCAGGCAAAGGTGTAGACGCTGGCCCATTCGAGCTCGAAGTCCGCATCCTTGCCCAGCAATGCGCGGATGCGCGGCAGGATGTTCTCGGGCTTTTTCTCCTCCTCGGGATCGGCCTCCCAGCCCAGCTGGAAGTCGATGCGCCAGACATCGTCGGGCTGGCGGTGCAGCAGCACGCTCTGACCCGGATGAAACGGCGGATCGAACCAGAACCAGCGCTCGGTCGGGAAATCCGCATGCATCTTCACATCGGCAATCAGAAAGCGGTCGCGGAAGATGCGGCCATGGCTTTCCTGACCCAGCAGGCCACGCAAGGGCGAGCGCGAGCCGTCGCAGGCCAGCACCCACTGGGCATCGATCCGATACTCGCCCTCGGGCGTTTCCACTGTCAGCAGCGCACCATCGGCGCGCGGCGCCAGCGCCGTGACCTTGTTGTGCCAGCGCAGATCGATCAGCGGCAGCTGCAGTGCGCGCTCGACCAGATAGGCTTCGGCGTAGTACTGCTGCAGATTGATGAAGGCCGGGCGCTCGTGGCCGGCTTCGGGCAGCAGATCGAACTGGTAGAGCGACCGATCCCTGGCAAACACCTTGCCCAGATTCCAGGACACGCCCTTGTCCACCATGGACTGGCCCACGCCCAGGCGATCCCAGATCTCCAGCGTACGCTTGGAAAAACAGATGGCGCGCGAGCCTGTGGACAGCTTGCAGTCGTTGTCGAGCACCACCACCGGCTGGCCGCGCTGCGCCAGATCGATGGCCAGAGACAGGCCCACAGGCCCGGCGCCGACGACGACCACGGGGTGGCGAGCCGGCGCATCGGCATCCTGGTCCGCATGTCGCCGATAGGGAATCTGGATGGACTGAATGTCGGCGGCGCTGCCGCGCAGGGCCTCAGGGGCAATGGCTGGGGTGGACATGGCGTTCATCGGTGCGCAAACCTTGAAAAGCGTGGATCTGTTCTTTGGGGCAAAAGCCACCCCTCCGGCTCTTCGCAGCCGGATCTAAACTCTATTTTTTTGATAGCTACTACCGCTTGTCAGTCAGGGAATTCAAAATCTTTTCAACTTGAATTCCTTGTATTCAAAGCGAAAGCAGCTCCTATTTTTGAAAGATTTTCCGTAGACCGCCGCACTAAGTGCTGGAGACTGCCAGCCGGGCGGCCCGGGGATGACTAGCCTTCCAGCGCCAGCCACATCTCGCGGTCGCGCTCGGCGGTCCAGATGCGCGGGTCGGCATGGCCCGATGCCTCGTCATAGGCGCGCGTCACGTCGAACGGCATGCAGTGGTTGAAGATCACCCAATGGCCGTATTTGGGCTGCAACTTGGCAAAGGCTGCCTCGTAGACCTTGCGCAGGTCCTGGCGCGCATCGGCGCCGGCCTTGACCTCGGCCCACAGGTCGCTGATGAAATTGCGCGTGCCCGCCAGGCCGGCCTGCACTTCGGCCGCGTTCTGCAGTGCCGCACCGCGGCCGGGCACCAGCTTTTCGGGCTGGAGCGCGGCAATGGCATCCAGCGTCTGCGGCCAGTCCTGGAAATAGGCATCGCCGGCATAGGGCGTGGCATCGAACTCGACCAGATCGCCGCTGAACAGCACCTTCTCCTGTGGCAGCCAGACCACGGTATCGCCCTTGGTGTGGCCACGGCCCAGCTGCAGGATCTGCACCTCGAGCTTGCCCAGCCACAGCGTCATCTTGCCGGTGAAGGTCATGGTCGGCCAGGTCATGCCCTCGGGCACGCTCTCGACGTTCTGGAACAGGCGCGGAAAGCGCCCGATCTCGCTGGCCTTGTCCTGCTCGCCGCGCTCGACGATGAGGTCGTAGGTGTCCTGGCTGGCAATGATGTGCTCGGCGCCGTAGGCCGAGGCACCCAGCACGCGCACCGCGTGGTAATGCGACAGCGTGACGTATTTGATGGGCTTGTCCGTGACCTCGCGGATGCGGCGGATCACGTCCTCGGCCATGACGGGCGTGGCCTGGGTGTCGATGACCATCACGGCATCGTCGCCGATGATGATGCCGGTGTTGGGGTCACCCTCGGCCGTATAGGCATAGGCATGTTCGGAGAGCTTGTCGAAGCTCACCTTCTTGACTTCGAGGTCGGCGGCGGAGGCAAAGGTCTTGGTGCTCATCGTTGCAGTCTCTTTGTTTTAAACAAATGCATTCATCTTTATCGAATTTCTGAATGCTAGATACAAATTCAACATTGCACAATTGATTTGTCATAGTGAAAAACCCTGGAGGATTTTCAGTCGCGGTTCCCCCGTCACAATGCCGTCATGCCTCACGCCAACACCTCTTCGACCGACGCCCGCTTCCCACTCGACTCCTGTGACGACGAGCCCACACGCGCACCGCGCGGCATACAGAGCGTGGAGGTAGGCGGCCAGCTGCTCAAGGTGCTGGCGCGCACGGGCCGGCGCATGGCGCTCAAGGATCTGGCGCGCGAGGCCGAGATGACGGCCGCCAAGGCCCACCCCTATCTGGTGAGCTTTTGCAAGCTGGGGCTGATGGAGCAGGATCGCGTCAGCGGCCACTACGGCCTGGGTCCGCTGGCCATCCAGATGGGGCTGATCAGCCTGCAACAGGCCGACCCCGTTCGCATGGCGATTGCCGAGCTGCCTGCTCTGGCGCAGGAGGTGGGCTACACCGTGTCGGTGTCCATGTGGAGCGGCCAGGGGCCGACCATCATCCGCGTCGAGGAAGGCCCGACCCACGTCTATGTGGCCATGCGCCACGGCACGCCGGCCTCGCTGCGCCATACCGCCACAGGCAAGATTTTTGCGGCCTTTGGCGAGCCGGCCCGCATCGCACCGCTGCTGCAGGCCGAAGGCCATAGCCTGGACGAGCCGGCGTTTGCGCAGGAGTTGCAAGCCATCCGCCGCAACCACCTGAGCGTGGTCGAGAACCAGTTGCTGTCGGGCGTGAGCGCACTGGCGGTGCCGGTGTTCGACGGCTTCGGCCAGCTGGTGCTGGCGATTGCCGCCATCGGCCCTTCCGTCACGCTGACGCTGGACCCCGCCGGTCTGCCGGCCCGCAAGCTGCAGGCCCAGGCGCGTGCGCTTTCCCGGCGCCTGGGCGCCCCGGCTACGCTGACCGAGGCCTAGGCTCGGTAGCCCAGCGAAGCGCTGATGGCGCGTGCCTGCTCGCACACGGCCTGGGCAATCCTGCCCTGCGGATCGGGGTCGAAGCCGCCGCTGGCACCCAGCGCGCAGAGCACGGCCACCACATGGCCGTTGTAGTCGAACAAGGGCGCAGCCACGGCACTGATGCCGGGCAGATTCAGATCGCGGATCGCTGCACAGCCGGCTGCGCGAATCTCGCTGCGCAGTTGCTCCAGGGGCTTGCTGGCATGCAGCAGACGGCGATGCTCCGGGCTGGCGGCATCCAGCTCACGCGCCAGCAGCACCTCGACTTCGGGCTGCGGCTCCATGAAGGCAAAGAATGCGCGCCCCGTGGCCGACCACAGCATGGACATGACCGAACCCACGCGCACATTGACGGTAATGGGCAGGCTGGGCTCCTCGAAACGCACGATGGTGGGCCCCATATTGCCCATCACCGCCACAAAGCTCGTGACCTGCAGTGACTCGCGCAGCTGCTGCAGGGCCGGCTCGGCCATGCGCACCGGATCGTTCTGGCGCATCGCGGCCAGGCCGATATGGATGGCCTCGCGTCCGAGCGCGTACTGGGTGCCGCCACGGTCCTGCTCCACCAGGCCTTCGGCCATGAGACTGGCCAGATAGCGATGCACCTTGGCCGGGCTTTCATCGACGGCAGCACCGATGGCCGTGAGGCTGGCACGCCCGCCCAGGCCGGCCAGCGCCTTGAGCACGGCCAGACAGGTCTCGGCGGCCTGCACACGCTGACGACGCTCGCGCCCGTCCGCGGCTTCTGCGGCAGCACCAGGCTGGCGCAGCTTTGTGGCGCGCGGCGCTTGCGCAGCGGTGGTCGGCAGCACGGCGTCCGCAGTCCTCTTGTCTTTTTTCATGTCTGTAGCGATTGATGGCAGGGCTTGGACCGGCATTCTGATTCAAATTCGTGACTCAAGTCATGGAAATCCCTTGGGCTTAATTTACGCAATGCGTATAAAAATTACGCAAAACAATTTCTGTATTAAAACGGAATCGCAGGCGGAGTGAAGCTTGGTTAACCCGCAGGCAAACAACACCACAGACCAGGAGACACCCTCAATGAAAAAACGCCTCTTCACCGCCTCTGTTCTTGCCACCAGCATGCTCTGGCTGGCCGCAGTCCCCGGCACCGCCATGGCCCAGGACAAGTTCCCCAGCAAGAGCGTGCGCTGGATCGTGCCCTACGCCGCGGGCGGCGGCTCGGACTTCCTGGCCCGCACCATAGGCCAGGCATGGGGCGCCCAGGCCCATCAACCCATCGTCGTGGACAACCGCCCGGGCGGCAACACGGCCATCGGCGCCTCGGAGACCGCGCGCGCACCGGCCGACGGCTATACCGTGCTGTCTGCCGACAACGGCACGCTGATCTTCAATCCCGTGCTCTACAAGAGCCTGAGCTACAACCCCGGCAAGGACCTCATGCCCGTCACGCTCATGGGTCGCTTTCCCATGATTCTGGTGGCCGGCCCCGCCGAGAAGGCTAAGACCGCCAAGGAGTTCATTGCTGCCGCCAAGGCCAGCACCGAGGGTGTGAACTACGGCTCCGCCGGTGCGGGCAGTCCCCATCATCTGGCCATGGAACTGCTGAAGTCCGAGGCCGGCCTCAAGCTCGCCCATGCACCCTATCGCGGTGCGGCTCCGGCGCTGGCCGATGTGGCGGGCGGTCAGATTCCCGTGATGATGGTGGACCTGGCCGCCGGCGCCGGCTTCATCAAGGGCGGCAAGGTGCGCCCCCTGGCCGTGGCCAATGCCACGCGCCTGCCCCAGCTGCCCGATGTGCCCACCTTTGCCGAGCTGGGCCTGCCCGGCGTGCAGGCCGCGGCCCTGGTCGGCATGGTGGCCCCGGCCAAGACACCGGCCACGGTCGTCACCGCGCTGAACAAGCAGGTGGTCGCCGCCATCAACGAGCCTGCGGTCAAGCAAAAGCTCATCGACTTTGGCGTGGAGCCGGTGGGCAACACGCCCGAGCAGTTCCAGACACTGATCCACAGCGAAAGCGCACGCTGGCAAAAGCTCATCAAGGATCTGAACATCACGCTGGACTGAGACTGCCCCCTGAGTCGCGTCGCGCCTTCCCCCAATGGGGGACGACAGCCTCGCTGGGGCAGCCCTCGCTGGGGCAGCCCCAGCTGCGAGGCGACTCTTGCTCGCGGTCTCTCTTTTGCGAGCGCGCCAGTTTTGCCGACCAGGAACTATTTTCGTAGCGCAAGCTTTGCAAACGCAGAGGCTGGCGGCAGGCCGTCTCTGCATGCCCTATAGATGGTTGCCCCATCTACCTGCCACCCCATGAGATAGCCATGACCATTTCCACCCCCAGCCGTTGCCCCATCGATCACAGCCAGTTCGGCAAGCCCACCGGCCAGAGCGGCCCTACGGGCTGCCCCATCAGCCACGGGGCCGCCAGCTTCGACCCCTTTGCCGACGGCTACCAGCAGGACCCGCCCGAATATGTGCGCTGGGCACGCGAACAGGAGCCGGTGTTCTACAGCCCGCAGCTGGGCTACTGGGTGGTCACGCGCTTCGACGACATCAAGGCCATCTTCCGCGACAACCTGACCTTCAGCCCCTCGATCGCACTGGAGAAGATCACGCCGACAGGCGATGAGGCCAATGCCGTGCTCGCCAGCTATGGCTTTGCGCTGAACCGCACCCTGGTCAACGAGGACGAGCCCGCCCACATGCCGCGCCGACGCGCGCTGATGCAGCCCTTCACGCCCGAGGAGCTCAAGCACCACGAGCCCATGGTGCGCCGGCTGGCCCGCGAATATGTGGACCGTTTCATCGACGACGGCCGTGCCGATCTCGTCGATCAGATGCTGTGGGAAGTACCGCTGACGGTGGCCATGCATTTTCTGGGCGTGCCCGCAGACGATATGGACACGCTGCGCCAGTACAGCATTGCCCACACCGTCAACACCTGGGGACGACCCCGGGCCGAGGAGCAGCTTGCCGTGGCTCATGCCGTGGGCAACTTCTGGCAGCACGCGGGCCGGATTCTCGACAAGATGCGTGCCGATCCCGACGCCGAGGGCTGGATGCAATACGGCATCCGCAAGCAAAAGGAGCTGCCCGAAGTCGTCACCGATTCCTATCTGCACTCCATGATGATGGCCGGCCTCGTCGCCGCCCACGAGACCACGGCCAACGCCACGGCCAATGCCGTCAAGCTGCTGCTGCAGCACCCCAAGGTCTGGCAGGAAATCTGCGCCGATCCCTCGCTGATCCCCAACGCCGTGGAGGAATGCCTGCGTCACAACGGCTCGGTGGCCGCCTGGCGGCGCCTGGCCACCAAGGATGTGGTGATCGGCGGCCAGGCCATTCCGGCCGGCAGCAAGCTGCTCATCGTTACCTCTTCGGCCAACCACGACGAGCAGCATTTTGTCGATGCCGACCTGTTCGACATCCACCGCGACAATGCCAGCGATCACCTGACCTTCGGCTACGGCTCCCACCAGTGCATGGGCAAGAATCTGGCGCGCATGGAAATGCAGATCTTCCTTGAGGAATTCACGCGCCGCCTGCCTCACATGCAGCTGGCCGAGCAACGCTTCACCTATGTGCCCAACACCTCGTTCCGCGGCCCCGAACATCTGTGGGTGCAATGGGACGTGAGCCGCAACCCCGAACGCGGCAATCCCGCCGTGCTGGCCGAGCAGCAGCCCGTGCGCATCGGCGAATCCTCGCAGGGCGGCGTCAGCCGCAGCATGCTGGTGCAAAGCACCGAGCTGATTGCGCAGGACGTGCTGCGCGTGCGCCTCAAGGCGCCCGACGGGCGCGACCTGCCGCGCTGGACCCCGGGCTCGCATATCGACCTGCACTGCGGCGACACGGGCATCTCGCGCCAGTACTCGCTATGCGGTGATCCGCAGCAGGCGGACACCTACGAGATCGCCGTGCTGCGCGAGGAGCACAGCCGTGGCGGTTCGGCCTGGATACATGGGGCGCTGCAGGCCGGCATGAAGGTGCAGATGCGCGGCCCGCGCAACCACTTCAAGCTCGACGAAAGCGCGCAGCAGCTGATTCTCGTCGCCGGCGGCATAGGCATCACGCCGGTTGCGGCCATGGCGGCGCGCGCCCAGGCCCTGGGCATTCCCTATGAAATTCACTACAGCTGCAGTCAGCGCGAGCGCATGGCGCTGCTTACTGCATTGCAGGCACGGCATGGCGAGCGTCTGCAGATCTATGTGGGCGCAGAAGGCCAGCGAGCCGATTACCAGGCGCTGCTGGCCCAGGTCAGGCCCGGCGCACAGATCTATGCCTGCGGTCCGCAGCGCATGCTCGACGGCCTTGCCCAGGCCAGCCAGCACTGGCCCGAGGACAGCCTGCGCGTGGAGCATTTCTCCAGCACCCTGGGCGCGCTGGACCCGGACCAGGAGCACGGCTTTGAAGTCGAGTTGCGCGAATCCGGCATCACGCTGCAGGTGCGCAACGATGAAACCCTGCTCGATGCGCTGCGCAGCGCCAATATCGATATCGAGTGCGACTGCCGCGAAGGCCTGTGCGGCTCCTGCGAGGTGCCGGTGCTCGAAGGCGATATCGATCATCGCGACATGGTGCTGACCCGTGCCGAGCGCACGGCCTGCACCAAGATGATGAGCTGCTGCTCGCGCGCCAGGACGCCGGAGTCCAGAATCGTTCTGGCGCTGTAGCGTCCCGGGCGGGCAGCACCTGGCCGGCGGCCGCCGCCAGGCCATATAGGCTTGTGCCTAGAATCAATGCCCATATGGGCCTGTTGCAAATACTGCTGATTCTTGTGTGGGCACCGGCTGTGGCGCTCATCGCCTTCGTTCTCACCAATTGGCTGGGCCATGGTGCTCAAGCCATCTGGAGCGCCATGACTGGCGCTCGCGCTGACGAGCGCTCGACCTGGCCGCTGCTGCTGGGCGGCGTGGCGGCCATGGCGGGCATGGTGGGGGCGGTCATCACCTTTCCGAACCAGGCCGTCATGCAGCATGCGTTCGGCAAACTGCTGGGCTATGGCTCCACACGCGTGGAGATCACGCTGCGCCAGGACGATGCCGCCACACGCCAGGCCTTGCTGGAGACGCTGAGTTCCTTCATGGAAATGGGCGGGCGCGAGATCCGCTACCGGGTCTCCACCCGCCATGGCAGCTACACCGAAACCGACGAAGTGCCCAGCCACTACCGTTTCGAGAACGGGCGACTGGAGATCGCCACAGGCGGTATCGTCAGCAGCGACCGGCTGTCCGCGATGCAGCATGGCTTCAAGGCACTGGCGCAATTTCCTACAGCCAGCTCGATTGACGCCGGCGTGCCGGCAACCGTAAGCCTGGGCAAGGAGCGGATAGCCGTGGAGATGCTGCCGCGCACCGCCATGCTGGTCCACCGCGACGCTGCCAAGGACTGGTCAAGCGTGCTGCGCCCCGCCGCGCCTGCCCGTTGCCATCTGGAGATCCAGGCGCTGTTCTCCACGGATGCCTTCAGGCTGCTCATGTTCGCGGGCCGGGCCTCGGGGGAGGTCGAGATCCACACCGGCCCCGATACCGCCCTGCGCGACACGCAGTACCAACTGGTCGGCATGGGCCTGGTGCCGGGCCGGAACGGGCGCAGCGTCAAGGAGCTGGAGACCGACGCCACCCGCATCTATGGCGTGCTGAGACTGCTGCCGCCGGGCCTGGATCCCGATGTCATGGACTGCGATACCACCCTGGGACGCATGAGCGACCCGGCCCTGGTGGCCGCCGCCATGCTGTCCACATTTCCCGGCCTGGAGGGACGCGTGAGCGGCATAGAGATCACGCCTTCAGCCTCCTTCTCGCCCTGGTACAACCGGGGCTGGACGGCCGTGCCGCCCGGCACACGCTCGCAAGGCGGAACGCGAGCCGAAGCGGGCACGCGCGCCTGCACCCTGGAGCAGAACCGCCACACGCGCGCCCTGATATCCATGGTCGAGGAGCACTGCACGGAACGCGATCCGCAAAACGCCGGTGCGGCCTGCTCCCAGCTGCGCGAACGCCTGAACTGGGCCCAGGCCGAGCTGGCCCGATGCAGGAAACAGTTGGTGCGTTGAAACGGCGCCGAGGCCCGCGCAACAGCGATCACATGGACCAGATTCTGGGAGTCCCTCCCTGCAGCCCCCAGAGTTCTTTTCTCCAGGAACTCCACACGGTTTTCCACAACATCATCACAGGCTCAACCACAGGTGATGCACTGCGCAGAATCAGCATGTTTTCATTGGGAGCCGTCACTCCGCTCAACACTGCCGGGGCAGCCTCCGCAAGCAGCCCCTGCGTGCCTTCCAGCAAGGCTTCGCGCCGATGGCGCGCAATCGGCGAGCCGCAGGCAAGAATCAGGCTTGCCAGGCAGCGATGCCCGGCCAGCCCCAGGTCGCCGTTGATCAGCAGCTCATCCTGCGCGTTGACCACGCCGCGCTCCAGGAAACGGCCCGGCCATTCGATGTGCTGCTCGAACCTGCCGGACTCATAGGGCTGGGCGGCCAGCGGCAGGCCCAGTGCCGTCACATCCCAGGTCAGCAGCTGCGCGTCTTCGGCAAGCTCGAACTCCAGGTGGTTGACGGCATCGCAGGCGTTGTACGCGATCGCCTCCAGCGGCAGCCACTCCAGCCTCGCGCCGGGGTCCAGACGCAGCCGGGTGCGCTGCATGGCCTGCTTGCCGTTGCTTTTGTAAAAGCGCGTGGCACCGGGCGTGGTGACCAGCGCATGCGCACCTTCTGCGACATGGACATCTATGTCCAGCACATCACCGCCCACCAGCCCGCCCGGCGGGTGTACCAGCACGTTGTGGCAGATGGCCGGCCCCTCGGGATACAGGCTTTTGAGGATGCGCAGCGGACCATCGTGCGTGAAATGCACCGAGGTCTTGCCGGCCTGCAGGGAATAGTTCAGCGCCAGTTGCGCATGCCAGGTCATTGTCGTTCTTGCCTCTTCAAGCAGGCCTGCCGCTCAGGCCCGGGTAGCTCAGCTCTTTTGCTTACTAACTCATGAAAATTCATTCGTTGTTGCAAGGCTGGCGCGCTTCTACAGTCTTCAGCACACCAGCCCGCAAAGCGCATGGCGATTGATTTCAGGAGCATTCATGTCGGCCAGTACCGTAACTCATTCCCGCCTGCATCGCACTCTGGCCCCATGGCTGACATCGATGGCGGTGCTGTGCTGCACGCTGGCAACTGGCCCTGCTGCCGCGCAATCCGGCGGTGCAGCGGCACAGGCCTGGAAGCCCAGCAAGTCCACGGAATTCATTGTCCCCAGCGGGGCCGGCGCGGCGCTGGATCTGGCAGCCCGCAAGCTCACCGAGCTGCTGGCACGCGATGGCCATGCACCGCAGTTCGTGGTCAGCAACAAGTCCGGCGCGCATGCGATCGCCGCGCTGGAAAGCCTGCACCGCCACCCTGGCGACGCCCACACGCTGATGACGCTGAGCACCAGCTACGGCAACAGCCTGGCGCAGAACGCCCTGCCCGCACACCTGCAAAAAGGCACGCCGCTGGTGACCTTGCTGCGCGAATTCACCACGGTGGTCGTGCGTGCGGATTCGCCGCTGCGCAATGCCCAGGACCTGATCGCCCAGCTGCGCCAGGACCCCGAGAAATACTCCATCGGCATCGCCACCACGCTGGGCAATCACATCCATCTGGGCGTGGCCCAGCCCTTGCAGCAGGGCGGCGTGAATATCCAGAAGCTGCGCATCGTTCCCTACAAGTCCTCCGCCGAATCCATGGTGGCACTGGCCGGCGGCCATCTCGATGTGGTTTCGGCCACCACGCCGAACCTGCTGCCCTACCTGCAGTCGGGCCGCGTGCGCGTGCTGGCGATTGCCGCCGACAAGCGGCTTGAAGGCGTGTTCGCCCAGTCGCCCACCTGGAAGGAGCAGGGCATCGACTATGTCAGCGATTCGTTTCAGGGCGTGATGACGGCGCCCGGTGCCAGCACCGCGCAACAAGCGTATTGGGTGAATGCGCTGCGCAAGGTTTCCGAAACCCGGGAGTGGAAGGAATTTGTGACGCTGAACCAGTGGGAGCCCGTGTTTCTCGGCCCGCAGGAAACCGCCCGCGCCCTGAGTGCACAGGTCGAGCGCAGCCATGCTCTGCTGAACGCACTCGGCCTGCTGTCGCCCAGCGCCTCCCGTATTGCCCAGGCCCGCTGAAGCACCGCTCTCATCAGGAAAAATCCCATGAACATGCCCCTTCCCCACGCTCCGCTGCAGCATCTGGACGAACGCCTGAGCTCCGCAAGCAACATCACTCCGCATATCCGCATCACGCCGCAGTCGGCGCATATCGGCGCGCTGATCAGCGGCGTCAATCTGAAGCAGGCCTTGAGTGCCGCCGAAGTGCACACCATCCGCTCGGCATTGCTGCGCTGGAAGGTGATCTTCTTTCGTGATCAGCACCTCAGCCATGAGCAGCAGATTGCCTTTTCGCGCCAGTTTGGCGAGCTGACGCCCGGCCACCCCGTCTTCGGTCATGTCGAAGGCTTTCCCGAGCTGTATTCGATTGCCAAGCACCGCAAGGCCAACCGCCACAGCGGCCAGGCCGAACAGCGCCCCTGGACCGGCTGGCATGCCGATGTGACGGCAGCCCACAACCCGCCTGCCGCATCGATTCTGCGCGGCGTGACAATTCCGCCCTATGGCGGCGACACGCAATGGACCAATCTGGCCGCTGCCTACGAAGCGCTCTCCAAACCGCTGCAGGCCTTTTTGCAGGGCCTGCGTGGTGAGCACCGCTTCAGCGCCCCGCAGGGAGCCACGGCATCGCAGGAATATCTGGATCTGCTGCGCGACAACACCCTGATCAGCGAACACCCGCTGGTCACGATTCATCCCGAGACCGGCGAGAAGGTACTCTACATCAGCCCCGGCTTTCTCAAGTCCATCGTGGAACTCTCCACCCGCGAATCGCGCGTGCTGCTGGAGCTGCTCTGGGAGCACGCCGTCAGCAGCGAGTTCACCGTGCGCTTCAAGTGGGAACCCGGTTCGCTGGCCTTCTGGGACAACCGCTCCACGGCCCATGTGGCACCGCAGGATATTTTTGCGCTGGAGTTCGATCGCCAGCTCTACCGCACCACGCTGGTGGGCGAAGTCCCCCGGGGCGCGGACGGCCGTGCCAGCACTGCCATACAGGGCAATCCGGTGCTGGCCGCGCACGGCGCGGCATATTGACGAAATGAGTTGTCCTCCGGGCATGGCCTGAGGCTTTGAGGTGCCGCTTGCGGCACCTTTTTTTCTTCGCCCGCTGTTCAAATAGCCACCAGCGAGCGCACGTTCTTCTCCTGCATCTCGCTGCCCGGGCCCGATGCGATCACCTCGCCGCGCTCCATCACCACATAGTGGTCGGCCAGCTCCTCGGCGAAGTCGTAGTACTGCTCGCACAGCAGGATGGCCATGTCTCCGCGATTGGCCAGCATGCGGATCACGCGGCCGATGTCCTTGATGATGCTGGGCTGTATGCCCTCGGTGGGCTCATCCAGGATCAGGATCTTGGGCTGCGGCGCCAGCGCGCGCGCAATGGCCAGCTGCTGCTGCTGCCCGCCCGAGAGATCGCCGCCACGGCGGTGCAGCATCTGCCCCAGCACGGGGAACAGCTCGTACAGCTCGCCCGGAATCCGGGTGCCTGCCGAACAATAGGACAGACCCATACGCAGATTGTCTTCCACCGACAGGCGCGAGAAGATTTCGCGCCCCTGGGGCACATAGCCGATGCCGCTGCGCGCGCGCTCATAGGGCGTCCTGCGCGCGATATCGCGGCCCTGCCATTCAATGCCGCCGCTTCTGATGGGAACCAGCCCCATCAGACTTTTGAGCAAGGTGGTCTTGCCCACGCCGTTGCGGCCCAGCAGCACCGTGACCTTGCCGATCTCGGCCGTGAAATTCACGTCCCGCAGGATGTGCGAGCCGCCGTAGTACTGATGCAGGTTCTGAACTTTAAGCATTTTCAACCTCTAACGCTTACACAGAAAGCGCAAGCAGCTATCTAATTTGACTATCTGCGGAGCGCATGACGTTTGAAACTGGCGCTGCCCAATCAAAGAGACAGCGAGGAAGCGCCGCCGCGCACCGAAGCAGTCGTCCCCCTCCCTCAGCGCGAAGCGCGTAGAGAGAGGGGAAGGCGCGGGGCCGCCCAGGCAAAGTGCCTCAGGGGGTTACCTCCCAAGATACACCTCGATCACGCGCTCGTCAGCCTGCACCTCGGCCAGCGTTCCCTCGGCCAGTACCGAGCCATCGCAAAGCACCGTGACCTTCTCGCTGATGGTGTCGATAAAGCTCATGTCGTGCTCCACCACCATCAGCGAATGCTTGCCCTTGAGCGTCAGAAACAGCTCGGCCGTGCGCACCGTTTCCTCGTCGGTCATGCCGGCCACAGGCTCGTCGAGCAGCAGCAGCTTGGGCTCCTGCACCAGCAGCATGCCGATCTCCAGCCACTGCTTCTGTCCGTGACTGAGCAGCCCGGCTTGGCGCGTTACGCTGCCTGCCAGATGAATGGTGTGCAGTACCTCGGCAATGCGATCCCTCTGCGCGCCGCTGAGCTTGAACAGCATGGAGGAGGCAATGCCCTTGTGGGTCTTGAGCGCCAGCTCCAGGTTCTCGAACACGCTGAGCTGCTCGAACACCGTGGGCTTCTGGAACTTGCGGCCAATGCCCATGGCGGCGATCTCGGGTTCCTTGTAGCGCAGCAGATCGATGGTGGAGCCGAAGAACACCGTGCCGCTGTCGGGCCGGGTCTTGCCGGTGATGATGTCCATCATCGTGGTCTTGCCCGCACCATTGGGGCCGATGATGCAGCGCAGTTCGCCGGGCGCGATATCGAGGTTCAGACCGTTGATGGCCTTGAAGCCGTCGAAGCTCACATGCACGTCTTCGAGATAGAGGATGCGGCCGTGGGTCACATCCACTTCGCCGGCCACCACGGGGCGCGCCAGACTGGCGTTGCGGCCGCCGGATTCGGTGCGCAGCGCGGCTTCGCGCTGCTGGTAGGAAGCCAGGCGCTGCTCGCCTTCCTGCATCAGATCGGGGGTCATGCGCGCACTCCTTCGAGGGCATCGGCAGAAGCCGGCTCGGCAGCGGCTTTGGCAGCTGCGGCTGCAGTCTGGTTCAACGGATCCCGGACCTGGGCCTTGCGCTTCTCACGCCACTGACGAAGCTGCTGCGGCAGGCGAATCAGTCCTCCCGGCATGAACAGCGTCACGACGATGAACAGCGCACCCAGCACGTACAGCCAGTATTCGGGTGCGGCCACGGTGAGCCAGCTCTTGCCGCCATTGACGGCAAACGCGCCGATGATGGGGCCGACCAGCGAGGCACGTCCGCCCACGGCCGTCCACACCGCCATTTCGATGGAATTGCCCACGCTCATCTCGCTGGGGTTGATGATGCCCACCTGGGGCACATAGAGCGCGCCCGCCAGGCCGCACATCATGGCCGAGATGACCCAGATCGACAGCTTGTAGGGCAGCGGGTTGTAGCCGCAGAACATGGTGCGCGATTCGGCATCGCGCACGGCCTGCAGCACGCGGCCGTACTTGCTGCGCACCAGCCAGCGCGAGAACAGAAAGCAGCCCAGCAGCGCCAGCCCCGACAGCGCGAACAGCAGCACATGCATGGCTTGCGAATTGACGGAAAAACCCAGTAGGGTCTTGAAGCCCGTGAAGCCGTTGTTGCCGCCGAAACCGGTCTCGTTGCGGAAGAACAGCAGCATGGCGGCGTAGGTCAGGGCCTGGGTGATGATGGAGAAATACACGCCCTTGATGCGCGAGCGAAAGGCGAAGTAGCCGAACAGCCCGCCGATCAGGCCCGGAACCAGAAACACCAGCAGCACGGTGGCGGCAAAGCTGCCCGACAGCGCCCAGTGCCAGGGCAGCTCCTTCCAGTCCAGAAAACCCATGAAGGCAGGCAATGCATCGGGGCCTGCGGCCTCGCGCATCAGGTACATGCCCATCACATAGCCGCCCAGTGCGAAGAACAGGCCGTGGCCCAGGCTCAGGATGCCGGTATAACCCCAGATCAGGTCAATCGCCAGCGCGCAGATGGCATAGCACATGAACTTGCCCAGCAGGCCCAGCATGTAGTCGGACAGGTGCAGCGCACTGTCCTCGGGCACCCACAGATTGAGTGCGGGAGCCACGGCGCAGACCATGGTCAGGGCCAGCAGAAATGCCGTCCAGCCCTTGCCGCTGAGCAAGGACTCGGGAGCAGGAAGTACCAGCGGTGGTGCGGATGCAGGGGATGAAGAAGTTGACACGCTCATAGCTCCGGTCCAGAACGCAATGTTTGAGAAAGCCAGCTTTCGCAAGGAACAGCGAGCAAGGGCCTACGCCGGCCGCGCCGCCCCGCAGCGAGGCTGTCGTCCCCCTTGAGGGGGGAGGGCGCGAAGCGACTCAGGGAGTTCATGTTTCCGCACTGCGGCCCTTCAGGGCAAAAATGCCTTGCGGACGCTTTTGAATGAAGACCACGATGAACAGCAGCACGGCGATCTTGGCCAGCACTGCCCCGGTCCAGCCTTCCAGCAGCTTGCTGAGCACGCCCAGGCCCAGAGCCGCGTAGACGGTGCCAGCCAACTGCCCCACGCCGCCCAGCACCACCACCAGGAAACTGTCCACGATGTAGTTCTGCCCCAGATCCGGGCCCACATTGCCGATCTGACTCAGGGCGCAGCCGGCAAGACCAGCGATACCGGAGCCCAGTGCAAACGCATAGGTGTCGGTGCGTGCCGTGTTGACGCCGACACAGGAGGCCATGGCGCGGTTCTGCGTCACGCCGCGCACGAACAGGCCCAGCCGCGTTCTGGCGATCATGAAGGCCACGCCCGCCAGCACGGCAAACGCAAAGACGATGATGGCGATGCGGTTCCAGGGCAGTGTGAGATTGGGCAGCAGCGCAATCCCGCCGCTCATCCAGACGGGGTTTTCCACACCCACGTTCTGCGCCCCGAAAAGGCTGCGCACGGTTTGCTGCAGCACCAGGCTGATGCCGAAGGTGGCCAGCAGGGTCTCCAGCGGGCGACCGTAGAGAAAGCGGATCACGCCGCGCTCCAGCACCGCACCGACCAACGCCGAGGCCAGAAAGGCCACGGGAACGGCCACCACCAGATACCAGCCGAACAGGGACTCGGGCAGCCAGCGCTGGAATGCGACCTGCACCAGATAGGTCGCATAGGCACCGATCATGATCAGCTCGCCGTGCGCCATATTGATAACGCCCATCAGGCCATAAGTGATGGCCAGACCCAGCGCCGCCAGCAACAGCACCGAGCCCAGGCTGATGCCGCTGAAAATCGCCCCCAGCCTGTCGCCCCAGGCCAGGCCTTCGGCAATGCCGGCCAGCGCGGCCTTGATGGCTTTCTGCACGCCGGGATCGGACTCTTCGGACAGGCGCTGGTTCAACAGCAGCTGCGTCTCCGGCGTCTGCTGGCGCGACAGCTGCTCCACCGCCTTCAGACGCTGCTGCACCGCGTCGCTGCCCAGCAGGCTGGCAGCCTGGCTGCGCTCCAGCAGAGCTCTGACCTGCCCGTCCTGTTCAGCGGCCAGCGCTTTTTCGATCAGCGGAAGCCGCCCGGCATCAGGCTCGGAGGCCAGTTGCTCGGCAGCCTTGCGGCGCGCCTGCACATCGCTGCTGCCCAACGCCAGCGCGGCCTGCGCCGTGTCGATGACCGAGCGCAGGTAATTGTTGCTGACGACCTCCTCGGCATCCGCCGGGAGTTGGACGGCCTGGCCGGTCACCGGGTCGGTGACCGCGTCGCCGCTCATCACATAGACCTTGCCCTGGGACACGCGCACTTCATCGGTGGCGAGCGCGCCCAGATAGGCCGACAGGCGGCCGCCGTCGGTCTGTGCATCCGGCGCCAGCACGGCCTGATTGATCGCCAGCACGCGCCGCTCGGAGTCGTCTGCCGCAGCCATGGCATAGGCCTGCTCGGTCGTCAGTGCGTGACTGGCAAAGCTCAGCAACGAGCCCAGCCCGGCGGCCAATGCCAGCCTCAATGACTTGCGCAGTATGTTCATAGGAATTTCAGGTTTCTAGCGCTGCAGCCCTTGTCAATAAAGCGCAAGCAGCTATCTCTTCAGGACTGGAGAGCCCACCAGACCTCTCCAGTCCGAGGGAGCGAATCAGGAGCTCTTGCCGTTGGGCTCGTCCTTCTTCTTGTCGTTACCTTCGATATACGGGCTCCAGGGCTGGGCCTTGATCGGGCCCTTGGTCTTCCAGACCA
Source organism: Comamonas sp. Z3 (assembly GCF_008121565.1). NCBI lineage: Bacteria > Pseudomonadati > Pseudomonadota > Betaproteobacteria > Burkholderiales > Comamonadaceae > Comamonas > Comamonas sp. Z3. The sequence continues at coordinate 651,647 of NZ_VOQU01000004.1, forward strand.
CGCTGAACTGGCCGTCTGCCTTGATCTCGCCGACCATCACGGGCTTGTGCAGATGGTGATTCTTCTCGTCCATCTTCAGGGTGAAGCCGCTGGGTGCTGTAAAGGTCTGGCCGGCCATGGCGGCAATCACCTTGTCGGTATCCGTGCTCTTGGCTTTTTCCACGGCCTGCTTCCACATGTGGATGCCGACCCAGGTGGCTTCCATCGGGTCGTTGGTCAGCGGCTTGTCCTTGTGGCCGGCGATGTTCTTGGCCTTGGCGTAATCGCCCCACTGCTTGATGAAGGCCGTGTTGGTCGGGTTCTTCACACTCATGAAGTAGTTCCATGCCGCCAGGTGACCGACCAGAGGCTTGGTGTCCACGCCGCGCAGCTCTTCCTCACCCACGCTGAAGGCCACCACCGGCACGTCCTTGGCCTTGAGGCCGGCATTGCCCAGCTCCTTGTAGAAGGGCACGTTGGAGTCGCCGTTGATGGTCGAGATCACGGCGGTCTTGCCACCGGTGGAGAACTTCTTCACATCGGCCACGATGGTCTGGTAGTCGCTGTGGCCGAAGGGAGTGTAGGTTTCCATGATGTCGGAATCCTTCACGCCCTTGGACTTGAGGAAGGCACGCAGAATCTTGTTGGTGGTGCGTGGGTACACATAGTCCGTGCCCAGCAGCACAAAGCGCTTGGCACCGCCGCCTTCCTTGCTCATCAGGTACTCGACAGCGGGAATCGCCTGCTGGTTGGGCGCGGCACCGGTGTAGAAGACGTTCTTGGAGAGTTCCTCGCCCTCGTACTGCACGGGGTAGAACAGCAGACCGTTGTTCTGCTCGAACACCGGCAGCACGGATTTGCGCGACACGCTGGTCCAGCAGCCGAAGACCACGGCCACCTTGTCCTGGGTGATCAGCTGTTTGGCTTTTTCGGCAAACAGCGGCCAGTTGGAGGCGGGGTCCACCACCACGGGCTCCAGCTTCTTGCCCATCACGCCGCCCTTGGCGTTGATGTCGTCGATGGCCATCAGCACCGTGTCCTTGAGCACGGTCTCCGAGATCGCCATGGTGCCCGAGAGGCTGTGCAGCACCCCGACCTTGATGGTGTCTGCAGCCAGCACCTGAGAAGTCAACCCCAGGCCCAGAGCCATGGATGCAGCCAGTGTTGTGAGGGTTCCGCGACGATTCATTTCAGCACTCCCAGGAGGTTTTGTTCGGTCACATTGACCGCAGAACCTGAAGTGCAATTACCGTGCCAGCCCCCCCGCGGCACGGCCTGAAAGCCGCCGGAATCGGCGCCGCTGCCTCTTTTGGGTCAGATGCGGCCCGGACGCGTCTTCCTGCGCTCAGCAACGTCCGTCAGCAAGCACCATTGCAGTGCCCCATGCACCAGATGCAGACCGCACCGGGCCGCAGGCACTATTGAAGTGCATGACCGCCTCAGTCGGTCGGGATGCAGGCCGGCAGCGCTGCGCTGCGCAGCTTTCCGGGATTGAGCAGATTCAGGGGGTCGAAATCGGCCTTGGTCTGCAACAGCGCGGGATCGAGCTGGTTGTTGGCCTTGCCGTCTTCCACCACGTAGACATGCGGATTGTTGATCTGCACGCCATGCTTGCGATAGATGTCCATGATCGCGTTGAGCCGCTCGGCCGAGCTGAAGCGCACCAGCTCCAGCCCGCTGCAGTTGAACTGTCCCTCCTTGGTGCGCAGAAACTCCAGATGGAACAGGACCTCGTCACCGAGCTCGCTGCGCAAGGCCTTGAGCTGCTCGCCAAACCTTGCGGGGTTGTAGCCGGTCTGCAGATAGGTCAGCTCCCGGTCCAGCTTCAGCGCATGCAGGGTCGTATGGTTCCAGCAATACTCGATCAGCGATTTGTAGCCCGCAGCCGGCTGCGCAGACCAGCGCCCGCGCTCGCAGTAGCTGAGGGTGCCGCCGTGACGCTCCAGCAATAGCTGCATGGCCTCCTCGGCTTCGGGTGCCACCAGCGCGATGACCGCGTGGCAGCCCGGGGGCAGATGCTCGGCCAGACTGGTGAAATAGGCCGGCACCGGAGCCGCCACCAGGCTCAGCTCCTTCTTGCGGATGCCAGGAGCATTGCCCAGCTGCTGCGCAAAGCCCAGCGCCTCGTCAAAACCCGTGAACGTGGCAATGCATTCCGTCCAGTTCGTAGCATCTGCCAGCGCCACTTCGAGCTCGAGCACGATGCCGGTCGTGCCATAGGTATGGTGCAGACGCATGGCATCGGCACCGCGCAGTTCCAGAATGCGGGGCTCGGCCTCCACCGTCATCACGCGCGCAGCCAGCACATTGCCCGCAGAGGCGAGCGGCCCGTAGGTGATGGAGCCGGCACCGCCGAAGCCTCCGCCGAACAGTCCGCCCAGGGTGGCGCTGCGATAGGTGGACGGCAGCCAGCGCAGCTCCTGCCCCTGCTCGCGCGCCAGCTGGTCAAAGTCCGCCAGACGTATGCCGGCCTGTGCCCGGCCCACACTGCCGCGCACCCAGCACAGGCTGTTGTAGCCGCTCAGATCCAGGATCAGGCCGCCGTGCAGCGGCGTGCTCTGGCCGTAGTTGCCGGTGCCGCTGCCGCGCAGCGTGATGGGAACGCCCCGGCGCGCGCAATGGGCCACGACCTGGGCAATCTCGGCCTCGGTGCGCGGACGCACCGCAATGTCGCCGCGCTTGCCCTGCAGGGCCTGCTTCAGAACCGGACTGAACCAGGAAAAATCCTGGGACAGGCGCGAAACTTTCAGGGAGTCGGTGATCCAGTCCAGCGCAGGCAAGACGCTGGCCAGCTGGCTGCTGTTCTCGGCAATCGAATGGGTGTTCATGGTCGTGGCGCAAAAAAACAAGGCGTGAGTCGGCCCATATGCCGCGCAGTGCGGGCATGACGGGAGCAGAAATGAGCAAAGGGGTAAAGCGCTAGTCGCTACCGGATTCGCTGGCATGCCAGCCGCCCAGCGCCCGGCGTGTGCACCAGGCCATGAGCACGAACAGCGCCACGCCGGTCAGCGAAATCAGCAGCAGTGCGGCGAACATGCGCGGGATGTTGAGCTGAAAGCCCGCTTGCAGGATCTGGTAGGCAAGACCCGCCCCCTGCCCGCCGGTTCCGGCAACAAACTCGGCCACCACGGCACCTATCAACGCCAGGCCGCTGGAGATGCGCAGCCCCCCGAAGAAATAGGGCAAGGCACTGGGAATGCGCAAGCGCATCAGCACCTGCAGGCGCGTGGCCCGGTTGAGCTTGAAGTAGGCCAGCAGATCCGGCTCCACACTGCGCAGGCCCAGCGTGGTGTTGCTGATGATGGGAAACAGCGCCACCAGCGCCGCACAGATCACCATGGACAGCACCGGGTCCTTGACCCAGATGATGATCAGCGGCGCCACGGCCACGATAGGCGTCACCTGCAGCAGCACGGCATAGGGAAACAAGGCCGTCTCGATCAGCTTGCTCTGCACGAATACAAAGCTGATCAGGACGCCCGCCACGGTGGCCAGGGCAAAGGCCAGCAAGGTGATCTTGACGGTGACCCACAGGGACAGGCCGAGTGCCACCCAGTCCGTCATCAGGGTCTGCAGCATCAGCAGAGGCGAAGGCACCAGATAAGGCGGCAACTCCAGCCCCGTCACCAGGGCCTGCCAGACCAGCAGCAGCACAAGGCCCACCAGCGCCGGCAAAAGCACGCGCTGCACCTTGGGCTGAAGCAGCCAGGGGGTGGCCGCCTTGCCGGACTTGGCGGCAGCCACCGCACGCGCGCCGGTCGCGGCAGACCTGCTGTCGGCGGCCCTGGCCGCATCATCGGGAATGGAAGCGGGCAAGGCGCTCATGACAGACTCTCCTCCACAATGGCACTGGCGCGCAGCAGGCTCGATTGCAACTGCTGCGCATGGCGGGCGAACTCGGGGCCGAGCATGAAATCGGCAGGCCGAGGATAGGGGGCATCGATGCGAAACTCCTCCACCACCCGTCCCGGCCTGGCCGCCATCATCACCACCCGGCTGGACAGAAAGACGGCCTCGTGGAGGGAGTGGGTGACAAAGATCACCGTCAGCTTCTTCTTGCTCCAAAGCTCCAGCAACTCCGCGTCCAGCTTGTGGCGCGTGATCTCGTCGAGCGCGCCGAAAGGCTCATCCATCAGCAGCAGATCGGGCTCGGTCACCAGGCCGCGGGCAATCGAGACGCGCATCTGCATGCCTCCGGACAACTCGCGCGGCAGGGCCTTGGCAAAGCGTGCCAGACCCACCAGTTGCAGTGCCTCCGCGACGCGCGCATCGGCCTCTGCACGCGGCACACCAGCCAGATCCAGCGGCAGCCGCACATTGGTATGCACGCTGGACCAGGGCATGAGCGTGGGCTGCTGAAAGACAAACGCCATCTTCTTGCCGCCGGCCTGCAGCTGCGGTACCGGCTTGCGCCAGAGCAGCAGTCTGCCGTCGCTGGGCTCGAGCAGACCCGCAACCATCTTGAGCAAGGTGCTCTTGCCGCAGCCCGAGGGGCCGAGCAAGGTCACGAACTCCCCCTCTTCGATGCGCAGGTCGACGGGCAGCAGCGCCTGCGTGCCACCGGGATAGGTTTTCTCTGCAGACAGCACCTCCACTGCGGGAATTGCTGCTGCGGGAATTGCTGCTGCGGGAATATCAGAGCCGCTCATAGTTGCCTTTCGCTGCTGCTGCCAGCCCATGCCCTCAGGGCAGGACCTTGATGTTCTGAATCAGGCTCAGGTTGTAGGCATCGGCCTGCTTGACCTTGGCCGGATCGATCAGCTTGGCGCTGACCAGGAAGTCATAGCTGGCCTTGGCCCGCGCATCGGTCATCACGCCAATGCCCAGCTTGGCTGCATCTCCGCCGGCGACCATATTCATTTCCTTGAGCTTGCCCACGCTGTAGGCCAGCTGTTCGTCGGTCATGTTGGGGTTGTCTTTCTTGATCAGGGCATTGGCCGGCGCGGGATCAGCCAGATAGCTCTTCCAGCCTTCCATGGAGGCGGTGACAAAGGCCTGCACCGCCTTGCTGCGCTCCTTGACCGTCTTGTCCATGCAGGAGATGGTGGTCGCATAGGCCGGGAAGCCCTGATCGCTGAACATCAGCGTGTTCGCCTTGACGCCGGCCTTCTGAATCGCAAAGGGCTCGGAAGTCAGATAGCCTTGCTGGGCCGAGTTCTTGTCCACCAGGAACGGCTGGATATTGAAGGTATAGGGCCGGGTCTGGGAGTCGGTGAAACCATATTTGGCCTTGAGCCAGGGCCAGTAGCCGCGCTGCGCGGAGGCGGCGATCAGAATGGTCTTGCCCTTGAGGTCCTCGAACCGCTTCACGTCCTCGTGAGCGATCAGCACCTGCGGATCCTTCTGGAACACCGCTGCCACCGTGGTCACGGGAACACCGCCCTCGCGCATCTGCACCATCTGCAGATCGCTGGAGCCCATGACACAGTCGGCCTGACCGGCGGCCATCATCTGCGTGATATTGACCTGGGGGCCGCCCATCTTGATGCTGACATCCAGGCCATGCCTTTTGTACAGCCCTGTGGCCACGGCCTGGTAGAAGCCGCCATGCTCGGCCTGGGCATACCAGTTGGTCATGTAGACGAATTTTTCCTCGGCATGGCCGAGGCCGCTCAGACCGCAGGCCAGCATGGCCGCGCAGGTCAGGGGTTTGAGGAGTTTGGCAGTCTTCATCATGGCGGATCTCCGGAGGTTTGAAACAGGCAAGGCGTGGAAAGGCGTCAGGCCAGGGCAGGCTCCACATGCCCCTGATGCTGGGCCCGGCCCCAGGTGGCCTCGTCGCGGCTGGCCCATTGCAGCTCGTGCAGCTCGGCAATGGCGGCGGCCCAGCTGCGGGCCAGGGATTGCAGGATCTCCTGCCCCTGCTCGGCGGTTGCGGGGGTCGGATCACCGATCACGCCGCTGGGTCCGAAGTCCCGTGCGGTCCAGGCGCAGGCGGGACGGCCGTCGGGCGACAGCAGGCTGGAGGGGAACACGGGCGGATAGTTGATGACCGCCCGCTCCATGTGCACGGTCTGCGGCTCCAGCGCCAGCATCAGCGCGGTCTCGGCATGACCTGCATGCATGGCCAGCTTTTTCTCCAGGTTCGACAGATACTGGCCTGCGACATGCGGCACGCGCCAGGTAAAGCTCGGCACCACGATGAAGTCGCCATGGCGCAGGCGCAGCTCGCGCGCCGCGATCTCCAGCACCTGTGGCTGGCCGCCGTGACCGTTGACAAACAGCAGCTTGCGAAAGCCTGCGCGGTATACCGACTCGCCGATTTCATTGATCGTGGCCAGCAGGGTTTCACCGCTCAAGGTCACCGTGCCGGGAAAGTGCAGATGCTCCTCCGACTTGCCATAGACGATGGGGGCCATGGCGAATGCAGGCACGGCAGCGGGCAGCTGCGCCATGGCGGCACCGACCACGCCCGCCGCAATCGTTGCGTCCACCGAGCAGGGCAGATGCGGGCCATGCTGCTCCATGGCGCCCACAGGCAGCACGATCACGGTATTGGCCTTGTCCGGCAGGGCCGCAACCTCGGTCCAGCTCAGATAGGGCAGAAAGCGGTCGGCAGGGGTGTATCCATGCAGCATGGGTTCTCCGGGGTGAGTGATGAATGGGTCAACGCAAGGGCAGATAGGCCGTGGCCTCCACCTCGATCAGAATGTCCGGCGTGGGCAACATGCCCGTCACCTCGACCACCGTGGAAGCCGGTGATTCGCCAGGAAAAAACAGCTTGCGTACACGGCTGTACTGCGGAAACTGGTCCAGATTGCGGAAGTACTGCACCAGCTTGAAGACATCCGACATCTGGCCGCCGGCGGCCTCCACCGTCTGACGAATGCGGTCCAGCACCCACCAGCTCTGTGCCAGGATGGGGCCCTCCTTGATATCGGTGCTGAATTCACCGGTACGCCCGATCAGCGCCGCCGCTTCAGCAGGAATGTCGGCATAGCCACGCACGATGCGATTGGCCCCCGGGTCCACGGCGATCACGCCCGACAGGAACACCAGATCGCCCGCCCGCCGCCAGGCCGCATAACGTGCCAGGGGCTGGGCAATGCCTGTGGTATCTGTGCTCATGCAACGCTCCGTTCAATGCAGGCTGTGAACCAGGCAGCCAGCGGCTCTCCGTTGCTGACGCGCCCCTCGCGCATCACCACACGGCGGTGGCTGCGGGATGGAAAGCCGCTGATGCCGGACTGAGGAAGGATCACCAGATCGGCTGTCGAGCCTGGCTGCAGCGGCATACGGCCGACACCATGACCCAGCCAATCGCGGCGACAGACGCTGTCGCTCCACTCGTCGAAGGCCGAAGTCAGCTGCGCGGCCGCCACTGCGGTACTGAGCGCCTCCAGCGGATCGAAACTGCCCAGCGGGCAGAAGGGGTCCTGCACGTTGTCGCTGGAGATCATCAGCGGTATGCCGCGCGCCCTGGCCTCCTTGACCAGCGTCAGGCCTCGCTGCCGCGGCGTGACACCGGTTTGCGCGTCCTGCAGCAGCAGGTTCGTCACCGGCAGGCTGACCATGGTGATGGGAGTGCTGGCCACGGCATCCAGCGTGCGCAGCGCCTGCTCCAGCGGTTGCGCCGCCAGCGCGCAGGTATGGCCACAGACCACACGGCCTTCGAAGCGCAGTTCCTTGAGCAGCGCGGCCGTGGTGGCCAGTCCCTGGGCTGCGGGGTTGAGTTCCTCATCCACATGCAGGTCCACGTCCAGGCCGTGCTGCTGCGCAGCCTCAAGCAGATTGCACAAGGCCTGCGGGCTCCAGTTGGTGGAATGGACAAAGCCGCCGAGCAAGGCCCCCGCGCCACTGAGCGCCACCTGCTTGGCCAGACGCATCGCCACACCGCGCTCCTCATACAGATGCAGGGGAATCAGGCTGACGCGCTCGAGCAGCACACGCCCGGCCCATTCCTGCGCCAGCTCGCGCAGCACTTCCCAGGCCACGGGCACCGAGTCCGGCTCCCACCAGTCGCAATGGCTGCGTGCATGCGAAACACCGGCTTCATAGGCCCATTGCAGGCCCTGGCCCGCACGACGGCGCACATCGGCCGCCGTCCAGTTCTGCTTGTCCTCCATCATCGCCTCTATCGCTGCCAGCAGGCCCGGCTTCACGGGTCCCATGCGCTCCAGCGTGAACGCCTTGTCCAGATGCAGATGTGCGTCCACCATGGTCGGCAGCACCAGCGCTCCTTGCAGATCCCATACCTGGGAGCCAAAGCTGCGCGGCAGGCCAGGAGCTTCGTCGGCTATGGCAGCAATGCGCCCGTTGGCGATTTCCAGGCGCGACAACGGCATCTCGCTGCGCTGTCCCAGGGCCGCGAGCAACCAGTGCGGCAGCCGTGCATTGCAGAGAGTCAGATGTGAGGACATGGAGAGCTCTCCTAGGCAAAGCGGCGCATGGCCCGGCCGACATGGGCCTTGAAGGACTGCAGCCGAGATGGCGTGGCCACGTTCATGTGGTAGCAGGCGTGATAGTCGATACGCGCCTTGCCGCCCGTGAGAATGCGCAGATAGCGCGTGATGCATTTGCGCGGAGGATCGCCCATGAACAGCGCGGTCCAGCGGGGACGCCCATAAGTCACCACCGCCGCAATGCGCTTGAGATGGGTCAGCGCCGGTTTGACGTGCTGCGGATCGCTGATGTCGAAGGCCACACCGGGCATCAGCACGCGATCGAAGAACCCCTTGAGCATGGCCGGCAGACCGAAACACCAGGTCGGGAAGCAGAAGACCACTGCCTCGGCCCACAGCAGGCGGTCCACATAGCGCTGCACGGGCAGCCGGTTCTGCGGCACCTCGTGATAGCCCAGGCGCTCCTCGCGGGACATCACGGGATTGAAGCCTTCCGCGTACAGGTCGCAGTCATCGACCTCATGCCCGGCGCCGCGCAACTGCTGTACCACCTCGGCATGCAATGCGGCCTGATAGCTGGTTTCCACGGGATGGGAAAAGATCACAAGCACTCGCATGTCGACCCTTCAAAGATCCAGGGTCAGAGCTGCGCCGCGATTGCGTGCGCAGCACAAAGCCACATGCGTGCTGCGCTCCTCATCGGTCAGGCAGCGGTCATGGTGTTCGGGATCACCGGCCGTCCAGCGCGTGACGCAAGTGCCGCAAATGCCTTGCTCGCACACCGTCTCTATGGCCACACCGGCCAGTTGCAGCACATCGGTAATGCGCTCTGCGGGCTCCACCGGCAAGCGCAATCCATGACGCAGCAATACCAGCTCAAAGCCTTGTTCTACGGGCGTTTCCAGAGTATCCGGGGCAGTGTTGGGCATGATTGACCATCCGATTTGATCGACTGGTCAAATCTAAGCAAACGGTGTGCCAGAACACGCCAGGGAGAGCTAGCCGCCTGCGGCCCGGCGACCTGCACCAGGCTTGCGCAGACCGTCTTCAAATTGGTGCCAGACCACAGCTCAACAGCACGGAAGTGGTGAGCTCCCGGGCAATATGCTCGCGATCCAGCGGCTGGTCGTCGGCACACTCCAGCATGACCCTGGCCTGCACCGCATAGTCCGCATAGTGCTGGGTCATGCCCCAGATCTGCATCAGCAGCACGCGTGCATCGAGGCTGCGCATGCGGCCCTGCGCGATCCAGGCGTTGATCAGATCCACCTTCTGCGCCGTGGAACTCAGCGCGACAGGCCAGTATTGATGCAGACGCAAGCCCCCTCCCAGCACCTCGTTGGTGAAGATGCGCGACAGGGCCGGATTGTCCAGCGCATAGTCCAGCTTGCGCCGCACATAGTTGCCGATGATCTGCGCCGGATCGTCGAGTGCCGGATCGAACGCAAAAGCCGCAGACCAGGCCTCCAGCAGCGCATAGAGCAGCTCGTCATACAAGGCCTGTTTGCTCTCGATGTAGTAATGCAGCTGGGGCTTGGTCAGGCCGGCTCTTTCCGCAATCGCCTGCGTGGATGCGCCCTTGAAGCCGTGGCTGCTGAACTCCGCAATCGCCGCATCGCGGATGGCTTGCAGAATCTGCTCTCGGGTGCGGCGGGCAACAGGCGTGGAATCGGTCATGGCAGCAGGCTGTGAAACGGATCTTGAACTGACGGAATGCGGCTTCATCAATGCACGGCAAAGCGCAGCAGATACTCGTAGCTGTTCTCGGTGGTCCTGGGATCGCCATGCACAGGCTGACGCAGTATGGCCTGCAGCGTATTGCTGCCGACAGCTGGCGTCATGCTCGCCTGACCCTGCGCGTCCGTCATCGTGGGAGAACCGTTCTCTCCCCAGGACAGTCTGACGCCAGGCTGCGGCTTGCCATGCAGCAACACCTGCAGCCTGAACGGCTGACCGGCATGGGGAGACTGCCCCTGCAGCGGCACCACCTCGAACATCTGACCCAGCGGCTTTTGCATGACAGCCCCCCAGCGCACCACGGTCTTGTGGAACTTGCGTGCATGCACGCCGCGCACGGCACCGGGGTTCTGGTCGATGGGCAAAGGCAGCATGGCGCCCTCTTTCCCCGTACTGCTGAAATAGCCGTTATCGAGTTCCACAGCAATCAGCGCCGCCCTGGCATCGGGCTTGATGCGTATGCCGCCCTGCATATTCTGCACGGCGCTGGGCACTTCACGGCCGCGCAGGTCATAGGCGTGTACACGCTGCAGCTTGGCCGGATCGAAGGCCTCTGTCCGGCCTTCATGACCGCCAAACTGCATGACATAGCCGCCCTGCGCATCGGGCTCCAGCCAGACGTTATGGGCAGAAGCCGGGTGGGCGCAGAGCAGCCAGGCAGCGGCCGTGGTGCACAGAATGCGGGCGATGATGTGGTGACGTGTCCTGCAAACAGACATGGAAGCTCCGAAAAATCACAAGGAAAACTGCAGGCCCAGCTGCACGCTGCGCGGCGCGCCGGGCGCGACCAGACGCTGGCCGGCAATCATGGTGGTGGTACTGGCATAGCGGGTGTTGGCGGCGTTGCGCAGCCACAGGCTCAGGCTGGCATTGCGCGCCAGGCTTGCGGGCAAGCGGTATTGCAGGCCCAGGTCCAGCCAGCGATAGCTGCCTGCCCATTCGGTATTGCCGGTGTTGATGGGCGCGCGGCCCACATGGCGCAGCAATCCATGCACGGTGACATCGCTGCGCGGCATCCAACGTGCATGCAAGGTGCTGGTGTACTCGGGCACGGCCACCACACGCCGGCCCAGCAATGCGCCATTCGCGTTCTGCGTGACTTCGGAGCGATTGTGGCCATAAGCCCATTCCACATGCCAGTTGCGACTGGGCAGCCAGTGCAGCTGCAGCTCGGCGCCCCTGCGTACGGTCGCTCCCAGGTTTTCATACTCGCCAGGTGCTGTGTTGCGTATTTCATGGCTGGAGCTGATGCGATAGAGCGATGCATCGATCAGCCAATGGCCCGATGGCTTCCACTCCACGCCCAGCTCGCTCTGACGAAAGATATTGGCATGCAGGTCGCTGTTGCGCAGCGCGTATTTGGCAAAGTCGCTGGGCAGCGCAAAGCCTTGCGACCAGCTGGCCCGCACGGCCGTGCGGGCATTGAGCTGCGCCAATGCTCCCAGCTTGGGGCTGGCATGGCTGCGGCCCAGCATGCGATTGCATTCATCGCCACCGGCCTCCTCGCCCAGCAGACGGCAGCGGCCGTCAAAGTGGTCCCAGCGCAGGGCCGCCGTGGTCTGCAACCAGGCCGTCGGCTGCCAGCCCGCCTGGCCGTAGATCGCCGTGTTGTCGAGCCGTGTATTGCGATCATTCAATGCAGGGCCGGTGCGCCGGCGGTCGAGCAATCCATCCCAGTAGCCATAGTCGGTGGACTCGCGCACCTGCTCCAGGCCCAGCATCCAGTTCAGCTCGCGCGCCGCCAGGCGGGACTTGCCGCTGACATTCAGCCCCGCTCCCAGCACGCTGCGGTCGTAGCGCTCCTCGCGCTGCATCCAGGTGGCGCTGCGCGGGCGGGTGAACCAGCGCACAAAATCCTGCTGCGTGCCGTAGACAAAGCCCAGCAGCCGGGTATCGGCATCCAGTGCGTACTGCGCATCCAGGCGCAGCGTGCCAAAGTGCTTGTCGGCACCATCACCCACCACACGGCTGTCCTTGCCCTGGGGATTCTGCCGCCATTGGGCTTCGGTCAGATAGCCGGGCGAGTCGCCACGCGCCTCGTGCCAGCGACCGGACAGCGAGATATCGAGCTTTTCATGCACCTGGTGCTTCCAGGTAGCGCTGATGGTGCTGCGCTCAAAGCCCGAACTGGGCCGGTTTCCATCTCCGCGCGAATGCTGGGCCGCCAGATTGAGCTGATCGCCCCCCTCCAGCCCACGCCCGAGTGCGGCCTGGGCATCGAACATGCCGTGCGAACCGGCGCTGACTTCGAGCTCCGTATAGCTGCCGCTGCGCCGCGTGCGCAGCTCCAGCAATCCGGCGCGGTTGTAATTGCCCTGCATCACCGACACGGGACCGCGATAGACATTGAGCTGATCCAGCTCCAGCGGCACCACCACATTGAGATCGAAATAGCCATCGGCATGCGACATGGCTTCGTTGAGCGGGATGCCATCCAGTGTGGCGGCCACATCGCCGCCATGGCCGCCGCCGCCAAAGCCGCGCATCACCAGCCCGTTGGCCACCCCGCTGAGCTGGTAGTGATTGACATGCATGCCGGGCACCAGACTCCACAGCGACTCCACTTCCTGTCTGGGCTGCTCGCGAATTTCGTCGCGCCTGAACTCGGTGACGGAAAACGCGCGCTGCGCCTCATCCAGTGCCTGCCCCTTGACCATGGCGCTCACCTGCACCTCGGGCAATGTCTTGTCACCGTCCTGAACCGTCCTTGCCCACACTGCGCCCGTACACAGGGAGACACATCCCCAGGTCAGCAAGCCCTGCCTTGCTGCAGCCTGCAAAAGCGGCATGCCTTTTCTGTTCAATAGTCCTTGATACATGCACCAGAAAAGCAAGGTCCGTGCCACGCACTGCACCGTCATCGCCCCGCAATGCACCAAGAAGTGCCCGCCACGGCATCCAGGGAACGCCATGGTGCATATCCGCAAACCAAATGCACCAACAAGGTGCAATATCACAGCAACCCAGCCGCCATCCACCAGCAACAAGGGCTTGCCATTGGCATAGCACTTGCTACATAAGAGGGCATGAAACTCCCAGCGCGCGTTCTGCCGGTGCCACCGGCTGCGCGAGCTGACTGAGGGATTGAAGACGATGGAACTGACACCGCGCGAAAAAGACAAGCTGCTGATCTTCACTGCGGCCCTGCTGGCCGAGCGGCGCATGGCCCGCGGCCTCAAGCTCAACTACCCCGAGGCCGTGGCACTGATCAGCGCCTTTGTGATGGAAGGTGCACGTGACGGCAAGACCGTGGCCCAGCTCATGAGCGAAGGCCGCAGCGTGCTGACCCGCGCCGATGTGATGGAAGGCATCCCCGAGATGATTCCCGACATCCAGATCGAGGCCACCTTCCCCGATGGCACCAAGCTCGTCACCGTGCACGAACCCATCGCCTGACTCGGCTCCGAGAATTCAGGCCTTTAGCCATCAAACCCTTACCCTTCAAGCGCAAACAGCTATGAAATTCACTAAGCTCCTTGCCACCACAGCCGCCGCTGCGACTGCACTGCCCCTGTCCGCTCTCGCCCATATGGGCTCCGATGCAGGCGGCCATCACCACTTTCTCGACAGCCTGGGCCATGCCTTTGCCCACCCGTTTACCGGCGCAGACCATCTGGCCGCCATGCTGGCCGTGGGCGCCTGGAGCGCGCTGACCATGCCCGGCCTGCGCACGGCCTGGCGTGCACCTGCGGCCTTTGTGGCCCTGCTGGTGGCAGGTGCCGTGGCCGGCTTTGCCGGCCTGTGGGTGCCGGGCGTGGAGCCCATGATTGCCGCATCCGTGCTGGTGCTGGGCCTGCTGGTGCTGGTTCAGCAACGAATGCCCTGGGCCGCCGCCGCCTCCCTGGCTGCCGTGTTTGCCTTCTTCCATGGCGCTGCACACGGCTTTGAGCTGGCCGGAGACAGCGGCCTGGCTGCCGTCGGCGCGCTGGTGGGCATTGCACTGGGCTCGGCCACACTGCATATCGCAGGCATGGTGCTCGGTCATGCCCTCATGCAGCGCCACCAGTGGGTGGCCCGGTTCGGCGGTGCAGCCACCGCCGCGCTCGGCGCTTTCATGCTGACGAAACTGGCGTGACATGAAACACCCCGGCACAGCGCAGCACAAGGCCTTTGCGCAAGGAGACGAAAGATGATCCCCGGCGAACTGATTCTTGACGAGGGCAGCCATGCACTCAACCCCGGCCGCCGCACGCTCACGCTGGTGGTGAAAAATGCCAGCGACAGGCCGATTCAGGTCGGCTCGCACTACCACTTCGCCGAAACCAATGCAGGTCTGGATTTCGACCGCGCCGCCGCCCACGGCATGCGCCTGAATATTGCCAGCGGCATGGCCGTGCGCTTCGAACCAGGGCAGCAGCGCACGGTGGAGCTGGTCGAGATCGGCGGCGAGCGTCAGATCTATGGCTTTCGCGGTCTGGTCCAGGGTGCATTACCCGCAAATATCAGGGACTGACCGGCCATGCTGATGCTGTTTGCTTCTGCTTTTGTGCTGGGCCTGGTGTTCAATGCTGCGCCCGGCGCGGTGTTTGCAGAAACCGTGCGCCAAGGTGTGCGCGGGGGCTATCGCCCTGCGCTGGCGGTGCAGTTGGGCTCCCTGGTGGGCGATGCGAGCTGGGCCTTGCTGGGCCTGGCCGGCATTGGTCTGGTCATGCAGGTCGACGCCTTGCGCTGGCCGGTTGGTCTGGCGGGCGCCGCCTACCTGCTCTGGCTGTCCTGGGACAGCTGGAAGGCCGGGCGTACCGAACACCGGCTCGATGTCTCGGCCACCGCCGCCGCAACGCAGAAGCAGGCCCTGCGCCGCGGCATGGCCCTGTCGCTGACCAACCCGCAGAACCTGGCCTACTGGGCCGCCATGGGCAGCGCCCTCGGGGCAGTGGGAGTGACCCAGCCCGGCGCCAGCGATTACGGGGTCTTCTTCGCGGGATTCATGACTTCGTCCCTGCTCTGGAGCTTTGTCTGCGCAGCCTTGGTGGACCGGCTTTTCCGCCGCGCTGCCGCGCACTGGAGCCGTTTTACCTACCGCTGCTGCGCTGCACTGCTGCTGGCCCTG
Organism: Comamonas sp. Z3; assembly: GCF_008121565.1. NCBI lineage: Bacteria > Pseudomonadati > Pseudomonadota > Betaproteobacteria > Burkholderiales > Comamonadaceae > Comamonas > Comamonas sp. Z3. Next base: position 666,755 of record NZ_VOQU01000004.1, read on the forward strand.
GCACTGGGCACATTGCGCGACCTGCTCGGCACAAGCCCCGCCGCCCTGCCAACCACAGCCCAGCAGCAGCCCCTGCGCTGAACACCTGAATCGGAGAATCCTCAATGGCCACCATGGACCGACGAGCCTACGCAGAAACCTTTGGCCCCACCGTGGGCGACCGCCTGCGCCTGGCGGACACCGAGCTCATCGTCGAGGTCGAAAAAGACTACACCCTGGCCGCTGGCGGCTATGGTGAGGAAGTGAAGTTCGGCGGCGGCAAGACCATCCGCGACGGCATGGCGCAAAGCCAGCGCACACGCGACGGGACGGGAACCGGCCCCGACGCAGGCGGTGCGGTCGATACCGTGCTGACCAACGCACTGATCCTGGACCACTGGGGCATCGTCAAGGCCGACATCGGCCTCAGGGACGGCCGTATCGTGGCCATAGGCAAGGCCGGCAACCCCGACACCCAGCCAGGTGTGAACATCATCATCGGCCCGGGCACGGAGATCATCTCCTGCGAAGGCCATATCGTCACCGCAGGCGGCATCGACACCCATATCCATTTCATTGCCCCACAGCAGATCGAGGAAGCACTGACCAGCGGCGTGACCACCATGATCGGCGGCGGCACCGGCCCGGCCACCGGCACCTTCGCCACCACCTGCACGCCAGGCCCCTGGCATATGGAACGCATGCTGCAGGCCGCCGACGCTTTCCCCATGAATCTGGGTTTTCTGGGCAAGGGCAATGCCAGCCTGCCCGGCGGCCTGCACGAGCAGATCAGTGCCGGCGCCATCGGCCTCAAGCTGCACGAGGACTGGGGCAGCACGCCGGCAGCGATCAGCAACTGCCTGGATGTGGCCGAGGACACCGACACCCAGGTCGCCATCCACACCGACACGCTCAACGAGTCCGGCTTTGTGGAGGACACCGTGGCCGCATTCAAGGGCCGCACCATTCACACCTTCCACACCGAAGGTGCGGGCGGTGGCCATGCGCCCGACATTCTGAAAGTGGTGGGCGAGGCCAATGTGCTGCCCAGCTCCACCAACCCCACGCGCCCCTACACCATCAACACGCTGGACGAGCATGTGGACATGCTCATGGTCTGCCACCACCTGGACGCCGGCATTGCCGAAGACCTGGCCTTTGCCGAAAGCCGCATCCGCAAGGAAACGATTGCGGCAGAGGACATCCTGCACGACATCGGCGCGATCAGCATGTTCAGCTCCGACAGCCAGGCCATGGGCCGCGTGGGCGAGGTCATACTGCGCACCTGGCAGACCGCGCACAAGATGAAGCTGCAGCGCGGCGCCCTGAGCGGCGACGGCGCGCGCAACGACAACTTCCGTGTCAAGCGCTATATCGCCAAATACACCATCAACCCCGCGATTGCCCATGGCATCAGCCACGAGGTGGGCAGCATCGAAGTGGGCAAGTGGGCGGATATCGTGATCTGGAAGCCGGCCTTCTTTGGCGTCAAGCCGTTCTGCATCCTCAAGGGCGGCAGCATCGCCATGGCGGCCATGGGCGATCCGAATGCCTCCATTCCCACGCCTCAGCCCGTGCATTACCGCCCCATGTTTGCAAGCTTTGGCGGGGCGGTTGCCAGAACTTCGCTGACCTTTGTCTCCCAGGCAGGGCTTGCCGCCGGTATCGGCCAGCGCTTCGGGTTGCACAAGACCCTGTCGGCGGTCAAGGGCATACGCACTGTGAAGAAGCAGCACATGATCCACAACGATCTGGCGCCGCATATGGAGGTGGATGCCCAGACCTATGCCGTGCGCGCCAATGGCGATCTGCTGACCTGCGAGCCCGCGGTCAGCCTGCCCATGGCACAGCGCTACTTTCTGTTCTGAGCGGTGTTGAGCTGAAACTCCGTATCCGGATGCTGCATGCCCTTGCCCTCAAGCCAGGCCAGCCAGTCGCTGACGGCGAGCTGCGGCGCAGCGCTCACGGTGGCGGGCAAGGCCTCGTACACCAGCAAGGTGATGAACTGCTGACCGCCCTGGGTCAGCATCACGGGCAGGGTCAGAATGCGCTTGGCGTATTCGCCCAGGTCTTCGGGCCACAGGCCTTCGATGCGGTCCATGGCCTGCTCCAGTGCATGGTCCATGGGGTAGACCTCGGCCAGCACGGCCTGCGTGCCTTGCAGGCTCAGGCCCGGGTACCAGCCCAGGTCATGCAAGGTGCCGGTCAGCTGGGTCCTGCCGACACAGGCGATGCCCGGCTGGAGCCTGGAAATATCGTTGATGCCACCGGCGCGCAACGTGCCATACACCGCCACATAGGCTGCGCCACAGCCCTGCCAGTCCGCTGGCGCATCATGCAAAGAGGTCGGGGCTGCCATTTCTGCCGAAGTTTCCAAAAGAGTTGTCATCTTGCTCGAACCGTCAAAAGCACTGGTATGCGCAGCACATGCAACATGCGCGCCAATCTGGTTCTGTCCTTTTATTTCATTGTGAATTCACCATGCTGACTGCCAACAAACTGCTGCTCCAGGGCCAGGGCCTTTCCGCCGTCATCCTCAAACGCTCTGCGTCCGTGGAACTGGACTGGGACGTGCGTCAGAAGAGCCGCTTTGCTGCCACCGACAGCCAGGGTCGCGAGCTGGCCGTCTTTTTGCCACGCGGCCAGGCCGTGCGCGGCGGCGATGTCTTGGTGGCCGAAGACGGCAGCCTGATCCGCGTGCTGGCTGCACCGCAAAAAGTGCTGCACATCACGGCCTGCGCCGAGCATGGCACGCCGTTTGACCTGATGCGCGCGGCCTACCATCTGGGCAACCGCCATGTGCCGATCGAGCTGCAGCCCGACCATTTGAAGATCGAACCCGACCATGTGCTGGCCGATATGCTGCGCAGCATGCATATGACGGTAGTCGAAGCCGATTTGCCCTTTGAACCCGAAGGGGGCGCCTATGGCGGCCATGTGACCAATGACGGCCACAGCCACCATCATCATGGCCATGGACACTCGCATGACCACGCCCACTGAACCACTGCTGGCTCTTGGCGCGCAGAGCTTTCTGCAGCTGATGTGGCTGGCCTCGCCGGCGCTGCCCATCGGCGGTTTTTCCTATTCGGAAGGGCTAGAAGCGGCCATCAATGCAGCACTGGTCACAACGGAGGCAGAGGCCGCCGGCTGGCTGGTGCAGCAGTTGCATCTGACCCAGTCGCGCGGCGACATGGCGGTGATTGCGCAGGCCATGCCGGCGTGGAAAAGCGCGGATCTGGCGCGCATTGCCAGCCTCAACCAGTGGGTCAGAGTCACACGTGAAACCAGCGAGCTGCGCCTGCAGACCGAGCAGATGGGGCGCTCGCTGACCGAGTGGCTGAAAAACCGCTATGCCGATGACACCATCCCGCTGGCCTCCGTCCACTGGCTGGCCGCGCAGGATGCGAGCTACCCGGTCGCCTTCTCGTTGGCGGCCCAATGCACCGGTGCCACGCCGCGTGATGCGCTGCTGGCCTATGCCTTTGGCTGGGCCGAGAACATGGTTCAGGCCGCCATCAAGGCCGTTCCCCTGGGCCAGAGCGCCGGCCAGCGCATCCTGGCGCGACTGACTTCAGAGATTCCCGCCGCCGTCGAATACGCGCTGGCGTTGCCGGACAACGCAAGACAGGCTTTCTCGCCCATGCTGGCCATTCTCTCGGCCCAGCATGAACACCAGTATTCTCGACTTTTCCGTAGCTGAACCTCCATCCGCCATGTCTGCACTGTTTGCCGCCACGCCCCGGCCACCGTACTACGCCGCCATCTTCACTTCCTTGCGCAGCCCGGCGGACCAAGGCTATGGCGAGATGGCCGATCGCATGGCACAGCTGGCCAGCCTGCAGGCCGGCTATCTGGGCGCCGAAAGCAGCCGCGATGCCCAGGGCTTCGGCATCACCGTGTCTTACTGGGAAAGCGAGCAGGCCATCCATGAATGGAAGCACAACGCCGAGCACCAGATCGCCCAGGAAAAAGGTCACACCACCTGGTACCAGCACTTCGAGCTGCGCATTGCCAAGGTGGAGCGTGCCTATGGCAAGACCCGCTGATCGCAACCCTCTCATTCCCGAAAGAACTCACCATGTCGACCGCACTGCACCATATCCCCAACCGAACCAAGAAGCTGCCTCCGCTGCGCGTGGGCATAGGCGGGCCCGTGGGCTCGGGCAAGACCACGATTCTGGAGATGCTCTGCAAGGCCATGCGCGGCAAATGGGACCTGGTCGCCATCACCAACGACATCTACACCAAGGAGGACCAGCGCCTGCTGACCATCAGCGGCGCCCTGTCCGCCGAGCGCATCATGGGTGTGGAAACCGGCGGCTGCCCGCATACGGCGATCCGCGAGGACGCCTCCATCAACCTGGAGGCCATTGACCGCATGCTCAAGGACTTCCCCGATGCCGACATCGTCTTCATCGAATCGGGTGGCGACAACCTGGCTGCCACCTTCAGCCCCGAGCTGTCGGATCTGACCATCTACGTGATCGACGTGGCAGCAGGCGAGAAGATTCCGCGCAAGGGCGGCCCCGGCATCACCAAGAGCGATCTCTTCGTCATCAACAAGACCGACCTGGCTCCCCATGTCGGCGCCAATCTGGACATCATGCGCAGCGACACCATCAAGCAGCGCACCACGCCCAAGGGTCTCAAGCCCTTTGTGATGACCAACCTCAAGACGCTGGAAGGTCTGGACGAGGTGGTGACCTTCATAGAGAAACAGGGTCTGCTGGCGGCCTGAACACTTCCTTCAGGACGAAAAAAAGCCGCCTGGAGCGGCGGCTGTTTCTCGAACCAGTGCGTGATTACTGGTTGGCCAGATCCAGATGGAACTCGCGAGCTTCTTGGATGAATTCGATCAGGGAGTTGATAGCTTGGCGCATGATGAACTTTCTATGAAATCAAGAGATGCACTTCAAGCGATGGACAACACGCATCTCATGTGCTGTCGTTCGCGGGTTTAACCTTAAGGGTTAACCCTTGGCGCTAAGTATAAACCACTATCTGCATTTTTGCAAAGCCCGTCCTGTGCAAAGGTCGTCAGACTCGCCAGTGCATTGACTCGAAGTGCTTGCCCACGCAGTTGCAAGGCCTGTGCAGATCAATATTCGCGAGATTCCTGCATCAAAATTGCCGCGGTACGCTGTACTTTTCACCAGTACGTCACCGAATTTGCCCGCCGACTGCTACGCTATGGCCTGTTGACAATATTTGTGGCGGGCTCACAACTCCCGCAGTCGGAAAGTGGAAATGGCGCGAGATTGTGGTTTGCAGCAGATGGGCGGGCTTGCGTCCCATCGGATGAATGCCGACATCCAGCCCGGCCAATATGCCGCGCCCGCCTTCCACCGCAGCGGAGCGCGCGCATGACCTCCACGCCGACCGGCCCGAGCACGCCCGCCGCCTGGCATATCACCACCATGAACCCCGCAGAAGCGCCCTGGCATCTGCTGCTGCTGGCCGATCCCTCGCGCGAGCGCGTCAAGCGCTATCTGCCCGGCTCCACCTGCTTTGCAGCGCGCCAGACGGAACAGTTCACGCCCAGCGGCCTCGGGGCCTTGATCGGCGTATGCGTGCTGATCCCCGAGGGCGACGGCCTTCACCGATGGGAGCTGATGAATATGGCCGTGTCCACGGCTTGGCAGAGCAAGGGCATAGGCTCGGCCCTGCTGCTACGAGCCATCCGCGAAATGCGTGAACGCGGCGTGCAGCAGCTGGATGTGGGAACCGGCAGCTTTGGCGACCAGCTGCTGTTCTATCAACGCCTGGGTTTTCGCGTCACCGACATCGAGCGCGACTTCTTTTTGCAGAACTACACCACCCCGCTGTGGGAGCGCGGCGTGCAGCACAAGGACATGCTCAGGCTGACACTGGATCTCTGAAAGCATGGGCGGCCGGCCCAAGATCCGGAAGGCCGGGTGCCTGAAAAGAACAAAGAACAAGAGGCGCCGCGGCGCCTCTTGTTCATCCAGCCTCGTCCTTTCGGCCTCAGGCCGTCTTGAGGCGACGCGCGCGCACGGCGGCGGCCAGTTGCTCCAGCACCGGGGTGGTCTGCTCCATGCTGATGCAGGCATCGGTGAGCGAAACGCCGTATTGCAGCTCTTCACCCTCCACGATGTCCTGACGGCCTTCGTGAATATGGCTTTCGATCATCACGCCGGTGATGCGCGTGTCGCCCCCGGCAATCTGCCGGGCCACATCCGCCGATACATCGATCTGGCGGCGATGCTGCTTGCTGCTGTTGGCATGCGAGAAATCGATCATCACCTGCGGGTGCAGACCGGCTTTTTCCAGCACTTCGCACGCAGCCTGGACATGGGCTGCGTCGTAGTTGGGAGCCTTGCCGCCGCGCAGGATGATGTGGCAGTCCTGATTGCCACGTGTCTCGAAGATCGCGCTCTGGCCCATCTTGGTCATGCCCATGAACGCATGCGAAGACTGGGCGGCCAAAATGGCATCGCTGGCCACCTTCACGCCGCCATCGGTGCCGTTCTTGAAGCCCACGGGGCAGCTCAGACCGCTGGCCAGCTGGCGATGGCTCTGGCTCTCCGTGGTCCGCGCGCCAATCGCGCCCCAGCTGACCAGGTCGCTGATGAACTGAGGCGACAGCAGATCCAGGAATTCCGTGCCGGCAGGTAGACCCAGCGCCAGCACATCGAGAAGCAGGCGGCGTGCCAGCTCCAGCCCTTCGTTGACGGCAAAGCTGCCGTCGCGGTACGGATCGTTGATATAGCCCTTCCAGCCCACTGTGGTGCGCGGCTTCTCGAAGTAGACCCGCATCACGATCAGCAGATCGTCCTTGAGCGCATCGGCCTGGACCTTGAGCTGGCGCGCGTAATCCATGGCCTGATCGTGATCGTGAATGGAGCAGGGTCCGACCACCACCACCAGCCGGTCATCCTGGCCATGCAACACGCGCGAGATGGCTGCACGGCTGGTTTCGACCAGCTGCTGCGCCTCTTCGGTCACGGGCAGCCACTCTTCCAGCAGTGCCGGAGTCAGCAGCGGGCGCACGATCTTGATGCGCGTGTCGTCAATGCGGGTCTTGTCCAGCGTGGTCAGTTTGGGCTGGGCCTTGCGGGCCGAAGCTGCGCCGGGATGCAGGGGCGTCGTGGAGGATGTCATCCCGCTATTGTCGCGCCATGCGCTTCACCCCACGCGTTCGTCCCCCGTCGTCATTCACAAGGAACTGCAGCGCCGGCCGGGACGAAGCCCGGGCATTCATTCCGCCGACAGCTTCATCAGCACCAGACCGCTGACGATCAGGACAGCCGCTCCCACGCGCATGGCGCTGAGCTGCTCGCCCAGCACCGTGACGCCCACCAGGAATGCACCCACGGCGCCGATACCGGTCCAGATCGTATACGCCGTCCCCAGAGGCAGACTGCGCATGGCCACCGACAACAGGCCAAAGCTGGCGATCATGGCCACGATGGTGATGGCGCTGTATTTGAGGTTGGTGAAACCATGGGACTGCTTCATGGTGAAGGCCCAGACCACTTCCAGAACGCCAGCCACCAGCAGATAAACCCAAGCCATAGAAAACCTCTTTGAAGATCGAATGGCCAGGCCGTCCCGGCAGGAATACAGGCCATGCATAGCATGGCCCGGCAAGGTCGTCCCTGCGGCATGAATCCTAATCCGCATGCACAAATCCAGGCCAGCCATGGGTGGTTCGGCCGCCACAACCATGGCCCGGTGTCTCGTTGGCTCCGGCCGGCAATGCCTGCGGATTCCATGGGGCAGTGCAAGGTTTGACGGACAGCGACGGACTTCGCGGGCCCGATGCCGGCAGAAGCGGCGTCCTGGACTTCTGGATGCCCCGGGGCGCAACACAGGCGGTGCGCAGCTCCTGCTGACCCGCGAGGACTGCGCCATTCAGGGACAGCGCTGATGCAAGGCAATGACACACTGGACGGCATGTGCCATGCCCACCCATTGCCATCATGCTTTCAGGACTGAACCACCTCACTCTGGCCGTCGCGGACCTGCCACTCAGCGTGGACTTCTATGTCCGCGTGCTGGGCTTGCGTCTGCGCGCTCAGTGGGATCAAGGTGCCTATCTGGCACTCGGCGATCTGTGGCTGTGCCTGTCGTCAGACAAACAGCGAAGCCAGGCCCGCAGCGCTGACTACACCCACTACGCATTCACCCTTGCTCAGCAGGACTTCGCGCACTTTGTGGAGCATGCCAGGTCATGCGGTGTCCGGGAGTGGAAGAGCAACCGCAGCGAAGGCGATTCCTTCTACTTTCTGGACCCGGACGGCCACCAGCTCGAAGTCCATGTCGGCTCGCTGGAAAGCCGCCTGGCGCAATGCCGCTTGCGGCCTTATGCGGGCATGCGGTTTTTCGACTGACTACGCCTCAAGCGCAGCGATTTCCTCTTCCATCACCACCACATTGCCCACCGTCGCACCATAGTGCGTTGCCACGCGCTTGCGCTGCTTGAGCACGGCCCTGTCCTTGCTGACCAGCAAGGCCTTGTGCAGGCTGGCCAGATCAAGGAAATGCTGGTCATCGGGATCGGTGCAGGTAAAGCGGATCTTGGGTGCTTCAGGCACGTATTCAACGGCCTCATCAAACGCCGCCATCACGCCTTCGGGCGTCTTGCCATAGTAGCTGACGCGCGGTGCAATCTGGCTGTAGTGCAGCACGCGCCCCAGCTCGATGCGCTGGGCCTCATCGGCAATCCAGCGCACCTCGCCACGGGCGACCAGATCGCGGATGACGGGGATGTCCGGGTCGTCAAAGATCAGCATGTCCAGCACCACATTGGTGTCCAGAATCATGGGACGCGGCAAGGGGCCGTCGTAGCCGGCGTTGCAGTCCGGCCAGCGCAGAGGCGCGATCTTCATTGGGCTCGGCCTTCCGGAGCATCGCCATCAGCGGCTTTGCGCGGCTTGGTCGATCCCTTGATCATGTCGAAGCGGAACAGACGGCACTCGATGGGGCCGTTCCACATGGGTGTGCGGCGCGACTCCTTGAGGCGCATCTTGCTGGGCAGCTTGAGGTCGGGCGTCAGCATCCAGGCGCTCCAGCCGCTGTAGTTCCTCTTCCAGTGGCTGGCCAGCTGGTTGAAGAATTCGCCGCCGTCCTCGGTCTGCGCGGTTTCGCGGCCTGCGCGTTCGACCTGGCCCATGCGCTCTGCGGCATTGCGGCCGGAGGCGCCAGCCGCGGCAATACGCTCGCCATAGGGCGGGTTCAGGATCATCATGCCGGGCTGCTCGCTGGGCGGCATGCGCTGCAGCGCATCACCGCCGCGCAGGCTGACCGAATCGGCAACGCCGGCGCGCTCGGCATTGCGCTGGGCAAAGTCCACCATGCGGAAGGCGATGTCCGAGCCGTAAATGCCCACGGGAGACTCGGGCAGGATGGCAGCCTCGGCCTCGTCCAGCATGGCTTCCCAGACATGGCGCTGGAATGGGATCAGCTTCTCGAACGCAAAGCGACGCAGAATGCCGGCCGGAATCCTGCGCGCGATCTGGGCGGCCTCGATCACCAGGGTACCGCTGCCGCAGCAGGGGTCGTACAGCGGCTGGGGATCGTCGCCATGCGGGTTCCAGCCCGAGGCTGCAATCATGGCTGCGGCCAGGGTTTCCTTGAGCGGGGCATCGCCCTTGTCTTCGCGCCAGCCGCGCTTGAACAGTGCCTCGCCCGAGGTGTCGATATAGATGGTCGCGCCGTCGGTCGTCAGGTGCAGATGCACGCGCACATCGGGGTGATGGGTCTCCACGCTGGGGCGCACGCCGTTGCGCTTGGCGCGAAAACGGTCGGCGATCGCGTCCTTGACCTTGAGCGCCGCGAAGTTCAGGCTGGTCAGCGGGCTGTGCTGGGCAGTGACTTCGATCTTGAAGGTTTCCTTGGGCGTGAACCAGATCTCCCAGGCCACCTCGCTGGCGGCGCGGTACAGATCGTTCTCGCTGCGGTACATGGTGTGGGACAGCTCGATCAGCACGCGCTGAGCCAGGCGGCTGTGCAGATTGAGCAGCATGGCATCGCGCCACATGCCGCGCAGCATGACGCCGCCCCGGCCCACGAGCAGATCCTGCCCGCTGGCGCCGGTGATGGCGTGGACCTCGTCGGCCAGAAAGCCCTCGACGCCGGCGGCGCAGGGCAGAAACAAATGCAGTTGGTTCATAGAAATCAGTGCGCGCCAGCAACGGCGCAGGCGCCGGACGCTCACGGGAGCCTGTTGTGCGCTTTACAGGGCATAAGCATACGCGCTAGGCCTTTTCCGGTGCCCGCGCACGACAAGCGTTGCTCTACAGATGCATCCAGGGCCCCAGGCATGATGCCAGACCGAGGAGCAATGACGACATGGAAGAAATCAGCTGGAACGACTTTATGAAGGTGGAACTGCGCGTGGGCCGCGTGCTGCAGGCCGAGGTCTTTGCCGAGGCCCGCAAACCCGCCTACAAGCTGCTGGTGGACCTGGGGCCCGAGCTGGGCCAGCGCAAGTCCAGCGCGCAGATCACCGAGCATTACCAGCCCGAGGAGCTGATAGGGCGGCTGGTGGTGGCCGTGGTCAACTTTCCGAAGAAGCAGATTGGGCCCTTGATGAGCGAATGTCTTGTGACCGGTTTTCACGATGCCACGGGAGCCGTGGCCCTGTGCGTGCCCGACAAGGAGGTGCCACTGGGCACACGCCTGCTGTGATCGGCATATTCAGATTTCAGATGCAAAATGGCCGCCAGCCATTCTCCTGCCTACGGATACTGCTATGAATATCAGCTTCAACCCGCTGGTGCGCGTGCGCACCGTCACCGCCTTCGTCAACCTGAGCGCCGATAAGGCACAGTGGCAGGCCGGCCTGACCCAGGCCAAGCAGCAATGCGATGCCGTGGCCGATGCCATCGAGGCGCTGGGCTACCAGGTACAGTCCATCCGCATTGTGAGCAACCCGTTCGGCGAATACCTGGACGTCTGCCGCATCGACAGCGCCCTCGCCGGCCTGCAGCACATTGCCGAAACGCTCAAGACCATCAACACCGGCAAACGCCGCATCCGCTTTGCCGTGGGCGAAGCGCGCAATGCTCAGGAAGTGGCCCTGCTGCCGCAGCTGATTGCCGCCTATGGCGACCTGTGCAACGCCTGTGTGAACATCGATCTGGATGAACATGGCTTCCTGCAAACCGGCTTGCTGGCCCACAGCGTGCAGGCCATCCAGCAAATCGCGCGCACCACGCCACGCGGCGAAGGCAACTTCAACTTCACGGTCAACTTCAACTGCGCACCCGGCATCCCCTATTTCCCGGCCAGCTACCACCGCGGCCAGCACCACGGCGCCCTGGTGCTGGGTCTGGAAACGCCAGACCTTATGGTGGCTGAATTGAAGGCGCTGCAGCAGCAGCGCCTGCAACTCGATCACGCCGCGTGGTTCAGGCTCGCCTTCGAGCGCCTGAGCCAGACCCTGAACGAGCACGCCGGCGCCATACAGCGCTGCGCCGACGGCGTGACGCTGGCCGAGGGCTGGCACATCGCGGGCATGGACACCTCGGCCGCGCCGTCCAAGTCCTGCGCCTCCATGGCCGATGTCTACCAACTGTTGGGCGTGCCATATTTCGGTGCCAGCGGCACGGTGGAAGCCTCGGCCCTGCTGACCCGCGTCTTCAAATCGGTCAGCGGCGTGACGCAGATCGGCTTCAGCGGCCTGATGCTGGCCGTGACCGAGGACCAGGGACTGGCCCAGGCCAGCCTCGACGAGGAGTTCGATATCCGCGCCCTGCTGACCTACAGCAGCGTCTGCGGCATCGGCCTCGATACCGTGCCCGTGCCGGGCGACAGCAGCGCCGAGCAGATCGCCGCCGTCATGCGCGATACGGGCACCATGGCTTTTCGCCTCAACAAGCCGCTGACGGTGCGCCTGTTCCCCGTTCCCGGGCTCAAAGCCGGCGACAAAACGGCCTTCGAGAGCGCGGATCTGTGCAACTGCGCCGTGCTGGCCCTGCCCTGAATATCGATTCGGACCTGCTGCCGCGCCTGACAGCCAAGTGCCGGCAGCTATGGCTTTTGATATTCCCCTACCCTGGTTCTGTTTGACCTGCCCCCATGGTGGCAGCCGGGGTGCCCCCGGTAAAATTGATCCTTATGGCAAAAATTATCGTTCTGGCACTGGTGCTGCTCTTCTTTGGCTGCGGGCTGTATATGCATCTGCGCGGCAAGGTGCGCCACAAGGTGGTCAAGCAATTGTTTGACCACTCCACGTTCACGGCGCCGTTCAATGTCTTCATGCTGATGTTCAGCAAGGTGCCGCGCACGCCCTATCTGCCCACCAGCACCTTCCCCGAACTGGCACCGCTGCAGGCCAACTGGCGTGAAATCCGCGAGGAAGCCGTCAATCTGCAAAAGAACATGCAGATCAAGGCCGCCGCCAACAACGATGACGCAGGCTTCAACTCCTTCTTCAAGACCGGCTGGAAGCGCTTCTACCTCAAGTGGTACGGCGATGCCCACCCTTCGGCCATGGAGCTGTGCCCCAAGACCACGGCCCTGGTGAAATCGATTCCCAGCGTCAAGGCCGCCATGTTTGCCGAGCTGCCGCCCGGCGCCAAGCTCAATCTGCACCGCGACCCCTATGCGGGCTCGCTGCGCTATCACCTGGCCGTGCTGGCCCCCAATGACGACCGCTGCATGATCGAGGTCGACGGCAAGCCCTATAGCTGGCGCGAAGGCGAAGGCGTGATCTTCGACGAGACCTATATGCACTGGGCCGAGAACCGCTCGGAAGGCAACCGCATCGTGCTGTTCTGCGATGTGGAACGCCCCATGACCAATGGCTTTGCGCAATGGCTCAATCACTGGCTGGGCAAGAACGTGGTGGCCGCCGCCAGCTCGCCCAACAACGAAGGCGATCCGCGCGGCATGATCAGCAAGCTGTTCAAGATCTCGTTCTATGCGGGCAAGTACCGCCGCGCCTTCCGCGACTGGAATCCGACCTTCTACAAGATCCTCAAGTTCGGACTGATGATCGGCGTGCTGGTCTGGTTTATCTGGTGGCTGATACCAAACTAGGCCGCCCCATCAAAAAAGCCGCTGATGCATTGCACAGCGGCTTTTTTGTTGCCCAACGCAATCCTTCGAGAGGATAGATAGGACTATCCAAGCCATAAACCACCTCCGGTCACGGAAATCAGATACAGCGGCAGACAAATCACGACACGCCTTTTGGCTTGACCTGCGCATAGTGACTTTCGGCATTTGGTGGTAATAATTCGCGGCACCGTTTCTAAAATATCGGATGGGATTGGCATTCCACATCCAGCCGAGGGAGCTTTCGATGTCGAGTTCAATCTGTGGCGTTGCCCTGTGTGGCGTAGTGTGCCTGAGCCTGCTTGCAGGTTGCGGCGGGGGCGTGAATGACAGTCCTGTTACCGATAGCCCAGGCAGCAGCAACCCAGACAACACTGGCCCGCCCCCAAACCCGGCCGAGACATCCAGCAGCTTTGCCCAGCAATGCTCTCCCGACAACATCCTGGCCGATACCCTGCTACGCAACGCTACGCTGGACACGGAAAAGCGCTGGCTGCGCACCTACTTTGATGAAGCCTATCTGTGGCGCGAAGAGGTCCCAGCTGTAGACCCTGGCGCAGCCAGCTTCAGCAGCGGCTACTACTACACCGACCTGAGCAATTACTTTGATGCACTGCTGACGCCTGCCATTACCGAATCCGGTGCCCGGCGCGACCAGTTCAGCTTTATGTATCCCACGCAGCTATGGCAATCGGTCTCCGAAAACGCCACTGCGCCCAGTCACGGCATCGAGTGGCGAATGGCCAGCCCCACACCGCCACGGGGCCTGCGCATCGCCTATATCGAGCCCGGCAGCCCAGCCGATGTGGCGGGTTTTAAGCGTGGCGACACCCTGGTCTCGATCGATGACGTCTCCGCCGATGCGCCCGATGCCGATGGGGTGGATGTGCTCAATGCCGGATTGTTCCCTGAGATATTGGGCGTCACGCACAACTTCATCCTGCAGCGCGGCGGCGCACAACTGCCCGTGCAAAGTCTGACCAGCACCAATATCACCAACACCCCGGTGCCGCAATCGCGAGTGCTCACGCTAAACAGCGGTGCGCGTGCTGGCTACATCGTCTTCAATGACCATGTGCTGCCCGCCGAAGGTCAGCTGGTCACCGCCATTTCCAATCTGCGCAACCAGAACGTGAGCGATTTAGTGCTGGATCTGCGCTACAACGGCGGTGGTTTTCTGTTCATCGCTGCAGAGCTGGCAACCATGATTGCGGGCAGCACGCAAACGGCTGGCAAGACTTTCGAGACGCTGCAATACAACGCACGCCGCAGCGCAGAAACGCAGGTGACGCCGTTTTATGGCAGCTCCTGCTTTCCCATCAACAACGAATGCAGCAATATTCAGCCCTTGCCCACACTCAACCTGAAGCGGGTGTATGTCCTAGCGCAATCGGGCACGTGCTCGGCCAGTGAGGCACTGATCAATGGCCTGCGCGGTGTGGATGTGGAAGTCATCCTGATTGGAGGCACGACCTGCGGCAAGCCTTATGGTTTTACGGCCAAGGACAACTGCGGCATCAGTTACTTCCCTATCGAGTTTGCCGGTATCAACGCCAAAGGCTTTGGCGACTACGCCGACGGTTTTACACCGGGCAATGGTCCAACACAGCGCTATGTGCCCGGTTGCAGCGTGCCCGATGATTTAGACCATGCACTGGGTGACCCGCAGGAAGGCATGCTGGCTGCCGCCATGAACCATATCAGCACGGGCTTGTGCCCCGCTCAGCCTTTTGCTGCCACAGCCCGCAAGCGCAGTGTCAGCCCTGATCCGAATGCTGCGCCTCTTACGCTCCGGCGCAACCCGGCACGCAACAACCGCCTGCTGCTGCCGCACTAAGTCTTAGAGCGCCTTGCGCAGCGTGGTCGTCGGTATCTTGAGCTGCTCGCGGTATTTGGCGACAGTGCGGCGCGCACACTCAATGCCCTGCTCCCTGAGCATGTCGGCCAGCTTGGCGTCCGACAGCGGCTTTCTGGCATCTTCGGCATCGACAAACTGTTTGATCAGCGCACGTACGGCCGTGCTGGAGGCACTGCCGCCGGTTTCCGTGCCCAGGCCCGAACCGAAGAAATACTTGAGCTCGAAAGTACCTTGGGGCGTGGCCATGTACTTGGCCGTGGTCACGCGGCTGATGGTGGACTCGTGCAGGCCCAGCGTGTCGGCGATATCGCGCAGTACGAGCGGGCGCATGGCCAGCTCGCCATGCACAAAGAAGTTCTTCTGCCGCTCCACGATGGCTTCGGAAACACGCAAGATGGTGTCGAAGCGCTGCTGGATGTTCTTGATGAACCAGCGCGCCTCCTGCAGCTGCTGCTGCAGCGCCGCATGACCGTCGCTGTTCTTGTGGCGACGCAGCACTCCGGCATAGATGTCGTGCACGCGCAGACGCGGCATGACCTCGGGGTTGAGCTGCACGGAAAAGTCTGCCCTGCCCGAGCCGGCCCGCACCGGGCGCACGATGACATCGGGCACCACGATATGGCGCTCCACGTCGACAAAGCGGCGCCCCGGACGCGGCTCCAGCCTGGCGATCAGGGCCATGGCCTCGCGCAGCTGTTCCTCGCGCGCGCCGCACAGGCTGGTGAGCTTGCGCAGATCGCGCCGCGCCAGCAAGTCCATGGGCTGCGCGCAGATGGCCTGCGCCAGCAGCAGCCGGTTCATATGCGCCTCGGTCGTGCCCTCGTCCTCGGCCGTGCGGATCAGGTCGCGCAGCTGCAGCTGCAGGCACTCGGCCAGATCGCGCGCGCCCACGCCCACCGGCTCCAGGCTTTGCAGCAGCTTCAGCGCAATGGCAAAGTGCTGCTCCAGCTCCTCGCGCTCTTCCAGATCGTCGCCGGCCAGGCTCTGCGCCAGCTCCTGCAGGGAATCCTCGAGATAGCCGTCGTCGCTGAGCGACTCGATGAGAAAGCGCAGCGCCGCCGTGTCTGCCGCGCCCAGATGCAGGCTCAGCGCCTGACGATGGAGAAAGTCGGTCAGGCTCTGGTGCTCGCGCGCCAGATCGATGGCATCGGTTTCGTCATCGCCATCGCGGTTGCGCGTGGAGCTGCTGGCCGAGGGCGTATCCCACTCGCTGCTGGATTCGCCGCCCCATTCGCCGTCCTGGCCGTCCATGCCGTCGGCCTCCCAGTTCAGGGTTTCCGGGGTTTCGGGGCTCGGTGCTTCCGCTACTGTTTCAGTAGCTAATTGCGCTTGCGATGCTTCTTTTTCAGCATGAATACTATCTGAAGTACTGTATTCACTGGCGCTACTAGCTACATCTAAAGGAGCATCTCCCGCAGTTTCGGCCTCATCGCCCGCACGCTCCAGAAAAGGGTTGTCGACCAGCATCTGCTCGACTTCCTGCGCCAGCTCCAGAGTGGAGAGCTGCAGCAGCTGAATGGATTGCTGCAGCTGCGGCGTCAGTGATAAATGCTGCGAAACGCGTAGCGAGAGACCTGGCTTCATCGAGGCGCGGCTCCCAGACAATCATTGCAAACGCGCGCAGTGCTATGGGTTTGCCGCCGGGCTGCCCCAGGGCAAACCCCGGCGCAGACGGCCAGGGCCCCTTCTGGGGGCAGCGACCATACAAAGTGAGGGAGCGTGGGGGTCATCACATTCTGAAATGTTCGCCCAGATAGACGCGGCGCACATCGGCGTTCTCCACGATCTCCTCGGGCGTGCCTTCGGCCAGCACATGGCCGTCGCTGATGATGAAAGCGTGGTCGCAGATGCCCAGCGTCTCGCGCACATTGTGGTCGGTAATCAGCACGCCGATGCCGCGCTCCTTGAGGAAGCCGATGATGCGCTGGATCTCGATCACCGCAATCGGGTCGATACCGGCAAACGGCTCGTCAAGCAGGATGAAGCGCGGCTGCGTGGCCAGGGCACGTGCGATTTCCACGCGCCGGCGTTCACCGCCGGACAGCGCCAGCGCCGGCGACTGGCGCAGATGCTCGACGCGCAGCTCCTGCAGCAGGCCCGTGAGGCGCTTTTCGATCTCGCCCTGCGTCAGCGCCTTGCCCTGCTCGTCCTTTTGCAGCTCCAGCACGGCGCGCACATTGTCTTCCACGCTGAGCTTGCGAAAGATGGAGGCTTCCTGGGGCAGATAGGACAGGCCCAGGCGCGAGCGCTGGTGAATCGGCATGCCGCCCACCGGCTGGCCGTCGATGAAGATCTCGCCGCCATCGCTGCGTACCAAGCCCACGATCATGTAGAACGATGTGGTCTTGCCCGCACCGTTGGGGCCGAGCAGACCGACCACCTCGCCTTTTTGCACGGACAGCGATACATCCTTGACCACCTTGCGGCTGCCATAGGACTTGGCCAGATGCTTGGCCTCCAGGCGGCTGTCGGACTCGCCGCTGCGGCTGCTGGAGAAGGTCGGCTCGCTCATTTCTTCTCGTCGGCTTTCTCGCCGCCCAGCGTCATGCTCGGGCGCAGCTGGGTGGCAGGTGTGGCGAGCTTGGGCTGTGCGCCCGGCGTACCGTCCTTGGGCGCCATGATGGCGCGCACGCGACCGCCCTGGCCCACGGAGGAGCTAGGCAGGCCGCCGCTGGTCTTCTGACCATCGACGGTATAGACGTCGGTGATGTTGTTGTAGACGATGATGGAGCCCGTGACCTGGTCGCTGAGCTGGCCACCACGGTAGCGGCGCATCTCGCCACGGCGGATGAACTTGACGATATCGGCCTTGCCGTCGTATTCGATGACTTCGCCTTCGCCTTCGATGAACTCTTCGGGCTGGCCGGCCAGGGTGTCGCGCTTCTGACGGAAGAAGGCACGCTTGCCGGGTTCGGCCTTGATCACCCCGTACTGATAGCCCTCGGCATCCTGACGCACATCAAGCTGGGCGCCGCGCAGCACGATGGAGCCCTTGGTCATCACCACATTGCCGGTGAAGACGCTGGTCTGCTGCAGCTCGTCGTGACGAAGCGCATCCGCCTCGATATTCATGGGCTTGGCGCTGTCGGCCTTTTCGGCATGGACCATGCCGGTCGCTGCTGCCAGGGCGCAGGCCAGCGCAAGAGGTAGGAGTGTTTTTTTCATGGAAGGCACGTTTCTTGCATCCATTGTAGTCATTCCCTTTTTGCAACTTGCGTAAAAACCACCCACAAAAAAGCCCGCGCTACGGCGGGCTTGCGGGGCATCAAACGTCGTTGGCGCCTGAAATCAAGCGTCAGGCCTTGCGGCTGGAGGCGATCAGCGCATTGACCACGCGCAGCACATTGTCCATATTGCCGGCCTTGGTGCCATCCGTGTAGTAGCGGCCGGCCACGCCCATGGCGGGCACGCCTTCCACGTCATACTCGTTTTGCAGCTGGGTGGCCTTGCGCGCCTGATTGGCCACGGTGAAGGAGTTGTAGACCTCCTTGAACTTGGCCAGATCCACGCCCTGCTTGCCGATCCAGTCAAAGATGGCCTCATCGTTCTTGAGCGGGTTGCGGTCCACGTGAATGGTACGGAACACCTTGGCATTCAGCTGGGGCAGCAGGTTCATGCCTTCCAGGGCGTAGTACAGCTTTTGCTGTGGCACGAAAGAGGCATTGAAGGCCACGGGCACCTGGCGCACCACCACATCGGCGGGCTGGGTCTTGGCCCAGGCTTCGAACTGGGGCTCGAAGGCATTGCAATGCGGGCAGCTGTACCAGAAGAACTCCACCACCTCGACCTTGCCGGCCGGCGCGCTCACGCTGGCGGGCTTGCCCAGCTTGATGTAGTCCTTGCCTTCCCTGGGCGCGGCACCCTGGGCCCAGCTGGAGGAGGTGCCCAGAGTCAGGGCACCGGCGGCAGCTGCCGAGGCAGCCAGAGAGAATTCGCGACGTTTCATCTAAACAAACTCCTGTATCAGGTCTGCAGTATCAGAGCCCAACGGCCCCAAAAAGTTCAGCAAAGTCCTAAATCTCGCACCCGCTGTCCGGGACGCCTCGGGCCGCGGCCTGAGGGCTCCACAGAGAGAGGCTGCACAACGCCTCGCAGGGCCGATTATCGCGCCGCACGCACCAGGGTCGAGTCCACGCCCGCGCCGTCGAGCTTGCCCTTGAGCTGCTCGGCGTCGTCACGCTTGCTGAACGGCCCCACGCGCACACGGAAAACGGTGATGCCGTTTTGCTCACGCTCGCTGATGCGCGACTCCCAGCCCAGCATGGCCAGCTTGGCACGCTGCGCTTCCGCTTCGCTCTGGCCGCGGAAAGCGCCTGCCTGCACAAAGTAGTTGAATGCCGAGTCCGAGGACGATGCTGCCTGGGCCGCCGCCTTTTCCTTGTCGGCGCGCGCCTTTTCTGCCTTGTCGGCCGCTGCGGAGCGCTCCTTGACCAGATCGCCCAGCGGATCGCCCGATCCGGGCTTGGCCGTCTTGTCCGGCGTGGATGGTGCCGGCGGCGTGGTGACTCCGCCGGTTGCGGTGGGCTGCACGGCAGGCGTGGGCGGCGTCACCGTCACTTCGCTGGGCGGGACGGGCGGTGTCACCGGCGCAGGTGCGGGCTGGCGGCTTTGCAACGGTGCGTTGGGGTCCCAGTTCTTGTTGCGCTCGGCCTCAGCCGCATCGCGCTGAGTGTTGTTGCCACCCTTGTTGAGGAAGGGCACCGGTACCTTGGTCACATAGATGGCCACGGCCAGTGCCGCAGCCAGACCGATGACCATGCCAAAGATAAGCCCCAGGATGGTTCCACCGCGTTGCTGGTTCTTCATATCAGTCGCTTAACGCTTTCTGCTTCGATTGTTCCGCTCTCAGATCCATCGCCCCCGCTGCACAACCGGCAGGGGAGCGATGGCCAGGAAACCGGGATTACATGCGCTCGGGCGCGCTCACGCCCAGCACCGCCAGACCATTGTGCAATACCTGGGCCGTGGCGGCGACCAGGGCCAGACGTGCGAGCTTGACCTTCTCGTCGTCCACCAGAATGCGCTCGGCATCGTAGTAGCTGTGATAGCTGGAGGCCAGATCGCGCAGGTAGAAGGTCACGTCGTGCGGCGCGTTGCCTTCGGCAGCCGCGGTCAGCATCTCGGGGTACTTGGCCAGCAGCAGCATCAGGGCCTGGGCCTGCGGGCCTTCCAGTGCGGACAGATCCACATCCTTGAGCGCGGGCACGCCAGCGCCGCCGGCTTCCTGCCAGGCGCGCAGCACGGACTGGATACGCGCATGGGCGTACTGCACGTAGTACACGGGGTTGTCGTTGTTCTGGGCCACGGCCAGATCCACGTCGAAGGTGTACTCGGTGTCGGGCTTGCGCGAGAGCAGGAAGAAACGCACCGCGTCCTTGCTGGTCCACTCGATCAGATCGCGCAGCGTGACGTAGGAGCCGGCGCGCTTGCTGATCTTGACCTCTTCGCCGTTGCGCACCACGCGCACCATGGTGTGCAGCACGTAGTCGGGATAGCCCTCGGGGATGCCTACATCGGCAGCCTGCAGGCCGGCGCGCACGCGGGCAATGGTGCCATGGTGGTCCGTGCCCTGGATATTCACCACCTTGGTGAAGCCGCGCTTGAACTTCTGGATGTGATAGGCCACATCGGGGACAAAGTAGGTGTAGCCACCGTCGGTCTTGCGCATCACACGGTCTTTGTCGTCGCCGTAGTCGGTGGACCTGAGCCACAGCGCGCCGTCCTGCTCATAGGTCTTGCCGTTGGCGATCAGGCGGTTGACCGTTGCCTCGACATGACCGTTTTCATAGAGGCTGGACTCCAGGTAATACTCGTCGAACTTCAGGTTGAACGCCTGCAGGTCCTTGTCCTGTTCATTGCGCAGGTAGGCCACGGCGAACTGGCGAATATTGTCGTAATCCTCGACATCGCCATTGGCAGTGAACTCGCGGTCATCGGCCTTGATGGTTTCCTTGTTCAGGAAGGCCTTGGCGATGTCGGCAATGTAGTCACCGTTGTAGAAATTCTTGGCCAGCGGGTTGTCGCTGTCGGTGGGCCAGCATTCGTCACCGGGCTTGAAGCCCTTGGCGCGCAGCTGGGTGCTCTTGGTCAGGGTGTCGATCTGCACGCCCGCGTCGTTGTAATAGAACTCGCGGTGAACTTTCCAGCCCTGGCTGGAATACAGGTTGCTGATCGCATCGCCGATCGCTGCCTGGCGGCCATGGCCCACATGCAGAGGGCCGGTGGGGTTGGCGGAAACGAACTCGACGAGGATGTTCTCACCGCGATCGGCCTGGTAGCCGAACTTCTCGGCCTGCGCCAGCACCTCGCGCACCACCTCCTGCTTGGCAGCAGGCTTGAGGCGGATATTGAGAAAGCCCGGGCCTGCAATTTCAATCGCATCCACCCATTGCTGGAAGGCGGCAGTAGCCTCCAGCGCGGTCTTGAGCTGCTCGCCCAGGGCGCGGGGGTTGGCC
The DNA here is from genome assembly GCF_008121565.1 of Comamonas sp. Z3. Lineage (NCBI taxonomy): Bacteria > Pseudomonadati > Pseudomonadota > Betaproteobacteria > Burkholderiales > Comamonadaceae > Comamonas > Comamonas sp. Z3. The sequence continues at coordinate 688,076 of NZ_VOQU01000004.1, forward strand.
TTCAGAGGCTTGGCCAGCTGCATGGCCGCCGTGCAGGCGAAGTCGCCATGGGCTGCCACTTTGGGGTTTTCAAACGCAGCGCGTGCGCCGGCGCCGGGCGAGAGTGTTTCGAGCTCAGCAGCCAGGGCTGCGAGCAATTCCTGTTTGACGGAGAGCATCGCGGGATTTTACGTGCCGGATTCAAGTCCTGCCGAATCGCTGGCGCCACACCCCTGTTCCAGGGCCGGTTCACGCCCCGCATCGCCCCTGCCGTCAGCAGCAGACAGGAGGTGCAAGGCGGCTTGCCTGCCCATGCCCTGCCAGCAACACCAAGCGGCCCATCAAATGGCAATCATTCTCATTTAAAACTAGAATGCAGCCCATGCCCACGCCCCGCCCCTCTCTCGACCCCATGCAGCAGGCGCAACAGCTGTTTACCGGCCATCACGCCTGGTTGCTGTCAAGACTGAAGGCCAGGCTGCGCAATACGGCAGAGGCACAGGATGTGGCTTCCGAGACCTTCTTGCGCGTGGTCGCAGCGCCCAACCCGGTGCCCATCGATGAACCGCGCGCCTTTCTGACCACGATCGCCAAGCGCCTGCTGTTCACGCTGTGGCGGCGGCGTGAGCTGGAGCAGGCCCATCTGCAGGCCATGAGCGAGAGCCCGCCGGAGCTGGCCCCTTCACCCGAGGAACGGGCACTGCTGCTGGAGACGCTGGACACGATTGCCCATGCGCTCGACGGCCTGAGCCTCAAGGCCCGCCAGACCTTTTTGCTGAGCCAGCTCGACGGCCTGACCTATCACGCCATTGCCGAGCAGCTGGACATCTCGCACAGCACCGTGCGCCGTCATATGACCGAAGCATTTCGCCGCATCGCGATCGCCCAGCTTCATCAGCAGGCCGGTCTGGCACCGGCCAGGGCAGGCCAGGCATGAGCCCGTCGCTCAATCCGGCCACCGAGGCCGCCATCGAGTGGCTGGTCTGCCTGCATTCGGGCCAGATGAACCAGGAGCAACGCCAGGGCTTTGAACAATGGCTGGAAGCCGCCCCCGCCCACAGGGCGGCCTGGCAGCAGTTGCAGGCACCGCTGCAGACTCTGCTGCAGCCCTTGCGCAGCTCGGGCCCCGAGCACGTGGGCCAACTGCTGGGTCAGACCCTGGCCAGCGCCGAGGCCGGCACGCGCCGGCGCCGCCAGATCCTGCGCGGTGCCCTTGCCCTGGGCGGCATAACAGCCGGCTGCGGCTGGTTGCTGGACCGCCAGACGCCTCTCGCACAATGGAGTGCCAGCCTGCGCACCAACACCGGACAGCGCCGTGAATTCACCCTGCCCGATGGCAGCACGGTGACACTGGATGCGCGCTCGGCCGCCGATCTGGCATTCGACGCGGGCCAGCGGCGCGTCATTCTGCGTCAGGGGGCACTGGTGGCCAGAGCTGCACCGCAGACACCGGGCGGACCCGCTTTTGTGGTGCAAACCATGCATGGACAGATACGCGCACTGGGCACGCGTTTCAGCGTACGCCTGAATCCGCAGTTCAGCAGCGTCGGCATGCTGGAGCACAGCGTGCGCATCACGACCGCAGGCGGCGCGCAGCAAGTGCTGGCCGAAGGGCATAGCGCCCGCTTCGATACCCAGGGCATCTGGGCCGATGCCAGCGCGCCCAGCAGCATGGCGGCCTGGCAGCAGGGCATGCTGGAGGCACATGACCTGCCGCTGGGCGAGGTCGTGCAGGCACTGCGCGCCTATCGTCGCGGATGGATTCGGGTCTCGGCGCATGCCGCCGCGCTTCAGGTCTACGGCACCTATTCCCTGGAAGACACCGACCGCGCCCTGGCGGCACTCGCCGAGACCCTGCCCATCCGGCTGCGCAGCTACTCCGGTGGTGCACTGGTGATGATCGAGTAGTGCCAGCCTGAACCGCATCGCCCGATGGCGAAGCCGCTCAAACGGCAGCAAACCTTCGAGACAGCGGTTGCCTCGTTACAGCTTGCCAAAAAATTGAACACTTTTTCTCCGCGGCTCGACAAGCCATGGATAGCTCCTGATCGAGCGCCCGGTTTCTCTTGTCGAAAGCAATGCATGCTGCACCACCGTTCCCTGCACCTGAGCGCCCTGGCCCTGGCCTGCGCCATGAGTGCCCAGGCCCAGACCCCATCCCCGACCGCACAACGCCACTACGATATGCCGGCCCAGCCCCTGGGCAGTACCCTCGCACGCATCGCGGCCGATAGCGGCCAGCAACTCAGCCTGGATGCCGAGCTGGTGCGCGGCCACACGGCCCCTGCCCTGCTCGGCAGCTACACCGCGGAGCAGGCCGCGCGCGCCGCCCTGGCCGGCTGCGGGCTGGAGCTGGTGCACACCGCCGGCGGCAACTGGAGTCTGCGTGCAGCGCCAGCCGGCAAACCGGCATCCGCCGCCGAGCCGCAGCAAGGCAGTGGCGCGACCCTGGCGGAAGTGCGCGTGACCGCGCAGGCAGAACGCCATGCCACCACGGAACAGACGGGCTCCTACACCAGCCGCGCCGTCACCATCGGCAAGGGCGAACAGGCCATGAAGGACATTCCGCAGTCCATCAGCGTGGTCACGCGCCAGCTCATGGACGAGCAGAACGCCACCTCGGTCTACGACGCCCTGGCCAGCACCACGGGCATCACCCTGCTGCAAAGCCCGCAGGGCGGCAAATACATCTACTCGCGCGGCTTCGACATCGCCACCCTGCAGTACGACGGGGTCAATGTGCAGCGCCTGTACGGGCGCTCCAGCAATTACGGCGGCAGCACCGCCATCTATGACCGTGCCGAGATTCTGCGCGGCTCGGCCGGGCTGCTGCAGGGCGGCGGCGATCCCAGCGGCGCCGTCAACCTGGCACGCAAGCGCCCGCTGAAAGAGGGCGGCGTCAGCGTCACGGCCAAGGCCGGCTCCTGGGATCGCTATGCGGCCCAAGTCGATGGCAGCCGCGCGCTGAATGCCGAAGGCACGCTGCGCGGCCGGGTCGTGCTGGACATGGAGGACGAGCATTCCTTCATCGACTACGTGAACCGCCGCAACAACACGCTGTACGGCACGCTGGAGTACGACCTCTCGCCCCAGACCAAGGTCAGCATCGGCGCCAGCTACGAGTCCTTCAAGGGCAGGCCCTTCATCTCGGGCCTGCCGCGCTACAGCGACGGGCGCGACATCGCCCTGCCGCGCTCCACCTACCTGGGCGCCAACTGGAACCGCCAGGACAATAGCACCCGCACTCTTTATGCCGACCTGACGCACCAGTTCAACGATCATTGGCGCGCCAAGGTCTCGGCCATCCAGGTGCAGGAAGATGTCTATCTCAAGTACGCCTCCTCACAGCGCGCCGTCAACCCGGCCACCGGGCTGGGCGGCACCGTGGCCAATATCACCGATGCCAGCCAGAAAGCCTCGGGCATCGATGCCAACCTGACCGGCGAATTCACGGCTTTCGGCCGCCGGCACGAGCTGGTGCTCGGCGCCAGCTACAACCACACGCGCCTCAACACCGACTACAGCTCCAAGACCCCGTTCACCCCCATCGACGTGTTCGCGCCCAACCCCTACCGGGCCGAGCCCAGCGATGCCGAGATTCGCTACGCCAACACCGAGAACCGCCTGGCCACCACCCGCCAGCTGGGCGCCTATGGAGCGCTGCGCCTGCAACTGAGCGACCCGCTCAAGCTGGTGGTGGGAGGTCGTGCGGCCTCCTACAAGACCATCTGGGACACGACCGTCACCACACTGGGCACCGCCACCCCTTCGTCCACCCTGCAGGACAACCACCGCTTCATGCCGTTTGCAGGCCTGATCTATGCAATCAACCCCAGCTGGTCGGCCTACGCCAGCTATGCCAATATCTTCAATCCCCAGTGGTCGCTGAACGCTGCGGGCCAGAACCTCAAGCCCATCCAGGGCGCCACCTACGAGGTCGGCCTCAAGGGCGAAATCCTGGGCGGCCGTGCCAACACGGCCTTTGCCCTGTATCGCGTGGATCAGAAAAACCGCGCCACCGAAGATCTGTCCTCGGGCCCGAACTGCCGCGACGGTTACTACTGCTACAGCGACGACGGCCGCGTACGCAGCCAGGGCTTGGACGCCGAGATCAGCGGCGAACTCAGCCGCGGCTGGAACCTGTTTGCCGGCTATACCTTCAACCGCAACACCTACGAGCGCGACATCAACAACCAGGGCCTGGACTTCAATACCTACACGCCCAAGCACATGCTGCGCCTGTGGACCACCTACCAGCTGCCCGGCGCCTGGAGTGCCTTCACACTAGGCGGTGGCGTGAACACCCAGAGCGCCTCCTACCGCAAGATCGGCACGGTGGACATCACTGCGCCCGGGCGTGCCGTGTGGAGCAGCTATGTGCGCTATCAGATCAACCGGCAGTGGCAGGCCTCGTTGAACTTCAACAACATGTTCGACAAGCGCTACTACACCTCGATCGGCAACCTGGTCAACAGCAGCCACTATGGCGATCCGCGCAATGTGATGCTGACGCTGCGCGGCACATTCTGAATGCAGCAGACGTGAAAAAGGCCGCTTTGCAGCGGCCTTTGCCTTTTGCAGGGGCTGGCGCAGACTACATGCCGCGCGCCCAGAAGATGGCAACCACGGCGATCACCGGCACCACATGGCCCTGCCACATCACCCACTTGCGGGTCTGCTTGATCTCATCGGGCGCCGGCAGCTGACCGCTCGCATCCAGCGTCCTCTTCCAGCGGCGGAAGGTCAGCGTGGGCTTGAGCGAGAGCAAAAAGGCGATGACGAACAGCGTCATCTTGAGATGGAACAGCGGCGAGGCCGTATAGGCTCCCATGCCCTTGACGCCCCAGAGCAGGCGCGCAATACCGGTCAGCAGCAGGACGATGGCGGCAATGCCGTAAATCATGTCCAGTCTGGCCAGACGCTGCACCACCGCGACATTCATCCACTCCACACGGCACAGGGCGGCCTGGCTGGTCAGAAACACCACCAGGGTCAGGATCGCCAGCAGATGGGCGCTGGCAAGAACAGCTTCAAAGGTCATGGCTTCATCGTAGCAAAAAGGACGGGTTCAGCGGCCCGGATCGGGCCACGGCGGCCGGTCCATTGTCTACCGTTTCAGGCCCGCTCAGAGATCCACGCCGAGACGAAAGAAGTCCGGCTGGTTGTAGTGGTGCTTGAGATAGTCGATCCACATGCGCACGCGCAGCGGCATGTGCTTGCGCTGGGGGAAGACCACGAAGATGCCGTTGGGCGGCGCCGCAAACTCTTCCAGCACGGGCACGAGGCGACCGGCGGCGATCTCGGCCTCCACCTCCCAGGTACTGCGCCAGGCAATGCCCCAGCCGCCCAGGCACCAGTCGTGCAACACCTGACCGTCGGAGCAGTCCAGCGGGCCGCCCGGCTTGAAGTGCACGACCTCGCTGGTGCCGCTTTCGGGATGCGGGATGCGGAAGGCCCAGCCCCGCGTCTGCGAGGCGTCGGACGACAGCGTCAGGCAGTCATGCTGGGTCAGTTCGCTGGGATGCTTGGGCGTGCCGCGGCGCTCCAGATAGCCGGGCGTGGCCACGCACAGGCGGCGGTTGTCGGCGATGCGCACGCTGACCAGGGCCGAGTCCGGCAGATCGCCCACGCGCACCGCGCAATCGAAGCCCTCGCCCGCCAGGTCGACCACGCGGTCGCTGAGGTTCAGCGAGATGGTGACATCGGGGTGCAAGTCGCGAAAACGCGGCACCAGCGGCGCCACATGGCGGCGGCCGAAACCGGCAGGCGCCGTGATGCGCAGATGGCCCGTGGCCTTGACGCCGCCGGCCGACACACTGGCCTCTGCATTGCACACATCGGAGAGCAGGCGCTGGCAATCTTCCAGGAAGGCACTGCCTTCATGGGTCAGCGATATGCGGCGCGTGGTGCGCACCATGAGCTTGACCCCCAGATGCTCTTCCAGAGCATCCAGACGGCGCCCCATGATGGCGGGCGCCACACCTTCGGCCTTGGCGGCAGCCGTCAAGCTGCCCCTGGTCGCTACCGATACAAAAGACTCAAATGCCTTGAGTTTGTCCATGACCGCTGCTCCTGTCTGTTCCGTGTTGTCTCCTGCTGCGGTAGGGTGCACTATTAATACAAGAGCACATACCGCACAAGCAGTCTTGATTTCTCAAATGTTTTTATCGAAAGTTCTTTAAACAAGAGCGCTGACTGCTATCACTATAAAAGTCATTAATCAACGCCGCATGCCTGTCCCGCATGTGACTTCAGTGCGATATATCTTACTTAGAAGTCACAAGTTGCCAGTGAATCTTTGATGTTTATATATGTTTATATCAAAATTTACCGTTTTCCCTGAGGCAGGAATATCGCTTATTCGCCAGCGCCATGAGCTTGTGGGCACCGTCAGGCGTTAAACCTATGATTTGCAAAACACATTTACAAATCCGCTGCCGCCTGCCTTCATGAGCTTTTCACCCGTTTCTGCCGCCCAACTGGCCGATCTGCTGGGCCGCTCCGGCCAGGGCTGCGCGCTCTGGAATGCCGAGGGAGTGCTGCTCATGGCCACTCCCGCCTGGTGCCAATGGCTGGAGGTGGACGAGGGCGCAAGCCCTGTCGGCCAGCCGCTGCAGCGCCTGCTGCCCGCCAGCATCTGGCACACCCATGGCCAGCGCTTCGCCGCCGCCGCCCGGGGGCTGCGCCAGGAATACGACGACACCCGCAGCGGCGACTTCGGTGCGCAGCGCCACCGCCGCATACAGCTCACGCCGGGAGCCGCCGATGCCCAGGGCCGGCATGAGGTGCTGATGCAGCTCAGCGACATCGACCGCGAATATGCGCGCGGCGAAGTCATGGCCCGCCAGCGCGAGCAGTTGCAGGCCTTGCACGAACAGCTGCGCAGCCACCGCCAGGACGCCGGCGAGCTGGACCGGCTGCGCACCCTGCTGGACTTGCGCACGGCCATGCTGAGCGAGCACAACGAGATGCTGCAGCTGCTGTCGCACGAAATCCGCCAGCCGCTGAACAATGCCTCGGCCGCCATGCAGGCCACGCTCAAGGCCATAGAAGACCTGCATCTGGCCGATGCCGCGCCGGCCACCAGGGCTTTGCTGCGCGCCGAGCATGTGCTGCAGCAGGTGATGGGCACGCTGGACAACACCCTGGCCGCCGGCACAATCTTGGCGGCCGGAGGCAAGGCCGGCGCCTCCAGCGAAACCGATCTGCCCACGCTGATCAAGCTGGTGCTGCACGATATTGCGGCCGACCTGCGCCCGCGCATCGAGATGCAATGGCTGACCACGCCCCGCACCGTGCAGCTGCACCCGGCTCTGATGCGGCTGACGATTCGCAATCTGCTCAACAACGCCCTGGCCTATGCGCCCGCAGACAGCCCGGTGCAGCTGCGCATCTCCGAGTCCGACGAACCGCTGGCGCTGATCCTGGAAGTCATCGACCAGGGCCCGGGCATCCCCGAGGAACTGCTTGCACACCTGTTCGAAAAAGGCGCGCGCGGTCATCACAGCCACAGCCGCCATGGGGCCGGCCTGGGCCTGTTCATCGTGCGCTCGGTCCTGCAGTTGCACCAGGGTACAGTGCAAGCTCTGCCGCACAGTCCGCATGGCACGGTCATGCGTCTGGTCATTCCCCAAGGTCTTGCCGAATAAGGTCCGCCGCCCATGCTGCCTGCCACTCTTGCCCTGGTCGACGACGACACCGATTACCGCGAATTCCTGGCTCAGCACTTGCGCAGCCAGGGGGTGAATGTCACGGCATACGGCGACAGCAGCGACCTGCTGGCCGACGACGCGCCCTATCGCTTCGACTTCTATGTGCTGGATCTGATGCTGCCCGGCGTGGCCGGCACCGAGCTGCTGCGCATCATCCGCAAGCGCACCCAGGCCGGCGTGCTCATCGTCTCGGGACGCCTGGGACCGGAGGTGTTTGCCGAGGTCATCTACGCCGGTGCAGATATGTATCTGACCAAGCCCGTGACCTTCGAGCAAGTGGAACTGGCCGTGCGCGCCGTGCACCGGCGCATCATGACCACGGCACGCACGGCCACAGCCTGGAAGCTGGACAGCCGCCGCAGCCTGCTGACCGCGCCCGACGGCCAGAGCGTGGAACTGGGAGTCACCGATCTGATACTGATGGAGTGTTTTTTGCAGGCCCGGGGCGACACCGTCAGCCGGGACCACATTCGCAGCCTGCTGGCCCATACCAGCGCAGCCGAATCCGACAACAGCCTGCACGCCACCATCTACCGGCTGCGCCGCCGCATCGAAAAGGCAACCCCCGTGGCCGTGCCGCTGCAGTCACAGCAGAAGGTGGGCTACCAGTTCCGCGCTCCGCTGATAGCCGCCTGAGCAGGCCGGCTCGGACCGCAAAACAAGAACGGGCCCGCAGGCCCGTTGCGCGTCTTCAGAGCAGCTGAATCACATCACGAACCTGGACTCCACGTCCGACACCTTGCGCCTGGCCAGGGCCAGGTTGGCGCGGCCGTTGTCCAGCACGTAGTAGATGAAGATGCCGTTGATCTTCTCGGCCGGGCGCAGGATGTGATACTGCTTGCCCAGGGTGATGAGAATGTCTTCGATGCTGTCGTTCAGGCCCAGGGACTGCATGGTCTTCATCTTGGCGCGCACCACCTCGGTATTGCCCGCAGCGGCCAGTTCCAGGTCCACGCCCGAGCCGATGCTGCCGAGCAGCATGCCGCTGTTGTAATCCACCACTGCAGCGCACATGGCGCCATCCAGGGTCATCAGGTCTTGCAGGCTTTCGTTCAGATTCGCCATCAGGAGCTCCTTGGTAAAGATTGGCTGGCCGATATCGGAAGATGCTCAATTTGTTTCAAGCTTAACGAATCATTTCTGAGCGCGGACATCCACTTATGACAGACAAAACCCTGTCATTTGATGGCATGCACTCACTTCAAGATGAAAAAGGGCACCCGAAAAAACCGCCCAATCCACTGCTGAGCCAGACCAGGCGAGCGATCACAGCTATCGCTTCAGGAGAGATCCCGCAGCGCTTTCGGCGCGTGCCGAGGCGGCCGTCGCTGAAGTCGTTGCACAGACCGCTCAGAACTGACGAAGGCTGGCGGCTGCGGTGCATAAAACGCATAAATCCCGCAGACTCCATATAAAAACATCATGAGTTTTGAACTATTTAGGCTATTTATGTACTCAAAGAATTCAAATAAAGTCTCCCCACATGCTGCCCGTGATGGGCAACGACTCCTGAATCCAGAGACATCAACCAGAGGTTTCCAATGACTGATCGCACCCAAGTCCACGGCCTGCAAGTCGCCACCGAGCTGTACAACTTTGTGAACACGCAAGTGCTGCCTGGCACGGGCGTTGACCAGGACACCTACTGGAAGGGCTTCGACGCCATCGTGGCCGATCTGGCGCCCAAGAACGCAGCCCTGTTGGCCGAGCGCGATCGCCTGCAGACGGAGCTCGATACCTGGCACAAGGCCAACCCCGGCCCCATCACCGACATGGTGGCCTACCGCAAGTTTCTGACGACCATCGGCTATCTGGTCGAGTCCCCCAAGGACGCCAAGGCCACGACCGAAAACGTGGATGCCGAACTGGCCATCCAGGCCGGCCCCCAGCTGGTGGTGCCCATCCTGAACGCCCGCTACGCCCTGAACGCCGCCAACGCCCGCTGGGGCTCGCTGTACGACGCGCTGTATGGCACGGACGCCATCAGCGAAGCTGGCGGTGCTGAGAAGGGCAAGGGCTACAACCCCGTGCGCGGCGCCAAGGTCATCGAGTTCGCACGCAACTTCCTGGATCAGGCCGTGCCTCTGGCCTCGGGCTCGCACAAGGATTCCACCGGCTACGCCGTCGAAGGCGGCAAGCTGGTCGTGTCCCTGAAGGACGGCAGCAAGACCGGCCTGAAGGACGAAGCCAAGTTCATCGGCTATCAGGGCGATGCTGCGGCTCCCAAGTCGGTGCTGCTCAAGAACAACGGCATCCACATCGACATCATCGTCAACAAGTCCACCCCCATCGGCAGCACCGATGCTGCCGGCGTGGCCGATGTGGTGGTCGAAGCCGCCCTGTCCACTATTCTGGATCTGGAAGACTCCGTGGCCGCCGTGGATGCCGAAGACAAGGTCAACGGCTACGCCAACTGGCTGGGCATCTTGAAGGGCACGCTGACCGAGTCCTTTGAAAAGGGTGGCAAGGTCGTGACCCGTGGTCTGAACCCCGACCGCGAATACACCGGCGCCGATGGCAAGCCCGTGAAGCTGCACGGCCGCTCGCTGATGTTCGTGCGCAACGTGGGCCACCTGATGACCAACCCCGCCGTACTGTGGGGCCCCGAGCACAAGGAAATCCCCGAAGGCATCATGGACGCGCTGGTGACCACCGCCATCGCCATCCACGACATCAAGGGCAACGGCGTGGGCGGCATCAAGAACAGCCGCACCGGCAGCGTCTACATCGTCAAGCCCAAGATGCACGGCCCCGCCGAAGCTGCTTTTGCCAACGAGCTGTTCGGCCGCGTGGAGCAGGTTCTGGGCCTGCCCGAGAACACCGTCAAGCTCGGCATCATGGACGAAGAGCGCCGCACCTCGACCAATCTGAAGGCCGCCATTGCAGCCGCCCCGGCACGCGTTGCCTTCATCAACACCGGCTTCCTGGACCGCACCGGCGATGAAATGCACACTGCCATGTATGCCGGCCCCATGGTCCGCAAGGCCGACATGAAGACCTGCGCCTGGCTGCCCGCCTATGAAAAGAACAACGTGCTGGTCGGCCTGAACATGGGCCTGCGCGGCCGCGCCCAGATCGGCAAGGGCATGTGGGCCATGCCCGACCTGATGAAGGCCATGCTGGAGCAGAAGATTGCCCAGCCCAAGGCTGGTGCCAACACCGCCTGGGTGCCCTCGCCCACCGGCGCCACCCTGCACGCCCTGCACTATCACCAGATCAATGTGGCCGACGTGCAAAAGGGTCTGGAAAGCCCCAACGCCGACGCCGAGTGCGACGAGCTGCTGAACGCCATCCTGCAAGTGCCCGTGTCCACCAACCCCAACTGGAGCGATGCGGAAAAGCAGCAGGAAGTGGACAACAACGTGCAAGGCATCCTGGGCTATGTGGTGCGCTGGATCGACCAGGGCGTGGGCTGCTCCAAGGTGCCCGACATCCACAACGTGGGCCTGATGGAAGACCGCGCCACGCTGCGCATCTCCAGCCAGCACATCGCCAACTGGCTGCAGCACGGCATCGTCACCGAAGCCATGGTGCGCGACAGCTATGCCCGCATGGCCAAGATCGTGGACGAGCAAAATGCCGGCGACGCCGCCTACAAGAGCCTGGTGGCCAATCCCGATGGCGCGGCCTACCAAGCCGCTCTGGACCTGGTGTTCAAGGGCAAGGAACAGCCTTCCGGCTACACCGAGCCTCTGCTGCACGCCTGGCGTCTGAAGGTCAAGGCCGGCGCTTGATGGCCGGTTATGGCCGGGTAAGCCCGGACCGCTCCTGAATAAGGAGTGGCTTGCGCTTGATATCAATGGATTTGAAAGTTTTTCCTATCTGGATCCGTTGATTCAAGTGTGCAAGCTGCTATCAAAATGCACTCCATGTCCGCACATCGAGTGCATTTTTCTTGACCTCGCCACTCCCGGTGCGGTATGGCTTCTACACTGCGGCCATGCCCATCGATCCTCTCGTAGACGCCAGCCGCTGCCCTCTGTGCGGCCAGCCCAACCAGTGCGCCATCAGCGCCGGCCTGCCGCCGCACAGCTGCTGGTGCATGCAGACCCCGGTTTCCCGGGATGCGCTGGAGCGGCTGCCCGCCGAGGCACGCGGCAAGGCCTGCATCTGCCCAGCCTGTGCGCGGCCGGTTGCCGACGATTCCACCCCTGCCTGATCCTGCGCTCACCGCCTTGCACCTCGGGCATTCCACCACAGCTAGGAGACCTTGATGCCCACCTATCGCATTGAACTGTTTGAAGGCCGCAGCGTTGAACAAAAGCGCAAGCTGGCCGAAGAAATCACCCGCGTGACCACCGAGGTGCTGGGTAGCGCCCCCGAGTCCGTGGACATCATCATCACCGACGTACCTCGCCACAACTGGGCCACCGGTGGCAAGCTCTGGTCGGAGCAGAGCTGAGTCCGGCCGGACCGAGCCCGAACCGCACGCCCTTATGATGGGCCTTTCTCAACCTCAAGCCAGCAAGGAAACCTGCACATGCCCACCTACCATGTCGAAATGATGGAAGGCCGTACCGTCGAACAAAAGCGCAAGCTGGTCGAAGAAATCACCCGCGTCAGCGTTGAAGTGCTGGGCGGCTCGCCCGAATCGGTGGACATCATCATCACCGACATCAAGCGTCACGACTGGGCCACCGGCGGCAAGCTCTGGCTGGACCGCGAATAGGCTGTCGCAGCCCTCTTGCGCAAAGCAGCTTCGGCTGCTTTTTTCATGCAGGCTTGGCAGCGGTTGACGATCTCTGCCATACAGCACCATCATTGACGAAATCATCCATAGATTCTTAGGCTATAAAGCTTTTTTGCTTGAAAGATATGACGAAGCCATGTGCCAGCTGCTTGGAATGAACTGCAACACGCCCACCGATGTGCGCTTTAGCTTCTCAGGCTTCACACAGCGTGCAGGCAATACCGGCGACCACACCGACGGCTGGGGCATCGCCTTCTTCGAAGACAAGGGCCTGCGCCACTTCGTCGATCACGAACGCGCCATCGACTCCCAGATCGCCAAGCTCATCCGCGAATACCCGATCAAGAGCACCAACGTCATCGCCCATATCCGCAAGGCCACCCAAGGCGTGGTCAGCCTGCAGAACTGCCACCCCTTCGTGCGCGAGCTCTGGGGACGCAACTGGGTCTTCGCGCACAACGGCGACCTCAAGAACTTCATCCCCAAGCTGCACGCCCACTTCCAGCCCATTGGCAACACGGACAGCGAGCGGGCCTTCTGCTGGATCATGCAGGAGCTGTGGAAGTCCCATGCCGGTGTGCCCAGCATCGAAGAGCTGACCCACACCCTGCGCGAGCTGGCCGCCAAGATCGCACCGCACGGCACGTTCAACTTCCTGCTCTCCAACGGCGAAGCGCTCTGGGCCCATGCCACGACCCACCTCTGCTATGTCGAGCGCCGCCACCCCTTCACCCAGGCACAGCTGTCCGACGAAGATCTCAGCGTGGACTTCTCCCGCGAAACCACGCCCCAGGACAAGGTAGCCATCATCGTCACCGCCCCTCTGACCCAAAACGAGCAATGGGTCCCCTTCCAGAACGGCGAGCTGAGGGTGTTCGTGCATGGCCAGGCAGCGCCCTACTGATACGCACCAGATCCCCGTCGCCGAATGAAAAAAGAGAGCGCCTAGCGCTCTCTTTTTATGGATTTCCGGTATTTTTGAAGCTGCAATACTTTGACAGCATGCGACAGGCGCTCCTCGTTTTGAAGCACCCAATAAAAAACCCCGTAATCTTGCGACTACGGGGTTTTCACTGTAAGAGCCTGACGATGACCTACTTTCACACGGGAACCCGCACTATCATCGGCGCAAAGTCGTTTCACTGTCCTGTTCGGGATGGG
>NZ_VOQU01000005.1:0-479420 GCF_008121565.1 Comamonas sp. Z3
GCAAGGTCAACAGCCACTACCAAAGCGTCACCGAGCAAAGCGGCATACAAGCCGGCGACGGCGGCTTCCAGGTCAGCGTCAAGGGCGACACCGATCTCAAGGGCGGTGTCATCGCCAGCACCCAAGCAGCTGTAGACCAGGACAAGAACCGCTTCAGCACCGGAGGCACGCTCACCACCAGCGACCTGCACAACAGCGCCCATTACGAAGGCCAGGCGATTGGCGTCAACGTCAACACCGGCCAGCAAGGCGGCAAGCATGTTGTCAACGGTGTGGGGGCCGGCGTAGGCCAGGACAGCGGCAGCGCCCAAAGCACCACCACGGCAGGCATCTCCGGCATCGCCGGCGACCAGAGCGTGCGCACGGGCGATGCCACGGGCATCGAGCGGATATTTGATCAGAACAAGGTGCAGCGCGAGATCGATGCGCAGGTGGCGATCACGGCGGAGTTTGGCAAGCAGGCCAGCAAGGCGGTGGGGTGATTACGCCAACGAACAGTTCGCCAAAGCTGTGGCAGCAACAGATGAAGAGGGAGCCCGTTGCTGGGGGCCCGACGGAGCCTGCCGTGCAGGCGGGCATGCCCTGGTGGGCGGCTTGGGTGGCGGTGTGGCTGGGGCTGCGGGCGCAGGCCTGTCTAGCGTCATGGCGCCACAAGTACAGCAGGCCTTGGTCAACAGCGGCATAGCGCCCAACGCGGCGCAGGCTATTACGCAGCTCACGGTCATTGGCTCGGGCGCTGCCATGGGGGGGGCTTTGGGTGCTGCAGGTGCGGCCAATGAGGTCAACAACAACTTTGTGTTTGCTGTTCCAGTCATTGTGGAAGGCGTGATTGCCGGTGGAGCACTTGCTGCCCGGGCCTGCTTGAGTTCGCCAGCTTGCGTGAGAGCATTGCAACTGGGCGGGGCTGCGCTCGTTGCCAAGGTTGCGGCGATATTGACGCCGGACGAAATAGCGACAATACCTGGTTTTGCTGCCGGAGACAGGCCTCAACCAATCGCAATTTTGGTTAATCCCCTGCCAGATCCTTCAAAAATTAAAAATAAATATGGAGCTCCACCTCTAAATAGTCCAGATGAATTAAAAAAATGGTTGAATAATATTCTCGAAGGATATCCTTCGGATCAAGCAGAAAAATGGGCTAAGGACTTGGTTAGAACTTTGCCAATTAGTGAGCAGGTTACTTATGGTGATCTAATAGTTTCATCAGTAAAAAATAATTCAAGTTCTCCCGCAAATAATGCTTCAAAAGTTAATCCAAAAAATTTATCAGATATTTGGAGTAAAAATCCTACAGATAGAGGAAATGCAATTGAATCATATTTATCTACCACGGATTATAAGGAATGGTTTAATATAGGTCAATTAAATGATGGTAAATTTCCACTTGTTGATTTTCAAAAAGACAATGTTTTAGTTAGTCTAAAAACCGTAGATACATCAGGGTCTACCTGGATGGATAGGATGCAAGCCCATATATATGATTTAGGAAGTAATGGGCAACCGTTAATGGAATTCCTGCAAAAATGGTGCTTGATATAAGGGTAGAGCCGGGCGGAATAAAAGCTGCACAATCCTTAATAGCATATGGTCGACAAAACGGTGTAACAGTTATTATTCGCGAGTTCAAGTAATGAAAAAATGTCAAAAACTAGAGTTAATTTTTTTAAACAAGCCTGCTGATGATTTATTTTTTATAAAAAAAATAAAGACAACCTTAGTGGAGATTTATGGAAATTTTGATTTTTCTATTAAGCAAAAAAAAGATAATATAGAAACATACATTTCAGAAGTTGAAAAAGAGGGGAAGTGGAAATATGAATTTTTAGCTGCGGATCTTAGTTTTAAATTCGGATTTGTAAGAGCATTTAATCATTCATTCATTTGTATAAATGAAAAGAAGCCAGGTGCATTAAAAAATTGGAGGAAATGGGTTCAGAATTTTCTAATTGTTGACGGGTTTGTACAAGCTTGGGTGATAGATTCTGATTATGATTTTTGGCAAAATGCAGAACATATTGCAGAATATGAATCTAGAGGTAGAGATTATGGCAATATTCCATTAATTTCGAATAATCTTCCTCCTCCGTTAAATGAGATTTTTATTGATATTTCAAAAAACCCGGGCAGGCGTATTTTGAAAGATGGATATGTTGAAGCAGTTGGTGATAAAATGTGGTTCAGCGACATTTTCTGGGAATTAATTGGAGGTCGTAGAGTTAAAGAAATGTCTTCTGCCGGTTGGCAGATTGAAGAAATTGAAAAGAAATTTTGTTTTGCGTCAGTAAAGGATGAAACGTTTTCTGAGTCATCCGATATCTCACATCAAAACAAACTACGAAATTCTATATTTGGCAATTAGTTGCGTTATTCTGGGCCATTCTTTCACTTTAGTGGCGACACGTAATAGCCCAAGGGGCGGGGGCGGACAGCTCCATTCTGGTTCGCGGCTCGGATATCACTGCCGGCCAGGACGCCACCTTGGCCGCAGAAGGCGATATCCGTTTGCAGGCGGCACAGAATACGGCAAGCCTCAGCGGCAACAGCAGCTCCAGCTCCGGCAGCATCGGCGTGAGCGTGGGGCAGCAAACCGGCATTACCGTCAGTGCCAGCAAAGGCCGTGGAAATCAGGCCGGTGACGATCTCACCCACACCAACACCCATATAGCCGCAGGCAACAGCGTCACTCTCCAGTCCGGTGGTGACACCACGCTCAAGGGGGCCGTGGTCAGCGGCAAACAGGTGGTGGCCGAAGTGGGTGGCAATCTCAATATCGAAAGCCTGCAGGACAGCAGCCGCTTTGAAGGCAAGCAGCAAAGCAGTGGTGGCTCCATCACGCTCAGCCCGGCAGGCGTGCCCATTGGCGGCGGATTGAATGCCGGCCAGAGCAAGGTCAACAGCAACTACCAAAGCGTCACCGAGCAAAGCGGCATACAAGCCGGCGACGGCGGCTTCCAGGCCAGCGTCAAGGGCGACACCGATCTCAAGGGCGGTGTCATCGCCAGCACCCAAGCCGCTGTAGACCAGGACAAGAACCGCTTCAGCACCGGAGGCACGCTCACCACCAGCGACCTGCACAACAGCGTCCATTACGAAGGCCAGGCGATTGGCGTCAACGTCAACACCGGCCAGCAAGGCGGCAAGCATGTCGTCAACGGGGTGGGGGCCGGCGTAGGCCAGGACAGCGGCAGCGCCCAAAGCACCACCACGGCAGGCATCTCCGGCATCGCCGGCGACCAGAGCGTGCGCACGGGCGATGCCACGGGCATCGAGCGGATATTTGATCAGAACAAGGTGCAGCGCGAGATCGATGCACAAGTGGCGATCACGGCGGAGTTTGGGAAGCAGGCCAGCAAGGCGGTGGGGGACTATGCAAGCCGGAAGTACAACGAACTCAAGGACTCGGACCCCGTAGAAGCGGCGAAGTGGAGCGAGGGCGGAGCCTACCGTGTTGCCATGCATGCTTTGACATGACCAGATCGACTGGAGCCGGGCCAGCATTGATGGCTCCTCGGTGCCAAGCCCCCGGGGGGCCAGGAAACGGGCCCCAACCCCACGGACAGAGGCAAGCTCGGCTCCAAGCGACACATCGTTGTAGATGCCAGAGGCATTCCCCTAGTGATCTTGGTCAGCGGCGCAAACCGGCACGACTCCAAGATGTTCGAGAGGTGCGTGGACGCGATTCCTGCGATTGCAGGCTTGGGAGGGCGCCCTCGCAAAAGACCATCGAAGCTGCACGCCGACAAGGGCTATGACTACAAGCGTTGCCATGCGCACCTGAGGCAACGCGGCATCGCCAGCCGCATTGCCAGGCGAGGCGTTGAGAGTAGCGAGCGACTGGGCAAGCATCGCTGGGTGGTGGAGCGGACGCATGGATGGTTTGCAGGCTTTGGCAAGCTGCGAATCCGCTTTGAAAGGCGGCTGGATATCCACGAAGCGCTGCTGAAACTGGCAGCAGCGATCATCTGTGCGCGCTTCGTGGATCGTGGTGTTAGCCACTCTAAGTGCAGGAAGTCAGCGCTTGGATCAGTTACCTCGGTAGCTAGAGAAACCGTAAGGGCTTAGCAGCAGGGGGATGTGGTAATGGGGTACCGAGCCGTCGGCGTTGAAGATCACAGGGATTTCTGGAAAGAACGTTGAGGTCTTGTGTTTGTTGAACCATTCCTCTGTCTGGAAGGTCACGCGGTAGCTGCCTTTTTCCATGATGGATTCCGAAGGGTAGAGCGCGGGAATGCGTCCTTGGGCATTGGTGACGCCTTCACTGATTTGCACCCAGTTGTTATCAATCTTTTTTTCCAGCTTCACGTTCACACCAGCCGACGGCAGGCCGTCTTGTAGGTTCAGAACATGAACACTCAAAGGATTCGAGGCAGCCAGGGCGGAGGTGGCGATGGCGGCATTCAACAGCATGCCGGCGATAAGCAGTTTGGTTTTTTGCATGAAAGCTCCTAGGGGTTAGGTCAATGGATCAGAGAAAGAAACTAGTAAGTGCATTCACTTGGAGGTTCCGAGCACTTTGTCGATGGCTTGCAAGGCGCAGCCTTCGTCTATGACGGAGCCACCTGCTCCGCCTACACCGATGGCTCCGATGACCTCGTCGCCAACTTTGACGGGCACTCCACCGCCAATAAGCAGAAGACTGTCAATCGTGTTCAGATTGCTGGACTCGGGGTTCTTACGCGCGTTTTCCGCAAAAATGCGTGACAGCGTCTTGGTTGAAAGCGCGGTGAATGCCTTCTTGACAGCGGCGTCGGTGTTATGTGGGCCGACACTGTCGTCGCGTTGCAAGGAAAGCAGATGGCCGCCACGGTCGATCACCGCGGCAACGGCAGAGCGGCCTTGTGAGTGGCATGCAGACATCGTTGCGTCTACCAAAGCATTTGCCAAATTGAGAGACATATTGCTTTGATGCAGTGGCGCGGGCTGAGCGGCAAAGGCATGGACTGAAGCCATGAAAAGAAAAGCGGAAACTGGTTTAATAGAAGGCAAGAGCATTTTTCTCATCCTGTATTCGAGTTGTTTGGCGAATAGATTGAATTTTGTCTGTTTCTCTTAACACCAAGATTGCACGCTCATTACATTTTTTTAATGTTGCTGCAGATATTTAAAGCTATGATTTAAAAATGCTAAAGCTAAGAATATAATTAATCCATGCGTATATTAATCATTGAAGACGAAATAAAGTCTGCGGAGTACCTCAAGAAGGGACTCACGAGCTCAGGCTATCAAGTCGAGGTTTCCAACGATGGAGTCGATGGTCTATTTGTCGCTCAGTCCAGTGAATTTGATTTGCTGATCCTCGATGTCATGCTTCCAGGTATTGATGGCTGGAGTTTTATCCGACGTTTTCGTGAGCGAAGTCAGGTTCCTGTGCTTTTTTTGACCGCGCGAGATTCTGTGGAGGATCGCGTCAAAGGGCTTGAGCTAGGTGCCGATGACTATCTGATCAAACCTTTTTCCTACGCAGAGCTTTTGGCCCGAGTGCGTACTCTATTACGCAGAACTCCTATGCGTCAGCAAGATATATTCCAGCTGGCCGACCTGGAGGTAGATATGCTCAAACGCCGGGCTATACGTGGCGGCCAGCGCATTGACCTGACGAACAAGGAGTTCGCACTGCTGCAGTTGCTGCTGCAGCACAAAGGGGAGGTCATGTCGCGCAGTCAGATCGCCTCTCAGGTATGGGACATGAACTTCGACAGCGACACGAATGTTGTGGATGTGGCCATCCGTCGCCTGCGGGCGAAGATCGATGATGGTTTTGCCGTCAAGCTCATCCAGACTGTGCGTGGCATGGGTTACCGTATTGAGGGCCCGCTGCCGTGATACACCCCAGATATGCCAGTCTTCGGTTACGCCTTGCTTTGCTGTTTGCCTTGGCAAGTGCCGTTTTGTTCGCCTTGATGGGGTTTTATGTTTTCAACGCCCTGCAAAGGGAGGTTGCCTACCGCGATGACATCGCTTTGCTTGGGAGGATTGAACGCATTGAGGATATTATAAAAGATAATAAAAACATTGATTATTTAAAAAATCAGCCTAAGCTTTATTCTAATATGCTTGGCAATAGAGACAATGCTTTGTGGATTATTGGTGAATCAGGTGATTTATTAATTGAAGTTAATCCAGAAAATTTACCGACTCCTGTCATCGGAGAATTAGAACCAACTTCTCTGTTCACAACCACGGGGGGCAACCCCGCTCGCATGGCCTGGAGTCGGGTGAGTAACGGAGATTCAAACGTCTTTATCATCGCGAGCAAATTACTGGCTGAACGAGAGCAGATGATGGCGGCTTATCGCTGGAATCTGGGCGCGGCGTGGCTGGTAGGCGTGCTTCTGGCGTTCGCTGTTGGCTGGGAGGTGGTGCGCCGTGGACTTCTGCCCTTGCACCGATTGAGTCAGCAAGCTGCAGCGGTAAGCCCTCAGCATCTGGGACTGCGTCTGGATGCACAAAAGCAACCGCAAGAGCTGCAAGCCTTGACGGTGGCATTGAACTCCATGCTGGCACGTCTGGAGGAAGGTTATTCAAAGCTTTCTCAATTTTCAGAAGACTTGGCCCATGAGATGCGTACGCCGCTTAACAATCTCATGATTCAGAATCAACTAGCATTGAGCGAGTCCAGAACCTTTGACGAGTATGAGCAGCTACTGGATTCCCAGCAAGAGGAATACGAGCGTTTGGCGCGGATGATCGACAACATGCTCTTTCTTGCTAGGGCAGAAAAGCAAGACTCGACGTTGCATCTGGAGTCCGTGGACTTGGAAAAATTATCGCAACAGCTCGCGGGGTACTTTGAAGGAATGGCCCAAGAGCGGGGAATGCGCATTGAGACAATAGCACATGGCCACCTGCTCGCTGACAACGGCTTGATCCGCCGTGCATTGGCTAATCTGTTGGCGAACGCGATTCGCTATGGTGAAGAAAGTACAGTCATCACCCTTAGTTGCAATACCCAGGCTGCGCAGTGGCTAGATATTGAGGTTCTTAATCAAGGGGTACCCATAGGAGAAGAACACCTCCCCCGCATATTTGACCGCTTCTACCGCTGCGATGCTTCCCGTTCACATCCCGATGATTCAGGCGGGCTGGGCCTCGCGATTGTCCGTTCTATTATGCATATGCATGGTGGAGAAGTGATTATTAACAACTCTAGCGCTGGCACCCAATTTACCCTTCGCTTTCCTAGATAGATTTAGTGTCCGTCTATTCAGGCAGTGCGTATTAGAATGATTGGTGAAACCAATTAAGCAGGCGCGGCGTTGACATAAAAATCAAGCCAGCACTTGCATAATGCCAATAAATCACGATGCTTTCTATGACGCAAGATTTTCTTGGGTAGAAATAGAGAGTAGACAATCGTTAAAGACGGATTTCGGATTTAATATCTACCTAGCTAGAAGTTGTAGCCCAAGGCAATTACTGAGGACAGGCTTCCCTTTTGACGCACGATTGGGCTGTTGCGTGCGTCGCCAATCAACTCCGAATACACCAGTGAGCCGACCAAGCTCCACTTGGGATTCATGCGATAGATGACGGAGGTGCCAAGCCGTACATCTCTTAGTCCGGGTCCTGGAGCAAACTCTGCATAACCGCTATTTACTGCCTGCTCTTTAGTGATACCGAAGTAGTCTTGGGCATAACGATTGTTGCTCCATGTTGTGGCGACTGTAGCTGAGAACTGTAGAGATGGACTGATGCGAGTGTTCCAGCCGGCGCCCAGGTCCAGGAGCAGACCATTTCGGTTGTTCCCACTGCCATAGCGGACTGCTGAATTGAGCGTCAAGTTGCTTGTGAGATTGGCGTTGAAGAATGCACCAATTTCTGGGCGAGGATCAATGTCGCCCAGTCCCCGCAGTGCTGCACTGCGCCGCTCTTTGCGTCCGAAGTCCGCTGTAATCCGCGCTCCGTAAGACATCTCAGAACTGCGTGAAGCGTTGTAGCCAACACCGCTCATGACTCCGGCAAAAAAGCCATTACTCCACTGGTACTCAATGCTTGGTAGAACCCGGATTCTGGATTCGTCGGATCCCTGGTATCTATGGCCTCCAATTACTGCCAGGCCGGCGACACCACCTTCTGAGGCATTGGGTGGCATGGTCCGACGATAGAAATCCGACTGGGCATGCACTGTTGCACTGGCTGCCACTAGTGCTGTCATCGTCACTGCTGATGCGAGGGGGTTCATGGTCAATGCCCTTTTTGATGGGGGTCGATCTGGCAAGGGTCAAGGGCCTCACGCGTTCACGTTAGGGCCAACTAGGGTTGATCCGACAAATTACGAACTACTGCATCTGGCCGTCGAACTAGGCCTAGACCTAGTTCATGAAGCATTCTTACAAATTGACAAGACTGATCAGTTCAAATTATGACTGATTAGTATTTGTAAGCATATCTTGTCGTTTTTCCAAAGCATTGAATAACCTTTGAGGTCTTCGGCTATTGCTGCTCTTGATAGCTTTTGAGCGTTCTTGAGTTGTTTCCTCGCTGCCAGAGGTTGCCTCAGATGACCTTCATGGCTGCACCATTCAAGCGTTGAGCCTTAACAAGCTCTAATCGGATACGGAGAGAGCGCTTGGGTTGGAGCGACGTCCCCCCGGATTTGAGTAGCGTATGACTCTGGAGTCCAATCCCGAAGACAGGAGATTGGACGTGAAAAAGAGATTTACAGAAGAACAGATCATTGGCTTCCTGCGAGAAGCGGAGTCTGGACTGCCAGTGGCAGAGCTGTGCCGCCGGCACGGTTTCTCTGAGGCCAGCTACTACCTCTGGCGTAACAAGTTCGGCGGCGTGAGCGTCTCGGACGCAAAACGGCTCAAGGAGCTAGAGCGTTGAAAATGCACGTCTCAAGCGGCTGCTGGCCGAGTCCATGCTGGAGAACGAGGTGACGAAAGAAGCCTTGAGAAAAAAGTGGTGAGCGCACCTGCACGGCGCGAGTTGGTGCGCCACATGATGGACTGTGGACTCAGCGAACGCCGCTCACTGTTCGTCATCGGCATGAGCGCCAGCGCCTACCGTTACAAGCCTGCTGAATACCGAAACGGTGCCTTGAAGGACAAGATCATCGCTCTGGCGCAACGCCATCGCCGTTACGGCGCCGGCATGATCTATCTCAAGCTCAGGCAAGCTGGCGAGATCGTCAACCACAAACGGGTGGAGCGCCTGTATGCCGAGGCTGGTTTGCAAGTAAGGAAACGCAAGCGCGAGAGGATCCCGCAGGCCGATCGCCACCCGCTACAGCGTCCGATGACAGCCAACCAAGTGTGGTCGATGGACTTTGTCTTTGACCGCACGGCCGAAGGACGCAGCATCAAGAGCCTGACGGTAGTCGATGATGGGACCCACGTGGCGGTAGCCATCGTAGCCGAGCGAGCAATGGGTGGAAACCAGTTGGTGCGCGTCCTGGATCAACTCGCCATCACAAGGGGGCTACCCAAGGCGATCCGAACTGACAACGGCAAGGAGTTCTGCGGTCGAGCCATGCTGAACTGGGCCCACGCCAGGGGTGTTCAGCTGTTCCTCATCGAGCCTGGCAAGCCCAACCAGAACGCCTACATCGAATCGTTCAACGGCCGCTTCAGAGAGGAATGCCTAAACGAGCATTGGTTCACCAGCTTGGCACATGCCCGTGTGATCGTTGAGGCTTGGCGCCGGGAATACAACAAGGAGCGGCCGAAGAAGGCCCTCGGCGGACTGACGCCGGCAGCTTATGCCCAAAGGCTGATGCACAACTCGTTAAATTAATCCCCGGACACCAAAGCCCAGTGCTACTGAAAACGGGGGGGACGTCGCGTGGAAATTAACACTCTCCCCCCAGAGCAGCCGATCAATCTGGTTTTCTCTAAAAGCGATTTGTGCTGGTGCTTTTGGGCACCGAGGACTGGCTCATGATGACGTTGTGCTTGTCACAGTTTTTGTGAGTTGCATCTGCAGGAAGTCCAGAAATACCTGCACCTTTTTGGAATACCTGCGGTTCGGAAGGTAAGCAGCATAGACGCACACGCTATGCTCCTGTGGATTGATTTCATAGTCTTCAAAAAGCCGCCGCAGCCGTCCTACGCGCACGTCTTCCCGGATCAGCCACTCCGCAAGCAGCGAAATGCCGCCACCATCCAGCACGGCCTCGCGCAGGATGTCAGAGTTGTTTACGGCGAGACGTCCCTGTACCTCCACATGCTGTAGCTGTCCGTCGCGGTGACGGAACGACCAACGCTGCGGGCCGGGCTGGTAGCTGAATCGCATGCACTCGTGCTTCGACAATTCTTCGGGTATCAGGGGCGTGCCATGCCGCTGCAGGTACGCATGGCTTGCCACCACATAGCGCCGGTGCTCTGCCAGATTGCGCACGATCAGCTGGGGCTGCAAGGCCGGCGTGCCGATGCGAACCGCGACATCGATCCGCTCCGAGACCAGGTCAACATAGGCGTCGGACAGCACCAGGTCCAGTGAAACGCGCGGATTCTCCCGCAGAAAGCTCGCGATATGCGGTGCCAGGCAAAGACGCGCAAAGGTCGCGGGAAGCGAGACCCTGAGAGGACCGACCGCCTCCGTCCCGGTGTCCGACACACTGCCGTCGGCCTCCTCCAGATCTGACAGCACTCTGGAGACCTGCTCCAGGTAGGCCGCTCCTGCGTCTGTGAGCGTTACCCGACGCGTCGTTCGAGTCAGCAGTGCGGTGCCAAGCGACTCCTCCAGGCCATCTATCAGACGCGTGACGGAGGATGTGGCGACCCCCAGCCGCCGCGCTGCTTTGGAGAAGCCGCCCGATTCGGCCACGTCCAGAAAGGCGCGCAGGGCATGCAATTTGTCCATTTCTATCTTTGCGTAATTTGCAATGGTTGGTTGCAATGATTATGTATTCATTTATTTGGATGCAAATATTAATCTTCCTCCTGTCGTGTTCGAGCAAGCCCAGCAACCAGTCACCGCATTGCTCACCGCCCAACACTTTTCAGGACTACCACCATGACCTCCCTGCACACCACTGCCGGCCAGAACTTCGCGCCGTCCTCGCCCTCGGGGCTTCCACTTTCCTTGATCTTCATGCTGGCCAGCGGTGCCGGCCTGTCGGTCGCTTCGCTGTACTACAGCCAGCCCATGCTGGGCGTGCTGGGCTCGGACATCGGTGCCTCGGCCCAGTCGGTCGGGCTGTTGCCCACGCTGACACAGCTGGGCTATGCCCTGGGCATCCTCTTTCTGGCGCCGCTGGGCGACCGGAATGACCGCAGAAAGATCATTCTGACCAAGGCCGTCATCCTGTTTGCTGCCTTGCTGCTCGCGGCACTGTCACCTTCGCTAATGACTCTGCTGCTCGCCAGCATGGTGATCGGTCTGTCAGCAACGATGGCGCAGGACATCGTTCCGGCAGCCGCAACGCTGGCACCGCCTTCGCACCGCGGCAAGATCGTGGGCACGGTGATGACCGGCCTGCTGCTAGGCATCTTGCTGTCACGGGTGGTCAGCGGCTTCGTCGCAGAGCACTGGAGCTGGCGGGTCATGTTCGGTGGCGCGGCCTTGAGCATTGCGTTGGTGGGCTTGGCCGCATGGCGCCAGCTGCCGCGCTTCCAGCCCACCACGCACCTTTCCTACTTCGCGCTGTTGCAATCACTTGGCGGGCTGTGGACGCAACATGCGGCGCTGCGCCGGGCCACCTGGGCTCAGGGTCTGTTGTCCATCGGTTTCAGCGCCTTTTGGTCCACCCTGGCAGTCATGCTGCATGGTGAGCCGTTCCATCTGGGAGCAGCGGCAGCAGGCGCTTTCGGATTGGCCGGAGCCGCCGGAGCCCTGGCTGCGCCTGTCGCCGGACGTATCGCCGACCGCTACGGCTCGCCGCTCGTCACCCGCCTGGGTACAGGCTTGGTCGCGGTGTCTTTTGCAGCCATGGCACTGGCACCGCTCATGGCGCCCGACGCCCAGTTGTGTCTGCTGGTCTTGAGCGCCATCGGTTTCGACTTGGGCATCCAGGCCTCGCTGATCGCCCATCAAACCATCATCTACGGCATCGATGCCAGCGCTCGCAGCCGGCTCAACGCAGTCCTGTTCACCGGCATGTTCATCGGCATGGCAATCGGGTCAGCACTGGCCGCCTGGCTGTTCGCACAGTTCGGCTGGATGGCGGTGACTGTGCTGGCAACGGCCACGGCTCTGGCAGCGCTTGCACTTCGTCTGAGACCCTAAAGCGCTTGATGGACAGGAAAAACTACTAGGCCCTATCTTAGAACTACTGAATGCGCCCAGGTTTGTCTATGACGGCGGCAGAGCAACATTGCTTGCGCTAGATGGTCGAAAGCCGCGAGCCTTCAAGGCTGTGAGTAGTCGCTTGTCAGTTGGTGTGGCAGTGACGGGGTTGGGAATCACTTCTAGGCAGGCTAATGCCTAAACCCTTTCCATGAATTGCTGATATCCACCATCATCTGTGCGCGCTTCGAGGGTCATGCTCGCGCAGACGTACCAGCATGGCTTGGTGCAAACTGTACGGTCCCAGGAAGTCATGGTGCATTCTTCAGCCTGGAACAGGAGAAAGCACTATGGCAATCCGCCGGCATGGCAGCACCCGCACAACGCCGCGTATCCGCGCAGAACTCCAGCGAGCGACCGGCTCCCATCGGTCCTTGGCCAAGCTCTACGGCAGCAACCCCAAGACCGTGGCCAAGTGGCGTGCACGCACCTCGGTGCTCGATGAGCCGATGGGTCCTCGGGACACAGCAAGCCAGCATCTTTCCCAGGAGCAAGAACACCTGGCGATTGCATTGCGCAAGCAAGGGCATCTGTCGCTGGACGATCTCATGGGGCAGATCCTGGAGACAGCCGCCTTGCATCGATGCCCGCAGCGTCACGGAATCAGTCGACAGCCCGCAACGCAGTTGCCACGAAGGCACGGAAAGTTTGAAGAAACGACGCTGGGCTTCGTGCACATCGACAGCGCCGAAATGAAGATCTCCTGCGGCAGACAGCGCATGTTCGTCGGCATAGACCGCATCACAAAATTCACGCATGTCGCGTTCTTTGACAGGGCCACGAAAGCCAACGCAGCGCCGTTCCTTCGGCAGGTGCTTGTGGCCTTCCCGTACCGCATACATACCGTTCTGACGGACAACGGCATGGCCTTCACAGGGCAAGAACGCTTCAGAGGCGGCGTCACTGACACATGCATCGGTCACAGCTTCGAGCGCATCTGCAAGTTCAATGGCGTCGAGAAAAGGCATACCAAGCCGTACCACTACTGGACGAACGGCATGGTCGAACGCACGAACCGGATCATCAAGGAATCTACGCTCAAGGCTTACGCGAACGAGGGACTGGAGCATGTCCAGGCCTTCGCTCAAAGCTACAACTTTGGCAAGCACTTGAAGGCGCTCAGGTGGAAGACACCATTCCGGGCGATTTGCGAGGCATGGGAAAAAGATCCAAGCCGCTTTAGACTTCATCCGCACCATCTCACTGTGGGACTGAATATCTTAGTGAAACGTCAGGATGGCGACCAATGACGAGCTCTTTTGATCGCTTTCCGTATCGGTAACGCAGCACCCATGATGCTTTGCCAATGCTCGCACTTGCCGCGGTCGGGATGAAGGTAAGGCCATCGCCGATTCCACGATCGACAGTTCCTTGTCTGATCCAAGCCCTAAGAGTCTTGTCGGAAACATTCCTTGTTGGTTCAACCATTTCTCTCTCCAGAATTGCGAAAGCAATCTGGAAGCCAGGTCACTAGCTAGGTGTCATTGCATGCTAGATGCGCTGTGAACGCGCTTCCGTGCTGATCGAGCAAGGTTTGATATGGCTTCCTGCCGGGTTAAAGGGAAGGATTGGTTGTAAGTACGATTCAGTGGAGTGAAAAAAATCCCCCGCGCATTCCCCCACACCATACGTGCGCCTGCCTGAAACCGCTTGCGACCAAATGGTGCAGATGTGCATCTGAAATCAAGAGCTTTGAAGTAAATGTGAGGCGCTATGCGCCTCCTTGACTTGCCCTTGAGCTTATGCCCATAAGGTAACAACAAAACATTCGTTGGGATTTGGGCAGGCCCTGCCCACAATGACTGCCTTGTTATCAGATCAGGAGCACGCCGGGCTTTTTCCTTTGGCACGGCTGGCGCTCCGAGATTACAGGAGGCAGCATGACATCCCCGTTTCGCATCGTGATCGTGCCAGGCTGGCGCAACTCCGGCCCCGGTCATTGGCAAAGCCTGTGGGCAGAGCAGCTGGAGGGAGCCGTGCGTGTACAGCAGCAGGACTGGCTGGTGCCGCACCGCGATGCCTGGGTGGCGGAGCTGGAAAGAGTCTTGCTTTCCGATGAGCGTCCTGCCGTCATCGTGGCTCACAGCCTGGGCTGCATCACGACCGCGCATCTGGGCGAGGCTGCTGCAGCGCGCGTGCACGGAGCCTTGCTGGTGGCGCCGGCCGACCCCGAGCGCCGCGCCCAGTTGGCAGACTTCGCTCCCGTGCCTTATGCGCCGCTGCCCTATCGCAGTGTGCTGGTGGCCAGCAGCAATGATCCGTTCTGCCCCATTCGCCGTGCGGGCGCCTATGCGAGGGCCTGGGGCAGCGAACTGGTGCGTTTGCAGAACGCCGGACATATCAATATCGAATCGGGCTTTGGCGCCTGGCCGCTCGGTCTGGCGCTGCTGCAGTCGCTGACAGAGCAGGGGGGCTGGAACGCACAGACCCCGGCTCCAGGGCCAAGGTCTGAACCTGCAGCTGCACTTGCGGCCTGAGCCAATAGGCTGCCAGCGCTTTCCATTTATCATTTTTGATAGCTGCATGTGCTTTCTGGTAAAGCGTTTGCGCTATTTTTGCTTAAGCTTTGAGCGCTGCTTCATTCTTTATATTGATTTTCGGAATAACAAAGAAAAATATATTCTTTTGAGTTTTAAGGAGTCGTTCGCACAATGTATACATCTATACACATTGCTCAAGAAAAGGCAGCGAACCATGCATTCCGTGAAGCTCAAGACATTGTTGGCATCCATCGCACTGGCAGCAGCAGGCGCTGCCTCGGCACAAACTCAGCTGCTCAATGTCTCCTATGACGTGGCGCGCGAGTTCTACAAGGATTACAACGCTGCCTTTATCGCCCATTACAAGAAGACCAAGGGCGTGGACATCAAGGTGGATCAGTCCCATGGCGGCTCCAGTGCCCAGGCGCGCGCCGTCAACGACGGTCTGGCTGCCGATGTGGTGACCTTCAACACGACCACCGATGTGGATTTCCTGGCCCAGAACGGCGTGGTCGCCAAGGACTGGAACAAGAAGTTCCCGCACGATGCATCGCCCACGACATCGACCATGCTGTTCCTGGTGCGCAACGGCAATCCCAAGAACATCAAGGACTGGTCCGATCTGGTGCGTCCCGACGTGAAGGTCGTGGTGGTCAACCCCAAGACAGGCGGCAATGGTCGCTACGCCTATCTGGCCGCCTGGGGCTCGGTGCGTGAAAAGGGCGGCACCGATGCGCAAGCGGCCGAATTCGTGCAGAAGCTCTACAAGAACGTGCCCGTGCTGGGCAAGGGCGGCCGCGATGCGACCAGCATCTTCTTGCAGCGCAACATCGGCGATGTGCTGATCACCTTCGAATCCGAAGTCGTGTCCGTGGACCGTGAGTTCGGCCAGGGTAAGGTCGACGCCGTCTACCCATCGGTGAGCATCGTGGCCGAGAATCCTGTGGCCGTGGTCGAGCGCACTGTCGCCAAGAAGGGTACGACCCAGCTGGCCACCGACTATCTGCAATGGCTGTACTCCGACGAAGCCCAGGAAATCGCCGCCAAGCATGCGATCCGTCCTCGCTCCGAAGCGGTGCTCAAGAAGCACGCCGACCAGTTCAAGCCGATCAAGCAGTTCACCGTGGCCAAGTACTTCGGCTCCCTGACCGAAGCGCAGAAGGTGCACTTCAACGATGGCGGTCAGTTCGACAAGCTGTATACGCCCGGTAAGTAAAGACATCCCCAGAGCGGCTATGCCGCTTTCCCTCTCTCGCTGCGCGGGAGGGGGGCGACGCCCCAAGCGTAAGGGGCGGCCCTTGCTCGGCGTCCCTATGGGGCGCCTACCTGCTCATAGGTCCGGCATGTTGGCTGCGATCACTTTTTCTACATCGCCTTTTGAATATGTCCTCTGCTGCTCTAGCCCCCCGCAAGGCGCGTAGTGCCAAGCGAGTGTTGCCCGGTTTCGGGCTGACGCTGGGCTACACCATTTTCTATCTGAGCATCATCGTGCTCATCCCGCTGGTGGCCTTGCTGTTCACCAGCTTTTCTCTGACCTGGGAGCAGTTCTGGTCTGCGGTTTCGGCACCTGCCGTGGTCGCTTCGTACGAGCTGTCCTTCACCATGTCCTTTATCGCGGCCTGCGTGAACGTGGTGTTCGGCATGCTGATCGCCTGGGTGCTGGTGCGCTACCAGTTCCCCGGCAAGAAGGTGGTGGATGCGCTGGTCGATCTGCCGTTTGCGCTGCCTACGGCCGTGGCCGGTATCTCGCTGTCGGCGCTGTATGCGGGCAATGGCTGGATCGGACAGTACTTCGAGTCGCTGGGCATTCAGATGGCCTACAACCCCAAGGGCATCGCCATTGCACTGATTTTCATCGGCCTGCCTTTTGTGGTGCGTACCGTGCAGCCGGTGCTGGAGGACTTCGAGAAGGAGCTGGAAGAGGCGGCAACCAGCCTGGGTGCATCGCGCTGGCAGATCTTCTACAAAGTCATCCTGCCGCATATCGGCCCGGCGTTGCTGACCGGTTTCGCCATGGCTTTTGCGCGCGCCGTGGGTGAGTATGGCTCTGTGATCTTCATTGCCGGCAACATCCCCATGGTTTCGGAAATCACTCCGCTGATCATCATGGCCAAGCTGGATCAACACGATGTGGCGGGTGCCACGGCTGTGGCCGTGGTGATGCTGCTGATCTCTTTTGTATTGCTGCTGCTGATCAACGCACTGCAGGCATGGCAGCGCAAGGCGCAGGGAGGCCGCTGATGTCTTCGATTCACGCAGCCATTCAAGCGCTGTTCCCCAATCTGCTGCCCATCTGGGCGCACCTCATCACCATCGTCGCCATTGCCCTGGTGGTGCTGGTTGCGCTGTACAGGATCACGGCCCCACCCAAGAGCGCCAGGCTTGAGAAGATGACCACCACCGAGCCGCGCTGGGTGCGCTGGGTTCTGACCACGGTGGCCCTGCTTTTCATGCTGGTCTTCCTGATCCTGCCGCTGCTGTCCGTTTTTGGCGAGGCGCTGCGCAAGGGCTGGGATGTCTACATCACCTCGCTGGGCGAGCCCGATGCGATCTCGTCCATCAAGCTCACGCTGATCACGGCACTGATTGCCGTGCCTTTGAATCTGGTCTTCGGTGTGGCTGCCGCATGGTGTATTGCCAAGTATGAGTTCAAGGGCAAGGCCTTTTTGACGACCTTGATCGATCTGCCGTTCTCCATCTCGCCCGTGGTTGCGGGTCTGATGTACGTGCTGGTGTTTGGCGCCAATGGCTGGCTGGGCCCGTGGCTGGCCAAGCATGAGATCCAGATCATCTTTGCCGTGCCCGGCATTGTGCTGGCCACCGTGTTCGTGACCTTCCCCTTCATCGCCCGTGAACTGATCCCGCTGATGCAGGCCCAGGGCAGCGATGAGGAGCAGGCCGCCATCGTGCTCGGTGCCTCGGGTTGGCAGACCTTCTGGAATGTCACCTTGCCCAATATCAAATGGGGTCTGGTCTATGGCGTGATTCTGTGCAATGCCCGTGCCATGGGCGAATTCGGCGCCGTGTCCGTGGTCTCCGGCCATATCCGGGGCCAGACCAACACCATGCCGCTGCATGTGGAAGTGCTGTATGCCGACTATCAGGCGGCTGCCGCCTTTGCCGTGGCATCGCTGCTGGCGCTGCTGGCGCTGGTGACGCTGGTGATCAAGTCCCTCGCCGAGTGGCGTGCCGAGCAGCAGGCCAAGGCTGCTGCCGAAGCGCCACCCGAGCGCCCAGGCCAGATCAGCCTCGCAACGAACAAAACCGCCAAGGCAGCCTGAGCTGCCCGGATCAGATCAAGAGATTCATCATGAGTATCGAAATTCGTAATGTCAGCAAGCAGTTCGGCGATTTTCAGGCCCTGCGCGATGTGAGTCTGGATATCAAGTCGGGCGAGCTGATCGCCTTGCTCGGCCCCTCGGGCTGCGGCAAGACCACACTGCTGCGCATCATCGCGGGTCTGGAGACGGCCGATGTGGGCAGCATCCACTTCAGCGGCGAAGACACCACCGATGTGCATGTGCGCGATCGCAACGTGGGCTTTGTGTTCCAGCACTATGCGCTGTTCCGCCACATGACCGTGTTCGAGAACGTGGCCTTCGGCCTGCGTGTCAAGCCGCGCAAGGAGCGCCCCAGCGAGGCCGTCATCAAGGAAAAGGTCATGAAGCTGCTCAAGCTGGTGCAGCTGGACTGGATTGCCGAGCGCTACCCATCGCAGCTCTCGGGTGGTCAGCGTCAGCGTATCGCGCTGGCCCGCGCCCTGGCCGTCGAGCCCAAGGTGCTGCTGCTTGACGAGCCCTTTGGTGCGCTGGATGCCAAGGTGCGCAAGGAGCTGCGCCGCTGGCTGCGTCAGCTGCACGACGAGTTGCATGTGACCTCCATCTTCGTGACCCACGACCAGGAAGAGGCGCTGGAAGTGGCGGACCGCGTGGTGGTCATCAACCAGGGCAAGATCGAACAGGAGGGCACGCCTCAGCAGGTCTGGGACAACCCGGCCACCCCGTTTGTCTATGGCTTCCTGGGTGATGTGAACCTGTTCAAGGGTCGCGCCAGCGACGGCCGTGTCTATCTGGACGAAGGCATGCAGCTTGACAGCAGCGATGCGCGCGGTGCCCAGGACAGCCAGGCTTTTGCCTATGTGCGACCCCATGATCTGGAAGTGGAGCGCTATTCCCCTGGCCAGAATCTCGACGCCCAAGGCCGGCCCACAGGCATCGTGGCCCAGCTTTCTCGCGCCATTGTGGTCGGCCCCATCGCAAGGCTGGAACTTATTCCCTCGGAGACCACACCAAACGCCAGCCATGCCGGTGAGGACGGGTTGATTGAAGCCCAGATTCCCGCACAGCAGTTCAAGGACATGGGTCTGCGCGAAGGTGAAACCCTGGTGGTGACACCGCGCCGGGCCAAGGTGTTCCTGGATGAGGCGGCCGGGATTTGACACCCCCTGAGGCGCTATGCGCCTTCCCCCTCTCTTAGGGGGATGACAGAGTCGCCGCGAGGCGGCTCTGGCTTGCAGTCTTCTGCGAAGGAGTCATGCAGGCATCAGAGGGCGTTATCCTTGGTGCTGGCATGATTTAGAAATTTCGTAGAAAGATAATGATGCTTCAATGGTTTGAAACTGCGCCACGGCGCATCCTGGCGCTCATCAGCGTCGCCTGTGTGGCCATGCTGGCGTTTGGCCTTTACCTGCAGCATGTGGTGGGCCTGGAGCCTTGCCCCATGTGCATCGTGCAGCGTTATGCACTGATTTTGGTAGCTATCTTCACCGGCCTGGCAAGCGTTAGAGGGCAAAAAGGCTGGTGGATGAGTTTTGGTATTCTGGCCCTGTTGAGCAGCGGTTTCGGCGCGTTCGTGGCAGCACGCCAGAGCTGGCTGCAGTGGTATCCCCCCGAGTTTGCGACCTGCGGCCGTGACTTCTATGGAATGATCGAGCACTACTCCTTCAGCCGCTCCATTCCCATGATCTTCCAGGGCTCGGGCGACTGCGCCGCCATTGACTGGACTTTGCTGGGCGGCTCCATTGCCAACTGGTCATTTGTCTGTTTTGTGGCGTTTTTCGTGATTTTGGCGGTGCTGTTGTTCAAGGGCGCGAAGCGCTAATCTTGTTGACGGCAATGCCACAAAAAATCCCGGCAAGCGCAAGCTGCCGGGGTTTTTTGATGCTTGTCAAACGCGTGCCATCGCTGTCAGCCAAGCGTTCGCAGCCATGGCTGCGGCATCAGAGGCTTTCCACGCTCTCGCCCACAAAGGTCGGCCCCTTGCCGCCCGGAACCCAGCCTGGATAGGTTTCCATGACTTCGGCAAACAGGGCCGAGTCAATCCAGCGCTGCAGCCAGTGCTGCAGATGAGGCCAGGGCTGCTCGTTCCACTGCGCTTCGTCGATACGCGCGTACTGCCTTACAAAGGGGCGTAGTGCCATATCGGCCAGGCTGGGGTTCAGGCCGAACAGATAGCCGGTCTCCTCGAGCTGATCGTTCAGGGCCGCCAGCCAGGTCAGCGCATCGGCCTGGGCCTGGTTCACGGCTTCGGCGTCATGGCGCTCGGGGTATTTGCAGCGGTCAAGAGCCTGTTTGAAGAAGCCGTCATTGCGCTCGATCAGAGCCAGCATGTCTTCCAGGCTGCCATGCGTGGGTTGCAGCCAGCCGTCGGGGTCGTTGCCGCGCAGCGCATGCAGCATCACCTCGAGGCTCTGATCGATGACTTTTCCATCCTGGAGCACCAGCACGGGCACCGTGCCCTTGGGCGACGCGTCGAGCAGCGCCTGCGGCTTGTTGCGCAGATTGATTTCACGCAGTTCGCAAGCCAGGCCCGCATGGGCCAGCGCCAGACGGGCGCGTATGGCATAGGGGCAGCGGCGGAAGGAGTACAGGACGGGCAGGGTGGCGGCGGCAGTCAAGGCAGGTGTCTGATGAAATGAATAAAACCAAAGCGCCATGGCGCTTGCTGGGCGTGTACTTTACCCGTTGCCCTGAAGCCATGCAGACCTGTGCGGCTTGGCGGCTGCTGAGGACTCATGGATTGATAGCATGAAACGCTTGGTAGGAAACGGTTTTGTCCATTGAAGAGCGCTGGTTTCAGTCGGTTTGCAGCTGGGTCATCAGCCATTGTCTGAAGGTCTGCAAGGCGGAGCTGGCCTGGCGTGACTTGAGATAGGTCAGCCAGTAGGCGCCGGTATCGACCTCGTGGGCAAAAGGGCGCACCAGCCGACCTTGCTGCAGCATGTGCTCGAACATGCGCGCGGGCAGCAAGGCAATGCCTGCGCCCTGGGCGGCGGCCTCGGCCAGCGTCAGCGAGGAGTCGAACATGGCTCCGCGTGCCAGCGGGGCAGTCTGGTCCAGGCCGGCAAACCAGCCTTCCCATTCCTGGGTGCGATAGGAGCGCAGCAGGGTTTGCCGGGCCAGGTCGGCAGGCTCGCGCAGCTGCTGTGCCAGCATGGGGGTGCACATGGGAGAGAGCGGAGCCCGCAGCAGCATCTGCGCGTGCGTGCCATGCCAGGCACCGTCGCCAAAGCGCACGGCGGCGTCCAGTCCTTCGCCAGCCAGATCGACGCGATTGTTATTGGTCAGCAGCCGGAGGTCTATATAGGGATGCAACTGCTGGAACTGGCTTAGCCTGGGAATCAGCCAGCCGATGGCAAAAGTGCCGACCACGCCCACGCTCAGGATTTCGCGTGGCCGCGGTTCCGCCACCTGCTGCAGCGATTGTTCTATGCGCTCAAAGCTTTGCGCCACCACGGGCCACAAGGCCTGGCCTTCGTCGGTCAGGGCCAGACCGCGGGGCAGGCGGCGAAACAGCGGCTTGCCCAGGCGTTCCTCTAGATTGCGGATATGTTGGCTGACGGCAGCCTGCGTCACATGCAGCTCCTGTGCGGCGCGGGTCAGGCTTAGATGGCGTGCCGCCGCATCAAACATGCGCAAGGCGTTCAGTGGAAGCTGCATGGGACGATAGAGGTAAAAGTTTTTCTAATGGATGGCGTCAATTATTACTGCTGGTTCACCTGAATACAGCGCGATATGCTTCAAACCATCACAGTTAACTACAAGAGGATCTTATGCAACGACGCAGCATGCTAACAACAGGACTGGCCTTGGGTCTGGGGGCCTGGGGACTGAGCGGCTGTGCTTTTATCTCCAAGCAGCAAGCTGCGGCGGCGAGAACATTGAGCGACGAGCTGGCGGCGCTGGAAATTCAGTCTCAGGGCCGGTTCGGCCTGTATGTGGTCGATACCGTCAGCGGCGCCGAGGCAGGCTGGCGCGGCGACGAGCGCTTTCCCATGTGCAGCACCTTCAAGACCTTGCTGGCCGCCCGCGTGCTCTATCTGGCGCAAAGAGGCGAGATTCGTTTGTGGCGCAAGCTCTATTACTCTCCAGCCGAGGTCGTTGCATGGTCGCCGATATCCGAAAAGCGGGCGGGAGCCAATGGGGGCATGACGGTGCAGGAGCTGTGCGAAGCGATGGTGGTTGTCAGCGACAACACGGCGGCCAATGTGATGCTGGAAGCCAGCGGCGGGCCGGCAGCGCTGACGCAATGGCTGCGCGAAATGGGTGACGGCACCACCAGGCTGGACCGCAACGAACCTTCGCTGAACACTGCGCTGCCCGGCGATGAGCGCGACACCACGACGCCACGGGCCATGGTGCAAAGTCTGCAGAAGCTGCTGCTGGGCGATGTGCTGGAAGGCTATGCCCGTGCACTGCTGCAGCAATGGCTGGCGGACAGCCGTACCGGCGACAAGCGCGTGCGTTCCGGCATGCCGGGGGACTGGAAGGTGGGCGGCAAGACTGGCAGCGGCGAGAGGGGCACGGCCTGCGACACGCTCATCGTCTGGCCTACCGCGCAATCAGCGCCGCTGCTGGTAACGGCCTATCTGACCGGCAGCCCGCTTGATGGGGCAGGGCGTGAAGCCGTGCTGGCCAGGGCTGGCGAAGCGATCAAGCGCTGGTATTACGCGATCTGATCAGCGATGGAGCCGCAGGTTCACAGCTTGTCGCGACACTGGTTCTGCATTGATGCGACGAGGCCTTGATATTTGTCATTCAATGAGATTGATTCTCATTTTCTGATAGAGTCTGCGCTTTCCCGCTCCGTCGCTGCATGCTTTGCGGCTGATCCCAGAGCCTGGGCGGCATGCCTCGCAAGAGGTCGAGGTGTACCCGTGGTTGCGCACTATTACGCAGAACTCGTCAGTTTCTTTGCCCGCTCGCTCAATAGCCGGGATGCGGCCGCGGATGTGGTTCAGGAAAGCTATGCCCGCGTATTTGCCATGCAGTCGCAAGATCTTGCAATACGGGACTTGCGGGCACTGCTGTTTCGCACCGGCAAGAACATCGTGATCGACGATGCGCGCCGCCGCACTGCCGAAGCCCGCATGCTGCAGACCCTGGCCGTGGTGGCTGCAGATGAAGCACCCTCGCCCGAGCGTCAGGCGCAAGGGCGGCAGCAGCTGGTCTTGCTGTCTCGCCGTTTGCAAGCCATGCCGCGCAAGCGCCGCGAGGTGTTTGTGCTGGTGCGCATCTATGGCTTCAGCCATGCCGAAGCCGCAGCACATATGAATATCAGCGAAGCTGCCATCGAAAAGCATGTGGTGCGCGCAGTGTGCGATTGCATGGGGCTGACCTCATGAGTGCCGACGCTTTCTTCGGCAAGCCGGATCGCAAGCGCCTGGAGCACGCCTTGTTGCTGATTGCGCGCCAGCATGGCGCAAGTCCTGATGTGGCGAAGGCCGCAACGGAGGCGCTGGTGCGCTGGCGTGCCAGGGAACCTGCGAACGAACAGGCGGCGCAGGCGGCCATGGCAGGCTGGGCTGCGACACAAGGCAGTGCCTTGCAGGGCGAGATGCCTTTGCCCGGGACTCATTCGGCGCGTGTGCAGCAGACCCGTCGTCGTGCGCTGTCCGTGCTGGGGGTAGCTGGTGTGGCGGGCCTGGCCGGCATGCTTGGCCGCTGGCATTGGCTGCAGCCAACGGAGCAGATGGCGCTGCATACAGGCCATGGTCAGCACCTGAGCCGCCATCTTCCCGACGGCAGCCAGCTTGATCTGGCGCCAGGTACCGACGCATCGGTGCTGCTGTATCGCCAGCGTCGCGAGGTTCATCTCCAGCAGGGCGAAATCCGGCTCAACGTAGCCCATGACGCAGAGCGTCCCCTCGAGGTGCACACGGCCCTGGGCCGCGTACGTGTGCTGGGCACGGTTTTCTCCGTGGCGCTGCGGCCTGCCGGCCTGCAGGTCAGCGTTGCTCAGGGGCGTGTGGCAGTGTGGAAGCAGGGCGCCATGGCCGATCGGCCCCCCGACGCGCTCCTGACCGCAGGCCAGGGCTTGCGCCTGGATGCAGGCGGCCGGCTTGCCCCTTACTCCCTGAACGCGGCGGATGTGGGCGCCTGGAGTGAAGGCTGGCTGGTGTTTGACCATACACCACTGCCCGAGGTCGTGGCGCGCTGGAATGACTACCTGACCCAGCCGCTGGTGCTGGACGATGCAGTTTCTCTGCAAGCCCTGCGATTGACCGGCAGCTTCAAGCTGCGCGAGCCTGCCACCTTCATCGCCAGCCTGCCGCGCTCCTTGCCCGTGCGGGTGCAGTCGCTGCCCGATGGCAGAGTCACCATCCGCCGGCGCTGACGGCAGGCCTGTCCGGCTGAAAATTTTTTGTCCGGTACAAGCCGTTTCATGCGTCTTCACTGTGAAAGCACTTAGACAAGCAATTCACAGGATGCATTTGATGAAAAGAAATCACTCTCATTTTTCTTCTGGACAAGGGGAGGGGATGGCTGCGGGTTCGCATTGCGGCAGTCTGCGCAGCGTGGCTCTGGCCAGTGCCATGGCTTGTCTGGCCTGGTCAGGTCTGGCTGTGTTGCCGACGGCTCATGCCCAGA
Source organism: Comamonas sp. Z3 (assembly GCF_008121565.1). Taxonomy (NCBI): domain Bacteria; kingdom Pseudomonadati; phylum Pseudomonadota; class Betaproteobacteria; order Burkholderiales; family Comamonadaceae; genus Comamonas; species Comamonas sp. Z3. The sequence continues at coordinate 24,581 of NZ_VOQU01000005.1, forward strand.
GCGCCAGCAGCCATACGGCCATGTCCACCTCCCACAGCCTGAGTGTGCCTGCCCAGCCCCTGGGACAGGCATTGAATGCATTGGCCCGCACCTGGGGGGTGTCGATTTCGGTCGACGCAGCCTTGGTGGAAGGCCGTACGGCGCCGGTGCTGCAAGGCGTTCAGACCTTGAACGAGGCGTTGGCAAAGGCGCTGACTGGGAGCGGGCTGGAAGCGGTCCCTGTCGGGGCGGCCATCACCGTGCGCCGCCACAGCAGCCAGACCGGCATGCTGGGCGAGGTGACGGTGACGGCCCAGGCTGAACGCGAAGCCACAGAGGGCAGTGGTTCGTATGCCGCCTCATATGTGTCCCTGGGCAAAGGGCAGGACATCCGGGAGACTCCACAGTCGATCTCGGTGGTGACGCGTCAGCGCATCGAAGATCAGGCCATGAGCAATGTGGGCGAAGTGATGCAGCAGACCACCGGCGTGACGGTGGACTATGGCGGTGCGGGTGGACTGGGTGGTGCGGCCACCAGGTTTCTGTCGCGAGGCTTCGAGATCAGCAATGTGCAGATCGACGGTGCCAGTGTGGACGCGTTCAGCCAGCAGCTGTTCGACCCCAATCTGGCCATGTATGACAGTGTGCAGGTGGTGCGCGGCGCCAATGGCCTGTTCAGCGGCAATGGGGAGCCCGGCGGTGCCATCAACCTGGTGCGCAAGCGTCCTACGGCGCAAAAGCAGATTCTGGGCTCGGTGGGCGTCGGCAGCTGGAATCGCAAACAGGCCGAGCTGGATGTTGCGGGTCCGTTGAATGAAGCAGGGAGCCTGCGTGGTCGTGCCGTGCTCGCGCATTCGGACAAGAACTTTTTCTATCGCGGAGCGGATTCGCAAAACAGCCTGCTCTACGGCATTCTGGAAGCCGATGTGACCAGCTCCACGCGTGTGAGCCTGGGAGCCAGCTACGACAAGCTCAAGGCCACTCCCTGGCGCGAAGGCCTGCCCCGTGCTGCCAATGGCGACGATCTGAAGCTGTCCCGCAAAACCGCGCTGATGGCGGGTTGGAGCCACTACGACAAGAGCGCCAAGGAGATTTTTGCGCAGCTCGACCAGCAACTGGCGGGGGACTGGAAGCTCAAGGCTCAAGTCAATTATCAGAAGGTGGACAGCGATTCACGGCTGGCCAGTCTCAGTGGAGCCGTTGACCCTGCAACAGGTCTTGGCGCCAACTGGACCGGCTTTTCCAACGACTTTCGTTCGGAGAAAAAAAGCCTGGATGTGCATGCCAGCGGCCCGTTCTCGCTGTTCGGCCGCAAGCACCGGTTGCTGCTCGGTGCGGACTGGAGCAAGGTGCGTGACGATCAGGACACTTACTACTCAGAGATGGACACGCCGCTTTCGCTGACCAATGTCTATGAGTTCGATCCTGGCCGGATTCCCTTTGCGGTGCGCGAACGCATGACGCGCAGCTATCCCGGCTACGGTGCCACGCAAAAAGGCTTCTATGGTCGTGCCAATCTGAGCCTGACGGATCAGCTCACCGCCATAGTCGGAGGGCGTTATGCCAGCTACTCCTACGACACGCCGTATATCAACTACAACGCCGACGGCAGTGTCCGGGCCAGCGGCCGCGAATACTACAGCGAAAGCGGCATCTTCACCCCCTATGCGGGCCTGGTCTACGACCTGGGCAAGCAGTGGACAGCCTACGGCAGTGTGACCGAGATCCACAAGTCGCAGGCCAATATGCTGGCAGGCCCTGTACCGGGGGCGGCGCTGGATCCGATCAAGGGCCGAAGTTTCGAGCTGGGCGTGAAGGGAGAGCTCGGCGAGGGCAAGCTCAATACTGCGTTTGCCCTCTACCGGATAGAGCGCAAGGGCCAGGCGGTGCGTGATCCGCGCTATCCGGAAGCCGATATCGGCAACTTGGGCCTGAGCTGCTGCTATGTGGCCCAGGGCAAGATCATCAGCCAGGGCCTGGACATGGAAGTCACCGGCCAGCTGGCGCAAGGCTGGCAGTTGTTTGCCGGCTATACATACAACCACAATCGCAACAAGACCGACCCGTCGCAGCTGGTCTATAGCTCCATCACGCCCAAGCACCTGTTCAAGCTCTGGAGCAGCTATCAGCTGCAGGGCCAGCACTCGCCCTGGACCGTTGGCGGCGGCGTGACGCTGCAAAGCGCCACCTATGTCAGCGGCACGGCCAACAGCTACAACCCGGCATCGGGCCAGTACGATGGCGATGCCGTTCCCTTCCGCTTCACTCAGGCCGGCTACGCCGTCTGGGGGGCCAGCGTGCAATACCGCATCAATCGCAACTGGTCGGCTGCACTCAATGTGCACAATCTGTTCGACAAGACGTACTACAAGACGGTTGGAACCTCGGGCAGCGGCAACTGGTATGGCGAGCCGCGCAGCGTGCTGCTGACCTTGCGTGGCGCATTCTGAGCGGGCCGACATGAGCGGCAAGCCAGCATCTCAGCCCGGACTTCGCCAGACCATGTCATGGCTGCACACCTGGTGCGGCCTGGTGTGCGGCTGGCTGCTCTGCGCCATTTTTCTGACGGGCTCGATCAGCGTGTTCCGTGAACCCGTCACGCTGTGGATGCAGGCAGTGCCACTGGAAGGCAGCGGCCAGCAGCCGCTTTCTCTGAACGAGCGTCTGCAGGCCTTGCGGCTGGCCGAGCAGCACCTGAGCAAGACGGCGCCGGATGCCGGTATCTGGCGCATCGGTCTGCCGCTGCAGACCGGCGAGGGCGTCAAGGTGTTTGCGCGCTCCCTGGACGGCAAAGTGCAGGCCAGCCTGCATGGGCTGACGGGCCAAGTCCTGCCTGAACCCGCCCTGCGCCAGACCGAAGGCGGGCGGCACTTCATGTCCTTTCACTATTCTCTGCAGGGCGGTATCGCGGGCTTCTGGGTGGTGGGACTGGTATCGATGTGCATGATGGTGGCGCTGGTCTCGGGCGTGATCGTGCACCGGCGCATCTTTCAGGACTTCTTCACCTTCCGGCCCGGCAAGGGGCAGCGTTCCTGGCTGGATGCGCACAACGCATCGGCCGTGCTCACGCTGCCGTTTCTGTTCATGATCGTCTACACCGGACTCGCGCATTTCTACACCAGCTACATGCCCTGGCCGCTGCAATCCCTGTACGGGCAGGAGCGCTCGGCCTACAGCCGCTACGAGTCCGAGCTGAAGGCCAGGCCAGAGGTGAAAGCGGCTTCAGATGCGCCTGCCATTGCCGGTGCGGATCTTGTCGGCCTTGCGCAGCAGGCCCAGTCCTTGCTGGCGCAGCCTGTGGTGGAGGTGTTGGTGCAGCGACCCGAGCACGGTCGGGCCACGGTGCGTTTCATGGAAGGCAAGCCGGATACGGCGGCGACGCGCCAAATGGTCAATGTCGCCAATTCGGCGACCTTCGATGCCGTCGACGGCCAGCTGCTGCAGCTGCCCGCCAACCCGCCGTCCAGTAGTTTTGCAAGCGATACCCATCCCGTCATCAGCGCGCTGCATCTGGTCACCTTTGGTGGCTGGACGATGAAGTGGCTGTATTTTGTTCTGGGTCTGATCGGCACCGCGATGATTGCCTCCGGATCGATACTGTTTGCAGTCAAGCGTAGAGCAAAAAGCGGTAACGAATGGGGCGTTGCAACGCATTTCATGTACCGCTGTATCGACGCGCTCAATGTGGCAGCGCTGGCAGGCTCGTCACTGGCGTCGATTGCCTATCTATACGGCAACCGACTGCTGCCGCTGGCGCTGGAGCTGCGCTCCGGCTGGGAAATCCGCGTGTTCTTTGCCGTCTGGGCATTGAGCCTGCTGCATGCGCTGCTGCGCACAACGTACAAGGCATGGCGCGAGCAGCTATGCGCCCTGGCCTTGCTATGTCTGGGCTTGCCGCTGCTCAATGCCATGACTACAGGCCAGCACCTGCTGCTGTATCTGGCGCAGGGTGACGGCCGGCAAGCCGGGGTGGAGCTGACCTGCATGGGGTTGGGCCTGCTGGTGGCCTGGGGGGCCTGGCGGCATGAGAAGTCGCGGCTTGGCAAGAGCGTGCGGCAGCCGCGTGCGGCCCGTGGCGCGATCTCAGGAGGTCTCACATGACAGCGGCTGCAATGACCCAGGCAGAGACCAGGCGCTATCACTGGGCCGTGCTGCTGCGCGTGCTGATGGCCACTCTGGGCGGCTATGCGCTCACGGCGCTGGCTTGTGTCGTGCTGGCCCATGCGCTTGTGGCCCTCGGTGCCATGCAGCCTGCACCCGCCGTGCTGTTGTCCACCTTGCTCAGCTTTGTGATCTACACCGTAGTGGCGCTCTGGGTCTTTCATGTGCGCAGCCTGCCGAGAGTGGCGGCATGGATGGCAGGCTCGGCTGCCGTGATGGCGGTCGCGCTGCAGGCGCTGAAAGGCCTGGCATGAGTTTCTGGCCGTTGATGATCTGCGTTCTGGCGCTGTGTCTGGCAGGCATGCTGGTGCTGAGCCAGGCCATGGACAGGCATTGCCATCAGATCGTATCGCGCAGTGAGCCCGGGTCTGTGCAGCGGGCCTTGCTGCGCGTGATGGGGGCGGCGCTGATGATGGCGGCTCTATGGCTCTGCACAGGTTGCTGGGGTGGTGTGGTGGGAATAGTCGTCTGGCTCGGCTGCCTGAGTGTGGCCGCGCTAGGCGTCGCATGGCTGCTGGCCTATATGCCTAGGCATGGCGCAGTGCTTGCGGTCATGGGCGGCCTGGCCGCCTTGGCGTGGACGATCCTGACGCAACCGATGCGATGACAGCGGCCGCCCCGGGATAGACCGCTGCGGTCTATTTGCCCAGTACAGTCCGCCTGGTTCTGGTGGGGACTCCAGGCTCGGGTCGCCATTCGGCACACCTGCGATGCAGGCCGTTGTGGACATTGCCAATCTGCGTAGCCCTGCAGCTGGCGCAGAATGTGGGTATTCGCCCATTTTTGCAGCCGCCCCGAAACGATTGCCCGCCCATGCAGCAAGAGCCAGATTTCTTCCATAACCTCAATGAAGAGATGCGCGACGGAAAGCGCTGGCTGGAGCGGACAATAGTGCTGGCCTATGCTGCGGCAGCAGGCCTGAGCGTGGTGGCATTCACGCTGCTGGCCGAGGCAGCTTTCGGTTTTTTCGAGAGTATCTATCACGGCGTCAACGGCTGGCTGGTGCTGATCTGGATGCCGGCCGTCACGGCTGCCGCCGTCTGGGCCACGCGCAAGTGGGCGCCTGGGGCCAGTGGCTCGGGCATCCCGCAGGTGATTGCCACGCTGGAGCCGTCGGTCGATGCCGGTCTGCGCAAGCGCTTTGTGTCGCTGTGGCTGTCGTTTGCCAAGATCGTGCTGTCCAGTGCGGGATTTCTCGCTGGGCTGTCGATAGGGCGCGAAGGGCCGTCGGTGCAGGTGGCTGCCGGTGTCATGCATTCGGCCCGGCGCTGGCTGGGCCCCAAGTCCGTCATCAACACCCATGCCTTGCTGGTGGCTGGCGGCGCTGCAGGTATTGCCGCCGCCTTTAACGCCCCGCTGGCGGGCGTGGTGTTTGCGATCGAGGAGCTTTCGCGCAAGCTGGAGTCGCGCTCCAGTGGTCTCATCATCGCGGCGATTGTGCTGGCCGGTCTGATGGGGGTCTCGGTCTTCGGCAATCTGAGCTATTTTGGTCGCATCCGCGTGGCTGAACTCGGCTGGCGCGACCTGCTGCCTTGCCTGGCCGTGGCGCTGACCTGCGGCGTGCTGGGCGGCCTGTTCGCCAAGCTCATGACCCATTCGCTGACCTCGTCCACCGAGCGCCTCAACAAGCTCAGGTCGCGCTTTCCGATTCGTTTTGCCGCGGTGCTGGCCCTGCTGATTGCCGTCATCGGCGTGGTCACCGGCGGTGCCACCTTTGGTGCGGGCTCGGAGGCCGTCAAGCATATGCTGCAGGGCGAGGCCGACGTGCCCGAGTTCTATGTCACGCTCAAGTTCATCGCCACCTGGCTATCGGCTTGGGTGGGCGTGCCCGGCGGCATCTTCGCTCCCTCGCTGTCGATTGGCGCAGGTGTCGGGAACAATGTGGCATCGCTTGCTGGGACTACGGATATAGCTCCTGCCTTGATAGCAATGGGCATGGCCGCCTTTCTGGCGGCCGTGACTCAGGCGCCGCTGACGGCTTTCATCATCGTGATGGAGATGGTGGACGGCCACGCTCTGGTGCTCAGCCTGATGGCATCGGCCATGATCGCCAGCATGATCTCGCGCATGATTGCGCGGCCCCTGTACGAGTCGCTGGCCTTGCACATGCTCCAGGTGGCACGGGCTTCCCTGCCCAAGGAGCCTGAGCCCGAGCCTGCGACGGCCCCAGTGGAGACCGCGCAGACGCAGCCCTCCATTGAGCCGGCAAAGGCAGACGCTGAAGGCAAGACCTGCTGAGGTGCGTCCGGCAAGGTGCGGCCTGTAAGCCATGGCCGACGAGGCGCGACAGGGTGCCCTCGGTCATGCGCTCGTCGGCATGGATCATCCTGATGTCCGCGACGACCCGATGCAGCCGGACCGGCGAGAGACATGGCAGCGGCCATGGACTGCTGCAATCTACGCATGCCAGCCCATGAAGCCCTGCCTGCATGGCGCTCGGCAGGCGGGCAGGCTCTCAGCATCATCCCAACGCACGCAAGCAGCGAATCCCTATGCAGCCGCGCTGCGGGCGACCGCTGCTGGCGGAGCACTTCCGCCAGTCGCCAGTTTGCGGGCCTGTCCGCTAGCCGCAGGCCCCCACATAGCCGCAAGCCGTGCAGAACGCACAGCCGTCCTTGCGGATCATGGCGTGAGCGCCACAGTCGGGACATTTCTTGCCATTGACCGAGCCATTGCCTTCGGGGGCGGCGGCCGGCGTGGCTGCCGTGCTGGGGGCGGGCTGGGGCAAGCCCCGGTTGGCGATGATGCTCTGGATGGCATAGGCCAGCAGGGCCACCTCGCTGTCGTGCCAGAGCGGGATGCGGCTGCCGTCCTCGCGCGTTCTACTGCCATAGCGCACGGGGCCACGGTCCCAGGCCACCTTGCGCAGATCGGCCAGGGCCTTGTCGAGAAAACCGCCACGCGCGGCCAGGCTCAGGCTGCGCATGGTGGCCGTGATCCATTGCTGGCTCTCGCCGGTCTGGCCCACAGGCATGAAGAACTCGATGGGACGCTCCACGCCATCGACCACCATGAAGCTGACGACGAGGTAGAGACGCCTTATGCCGTCATGCGTGAAGTATTCGATCTTGTCGACCACGGCGTTGAGCGGACCTTCGGGGCGGCGCTCTATCACGGCCGTCATGCCGTTGGAGCCTGAGGAATTGATAGCGGCCTGCGCTTTATCTGTAGGCGTTTGAGAGGGTTTTGAGGCAGATTCTGTGGAGAGCACTGCACCCAGCGTATCGTTGGGGCGGTAGGTGGCACAGCCCTTGAGGCCGGCCTCCCAGCATTCCATATAGAGGTGCTTGAAGTCCTCGAAGGGATAGTCGGCCGGGATGTTGACGGTCTTGGATATCGAGGTGTCGATAAAGGGCTGGACGCAGCGCATCATGGCCACATGCTCGCTGGCGCTCAGCTCCAGCGCACTGACAAAGCACTCGGGCAGCGGGGCCTCGTCGCCATGCATGGCCTTGTACAGGCGGTAGGCATGGTCCTGTACGGTATAGAACTGCTCGCCGCCATCGGCCGTGCGCTTTCTGCGTGTGTAGGTCCACGAGAAGGCCGGCTCGATGCCGTTGGACGCGTTGTCGGCAAAGGCCAGCGATACCGTGCCCGTGGGGGCAATGGACAGCAGATGGCTGTTGCGCAGTCCATGTTTTCTGATGTCCGCACGCAGTTCCTTGGGAAGGCGTTTGGCAAAGCCGCTTTTCAGATACTGCTTGGCGTTGAACAGAGGGAAGCTGCCTTTTTCCCGTGCCAGCTCCACCGAGGCGGCATAGGCTGCATCACGCATATTGCGGGCGATGGCCTCGGCCTGTTGCAGGCCTGCATCGCTGGCGTAATGCAGGCCCAGCAGAATCAAGGCGTCGCCCAGCCCTGTGAAGCCCACGCCGATGCGGCGCTTTTGCTGCGCCTCGCGCTGCTGCTCGGGCAGGGGCCAGACGGTGGCATCCAGCACGTTGTCCAGCATGCGCACCTGAACGGCGACGGCGGCGCGAAAGGCTTCCAGGTCGAAGAAGGCCTGCGGTGTGAACGGCTCGCGCACGAATCGCGTGAGTATGACCGGGCCCAGATCGCAGCAGCCGTAAGGCGGCAGGGGTTGCTCGCCGCAGGGATTGGTGGCGGCAATCTGCTCGGCATACCAGAGGTTGTTGTCGGCATTGATGTTGTCGAGGAACAGAATGCCAGGCTCGGCAAAATCATAGGCCGACCGCATGATGGCGTCCCAGAGCGTGCGCGCAGGCTGGCTTTGATAGACCCACAGCCCATCTTCACGACGATGGGCTCCAGCCTGTATCTGTGCATCGCTGGGGCTGGCGACATGGAGCAGCTCCCATTCGGCATCGTCCCTGACCGCCTGCATGAAGGCGTTGCTCACGCCGACCGAGACATTGAAATTGTTCCAGCGGCCTTTTTGACGCTTGGCGGTGATGAACTCCAGCACATCGGGGTGGTCGATGCGCAGCACGCCCATCTGGGCGCCGCGTCGTGCGCCCGCCGACTCCACCGTGGTGCAGGATGCATCGAAGACATCGATGAAGGAGCAGGGGCCCGAAGCATTCGAATTGGTGCCGCGCACCAGCGCACCGCGTGGGCGCAGATTGGAAAAGTCATAGCCCACGCCGCCGCCGCGGCGCATGGTCTCGGCCGCCTGCGACAGCGCCGTGTAGATGCCGGGGTTGCCTTGGGTGTCGAAGCCATTGGTGGCATCGGCGACGGGCTGTACGAAGCAGTTGATCAAGGTGGCCTTGGTGTCCAGCCCCGCAGCCGCCATGATGCGGCCGGCACCGATGGCGCCGAGTTGCAGATTGAGCAGAAATTTTTGCTCCCAATGCGCTTGAAGCTCGGGCTTTTCAACGGCGGCCAGGGCGTGTGCCACGCGGGCAAACAGGTCTTGTTCGGACTGCTCGCCGTCGGCCAGATATTTTTCGGCCAGGACGTCCTGGCTGATGGCCTGGGGAGGGAGTGTGTTCATGGCATGCCTCATGCTAAATGCAGTTCAAATGCAATTCGACTTTGTAGCGCAGACCGCCTGGAAGTGACGTGACGCAGCGCAACATCCGCGGGACTCCAGCTGGCCAGAGGCTGCCGGTGGCAGCTCATGTCTGTCCCAAAATTGTGACAGACCCTTTGGCTCGGGAGTCCATGCGCTGGCAGTCGCTGAAACCCGGTGACAGGGCCGGGGTTGGCATGCGGCGGCCCGTCTGCTCGGGCGGGGCCTAGCGAGGGTTGGGCGCGCGGGTCTGAACCACCTCGCCCTCAAAGCGCGCAGCGGCATTCACGACCGCCATCACCGATGCAGTGACGATGTTCGCCTGCATGCCTACGCCAAACCGCGAGCCGGGCACGCCAGGCCAGGCGGCTTCGACGATGGCAAGCGCGCAGGCGTCAGCGCCATTGCCCAGGCTGCGCTCCTCATAGCTGTCGATGCGCAGCGGCAACTCCAGCGCCGCAACCGCGGCAGCGATAGGACCGTTGCCCATGCCGCTGCTTTGCCTGGACTGTCCGTCTGCATCGTGCCAGTGCAGCTCGACACCCTGGCCTTGCTCGCTGTCGAACAACCGGTGGCCTTGGTAGCGCAAGACCGGTGACTGGGTATGGGCATGCAGATAGGTGGCTTCGAACAATGACCAGATCTGCGCGCTGCTCAGCTCGGTTTCGCTGCTGTCGGCCCAGGCCTGGACGATGGCGCTGAATTCGATCTGCATGCGCCTTGGCATGGTGATGCCCCAGTCCTTTTGCAGCAGGAAGGCAATGCCGCCTTTGCCGGACTGGCTGTTGACGCGCACGATGCTGTCGTAGGTGCGTCCCAGATCCTGCGGGTCTATGGGCAGGTAGGGAACGCGCCAGGGAGCATCGGGTTTTTGCGCCGCAAAGCCTTTGGCAATCGCATCCTGGTGCGATCCGGAGAATGCCGTGAACACCAGATCGCCCACATAGGGGTGGCGCGGATGGATGGGCAGGGCCGTAGAGGCTTCGGCAATGCGGGCCACGGCAGCGATATCGGAAAAATCCAGGCCGGGGGCAATGCCCTGCGTGTAGAGGTTCAGGGCCAGGGTCACCAGGTCCACATTGCCGCTTCGCTCTCCGTTGCCAAACAGGCAGCCCTCCACACGCTGGGCGCCTGCCAGCAGGGCCTGCTCGGCGCAGGCCACGCCAGTGCCTCTGTCGTTGTGGGGGTGTACCGACAGCGTGACATGTTCGCGCCGTGCCAGGCGCCGGTCCATCCATTCGATCTGGTCGGCAAACACATTGGCAGTGGAAACCTCGACGGTGGTCGGCAGGTTGATGATCATGGGGCGTTCAGGGCCGGCATCCCAGGCGGCAATGGCGGCATTGCAGACGGCCAGGGAAACGTCCAGCTCGGCCATGCAGAAGGTTTCCGGGGAGTACTGCAGCACCCATTCGGTTTCGGGGTGCTGCTCGGTCAGCTGCCTGAGGTGGCGCACATGGTGCTCCACCATGGCAATGATCTGCGGCACTTCCATGCCAAAGACGATTTCGCGGAAGGCCGGTGCCACGGCGTTGTACAGGTGCACGATCACGCGGCGTGCGCCCGTCACGCTGTGCACCGTGGTGGCAATCAGGTCCTCGCGCAGCTGGGTGATCACCATAGGCGTGACGTCTTGCGGAATCAGCTGCGCGTCGATCAGGTGGCGCACGATGTCGAAGTCGGTCTGGGAAGCGGAGGGAAAGCCGATTTCAATTTCCTTGAAACCGATGGCGACCAGCTCCTGGAACAGCCGCAGCTTGCGCTCGTGGTTCATGGGCTCGAACAGAGCCTGATTGCCGTCGCGCAAATCTGTCGACAGCCATACGGGCGCTTGCGTCAATGTACGGCCAGGCCATTGGCGGTTGGGCAAGTCCACAACGGGAAATGCGCGGTATTTGGTAGAGGGATCAGCCAGCATAGGGACCTTGGAGTAGTAGAAATGATGATCTGGTCTCCCTGCCCGGATTGGGCTGGCTGAGGTCGGGGTCTGGGGAGACCGGAGAGTAGCCATGCGCAAGCGCGTGCGTACGGACCCCGACCAGATGTCAGAGCCAGTAGGCATAGCGGAAGCGGGTGGCGGTGTTTCACGGCAAGGTGCTTGATGGAGGCAGTGCGGCTACTTTAAGTCGCCAGAGGTATAGACTTCTATCGATAGATATTCATTTGTTGTAGGAATTTGGACATCTCATGGGTTTTGCCTCCCCCGAACATGGCGCGCATGCACTGGATTTGCAGCATGCCCAGGCCTCGTCACTGCCTGTCACGGGCGTGGAGCAGCGCTATCCGCCCGGTCATGTGGTGCCTCAGCACAGCCACGCGCGCGGTCATCTCATCTATGCCTCGGAAGGCGTGTTGCTGGTCGAGTCCCCTGGCGGGCAATGGCTGGTTCCTCCCACCACTGCGGTGTGGCTGCGCCCGGGCATGCTGCACCGGATCACGGCGACCACGGCGGTGCGAGCCTTTGGCCTGTTCATTGAGGAGGCATGGTCGGAACGCCTGCCTGCCCGGGACTGCGTGCTCCATGTCTCGCCGCTGGTCAGGGAGCTGATGGCGGCGCTTGTCGACTTGCCCCATCAGGGGCCGCATCGCCCGCGCGATGCGCTGCTGGGCAATCTGCTGCTGGAGGAGTTGCAGGCGCTGGCGCCATTGCCGTATTACCTGCCATGGCCGGAAGACATGCTGATGCGACGCATCTGCGAGAGCATGCTGGGTGCACCGGCGCAGCGCACCACGGTGGAAGCCCTGGCCCGACAGCACGCGCTGACGCCCAAGACGCTGCATCGTCGATTTCTGAAAAGCACCGGTATGAACTGGGGCCGGTGGTATCAGCAGATGCGGCTGATGGCTTCCATCCCCCAGTTGCTGCAGGGCATGCCCATCACGACCGTGGCGCTGGAAAGCGGCTATGAAAGCCATAGCGCCTATTCGGCGGCATTCCGCAAGCAGTTCGGCCGTCCGCCGTCGGAATTCGCAGCTAGGGCGGACAGAGCAGCGCTGCGTTAGCCGCTCCTGCAGCGCCCAGAGCTGCTGCTCGCATAGCCGGGGCCAGCCACTCCAACATCTCTTTGCTTCCAAAAAAATAGCTTCCAACGCTTTCTCATCAAGCGCTGGAAGCCATTTTCAAGAGTGGAGCGGATCAGAGCTTCTTTACCAGCACCTGGCTCTTGCGTCCCCAGTTGTACTTGGCCTTGCGGGCCTCCGGCAGCCATTCGGGCTCCACGGGCTGAAAGCCGCGCTTGATGAACCAGTGCATGGTTCGTGTGGTCAGCACAAACATGGTTTCGCAGCCCAGGGCGCGGGCACGCTGTTCGATGCGTTTGAGCAGCTTCTCGCCATCGCCCGTGCCCTGGCTCTTGGGCGAGACGGTGACGGCGGCCATTTCGGCGGTCTTGGCTTCCAGATAGGGGTGCAGGGCGGCACAGCCGAAGATCACGCCATCGTGTTCGATGACGGTGTAACTGGCGATGTCGCGTTCGATCTCGGTGCGGTCGCGCTTGACCAGCGTGCCGTCGCGCTCGAAGGGCTCGATCAGCTGAATGATGCCGCCCACGTCGTCGATCGTGGCCTCGCGCAGTTCTTCGAGCTTTTCGTCAATCACCATGGTGCCGTTGCCGTCGTGCACATAGATCTCCAGCAGCAGCGCTCCGTCGGTCGAGAAGGGCAGGATATGGCTGCGTTCCACGCCATGCTCGCAGGCGCGTACACAGTGCTGCAGATAAAAGCCCACATCGGTAGGCTGCTGTGCAGGCGGGAGCTGGGCCAGCAGGCGGCGCGCGGCGTCCAGCGGCAGCTCGGTGTCGATAGGATTGTTCTCGTCGGCCGGGCCGCAGGGGTCCATGCGCACGCCGGGCACTTCGGTCAGGAACAGCAGCTTGTCGGCCTTGAGCTCGATGGCCACGCGGGTGGCCACTTCTTCCATGCTGAGATTGAAGGCCTCGCCCGTGGGCGAGAAGCCGAAGGGCGAGACCAGCACCATGGCTTCGGAGTCCAGGGCGCTGCGAATGCCTTCCACGTCGACCTTGCGCACCAGGCCGGAGTGCATGAAATCCACGCCGTCGACGATGCCCACGGGACGGGCTGTGAGGAAATTGCCCGAAATCACGCGTACGCGCGCACCGGCCATGGGCGTGTTGGGCAGTCCCTGGCTGAAGGCGGCCTCGATCTCGTAGCGCAGCTGGCCGGCCGCTTCCTGGGCGCAGTCCAGCGCAATGGAGTCGGTGACACGCATGCCGTTGTAGTAACGCGGCTCCTGGCCCTTGAGGCGCAGTTGCTCGTTGACCTGGGGGCGGAAGCCGTGCACCAGCACGATCTTGACGCCCATGGCCTGGATCATGGCCAGATCCTGGACGATTGAGCTGAGCTTGCCCGCATCAATGGCTTCACCGGTCAGGCCCACCACAAAGGTCTGGTGTCGGAACTTGTGGATATAGGGAGCCACAGACCGGAACCAGGGAACAAAGGTGAAATTGAAGACGGTGGACATGGCAGTGCGCGAAAACCTCGAAATCGGGAAAAAAAGGCCTGCGTCGGGTACTACGCAGGCCTGCGGCGCAAAGTGTAGCGGTTACTAGCGTGCCTGAGCCAGTTGTTGCGGGGTTTTATGCGCGCTGATCGCACAGTTTGTGGCTTTTGTGGCGCGATGTTTTCAAAAAGTGACCACTTGTACCCAGGAGCCGCTCCTGGGGCCTGGCGGAGAGCCAAGCGCGGCAGCTGCGGACGCGGGCTTGCCGACCGTGACGGGGCTAGCCCTGTTGTGCATTGGAGCGCTAGTTCCAGTTGTCGATCTTGGTGTCTTGGGGAGACGGGCTGCCTTTGCCGGTCTCTGTCAGCGCTCTGAGACTGAGCAGGAAGACGGCCCATTTCATGCTGCAATGGGCGGTGAACTCGACTGTTTCGCGCCAGTTCCGGTGGCCGAACAACAGGATGGTGTAGCCGTCCTGGCGGCTCAGTTCGAAGGTCGCCTCGGTACCTATCCATTCTTCGGGACCCTCCGTGAAGCGCCAGTGCACGCTGTGCTCCGTCTTAGGCCTGACGAGGTCGAAACAGATTTTCCCGAGCTCCCGACCGTCCTGGTCCGTGAAGCGCGCGCTCATTGCGACTTCGGGCCCCGTGCTTGCACTCATCTCCCGGGTCCACCAGCCGGCTATACCTGCAACGGACGAGATCGCCTGGTAAACATCGCCGATAGGCGCTCTGATACCAATTCTATGAACGATGTCCACCATGTCCTCGGTCTCCTCGTGGATTCAGATGGCTCGACGATACCGATAAATCGGCGCCAGCCTTGCCGCAGTCCCACCCGCAAGGCCAGGTGCGGCAGGCACAGGCAGGGCAGGCTCAGGGGCGTGAGAACACTTCCACCCTCGCCGGCGGCAGATTGCCCCACACAGTTTCGCGGTCTATGCGCTTGAGGCCGGCGCTCTGCCAGGCGGATGCGCCAAACAGCGAGTAGGTGAACTGGATCACTCGGCCATCGCTGGTCAGCGAGCGCGCCCAGGTGTCGGTGATCTTGTGCACTGACTGATGGGGCAGTGAGCGAAGCGGCAGACCCGAGACTACGGCCTTGACCGCTGCACGACCGAGAATCGAGGGCCAGTCACCGGCATCGGCATGAAAAACGCTGATCTGAGGGAATCGCTCGGACAGGTAGCTGGCGAACGAGGAAGACTTTTCTATGATCACCAGTCTGCCGGGCGCGATGCCGCTGCGCAGCAGTGACTCGGTGATGACTCCTGTTCCTGCACCAAGCTCCACCACCAGACCCTCGTCTCCGCCACCCACCAAAGAGGCCATGGTATTGCCCAATCGCGCCGAACTCGGGCACAGGGCACCGATCTCGCGGGGAGACCGTATCACTTCGTTCAGCAGCATGAAGTTGCACGAGATATTTTTCATTCAGAGCTCTCCCGGGTCTGGCCCATTGTGCGGATGAAATTGAAATCATCGCTGCAGGAAATATTGAACGCGCCTCGTCAGATAGATGGAAAAAACGGTAACAACGCCGCTGCCCAGCATGTCCACCAGATAGTGCCCGCCGTTGATGGGCGTGGAGATCAGCATCAGGATGTTCAATGCGAGCACCCAGCGAAAAAGCCGGAGCTGTCTGTAGGCATGGATGAGCAGCAAGGCAATCGTCGTGTGATAGGAAGGGAACGTGACTATGCCTTTCAGATCCCCGAATGCGAACTCGCTCAGGCTTCCCTCCCTGAGCGCCATGAAGTGAGGCAGGTGCACGGCGTTCTCCAGCCCGACGGAGTGGAAGAAAAGAGTCCCTCCGGCAGGCAGCAGTCCCGATAGCAGGGCCGTCAGCATCAAGGCGATGGAAGACGACCACCACAGCTCCTCGTTTCTGTCGTTTCTTGCGCAGTGCGACAGGTAGATGATCGAGAAAAAGACTTGCAGCAGGCCGCTGAAATAGGCCAGCGTGAGCACGGCTCTGAGAAGTGGGTGTTGCTGGACAAAGCCATAGAAGGCCAGCCAGTTGAAGCCCAGAGCCTGATCCAGTCTGGTGAACTGGGCGTCGAGCAGCGGCAGGTTCAGGGTCGCGAAGATATAGGTCAGCATGGCGCCGATCAGCGCTGTCACTATCCACAGGGCTGCGTAGAACGACATCTCGGACAAGGCCAGGCTACGTCCCGAATATCCATAGATCCAGCTGATGCTCAGCAGGATCAGAGTCGTCCAGAACACCGGCTCGGTGCCGGAAAAGACAAGCGGATGGGCATGTATCCACAGCGCTTCTCCGAGAGCCAGGGCGGCCAGGAAAAGCATGGGCGCGAGCTTTTGGGGACTGATCTGCTGCCAGCCATTGACGGTTCCCTGCATCAAGTTCATCGCAAGCTCCGTTGTAGATCCATTCGATCGTCCGTGAAGGCCGGCCGCTGCAGACGCTCCAGGCATGGCCAGGGTCGTTCCTGCCAGGCAGCATGCCCGGGTCGTCAGGGGACTGCAGCAGTGTTGCAGCAGTCCGAGTTCGGCCTAGACGCTTCCCGCGATCATGGGCAGCACCATGCGCAGCAGTCTGATGATTGCCGGGCCGAGAACCACCATCACGATGGCGGGGAAGATGCAGGTCACCAGCGGCAGCAGCATCTTGGTGGGGATCTTGGCGGCCAGTTCCTCGGCACGCATCTGACGCTTGTGGCGCAGATCGTCCGAGAACACGCGGATGGAGTCGCCGATGCTGGTGCCGAAACGGTCCGCTTGCGTCAGCATGGCCGTGAAGGCGTGTATCTCGTCCACTCCAGTGCGGGCGGCCAGGTTGCGCAAGGATTTCTCCCGGGTGCTGCCGGCGCGCATTTCCAGATTGGTCCAGTGAAGTTCCTGGGCCAGGGCTTCGCTTTTGATGCGGATCTCGGCAGTCACCTTGCCCAGCGCTGCATCCAGTCCCATGCCTGCCTCCACGCAGACCAGCATGAGATCGGCGGCATCGGGAAAATTCTCGAAGATCTCGCGCTTGCGGCGTGCGGCCATCCAGCGCAGCACCAGATTGGGCAGATAGCAGGCCACAAGCCCGGTGACCAGCGGATAGAGCAGCAGCTGCAGGCTGTCTGTCGTGCCTTGGGCCATCATCAGCGAATAGACCAGGAACATCATCACCAGAGGCAGCAGCGTCTTGGCGCCAAAATACAGCAAGGGCGCGTTCTCGTGGCGAATGCCGGCATTCAGAAAGCGCAGGCGCAACGGGGTGGCATCACTGCCCGCAGTGGGGGAGGAGAGGTGGGCGAACGGCCCCACCAGCTTGACCGCAGTTTCTGTCCAGCTGCCGGACAGAGGGGCTGGGCTCAGCTCTTGCAGGCGCTGTTCTGTGACCGTGGGCGTGACCCAGAAGAACAGGGCTCCTGCAGCCAGCATGAGGGAAGCGAAAGTGAGCAGGGCGACGATTAACATGGCGGACTCCTTGCAGTTGGGATGCACTCATACCCGTATGCGGACAATGCGGCGCAGCATCAACATGCCGATCACCATGAGTCCGGCCAGCCATTGCAGAATGACGATGCCTATGGGGTCAGTCCACAACGTGGACATGAATTCCGGGTTCACGAAATTGAGCAGGGCTGCCAGGGCAAAGGGCATCAGCCCCAGGATCCAGGCCGACATTCGTCCTTCGGAGGACAGAACCCGGATCTTGGCGTGAAGCTTGAGCCGCTCGCGGATCAGACGGCTCAGATTGCTCAGCATCTCGGTCAGGTTGCCGCCCGATTCGCGCTGTATCAATACGGCGACGATGAAGTAGCGCAGATCGGTGATCGGTATTCTTTCCCCGAGATTGTTCAAGGCCTGCTGCAGCGAGGTGCCGTAGTTGATCTCGTCGTGCACCAGGCGGAACTCGCCGGCTATGGGCTCGGACAATTCCTCTCCGGCCATCTGCAGGCCTGCCGAGAATGCGTGGCCGGCGCGCAAGGCCCGCGCGATCAGGTCCAGCGCTTCGGGGATCTGGCGCTCCAGCAGGCCCAGGCGCTGATTGCGCTTGCGCTGCAGATAAAGCCAGGGCAGGCAGCCCAGGACGGCACCGGCGAGCAGCACCAGTTCCATGGGCAGATGGAACATGCTTGCGGCCAGCGCACCCAGGAAAAACAGTATCCCGATGCCGAGCAGCAAACCGGAAACCGTCCATTCCAGGCCCGACTGAACAATCACGCGGTCCAGCTGGTGGGCGCGGGGCATGCTTTGCAGCATCCGCTGCATCCTGGGCATGTCGCTGAGTACGCGTTCCTTGACCAGCTTGGTCGGACTGCTGTGATCGTCGGCGGCGGACAAGGCCCTGAGCCGACGTTCAAGCCGCTTCGCCTCCGGACTCTTGTACTGCTTCCAGACCAGGTGAATGCCTTCGAGCAGCAAAAGCACGGCGGCAAACACCAGCGCAATGATCACCAGGATCGAGTGGGAAGAAAAAAAGGACAGCATGACAGCACCTTTGGGCCGAGTTCATTGATAGTGGCGCTCTGGAGCGAAGATGCTGTCGGGCAGCGCAATGCCGAAGCCTTTGAGCCGGTCGGCGAACTTGGGCCTGACGCCCGAGGCATGGAAATACCCCTGGACTTCGCCGCTGGCACCGACGCCGGTCTGGGTGAAGGCAAAGATCTCCTGCATGGTGACCACATCGCCTTCCATGCCGGTAATCTCCTGGATGCTGGTGATCTTGCGCTTGCCGTCGGTAAGCCGCAGCACCTGCACGATCACCGTGATGGCCGAGGCAATCTGCTGGCGAGCGGCCTGGTGCGGCAGATTGAGGCCAGCCATGCCGACCATGTTCTCCAGGCGTGCCAGCGAGTCACGCGGAGTGTTGGCGTGGATGGTCGTCAGCGATCCTTCGTGGCCGGTATTCATGGCCTGGAGCATGTCCACGGCCTCGGCGCCGCGGACTTCGCCGATGATGATGCGGTCAGGGCGCATGCGCAGTGCGTTGCGCACCAGCGAGCGCTGCGTGATTTCACCGCGGCCTTCTATATTGGGTGGACGCGTTTCCATGCGCACCACATGCGGCTGCTGCAGCTGCAGCTCGGCCGCATCCTCGATGGTGACCACGCGTTCCACGGCGGGAATGTAGCCCGAAAGAATATTGAGCAGCGTTGTCTTGCCGGCGCCCGTGCCCCCGGAGATGATCATGTTTACCTTGGCCTTGGCCAAGGCTTCCAGAGTCAGGGCCATGCCCGGTGTCAGGCTCTTGAGGTCCTGGATCAGGTTCTCCATGCGCAGCGGGATGCGAGCAAAGCGCCGGATCGACATCATGGGACCATCGAGCGCCACGGGCGGGATGACGGCGTTGACGCGCGATCCGTCGGGCAGGCGGGCATCGACCATGGGACTGGACTCATCGATGCGCCTGCCGATGCGCGAGACGATCTTGTCGATGATGCGCAGCAGATGCTTGTCGTCCGCGAAGACCACGGGCGTGAGTTCCAGACGACCGAGGCGCTCCACATAGATCTGATCGTGGCGGTTGACCAGGATGTCGGAAACCGCAGGGTCGGTCATGAGCAGCTCGAGAGGGCCGAAACCCAGCATCTCGTGCTGGATGTCGCGGATCAGCAGCCTTCTTTCCAGATCGTTGACGACTGCGGCATCTTCCTCCAGCAGGCGTTCGGTCATGCCGGCGATTTCCTGCTGCAGCGTCTGCGTGGGCAGCGACTCCAGCGCAGCCAGATCGAAGCGCTCCAGCATCTTGCCATGAATGCGCGTTCGCAGCGCCAGATAGGCCGGTGAGTGCCCATAGTGCGGTGCAGGGGGCGCAGAGGCAGGCGCTTGCGGCGCGGCGACCTCGGGCGTGTCCGCCGCTTCGGGAACAACCTGCAGCGCCGGCTTGGACGCGCGTGTCGCTGACGTGGCCAGGAAATCTCTGAGTGACATGATGCTCTCCTTGTGCACTAGGGGATGGCTTATGCCCGGCGGAAGATCCGGTTCAAAAAGCCGTTGCTGTCTTCCCGGGCCTGGGGCGCCAGTGCATCGGCCCAGGCGCCCAGTTCGCGGACCACGGCACTGTTGCGACTGGACTCGGCCAGCGGCACGCCCGCATTGATGGTCGCTTGCACCTCCTGTGCGGCGTCTGGAATGCTGCGCCATTGCTGCTCCAGGCCCAGTGCCTTGCGCACTTCGGGCAGGCCGATCTCGCTGCGTCGGTCGACCCGGTTCAGTACCGGATGCAGGCGGCTTTCGGGATAGCCCAGCTCGCGGAACATATGCAGCAGCTTCTGCGCATTGCGCACGGCCGGCACATTGGGCAGGAGCACGGGCACGATGAGCTGGGCCCTGTCGAGCACACGCAGAGCCAGCGGATCGAGCACGCGTCCCATGTCGATCAGCACAAAGTCATAGTGCGCGGCGGCAAGCTGCAGGATGGCATCCACATGCAGCGGCTCCACCTCCATGGCATGCATGGCGTTTTCGGGAGCTGCCAGCACATGCAGCTGAGCGGTGATCTTGACGGTGCTGGCCGTGAGAAAGGACGCATCGAGTCGATGGATGTCACGGGCCACATCTGCCAGGGTCGAGGCGGGCTTGGCTTCATGCAGATAGGCCAGGGTGTCGCCAAACTGCAGATTCAGGTCGATCAGCAAGACCGAGTGCTTGCGGGCCAGCATCCAGCCCAGATTGGTGCTCAGGAAGGTCGCTCCGCTGCCGCCCTTGCAGGGCAGCAAGGCCATGATCTGCCCTTGATGGCGGTCAGCCGTGTGATGCTGGCGCTTGGCGGCGATGCGGTGCACGGCATCCAACAGCGCCTGATGTGGAGCCGGTGAGGTCAGCACTTCGCGAACGCCGGCGCGCATGGACTGCAGCAGAAACTCGGGGGTCTGCTGGGCACACAGCAAGATGACGCAGATGTGCGGCTGATGCGTGGTCACATGCTCCACCGGCGCCAGGTCGGCCGGCTCGCAGCACATGCCGTCCACGATCATCAGATCGGGCCGGTGCTGCTCGGCAATCGAAGGCATGCGTGTCTTGCCGCCTTCGAAGGTCTGAACCTGGTGCGATTGCTCCTGCAGCACGCGGGCCATCTCCTGAAGATGGGTGGTGTTGGGAGAGATGATGGCGATTTTCATGATGTAGGCACCCCTGGTTAGCTTGAGCAGGCCGTGCTGCTGTTGATGTCCTGGCGCATGACTTCCCGGGGCAGCGTGCTCGAGAAGCCGGGCATGGGGATGGCCGTTTGCAGGCCCTGACCCACGATGGGTGAAATCCACTGAAATTTCAGTCCCGTGATCGCCACGGTCACGCTTTGGCAGCTTGCCGCAGTGCAGCCGGAGGGGGCCCAGCTGACATTGACGGTGCTCACCTGGGGAAGCAGGGCCTGCATGCGCGCAAGCACCTTGGCCTGCTGGGCGGTGTCGTCGCAGACTGCGGCATAGCGTGCCCCTGCGCGCGCGGCTTCGTTGGCCGCCACCCAGGTGAACAGCATGCGGCTGAAATCCACGATGCCGAACAGAAACATCAGGAAGACCAGCAGCGCCAGGGCAAACTCGACGATGGTTGCTCCGCGCTCGGAGCGGGAGTGACGTGGCGTTTTCATGTCTGTGTCCTCATCGTGGCGGCGATATTGCTCAGCGTCAGGCCGCCGTTGGCATCGCCCAGTCGCAGGCCGAAGACGCTGGCGGTCATGGAGCGGAAGCGGTAGCCGGTGACGGTCACGGTGACGGTGTTGATCAGCGGATAGCTTCCGCTGGTCTGCCAGGAGCAGCTCACGGCTGCGGTGTTCAGACCGGGGGCCAGAGGGGTGCTGCCTGCCGTGGTCTGGCCGTACACGACCAGATTCTGGGCCTGGCTGCAGCCGGTGTTGGGCAGCTGCACCGAGAGATAGCGCACCGCATCGCGCACTGACTTGGCGACCGTGTTGTATTCGTAGAGCGCACGGCCGAATTCGGCGACCAGCATGCTCAGCAGCAGCAGAAAGGGCAGGATCAGAGCCAGTTCCACCAGCTCCACTCCGCGTTGCCTATGGTGCTTGGGCATGGTGTTCACCTCACGAGGACGGGAACCAGCGGGCCGGCCGAGCCGCCCGCGAGTCCGCTGGTGGTGCAGGGGCTGCCAGTGGCGCTGGCATTGCCCAGGTATTCGAGCTTGACGTCATCGACCGGAATCTTCATGGGCTCGAGCATGAGCATGCAGGCGAAATCGACCACCTTGCGGCTGGTGTTGACGATGGGCACCGTCACGATGCGGCGGTCCGCGCCATAGGCCTTGTGCTGGGCCGAGGTGGCGACCGAGGAAAAGCCGCCACCCTGCTGTCCGCACTGCGACGGGTTGTTGCCGCAGGGCGTGAACGCCAGGCGCTGGGCGAGAAAATTGGGTGTGCTGCCCGAGCTGCCGTTGTAGGCGCTGCGACCGGCGCTCCAGGTGCTGGTGTCGTAGATATAGCCGGTGTAGTCGGGCCGGCCCACGCTGGGTCCGCTGGAGTTCTTGTAGATGCCGAACCGGTAGTTCCAGATTTCGACGATGGAAGCCTGAACGCCGGGCGTGCCCAGGGTGTCGCCCAGCTTGCTGCCGCAATGGCCGTTGAGCTCGTCTGCGGTCTCGGAGGCGCTATTGGATCCGTCCAGATTGGCCCAGCCGAAGGTGCTGCCGCCGTTGGACTTGGCCAGCAGGGTGAGCCAGTCTCCCACTGTGTAGCCATAGTCGGGCCTGGTTGCACCAGGCGTTTTGGCCTGCAGTGCCACGGGAATCGGGCAGGCGCTTTGCGCGCTGGCCCGCGTGGCCACTGCATAGGTGCCCACATTGCCGGTGGCCGGAAAGCTGGCGCTGTTGCCGGAAAAGGCCCCCAGGGCCTTCAGCAGCCACATGCCGATATTGGATTGGGTGTGCGTGCACTGCGAATAGACGGCAGCAGTCGCGCTGGTGGTGCTCAGGTAGCTGGCGTCGCGAAAGCTGATATCGGCGGCGGTGATCTGGCCCTGACCGCTCCAGTTGGCCGACTGCAGGTTCACTCCGTTGAGATTGCCGGCAGCAGCACCGGCGCTCACGGCGCGGCTGATGGCATCCGGCTGCTTGTTGAGTTCGCGCGCTGCGGCCAGCGCGCAGCTGTCAAGTGCCGTCTGCAGCTCTGTCCTGACGATGAACAGGCGCCCGAAATCCAGCGCGATGCCCATGAATCCCAGCAGCAGCAAAAGAGCCAGTGCTGCCGTGACGATGATGGCGCCATGCTGCTGACGCCGTGAATGGCGCCGGCTGCGGCTTCCGGCAGGCCGCACCAGGGTCGGGGCAAGAATGCGGGTGCTCATGATGGACTCTCATAGGGCGGCAGAACCGGTGAATGATTGCGGGTCAGAGGCGGTCGGCACGGCAGCAGGACTGCTGCGCCGACCCCTTTGACACGCTCCTAGGTGCAGGTGCCCGTCAGGCAGTTTGTGACCCGTGTGATGAAGTCAGCAAACTGGCCGCCGGCCAGGCTCTGAATTGCCAGTACCAGTGCGATGGACACCACGGCAATGATCAGCGCGTACTCGACGACCTGCGCACCTTCATCGTCCCTGAGCAAGTGCTTCAGACGCAGGCCTGATTGGGTGATGGAGTACATGGCGTTCTCCTGTAAAGGTGTATGTCCGGGACAGCCTGGAGCCGGCTCAAGAGCAGGTCGCGGTTGTCAGGCAGTTCGTGACGCGGGTGATGAAGGAGCTGAAGCCGCCACCGGAGGAGGTCAGAGCCTTGAGCGCGACGACCAGCGCGATGGAGACCACGGCAATGATCAGTGCGTACTCGACGACTTGCGCACCTTCATCGTCACGGGCAAAAGACAGCAGGGAATGGCCAAATTGTTGAGCGATATGGGACATGATGAACCTCAGAGTGTTGATGGATTGAAGACAGTTTCGAAAGGTCGGCGGCTGTGCCGAGGGCTGGCGTGCAAGGCCGGTGTGCGATCGGTGCTCCTTTCGGAATCAATTGGTTGGATGGTGAAAACCGGTGGCTGCTCAGGGCGTGCCGCCGCTGCTGCCGGAGTTGTTGCTGGTCAGCGAGCCGCCGATGTTGATGACGTTGACGGCCTGAGGCGGGCTCTTGTAGCTCTGCTCGTACCGCTCCATGCTGTGGCGCGTGGCGCGACCGTCCATGCCGGTGGCGCCGTCCACGCCGACTCCGGCCGTCTTGCCCGCTTGCGGGTCTATGGTCATCTGCAGGCGGGCATTTCGTACGGCTTCGCCAAAGCGGGCGTCGTAGTGCGGGGTTGTGCTGCCGCAGCCCGCCAGCAGGGCGGCGAGGGCCACGGGAAATAGGATGCTGCGTTCGGTCATGGCTTGCCTCCGGTTCAGGTGGGCGGATTCAGGGGAGCGGGACGGTCGACCGAGGGCCCGGCCGGTGCCTGTGGTTGCAGCTCCTGGGGTGCTGCGGTTGGTGCCGGCATCGGTGTCGCTGCGCCGGGCGGCATGGCAGGTGCGGGCGCCGTCTTCTCTGCGGGCGCGGGCTTGGAGCTTTCCAGTGCGCCGTTCAGATAGACCTCGGCGCGTGAAGGCACCACATGGTTGTCGGTGGGCACCCTGGGGGCTTCGGCCAGAGCCTGTACCAGGCGCGGCGTGATGACGAACATCAGCTCGGTCTGATCGGTCTGGAACTCGGTGCTGCGGGCCAGCGCGCCGAGAACCGGTATCTCTCCCAGTCCCGGAAAGCGCTTGATGGCTTCGGTGATATTGTTTTTGATGAGGCCGGCAATGACCAGGCTTTGTCCGTCATTGAGCTGCACCGTGGTGTCCGCGCGCCTTACCGTCAGGGATGGGATCACGGAGGTGACGCCATTGATGGAGGTGAAGGGCGAGCCGGTCTGCGACAGATCCGAGACCTCGGACACCAGCTTGAGGTTGACGCGCGAGTTGCCGAGCACGGTCGGTGTGAACTTGACGCCGATGCCGAACTCCTTTTCTTCCAGCGTCATGACCGGTACACCGTTGGTATTGGTCTGTGCCACAGGAATGAAGATCTTGCCGCCCGAGAGAAAGCTGGCCTGCTGGCCGCTGATGGCCATGATGTTGGGCTCGGCCAGGATGCGCACCAGGCCGTCATCCTTCTGTCCATCGATGCTGATCGAGCCCCTGCCCAGGCGCATGGCGTTGAGCAGGCCGCCGCCGCCGCTCAGGAAGTTGGAGAGGACGGTGTAGCTGTTCTGGCCGTTGCTGGTGACACGCTGGCCGCTGAGGCTGGAGCCCAGCTTGTCGAGCAAGGTCTTGCTGATTTCGGCAATCTTGACTTCCAGCATCACCTGGTGAGGCGAGGTGGTGCGCAGCAGGTTGACGATCTTCTTGCTGTCGCTGTAGGCGCCGGCCAGCGTCACCACATCGTCCAGGCGCAGCGGATTGCTGATCTCTCCGCTCAGGACCAGGGCATTGTCGGCACCCTGGACGCGGATGCTGCGCTCCTCTGGCATGAGCTCGCTGAGCTTGGCCTGCAGCGGGCCCGGGTCCATGGTGACGATCACGTCCTTGATGAAGCAGGCACCCTGGGCGTTTTGCAGGATGACGTTCATGGAGCCGGACTTGCGTCCGCGAAAGAACAGGTCCCTGGGGCTGAGCAACTGCACTTCGATATCGCCCATGCCGTTCTGTACCTGCATCTGCGGCTGTCCGTTGGCGGCTGCCTGGCCGGCTCCCGGCGTCTGACCGCTGACCAGGATGCGCGCCATCGGCGAGTTCAGCGGAATGACCACCGATTTACCCAGTGTGACCGTGGTCGGGTCTTCTGTGTGAATGGCCGTGCAGTTCCTGGCGGGCAGGGTGGTGCGAGGAGCTGCGGGAGCGGGAGCGGCCGCAGGGCCGGGCTGGGCAGCTGTGCCCGCAGACTGGGCCAGCACAGGTGCTGAGCTGGCGAGCAGCATGCTAGCTGCTATATATAAGTGATGGTGTTGCACGGCCGACCTCTCTGAGTGGTTGCGGGTAGAAGATCAGAAGCAGTTGAGAGTTCGAGCGCCGCCCTGGATCACTTCGACACAGGTGGCTGTCGAAGCCTGGGGTGCGGGCCTGGCTCGCTGCATCACGGGTTTGGCAGGTGCTGCGACCTTGACCGGGGCTGGCACTGGCTCAGGTGTTCCAAACAGCTGGTGCTTGGTGATGCCGACGGTGCTGGTCGGGTCCTTGTCGATCTGGTTGCGCAGCACCAGTGAAAGATTGCCCACGCTGCGTGCAAGATCGAGCTTCTCGGCATCTCCGGGGCTCAGCTCGAGGGTGACGGCGCTCACCACCTTGGGTTTGGTTTCGTCGCGGTCGGCTTCCTGGGCCACAGCCAGGACCAGTACGTTTTCAAGTACGGTCTTGCTGATCTGGCGCGAATCCTCCATCTTGCCGGCCTGCTCCTGCTGGGCATTGACCACCACGTCCACGTAGTTGCCGGGCAGGGCGAAGCCCGCCACACCGACCACATCGTTGACGCGCACCGTCATGGCCCGCTTGCCCGGAGCGATGACGGCTGCCAGTCCGCCCTTGGTGCCGACCGGGGCCAGCTTGCCTTCGAGCACGGCCTCGCCGCGCAGCACGCCGACCTTGACCACGCGGTCCTGCAGCTGCTGCATGTCATGGAAAGCGCCATCGGGTATGGAGCCCCGCGGCCAGTCCACGGTGTTCAGCATGTTCGGCAAGATCTTGCCGCCCAGCGGGATGTCGGTGGCAGCAACGACCACCTTGTCGGCGTCCAGGCTGCCGCGCTGGGCGACCCAGTTGGCGGCGTAGACTGCAGCCGCCAGGCTGGCCAGTACGGCGAGGACAAACAGACCCAAAGCTTTGAGGTTTTTCATGGGAGGCTCCCGCTATGCCGTGATGTAAGTGACTAGACCCAGGTGAACTGCCGAGCGACCAGGAACGCCAGGGTTCCCAGGGCGATGCTGACGCCGTAGGGCAGCTTGCCTACCGAATGCGCCGAGCTGGAGCGGGCATCGGGAGCGATCCCTGCCGCGACATTGATGTAGAGCAGCTGGACGGCCTCGGCTGAGTTGCGCAGCAGCTTGCCGGCCATGCGGTGCCAGAGTGCGTAGCCGATGGCTGCCACACCGCCGGTGATGAAGACAAAGATCACGGCCTGCCAGGTGGCTTCGGGTCCGATGAAGCTGCCGACCATGGCCATCAGCTTGACGTCGCCGCCGCCCATGGCATGCAGCAGATACAGCGGCAGCATCAAGACCAGACCCAGTGCCATGCCACCCAGCGCCCAGAAAAAGCCGCCGCCATGGGGGTGGGGGGCCAGCAGGCCATAGAGCAGGGCCAGGGCGATGCCGCCGAAAGTCAGTCGATTGGGGATGCGCCGTGTGCGCAGGTCGCTGATGCTGGCAGCCAGCAGGAGCATCAACAGCATCAGCGAGCGCGGCTCGGTGAACAGGCCAGCCATCAGCTCGGAGGCTGCGCTGAGTTCGGAAGAGGTCATGGTCAATCTCCAGTTCTGTGTTCAGCGAATCCTGTCGAGGCCTCAGATGTCACGCTGGCTGCTGCTGCGTTCAGGTCATCTGGCGGGTACCGGCATGATTCGGGCGATCTGTGACTAAATACAATTTTTCTATCAACTTCATTCTTTTGTTTAATTTTGTGGAAATGCTATTCCTATAGAAAACGTTTATCAATATTTATTCTCGTAAGAATTTGCCTAATCTGCATGAGGTGCAAATGTGACGCGGTTGTAGGTTGCGTAAGCAATGGTCTCAGCGCTTGCTGACGCAGTCCGGCCATGTCCGGTACCGGATACAGAGGGCGATCGCAGGCCTTGCCTGGAGCCCGCGCGCAGCGGGGCCAGGGAGGCGACAGGGGCGCTGACGCGGTTTTGAAGGGAGGCTGGGCCCGGAGGGGGCAGGGGGGTGCCCGGGCCGGCCCGGCAAGCGCTGAAATGCACTCCGGGAGTTACCCATGTTTCGAGGGCGGGAGGCCCGCTGCTGAATGGCAAGGCAGGCGCGGGGCGTCGCCATCACGGCCCGGGGCCAGGTCGAGGCGGGACTGAGTAGCCACTTCGAGTGATGAGACCGAGGTAGTCCTCGGCAAGCCGCAGCCGGGCTGGAGGCTGGCGTTTCCTCCCGGCTTGCCGGCGGCGGTCCTGGCGACGGTCTGCTGCGAGCGTTGACCCGGCCGTCAGGCAACGCCGGCTGTGCGCATGCGCCGGGAATGTGATGCTATCTAAAATATAGCTGTTAGCGCTTTGAAAGAATCAATTTCATGGTTGAAATAGTTTGATTTTCATACCAGCAATGCGATATAAGCTTCTACTTTGATAGCGGTCCGAGGAGGGGAAACACTGGCGCAGCTTCAGGCCTTTGCCCTGCGCTGGCTGTGCAGGCCCAGCAGCACCAGCACGACGGCCACCAGGGGCAGCATGCCGATATTGATGCCGTTCCAGCCGGCGCTGTGCAGCAGTTGCCCCGATCCGAACGAGGCCACGGCCACCGTGCCGAAGACCAGGAAGTCGTTGAGTGCCTGTACCTTGGCGCGCTCCGAGGGGCGGTAGCACTCGGTCAGCAGCGCGGTGGCGCCGATGAAGCCGAAGTTCCAGCCCACGCCCAGCAAAATCAGCGAGCCCCAGAAGTGGAAGATGTCCAGGCCCATCAAGGCCAGCACGCCGGCCGCGCCTATCATCAGCAGGCCCAGGGCGGTCACGGGCTGCTTGCCATAACGCGCAATCAGCCTGCCGGTAAAGAAGCTGGGCACGAACATGGCCAGAACATGCCATTGGATGCCCATGGCGGCTTCCCCCACGCTGTGGCCGCAGCCTACCATGGCCATGGGCGCAGCGGTCATCAGGAACGCCATCAATCCGTAGCTGACCACACCGGCCGCGCAGGCCACGACGAACTGGGGCGTGCGGGCAATCTCGCCCAGAGGCCTGGCGTCGCCGACCACAGCCTTCTTGCTCTGAGGCGGCGGCAGACGCAGGCCCATGAGCAGAGGCAGGGCCAGCAGGGCCAGCGCCGCCTGACTGTAGAAGCTGCCGGCAAACGGCGTGGCCGGCAGGGCATCGCGTGTCCAGATCACCACCTGCGGGCCGATGATGGCGGCAATCAGGCCGCCGATCATCACGCGCGAAATGGCCTTGGCCTGCTGCGCGGGCTCGCTCACCATATCGGTGGCGGCGAAGCGGTAGCTCTGCACGCAGGCCGCATAGAAGCCGGCCAGCGCAGTGCCGATGCAGAAGGTGACGAAGTCGCTGTGTGCAATGCCCTGTGCGGCGACCACGCCGGAGATCACGCCCAGAATGGCTCCCAGCACATAGGCCGCGCGGCGGCCCATGCGGTTCATGATCCAGGCGGCCGGCAGGGTGGAGAGCGCCAGGCCGAGCTGGTAGATGC
This sequence comes from Comamonas sp. Z3, assembly GCF_008121565.1. NCBI lineage: Bacteria > Pseudomonadati > Pseudomonadota > Betaproteobacteria > Burkholderiales > Comamonadaceae > Comamonas > Comamonas sp. Z3. Next base: position 53,425 of record NZ_VOQU01000005.1, read on the forward strand.
TGACCGGCAGGGTGGAGGCCGCAGGGTTGGACGACAGCTGCTGCCCGACCAGGCCGCCCAGTGAGATGATGATGGGCGGAGAGGCTCCCCCCAGGGATTGGGCTGCGACCAGCAGGCCCATGTTGCGGCTTTGTTGTGTGTTGTTGTCTGATTGCATAAATCGCTTTGGCTGCCCATGCTTGTGCGCAGATTTGTCACATCTTGCAGTATTCATATTGGCCGCACATTAAAGGGTTTGCTGCGGGCATGATGCAGATACGAGCCTGGTGATCGAAGTGAATGGAAGTGATATGACGCTGAAATGCCTGACCGGCCGGGTTGCGGGCCTGAACATCGCTCTGGCGCTCATGAGCTGGGTGTCGATGGCGCATGCCGAGACGGCACAGACCCTGCATGAAGCGGTGGTCTGGTCGGCGAGCTATCGCGGCGAGATCGCCGGCAAGGCCGTCAAGCTGGAGCTGTGGCGGCTCGACGGCGCCGTCGGCGGCAGCTATTGCTACGAGCCCTGCAATCGGCCCGGCGCCACGCTTGATCTGGAGGGTTCTGCAAGCGGACAGCTGACGGAAACGCCCATGACGGGTGCAAGCGATCCCAAGCCTTCGGGCCGCTGGTCGCTGGCGGCTTTGCCGGGCATGGCGCCGCCTCGTCTGCAGGGCCGGTGGCAATCCATGGACGGCAAAAGACGCTGGCCGGTCGATCTGCTGCGCCAGCCCCCGGCTTTTCCCCATGCGCTGCATTACGAGCTGCGCCTGCTGATGAATCAGAAGCTGCGCTCCCTGGCCGACTGCGGCGAACATATGGACCTCCAGGTTACCGCCATCCAGGTGTACGAGCAGGGACGCCTGAAGCAAAGCCTGCCGACCGCCGCCGCAGGCAGCTGCTGGCTGGTGCAGCCAAGCTGGGTGGATGCGAATTTTGACGGCTGGCCGGATCTGACCCAGGCGCTGGTTCTGCCTGCGGGGCCGAATATTCCGCACCGCACCTGGCTTTACGACCCGGCCACACGGAAGCTGGTGCTGGGGCCGCAATCCCTGCAGGACATCAGCTCGCCCGCTTTCGATGGCAAGGCCAGGCGCATCTACAGCGAATGGCGTGCCAGCTGCTGCAGCCATGGCGTGGACATCTACGCCTGGAAGCCCGCAGGGCCTGAGCTGGTCGAGCAGGCCGAAAGCCATATGCTGCCAGTGCGCAAGGGCGGCAAGCTCATGGCCTGCTATCAGGTGCCGGGCTATGCGCAAGGCCATGTGCGCTGGCCCAGCGGCCTGTACCAGCGCGGCAGCGACCTGAGCCTGGCGCAGGAGCCTACTGCCGACTGGTGCGATGCCGATCCTGCCGCCACCATGGGCCAGAACCAGGTACAGGTGCTGGCCGAGCCCAGAGCCGGACAGCCCCCCCAGGTTGTCAGGAGCTATGGCGCAAGCTACCGCAAGGTCGATACGCCCCAAGGTGCCCGTTACTGCCCCGATATCGCGGTTTTCGATGCCGATGCCCGCAAGGTGGTGCGCGTGCTGATGAGTGAGAGCGCCGAGCAGGACTGCGAGACGGAAAAGCCCGTCGGCACTCAGCCCTGAAAACGAGTTACCGCTATGCATGGAAATCGCTTGCTGCTATCGTTTTGAGAAGGTTTGCGTGTTATACAATTTAACCAATTGAGATTCATTCTCAACAAGCCTTAGCCACGCACTTCGTTCTAGCCATAGGAGATCGATTCATAACGAGGTCTACATGGCAATCCCGGTTCGTGGCGGCGCAGGCAAGGCGCCGTCGGCTTCAGCGCTCGCATCCACGCAGGTCGTTCCATTCGCGCATTGGCTGTCTGGTGCGGCTTGCCGCAGCCCGCGCTCTGCCGTGGGGCTGGCGGTACTGCTGGCGCTGAGTGCCGCATCCCAGGCACAGACGCCGCCCCGGACAGTGCAGCCGCAGGAAAAACGCCTGAGCGAAGTCACGGTTTCCGACAGGCAGGACAGCGTGGGTCTGCCTGCGCTTGCCCCTGGCGCCCAGGTCGCCAAAGGGGCGGCGCTGGGGCTGCTGGGCAATGTGGATGTGATGGATGCTGCTTTCAACATCACGGCCTACTCCGAAGAGCTGATCCGCGACCAGAATGCGGCCACGGTAGCTGCCGTGCTGGAAAACGACTCCTCGGTGCGCTTCACCACCAATACCGGCCATGTCAATGAGAACTATGCGATCCGCGGCTTCGACGTCAACGCCAGCGAAGTGGCTTTCAACGGCCTGTACGGCCTGGCTCCCGACAGCCATGTGCCGACCGAGATGATCGAGCGCGTGGAACTGCTCAAGGGCCCGGGAGCGCTGCTCGGCGGCATGGCTCCCAATGGAGCGGTGGGCGGCGTGGTGAATGTGATCAGCAAGAAGCCGCTGGCCGGGGATCTGACGCGGCTGACCACGACCTTCACCTCGGGTTCGCAGTTGCAGGAGCATGTGGATGTGTCGCGGCGCTTCGGCCCCGAGCGCCGTCTGGGAATACGCGTGAACGGCGCGCTGTCCAGCGGGGAAACCGAGGTCGACGATCAGAAGCGCCGCCGCCGCCTGGGCGCCGTGGCGCTGGACTATCAGGGCGATCGCTTCACGCTGGGGCTGGATGCCTATCATTACAAGGTGAACCTGGACAACGGCAGCCCGGTGATGGTGAGCTTTGGCAAGATGAAGAATCTGATTGCGGCGCCGGATGCCAGCAACAATCTGTTCCGCGGCGTCAACACCGAAGTGGAGAACAAGTCCGTGGCGCTGCGCGGCAGCTTCGAGCTCAGCGACCACTGGCAGCTCTACGGCAGCCTGGGCAAGGCCTGGCATGACTATGCAGGTCAGCCCACGGGCACGCGCGTGGTGCTCAATGCCGTGGGCGACGGCTCCGCCGTGGGCCAGACCTATAACCTGCAGGGCTATACCAACAGCACGGCGCTGGACGCGGGTTTGCGCGGCCGCTTCAAGACCGGCGATGTGGGCCACCAGCTGGTGTTCTCGTTCAACGAGCTGCAGCAGCAAAGCGGGCGCGCGCTGCCCATTGTGGTCAGCAGCAGCTACACCACCAATATCTACGATCCGGTGCTGCCGGTTCTGGCCGGACCGCGCAATGCCGTGCGCCAGGAAAACGACAATGTGATTCGCAGCCTTGCCGTGGCCGATACCCTGAGCCTGCTGCAGGACAGGCTGCAGCTGACACTGGGCGCGCGCCACCAGCGCGTGAACCAGAAGATGAAGGGCTACGACGAGAGCGCCGTCACCCCCATGCTGGGCCTGGTGGCCAAGCCCTGGGGTGAGGATCTGTCCTTTTACGCCAACTACATCGAAGGGCTGAGTCCGGGCCTTGAGGTCGGCTCCACCTACGCCAATGCAGGCGAGACATTCGCGCCCTACAAATCCAAGCAGATGGAGGCGGGCGTGAAGTGGCGCCGCGCAGGCTGGACGAATACGCTGTCGCTGTTCCAGATCGAGAAGCCTTCGACCACCATCGATAGCGCCGCCAATACCCTCAAGCTCAACGGCGAGCAGCGCAATCGCGGTGTGGAGTGGAATACCTTTGGTGCTCTGAGCTCCAGCCTGCGCGTGCTGGGCGGCATCACCTACCTGCAGCCCAAGCTGACCAGCACCCAGGGCGGCTCCAACGACGGCCATGACGCATTCGGAGCAGCACGCTGGGCCGCCAATCTCGCAGCAGACTGGGATGTTCCGGCTGTGGCCGGTCTGGCGCTGAACGCACGCCTGGTGCATACGGGCAAGCAGTGGGTCAACTCGGCCAACACCTTGCGTGCCCCGAGCTGGACGCGCTTTGATGTCGGCGCGCGCTACACCACGCGCATTGCCGACAGGAAAGTGGTCTTGCGCGGTACGGTGGACAACGTCTTCGGCCGCAATTACTGGGCCGGCGCCTTTGCCGACAACTTCCTGACCGTGGGCGCACCGCGCACCGTGCGCATCAGCGCGGCCGTGGATTTCTGAGGCGGAGTAAACATCAATGCATGAAGATCATCAAGCGTTGTCTTTGCCGGTGATGCGCCACAGGTCATCGGGCAAGGGACTGCGCTCCTTGCTTGTTCCAAGTCTGCTGGCAGCGGCCAGCGTCGGCATCGCCAACCCGGCCGGTGCGGCCAGACCTTTGCCTGCCGACAGCGCTCGGAGCGCGGCCAAGGCGGCCTCGTCGCTTGTGCTGCGCGAGCCGCTCTCAGGTCGGCTGTCACCGGGACAGGTGCTGAGCCTGCAGCTGGAGGCTCCGGCCGGTGCCGTGGTGCGCGGCAATCTGCAGGCGCTGGGCGTGGTGCTTGATGTGCAGACACCTGACGGGCGCCATCTGCGGCGGCTGAGTCAGGGCGAAGGCGTCGATCACGCGTTTACCTGGCTAAGCCGGGGCACGGCAAAGGAGCGTCTGGTGCTGCGTACAGAGAACGTCCAGCCTTATGCATCGACAGCAGGCGGCATGCCGGTGGTGCAGGGCGGGCACAGCGATGCACCGACCCATGCCGCGCCCAGTCCTGGCGCCTACGAGCTGACGATCACCCAGGTGCTGGTACCGTTGGCGGCAGGCCATGTGCCTGCGGCAGAGATCGAACCCGAGCCGCTGCGCAGCCCCAGGCTCAAGGCCTTGCAGGCAAGGCTCGCGCAGGGCGGCGACAGCCGCGGCTTCTGGCAGGAAATGGAGCGCCAGGGAACGCCGCTGATCGAGCCCTGGGATGCCGGGCATCAGCTGGTGAGCTTCGTCTGGCGCGGCGCTGGGCAGTCCGTGCGGCTGTTCGGCAGTCCCTCGGGCAATCATGAGCCGCTGCAGCGCCTCGGAAGCAGCGATGTCTGGTGGGCCAGTTTCGTCATGCCCAGGGATGCGCGTCTCAGCTATGGTTTTGCGCCCGATGTGCCTGCGGTCTCTGCCGATGCCATGATTCAGCGCCGTGCCATTCTGTCCACCTTGCAGCGCGATCCGCTCAATCGCCAGAGCTGGGGGCGGTCTGCGGATCTGCAGGCGGTGCAGGATCGCTTCGACGGTCGCTCCGCGCTGACACTGTCCAAGGCGCCGCCCCAGCCCTGGAGCCAGCCCCGTGCCGGCGTGGCTGCCGGCCAGTTGCAGCGTCACTGGCTGGACAGCCAGGCGCTGGGCAACGGGCGCGATATCTGGATCTACAAGCCGCAGGGCTGGCAGCAGTCCGATGCGGCTCAGCGTTCCCTGCTGGTGCTGTTCGACGCACAGGCCTATCTGCGCCAGGTTCCCACGCCCGCCATCATCGACAACCTGATGGCAGACGGCCTTGTGCCTGCAACGGCCGTCGTGCTGGTGGCCAATGGCGCAGACAACGCGCGCAGCCGCGAGCTGCCGCCCAATCCGGTGTTTGCCGACTTCATGGGCAGGCAGCTCATGCCCTGGCTCAAGGCACAGGGCATAGCGGCAGCTGCCGAGCGCACGGTGATTGCCGGATCGAGCTTTGGCGGCCTGGCCTCAAGCTATGTGGCACTGCGCCATCCGCAGTGGTTTGGCAATGTGCTCAGTCTTTCGGGCTCCTACTGGTGGGCTCCCAGGGGCGAGTCGCCCAACTGGCTGGCGCGTCAGTATCAGCAATCGCCGCAGCTGCCGATACGCTTTTACCTGGATGCCGGGATCTACGAGGGGGCTCGTGGCGGGCAGGCAGGCATACGCGAGACCAGCCAGGAGCTGGGCGATGTGCTGCGTGCCAAGGGCAACAAGGTCGTGCAGCGTGAGCACAGCACCGGTCATGACTATGTGCACTGGCAGGGGTCGCTGGCCTGCGGGCTGCTGGCGCTGACGGGACGCGAGCCATCGAGCGAGAGGCTCAAGCAGCAGGTCGCACAGTCCTGCGGGCTCTGAGTCCGGGAGGTACGAAAAAAAGGGGCCCGAGGCCCCTTTTTATTGGCCCGCAGCACCTGCTTGTGAAGCGCTGCGGGCTTTCATGCAAGCTGCTACTTGAGCTTGTTGCCGCATTCGCCGCAGAACAGGTCATTCGCTGCCACGGGGGCGCTGCAGGCGGGGCAGCTCGGCGCTGCCTGTGTCTGGCGGGCTTTTTCAGCGGCTTGTGCTTCGGCGCGGACCCGGGCCGCTTCGCGCTCGGCTGCCTGCTGCTCGGCTTGTGCCTTCAGACGCTGGGCCTCGGCTTGCTGACGTGCTTCTTCGGCAGACTGGGCTGCGGCGCGTTCTTCTGCGGCCTGGGCTTCGGCACGCTGGCGTGCGGCCAGTTCGGCAGCCGCACGTTCGTGTGCCGCACGTTCGTGTGCCGCACGCTCTCGGGCAGCCTGCTCGGCGGCCTCGGCCTCGGCGCGCAGGCGTGCCGCTTCGGCTTCGCTGCGCTGGCGGGCGGCAGCTTCTTCAGCGTCTTGACGAGCCTTGTCTGCAGCGTCGGCGGCAGCACGCTCACGTGCCTGCTGTTCGGCAAAAGCCTGTTCGGTGGATGCGGCTGCGGCGGCAGTCAGGCCTGCGGCGGCGGCTGCGGCATTGCCGTCGGTGCCGGGCGGGATGTCGGTGGCGGCGGGCTTGGCTGTGGCTTCCTGCAGGCGCTCGCTGGCAGCCTGCTTGGCACGCTCGGCGGCGGCCATGGTGCGTTCTGCGGCAGCCATGGTCTGGGCCTTGGCTTCTTCGGCCTTTTTGCGCACATCGCCAATCAGGCTGTCCAGTGCGCCCTCGGCTTCGGCAGGGTCCACGCTTTCACGGGCCTGCAGATAGATCAGGTTCATGCCCATGATGGCGACCTGGGCCAGCAGGGCTCCCACCACGCAATAGAGAACGCCCAGGCCGGCGATGAGGCCGGTGCTGCCGCCACCCATCATGCCCATGGGATTGAAGCCACCGCCGTAACCACGGCCGTAGCCGCCGCCCATGAACATGCCGGCCATGGAGCCGGCATCTCCGGTAATGCTCATGGCCATCCCGGTCAGGGAGACGGTGGCGGGAACCAGTCCGGCAAAAAGCATGAAGCAGACCAGGCCCAGAATGACGTAGAGCACGACTTCCATCAGCACCACTTCGACCAGTCGCTTGCGTGCAATGCTCAGCACATTGGCCAGCGCAGCCTTGACGGACAGGCCGCTCCAAAGCGCTGGGCCCATCAAGGGGCCGACGACCCAGATCATGGCGATCAGCAAGGCGGCGGCGACCAGCACCAGAATCGGGTGGGCCACAAAGGCCAGAATGCTGCCGAGCACGGGAATCTTGCAGATGAAGTAGATGACGGCAGCTAGCAGGTAGTAGGCCAGCGTGGCAAGCAATACCGCCAGACCGACCAGCAGGAACTTGGGCAGGCACAGCAGGCCGGCCGATGCTGCCGCCGAGAAGGAGCGCACGGGCTCGTTCCTGGCCTTGTCCATGAGCATGATGCCGACGCCCGAAGAGCCGGCCAGCAGCGCGATGACCGACGCCAGCATGAAGATCAGGTACATGAAGAAGCCGGCGTTGACCAGCATCCATGCCGCGCCTGCGATCAGTGCGCCGGTGACCAGCAGCGTCAGAAAGCTCAGCAGCAGCGGTCGCCACTGAGTCAGCCCTTCGGCGGCTCTGGCAAGGGTGGCAAAACGTATTTCTCCCAGGGGTTGCTCTCTCATTTTTCGTCCTGTCTTGTGGTTGAGGCTGGCTGGTCTGGCACGGTGAGCCGCTGGCTGGCCGGGTGTCAAAGCTTGCCGCGGATTTCGCCGGCTTCTATGGTGTAGCGCTCAACGCCGGCGGGCAGACCAGTGTCGATCTTCTTGATGACAGTGACGGGTTTGCCGCCCTTGGACTGGGTGGTGCCTGTGGCGGTATTCACGCGCCCGGCCTTGACATCCTCGTCCGACTGATCGACCACGATGCTGGAGGAGCCCCGGTTGTCGGCCAGTTCATTGGCCAGCTCCTTGAGCACGTTCATGGCCTGGGTATATTCCTTGCGACCCTTGGCGGCCAGCGGCATCTCCACGGTCAGGGCGGAGAAGCTGCGCATCTGGTGTGCCTGTCCCGACTGCCCGTCGGCGATGCTGACGGTCCTGGTCTGCACCGGACCGGCTACGGCGCGTTGTTTGGGCGGCAGCTTCTGCATGGCCTGCACGGCCTGGGCCTGCATGCTCTGTGCCTGCTGGGTCTCCTGATCCAGAGCGGCTTGCAGACGCGCAAAGCGCTCGCTCTGTCCGCCCGAAACAGCGGGCGCGCTGCCGCCTGGGCCGCAGCTGGGGTCTGCGGAATTGGTGACGCGCGAGAGCATGCAGCTCAGCGACGTGGAGGCATCTTGCAAGGTGGCGCAGCCGCCGAGCAGGGTGGCGGCGCAGGCGAGCACAGTGAGTTTGAGTTTTTTCATGGCTTTCAATCCAGCAGGTCATCCAGCGATGGTGCGGTGCTCTTCTTGACTGGAGGTGTTCTTGCAGGGGCCTGCACGGGCGGTTTGCCGGATGCCGGGGCAGCGGGCAGCTGCGGGCTGGCCGCTGGCGCGGGTGCCGCGCTGACGGTGTCTGGGGTCGCCACCACGGGGGCGACTGTCGTGCTGGGCACATTGTCCACGGCAGCCGGGGCACTTTCGGCAGGCGTTGCCTGCGCGGCCGTATTGCCGCCCAGCGGGCCGACCAGGGCATCGGCCTTGGCCTTGTCCTCGGCCGAAATCGCATCCTTGCCGGCCTGGGTCGCACCGGATGCGCTATTGGCGCTACTGCCCGTGCCGGTCAGGCCCTTCATATTGCTGGCCATCATCACACCGCCCGCAATGGCGGCGATCAGCAGTGCCAGCGCTGCCCATTTGATCCAGGCATTGCTGCCGCGTACCGGCTCTTGAGGAAAGGCCGGCGGACGGTGGTTGCGCGGCGCAAGCTTGGCTGCAGGCTCGGGCAACGGCGGCAGGTCCATGGGCTCGATCAGGGGCGGAGCCAGACCGGCTCCGCCGATGGCCTGCGCAGCGCCCGAAGGCCTCTGAGGCGCGGCCGCCAGCACATCGGTGTCGGCGCGGCTCCCGAAAACCATGCCGCAGCGCGTGCAGAAACGGGCGTCGGGCTTGCAGACAGCCTGGCATTGGCTGCAGATTTTTTCAACCGCAGTGATGGCCGCTTCCGGAGCTTGGCGGGTGCCGCAGTTCTTGCAGAACTTGGCATTCGGAGAGAGCGGATTGCCGCATTGGGAACAATTCATGGTCTGCAATCGAGAAAAGAGTCCGCAGCAATGGCCGCTCGGCGGCATTGCGGCGTTGGCAATGCCCGGAATATGGGCCGGTTTCTGCGCAGGGGCCTGAGTCGGTACGGACTCTGAAAAATGATTTGTATCTTAGCGGCGCATTGGCCCCGGCCTGCGGTATCGCTTTATGGGAATGTAAGCAGGCGAGCTTTTGACAGCTTTTTGTCAGGCAGGGCCGCGAATGAATCTGTTGGTGTGTAATGGAGTCACAGGCGCAGTTTCAAGGTTTTCAGGCCTTAAGTGACTGATTCGAAAAGAAGGATCGTAAATCCGCTGCTAAACCCGCTGCTTTATGGCGGCCGGAACTGTCGGGAAAATCCCGGGCTTTGGAATCTGTTTGATTTTTGCAAATGCCTCAGATGGTTGAGATGGTTTTGCGCTGCAGGAATTTCAAGGAAATACAGGCCCCGCACAACTGCGGGAGTTCTCAAGGCCGGTAATCACTGCTGTGCAACCAGCGTCAGCAACTCGATGCGTGGCGCCACGCCGAGGCGTACGGCAAAACCAGCCCACAGGCCTGCGCCGCTGCTGACCAGCAGCTTCATGTTGCCAATGTCATATTCGCCGCGCACAAAACCGTTGTTGACGGGGGCCACCAGCCAGCGGTCCATGCCCAGGATCAGTCCGCCGTGGGTATGGCCCGAGATCTGCAGATTCACGCCCTTGTCCGCGTTGTCCCGCGCGAACTTGGGCTGGTGCGCCAGCAGGATATGAAACGCTGCCCCTGCCTTGCGGGCCTGGGCGGCAACCGCATCCACGTCGGGGGGGATGCCTTCGGCCTGCTCGGGATTGGCGTTGTTGGGCGAGGTACGGCCGAACACCGGGTCGCCGATGCCGGACAGGGCCAGCTTGCTGCCCTTGATGCTCAGCAGCTGCGTGCGGTTTTCCAGCAGATTCAGGCCCAGGCGGCGGAACTCGGTCATCCAGGCGTTGTAGCCACTGTAGTACTCGTGGTTGCCCGGTGCCGCCCAGACGCCGTAGCGTGCGCTCAAACCGGCCAGCGGCGCCACATGGGGGCGGCTGGTGGCGACATCGCCGTCCACCATGTCGCCGGGCAGCACAATCAGGTCGGGCGTGGTGGCCAGGGTGCGCTGCACGATGGTCTGCACATAGCTGGCATCGTTGACCGGGCTGGCGTGGATATCGGCCAGCACGGCAATGCGCAGGCCGTGCAGGGCGGCGGGCAGGTTTCTGACCGCGAGCTGCTGCTCATGCACCCGGGGCGGCTGCAGGGCGTTGAAGACGCCGATGGCGCTCAGGCAGCCGGTTGCGATCACAGCGGCCATGGTGAGAGCGGGAAGGTGCAGCAGCTGCGCCAGGCCGGTGCGCCCCATGAGCCGGGCGATGAGCCACAGCAGATCGCGCAGCAGCACGAACAACGCCAGCATCAGCAGCATGGCCAGAATCCAGCCGCCGGGAACCTGCAGGCGTGCCACCACGGCGTAGGGCAGGGCATTGGTCTGCACGGCCTTGAGCAGCAAGGCCGGCGCGACGCCCAGCAGGCTTGTGATCAGAACCGCCAGCAGGCGGGCCAGACGGGACGTACCGTTGAGGCTGGAGACAGGCCACCAGAGCCAGAGAGCCAGAAGGGGGATGACGAGAGCAGCAGTCGAAACCATGGGCAGCGGAGAAACCAAAACACGACTTGCGCAAAACGGGTTCAGGTCGGGCGACGGCCTCAGAAGGCAGGCCGTTGTCGCATTCTTGTTTGCGTAAGTCCTACAAAAATTGCCGCGAGCATAGCAAGCGTTGCTGTCCCCGCGATGAAGGCGGCTGCAGCCGCTGTCGGCGGCCCAACGCAGGGCGTTGAAAATGGCGCGGCACGGCTGCTTTTGCCATCACTGCGCAAGACCGGTCAAGGACGGGGATAATCCCAGCCCTTATGTCTTTGAAGATCAACTTCCCCGAGTCGCTCCCCGTATCCAGCCGTCGCCAGGAAATCATGGAGGCCATGGATCGCCATCAGGTCATCATCGTCTGTGGCGAGACCGGCTCGGGCAAGACCACGCAGCTGCCCAAGATCGCTCTGGCGCTGGGCCGGGGCAGGCTCAATGCCGTCCCCGATGCCAACGGCCAGGTGCGCGGCCATCTGATCGGCCACACCCAGCCGCGCCGCATTGCCGCCAGCTCGGTGGCCAAGCGCATTGCCGAGGAGCTCAACACCCCGCTGGGCGAAGTGGTGGGCTACAAGGTGCGCTTTCAGGACACGCTGCAGAAGAACGCCTCCGTCAAGCTGATGACCGACGGCATCTTGCTGGCCGAGACCCAGACCGATCCGCTGCTCAAGGCCTACGACACGCTGATCATCGACGAGGCGCACGAGCGCAGCCTGAACATCGACTTTCTGCTCGGCTATCTCAAGCAGATCCTGCCCAAGCGCCCGGACCTGAAAGTGGTGGTGACCTCGGCGACCATCGATGCGGACCGCTTTGCCAAGCACTTCGAATCGAAGAGCGGTCCTGCGCCCGTGATCATGGTATCGGGTCGTACCTATCCGGTGGAGATGCGCTATCGCCCGTTCGAGGGTGAAAAGGACAAGGATCTGAACGACGCCATTGCCGATGGCGTCGATGAGCTCTGGGCCGGCGGCAAGGGCGGCGATATCCTGATCTTCCTGCCCGGCGAGCGCGAGATTCGCGAAGCCGCCGACCATCTGCGCAAGCATTTGCAGCACTCGCCCACGCTGCGCAGCGCCGAGGTGCTGCCGCTGTTCTCGCGCCTGTCGCAGGCCGAGCAGGACCGTATCTTTGACGGCCATACAGGACGGCGCATCGTGCTGGCCACCAATGTGGCCGAAACCTCGCTCACGGTTCCGGGCATTCGCTATGTGATCGACGCCGGTACGGCACGTGTCAAGCGCTACTCCTTCCGCAGCAAGGTGGAGCAGTTGCTGGTCGAGCCGATCTCGCAGGCTGCGGCCAACCAGCGCGCGGGCCGTTGCGGCCGTGTGGCCAACGGCATCTGCATTCGCCTGTATGACGAAGAGAGCTTTGTCAGCCGCGACCGCTTCACCGACCCCGAAATCCTGCGCTCCTCGCTGGCCGGCGTGATCCTGCGCATGAAGTCGCTGGGTCTGGGCGATGTGGTGCATTTCCCCTTCCTCGAAGCGCCCTCGGGCCGCGCCATTGCCGACGGCTATCAGCTGCTGGCCGAGCTGGGCGCGGTGGACGATCACGGCCATCTGCTGCCCATGGGCAAGGAGCTGTCGCGCCTGCCGCTGGACCCGCGCGTGGGCCGCATGATCCTGGAGGCGCGCGAACGCCGCGCCCTGGCCGAGGTGCTGATCATCGCCTCGGCCCTCAGCGTGCAGGATGTGCGCGACCGGCCCATGGAAGCGCAGCAGCAGGCCGACCAGGCACATGCCAAGTTTGACGACGAGAAAAGCGAGTTCAGCGGCTATCTGCGCCTGTGGAAGTGGCTGTCGGATGCGCGCGGCGGCAAGGTCGTGGCCAAGAGCCGCAAGGAAATGGCGGCCCAGCACGCGCCGGCCGCCAAGCCCGGTGCGCGCAACCAGGCCTTCCTGCCCGTCAGCCAGCGCGCCAGCGGCGCGCAGGTCGAAGGCACGGTGGAAGAGCGGCTGGCGCTGTTCAACCCTGCCGAGCAGGCCCAGCATGACGAGGAGGCCACGCACAAGATCAGCAACCGCCAGTGGGAGCAGCTGCTGCGCCAGAACTTCATCAATATCCGCCGCGTGCGCGAGTGGCGCGATATTCATTCCCAGTTGCTGACGGTGGTGAAGGAGCAGAAATGGCTGCTCAACAACGAGGCGGCGGGCTATGAGGCCGTGCACCTGTCCATGCTGTCGGGCCTGCTCGGCAACATCGGCTACAAGGCCGAGGAGAGCGAGAGCTATCTGGGCGCGCACGGCATCAAGTTCCATCCGCATCCCGGCGCCCACCTGAGCAAGAAGCCCGGTCGCTGGATTGTGGCGGCCGAGCAGGTCGAGACCTCGCGCCTGTACGGCCGCGGCATTGCGGCCATAGAGCCGCAGTGGCTGGAAGAGGTGGGCGGGCATCTGCTCAGGAAGCAGCTGCTGGACCCGCACTGGAGCAAGAAGCAGGCCGATGTGGTTGCGCTGGAGCGTGCCACGCTCTACGGCCTGGTGGTCTACAACGGCCGCCGCGTCAGCTATGGCCGCGTCGATCCGCACGAGGCGCGCAATCTCTTCATCCGCCAGGCGCTGGTCGAGGGCGAGTGGGAAACCCAATGGCATTTCCTGCCTGCCAACCTCAAGCTCATGCGCAAGGTCGAGGAGCTGGAACACAAGAGCCGCCGCCAGGACGTGCTCGTCGACGACGAGCTGATCTTTGCCTTCTACGACCAGCATCTGCCCAGGGATGTCTACAGCGGCGCAAGCTTCGACAAGTGGTTCCGCGCCGAGAGCCGCAACCAGCCCGAGCTGCTGCGCCTGTCCAGGGACGAGCTGATGCGGCATGAGGCGGCGGGCATCACCACGGACAAATTCCCCAAGACCGTGAAGCTGGGCGGCGCCGATTGCAGCGCCAGCTATCTGCACAGCCCCGGCGACCCGCGCGACGGCATCACGGTCACCGTGCCGCTGTTCGTGCTCAACCAGGTGTCAGAGGAGCGCGCCGAATGGCTGGTGCCGGGCATGCTCAAGGACAAGATCCAGGCGCTCCTGAAGAGCCTGCCCCAGCGCCCGCGCAGCCGCTTTGTGCCGCTGCCCGAGAGCGCGGCGCGGCTGGCCGAGCTGTTCACGCAAAGCGAACGCTGGGCCCAGGGTGGACTCATCGATGCCTTGCTCAAGCAGGTGCAGGGCGAGACTTCGCTGGATGTGAAGCGCGCCGACTTCAAGCTGGACATGCTCAGCCCGCATCTGTTCATGAACTTCCGCATCACCGACGAGCATGGCCGCCAGCTCGGCCAGGGCCGCAATCTGGGCGCGCTCAAGGCCGAGTGGGGCGCCAAGGCACGCGGCGCTTTTCAGGCACTTGCTTCATTAAAGGTAGCTGCTAACGTAAGTAGTACAAGCATTTCATGGTCAAAAGTATCTGAAAATGTTACTGGGAAAGCGCAGGCAGCTCCTAAAAATGATAAGGCTGAGACCGGCAAACCAGCCCAGCCGCACGATGCGCGCTACAGGGACTGGAGCTTTGGCGAGCTGCCCGAACTCATGGAAATCAAGAAGGGCGGCACCACGCTGATCGGCTTTCCGGCCCTGATCGACCATGGCGATGCTGTCGGCATCGAGGTCTTCGACGAACCCGAGGTCGCCGCCGCGAAGCACCGCTTGGGTCTGCGCCGCCTGTTCGCGCTGCAGATTCGCGATGCGCTCAAGTATCTGGAGAAGAACCTTCCCGATCTGCAGAAGATGGCCGTGGCCTATATGCCGCTGGGCACGCAGGAGGAGCTGCGCGGCCAGATCATCGACGTGGCCATCGACCGCGCTTTCCTGCAGGAGCCGCTGCCGAGCAACGAGGCCGACTTCAAGCAGCGCGTGCAGGACGGCCGTGGCCGCCTGACGCTGATTGCCAACGAGGTGGCTCGCATGTCGGCCACGATCCTTGCCGAGTACGCGGCCGCCGCGCGCAAGATCAAGGACACCAAGAACGCGCCCGAGGCCACCAAGGACGCGAGCGAGCAGCTGCAGAAGCTGATGCCCAAGAACTTCATCGCCGTGGCCCCCTGGGCGCAGCTCGGTCATTACGCGCGCTACCTCAAGGCCATTACCTCGCGCCTGGACAAGTACCGGGCCGATCCGGCGCGCGATGCCGCCAAGCTCAAGGAGCTGCTGCCGCTGGAGCAGCGCTACTGGCGGCTGGTGGCCGAGCGCAAGGGCCAGGTCGATGCCCGCATGCAGGAGTACCGCTGGATGCTGGAGGAGCTGCGCGTGAGCTTTTTTGCCCAGGAGCTGCGCACGCCCTATCCGGTCAGCGCCAAGCGGCTGGACAAGGTCTGGGCGCAGCTGCAGCAGTGAGGCCGGCCTGACGGCCTGACGAGTGCGGCCCTGCCTGTCTAGGCGGGCCGGCTTTCGCCCTGCAACAGAGGGTTGCGCGCAAACAGCTCCACCACCCAGTCCACAAAGGCCCGCACCTTGGCACTGAGGTGGGAGTTGGGCGGATAGACCACGTAGATCGGCAGCAGAGGGTGCTTCCAGTCTTCGAGCACGCGTTGCAGCTGGCCGTTTTCGAGGTATTTGTGAATCTGGAAGCGGCTGAGCTGTCCTATGCCCTGGCCCGCAAGGATGGCGCTGATATAGGCATTGCCTTCGTTGATGCCCAGGTGGGCGGGACTGGCGATCTCTATCACTTCGCCGCCCTTGTGGAACTCCAGTGGATAGCGCCGCGCCGAGACCGGGGAGAAATAGATCACATTGCGATGGCCGGACTCCAGATCGCGCGGATGCCGGGGCACGCCGTGGCGCTGCAGATAGTCGGGTGCGGCAACCGTGATGAATTCCAGATTGCCGATGCGGCGCGCCACCAGGGACTGGTCGGAGAGCTCGCCGCCGCGGATCACGCAGTCCACGTTGTCGCTGATCAGATCCACGGTGCGGTCGCTCACGCCCAGATCGATCTGTATCTCGGGGTAGCGGGACTGGAACTCGCTCAGATGGGGAATGATGAGCAGACGCGCCACGGTGGTTCCCACATCCACGCGCAGGCGCCCGCGCGGCGTGGTGCGGGCCTGGCTGACGCTGGCCTCGAGGTCGTCGAAGTCGGCGAGCAGGCGCACCGCGCGGTCGTAGTAGGCCGCTCCATCGGCGGTCACGGTGACGCGACGCGTGGTACGGTTGAGCAGCTTCACGCGCAGGCGCTCTTCCAGCGCCTGAACGTTCTTGGTCACACTGGCTTTTGGCATTTGCAGCGAATCGGCTGCACGCGTGAAAGTGCCGGCTTCCACGACCCGCGCGAAAATACGCATGGCCTGTATCTGATCCATGGGATCTCCTTGTCCTCGCGAAAACCCGGACTCGCCGAGGATGCGGGATTCTCACACACAGCTCACCCCGTCATTGTTCGAGAATTGGAAACAGTGTGGCCGCGTTTGCGGGGTTTATGCCATCAATTGCTGTTGCTACATTTCTGTTCCATCACCCGGTCCTGTCCGGAAAAACCATGTCAAACACCAAAGCCACCGCATCGCAGCCGATCTCTCATGCCGACACCACGATTTCCGTGGCCGACGGTGTGCAGGCCCAGGTACGCCTGTATGGCGGCAAGCGACGCGGGGAAGTGGTCCCGCTGGTGCTGCATTTCCATGGCGGCGCCTTTGTGGCCGGGGATCTGGACAACGGCTGCACCGTCGGCAGCTCGCTGGCTGCGGCCGGGGCCTGTGTGGTGTCGCTGGCTTATCCGCTGTCACCCGAGCATCCGTTTCCGCGTCCGCTGGAGCTGGGCTACGAGGTTCTGCTGTGGGCCTACAAGCAACGCACCAAGCTGGCCGGAAAGGGCGCTCCGCTCTATCTGGCCGGTGAAGAGGCCGGCGCCAATCTGGCGGCCGGCGTCTGCATGATGGCGCGCGATCAGCAGCAGCCGCCGCTGGCCGGGCAGATTCTGATCTCTCCCATGCTGGACCCTTGCTCGGCCACGCCTTCGCAGCGTGCCGCCCAGGGCGAGTCCGTCGAATGCAAATGGGCTTCGGGCTGGTGCCAGTACCTGGGCGAGCCGCATGATGCGGAGCACCCCTATGCGGTGCCGGCGAGGGCCCGCCGCCTCGCGGGACTGCCGCCGACGCTGATTCTGGTCGGCGAGGCCGACCCCATGCGGGATGAGGCATTGAACTATGGCGCGCGGCTGGAAGCTGCCGGCCTGAGCGTGTTTCGCCATGTGTTCGCAGAAGCGGGGCAATGGCCGCAGGCACTGCTGGAGCAGCCGCCCGAGTCATGCCCTTGCGCCGCGCAGTTGCAGGAGCAGCTGCGCCAGTTTTTCGAAACCACCCGATGTCGGCTCTGAGCTGACCTCTCCCTGCTGATACCGCTGACCTGATCCGGCCCTCCGGGACGGACGCAGCACGGCTGCGCTTTTTCTTCTCTTCCTCATTCGATTCCTGGCCTGAGCGCTGGAAGGGATGAGTCTTGCCTGCCGCCGAAAGAGCCGCTACCGCTTTCAACCCTTGAACCAAAGACATTGCCATGAACGAGCACTCCAAACTCTCCAATCGCCGCCGCTGGGCCGCCGCCGGCGTCGCCGCTGCCGTGATCGCCACGACCGCCGCCATGCTGGGCCTGCAGGCATCGCACGCGCAAGCGCCGGCTGCGCAAGCCGCAGCGCCGGCCGTGCCGGTCTCGGCAGCCCAGGTTCTGCAGCAGGACGTGACGCTGTGGAATGAATTCTCCGGCCGCCTTGAAGCCGTGCAGCGCGTGGATGTGCAGCCGCGCGTCTCGGGCGCGGTGCAGGCAGTGCATTTCAAGGAAGGCGCGCTGGTCAAGGCCGGTGATCTGCTGTTCACCGTGGACCCGGCTCCCTATGTGGCAGAAGTCGATCGCGCCGAAGCCCAGGTGGTGGCCGCCAAGGCGCGCATGGCCTATACCCAGAGCGAGTCCGAGCGCGCCACGCGTCTGTGGGACGAGCGGGCGATCGCGCAAAAGGAATACGACGAGCGCGTGAATGCCCGGCGCGAGGCCGATGCGAATCTGCGCGCCGCCCAGGCGGCGCTGCAGACCGCACGGCTGAATCTGGGCTACACCCAGGTCAAGGCTCCGGTGAACGGGCGCGTAGGCCGCATCGAGGTCACGGTGGGCAATCTCGTGAGCTCGGGAGCCGGAGCGCCGGTGCTGACCACCCTGGTGTCGGTGGACCCGATGTATGCCAGTTTCGACGCCGACGAGCAGATCGTGGCCCAGGCGCTGCAGGGCTTGCAGAGCGCAAGCCAGGGACGCAGCACGCGTGCGCTGATTGAAACCATTCCCGTGCAGATGGGCGTGGGCACCAGCGGCGGCACGCCCTATGCCGGTCATCTGCAGCTCATAGACAACCAGGTCGATGCCAAGAGCGGAACGGTGCGTGTGCGCGCCGTGTTCGGCAATGTGGACGGCACGCTCATGGCAGGTCAGTTCGCGCGCATCCGCATGGGGCAGCCCCAGACCACCCAGGCCGTGCTCATCAACGAGCGCGCCGTGGGCACGGACCAGAGCAAGAAATTCGTGCTGGTGATTGGCGAGGGCAACAAGGCCGAGTACCGGGAGGTGCAGCTGGGCGCACCGGTGAACGGCCTGCGTGTGGTCACTTCGGGCCTCAAGGCCGGCGAGCGCATCGTCGTCAACGGACTGCAGCGTGTGCGCCCCGGCGTGATGGTCGCGCCTCAGGACGTGCCCATGGACGCCAAGGCCGAGCTGGCCGATGGCCGCGGCGCCGCCAAGCAACCCACGGTCTGAGAACCCTTAATCCTCCGACACCATGAACCTTTCCCGATTTTTCATCGACCGCCCGATCTTCGCGGGTGTGCTGTCGGTGCTCATCTTTCTCGCTGGCCTGATCGCCATGCGGACGCTGCCGATCTCGGAATACCCCGAGGTCGCTCCCCCCTCGGTGGTGGTGCGCGCCCAGTACCCGGGTGCCAACCCCAAGGTGATTGCCGAAACCGTGGCCACGCCGCTGGAGGAATCCATCAACGGCGTGGAAGGCATGCTCTACATGGGCAGCCAGGCCACGACCGACGGCGTGATGACGCTGACCGTGACCTTTGCCCTGGGCACCGATCCCGACAAGGCCCAGCAACTGGTGCAGAACCGCGTCTCCCAGGCCGAGCCGCGCCTGCCCGAGGAAGTGCGCCGCCTGGGCATCACCACGGTCAAGAGCGCGCCCGACCTGACCATGGTCGTGCACATGGTCTCGCCCAACGGCCGCTATGACATCGACTATCTGCGCAACTATGCCGTGCTCAATGTGAAGGACCGCCTGGCACGCATCCAGGGCGTGGGCCAGGTGCAGATATTCGGCGGCGGCGACTATTCCATGCGTGCCTGGCTGGACCCGCAGAAGGTGGCGCAGCGCGGTCTCTCGGCCGCCGATGTGGTGGCAGCCATCCGCGGCCAGAACGTGCAGGCCGCGGCCGGCGTGGTCGGTGCCTCGCCCGGTCTGCCTGGTGTGGACATGCAGCTGTCCATCAATGCCCAGGGCCGCTTGCAGACCGAGGAAGAGTTCGGCGACATCATCGTCAAGACCGGCTCCGACGGCGCCGTGACGCGCCTGCGCGACGTGGCCAGGCTGGAGCTGGGCGCGGCCGACTATTCGCTGCGTTCCCTGCTCAACAACGACCCCGCCGTGGGCATGGGCGTGTTCCAGGCTCCGGGCTCCAACGCCCTGGAGATTTCGGCCAATGTGCGCTCCACCATGGCCGAGCTGCAAAAGCACATGCCTGAAGGTGTGGAGTTCCGCATCGCCTACGACCCCACGCAGTTCGTGCGGGCTTCGATCAAGTCCGTGATCCAGACCCTGCTGGAAGCTGTCGCCCTGGTCGTGGTGGTGGTGATCCTGTTCCTGCAGACCTGGCGCGCTTCCATCATTCCGCTGCTGGCCGTGCCGGTCTCGGTGGTGGGCACGTTCGCCGTGCTGCACCTGCTGGGCTTTTCCATCAATGCCCTGAGCCTGTTCGGCCTGGTGCTGGCCATCGGCATCGTGGTGGACGACGCCATCGTGGTGGTGGAGAACGTGGAGCGCAACATCGAGGCCGGTCTGTCGCCGCGCCAGGCCACCTACCGCGCCATGCAGGAGGTGAGTGGGCCCATCATCGCCATCGCCCTGGTGCTGGTGGCCGTGTTTGTGCCGCTGGCCTTCATCAGCGGCCTGACGGGCCAGTTCTATCGCCAGTTCGCAGTGACCATCGCCATCTCGACGGTGATCTCGGCCATCAACTCGCTGACCCTGTCGCCTGCGCTTTCCGCGCTGCTGCTGCGCGGCCACGACGCTCCCAAGGACGCACTGACGCGCGGCATGGAGCGCGTGCTGGGCGGCTTCTTCAGCCGCTTCAACGCCTTGTTCCGCCGCGGCTCCGATGCCTATAGCGGCGGCGTGCAGCGCGTCATCGGCCGCAAGGCGCTGATGCTGGTGATCTATGCCGTGCTGGTGGGCGCGACCTGGGGCCTGTTCAAGCTGGTGCCCGGCGGCTTTGTGCCGGCCCAGGACAAGCAGTACCTGGTCGGCTTTGCCCAGCTGCCCGATGGCGCCACGCTGGACCGTACGGAAGACGTGATCCGCCGCATGGGCGAGATCGTCAAGAACAATCCCAATGTGGAGGACGCCATCGCCTTCCCCGGACTGTCCATCAACGGCTTCACCAACAGCTCCAACTCGGGCATCGTCTTTGTCACGCTCAAGCCCTTTGCCGAGCGCACGCATGCCGACCAGAGCGGCGCTGCCGTGGCGGGCCAGCTCAACCAGGCCTTCGGCAGCATCCAGGAAGCCTTTATCGCCATGTTCCCGCCGCCCCCCGTGGCCGGCCTCGGAACGACGGGCGGCTTCAAGCTGCAGATCGAGGACCGAGCCTCGCTAGGCTACGACGCCATGGACGCGGCCGTAAAGGCCTTCATGGCCAAGGCCTACCAGACACCGGAGCTGGCCGGCCTGTTCACCAGCTGGCAGGTCAACGTGCCCCAGCTCTATGCCGCCATCGACCGAACCAAGGCGCGCCAGCTCGGCGTGCCGGTGACGGATATCTTCGAGACGCTGCAGATCTACCTGGGCAGCCTGTATGCGAACGACTTCAACCAGTTCGGCCGCACCTATAGCGTGCGCGTCCAGGCCGATGCCGCCTACCGGGCGCGTGCCGAAGACGTGGGCCTGCTCAAAGTACGCTCCACCACGGGCGAGATGGTGCCGCTGTCGGCGCTGATGAAGCTCGAACCCAGTTTCGGGCCCGAGCGCGCCATGCGCTACAACGGCTTTCTGGCCGCCGATGTGAATGGCGGGCCCGCGCCTGGCTTCTCCTCGGGCCAGGCCCAGGCCGCCGTCGAGCGCATTGCCGCCGAAACCCTGCCGCCCGGCATAGGTTTCGAGTGGACCGAGCTGACCTACCAGGAAATCCTGGCCGGCAATTCCGCCGTGCTGGTGTTCCCCATCGCCATCCTGCTGGTCTTTCTGGTGCTGGCGGCGCAGTACGAAAGCCTGACCCTGCCGATTGCCATCATCCTCATCGTGCCGATGGGCCTGCTGGCTGCCATGACCGGCGTGTGGCTGAGCGGTGGCGACAACAATGTGTTCACGCAGATCGGGCTCATCGTGCTGGTGGGGTTGTCGGCCAAGAACGCCATCCTGATCGTGGAGTTCGCCCGTGAGCTCGAATTTGCCGGCCGCACCCCCGTGCAGGCCGCCATCGAAGCCAGTCGCCTGCGCCTGCGCCCCATCCTCATGACCTCGCTGGCCTTTGTCATGGGCGTGCTGCCGCTGGTGCTGTCCACGGGCGCGGGTGCCGAGATGCGCAGCGCCATGGGCGTGGCGGTATTCGCCGGCATGATCGGTGTGACGGCCTTCGGCCTGTTCCTCACGCCCGTGTTCTATGTGGTGCTGCGCCGCCTGGCCGGCAACCGTCCGCTGCAGCAGCATGGCAGCCATGTGGCGCCGATCAGCGAGCCGGGTCACGGTGCTTCGGCCCTGCCCATGCCTGCTGCGCCGCGCGGCCATGACGAATAAGCCCCAATCAACCATGGATTCCGATATGAATACGATGCAAGGCATTCGATCCCTGATGCCGTCCCTGAGCGCGCTGACGGCAGCCCTGGTGCTGGCGGGTTGCGCCAGCGCACCGCCCACGGTGGCCGAGCATGCCGGCGTTGCCGTGCCCGCAAGCTTCAGCGCCCAGGCCGCAGCCGCAGGCTGGACACAGGCCGCCCCGGCCGAGGCCCAGTCGCGCGGGGCCTGGTGGCTGGTATTTGCCGACGCCGAACTCAGCGCTCTGGTGGAGCGTGCGGGGCAAGCCAATACCGATGTGCAGACCGCTGCGGCACGCCTGGCCGAAGCCCGCGCGCTGCTGCGCTCGGCCGATGCCCAGCGGCAGCCGCAGATCGGGGCCTCGGGCGGCGCTGTGCGCCAGGCCGGACTGAACACCGCGAGCGGCATGCAGCCCGCCACCCTGGTCACCGCCGGCCTGAACTTCTCCTATGAAGCGGATCTGTTCGGCAGGCTGTCGCGGGCCAGCGAAGCGGCGCGCGAGGATGCCAATGCACGCGAGGCCTTGCTGCAGAGCACGCGCCTGATGGTCCAGGCCGATGTGGCCCAGACCTATCTGCAGCTGCGTTCGCTGCAGACCGAACGCCAATTGGTCGAGCAGAGTCTGGCGGCCTATCGCGAGACTCTGACGCTGATCGAGAAGCGCTTCCGGGCCGGCGATGCGGCCGAACTGGACGTGGCGCGCATGCAGACCGAGGTTTCGGCCACCGAGGCCGAGACGCTGGCGCTGGAGCGCCAGCAGGCGGCCCTCACGCATGCGCTGGCCGTGCTGGTCGGCGATATCGCCACTGGCTTCACGCTGGCAGCGCAGCCGGTGCTGGCAGCGCTGCCGGTGATTCCGGCAGGCGTGCCCGCCACGGTGCTGGCGCGCCGCCCCGATGTGTCGGCGGCCCAGGCTTCGGTGCTGGCGGCCCAGGCGCGTGTGGGCGTGGCCCAGGCCGCATGGTTTCCGGCCATCACACTCACGGGCAATGGCGGTTATGCCTCGCCGGAGCTCGGCGATCTGTTCAAGTGGTCGGCACGCTCCTGGGGCATAGGTGCCTTGCTGTCCCTGCCCATCTTCGACGGCGGCCAGCGGGCCGCACAGGAAGAGGGCGCCCGTGCGCGCCTGGAGGCCGCAGTGGCCGCCCAGCGCGGTCAGGTGCTCGCAGCCTTCCGGGAGGTCGAGGATCAGCTCAGTGCCTTGCGCCTGCTCTCGGGTCAGGCCCATGTGCTGGGGCAGGCCGTGCAGTCTTCGGAGCGCGCCACCCATCTCTCGGATGTGCGCTACCGCAACGGTCTGGTGAGCCAGCTGGAGCTGCTCGATGCGCGCCGCAACGAACTGCGCAACCGGCGCCAGGCCTTGCAGGTGCGTACCGCGCAGTACACGGCCACGGTGGCGCTGATCCGTGCGCTGGGCGGAGGCTGGGACAGCGGCGAGCCGGTGGCGGCACGCGGCTGAGGCCGAGCCGGTCCCTGTTAGCGCGGTGCTGCTGCATCGGTCGGCTCCGTGCCTGGTCAGCCCTGAGCGAGGTGTGATCAGGCCGGAGCCATTGTTTGTGCACAGTCCGGCTCCATGAAGCGCTTGAGACTGGCGCTCTAATATTGCTGGTATTTATGCCTATGGCCCGAAGCTGCAGTGCAGCAGCCCTCGCATGCCTTCGGGTCTCACCGCACGGGCGGATACCCGCCGAGTTCATTGAGCGGAGCCTCCTTGTGAACGAGCAGCTGGTGCAGGGCAGGCAGGACAATCTCCAATGGACCTTGCCAGATAGGCTCGGCAACGATGCCATAGCTGACATCGACCGTATATGCGAGCTAGATCATGAAGTCGCCCGACCGCAGCCAGCCCAAATGCTCGGCACTCAAGGGAACTTCGAAAAAGTGAATCTCAATTTCTGCTTCCTCTGCGCGGCACCGTGCGATAAATGCCGACAACTGTGGATCAGTTATCTGTCGCTAGGTACCCGTTGCGAGCGTGCTCAGGCTCCTGGAAGCCCATAGTCTTGGAATGCTGATTTTTTGGGCACGCGATACCTCAGTTCACCAAGCAGTTGGTTGATGATCACTGAATTTCGCGTTGCGCCTATTCCCAGGTCTGGGGAGCCTACGCCATGCTGAAATATTTCCGCGTTCTGCACGAGGATCCGCCCTCGGCCGTCGTCACAACGAACTGCACTGCAACTGCGTTAGCTACAGACCGATCGCTGGCTTGTTGAGCAGAGTCTGGCTGCCTATCGCGAGACTTTGACACTGATCCAGAAGCGCTACCGGGCCGGCGATGCCGCCGAACTGGACGTGGCGCTCATGCAGACCGGGGTTTCGGCCTGCTTGCAGGGACCGGCCTGGCTCGGTGGATTTGACGGATGTCAAGGCAAGGCCTGCGTCTCTGGCTGCTCAGGCGCCAGTGGTGCTAGATTCATCAGCGGTCCATGTGGATCTTCAATGGATGCTTCATGAACATCACTTTTCACGGTGCGGCGCAGTCGGTCACGGGGTCCTGCTTTCTGGTCCAGGCGCATGACTGTCGCTTTCTCATCGACTGCGGCATGGCTCAGGGCGGCCGTGAGGCCGACGAGCACAACCAGCAGGCATTTGCTTTTGATCCCGCAAGTCTGGATTTTGTGGTTCTGACCCACGCGCATATCGACCACAGTGGCCTGCTGCCCAAGCTGGTGGCGCGGGGCTTCAAGGGGGATATCTATGCGACCCTGGCCACCAGGGACCTGCTAGAGGTCTTGCTCAAGGACAGCGCCCATATCCAGATGATGGATGCCGATCGGGCGGCGAGGCGTCAGCGCGAAGGCAAGCGAAAGGAGCGCGAGCCTGTGGTTGCGCTGTATTCGCTGGCCCATGTGGCGAGCACGCTGGAGCAGGTTCAGGCCAGGGCTTACGGGCAACGCTTCGAGCCTCATCCCTCGGTGGTCGTGCGGTTTCAGGATGCCGGGCATATTCTGGGCTCGGCGATTGTGGAGCTGTGGCTGGCAGACGGCCAGGGCGGCACGCGCAAGCTGGTGGCCAGCGGTGATCTGGGCCAGCCAGGACGGGTGATTCTGCGCGATCCCACGCCGATCAAGGAGGCCGACCTGCTGCTCATCGAGTCCACCTACGGCGACCGGCTGCACAAGAGTACCGGCGATACCCTGGAGGAGCTGGTCGATGTGGTCACGCGCACGGCACCCCATGGCAATGTGGTGATCCCGGCATTCGCCGTGGGGCGCACCCAGGAGCTGCTCTATCACTTTCTGCAGCTGATCCAGCAGCGGCGCCTGCCGCCGATCGAGATTTTTGTGGATTCGCCCATGGCCGTGGCGGCCACCGATATCACGCTGCGCCACTTCAGCGTGTTCGACGAAGAGGCCCGGCAACTGCTGGGCAGCGTCAAGCGACTCAAGGAGTCGCCGCACATCCATTTCATCAGCGATGTGGAGGACTCCATCAAGCTCAACCGCATCAGGAGCGGCGCGGTCATCATTTCGGCCAGCGGCATGTGCGATGCAGGACGGGTGTTGCATCATCTGAAGAACAATCTGTCCAGACCCGAGTGCGCGGTGGTGATCTGCGGCTTTCAGGCCGAAGGTTCGCTGGGCCGAAGGCTGGTCGATGGTGCCAGGCAGGTGCGCCTGCTGGGCGATGAAGTCGAGGTCCGTGCCGGCATCCATACCCTGGGCGGCTTTTCGGCCCATGCAGACCAGCAGGCCCTGCTGGACTGGGCGGCCGGCTTCGAGCGCCCGCCGCAGCAGACCTTTGTGGTGCATGGGGAGCCGCATGCCGCCCGGGCCTTGGCCACGCTGCTGCACGAGCGCCTGCATTTCTCGGTGCAGGTTCCGCAGCCGGCCCAGGTCTTCGAGTGCTAGAGCATGCCGGGAGTCTTTGATATGTGCAATCCGTCCTGCGTGCGGCCTGTCGCATGATGTTCTGGCGGCGAAGCCTGATGCCGGTCGAGACCGAATTCGTGCAGCGGCTTTTTGGCACTGCGCTCGATGAGTTGCTGCCCGGCATGCGTCTGCATGTGCGGCGTCTGGGCGATACCAGGCGCGCGCTGTCCCTGGGCGGTGGGCGGATCTATCTGCCGCGCAGCTTTTTTGAACAGCAGGACCCGCATCAGCCGCTGCGGCTTTCCCATCCCCTGGTGGCAGGGGTCTTCGCCCATGAATTGCTGCACCAGTGGCAGCGCCTGCAGGGCATGGCCGTGACCTGGGAGGCCCTGGGCCTGCATCTGCGCGCGGCATGCCTGCGGCGCGATCCCTATCACTATCAGCCCTGTGCAGATCCGCAGCAGATGCTGCAGTGCTTTCTGGACGCAAGCGTGGAGCAGCAGGGGCAGATCTGGCAGGACCATGTTCAGGCGCTGGTGCAGGGACAGCCGCTGGCCTGCATGGAACGGGTCGCAGCGCATGTGCGCCAGGCCAGCAAAGACTAGGCCGCCGGGTTGAGGGCGGCTATCAGATCGTGCTCGTCCACATCGCGCGCAGCGCCGAAGCCGGCGACATGCCTGCCGCCTTGCGGCGTGATGCAGACAAAGCGAAAGTCGCCCAGCGCCGTCATGGGTTCGGCTTCGGGAAAGCGCGCCAGATAGCTGGCACGGGCACCTTGCCACAGGGCGCTGTCGCGCGGCGGCGTGGATGCCACGCCTTGAATGCTGATGCGCTCCAGCGCATGCACGGCTTGCTCGGCCGATTCGGGTCTGCTGACCAGCAGGCTGACGGCGGGATGCAGTTCCATGGCCTGTGTGTGGCCGGCCAGCGCGCTGACATGCAGCACCAGGCAGCTGAATTCGCCACTCCAGGCCCAGGGCACCAGGGACAGCCCCGGGGCGGGCAGATATCCGGGGGGCGA
The DNA here is from genome assembly GCF_008121565.1 of Comamonas sp. Z3. NCBI lineage: Bacteria > Pseudomonadati > Pseudomonadota > Betaproteobacteria > Burkholderiales > Comamonadaceae > Comamonas > Comamonas sp. Z3. Next base: position 80,002 of record NZ_VOQU01000005.1, read on the forward strand.
CGAACCGGCCTGGGGCTGAACGGCCAGGGCGGCGGTGCGCTGACTGGCAAGTAGCTGGCGCAGCGATTGCTGCAGGCGTGATTCATGAGGCATTGGCGCATGGTAAGCCAGGGCGCGGGGCCCCACCAGCGCGAACCGCGCCAGGCCGCGCCGGCCGTCACATGAGTGACCGGCTCTTGGGGGCATCCCGGATGCCGGTCCGTGTCGGCAGGCCTAGTCTTGCGGACTGATTAGTCCACCCGGACTATGTAACCGCTTTTCTGATTGCCTGACTCATGCCCGCTCATCACCAGTTTTGGCCCAATCGGCTGCCCCATTCGATCACCGTTCCAGCAACCAGCGTCTGGGAGAACCTGTCCGTCAATGCCAGGCGATATCCGGACAAGGCCGCGTTGGTGTTTCTGGGGCGCACCACGACCTATAAGGAGCTGTGCGAGGGCACGGAGCGCATGGCCGCCTATCTGCATGGCCTGGGCGTGCAGAAGGGCGACCGGGTCATCGTGCTGATGCAGAACAGCTCTCAGCTGGTGCTGGCGCATTACGCCATCTTTCGCGCCAATGCGGTGGTGGTGCCGGTCAATCCCATGAATACGGCAGAGGAGCTCAAGCACTACATCACGGACTCCGGCGCCAAGGTGGCCATCACCACGGCCGATCTGGCGCCGGAGCTGGCCAAGGCCAGCAATGCACTGGAGCCTTCCGAGGCGCTGCAGCATCTGCTGGTGACCCGGTTCACCGACGGCTTTGATGCCGATGTGCAGGGGCCGGATGCGCCGCCCGAAGCCTGGCGCAACTGGCTGCTCGGCGAGCGCGAGCCTGCCAGCCTGAACCACGGCCAGGTCCATGCATGGACGCAGGCGCTGGCCTGCAGCGAGCTGCCGCCGCCGCATACAGCGGGCCGTGACGATCTGGCCCTGCTACCCTATACCAGCGGCACCACGGGCCAGCCCAAGGGCTGCATGCACCTGCACCGCAGCATCAACCACAATGCTGTCTCGGGCGCGATGTGGGGCACGGGCACCAGCGAGAACGTGGTGCTGGCCGTCGTGCCCATGTTTCACATCACGGGCATGGTGTCCGTGCTGCACAGTGCCATCTACATGGGGGCGACGCTGATCATCATGCCGCGCTGGGAGCGCGAACTGGCAGGGCGCTTGATCTCGCACTATCAGGTCACGAGCTGGACCAATATCCCGACCATGGTGATCGATCTGCTGGCCAGTCCCAACTTCGCGTCCTTCGATCTGTCCAGCCTCAAATACATAGGCGGCGGCGGTGCCGCCATGCCCCAGGCCGTGGCCCAGCGTCTGCTCGAACAATACGGGCTGCGCTTCTGTGAAGGCTATGGCCTGACCGAAACCGCCGCGCCTTCGCACAGCAATCCGCCCGACCATCCCAAGCAGCAATGCCTGGGCATCCCCTTCATGAGCACCGATGCGCGCGTGATCAGTCCCGACACGCTGGAGGAAGTGCCCCAGGGGGAGCAGGGCGAGATCGTGGTCAACGGCCCCGAGGTGTTCGAAGGCTACTGGCAGCGCCCCGAGGCGACCGAGCAAAGCTTTATGGAGCTGGATGGCAAGCGCTTTTTCCGTACCGGCGACCTGGGACGCGTGGATGAGGAGGGTTATTTCTTCATCACCGACCGGCTCAAGCGCATGATCAATGCCAGCGGCTTCAAGGTCTGGCCGGCCGAGGTGGAGTCGCTGATGTTCCGCCATCCCGGGATTCAGGAGGCCTGCGTGATCTCCGCCAAGGATGCCTATCGCGGCGAAACCGTCAAGGCCGTGGTCGTGCTGCGTGCCGGTCATGAGGCCACGACGGCAGAGCAGATCATCCAGTGGTGCCACGACAATATGGCGGTCTACAAGGCACCGCGCCTGGTGCAGTTCGTGACGGCCTTGCCCAAGAGCGGCAGCGGCAAGGTGATGTGGCGAATGCTGCAGGAGCAGGAAGCTGCAGCCTGAATCCAAGTGAAGGGGAGTGGCGGAAAGCAGCTGGAGTCGAACCAACCCGGGAGCGGCTGACGCCCCCCACCGGGTTTGAAGCCCGGCCGCGCCACCGGGCACGATTGCCTTCCTTTGAGTCAAGAGTGGCTGCTGCCACTCTTGTAGAAGATAGGACTGCGATTGTAGCCAGCAATCCGGCACTTGACGACGAGCCGCACGACAAGGCCTCATGTCCGGGTCCACCCTGATTTGATAGCTCGTTGCGCAAGCAGGATAAGGAACCTGGACTGATTTGCGCTGGTTCGCCTTGCAGGCTCAGCGTTGCGTGCTATTCCATTGCACGTCAGGGCGCAGCAGATGGGCGTCGCGCACGCGGCGCGTGTAGCCGGTGCGGTCGAAGAATTCGAGAATCTGGATGGCGCGCTTGCGACCCAGGCCGGTGGCATCGCGGAATGCGCTGGCTTCCACTTCACCCCTGTCGTGCTGGTGGGCGATGTCGGCAACCAGGACGGCAAGCTCATCCATGCGCGCCGGTGCATAGAACAAATCCTTGACGACCTGGAACAGCTGGCCCTGGCGCGAGAGCTTTTTGAGCAGCTGGCGCACCAGTTCTTCGCCTGCGGCATGGTCGCGCGCCAGGTCGCGCACCCAGGGCGGGTCATAGCGGCCTGCCGCGATGGCGGGCAGCAGTTTTTCGGCCAGCGTCTGCTCGGCATTGCTCAGTTGCACGCTGTGCTGCGGCAAATGCAGCCAGGCGCCGGTGCTGGCCAGCAACTGGCTGCTGAGCAGGGCATCGACCAGGCCCTGATAGAGTGCGTCGTAGCTGCTTTGCTGCAGGCCGGGCAAGGCCATGCGCCTCAGCCGGGCTGCGTTGACGCCGGGCTCGTCGGGCGATTTTTCATGAAAGCGCGCCAGGCTGTCGATGATCTGGGTCTGCAGCAACTGCCAGCGCTCGCTGCCCAGTACCAGGGCATCGCCGCCGGCAATGGGTAGCTGGATGGTGTCGGCCAGGCTGGCCTCGGGGAAGGCATGGCCGCTCAGGCGCACCAGCTGCGAGCGCGCAATGCCGTGCGGGGCCTGTGCGATCAGCGGCCTGAAGTCGCTGCGGGCTACGAGCTGCTCCATGGCGTCGAGGTAGGCCATGCGCTCTGCGCTGCGGCGCTTGCGGCTGGGCGCATAGGGGTCAAGCACCATGCCGCCGGCGATGGTGCGGCTGGCCTGGGCGTTGCGCAGGATCAGGCGGTCGCCGGGCAGCGCGAAGACCGGCGCCTCCAGCACCAGTTGCACGCGGGCTTCGGTGCCGGGCTCTATGGCCTGGTCCTGCAGCAGGGCCACATGGCCGGTGGTGCGCCTGGTGCCCAGGTGCACATGGACAGGTGTCCACTGGGCCAGCAAGGGCGCTTCGCTGAGCAGGTGCAGATGAATGTCGAGGCGGTCCGTGGCCTGCAGCAGGCGCGGGTCCATGATCCAGTCGCCGCGTTCGATCTCGTCCTTGCCTATGCCTGCCAGGTTCAGCGCACAGCGCTGGCCGGCGACGCCGCTGTCGCTGCTCTGGTTCTGGGCGTGAATACTGCGCACGCGCACGGCCTGCCCGCTGGCCGAGTGCGCCAGCGTGTCGCCCACGCGGACCTGGCCATTGAAGACCGTGCCCGTGACCACCGTGCCCTGGCCCGGCAGCGTGAAGACACGGTCCACGGCGAGCCGGAACAGGCCGTCCCTGGGTCGCGCCTGCATCATCTGGGCCTGCACCTGCAGGTGCTCGCGCAGGGCCTGTACGCCGGTATTGCCGGGTTCTGCGGCATTGGTCTCGAAGATGGGGCTGTCCGCCAGCGCGGTGACGCCGAGAATGGCGTTGATTTCCCGGTGCACGTCGGCAATGCGCTGCGGCAGCACGCGGTCGACCTTGGTCAGCGCCACGCTGCCGCGCCTGACACCCAGCAGCTGCAGAATTTCCAGATGCTCTATGGTCTGGGGCATGACGCCGTCGTCGGCAGCCACGACCAGCAGGGCGTGGTCAATGCCCACGGCACCGGCGGCCATGGTGTGGACGAATCTCTCGTGGCCCGGCACGTCGATGATGCCCAGCACATCGCCATTGGGCAGCGGGCTATAGGCATAACCAAGCTCTATGGAGATGCCGCGGGCTTTCTCTTCCTTGAGACGGTCGGTTTCCACGCCTGTGAGCGCACGCACCAGCGTGGTTTTGCCGTGGTCGATATGGCCTGCGGTTCCGATGATCATGGTGTGCTTATGGTTCTGATAGCTGCTGGCGCTTGTTTATCAAGCGATGCTAGGTGTTCTTGTAGGAATTTTGGGGCCGAGGCCATGGCGCTGGATCAGGCTAGCAGCGGCAGCTGCGCTGCAAACAGGGCCTGTGCCGGGTTTTCCAGACAGCGCAGATCCAGCCACAGCGCGTCGTCATGCAAGCGCCCGATCACCGGCCGGGGCAGGGCACGAAAGCGCGCTTCGAGCCGGGTCAGCTGGCGACCCGCCTGTTTGCCGCTGGCCGGATAGATCCTGAGGCCGAAACTGGGCAGATTTTCCACGGGCAGGGCGCCGCTGCCGATCTGGCTGTTCATGGCCGCGGTCTCCACCACATAGTCCTGGCCCAGTGCCTGCTGCAGCAGAGGCTGCAGCTGCCCGGCCTGGGCCTGCATGTCGGCGGCCTTGCGTGTGAACAGGCGCAGTGTCGTCAGCTCCTGGGCGAGCTTTTCGGGGTTCAGGTACAGGCGCAGCGTGGGCTCCAGCGCCGCCAGCGTGATCTTGCCCACGCGCAGCGCGCGCTTGAGCGGGTTCTTCTTGATCTGGGCAATCAGCTCCCGCTTGCCGACGATGATGCCGGCCTGTGGGCCGCCCAGGAGCTTGTCGCCGCTGAAGGTGACGATGTCGGCGCCGGACTCGACCGTCTCGCGCACCGTGACTTCATAGGGCAGCCCCCAGTCGCGCATGTCGATCAGCGTGCCGCTGCCCAGGTCGACGATCATGGGCAGGCTGCTGTCGTGCGCAATGCGGGCCACGTCGGCGTCGCTGACGGCCTTGGTGAAGCCGGTGATGGCGTAGTTGCTGCAGTGCACCTTCATGAGCGCAGCCGTGTTCTCGCCGATGGCCGCCGCATAGTCTTTCTCGTGGGTGCGGTTGGTGGTGCCGACTTCGATCAGCCGCGCGCCGGCGCGGGTCATGACATCGGGGATGCGGAATGCTCCGCCGATTTCCACCAGCTCGCCGCGCGAGACCACCACTTCCCGGCCCATGGCCATGGTGGACAGCACCAGCAGCACGGCAGCGGCGTTGTTGTTGACAACCGTGGCGGCTTCGGCGCCGGTCAGCTCGCAGATCAGCGATTCGACCAGGTCGTCGCGATCGCCGCGGCCACCGTCGTCGAGGTCATATTCGAGATTGGCGGGGGCGCTCATGGCCTGCACCACGGCATCGATGGCGGCCTGCGGCAGCAGGGCGCGGCCCAGATTGGTGTGCAGCACCGTGCCGGTGAGGTTGAAGACGGGCTGCAGGCGTGGTGCGAACCTGGCCTGAAGCTGGCGCTGGGCAGCCTGCGCAATGCTGGCAATGTCGGCCAGCACGCTTTGGCCGGGCTGATCGCCGGCGCCCAGAAGCTGCTGGCGCAGCCCTGTCAGCACATCACGGACCGCCTTGGTGCAGGCGTCCAGGCCGTAGGATTCACGCAATGCCTGCATCTCGCCCGCAAGCAAGACCTTGTCCACGGCAGGAAGCTCGGAGGGATGCGAAATTTCGGGGGCAGTCGCTGCGGTATTGCTCATGGCCAGGGTATGTCGGGTCGTCGAAAAATGGAAAAGGCGGCAGAAAGACCTGCCGCCTTCATTATGCTGGCGCTGGCTGCCGGCGGGATCAGGCTGCGGGGTCCACCAGCTCGTTGTCAGCCTCACCCGACTGCTCTTCGGCCACGGCCACAAACAGCAAAGGATTGGCGCTGGCGCGCTGGAACCCGGTCTCGCTCATCAGCAAGTCCAGCATCAGGCTGGCCAGATCATCGGCCAGAGGCTCGACCATGGGGTTTTTTTCCTGGTTGACGAGCTTGCGGTAGCTGCCGCATTCGTCGCAGGTTTCGGCCAGAACTTCCTCGCTGCCGCCGTCGATGCCCTGGTAGTGGATGCCCTTGGTCGATTCGCAATGCGTGCACTTGACGCGCACCATATGCCACTCGCAGGCACAAGTGCCGCAATGGGCGTAGCGGTGACCGGCGAGCTTGCCGCCGATGCGGATGACGCTGGCCACGGGTTCGCTGGCGCACACGGGGCAGATGCTGGCAGGTTCGGTGTAAGGCACGTCCTGTACCTGCAGGGCTGCTGCGCGTCTGGCGAAGACCACCTGCAGCGCGGCCATGATGAAAGGCGCCATGCCGATATGGCGGGCCGCCACTTCCTTTTGCAGCAGGCGCAGGGCGATCTCGTCGCGCTCCTGCCGGCTGAGTTCGCGCAGTGAGGTGATCAGCGGCTGCAGGGGTTCGGGCAGACCTTGGTCGCCGGCCAGGGTGTCCAGCATGGCGTCCAGCACGGCATGCCAGGCCGGATCGATATGCTCGGCGGCAGGCAGCAAAGGCATGGAATGCTGCTGCGCGCGCGCCATGCTGCTGGTGTCCAGGGGCTGCAGTTCCACCTGGGAGACTGCGGCATGCTGGGCATCCACGATCTTGGCGGCAAACTGCAGGTAATCCGCGATCGGATTGCCTTGCGCCAGCTGGCGCAGGCGCGCAGCGCGCTCGGCAAACAGGCTGGCTACCTGAGGCAGCAGGATGCGGGGGAAGCTGGTCTTGTCCAGCGCTTCGATCTCGCCGGGTTGAAGAATGCGTTGTTGCATAGAAATAGGGATCCCGAAACTGAAGCCGCCGGCACGCCCAGCAGAGGGCGTCCGGCGGCAATCAACAAGTGTCTAAGAGACTTTATCCAAGGACCGATGCGATCAGTCGTTGTCGCCAGTCATCTTGCGATACCAGCCGCGGTGGTGCTGCTTGGCCCAGGCACGGGTCACTGTGCCATACAACATGGCGCGAATGGTGCCGCGAGTCCAAATAGCCGCGTAGACGTGCATGATGATCAGGCCGATCATCCACACCGCAGCGATGGCATGCACCACCGAAGCGGCACGCACCACGCCCACGGGCAGCGTCCACCAGGCGCGCCACATCAGCACACCGGTGACCGTGATCAGCAGCATGCCGATCACCAGGCCCCAGAACAGCAGCTTCTGGCCACCGTTGTACTTGCCCTGCTCGGGCATGTCGTGGTCGTCGCCATCGATCATCTTGTTGACGTTCTTGAGCCACTCGATATCGCGGGGTTCCACGATGTTGAGCTTGGCAAAACGGCAGGCCATGACGATGAAGAACAAGGCCATCACCACCCCGATATAGGGGTGCAGAATGCGCGTCCAGGGACCGCCTCCGAACAGCTGAGTCAGCGGGAAGAAGGCGGGGTGGAAGAACGCCAGACCGGACAGGGCCAGCAAGATGAAGCAAATGCCTACCACCCAGTGGTTGGCGCGCTCCGATGCGTTGTAGCGCACGAGGTCGCGAGGGTCGCGTTTCATTGGCCGTTCTCCTTGTTCTGCGCTTCGGCGTCCTTGCGCTCCATTTCATCTTCCAGGTCCTTGGACACGTCGTTTGGACCCTTGGTGATGTAGTGGAACAGGCTGCCGACAGCCGCTGCACCCAGGGCAGCCATTGCCAGAGGCTTGGCTACACCCTTCCACAGGGACACCATCGGGCTGATCTTGGGATCGTCCGGCAGGCCCTTGTACAGCGAAGGCTTGTCCGCATGGTGCAGCACGTACATCACGTGCGTGCCACCCACGCCCTGCGGGTCGTAGAGACCGGCCTTTTCGTAGCCGCGCTCCTTGAGGTCCACGACACGGCGGGAAGCCTGCTCCTGCATGGCTTCCTTGGTGCCGAACTGGATGGCTCCGGTAGGGCAGGTCTTGACGCAGGCGGGTTCCTGGCCAACCGCCACGCGGTCCGAACACAAGGTGCACTTGTACGCCTTGTGGTCCTTCTTGGAGATGCGCGGAATGTTGAACGGACAGCCCGTGACGCAGTAGCCGCAGCCCACGCACTGGTCCTGCTGGAAGTCCACGATGCCGTTGGCATATTGGACGATGGCGCCAGGCGAGGGGCAGGCCTTGAGGCAGCCCGGGTCTTCGCAGTGCATGCAGCCGTCCTTGCGGATCAGCCACTCCAGGTTGCCTGTGGCTTCGTTTTCGTACTCGGCAAAGCGCATCACGGTCCACGACTCCGACGTCAGATCCGTCGGGTTGTCGTAGACGCCAGCGGCCACTGTGCCGATTTCGTCGCGAAGGTCGTTCCACTCCATGCAGGCTGTCTGGCAAGCCTTGCAGCCAATGCATTTGGAGACGTCGATCAGCTTGGCGACTTCACCCGCATGCGCACCGCGTGCGCTGGGTGCGGGTGTCGTCGTCGCCGAGCGGCGTTTGATATCGAGAGACATGGTTGAGGACATCAGCGTGGCTCCTTAGATCTTTTCCACCTTCACGAGGAAGGTCTTGGATTCAGGGGTCAAGCTGTTACCGTCACCCACGGAGGCTGTCAGGTTGTTCGCCAGATAGCCCTTGCGTCCCGTCGTGGAGAAGCCCCAGTGAATCGGCACGCCCACGTGATGGATGGTCTTGCCATCGATCTTCATGGGCTTGATGCGCTTGGTCACCACGGCCACCGCCTTGACGAAGCCGCGCTTGGACGAAACCTTGACCTGGTGGCCGGTTTCGATGCCCAGCTCCTTGCCCAGAGCCTCGCCGATTTCCACGAACTGTTCGGGCTGGACGATGTTGTTCAGCTGAACATGCTTGGTCCAGTAGTGGAAGTGCTCGGTCAGGCGGTAGGTCGTGCCCACGTGCGGGTAATCCTTGGGATCGCCCTGGGTGCCCTTGGCGGTTTCCAGGATGCGTATCACGGGGCTGATCACGGCCTGCTTGTTGTTGGGGTACATGGGGTTGTAGCCCAGCGGGTTGTCAAACGCCTCGTAATGCGTGGGGAACGGACCTTCTGCCATACCCTTGCGGGCAAACAGGCGGGCCACCCCTTCTGGGTTCATGATGAAGGGGTTGATCACCTCGGGATCCAGTCCCACGGCCACGTCCGGCACGTCCGCTCCGCCCCATTGCTTGCCGTTCCACTTGATCAGCACGCGTTCGGGGTTGAAGGGCTTGCCCTGGCGGTCGCAGGATGCGCGGTTGTAGAGCACACGGCGGTTGGCTGGCCAGGCCCAGGCCCAGTTCAGCGTGTTGCCTATGCCTGTGGGGTCGCTGTTGTCGCGGCGCGCCATCTGGTTGCCGGACGAGGTCCAGCTGCCAGCCCAGATCCAGCAGCCGCCCAGGGTGGTGCCGTCATCGCGCATTTCGCCAAAGCCCGCCAGTTGCTCGCCGGCCTTGCGGATGAGCTTGGTGGGGTCCTTGGGGTCGAACAGGTCCACCAGCGCACGACCGTTGTACTCCTTGGCCACTTCCTCGGAGGAGGGGTGATCGGCTTCGGCGTAAGGCCAGTACAGATTGGTGATGGGCTCGGAGAACTTGCCGCCTTCCTTCTGGTACAGGGCCTTCAGGCGCAGATGCAGAGCGGACATGATGGCAATATCGGTCTTGGCTTCTCCCGGGGGCTCGGCGGCCTTCCAGTGCCACTGCAGCACGCGCGAGGAACTGACCACGGCACCGTCTTCTTCGGCAAAGCAGGTGGTGGGCAGGCGGAACACCTCGGTCTGGATGGAGGCGGAGTCCACGTCGTTGAACTCGCCGTGGTTCTTCCAGAACTCCGAAGTCTCGGTCACCAGCGGATCCATGATGACCAGGAACTTCAGCTTCTTGAGGCCTTCGCGCACGCTGTTGCTGTTGGCCAGGGCCGCCAGGGGGTTGAAGCCCTGAGCGATATAGCCATTGACCTTGCCCTGAGTCATCATCTCAAAGATCTGCAACATGTCGTACTGCTTGTCCAGCTTGGGCAGGTAGTCGAAAGCCCAGTTGTTTTCTGCAGTTGCGGCCGGGCCCCACCACGCCTTCATCAGGCTGACGTGGAACTTGGGCGTGTTCGACCAGTAGTTCATCTGGCCGGGGCGCAGCAGCTTGGGCGTGCGCGTGGCGATGTACTGGTTGTAGTCCTGCTCGGCTTCGTTCGGCAGCGTCAGGTACCCGGGAAGCGAAGCAGACAGAATGCCCAGGTCGGTCAGGCCCTGGATGTTGGAGTGACCGCGCAGCGCGTTCATGCCGCCGCCGGCGATGCCGATATTGCCCAGCAGCAGCTGGATCATGGCGCCGGTGCGCAGAATCTGCGCGCCCGTGGTGTGCTGGGTCCAGCCCAGTGCATACAGGATGGTGGCGACACGGCCTGCTTCGGCGGTCGAAGCCAGCTTCTCGCACACGTGCAGGAATTTCTCCTTGGGCGTGCCGCAGATGGATTCCACCTTCTCGGGCGTGTAGCCGGCGTAGTGCTTCTTGAGCCACTGATAGACGCAGCGAGGGTGTTCCAGCGTGGGGTCGACCTTCACAAAGCCGTCTTCACCCAGCTCGTAGTCCCAGGACGCCTTGTCGTAGGTGCGCTTTTCGGGGTTGTAGCCCGAGAAAATACCTTCGTCGAACGCAAAGTCCTCGCGCACGATGAATGAGAAGTCCGTGTAGTTCTTCACATACTCGTGGTGAATCCTGTCGTTGGTCAGCAGGTAGTTGATCACGCCGCCGAGGAAGACGATGTCCGATCCGGAACGGATCGGTGCATAGAAGTCAGCCACGGATGCCGAGCGGTTGAAGCGCGGATCGACCACCATGAAGTGAGCCTTGTTGTGCTCCTTCGCTTCGGTCACCCACTTGAAGCCGCAGGGGTGTGCTTCGGCGGCATTGCCGCCCATGATCAAAATAACGTCCGCGTTCTTGATGTCGACCCAATGGTTCGTCATCGCTCCACGGCCAAACGTCGGGGCAAGACCTGCCACCGTCGGGCCGTGTCAGACACGTGCTTGGTTGTCGAGTGCAAGAAGGCCCCAGGAGCGGGCCACTTTGTGCGTGATGTAGCCGGCTTCGTTGCTGGAGGCCGAAGCGGCCAGCATGCCGGTGGTGAGCCAGCGGTTGACCTTCTGTCCTTTTTCGTTGGTTTCAACGAAGTTGGCGTCGCGGTCTTCCTTGAGCAGCTTGGTGATGCGGTTCAGCGCCTCGTCCCAGGACATGCGCTTCCACTCGGAGGAGCCAGGGGCGCGATATTCGGGGTACTTGAGGCGGCTGGGACTGTGGACAAAGTCCAGCAGCGATGCACCCTTGGGACACAGTGTGCCGCGATTGACCGGATGATCCGGGTCGCCTTCCACGTGCATCACGGACAGACGGGTGTTCTTGCCACCGTCGCCCAGGGAGTACATCAAGATGCCGCAGCCTACGGAGCAGTAGGTGCAGGTTTGGCGGGTTACGGTGGTGGCGGACAGTTTGTACTGTCGCACCTCAGCAAGAGCGGCTGTGGGTGAGAAACCCATCAGCGCCAAGCTGGAACCCGCCAGAGTCGAACCAGTCACTTTCATGAACTGGCGTCTGGAGAATTGGACCATTGTGGGGTACCTTTTCGTATGAACGCTTATGTGAAAGCAAATTTTACGACCCCCCTCATTTTTGATAGCAGTTACAAACCCTTAATTCTTGAGTAACGTCAAGCGACTTTGCGCTTTGTTTTTCGTTTTTGTATTTATTAATGAGGGTGATAGCCTTCGGCCTGCTCTTCCTTAACCTATCCATTTCCCGGCGGGAAAGCCATCGGTCGACAGGCCGAATTGCACAAAAAAATCCTAGTCTGTGTCGCCTTTTTGTGTTTCGGGCGGCTGCGCTACGAGGGTTGGAGGACCGCTTTCGGCGCGCTGCGGGTCGTCACTCATTGCGCGTTCTGGCGCGATTTCGCGGTTCAGTTGCTCCTCCACCTGCAGCTGCATGGTGGCAAACAGCTCCCAGGCAGCCATGAACAGAGCAGCGATGGCCGGGCCGAGTACAAAGCCCGAAAGACCGAACAAGGCCATGCCTCCCAGGGTGGAGATCAGCACCACATAGTCAGGCATCTTGGTGTCCTTGCCGACCAGCAGGGGACGCAGCACGTTGTCCACCAGGCCGATGACCAGCACGCCATAGGCTGCCAGGATCAGGCCCTTGGTGATGGCGCCTGTGGCCAGGAAGTAGATCGCAACCGGTCCCCAGACCAGGCCCGCCCCTACTGCGGGCAGCAAGGACAGAAAAGCCATCACCACGGCCCAGAGCACCGCGCCCTGGATGCCCAGAATCCAGAAAATCAGGCCCCCCAGCGCACCCTGAGCCGCAGCGACGGCCAGATTGCCCTTGACCGTGGCCCGGATGACGGTGATGAACTTGGTCGCCAGCTCGCGCTTGTGCTCGGGCGCCAGGGGCGTGGCTGCCCAGATGCGTGCCACCAGCTCCTTGCCGTCGCGCAGCAGAAAGAAGATGAGGTAGAGCATGACGCCGAAGCCCACGACAAAGCCCAGGGTGTTCTGTCCCAGCCCCACGGCCTTGGTGGCCGCGAGCTTGCTGGCCTGCAGAGCGATATTGGAGAGCTTGGCCTGGATTTCTTCTAGCGTGCCCAGGTGCAGCTTTTCCATCCAAGGCGTCAGCCAGGAGGGCAGGGCATTGAAGATCTGCTCCACATAGCTGCCGGCGGAGAGGTTGCCGCTGCTGACCTGGTCATAGATGGCCGAGGTCTCCTTGATGAGGGACAGCCCTATCAGAGACAGCGGCAAAATCACCATTACCAGACTAATCAGCAAGGTTGCCAGCGCGGCCAGCGTGGGTCTGTTGGGCATGCGCATCAGCAGCTTGCGGTGCAGGGGGGCGAAGACGATGGCAAACACCACGCCCCAGAAGATGGCAACGGCATATTCCTCGAGAACCAAGCCGAATCCGGCGGTTACTGCTATCAAAAGAAGAATGAATGCACGTTTGTGAAGCGGCAAAAGCGGCATGCGAATCCTTGTTTATGGAGTTCCCGCAATGTAAGCGACTCCCAGGGGTGTAAACATCTTGTCTTTTATAAGACCAAGACTTTGAACAGTGGCACAATGGCTGCCGCAACTCAAGGCCCTTCCCCAGCCACAGTCGCATCCGCCAATCGGTACAGCCGTGTCGCGGGAGGTTCCACAAACCAGCTAATGCTTTCCGAAGGAAAGCGGAGGTCAGCGAGATATGAGCGATCAGTCAACGATCTATCAAGCCTATCAAGGCAACACCTATCTGTTCGGCGGCAATGCGCCCTATGTCGAAGAGATGTACGAGAACTACCTGGCCAACCCCGGCAGCGTTCCCGATTCCTGGCGTGAGTACTTCGATGCCCTGCAGCATGTGCCTGCAGTGGACGGCACCGACAACAAGGACGTTCCCCACCTGCCCGTGATCAACGCTTTTGCCGAGCGCGCAAAGCAGGGTGGCACCAAGGTGGTGGTGGCTTCCGGCGCCGACTCCGAACTGGGTCGCAAGCGCACGGCCGTGCAGCAACTGATCGCAGCCTACCGCAACGTGGGTCAGCGCTGGGCCGATCTGGATCCACTGAAGCGCACCGAGCGCCCCGAAATTCCCGAGCTGGAGCCTTCCTTCTACGGCTTCACCGACGCCGACCAGGAAGTGGTGTTCAACACCAGCAACACCTTCTTCGGCAAGGAAAGCATGACTCTGCGCGAGCTGATGAATGCTCTGCGCGAAACCTACTGCGGCACCCTGGGCGCCGAGTACATGTATGCCACCAATCAGAATCAAAAGCGCTGGTGGCAGCAGCGCCTGGAATCTATCCGCTCCAAGCCCGTCTTCAATGCGGACGAGAAAAAGCGCATCCTGGACCGCCTGACCGCTGCCGAAGGCCTGGAGCGCTATCTGCACACCAAGTATGTGGGCCAGAAGCGCTTCTCGCTGGAAGGTGGCGAGTCCTTCATCGCTGCCATGGACGAGCTGATCAATTCCGCCAGCGCCAAGGGCGTGCAGGAAGTCGTGATCGGCATGGCTCACCGTGGCCGTCTGAACGTGCTGGTCAACACCCTGGGCAAGGCGCCCAAGGATCTGTTTGCCGAGTTCGACCACACAGCTCCCGAAGATCTGCCTGCCGGTGACGTGAAGTATCACCAGGGCTTCAGCTCCGACGTGTCTGCCAAGGGCGGTCCCGTTCACCTGTCGCTGGCCTTCAACCCTTCGCACCTGGAAATCGTCAACCCCGTGGTGGAAGGTTCGGTGCGCTCGCGCATGGACCGTCGCGACGACCCCATGGGCAAGCAAGTGCTGCCCGTGCTGGTGCACGGTGACGCGGCCTTCGCCGGCCAGGGCGTGAACCAGGAAACCCTGGCGCTGTCCGAAACCCGTGGCTACACCACCGGCGGTACGGTTCACATCATCATCAACAACCAGATCGGTTTCACCACCTCTGATCCCCGCGATCTGCGCTCCACGCTGTATTGCACCGACATCGTCAAGATGATCGAGTCGCCCGTGCTGCACGTGAATGGCGATGATCCCGAAGCCGTGTGCCTGGCCATGCAACTGGCCCTGGAATTCCGCATGGAATTCTCCAAGGACGTGGTGGTCGACATCATCTGCTTCCGCAAGCTGGGTCACAACGAGCAGGACACACCTGCACTGACGCAGCCTCTGATGTACAAGAAGATCGCTGCCCACCCCGGCACGCGCAAGCTGTACGCAGACAAGCTGGCCACCCAGGGCCTGGGCGATACGCTGGGCGACGACATGGTCAAGGCCTATCGCGCCGCCATGGACGAAGGTCGTCACACCCAGGACGTGGTGCTGACCAACTTCAAGAGCAAGTACGCCGTGGACTGGAGCCCCTTCGTGGGCAAGACCTGGACCGACGCCGGCGACACCGCTATTCCCTTGACCGAGTGGAAGCGCCTGGCCGAGAAGATCACGACCCTGCCTGCCAGCGTGAACCCTCATGCTCTGGTCAAGAAGGTGTACGACGATCGCGCAGCAATGGGCCGCGGCGATGTGAACGTGGACTGGGGCATGGGCGAAACCATGGCCTTCGGCTCCCTGGTCGCTTCGGGCTATCCCGTGCGTCTGTCGGGTGAAGACTCGGGTCGCGGCACCTTTACGCACCGTCACGCCGTGGTTCATGACCAAAAGCGTGAAAAGTGGGACGAGGGCACTTATATTCCTTTGCAGAACGCTGCCGAGAATCAGGCTCCGTTCGTCGTGATCGACTCCATCCTGTCCGAAGAGGCAGTGCTGGGCTTTGAATACGGCTATGCATCGAACGACCCCAACACCCTGGTGGTCTGGGAAGCCCAGTTCGGCGACTTCGCCAACGGCGCCCAGGTGGTGATCGACCAGTTCATCGCATCCGGTGAAGTGAAGTGGGGCCGTGTCAACGGCCTGACACTGATGCTGCCTCACGGCTATGAAGGCCAGGGCCCCGAGCACAGCTCGGCGCGTCTGGAGCGCTTCATGCAGCTGGCTGCCGACACCAACATGCAGATCGTGCAGCCCACAACGGCCAGCCAGATCTTCCACGTGCTGCGTCGCCAGATGGTTCGTGGCCTGCGCAAGCCGCTGGTCATCATGACTCCCAAGTCGCTGCTTCGTAACAAGGACGCCACGTCGCCCCTGTCCGAGTTCACCTCTGGTGGTTTCCAGACCGTGATCCCCGAGCAGGACGAAACCATCGTCAAGAACGCTGCCAAGGTCAAGCGCATCATCGCCTGCTCGGGCAAGGTGTACTACGATCTGGTCAAGAAGCGTGCCGAGAAGGAATCCAAGGACGTCGCCATCATCCGCGTCGAGCAGCTGTATCCCTTCCCCCACAAGGCGTTCGCCGCCGAAGTGAAGAAGTACGCCAACGCTACTGACATCGTGTGGTGCCAGGATGAGCCTCAGAACCAGGGTGCCTGGTTCTTCATCCAGCACAACATCCACGAGAACATGCGTGAAGGCCAGAAGCTGGGCTACTCCGGTCGCGCTGCGTCCGCTTCGCCCGCCGTTGGCTACGCACATCTGCACCAAGAGCAACAAAAGGCACTGGTGGAAGGCGCATTCGCCAAGCTCAAGGGCTTTGTCCTGACCAAGTAATACAGGCGACACCCCCTGTCCGAGGACAGGGGGCACAAGAAACATCTTTGGAAAGAATTCAAAATGGCAATCGTTGAAGTTAAAGTCCCCCAGCTGTCCGAATCCATCACGGAAGCCACCATGCTGACCTGGAAGAAAAAGGTCGGCGAGGCAGTGGCCATCGATGAAATCCTCATCGAAATCGAAACCGACAAGGTCGTGCTGGAAGTGCCCGCTCCTTCGGCTGGCGTGATCACCGAAATCCTGCAAGGCGATGGCGCAACCGTGGCTGCCGAGCAAGTGATCGCCAAGATCGACTCCGAAGCCGTCGCCGGTGCTGCGGCTCCTGCAGCCGCCCCTGCTGCTGCGACTCCTGCTGCTGCCCCCGTGGCTGCGGCTCCCGCCGGCGCCGACAAGAGCGGCGTGGCCATGCCTGCTGCTGCCAAGATCCTTGCCGACAACAACCTGTCCGCTGCCAACGTGGCTGGCACAGGCAAGGACGGCCGCGTGACCAAGGGCGACGCCCTGGGTGCCATCAAGGCCGGCGCAGCCATCCCCACCGGCGCTCCCAAGGCAGCTCTGCCTCAGGTGGCAGCTCCCGTGACCAAGGAAAGCCTGGGCGACCGTCCCGAGCAGCGCGTGCCCATGACACGTCTGCGTGCCCGTATTGCCGAGCGTCTGCTGCAATCCCAGGCTACCAACGCCATCCTGACCACGTTCAACGAAGTGAACATGGCTCCCGTGATGGAGCTGCGCAAGAAGTTCCAGGACCAGTTCACCAAGGAACATGGCGTGAAGCTGGGCTTCATGTCCTTCTTCGTCAAGGCTGCAGTGCATGCCCTGAAGAAGTTCCCCGCAGTCAACGCCTCCATCGACGGCAACGACATCGTCTACCACGGCTACTTCGACATCGGTATCGCCGTGAGCTCGCCTCGTGGCCTGGTGGTGCCCATCCTGCGCAATGCAGACCAGATGAGCTTCGCCGACATCGAGAAGAAGATTGTCGAGTTCGGCCAGAAGGCCAAGGAAGGCAAGCTGGGCATTGAAGAAATGACCGGCGGTACCTTCTCCATCTCCAATGGCGGAACTTTCGGCTCGATGATGTCCACCCCCATCATCAACCCCCCTCAGTCCGCCATTCTGGGCGTGCACGCCACCAAGGATCGCGCCGTGGTCGAGAACGGTCAGATCGTGATCCGTCCCATGAACTACCTGGCCATGTCCTATGACCACCGCATCATCGACGGTCGCGAAGCCGTGCTGAGCCTGGTGGCCATGAAGGACGCGCTGGAAGATCCTTCTCGCCTCCTGTTTGATCTGTAATTCAGCAGATCGAGCTTCTACAAAGCCCACCACCAAAAGCGGTGGGCTTTTTTCGAGTTAAACAGAGAAAAGATTCAAATCATGAGCAAGCAATTTGACGTCGTCGTGATCGGCGCAGGCCCCGGCGGCTACATCGCTGCCATCCGCGCTGCACAACTGGGTTTCAACGTCGCCTGTATCGACGAATGGAAGAACGCCGCTGGCGGCGCTGCTCCTGGCGGCACCTGCACCAACGTGGGCTGCATTCCCTCCAAGGCGCTGCTGCAGTCCTCCGAGCATTTCGAGCATGCCAAGCTGCACTTCGCCGACCATGGCATCTCCACCGGCAAGGTCGAGATGGACGTTGCGCAGATGATCGCCCGCAAGGACGCCATCGTGAAGCAGAACAACGACGGCATCCTGTACCTGTTCAAGAAGAACAAGGTCACCTTCTTCCACGGCCGCGGCTCGTTCGTGAAGGCTGTCGAAGGCGGCTATGAAATCAAGGTTGCCGGCAAGGACGAAGAAGTCATCACCGGCAAGCAGATCGTGGTGGCCACCGGCTCCAACGCGCGCGCCCTGCCTGGCGTGGCCTTCGACGAAGAGAACATCCTGTCCAACGACGGCGCTCTGCGTCTGGGCAAGACTCCCAAGAAGCTGGGCCTGATCGGTGCTGGCGTGATCGGCCTGGAAATGGGTTCGGTCTGGCGCCGCCTGGGCACGGAAGTGACCGTGCTCGAAGGCATGGACAAGTTCCTGCCCGTGGTGGACGAGCAGATCTCCAAGGAAGCCAAGAAGGCGTTCGACAAGCAAGGTCTGAAGATCGAGTTGGGCGTGAAGATCGGCGAAGTCAAGTCCGGCAAGAAGGGCGTGACCGTGGCCTACACCAATGCCAAGGGCGAAGCCCAGAGCCTGGAAGTGGACAAGCTGATCGTGTCGATCGGCCGCACCGCCAATACCAATGGCCTGAACGCCGAAGCCGTGGGTCTGGCTCTGGACGAGCGCGGCGCCATCGTGGTGGACGATCTGTGCAAGACCAATCTGCCGGGCGTGTGGGCGGTGGGCGACGTGGTTCGCGGCCCCATGCTGGCGCACAAGGCCGAGGAAGAAGCCGTGGCCGTGGCCGAGCGCATTGCCGGCCAGCACGGTCATGTGAATTTCGCCACCATCCCCTGGGTGATCTACACCAGCCCTGAAATCGCATGGGTGGGCCGCACCGAGCAGCAGCTCAAGGCCGACGGCGTCAAGTACAAGGCTGGCTCCTTCCCCTTCCTGGCCAACGGCCGTGCGCGCGCCCTGGGCGACACGACCGGCATGGTCAAGTTCCTGGCCGATGCCGAGACCGACGAGATCCTGGGCGTGCACATGGTGGGCCCCATGGTGTCCGAGCTGATTTCCGAAGCCGTGGTGGCCATGGAGTTCAAGGCATCGAGCGAAGACATCGCCCGTATCTGCCACGCTCACCCCTCGCTGTCCGAATCCACCAAGGAGGCGGCCCTGGCCGTGGATAAGCGCACGCTGAACTTCTAAGATTTTTTCAGTCTTGCGCGCAGGTTTTGACATGGCTGTGAAGTGCCCGCGCGCAGGCTGAGTTTCTTTTAGAATTCTGCACAAAATGGCTGCTAACGCTTATTGCATAAGCGGTAGCAGCTATTGTTTTTTGAGCATCTGGAGACAAGACGGTGAATGTAAGACAAGCCTACGAGGCGGAGCTGGCCGCCAAGGGTTTCAAAAGCGATCCCGCGCAGCTGCGTGCAGTCGATGCGTTGCAACGCTGCGCTGACGAGTGGACTGTGTACAAGGGCAGGCGCTCCAATGCTCTCAAGAAACTGATCAATCACCCCGACCTGCCAAAGGGCGTCTATATGTACGGTGGGGTGGGGCGCGGCAAGAGCTTTCTGATGGAATGCTTCTTCAACGCCGTGCCCCTCAAGCGCAAGGTGCGCCTGCACTTTCACGAATTCATGCGCGAGGTGCACCGCGAGATGCACCTGATGCAGGGTACGCAGAACCCGCTGGATGCACTCGGCGCCAAGATCTCCAAGAAGTACAAGCTGATCTGCTTTGACGAATTTCATGTGGCCGACATCACCGACGCCATGATTCTCTACAAGCTGCTCGAGTCGCTGTTTGCCAATGGTGTGGGCTTTGTGACGACCTCCAACTTCGAGCCCGACGGCCTCTATCCTGGCGGCCTGCACCGCGACCGCATCCTGCCTGCGATTGCCTTGCTCAAGGAGCGCATGGAAGTGGTGAACGTGGACAACGGCACCGACTATCGCCGCCGCACTCTCGAAGACGCCAAGCTCTATCATTGCCCGCTGGGCCCGGAGGCCGATGCTGCGATGCAGGAGACCTTCGATCGTCTGGCCGAAGCCCATGACGAAGAGCCCGTGATGCAGATCGAGACCCGCAAGATCGCGGCCAAGCGCCGTGCCGGTGGCGTCGTGTGGTTTGACTTCCGCGAACTCTGCGGCGGCCCGCGCTCGCAAAATGACTATCTGGAAATCGCCACGCAGTTTCACACCATCTTGCTGTCCGACGTGCCCGAGCTGCATGTGAACATGGCTTCGGCCGCGCGGCGCTTCACGCTGCTGGTGGACGTGCTCTACGATCGCCATGTCAAGCTCATTCTGTCGGCTGCCGTGCCGCCCGAGAAGATCTATACCGAAGGACCGCTGTCCCACGAGTTCCCGCGCACCGTCTCGCGCCTGAACGAAATGCGCTCCAAGGAATATCTGGCGCTTGAGCGCCGCGTGGTCGACACCAGCTTGACCTGATCGCCAGCAGGCAGCTGCCTGCGGCCTTAAGATGCCAGCCTGTACTTCGAGTTTCCGAGTTGATGACGATGCCCACTCTCCTTGCCCAGCTGATCCGCCGCCGCATTGCGGGCTTTGTACTTGCGCCCCTGGCCGCCGTCTGGCTGGCTTGCGCGCCGGCCATGGCTCAGGTAAAGGCGGATTCGGAACGGCAGACCGACAAGCAGGCTCAGAAGGAGCTTGCCGAGAAGGCGCGTCAGCACCTGCACCAGCAGCGCGAAGCCGAGCGTGACGAAATTCTCAGCAAGCGTGCCGTTATCGAGCAGCAGCGCGTGGCCGACGAAAAGCTCTGCTACCAGAAGTTTGCCGTGGAAGGCTGTCTGGCCGAGGCCCGCAGGGCCGCCCGTGAGAAGGATGCACCGCTGC
Source organism: Comamonas sp. Z3 (assembly GCF_008121565.1). NCBI lineage: Bacteria > Pseudomonadati > Pseudomonadota > Betaproteobacteria > Burkholderiales > Comamonadaceae > Comamonas > Comamonas sp. Z3. Next base: position 100,490 of record NZ_VOQU01000005.1, read on the forward strand.
GCGCGCGCGAACTGGAAATCAACGACACCGAGCGCAAGGAAAAGGCCGCAGCCAAGCTGCAGGCCATCGAAGAGAAAAAAGCCGAGAACGCTGCCGTGCCCATGAAGTCGCAGCAGCGCGACAAGAACGGCAGCAGCCAGCCCAAGGGCTCGGGCGCCAAGCCGGCAGTTGACGAGCAGGCGGCGCAGGCCCAGCGCCAGACCGAGGCCCAGCAGCGTGCCAGCAAGCAGGTCGACTATGTGCGTCGTCACGAGCAAAACCGTGCACAGGCCGATCAGGGGCGCGCCGAGCGCGAGGCCAAGGCCAGGGCGGATTACGACGCCAAGCTCAAGGCTGCGGCCGAGCACAAGGCCAGGGCTTTGCAGCAGGCCAAGGATCGCGGTCAGACCTCGGCGCCGCTGCCTGCTCCTGCGCCCTGATGGATGGCTGAATCAGGTGCGCCGGGCCTGCATGGCCGCCAGGCATTGGCTGTCTTAACCGGGGCTTTCTTCAGGCGCTGGCTTCAGCGACCGAGGTATCAAGCTTGAGTATGGCCAGCGAGAGATTGTCGCCACTGCCTGCTGCGCGCCGTCTGGCCTTCTCGATCAGAAATTGCGAGGCTTCGCGTGGCGACAGGCCATCGAGCACCGTGCCCAGCTCCTGGGTGGTGAAGTAATGCCATACCCCGTCCGAGCAGGCCATCAGGCTGTCACCGGGCTGCAGTTTTTCAATCATATGGTGGGCCATGGGCGGTGGCGGCTCGGCTCCGAGGCATCCCAGCAGGATGTTGGACCGGGGGTGGTGCTGGGCTTCGATCTCGGTGAGCTCGCCGCGATCGACCAGCGCCTGAACATAGGAATGATCGAGCGAGCGGTGCACGAGGGAAGCGCCGCGAAAATGATAGAGCCGTGAATCGCCCGAGTGCATGAAGTGGCAGCGATTATCGGGCAGCACCACAAAGACAGCGATGGTGCTGTGGGGCTCCTGCTCGGCTGCAATGGCCGTGAGACGGATCACGGTGTGGGCATCCTGCACAATGGTGCGCAGCATGCGGGTGCAGTCTTCCTTGGCGGGCTCGAAGCGTTCGAAAAGCTGGCGTGCCGTCAGCATGACCTGGTCAGAGGCCTTGCGGCCGCCGCTGCGCCCGCCCATGCCGTCGGCTACCACGCCGAGAATGCAGCCCTTGGCATAGGGATGTGCCATGAGCAGGACCTGGTCCTGCTGATATTCCCGGTCGCCGCGGTGAATGCCGGTGGCCGCCTGAATGCGGTAGCTGGATGACATGAATGTGTGCGAATGCGTTCGCGGAGCGCTATTTAACGTTACGTTACATTTTATCGGCCCGAGGCCAGGCCTCGGCGAATATTCGAGATCTTATGTGAGGTCGTACTGACCTGGCTTGTGAGAAGGTGAAACGGTTTTGACTCAATTGCAGGAGGCGGTTGCGCAGGTGTTTGCGCCGCAGGGCGGGCTCGCGTTGGCCGAGCCTGCGTTTACGCCGCGTCCGGGCCAGACCCGCATGGCGCTGGCGGTCGCTGGCGCCATAGAGGAGGGTCAGGTGCTGGTGGTGGAAGCCGGCACGGGCGTGGGCAAGACCTATGCCTATCTGGTGCCTGCCTTGCTCAGCGGTCAGCGGGTGCTGGTGTCCACGGCCACCAAGGCGCTGCAGGACCAGCTGTTTGCCCGTGACCTGCCACGCCTGGTTCATGGCCTGGGCTTGCCCCTGCGCATGGCCAGGCTCAAGGGCCGCTCCTCCTATCTGTGCGTGGAGCGGCTGGAGCGCGTGCGCCAGGGGCGTACGGCTCCTCAGGACCCTCAGGTGCTGCGCGCCGTGGCGGAGGTGGAGCGTTGGGCCAGAGTCACGCGCTCCGGTGACCTGGCCGAGTTGACGGCGCTGGACGAGCGCTCCGCCGCCCTGCCGTTGGTGACCTCCACCAAGGACAACTGCCTGGGTTCGGACTGCCCGCACTGGCAGGGCTGCCATGTCAATCACGCTCGGCAGCAGGCGCTGGAGGCCGATGTGGTGGTGGTCAACCACCATCTGTTGTTTGCCGATCTCGATGTGCGCGACAGCGGCATGGCCCACCTTTTGCCCAATACCGGCGTGGTGGTGATAGACGAGGCCCATCAGCTCAACGACATCGGCGTGCAGTTTGCGGGCGAGGCCTTGTCAAGCCAGCAATTGGTGGGTTACGCCCGTGATGCCCTGCGCCTGACGCAGGAGCATGCACGCGGCATGGCCGACTGGCTGGTGCTCTGTGCCACGCTGGAGCAGGCCATGCGTGAGTTGCGCCTGCAGGCCGGCAAGCCTCCGGTCGGCGGGCGGCTGGCATGGCAGGCTGTGACCCCTCAGGGACTGGATCCGGTGAAATGGCGGGCGGCCTTGGTGCGCCTGGGGCAGAGTCTGCGCGCCCTGCTGATTCCGCTTGCCGCCCTGGAGGGGGCGGCCACCGATTTGCAGCGCCTGTACGAGCGCGGTGCAGAGCTGCTGGCGAGGCTTGCGCGCTTTGCATCTGCCGCTGGAGACGAGTGCGTGCGCTGGCTGGAGGTCGGCGCGCAGTATCTGCGCATGCTGGAGTCGCCGCTGTCGATTGCCCGCATCATGCAGCAGCGGCTGCTTCAGCGCTCGCTGGAGGATGGTGGCACGAGTCAGGGCGAGGAGCTCGATCCGTCAAGGAAGAAGGCCTGGATCTTCACCTCGGCCACCTTGGGCAATGACGCCCAGCTGAGCTGGTTTGTCGATTCCTGCGGCCTGCGCGGCGCTCAGGTGCTGCAGGTGGAAAGCCCGTTCGACTACCACCGGCAGGCCGGTATCTATGTGCCCCAGCCCTTTGCTGCGGCCGGCAGCGCGCAGCACAGTGAGCAGGTCGCCCAGCTGGTGCTGGATGCAGCTCAGCGCCTGGGTGGTCGCACCCTGGTGCTGACCACCACCATCAAGGCCTTGCAGGTCATCAGCGCATCGCTGCGCTCGAATCTGGGACTGTTTGCCGATCTTGATGTGCTGGTGCAGGGTGAAGCGCCCAAGCTGGCCCTGATCCAGCGCTTCATGGCGGCCGGAGCAGGAGCCGGGCGAGGCGCGATTCTGGTGGCTTCCGCCACCTTCTGGGAGGGAGTGGATCTTCCCGGCGATGTGCTGCAACTGGTGGTGATCGACAAGCTGCCGTTTCCGCCTCCCGACGACCCGTTGGTCGAGGCCCGTTCCCGGCTGCTGGAGAGTGTGGGGCGGGCGGCGTTTCACGATTACATGCTGCCCGAGGCAGCCCTTGCCCTCAAGCAGGGGGCCGGGCGCCTGATTCGCAGCGAAACCGATCGCGGTGTGCTGGTCATCTGTGACAGCCGCCTGGTCACCATGGGCTATGGAGCGAAGCTGATGTCGGCATTGCCGCCCATGCGCGTGCTGACCGGCGCGCCGGAGTTCGGCGAGGCGCTGGAGTTGCTGAAGGTGCAAGCCCGCAGCAGCGACAGCGAACCGGGAGCTGCGGCGGACTCGGAAACGCGAAAATGAAAAAGGATACGCACAGGCGCATCCTTTTGTTTCCAGACCCGGAGGGCTCTGTCTACCAGAGCTTCCACCAGGATTCGCTCTTCTTTTCCACGCCTTGCTCGGCATTCGCGCCGTAGCTTTGCTCCAGTACGCGCTTGGCATCGTCGCGCAGCTGTGTCATGCCCAGAGCGTCATAGGACTTGACGAGAATAACCATGGCTTCGCGCACCGAAGGCACGTTCTGGTAGTCCTTGATGGCAGTCTGCGCACGGGCGATGGCTGCGACATAGGCGCCGCGGCTGTAGTAGTAGCGCGCGACATGGACTTCGTACTGGGCCAGCGAGTTCACGATGTACTGCATGCGCTGGCGGGCGTCATCCGAGTACTTGGAGTCGGGAAAACGGGTCACCAGCTCGCGGAAGGACTCGAAGGAGTCCTTGGCGGCCTTCTGGTCGCGCTCGGACAGGTCCTGGCGCGTCAGCCAGCCGAACATGCCCAGGTTGTCGTTGAAGTTGACCAGCCCCTTGAGGTAGAGTGCGTAGTCCATGGCGGGGCTGGCCGGATGCAGCTTGGTGAAGCGGTCCAGCGTGGCCAGTGCCTGCACTTTCTCGCCGGCCTTGTACTGGGCATAGGCTTTTTCCAGCTGGGCCTGCTGGGCCAGAGGCGTGCCGGCGGCACGGCCTTCCAGCTTTTCGAACAGCGGCACGGCCTTGTCATAGGCACCCGAGGAAGATTCGTCGCGCGCTTCGGTATAGATGCGCTCGGGTGTCCACTTGGCCGTCGGGTCGTCCTTGGTGCTGGAGCATCCCGCCAGCGTGGCGGCGATTAACACGGCAGGGACTAGAGTCAGGGAAATACGCGGCATGGTGGACAGTTTTCTGACAATCATTAGCGGTGATGGGAGGCTGGCCCGTCGCATCTGGCGGCAAGGCGCAAAACCCACACCATACACCACCCGGCCCGGACCTTCCTGAAAAAGGATCGACGCATTGTAATGGGCCGCTGCCCCGCGCCGGCGAGTTGACCGTGTCTTTACGCTGCGGCAGCGAATCTAGTGGCATTGAGCCCGCAAGGACGAAGCGCTCTTTCTACAATAGCGGCCATGTTTGTCCATCTGCGCCTGCACACCGAATTTTCCGTCGTCGACGGAACCACCCGCGTCAATGCCATGATCAAGGCTGCTGCCGAAGACGGGCAGGTGGCGATGGCCATTACCGACTTCAACAACCTGTTTGGCGGCATCAAGTTCTACCGCGAAGGTCGCGGCAAGGGCGTCAAGCCCCTGCTGGGAGCCGAGATCGTGCTCGAGGGGCTGGGCGATGCGCCGCCTTCGCGGGTCATCGTTCTCGTTCAGAGCCGCCAGGGCTACCACAATATCGCCGAGCTGCTGGCGCGCGGCTGGACGCGCAATGTGGTGCGTGACCAGGCGCAGCACAAATGGGAATGGCTGCAGGAGCTGGGCGAGGGATTGATCGTGCTGTCCGGCGCGCAGGCCGGTCCCGTGGGCATTGCCCTGACGCGTGGTGATGAAAAAGGCGCGGCCGAGATTGCCCAGCGCCTTGCCACCATGTTCCCGCACCGCTTCTATATCGAGCTGCAGCGCGCGGGCCGTCCCGATGACGAGTCGCATGTGCTGGCGGCCGTGAAGCTGGCCAGCCGTCTGAACCTGCCGGTGGTTGCGACCCACCCGATTCAGTATGCCAAGCCCGACGACTACGAGGCGCACGAGGCCCGGGTCTGCATTGCCGAGGGCGAGATCCTGGGCAATGCCAAGCGGGTGCGCAAGTTCACCCGCGACCAGTATTTCAAGACTGCCGCCGAGATGGAGCAACTGTTCTGCGACATCCCGAGCGCGATCGAGAACACAGTGGAAATTGCCCGCCGCTGCAGTCTGACGCTGGAGCTGGGCAACCCGCAGCTGCCCAATTTCCCCGTGCCGGCCGGCATGAGCATGGACGAGTTCTTCCGCCACGAGTCCTACCAGGGGCTGGAGGAGCGTCTGGTGCACCTCTATCCCGATGCGGCCAAGCGCGACGCCCAGCGCGCGCGCTATGTGGAGCGGCTGGAGTTCGAGCTGGGCACCATCATGAAGATGGGCTTTCCGGGCTACTTCCTCATCGTGTCGGACTTTATCAAGTGGGCCAAAGCCAACGGTTGTCCCGTGGGGCCGGGCCGTGGCTCGGGTGCCGGCTCGCTGGTGGCCTATGTGCTCAAGGTGACCGACCTCGACCCGCTGGAATACAACCTGCTGTTCGAGCGTTTCCTGAACCCCGAACGCGTGTCCATGCCCGACTTTGACGTGGACTTCTGCCAGCAGAACCGCGACCGCGTGATCGACTATGTCAAGGATCGCTACGGCCGCGATGCCGTCAGCCAGATCGCCACCTTCGGCACCATGGCCGCGCGTGCGGCCATCCGCGACGTGGGCCGGGTGCTGGACATGAGCTACACCTTCTGCGACGGCATCTCCAAGCTGATCCCGAACAAGCCCGGCCTGCATGTCACGCTCAAGTACCCGCCGAATCCGCCCAAGGAAGGCGACAAATACACCTACGCCATCAAGGAGGAGCCCATCCTGGCCGAGCGCATCGAGCGCGAGGAGGACGTCAAGACCCTGATCGAGATGGCGCAGAGCCTGGAGGGCATGACCCGCAACATCGGCATGCACGCCGGCGGCGTGGTGATTGCGCCGGGCCGGCTGGCCGATTTCTGTCCGCTCTACCAGCAGCCCGGCAGTACCTCGGCCGTGGCCATGTACGACAAGGACGACGTGGAAGCCGTGGGCCTGGTGAAGTTCGACTTCTTGGGCCTGGCCACGCTGACGATTCTGGAGATTGCGCGCGAATTCATCATGAAGCGCCACAAGGGCCAGGAGAACTTCCAGTTCGAGAACATTCCGCTGGACGACTACCCGACCTACAAGCTGTTCTCCGACGGCAAGACCGAAGCCGTCTTCCAGTTTGAATCGCGCGGCATGCAGCAGATGCTCAAGGAGGCCAAGCCCTCGCGCCTGGAAGACCTGATTGCGCTGAACGCCCTCTACCGTCCCGGCCCCATGGACCTGATCCCCACCTTCATTGCCCGCAAGCACGGGCAGGAAGTCGTGGAGTACCCGCATCCGCTGGTCGAGTCGGTGCTGGCCGAAACCTACGGCATCATGGTCTACCAGGAGCAGGTGATGCAGACCGCCCAGGTGCTTGGCGGCTACTCGCTGGGCGGCGCCGACTTGCTGCGCCGGGCCATGGGCAAGAAAAAAGTCGAGGAGATGGTCAAGCACCGGGGCATCTTCCGCGAGGGCGCGGCCAAGAACGGACTGAGCGAGGAAAAGGCTGACGAGGTCTTTGACCTGATGGAGAAGTTCGCGGGCTACGGCTTCAACAAGTCGCACGCGGCAGCCTACTCCCTGCTGGCCTATCACACTGGCTGGCTCAAGGTGCATTACACGGCCGAGTTCTACTGCGGCAATATGACCGTGGAAATGGACAACACCGACAAGCTCAAGGTGTTGTACGAGGATGCGCTCAAGATGGGCATCACCTTCGAGATGCCCGATGTGAACCGCGGCGTGCACCGCTTCGAGCCGGTGACCGACAAGGTCATACGCTACGGCCTCGGGGCCATCAAGGGGACCGGGCAGGCGGCCATCGAAGCCATAGTGGCCGCGCGCAACGGCGAGGGCACAGGCCCCAACGGCCACGAGACGGGGCCGTTCAAGAGCCTGTTCGACTTCTGCCTGCGCGTGGACCGCAGCCGCATCAACAAACGGACGGTGGAAGCGCTGATCAAGGGCGGTGCCTTTGATTCCATCGACATGAACCGCGCATCGCTGATGGCGACGCTGGACACCGCCTTCGGCTTTGCCGCCACCTCGATCGCCAATGCCGATCAGGGCGGTCTGTTCGACATGATGGGCGACGACGCGCTGGGCTCGAGCACGGCGGAGCCGCCCATGGCCGATGTGCTGCCCTGGGGCGTCAAGGAAAAGCTGACGCTGGAGAAGACGGCCATCGGCTTCTATCTGACGGGCCACCTGTTCGACGAGGTCGAGGCCGAAGTGCGCCGCTTCGTGCGCACTCCGATCGGCGAGATGCGCGACAGCCGCGAGCCGCAGACCATGGCCGGCATCATCGGCGGGCTGCGCACCATCAACGGCCAGCGCGGCAAGCTCAGCATCTTCACGCTGGACGACAAATCGGCGGTGATCGAGGCCTCGGTCGACGAAAAAACCATGGCAGCCTGCGCCGATGTGCTCAAGGAAGACGAGTTTGTCGTGGTTTCGGGGCGGCTTCAGCCCGACCGCTTCAGCGGCGGCCTGCGCATGAAGGTGCAGCAGATGTGGAGTCTGGCCGATGCGCGCTGCCGTTTTGCGCGCTATCTGCAGGTCAGCGTGGGGGAGAAGATGCCCGATGTGCCGGCGCTGCTGCGCCAGTTCCCGGCCAAGGTCGAGGAAACCGAGAACGGCAATCTCAACCACGGCGTCAAGGTGCGTCTGGACCTGATCTGCCGCGACGAGCGCGGTTCGGCCAGCTGCGAGCTGGCGCTGGGCGAGGGCAGCCGCTTCTACCCCTCGGACGCCGCGCTGGCGGCCTGGTATGGCTCCGCCGGTACCGGTCAGGTCAAAGTGGTCTATGAATAAAAATCATGGGCTGGCGCAGGCATTGCTTGAGGATGCTTGTCGGATCGCAGCCCATGATTTTTTGATAGCGCAGGGCGCTTGCTGGCTAAGGGATTTCCATGGATTTCCCTTGGTTTTGTCAAATTTGCTTCCGGCCGCCTTGAAATCCCTAACAATGCTATGCATATGCCAGCGCAAAAACATTGCAACGGCTCGCTAGAATGGATTTCATGGCTACCCAACCCCCATCAATTCCCCCGGTCTCGCCAGCGATCAGAACGCCTGACGATGGTGATTCCTTGGTGCTTGAACGCCGCCGCCAGCGGCTGCAGCCGCCACGCATGTACCAGGTCGTGATGCTCAACGACGACTTCACGCCCATGGAGTTCGTGATTGCCGTGCTGCAGGAGCTGTTCGGCAAGGATCGTGAATCGGCCACGCAGATCATGCTCAAGATTCACCTGGACGGCCGCGGTGTCTGCGGCGTCTACAGCCAGGACGTGGCGGCGACCAAGGTCGAGCAGGTGCTGCAGGCGGCCCAGAAAGCGGGTCATCCGCTGCAGGCCACATTCGAGCCTGTTGAATAAGCGCCGACCGCCCTCAGATTACTTAGCAGAGAGTCAACCAAGCAAGCCGAAAGGAGTCGCACATGATCGCTCAAGAACTGGAAGTCAGCTTGCACATGGCGTTTGTCGAGGCCCGGCAGCAGCGCCACGAGTTCATCACCGTGGAACATCTGCTGCTCGCCCTGCTGGACAACCCCAGTGCAGCTGAAGTGCTGCGCGCATGCGCGGCCAATATCGACGACCTGCGTTCATCGCTGTCCAACTTCATCAAGGACAACACGCCGCAGGTGGACGGCACCGAAGAGGTGGATACGCAGCCCACGCTGGGATTCCAGCGTGTGATTCAGCGCGCCATCATGCATGTGCAGTCCACGGGCAATGGCAAGAAAGAGGTGACGGGCGCGAATGTGCTCGTGGCCATCTTCGGCGAAAAGGACTCGCATGCCGTGTACTACCTGCACCAGCAGGGCGTCACACGCCTGGACGTGGTCAACTACATCGCCCATGGGATCAAGAAGGGTGAGCCGCCCGAGCCTGCCAAGGCCGAATCTCCTTCGGAGAGCGAGGAAGGCGCGGCGGGCGAGCGCAATGAAAAAGCATCGCCGCTGGAGCAGTTCACGCTGAACCTGAACCAGGCCGCCAAGGAAGGCAAGATCGATCCGCTGATCGGGCGCGAATACGAGGTGGAACGCACCATCCAGATCCTCTGCCGCCGCCGCAAGAACAACCCGCTGCTGGTGGGCGAAGCAGGCGTGGGCAAGACCGCGATTGCCGAGGGTCTGGCCTGGCGCATCACCGAAGGCACGGTGCCCGATGTGCTCAAGGAAGGCGTGGTCTATTCGCTGGACATGGGCGCGCTGCTGGCCGGCACCAAGTACCGCGGCGATTTCGAGCAGCGCCTCAAGGGCGTGCTCAAGTCGCTCAAGGACAAGCCGCACGCCATCCTGTTCATCGACGAAATCCACACGCTGATCGGCGCCGGTGCGGCCTCGGGCGGTACGCTGGATGCGTCCAATCTGCTCAAGCCCGCGCTGTCCAGCGGGCAACTGCGCTGCATCGGTGCGACCACGTTCACGGAATACCGTGGCATCTTCGAAAAAGACGCGGCCCTGTCGCGCCGTTTCCAGAAGGTGGATGTGGTCGAGCCCACCGTGGCCGAGACCGTGGACATCCTCAAGGGCCTGAAGTCCCGCTTCGAGGAGCACCACAGCATCACCTATGAGCAGGACGCCCTGCAGGCGGCGGCCGAGCTGTCGGCCAAGTACATCAACGACCGTCACCTGCCCGACAAGGCCATCGACGTGATCGACGAGGCGGGCGCTGCCCAGCGCATCGCTCCTGAAGCTCAGCGCAAGCAGACCATCGGCAAGGCCGAGATCGAGGCCATCGTGGCCAAGATCGCCCGCATTCCGCCGGCCAATGTCAGCAACGACGACCGCAGCAAGCTGCAGACGCTGGAGCGTGACTTGAAGAGCGTGGTCTTCGGCCAGGACAAGGCGCTGGAAGTGCTGTCGTCGGCTGTGAAGATGGCACGCTCGGGTCTGGGCAAACCGGACAAGCCGATCGGCTCCTTCCTGTTCTCCGGCCCCACGGGCGTCGGCAAGACGGAAGCGGCCAAGCAGCTGGCCTATATCCTGGGCGTGGACCTGATCCGCTTCGACATGTCCGAGTACATGGAGCGTCATGCCGTCAGCCGACTGATTGGCGCGCCTCCCGGCTATGTGGGCTTTGACCAGGGCGGTCTGCTGACCGAGGCCGTGACCAAGAAGCCGCATTCGGTGCTGCTGCTCGACGAAATCGAGAAGGCACATCCGGACATCTTCAACGTGCTGCTGCAGGTGATGGATCACGGCACGCTGACGGACAACAACGGACGCAAGGCCGACTTCCGCAACGTGATCATCATCATGACCACGAATGCGGGTGCCGAGACCATGAACAAGGCCACCATCGGCTTCACGAATCCGCGTGAGGCTGGTGATGAAATGGGCGATATCAAGCGCCTGTTCACGCCCGAGTTCCGCAACCGTCTGGATGCCATCGTCAGCTTCAAGCCGCTGGACGAGCAGATCATTCTGCGCGTGGTCGACAAGTTCCTGCTGCAACTGGAGCAACAGCTGGCCGAGAAGAAGGTGGACGTTACCTTCAGCGACGACCTGCGCAAGCATCTGGCCACGAAGGGCTTCGATCCGCTCATGGGGGCACGCCCCATGCAGCGCCTGATCCAGGACACCATCCGCCGCTCGCTGGCCGATGAGCTGCTGTTCGGTCGCCTGACCAACGGCGGACGCCTGGAGGTGGACTGGGACGTCGCGGGCAACGAAGGCAAGGGTGATGTCAAGCTCACCATTACCGAGTTGCCCAAGGACGCCCCCAAGGCCGAGCCCGAGCAGGCGGTCGCCGATTGAGGCGGGCTGATTCAGGCTTTCGCCGGCGCCCATGAGGGGCGCTGAAAAGAGAAACCGGCAGTGGACACACTGCCGGTTTTTTATTGCCCGCCCGGCCTGGATTTGCCTTCTTTTGTCCTGCGGCCCGTGATAGGGCCCTGCATGAATGCCGGGGCAGCGCTGCCTGATCAGTCGCGCAGGTACAGAAGCAGCATGAAGACCGGTGTGCCGATCAGAACGCCGATGATGCAGAACAAGGGGCCGTAAACCAGCAGGCTTATCTCCAGGGCGCGCATGCACCCCGAGAGGCCTTCATTCAGGCAGCTGACCCCGTCGGGCGGCAGAAAGATGCTGTGAAACGGCAGAAAAAGCGCCGCCACGGCGAGGCTGGCAAGCAGTGCCAGAAAGGCAGAGAGAACAAGTCGGCTCAGGGTTTTCATGATGTGCATCTCCGCAGCAACTATAGATGGTGGCGCCCTGAATGCCGGGCTGCTGCGAGAAACGGCACTGGATCCGGCGCCTGCCTAAGGCTTGCCTCCGGTACCGCGCGCGACCATGCTGACGAAATTGAGCGCGGCGACGATGATGCCCTTGCTCAGCGGCAGCAGGGCAAAAAACAGAAAGAAGAGGTGGTTGACCTGCCACAGCGGCAGGGTCCGCATATGCGCAAGCAGGCGCTGACCATGCCCGCCAGCCACTGTGAAGGCGACGGCTGCTGCGATCAGGGCCAGGAGCAGCAGCGCTGCCGCCCGGGCAGGCGCTGGCGCGCGCTGGAATGCGACCCTGAGAGGGCGGATCAGGCAGCAGCCAAAGACCAGGGCGCACAGAAAGGGCACCAGATGCACGGCTTCGCCACGCACGAGCCAGGGCAGGGCCAACGCATAGGACAGAACCAGCAGAGCGAGGCCGGTGGCTCCTAGGAGTCGGGGTTGCTGCTGCTTCATGGACGCCTGCCGGTGCGCAGGGACTTAGCCGCGAAGCTAATAAAAAAAGGAGCTGCTATCGCTTGCTGCATAAAGATTTCAGATGCTTTTGTATTTGAAAGTCAATACTGAAGAGCGGAAGCAGCTATCAACATTGTTGTCTGGGCTTGATGCCGGTCACTTGACCTGGCGCTTTTCCAGCTTGCGCGCCAGCGTGCGCCGGTGCATGCCCAGGCGGCGTGCGGCCTCGGAGATATTGAAGCCGGACTCGGCCAGGGTCTCGTGAATATGCTCCCACTCCAGCGTCTTGATGGAAGTGGTCTGGCTGCTGACTTCCACATCGGTGCGGCCCTCGATGCGGCCGAAGGCGGCTTCGATATCGTCGGTGTTCGAGGGTTTGGCGAGGTAGTGGCAGGCACCGAGCTTGACGGCTTCCACGGCCGTGGCAATGCTGGCGTAGCCGGTGAGCACGACGATCAGCGCATCGGGGTTGTGCAGATGCAGCATCTGCACGCAGTTCAGGCCCGAGGCATTGCCGGCCAGCTTCAGGTCCATGACCGCATATTGCGGCCGGTGCTGGGTCAGCAGCAGCTGCACTTCCTCGCCGCTGGTGGCATGCAGCACGCGGTAGCCCCGGCGCTCGAACGAGCGCTTGAGCGTGCGTGCAAATGCCGCGTCATCTTCAACCAGCAGCAGTAAACGGTCTTCTTCCATGCAAACAACAATGTCTTAAATTGCGAGGGCGGACTGGGGCAGGCTGACCTCCACCAGAGCGCCTCCGCCTTGCTGAGCCGGCAGATTGCCGGCATGAACGCGGCCGCCCAGGGCGCGGGCCACGTTGGTGACAAGAAACAGGCCCAGGCCGCGACCGGGGCGCTCCTGTTTGGTGGAGACATGGCACTGGCCCAGCTGCTGCAGCACGGCGGCATCGAAGCCCGGACCATGGTCGCGCACCTGGATGCGTATCTGGTCGTGATCGCTGCTCAGGGTCAGCTCCACCCAGTCGGGTGAGGCTTCGAGGGCATTGTCCAGCAAATTGCAAATCATTTGCTGCAATGCAGTATCCGAGAGCATGGCGAAGTCCTTCACGCCCTGCTGGTGCAGCGCAAAGTGCTGCAGACTGTTATGGGCCTGCCAGTGGCTGACCACGCCCTGCACAAAGCTGGCGAAGGTGGTGCTCTCCGTGCCTTCGGCCCGGGTCTCGCCGGCCGACAGCAGCACTCCCGAGACGATGGACTTGCAGCGCAGCAGCTGGCGCTGCATTTCCTGCAGGTCCTCGCGCAGATCCTCGTCCTGCATGAGTGCCGGCATATGCTGCCAGTCGCCCAGGATCACGGACATGGTGGCCATGGGCGTGCCCAGCTCGTGGGCCGCGCCGGTGGCCAGCAGGCCCAGGCGCACGATGTGCTCTTCCTCGCTGGCGCGCTGGCGCATATTGGAGATGCGCTTGTCGCGCCGGCGCGTGTTCTCGACGATGCGCGTCAGAAAGACAATGGTCAGGATGCTGGTCAGCGCAAAGCTGATGAGCACACCCACCACGTAGAGGCTGGGCAGGCCTTCCTGGCTGACGAACTGCACATGAAGGGGCTGGTGAAACAGGGTCAGGCCCATGACGCCGACAAAGGAGGCCGCGACCACGCACCAGGTGTAGTGGGCGGGCAGCAGCACGGCACTCAGAATGCCCTGCAGCAGATACAGATAGATAAAGGGATTGCTGGCGCCGCCGCTCAGGTACAGCTGAATGGTCAGGGCCAGCACATCGGCCAGCAGCGCATAGAAGACGCTGCGTGAGGTCACGGGCCGGTGCAGGCCCTGGCTCCAGTAGATATAGGCCAGATTGGTGGCCACCAGGGCCACGAGCACCAGCGCCATGGGCAGCAGGGGCAGGGCAATCTGGAAGCCGTAGTGCACCAGCGAGATGGTGACGACCTGGCCGACCACGGCAATCCAGCGCAGCTGAATCAGCAGCTGCATGTTCTGCCGCTCGGTCAGGCGCTGTACGCGAAACAGGGAATCGGAAATTTGGCTCACCGCTCAATTGTCACCGAGCGCGGCTGCCACGGACGCCTCTGGGGCTATGCGTTCCTGATGTAGGAGCCGCCTGAAAGGGTCAGAAAAAAGCGCTCCGGGGAGCGCTTTCAGGGAGCATCAGCTTGCAGCAACTGCCTTGTCATGCCGGCGTACCAGCCAGGCCGCTCCCAGCACCATGATGGCCAGCCCATACCAGGTCAGCGCATAGACCAGATGGCTGTTCGGGAAGCGGATGACCGTCATGCCGGGGCGCAGGACTTCGGTGCCGGCCTCTGCCCGGGCATAGGCCGGGTTGCTGGCGGGCACGCCCTGATCGATGAAGTAGGGGGCGGGCCTGCTCAGGCCCTGGGCCTGGGCGATGGCGGCGACATCGCGCGAGTACCACTGGTCGTTCGCGGGATCGTTCTTGCGCAGAAAGCCGCCGCCGGGCTCGCTCATGCGCATCAGGCCGATGACGGTGACGGTCTCGGCGGATGGCCCGGCTTCGGCAATCTGCTTGAGCCATTGGCCGCGCAGCTTCTCGGGCGTGAAGCCGCGGTTGACCAGAACCTGTGTGCCATCGGCCAGCTGCAGCGGCGTCATGAGCCAGAAGCCCGCGCCGGCCTCGGTCAAGGCCTTGGCCAGCACGCTTTGCTTGTCCAGCCATTGACCCTGTGCCTTGACGGGCAGGTACTCGTGGCTGGCTGCATGGATCTGCGGCCACTGGCCGGGCTCGGGCACCGCCACGGGGGCGCTGTGCACGCGCTGCTCCACGCGCTCGATGAGGTCGAGCTTCCAGGCGCGGCGCTGCACCTGCCAGGTGCCCAGAGCCATGAACCCTAAAAACAAGGCGATGCCCACAAACGCGAGCATCGCCTTGGCGAAGGGAGAGCGCTGCCGCGCAGCGCTCTGGTTCTTCATGAGGTCAGTCAAGGTGTGACAGCTGCGGGAGCCGTGTGACCTGCGTGATCTGCATGGCCAGCGGCCTGGTGCATTTCATGACCGGGCATCATGTTGGTGTTCATGTGGAACATGACCCAAAGCGTGCCGGAGATCGCAATCGCCAGGAAGATCACCGTGAAGATGGTGGACAGCATGGTCCAGCCGCCCTGGATCTTGCCGTTCATGTGCAGGAAGTACACCATGTGCACGAGCACCTGGATCACCGCGAACAGGCCCAGCACGGCCACGGCCGTGGTGCGGTCGGTGATGACGTTGTTCATGACCAGGTAGAAGGGGATGGCTGTCAGGATGACGGCCAGGATGAAGCCCTTCACATAGTCGCCCATGGTGACGTGCAGGTCGTCGTGATCGTGGTGATCGTCATGACCGGCGTGAATATCGTGTGCGCTCATTTACAGCACCCCCATCAGATACACAAAGGTGAACACACCGATCCAGACCACGTCCAAGAAGTGCCAGAACATGGACAGGCAGTTGATACGGCGCACGTTCTCGTTGATCAGGCCGTGCTTCTTGATCTGGATCATCAGGGTGATCAGCCAGACCAGACCGAAGGTCACGTGGATACCGTGGGTGCCCACCAGCGTGAAGAAGGACGACAGGAAGGCGCTGCTCTGAGGCGTCGCACCTTGATGGATCAGGTGGTGGAACTCATAGAGTTCCACGGCCAGGAAGGCTGCGCCCAGCAGACCGGTGACGGCCAGCCACAGCAGTGTGCCGTTCACGTTCTTCTTCTGCTTTTGCAGCATGGCAAAGCCGAAGGTGATGGACGACATCAGCAGGAAGGCCGTGTTGACGGCCACCAGCGACAGATCGAACAGATCCTTGCCCGAGGGGCCGCCTGCATAGCTGCGGCCCAGCACGCCATAGGTGGCGAACAGTGCGGCAAAGATCAGGCAGTCGCTCATCAGGTAGAGCCAGAAGCCCAGCGAGGTGCCGTTTTCCGGATGGGGCTCGTGCGCGAGGTGGTACTCGCGAGTAGCCAGGGCGGCCGCGCCGCCAGCGTTGATATGTGTATTAGACATGGGCTGCTGCAAGCTGCTTGGTACGTGCTTCTTCCGTTGTGGCCACTTCGACCGCAGGGATGTAGTAGTCACGCTTGTAGTTGAAGGTATGAATGATCGAAGCCAGGATGGTCGCGACGAACGAAGCGATCGTCAGAGGCCACATATGCCAGATCAGAGCAAAGCCCAGAACGGTGGACAGGCCGGCAATCACCACGCCGGCGCCGGTATTGGCGGGCATGTGGATGGGCTCGAAGCCGCTCAGCGGACGCTGATAGCCGTGCTTCTTCATGTCGGTCCAGGCATCGATGTCGTGCACCACGGGGGTGAAGGCAAAGTTGTACTGGGGAGGGGGCGAGGAAGTGGCCCATTCCAGGGTACGGCCTTCCCATGGGTCGCCGGTCACGTCACGCAGCTCGTCGCGCTTCCAGATGGACACGGCCAGCTGGATGAAGAAGCAGCCGATGCCGGCAGCGATCAGGGCAGCACCGCAGGCAGCGATGATGAACCAGATCTGCAGCGAGGGATCGTCAAAGTGGTTGGCACGGCGAGTCACGCCCATCAGGCCCAGGATGTACAGGGGAGTGAAGGCCACCCAGAAGCCGACCAGCCAGAACCAGAACGAAGCCTTGCCCCAGAACTCGTTGAGTCGGAAGCCGAAAGCCTTGGGGAACCAGTAGTTGATGCCGGCAAACACGGCAAACACCACGCCGCCGATGATCACGTTGTGGAAGTGGGCGATCAGGAACAGCGAGTTGTGCAGCACGAAGTCTGCGGGAGGCACGGCCAGCAGCACGCCGGTCATGCCGCCGATGGCGAAGGTGACCATGAAGCCCACCGTCCACAGCATGGGCACCGAGAAGCGGATGCGGCCGCGGTACATGGTGAACAGCCAGTTGAAGATCTTCGCGCCCGTGGGGATGGAGATGATCATCGTGGTGATACCGAAGAAGGTATTCACGCTGGCACCCGAGCCCATGGTGAAGAAGTGGTGCAGCCACACCAGGTAGGACAGGATGGTGATACACACGGTGGCGTAAACCATCGAGGTGTAGCCGAACAGACGCTTGCGGCTGAACGTTGCCACGATTTCGGAGAACACGCCGAAGCAGGGCAGGATCAGGATGTAGACCTCGGGGTGGCCCCAGATCCAGATCAGGTTCACGTACAGCATGGGGTTGCCGCCCAGCTCGTTCGTGAAGAAGTTGGTGCCGACGTAGCGGTCCAGCGACATCAGCACCAGGGCTGCGGTCAGCACGGGGAAGGAGGCCACGATCAGGGCGTTGGTGCACAGGGCAGTCCAGGTGAAGACGGGCATCTTCATCAGGTTCATGCCGGGAGCGCGCATCTTGATGATGGTCACGATCAGGTTGATACCTGACAAGGTCGTGCCCACACCGGCGACCTGCAGGCCCCAGATGTAGTAATCAAGACCCGTGCTTCCGCTCTGGTGCCCCAGATTGGACAGTGCCAGCCAGCCGGAAGTGGAGAACTCGCCCAGGAACAGGGAGATCATCACCAGCACGGCGCCGCCGGTGGTCATCCAGAAGCTGAAGTTGTTCAGGAATGGGAAGGACACGTCACGTGCGCCGATCTGCAGAGGAACCAGGTAGTTCATCAGGCCGGTCACGAAGGGCATCGCCACGAAGAAGATCATGATCACGCCGTGGGCCGTGAAGATCTGGTCGTAGTGGTGAGGAGGCAGGTAGCCCATGTTGTCGCCGAAGGCCATGGACTGCTGCAGACGCATCATCACGGCATCGGCAAAGCCGCGCAGGAACATGACCAGACCGAGGATCATGTACATGATGCCGATCTTCTTGTGGTCGATGGAGGTGATCCAGTCGTTCCACAGCGGAGCCCAGAGGCGGAACTTGGTGATGCCGCCGACCACGACGAGGCCGCCAAGCACCACGGCAATAAAGGTCAAGAGCACGATGGGCTCATGCGTCATGGGAATCTGGTCCCATGTGATACGGCCCAACAGCCAGTGGGAGGCCGGGGTTGTTGTTTCAGACATGTTGAGTCTCTTTTGTCGTATTGGAGCGGCTGAGCAGTGAGCGCATCCGCACCGTGAACTACTTATTGCTGTGCGACAGCTCCGGAGGCGGCGACTTCGTCGAGCAGGGCGACAACGCGGTCAGCGTCTTTGGAAGTGCAGACATCCAGGGGCAGGGTCACGCTGGAGGTCTTGCCGTGGTGTGCAGGTGGCTTGCCGCCGGCGGCGTCGATGGCCATCATTTCGTTCATGCACATCTTGCCGTCTTCCACGCAGCGGTTGAGGACCTTGTTGTACAGGCCTTCGTCCACGCTGGCGAAGCGTTCAACAGGGTTGCGCTCGCTGGGCTTGGCCAGGTCGAGGTAGGCATCGCGCGTCAGGGTCTTGCCTTCGCTCTTGGCCTGGGCCACCCACTGGTCGAACTGCTGGTTTTCCAGACCGTGGAACTTGAAGGTCATGCCGGCAAAGCCAGCGCCGCTGTAGTGGGAGGACTTGCCGCCATAGACACCGGGCTTGTTGATCACGGCATTCAGTTCGGTCTGCATGCCGGGCATGGTGTAGATCATGCCGGCCAGATCGGGAACGTAGAACGCGTTCATGGTGTTGGTGGAGGTCAGCTTGAAGCGGATGGGGCGATCCACCGGGGCAGCCACTTCGTTGACGGTGGCGATGCCTTGCTCTGGGTAGAAGAACAGCCACTTCCAGTCCAGGGACACGACCTGAATCTCCAGGGGCTTGACGTTGGGGTCCAGCGCCTTGGTGGAGGAGATGCGGTCCAGCGGACGATAGGGGTCGAGCTTGTGGGTGCTGATCCAGGTAATGGCGCCCAAAGCGATGATGATGAGCAGGGGAACCGTCCAGATCACCAGCTCCAGCGCAGTGGAGTGGTGCCATTCGGGGTCGTACTTGGCTTCGGTGTTGGACTGGCGGTATTTCCAGGCAAAAAGCAGCGTCAAAAAGATGACGGGGACGATGATGAGCAACATCAGCAAAGTGGCCGTAATGACCAGATCGCCTTGCTGCTTGGCGACATCGCCAGCTGGGTTGAGGACGACGGCCTTGCTGCAACCGGCGAGGGTTGCGGTCAAAGCGGCCGCTGAGAGCCACGCGGGCCCACGGATTTCCTTGATTTTTAACATGCTTTAGGCGTGACAAAGTCGCGCTTAGGTGTAAACGCGGATTACTGGATCTCGGCAAATGTAATACCAAACCGGGGGTTGTCCATTGGACATTTTGTCCAAGGTCAAGGGTTGGGTCTTGAAAATACGCTACGCGACAAGGGTTTAGCGCCTTCTGAAGGCGGGCAAACTTTGCGCTGACAGGGCTTGAAATTGTCAAATTCGCCCCAGCAGGCCCCCTCTGCCGAGGGCTGCGCTGACAGGGTTCAGGGCAAAAACTCTATTGCAGCTGCACATGCTTGGGCGTAGAACGGAAAGCGTCCCCGGGACTGAAAAGTAAGACAAGGAGTTGTACCTTTATGACAAGCATGAACCCGTCCGTTGGTCTTACTCAGCAAGACTATGAGAACTCGGAAACCCTGGCCTATGCGGATACCGATGAGGATGTGACCCCTGGCGAGATCGCGGTGGGCGTGATCATAGGGCGCTCTTCCGAGTACTTTGACTTCTTCGTGTTCGGCATCGCCTGCGTGCTGGTGTTTCCCTCGCTGCTGTTTCCCTATCTGTCCAAGCTCGACGGCACGCTGGCCGCGTTTGCCATCTTCTCGCTGGCCTTCGTGGCCCGCCCTGTAGGCACGGCGCTGTCGATGGCCGTGCAGCGGGTCTGGGGGCGTGCCACCAAACTGACATTGGCGCTGCTCCTGCTGGGCGTCTGCACGGTGGGCATGACCTTTCTACCCAGCTATGAGACAGCCGGCATGAAGGCCGTCTGGGCGCTGGTGATCCTGCGCATCGGCCAGGGCCTGGCGCTGGGCGGCTCCTGGGACGGCTTGCCCTCGCTGCTGGCCATGTCCGCACCGCCGAACAAGCGCGGCTGGTACTCGATGATCGGCCAGCTCGGGGCGCCGCTGGGCTTCATCATTGCGGCAGCGCTGTTTGCCTATCTGTACTCCAGCCTGTCGGCGGACGAGTTCATGAGCTATGGCTGGCGCTATCCGTTCTGCGTGGCTTTTGCCATCAACGTGGTGGCACTGTTTGCCCGCCTGCGCCTGGTCGTGGGGCAGTCCTATACCCAGCTTCTGCAGGAGCGTGAGCTGGAGCCCATCAGCGTGACCAGTCTCATGGCCAACGAAGGCCGCAATGTGATGATCGGTGCTTTTGCCGCACTGGCCAGCTTTGCGCTGTTCCACCTGGTGACCGTGTTCCCGCTGTCCTGGATCTCCATGTACTCCGATCAGTCCATGACCGAAGTGCTGGTGGTGCAGATCATCGGCGCGCTGCTGGCTGGCGCGGCCATCATGCTGTCGGGCTGGCTGGCGGACCGAGTGGGTCGCCGCAACACCCTGGGCACCATGGCCTGCCTGATCGGTATCTTCAGCTTCCTGGCTCCCTGGCTGCTGGGCAGCGGCAGCACCGGCAACAATGTGTTCATCCTGGTGGGCTTTGTGCTGCTGGGCCTGTCCTACGGTCAGGCATCGGGTACGGTGACTTCCAACTTCTCGTCGCGCTATCGTTACACCGGCGCGGCCCTGTCCACGGATATGGCCTGGCTCATCGGGGCGGCGTTCGCTCCGCTGGTAGCCCTGGGCGTCTCGGCCAAGTTCGGCCTGGTGGCCCTGGGTATCTATCTGCTGTCGGGAGCCTTGTGCACGCTGGCGGCCCTGGGCATCAACCGTGCCATCGAGGCGCGCGATCAATAGGCAGGCAGAGGTCCTTGCTGCAAAACGCCCGGTGCTGCGCATCGGGCGTTTTTTCTGAGGCTGCAGCGCATGAAAAAGCCGCCTTCAAGAGGCGGCTTCTTTACGGATGGGCGGGCTGGATGATCAGTCCAGAGCCAGACCTGCCTTCTTGATCACCTCGCCAAAGCGCTTGCTCTCGGAAGCCATGAAGGCCTTGAATTCGGCGGGTGTGGGGTTGAAGGACTCGTAGCCGAAGGCGGCGAACTTTTCCTTCACGTCCTGGCCGGTCAGCGCCTGACGGACGTCGGTGCGGATCTTCTCGACCACGGCAGCAGGGGTGCCGGGGCGCACGGCCAGGGCGTTCCAGCCGATGGCTGCGAAATCCTTGGGGCCGCCCGATTCGGACACCGTGGGCACGTTCTCGAAGCCGGCAATGCGGCTGGGAGCAGCCACCGCCAGGAAGCGCAGCTTGCCGCCACGCACCAGGGGGCCTGCAGTGCCCAGAGAGCCCAGGGCAAAGGTCAGCTCGCCATTGGCAACGCCCTGGTACAGCTGGCTGGTTTCCTTGTAGATCACGTGCTCCATCTTGGTGCCGGTCTGGTTTTCCAGCAGCGCCGAGCCCAGGTGCACGGGGTTGCCCACGGACCAGGAGCCGTAGTTCAGCTTGCCGGGATGCGCCTTGGCATCGGCGATCAGGTCACCGATGGTCTTGTAGGGGCTGTTGACGGGCACGCAGACAAAGAAGTAGTTGCGGAACAAGGGCATCAGGATGTCGAAGTCCTTGTTCAGGTCGTAGGGCAGCTTCTTGAACAGGTGGGGGTAGGCCGCGATGTGGACGTTGTCCAGCTGGATCATGTCCGTGCCGTCGGTCGCGCCGCGCTTGAATTCGTTGATGGCGATGAAGCCGTTGCCGCCGGGGCGGTTTTCCACCACCACGGGCTGGCCCCAGGCACGGCCCAGCTTGTCGGCCACCAGGCGCGAGATGCCATCGGGACCGCCGCCTACGGGGAAGGGGTTGATGATGCGCGAGGACTTGGTGGGCCACTTGTCGCTCTGTGCGAACGAGGGGGCTGCCACGGCTGCGGCAATGGCGCCAAGTGCAAATGCAGCTTGGCGACGGCTCATGTTGAGCTTATGGGTCATTTTGTCTCCCTGGAAGGATGTCGATGATGAATTGCGTGTGCACCACGCATTGTTGATATCGTCGGCTGTTATTTTTAGATATTCAGGCCCAGTTAATTACATTGTGTCACTTGGGGCATAAACACCTAGGTCTAGCTGAGGCTAGCAGCTATAGCAAAATAGCATAGCTTGTTTTGAAAGGTGTGAGCATGAATCTGCAGCAGATAGAGACCTTTGTTCGGGTGGCCGAAGTGGGGAGCTTCAGCAAGGCTGCGGTATTGCTGGACACCGCCCAGCCGGCGCTCAGCCGTCAGGTGCGGGCCCTGGAAACAGAGTTGCGCGAGACCCTGTTGATACGTACCGGGCGCGGCGTGACGCTGACCGATGCGGGGCGCCGCCTGCTCGAGCATGGTCACGCCATCATGCAGCGCGTGGCCATGGCCAAGGAAGACCTGGGCAGTCAGCGCGACGAGCCCGTCGGGCGTATCACCGTGGGCCTGCCGCCGAGTCTGGCGCGGCGCCTGACCTTGCCCCTGATCGACGGCTTCAGCCGCGAGATGCCCAAGGCCAGGCTGGCGGTGGTCGAAGGTTTCTCCATGAATATCTCGGAGTGGCTGACCTCGGGGCGCATGGATCTGGGCCTGGTCTACACGCCGGAGCCGCATCCGCAGATCGAGGTCTCGCCCGTGCTCGAAGAGCGTCTGTGCCTGATCGGCCCGGCCAGCACGCTGGCAGGGCGCACCAGCATTCCGTTCGAGCATCTGGCCGAGTTCCCGCTGATCATGCCCCAGCACGGGCAGATTTTCCGCAAGCTGATGGAGGCCCAGGCCACGCTGTCACAGGTCAAGCTCAATGTGGTCTGGGAGGTTTCCAGTGTGCCCGCCATTCTGGATCTGGTGCGCGGCGGCTATGGCTATGCGGCGCTGACCGACAGCGCCATGCACAGTCATGCCACGGATGCATCGCTGGTGGAGGTGCCCATCAAGTCTCCGCATATCGTCAGCACCTTGTGCCTGGTGCAGCCCGCCAAGAAGAAGTCCACGCCTCTGATGCGCCGCACGGCCGAGTTGCTGCGCCGTCTCAGCATGCAGGTCTGCTCGGTGGAGAGCGGCCATATCTGAACGCCGCGCCTGTACCGGGGCATTGCCGCTGCTGGTTCATGCTCCTGTTAGTAGAGCTTGTTGCGCTTGTTGAGTAAAGATTTCAGATACATATCTATCTGAAATCGATTTAAGGCGGGCGCTATAAGCTTCTGAAACGATAGCGTCAAAGCTGGGGGCGCAAGGTTCTGGCGGCCTCCTGCAGCAGCGGCAGTATTTCCAGCTGCATGGTTTGCGGGCTCATGCGCTTGGCCGATGTCACCACATTCAGCGCTGCCACGGTGCGCCCGCGCATATTGCGCAGTGGCACGGCCACGGCCTGAATCGCCAGTTCATGCTCTTCGAGCGCCATGCAGTAGTCGAGGCGGCGCACCTCGTCGAGCAAGCCCTTGAGCGCCGCACCATCGGAGACCGTGTGCGCCGTCAGCTTGGGCAGGTCATAGGTGGCCAGCCAGTCGTCGAGCTCCGAGCCCGAGAGCGAGGCCAGCAGCACCCGGCCCGTGGACGTGGCATGCGCCGGCAGGCGCGTGCCCAGGTGCAGTCCGTGGGCCATCAGCCGCTCGCCTTTTTCATGCACGGCGCTGCGCGCGACGATGACGACTTCGCGGCCCTCGCGCACCACACAGGAGTAGGACAGTCCGGTCTGCGCTGCCAGCCTGTGCAGCACGGGTTGCACGATGCGCGGCAGCCGGGCCGAGGCCAGATAGCTGCCCGACAGGCGCAGCACCTTGGGCGCCAGCCAGAAATAGCTGCCATCGGATTCCAGATAGCCGAGATAGGCCAGGGTGAGCAGATGGCGCCTGGCGGCGGCGCGCGTGATGCCCGCGCGTTCGGCCGCCATGGTGGCGTTCAGGCGCTGGCGCTCGGTGTCGAAGCTCTCGAGCACGGCCAGGCCCTTGGCCAGGCCGGCAATGAAGTCCGCTGCAGCGATGGTAGGGGTGCCGGGTTCACTCATGCTCGGTTCCGTCGTTCTTGTTTTGCGCGATCTTCGTTCTCATTGTGCGATTATCGCGCAGACATCGATTCTCTCCTTTGTCTTGATGCAGCACAAAACTTAGTCTTGCTGCACAGCGCAATCGGCGTCGTCACGCGCGCCGATCGACAGGTTTTTGAGCCATAACAAGGAGTCATATTCATGCGTACACAAGTCGCCATCATCGGTGCCGGTCCCTCGGGTTTGCTGCTGGGGCAGTTGCTCTACAAGGCGGGCATCGACAACATCATCATCGAGCAGCGCAGCGCCGACTATGTGCTGGGCCGCATCCGCGCCGGCGTGCTGGAGCAGGTGACGGTGGATCTGCTCAAGCAGGCGGGTGCCGACAAGCGCATGAATGAGGAAGGTCTGCCTCACGATGGCATCGAGCTGCTGTTCAAGGGCAAGCGTCACCGCATCGACCTCAACGGCCTGACCGGCGGCAAGCGCGTGATGGTCTACGGCCAGACCGAAGTCACCCGTGACCTGATGGAAGTGCGTGCCCAGGAGGGGTTGACCACGGTGTACGAGGCCAGTCACGTGCAGCCCGTGGACTTCGAGAGCGACAAGCCCAAGGTGCGTTACGAAAAAGACGGCCAGGTGCACGAGATCGAATGCGACTTCATCGCCGGTTGCGACGGCTTTCACGGCATCTGCCGCGCCAGCGCGCCTCAGGACAAGATCAAGACCTTCGAGAAGGTCTATCCCTTCGGCTGGCTGGGCCTGCTCTCCGATACGCCGCCCGTGTCGCACGAGCTGATCTACGCCAACACCGAACGCGGCTTTGCCCTGTGCAGCCAGCGCAGCGCCACGCGCAGCCGCTACTATCTGCAGGTGCCGCTGACCGACAAGGTCGAGGACTGGAGCGACGAAGCGTTCTGGGAAGAGCTCAAGAAGCGCCTGGACCCCGAAGCGCGCGCCAATCTGGTGACCGGCCCTTCGCTGGAGAAAAGCATTGCACCGCTGCGCAGCTTTGTGACCGAGCCCATGCGTTTCGGTCGCATGTTCCTGGCCGGCGACGCCGCCCACATCGTGCCTCCCACAGGCGCCAAGGGCCTGAACCTGGCGGCTTCCGATGTAGGCTATCTGTCGCAAGCCTTTGTCGAGTATTACCAGGAACAGTCCGAAGCCGGCATCGATCGCTACTCCGAGCAGTGCCTGCGTCGCGTCTGGAAGGCCGAGCGTTTCTCCTGGTGGATGACCTCCATGCTGCACAACTTCCCCGGCGAAGGCGAGTTCAACACCAAGGTGCAGGAAGCAGAGCTGGACTACATCGTCCACTCCGAGGCCGGCTCCACCTCGCTGGCCGAGAACTATGTGGGTCTGCCTCTGGTGTAAGAACGTTTTGGCGATCTCTACGCAGCCGTGTTGGAGCGCCATCGGGATGAGTTCGAAGCGATGGCTCGCCGCTTGCACCGGGGTGCAAGCAAGAGTCAGCGCGCAGCACATCGCCCGATTTCGCGCCAACCCTTAGGGACAGGTGCCTTGCGCACGCCCGGTCAGAGGCGGTCTGCGGGGTTGCCTCGCCGGCCGCGCGAATCCTCGCAATAGCACGGCTATGGCTGCGGTATCGCGCGCGGGGGGCGCCCCTGGCATCCCCTCCCGCAAAGCCTGTGTCGCGGCACGGGGAGATCGTCAACAGGTTCTACGCCCCAGACCGGCTGGCCTTCGTCACCGTGGTGATGAAGGGCAGGTGTCCGATCCCGGCGCCTTGCGCTCTGCCTGCCTTGCTGTAAGCGAGGCAGGCATTTTTCATCCATGCAATTTGGTTGATGCTGCCTTGCGTAAATTTTGATGCCGGGGCGCAAGCCGCAAGGGCCAGCGAGGAGTAAGCTTGCCGACCTTATGGCGCACATCATGTTTTCCCCTCCCTATATTGCCGCTGCCGAGGCAGCCCAGTCCTTGCGTACGCGCGGCTATGCCGTGCTGCAGCCCGAGGACTTCGCCCAGTGGATGGGCCTGAGCGTGAGCGATCTGCATGCCATGGATGCGGACTGGCAGGGCCTGCCGCCCGACGCCTTCCTCAAGGATGGCGGCCGCTATCGCCGCCGCCGCCATTCCTGCTTTGTCAGCGAAGGCGATCAGGTTCAGCAGGTGCCC
Organism: Comamonas sp. Z3; assembly: GCF_008121565.1. NCBI lineage: Bacteria > Pseudomonadati > Pseudomonadota > Betaproteobacteria > Burkholderiales > Comamonadaceae > Comamonas > Comamonas sp. Z3. The sequence goes on from NZ_VOQU01000005.1 coordinate 126,512, forward strand.
CACCGCGCCCACTGGCAGCCCGTGGAATACAACGCTCTGCATGGCGGCATGCAGCGCATGTTCGAGCCCATGCTGGACAGCACGACGACGAGCGCGGCATGGCTGGAGATGATCAATGCTCTGGGGCAACTGGCCGATCAGGTGTTCTGCACCGACGAGCGTCATGAGCGCTGGTTTGTCGAGGCGCACCAGTTCCGCATCGACACCACGGACGGCATAGGACGTCCCACGCCCGAAGGGGCGCACCGCGACGGCGTCGATCTGGTCGCTGTGCTGCTGGTGGGGCGCAAGGGCGTCAAAGGGGGCGAGACCCGGGTGTTCGAAGCGACCGGCCCCAACGGCCAGCGCTTTACCTTGACCGAGCCCTGGTCCGTGATGCTGCTCGACGACGCGCGCATGATTCATGAGACCACGCCGATTCAACCTGCCGAGCCCGGTGGCGTGCGGGACACGCTGGTGCTGACCTATCGCCGTGGCAACTTCCAGGGCGCCGAGCTTCAGGAGCAGCCGGCTCAGGTCTCCTGACGGACTCGGGCGGGCCGCTTTGGAAAATTTGGGCAAAACTGTAACGTTCTCAATGCATCAAAGTGACGCCCTCGACACTGCATGATGCGGGCTCGTCGCGACGAAGTTCTCACATCGCCGCGTAAGCTCTCATTCAGGCAGCCGGGTCCACCGGCTCACACCACGCCCAGCAAGGCGTGGTTTTTTTATATGAATCGCTTCTACGCCCTTAGCATTTCCGTGCTGACAGCTCTTGTCACGATAGCTGCCTGCCAGCCCTTCGAGGATCGCCCTGCGCAGGCAGCCCAGACCAAGGAACCCACGATCTATTTTCGCAATGGACTGGAAATCTCCCTTGGCGATATCTCGGTGCCGATTCACGGCGTTCAGGAATGTCCCTATGGCCTGGCGGCGCCGGCCGGAGCTGTCGTCGAGATGAATGATGCCAAGTGCATTCGCCTTTCCGACGACACCGAGCAGATCGTCGTGATGCTGGATATGCCCGACGGCGTCGTCCGGGAGGCCTGGACCGTGCGCCGCGATGCGCCCAGCAAGCCGCATGAGCCGGCTTTCAAGAACGTCTCCCTGCTGCGCCCCGACGGCACGCGCATCACGATCACCGACAAGTCCCACAGGCTGCTGGACAAGTGCTACGAATACCAGGCGGCGCATGTCTGCATCTGAGATGCGTTGAACTTTGGGGTTGATTCATGTCAACACGCTGAGGCATGATGAAGGCAGACTGCATGCTATTCCAAGAGCGGCATCGGCCCCGGGTCTCTGGCTTGAGGTACATGTCGCCTGCAACTCGAAAGGAGAAACATATGTCCATGTTCAATCACATTCTGGTTCCGGTCGACGGCTCCAAGCCTTCCATGCTGGCGGCACGCAAGGCCGCCGAGCTCTCCAAGGTCTTTGGCAGCGCCGTGACGGCAGTGTATGTGGTCGATCCCTATCCTTTCACCGGCGTCGGTGCCGACTTTGCCTATGGGCAGTCGCAGTATCTGAGTGCTGCAACGGCCGAGGCCAACACCGCACTGGATGCCGTCAAGGCCATCATGGACGAGGCAGGTGTGCCGGTGAAGACCCTGGTGGGCGAGGGCCATGCCGTGCATGAAGGCATCGTGCGCACCATGGAAAGCGTGGGCGCCGATCTGGTCGTCATGGGCTCCCAGGGGCGGCGCGGCCTTGAGAAGCTGATGCTGGGCAGCGTCACCCAGCGCGTGCTGGGTGCCGTGCGTGTGCCGGTGCTGGTCGTGCGCGAGTGAGCGCCAGGCGGCTGTCCACGTAGCAACGGCTCCCCAGGGAGCCGTTTTTCTTGTGGGCAAGCGTGCTCAGCGATTGAGCAGCCGGGCCAGCCAGCCTTTCTTCCTGCGCTGCAATTCCAGCTCCTGCAGCACTTCGGCCTTGAGCTGCTCCTTCTGTGCCGAGTGTCCGCTTTCCTTGGACATCATGCGCAGATAGACCTTGGCCGAGTCCACATAGCCATGGTCTTCGTTGCGGATATGGTTGAACAGCCAGCGCGAGAGCATGCCGTGCAGTTCGGCGGCCACATCCTCGCCCGCATCGAAACGGGTCTGCATCTCGATCACGCGGCGTGTGAACAGCTCGTGCACCTTTTTGTGCGGCCCGGCGAACATATAGCCGGCGCTCTCGATCAGGCTTTCCTCGAAGACGAAATGCGAGACGGTGTAATCGATCATCTCGCCGATGACATCGCCCAGACCTTCGCGGTCGGGCGAGCTGCGCAGTTCGTAAAGCCGGTTGATGTAGTCGACGATGCGGCGGTGCTGCCGGTCGATCTCTGCAATCCCGGTGTCCAGCTCGGGGACCCAGACCAGCAATGCCATGATGTTCTCCAGAAATTCAAGGATTTCCGCAGAAGTATTCATGAGCTTGTCATCTGCCGCATTGATGCAGATCAGGTCGATCCGCTGCGGTAGCGCGGAGGATGCGGATCCTCCGCGCATTGCGGCGTCACTCGATCTTGGCGCCCGAGGACTCCACGATCTGCTTGGACTGCTTGAAGTCGGCCTGGAACATCTTGTCGAAGTTGGCGACACTCATGGACTGGGGCTCGGCGCCCTGGGTCAGAATGGCCTCGCGCACTTCGGGCATGGCCAGCAGCTTGTTCACTTCGAGATTGACCTTGGTCACGATGGACGAGGGCGTGCCCTTGGGCATGAACAGGCCATACCAGGTGCTCACATCAAAGCCCTTGAGGCCCGATTCGGCCAGCGTGGGTGTGTCGGGCAGCGAGCTGGAGCGGCTGGCCGAGGTCACGGCAATCGCGCGCAGCTTGCCGGACTTGATCTGGCCGATGGCCGATGGCACGGACGAGACCAGCAGGTCCACATTGCCGGCCAGCGCATCCATCATCGCGGGGTTGGAGCCCTTGTAGGGAACGTGGGTCAGGTGAATGCCCGAGGCCTTTTCCAGCATCACGCCCGCGAGGTGGATGCTGGTGCCGTTGCCGGGCGAGCCATAGGTGATCTTGGACGGGTTCTTCTTGGCTGCAGCCACCACGTCGGCCAGCGTCTTGTAGGGCGAGTTGGCGGCCGTGGCGATCACGATGGGGGTGTAGGCCACATGGGCCACGGGGATCAGGTCCCTGGTGGGGTTCCAGGGCAGGTTCTTGTAGAGATAGGGGCCGAGGACCACATTGTCCTTCTGGCCCATCACCATGTCGTAGCCCGTCGGGGCTGCTTTCACCGCTTCGGTGATGCCGATGGTGCCACCTGCACCCGCTCGGTTGTCTGGCACCACGGTCCACTTGCTGACTTCGGTGAGCTTGTTGGCAATCACGCGCGAGAGGATGTCGGTGCCGCCGCCGGGCGGGAAGGGCACGATCATGCGCACGGGCTTGTTGGGGTATTCGGCTGCGGGGTCTTGTGCAGCGGCGGAAAAGCTCAGGCCCGCGCTTGCGATCACGGCTGTGCTGATGAGGATTTGGCGAAACATGAAAAAGAAACTCCAGAGACGAACGGGGGAGCGCTGGCCCGCAGAAAAGGGCGGCGCAGTCGCGGCTGGTGTCTGAGTCCTGAACTCAGAAGCCAGAGTCACGGAAGGTGGGCTTTTCGATGATCGGGGAGGGTGGTTCCGCCATCAATGGGTATTTGTCTTTACCGGGGAGCGCGAGCCATGCTGTACGGACATGATCGCCATCCGCACGCGCTGCACCGCAGGGTTGCTGCAGTTGCTAGCACGGAGGCAGCGTACCGATCGGGTGTCGCTGCCGATGTGGCCCACGGGCGCGGATTGCGGCTCTGCGCACGGCGTCGAGGCAGTTGCAGAGCAGTCGAAACATTTTGCCACGCATGGCCGAGGTGCGAAGGCTTGGTTCGTGAATAGGCCGGGCTTGTACCCCGGCTTTGCGGGGACTCGGCAGTGCAGCCAAGGCTTGGATGTCAACGGCTGCGAATGAAGGCTCAGGCCTGACGTACGTCGGCAATCACCTGGTCACCGAAATCGGGCCGTGCCAGCCAGGCCAGCACGCGGTCTGCGGCATCGTCGGCCGAGGTCAGCTGGCCGTTGCTGTGCAGACTGGCAAAACGGGCCACATCCGGAAAATCGGCCGAGGCCGCGCTGCGTAGCTGCACCTGCATATCGGTGTCGATGACGCCGGGGGCCAGAGACACAATGCGCGCGCCGTTGGGTTTGGCCGCTTCTTCCAGCGCCACGCAGCTGCTGAACTGGTCCATGCCCGCCTTGGCCGTGCAGTAACTGGCTTGCGAAGCCATGGCGCGGCGGCCCAGACCCGAGGAAATATTGAGCACCTTGCGGGGAATTTCCCAGCTCTCGGTCGCACCGAGAAAGGCTCCGGTCAGGGCCATGGGCGCTTCAAGACCCACGCGCAGCGCATGGATCATATCGGCCGCAGGCACTTGAGACAGCGGCGCAATCTGCGGAATGACACCGGCGTTGTTGATCAGGGTGATGCTGGCCCATGCGCTGTGGTCCTGCGTTTCCAGCCAGGTCGTGAGGCGCTGCGCGGCTGCGGCGCTTTGCGCCAGATCCTGCTCCCATTGCAATAGCTGCTCGGGCTTGCTGGCGCTTGAGGCCAGGGCGGTGCTGGTCTTGCGGGCAATGCTCAGCAACTGATGGCCTTGTTGCAGCAGCCGTTGTCCCATGGACAGGCCCATGCCACGGGAGCCGCCTGTCAGAATCGTTAAATGCTTGGTCATGCCGGGCATCTTACGGTCGATTCAAGGCAGAAAAGAACAAGCCCCGCAGGACTGGCGTCCGGCGGGGCCTGCTGCAGGGTCAAAGGCGATCAATGACCCAGATAGGCCTTGCGCACGTCGTCATTGCTCAGCAGGTTGACGCCGCTGTCCTCCAGTACCACCTTGCCGGTTTCCAGCACATAGCCGCGGTCGGCAATCTGCAGGGCACGGTTGGCGTTCTGCTCGACCAGGAACACCGTCACACCCGCTGCGCGGATGGTCTGGATGATCTCGAAGATCTGCGCAATGATGAGCGGAGCCAGGCCCAGCGTGGGCTCGTCCAGCAGCAGCAGACGCGGCTTGCTCATCAGCGCACGGCCTATGGCCAGCATCTGCTGCTCGCCGCCCGACATGGTGCCCGAGCGCTGCGCTGCGCGTTCCTTCAGGCGCGGGAAGAGCTTGAAGACATGCTCGATGCCGTCGGCAATCTCGGTCTTGTTCAGGAAGAATCCGCCCATCTGCAGATTCTCGGTCACCGTCAGATCCTTGAAGACGCGACGGCCTTCGGGCGAGATGGCGATGCCGCGGCGCATGATGTGGTGGGTGGACATCTGGGTGATGTCGTCGCCCTCGAACAGAATGCGTCCGCCGCTGGCGCGCGGATTGCCGCACACCGTCATCAGCAGCGATGTCTTGCCCGCGCCATTGCTGCCGATCAGGGTGACGATCTCGCCCTGATCGACATGCAGGCTGGCATGATCGACCGCGCAGATCGCGCCGTAATGGGTGGAGACCTGCTCCAGTTGCAACATATGCTGGCTCATCAGGCCTCTCCCAGATAGGCCTTGATGACCCGTTCATCATTGCGAATCGCCTCGGGCAGGCCCATGGCGATGGGCTTGCCGTACTCCATGACCAGGATGCGCTCGGACACACCCATGACCAGGCCCATATCGTGCTCGATCAGCAGCACGGCGACGCCGTACTGTCTGCGCAGCTGGTCGATCAGATGCTGCAGGTCCTTCTTCTCCTGGGGGTTCAGGCCGGCAGCGGGCTCGTCCAGCATCAGCACGCGGGGCTTGGTGATCATGCAGCGTGCGATCTCCAGGCGGCGCTGGTGACCATAGGCCAGATTGCCGGCTTCGCGGTTGGCGAACTGGCGCAGGCCCATCACGTCCAGCCACTGGAGTGCGTTGTCGATCTTTTCCTGCTCGGCGCGGCGATAGCCGGGGGTGTTGAACAGGCCGCCGAGCAAGCTGGCACGCGACTGGCGGTGCTGGGCGACGAGCAGGTTTTCCAGCGCCGTCATGCTCTTGAACAGACGCACGTTCTGGAAGGTGCGCACCACGCCGTGGTTGGCGACGTGATGGCTGCTCTGGCCCGCAATGCTCTGGCCGTCCAGCACGACGCTGCCGCCCGAAGGCTGGTAGAAACCACTGATGCAATTGAACACCGTGGTCTTGCCCGCGCCATTGGGGCCGATGATGGCAAACACTTCCTGAGGGCGTACGTTAAAGCCCACGTTGTCCACGGCCAGCAGGCCGCCGAAGCGCATGCACAGGTCTTTGACTTCTAGCAAATACTCGCTCATGCGTTTGCCCTGCCTGTGGTTGTAGTTATTGAAATGATAGCGTTCAGGTGGAGTTTCATGACTTCACCTCCACCTGATGTCGCTTCATGGGCAACAGGCCCTGGGGACGCCAGATCATCATCAGAATCATGACCAGGCCGAAGATCAGCATGCGGTATTCGGAGAATTCGCGTGCCAGCTCGGGCAGTACGGTCAGGATGATGGCAGCGACGATTACGCCAAGCTGCGAGCCCATGCCGCCCAGCACCACGATGGCCAGGATCAGGGCCGACTCGATGAAGGTGAAGGACTCGGGATTGACAATGCCCTGGCGTGCCGCAAAGAAGGCCCCGCCGAAACCCGCGAACATGGCGCCCAGCGTGAAGGCCGAGAGCTTGATCTTCATGGGGTTCAGGCCCAGGGAGCGGCAGGCGATCTCGTCTTCGCGCAGGGCTTCCCAGGCGCGGCCTATGGGCATGCGGATCAGGCGGTTGCTGATGAACAGCGTCACCATGGCCAGCAACAGCGCCATCAGATACAGCGCGATCACCATGTGCATGGAGTTGAACTCCATGCCGAAGAACTGGTGAAAAGTGGTGCCGTCCTCGGTCAGCGGCGTGCGTGTCATCGGCAGGCCCAGCACCGAGGGCTTGGGGATGCTGGAGATGCCATCGGGGCCGCCCGTGAAGCTGGTCAGGTTGACCAGCAGCAGGCGGATGATTTCACCAAAGCCCAGCGTCACGATGGCCAGATAGTCGCCGCGCAGGCGCAGCACGGGAAAGCCCAGTACGAAGCCGAACAGCGCCGAGGCCGCACCGGCCAGCGGCAGCGCTTCCCAGAACGTCCAGCCGGCCCAGTGGAACAGCAGCGCGTAGGTGTAGGCACCCACGGCATAGAAGCCCACAAAGCCCAGATCCAGCAGGCCGGCAAAGCCGACCACCACATTCAGGCCCAGGCCCAGCATGACGTAAATCATGGCCAGAGTTGCAATGTCGACGGCATTGCGGCCGGCGAAGAAGGGCCAGGACGCGGCCATCATTAGCACCACGAAGATGACGACGTTGCGGGTGCCCGACTTCATCTGCGGCACGGCCGGCAGGTTGAGCGTGGGCAGTTTGCCGGCGAACAGGGGCTTGAGCATCTGCACGACGAAGATGGCCAGGCAGGCCCAGCCGGTCATGCTCCAGTCGGGGGCGATGACGGTGCGAACACCGGCGCGCTCCAGGTGCAGGCTGAAGATGGGGGTGACGACGATGGCCGTCATCACGGTGGCGATCAGCGCATCGCGCAAAGCGGCAGAAAAGCTGTACTTCATCAGACCTTCTCCACTTCAGGTTTGCCCAGCAGGCCCGAGGGACGGAACATCAGGATGGTCACCAGCAGGCCGAAGGCCACGATGTCCTTGTATTCCGACGAGATGTAGGCGGCGGCAAAAGTCTCGGCCACTCCCAGAATCACACCGCCCAGCATGGCACCGGGAATGGAGCCGATGCCCCCAAGCACGGCAGCCGTGAAGGCCTTGATGCCGGCCAGAAAGCCGATGAAGGGATTGAGCTTGCCCACGGCCAGCGCAATCAGCACGCCGCCCACGGCGGCCAGCACGGCGCCCAGCACAAAGGTGAAGGAGATGACCTTGTTGGTGTCGATTCCCAGCAGATTGGCCATGTGCATGTCCTGCGCGCAGGCACGCGAGGCACGGCCCATGCGCGAATGCTTGATGTACATGGTCAGCGCGATCATCAGCACCACGGTCACGGCAATGATGAGCACGCGGGTGTAGGGGATGAAGACCTCGAAATCTCCCATGTGGAAGTTGATGGCACCGGGCAGCAGCGAAGGAACGGCCATGTCGCGCGCACCCTGGCCCAGGGCCACCCAGTTCTGCAGGAAGATGGACATGCCGATGGCCGAGATCAGCGCCACCAGGCGCGGACTCTGGCGCACGGGCTTGTAGGCCACCTGTTCGACCACCAGGCCGTAGACGCCGGTGACGAAGACGGCCACGACCAGCATCAGGCCGATGATGGCCCAGACCGGCAAGCCGCTTTGCGTGCCTATGGCAGAAAGCGTGACCAGGCCTATATAGGCCCCGATCATGTAGATGTCGCCGTGTGCGAAATTGATCATGCCGATGATGCCGTAGACCATGGTGTAGCCAATGGCGATCAGGGCGTAAATGGCTCCGAGTGAGAGCCCGTTGAAAAGCTGTTGTATCAGCTGGGGGAGAATGTCTGACATGTAACGCCACCCTTGAAACAGGAAAAGGCCCGAGGGCCAGATAGCAAATATCCGGAGGCATGGCCCCTGCCATTGCCCCCGGAAGAAGGTGGTGGAATTACTTTGCGAGCGACTTGCTGCCGTCCTTGTGCCACTGGAAGACCTGGAAGTCGAAGGAGTTCAGGTCACCCTGCTTGTTCCAGGAGACGGGACCCAGCACGGTGTCCACACCGGTGGACTTGTGCATCCAGTCCGCCACCTTGGCAGGGTTGTCGCCGGCGGCCTTGATGGCGGCCAGCAGAGACTGGGTGGCGGCAAACGAGGTCAGCTGGAAGGCGCCCGAAGCATTGCGCTTCTTGTCGGCGAAAGCCTTCACCACAGCCGCGTTCTTGGGGTTGGCGGCAAAGTCGGCGGGCAGGGTCACCAGCATGCCTTCGACGGCAGGGCCGGCGATGGCGTTGACTTCAGGATTGCCCACGCCTTCGGGGCCCATCATCTTGACCTTCAGGCCTTGCTCGGCAGCCTGGCGCAGCAGCAGGCCCATTTCTGGGTGGTAGCCGCCGTAGTAGACAAAGTCCACGCCTGCGCCCTTGAGCTTGGTGATCACGGCGGAGTAGTCGCTGTCGCCGGCGTTGATGCCCTCAAACAGGGCCACGTCGATCTTGGCCTTCTTCAGGTCGTCACGCACGGAGGAGGCAATGCCCTGTCCATAGGACTGCTTGTCATGCAGCACGGCAACCTTCTTGGGCTTGAGCTTCTCGGCAATGAACTTGGCGGCTGCGGGGCCCTGCTGGTCATCACGGCCGATGGTGCGGAAGATGAAGTGGTAGTTCTTGCCGTCGGTCAGTGCGGGGGAGGTGGCCGAGGGAGTGACGACCACCACGCCTTCGTTGTTGTAGATGGGCGCTGCGGCAATCGAGGCACCCGAGCAGACGGGGCCGACCACATAGCCGATCTTGCTGTTGACCACGCGGTTGGCTGCAACAGGGCCTTGCTTGGGCTCGCAGGCATCATCCACGGGCACCAGTTCGATCTTCTTGCCATTGATGCCGCCAGAGGCGTTGGCCATTTCGACGGCGGTGGTTGCGCCTTCCTTGACCATGTCGCCATACTGGGTCAGCGCACCGGTGGTTGGGATGACCAGGGCGATCTTGATTTGGGCATGCGCGGTGGAGACCAGGGCGGCACCAGCCAGGCCCAGGGCGGCAACAACGGTTTGCATGCGGAACGGAATGCTCATGAGGACTTCCTTAATCTCGAGAGATGTTCGAAAAGCGCGATTGCTGCCATAGCAGTTCGCGCAAAGAAGCTCAGATTAATCGAGTGGTAAACGAAGGCAACAGGGTATGCAGGGGCTGGTGCAGGCTTTCGGTTTTTGCTATGTCGTGCATAGCAGCTATTACCCAGAGGCTATGGCCTTGCCTTCATTTGTAGTGTATTTGCATGGCCCAAGCCGGAACGGTGCGGCAAGTGTCTGCATCGGCGGTCTTTGGGTGCCGATTCCGGGGGGGCGCGGGCATGGTTTCGAAGGGTCTTTGTTGCAGCGCAGCAACTGTTGCTGCTTGACGGCTGCAGCAGATTTGATGCAGCTTAAAAGTCAGGCTCGCTTTTCAGCATCAGCAAAGTGCCGGTGACCGGATGTACCAGCTCCAGTGCCGTCGCATGCAGCAACAGCCTCGGGCTGGCGCTGGCCACCGTTTCGTCGGCATACAGCGCATCGCCCAGGATGGCGTGACCCGAGGTGGCCATATGCAGGCGCAATTGATGGGTGCGGCCCGTCAGCGGACTCAGCAGGACGCGGGTGCAGGTCATCTCCTGCTGCCCGGTCTGCTCCAGCACCTGCCATAGTGTCTGGCTGCTTTTGCCGTTTTCGTGGTTGATGACTCGCAGCGGACGGCGTTCCCAGTCGGCCGCGATCGGCAGATCGATCAGCTGCCAGCCCTGGGCATCGGCGGTTTCCGGACCCGCCTGCAGATCACCGGCCACCACGGCGATATAGCGCTTGTCGACCTGGCGTTCGGCAAAGGCCTGGCCGAGCTGCCGCTGTACGACCGGATTGCGCGCCATGATGACCAGACCCGAGGTGGCCTGATCGAGCCGGTGCACCACCAGCGCATCGCCGAAATGCTGCAGGGCGCGCAGGCTCAGGCAATCTTGCTTGTCCGGGCCGCGACCGGGCACGCACAGCAGGCCCGAGGGCTTGTCCAGCACCAGCAGATGCTCATCTTCATAAACACAGTTCAACGCACTCATTCAAGCATTTGTCGGTGGTTTCAGGGGTTCAGCAACTCATGAACGGTGGCGCAGAACTCCTGCACGTCGTTGGGCTTGTGGATCAGGGCCCGGGCTCCGGCTGCAATCGCGGCCTGCTCGATCTCGGCCGTCACATAACCGGAGGCCAGCGCCACGGGCAGTTGCGGGCTGACCTGCAAAGCCTGCCTGAGCAGGTCCAGGCCGCTGAAGCCGGGCATGTTGTAGTCGGTGACGATGAGGTCAAAGCGCTCGGGCTCGCTTTCCAGGGCCGCCATGGCCTCGCGCGGGTCGGTGAAGCCCGAGACTTCATAGCCGCGACGGCGCAGCAGACGCTGGAAAAGAAAGACCAGGGCCTGGTCGTCATCCACATACATCACATGGCTGGCGCGCGTGGCCTGGACCGGCTCGGCCAGCGGCGCTTCGGGCTTGTCCGTGCGCAGCGGTGCCTGCGTAGGGTGACTGCCGCTCGGCTCGCCGAGGGGAAAGTACAGCGTGAAGCAGCTGCCCTGGCCCAGCTCGCTGTGCACATCGACGGCGCCGCCATGGGTGCGCATCACGCCATGTACCACCGACAGACCGAGGCCGGTACCCTGGCCCACCGGCTTGGTGGTGAAAAAAGGCTCGAAGATACGCCGCTGGGTCACGATGTCGATGCCGGGGCCCGAGTCCTGCACCATGAAGACCAGGTATTCGGCCACAGGCAGGCCCAGGCGTTCGCATTGGTAATGGTCGGGCGCGATGCGCATGGCCCGCATCTGGATGAAGCCGCGCTGGTTGCCAATGGCCTGCATGGCGTTGTTGCAGAGATTGAACAGCGCCTGCTCCACCTGGGTGGGGTCGGCCATCAGCGGCGGCAGCCCCTCGCTCTCCAGTACCTGCAATTCTATGGAAGGTGGCAAGGTCACGCGCAGCAGGCGCGCCGTGTCCGACATGACCTCCTGCACCTGAACGGGGCGGCGCTCGGGCAGGTCGTTGCGGCTGAAGGTCAGAATCTGGCGCACCAGATCACGCGCACGGCGACCGGCTTTTTCGATCTCGCGCAGGCTTTCCATGGCGGCCGGGTTGTTGGCGCTGTCGACTTTTGCGAGCTCCACATTGCCCAGAATGGCGCCCACGATGTTGTTGAAGTCATGGGCGATCCCGCCGGCCATGGTGCCCACGGCCTGCATCTTGTGGGATTCGCGCAGCTGGGTTTCCAGCGCATTGCGCTGGGCTTCGGCACGATTGCGGCTGGTCAGGTCGCGCGCAAAGATGGTGGTGGTGTCGCCGCTGCTGTGGTGCTCGAAGGAGACGCTGATTTCCATGGGGATCTCGCGTCCCGCCATGGTCAGACCCGTCATCTCGCCCAGCACGGCCTGCGTGGTCAGCGAGGAAAAGGCCAGTGCCCGTGCAGCATCGGGCAAAAAGCGTTCCAGCGGACTGCCCAGCGCATCCTGGGGCGAGCACAGAAACAGGGCTGCCGCCGTGGGGTTGAAGACGGTGATGCGCTGGTACTGGTCGACGCAGATGATGGCATCCAGCGCAGAGTTGATTACCGACTCCAGCCGTCTTTCGCTGGCATAGAGCTGCTGGTTGCGTTCCTGCAAGGCCTTGCGCTCGGCCAGCAGCGGGCCCTGGTTGACCACGGCGCACAGATACTGCCAGGTGGCCGGGCCGTTTTGCTGTGGCACGATCACGCCCGCCACATGCAGGTCGCCGCAGAGCTCGAATTCGTCGGTGATCCGGAACAGTACCTCGTGGACTTCGGCACGCCCCAGCGCCTTGGCCTGCTCGAAGGCTGTGGTCACGCGCTCCGCATCCTTGAAGTGCACAAAGGGCTTGAAGTTGATCAGCAGCCGATCTTTCTCGGTGGGCTGAAATGCGCGGTGGGCCATGGCATTGGCCTGGACCACCATATCGTATTCGTCGACCACCAGCAGCGGCAGCGGGATGCTGGCAAACAGTGTCTCAAATCGCTCCGACGCACTCTCGGCCACGGCCTGGCTGTAGTTGAGCACCTCGTTCTGCAGCTCCAGCTCGTGCTGGTAGTTGCGCAGCTCTGCCACCAGAGCCTGCAGCGGGTCATCATCGTCGGGCACCAGGGGCTGGGTGCTGGCGTTCAGGCCCAACGGGGCGGCGCCCGGGGCCAGCAGGGCATGCAGGGGCAGACCGCCGTCGATCACAGGCAGCAAGGGTGGGGGCGTGGGTTCGGAGGAGCTCATGAAACAGGCAGAATTCCCGGCAGTGTAAGCCGGTCCCGGCTCCTGCCCTAGAAAAAGCGGATCGTTGCTCATCATCGGCCCATTCAAGACCATGTCCCGCAGCAGCCCTGGAGAGGGCATGGACCTTGGGCACTCATTCACTGATGGCAGGGCGCGTCCTATTGCCGGGTGCATGGGCTTGAATCGGGATGAAAAAAGCCAGTGCGACGGCAGTGCACTGGCTTTGGCGGCGGAAGGCCGGTCTCGGGCTATCAGTTAGCGTAGGCATCCATGGGCACGCAGCTGCAAAACAGATTGCGGTCACCATAGACGTTGTCCACGCGGCCCACGGGGCTCCAGTACTTGGCGCGGCGCAGCGCCGGCAGGGGGTAGGCAGCTGTCTCGCGGCTATAGCCATGCTGCCAGTCTGCGGTCAGCAAGGACTCTGCCGTGTGGGGCGCGTTCTTGAGCGGGTTGTCGTCCCGCGGCAGTCTGCCGGCCTCCACTTCGGCAATTTCGGCGCGGATGGCGATCATGGCCTCGACGAAGCGGTCCAGCTCATACAGGCTTTCGCTCTCGGTCGGCTCCACCATCAGCGTGTTGGGCACGGGAAAGGACAGCGTCGGTGCATGGAAGCCGTAGTCGATCAGACGCTTGGCAACGTCCTCGGCCATCACGCCGCAGCTGTCCTTGAAGTGGCGCAGATCCACGATGCACTCATGGGCCACGTGCCCGTATTCGCCCGCGTACAGCGTGGGGAAGTGCTCCTTGAGTCGCGCGCTGATGTAGTTGGCGTTGAGGATGGCGGTCTCGGTTGCCAGCTTCAGGCCCGGTTCGCCCATCATGCGGATATACATCCAGCTGATTGGAAGAACGGCTGCATTGCCCAGAGGCGCTGCGCTGACAGCGCCCACCTGGCGGACATCGCCTGCGGTGGCATGCCCCGGCAGAAAGGGCACCAGATCCTCGACCACGCATACGGGGCCGACTCCGGGGCCGCCGCCGCCGTGGGGAATGCAGAAGGTCTTGTGCAGGTTCAGATGGCTGACATCTCCGCCGAACTCGCCAGGCGCTGCAAGACCCACCAGGGCGTTCATATTGGCGCCGTCCACATAGACGCGGCCGCCATGGCTGTGCACCAGCTGGCACAGCTCCTTGACCTGGGTCTCGAACACGCCGTGCGTGCTGGGGTAGGTGATCATGATGCAGGCCAGATTGGCGCTGTGCTTCTCGCAGGCCAGCTTCAGATCCGCCATGTCCACGTTGCCGTTGTCGTCACATTGGGTGACCACGACCTGCAGGCCCACCATTTGCGCGCTGGCCGGGTTGGTGCCGTGGGCGCTGCTGGGAATCAGGCAGATATTGCGGTGTGCCTCGCCGCGTGACTCATGGAAGGCCTTGATGGCCAGCAGACCTGCGTATTCTCCCTGGCTGCCCGCATTGGGCTGCAGGCTGATGCCCGCGTAGCCCGTGGCCTGACACAGCCAGTCGCGCAGCTGCCGGTCCAGCTCGGCATAGCCTTGCAGCTGGTTGCAGGGCGCAAACGGGTGGATGTCGGCGAACGCTGGCCAGGTGATGGGAATCATCTCGCTGGTGGCGTTGAGCTTCATGGTGCAACTGCCCAGCGGGATCATGCTGCGGTCCAGTGCCAGGTCCTTGTCGCTGAGGCTGCGGATATAACGCAGCATGGCGGTTTCGGAATGGTGGGTGTTGAAGACCGGGTGGCTCAGATAGGCTGTGCTGCGCTGCAGGGATTCGGGGATCAGCGAGGTCGGGCCTTCGTCCATGGCCTCGATGGTGGGCAGAACCTGGCCCTCCTGGGCAAAGATGCTCCAGAGCAGCTCGACATCGGCCCGGGTCGTGGTTTCGTCCAGGCTGATGCAGAGATATTCATCCCAGGCCTTGCGCAGATTGACGCCTCGGGATACGGCACGGGCCGCCAGGGCATCGGTTGCCTCCCGGGTATGCAGGCTCAGTGTGTCGAAGGCCGTGTCGTGGTGATGGGCGCTGAAGCCCAGCTGGGCCAGGCCCCGGCTCAGGATCGCCGTCAGGCGTGCCACCCGCTGTGCGATGCGCTTCAGCCCCTGGGGGCCGTGGTAGACGGCATACATGCTGGCGATCACGGCCGGCAGGACCTGGGCCGTGCAGATATTGGACGTCGCCTTTTCGCGGCGGATATGTTGTTCGCGCGTCTGCAGCGCGAGGCGGTAGGCGGGCTTGCCATGCACATCGACGCTGACGCCCACCAGGCGACCAGGCAGGCTGCGCTTGTATTCGTCGCGGCAGGCCATGAAGGCTGCGTGCGGGCCGCCTGCGCCCATGGGCATGCCGAAGCGCTGGCTGTTGCCCACGACAATATCGGCACCCCATTCTCCGGGAGGTGTCAGCAGGGTCAGGGCCAGCAGGTCGGTTGCCACGATGGCAGCCGCCTGCTTGGCGTGAATGGCTTGCACATCGGCCTTCCAGTCCACAATCCAGCCGCTGGACGCGGGGTACTGGATGACCGCGGCAAACAGATCGCCTGCCAGCGCAGTTTCCCACTCCTGCTGGCTGTTGGCGATCACCACTTCGATGCCGATCGGCCGGGCGCGGGTCTGGATGACTTCAATCGTCTGCGGGTGCAGATCGCCGGCGAGCACGATGCGATGGCTTCTGGATTTGACAGAGCGCCTGGCCAGCGTCATGGCCTCGGCGGCAGCCGTGGCTTCGTCCAGCATCGAGGCATTGGCAATCGGCATGCCGGTCAGGTCGGTCACCATGGTCTGGAAATTGACCAGTGCTTCCATGCGACCCTGCGAAATCTCGGCCTGGTAGGGTGTGTAGGCTGTGTACCAGGCGGGATTCTCGAGGATGTTGCGCAGGATGACGCCCGGCGTGTGCGTGCCGTAGTAGCCCTGGCCGATAAAGCTCTTCAGCATCTGGTTCTTGCTGGCGATGGCCTTGAGTTCGGCCAGCGCAGCGGCTTCGGTAATCGGCGCCGGAAGATCCATGGGCCTGGCGCGGGCGATGGAGTCGGGCATCACATCGCGAATCAAGGCGTCCAGCGAGGGCTTGCCGATGGCGGCCAGCATTTTTTGCTGCTCCTCGGCGTCCGGGCCTATATGACGGGGGATGAATTCGTGGCTGTTTTCCAGCGCTTGCAGCGAAGCGACGGGGGCGGGAGGCGACATCAGCATGGGAGGGACCTATTCTCAAATACTGTGACTGACGGTTTGCATGCCAGGCATGCGTGAATGCCGTATGCCTGAAGGCATGCGGCCGGTGCTTCAAGCAGCGCTGGCCTGTTCCAGCGCGGTGTTCATCAGGGCCAGGCGTTCACTTTCCTGGTCGGCATACTCCCAATCGGGATATTTGCTGCGTGCCACGGTGTTCAGCCATTGCTGGCAGGCCAGGGCAAGCAGTGCCTGCTGGTGCAGATCGGCATCGATGCTGCCGGTGATCTTGAACTGGCCAAAGGCCGTGGCCACGTGGGCGCGGCAGACCGAGCGCAGATAGCTCTGGTTCATGTCGTCGCTGGCCAGCCATTGGGCCTTGGCCGCATCGTCATGAGCCAGCATGTCCTCGGGCACTGGCAGATCCCAGTCGCTCAGTTGCTGGTGCAAAAAACGCAGCGCCTTGGCGGGCTTGCTGCCCGTCTGCTCCTGGTACCACTCTTCAAGTGCGGCCAGTGTGTCGCTGCCGTCATCGTTGCCGAAGGGGCTGAAGTCGTCACCGCAGTCGTAGTAGAAGTCCTGGGTCGCGATGCGCACAAAGGCCGGGTGGCTGGTCTCGCGGGCGAGACCGACTTCCGGATCGTCGAAATACTGGATGGTGCTCATGGCTGCATGCAAAAACGGCCTTCGCAGAGCGAGGGCCGTTGATACGCTTAGTTGTCCTTGGCGAAGTCGTTGTAGGCGGTCTCTTCCATCAGACCTTCGAGCTCGCCCACATTGCTCATCTTGACCTTGAAGAACCAGCCTGCGGCCAGCGGGTCGCTGTTGGCGAGCGACGGGTCATCGCGCAGGGCTTCGTTGACTTCGACGATCTCGCCGGTCACGGGCATGTAGACATCGGCAGCAGCCTTGACGGACTCGACCACGCCTGCGACATCGCCGGCCTTGAAGGTGGAGCCCACGGCAGGCAGATCCACAAACACCACATCGCCCAGCGCATCCTGTGCGTGTACGGTGATGCCGACGATGGCGGCATTGGTGTCAGCGGCGTTGATCCACTCGTGTTCTTTGGAATACTTGATGCTCATGAAAAGCTCCAGATGGGGGATTCAGGGGAATCGGGTGTTGTTTGAGAAAGGTCCAGATCGCACTTTAGCGGTGTTCTGGCCGCTGTTTGGCAAACTGGCCCGTCTCATCCGCGGCGGCAGACCTAGCCGCGGTAGTAGCGGGTGGGAACGAAGGGCGTGGCGACCACTTTCATGGGCACGGGCTTGCCGCGCACCATGGCGAAGATTTCCGTATCGATGGCAGCGTAGTCGGGCTCGACATAGGCCAGCGCCACGGGCTGGTTGAGCGTGGGGCTGAGCAGGCCGCTGGTAATGTGGCCGATATGCTGCCCGTCCATGTTCTCCAGCACAGCGGGCTCGCGCACGGGAATGCGCTCCAGCGCAATCAGGCCCACGCGCTTGCAGCGCAGCGATTGCGGGTTCTGCAATTGCTCCAGCACGATGGCTGCACCGGGAAAGCCTCCCTCGCGTTCGCCGCCGCTGCGGCGCACCTTCTGCATGGCCCAGTTCAGCGCGGCTTCGACGGGCGTGGTGCTGGTGTCGATGTCGTTGCCATACAGGCAAAGTCCGGCTTCAAGGCGCAGCGAGTTGCGCGCGCCCAGACCGACGGGCGCCACCTCGGGCTGGGCCAGCAGCGCTTCGGCAAAAGCTGTTGCCGCTTCGCCGGGCAAGGAGATTTCAAAACCGTCCTCGCCCGTATAGCCGCTGCGCGTGATGTAGAGCGCATGGCCTTGCCAGTCGAAGTGATTGCCGGTCATGAAGACCAATTGCGCAACACCGGGAATCAGGCGCGAGAGTGCCGCAGCGGCTTGCGGGCCTTGCAGGGCCAGCAGGGCGCGCTCGGGCAGAGGGATGACCTCGCAGCGGTTGGCGATGCGGCTCTGGATATGGGCGATATCGGCCTCTTTGCAGGCGCCGTTGACGATGAGGAACAGATCTTCGCCACGGTTGACGAACATCAGGTCGTCCAGAATGCCGCCTTGCTCATTGAGCAGCAGGCCGTAACGCTGTTTGTGCTGTCCCAGGTCCATGACATCGACGGGCATCAGCGATTCAAGCGCGGCGGCGGCATCGGGGCCACGCAGCAGCAACTGGCCCATGTGCGAGACATCGAACAGGCCGGCGGCCTTGCGGGTGTGCAGGTGCTCGGCCATCAGGCCTTGAGGGTATTGCACGGGCATGGCGTAGCCGGCAAACGGCACCATGCGGGCACCCAGTTTCTGGTGCAGGGCAAACAGCGGTGTGGAACGCAGATCGGAAGAGGTGTCAGCAGCAGTCACAGGCAAGCGCTCCGGTGGTCAAACCAAAATGAGTGGCCATGCATGGCTGGGCCATGCGTGGCGGGCTTGCCCTGCTGTCCGCTTTACCTGAGAGATTCACCGCCCTTGCTTTCGCGGGCAGTTTGCTCCTTCGGTGGATGTCGGCGCACATACGAAATGACGGCCTTCATCTCTCTCCAGCAAGGGACGCTGCAGGTTTGCACACCTTGCAGCGCTTGTCAGTCCTTTTGCCTGAGCGTTTTGACACCGGGTGGGGGTCTGCGCCTTCGGCGGTGCGAGGCAGCTTCAAGCTGCAGGCACTCTCTCCTGACGTTGGCAATTCTAGCGGTGGGCAGGGTGCCTGCACCACCGCAATGAGTGGATTTTGGGGTTTTCGAGCACAGATCGTCTATCACTGAGCTTGCGCTCTCACTGCGGGTCTGTGTTCATGGTGGGCGTGCGAGGGGCGTCGACTTCTTGGCGCGGAAACACCAACTGATAGGGCTGCTCGAAGCAGGACGTCACAGGCTGGCCCTGGCGCATGCCGGGCTTGAACTGCCAGCGTTTGAGCGATTGCAGTATGGACTTCACGATGCGTGGATCGGCATCGGCGGGCTGGTATGCCACACGGCCGAGCTGACCTTGAGCTGTGACTTCCAGACGGAAGACCACCGTGGTCTCCAATCCGTTCGGAAACCAGTGGGCGCTGATGAAAGGCGTGGTGTGGCGGCGTGGACGGGGTTGCTGGTCGAGCTGGGCGGGGGGCGTGCAATCTGCATTGATCCAGGCGGGCCAATTTACGGTTTGGCCGCCGGAAGCGGGGGCGGAGTCAGCCTGGGGCTGCAGGGGAGTGATGTCGGCCGCCTTAGGCGCCATGGCAGGGTTGCCGGCGCAGGCACTAAGCAGCACTGCTCCCAAGACGGCCGCGCATGCAGCAAGACAGCGTGAGTGGCGTGAAATATGCATGGCGGCATTCTCGGTCATCCCCGGTCGATTTTCGGAAGCGCTCCCGATGTGTGCTGTTCAGCCTGGGTCCGGCCGGCCTTGTCCAGGGTTTGTCTTGCGGGGTCAAACGCCATGTCCGGAGGAGGCAAAACAGATTTTTTGCCGCAGATAGGATTATGACGTTCATCAAAGAACATTTATCCAAGGAGACAAAATGCCCGAAAAAGCCACGAACGAATTTTGGAAGAATCTGAAGCCGATTTCTGATTGCTTTCAGCCCGATGCGCAGCCGGAAGTTTATATACAGAACGCGCCCACTGAGGACGAGCGCTATTATGTTCCATTCTCAGAGACTGTATTGTCCCGCCCTCTCTGGATTTCTCCATCGCAAAACAAATGGTGCGATATTCTGATGGCCAAGGAAGCGGGTCTGGTCAATCGGCATTACCACCCGCATGAAGTATTTGCCTATACCATTTCCGGGAAATGGGGTTATCTGGAGCATGACTGGACGGCCCGTGCCGGTGATTTCGTCTACGAGACACCGGGGGAAGGCCATACCCTGGTGGCCTATGAACATGAGCAACCCATGCGTGCGTTCTTTATCGTCAAGGGGCCGCTGATCTGGCTCGATGATGACGGAAAGCCGGACGGATATTTCGATGTTCACAGCTACATAGAGCTATGCCGAAAGCACTATGAAAAAGTCGGCATAGGTGCAGATTATGTGGACACGCTTTTTCGATAGCTATCTGAAATTGGCTTGAAAATGCATCAGATGAAAGGCGGGATTTTCTGAATAATGGAATAACCCGCCAAAAACGGAATGGAGAGAGACATGAGACATCGAGATGAAGCCCTAAAAATCGGGTGGGTGAGCTATGAAAACAAGCTGCTGCTCATTCTGTTTTTCACTTTTGGTATCGTTTTTTTTGACCGCCTGGCATTGTCGTTCTTATTTCCTTTTGTCTCCAAGGAACTGGATCTGAACAATGCCCAGCTGGGTATGCTTTCGTCGATCCTGGCATTGGCATGGGCGGCTTCCGGTGCATTCTTCGGGGCCTACACAGACCGCAAGGGCAAGCGCAAAACGGTGCTGATTCTTTCGGTACTGATGTTTTCGCTGTGTTCGGCCTTGTCGGGTCTGGTGGGCGGCTTTGTGGGGCTGTTGTTGTTGCGAGCGATGATGGGTTTGGCGGAAGGGCCGATACTGCCGCTGTCGCAGACTCTGATGGTCGAAGCCTCTACGCCGAGCCGTCGCGGCCTCAACATGGGCTTGCTGCAGGGCTCGTCTGCGGGCTTGCTGGGCGCCGTGATCGCACCGCCGGTGATTGTTGCGCTGGCCGTGGCTTATGGCTGGCGCACTGCGTTCTACCTGACCTGCGTTCCGGGGCTGATTGCCGCAGCGCTTATCTGGCGCCATGTGCGAAGCACAGATAGCAGCGGCCAGGCCGAAGCCGTGCCGACAGGCTCACGCTGGGCTCTGCTGCGTGAGCGCAATATCTGGCTGAGCGTGCTGATCAGCTGCGTCTTCATGGCCTGGTTCGTAATCATCATCTCTTTTGCGCCGACCTATCTGGTCAATGCCAAGGGCTTCGAGCCGGGCACGATGAGTGCGGTCATGAGCTGCATGGGCGTGGCCTGGGTCATCTGGGGTTTCGCAGTGCCAGCCATTTCGGACCGGGTAGGTCGCCGTCCTGCACTGATCTTCTTCTCCTTTGTCGCGGCCTGCTGTCCGATGGCTTTTTTGCATGTGCAGTCACCGGCGCTGTTGGGCGGCTTGCTGTTGCTGACTTACACCGGCCTGGGCTGCTTCACGCTCTTCATGGCCACGATTCCGGCGGAGACCGTTCCGCGAGCGGCCATGGCCACGGCCTTGGGGATGATCATGGGTTTTGGCGAGCTGCTTGGTGGTTTCGTCGCCCCGACGCTGGCCGGGCTGGCAGCCGATCGGTGGGGACTTGATGTGGTGATGTGGGTGGCGGCTGCGGGTGCTCTGCTGGCGGGCATGCTTTCCCTGGGGCTGATTGAAACAGCGCCCAGGCGCGTTGGCAGCGGCTTGCTGGCTGCCGCATTGAAGGAGTCGCAGGCATGAAAGCTCTGAAATGGCATGGCGCTCTCGATCTGCGTCTGGAAGTCATCGAGCGCAGGCCCTTGAAGGCCGGAGAAATCCGCATCGAGGTGGCGTACTGCGGGATCTGCGGCAGTGACATGCATGAGTATCTGCACGGGCCAGACTCGATTCCGGTCAATGTCCCGCATCCCTTGTCCGGTCGTGTTGCGCCCATCGTCATCGGTCACGAATTCTGTGGCACGGTGGTGGAAGTGGCAGCAGATGTGAAAGTGCTCGGCGTTGGCGACAGGATTGCCGTGGAGCCGGAGTACCGCTGCGGGCACTGCATCTATTGCCGCAGCGGGCGCTACAACCTGTGCGAATCCATGGGCTTTGTGGGGCTCATGGGAGATGGTGGCATGGCAGAGGAAGCCGTGGTTCCCGCCTATATGGCGCATGTGCTGCCCCCTTCGCTGAGCTTTAGGCAGGCTGCGGTGGCCGAGCCTGCTGCAGTGGCATTGCATGCTGTGCGCCGAAGCGCGTTGCGCGCTGGCGACGATTGCGTCATCTTCGGCATGGGGGCCATCGGTCTGCTGCTGGTGATGATGGCTAGGCACCATGAAGCGGGCCGCATCATTGCCGTCGACGTCGATGCACGGCGCCTGGGTCTGGCGCGCGAGCTAGGCGCCAGCGACACGGTCGATGCCAGTCAGGGCGATGTGGTGCAGCAGGTGCGTGAACTCACGGGCGGGGTGGGCGTACCAGTCTCGTTTGAAGCGGTGGGCCGCCCGGAAACACTGCAGGGTGCTCTTGGAGTGCTGAGCAAGGGCGGCGAAGCCGTGCTGCTGGGGCTCATGCCCGAGGCGCGTATCGATACCTTCGATCTGGTCAACCGTGAGCTGCGCATTACCTCCAGCCTGGGCTATCGGGGCCTGTATCCGGAACTGCTGGAGCTGATGGCTCGCGGGGTCGTGGACGCAGGCAAGATCGTGACCCACGTCGTAAGTCTGGAAGCTGCCATACAGGACGGCTTTGAGCGGCTGGCGTCTGCAGGGGATGCGATCAAGGTGCTGGTGCAGCCGCAGTCGCTGGAAGTGGACCGAGATGCCGGGTCCGGCGCTCACGCCGGTAGTTCCTGAGTCTTGGTGGTGCCCGCAGCGCCTGCCGCTAAGTCGTAGCCCGGTGCAGACCGGGCTGCTCGCGCATTTGCGTAGGTGTCATGCCGTGGTGCGAGCGGAACCTGCGCGCAAAGTGGGCCTGGCTGGCAAAGCCGCAGCGGTAGGCGATTTCGGCGATGCTGTAGCGGCCCAGGGCAGCCTGGCGCAATTCTATGGCAGCACGCTCCAGGCGGCGTATGAGAATCAGCTCGGTCACGCTGTGTCCCTCGGCCTGCAGCATCCGGTTCAGGTGCCTCAGGGAGACGCCTGAGGCGGCAGCGACTTCGCTCGCATCCAGTGAGTGGCGGTGCAGGTGCTCGTCGATATGGACGCGCGCGGCCAGCAGGTGGGAGGCGCGTAGCGCACTGCTGCCTGCTGCCTCTCCGGCCAGCATGGTGCGCAGCAGGTCGCAGGCCTCGAACTGCAGCCGATCCTGGTCCACCCCTTCCGGGCGGGCCATGGCATTGCCTACCAGCTTCTGGAACGCGTGATTGAGCACGCGTCCGCTGCCTGCCGCTCCCGAAACACAGATCGGGCCGGGAAGTTGCGCGCGGCTGCAGTTGCGGTAGAACCAGTCTGCGGGCGTATCCACGAGGAATTGGTGCATCTGGTGGGTGAAGCCGAACAGATAGGCATGCCGGGTGTCATAGATCACCAGGTCGCCGGGGGCAAGGTGGATGCAGCTGTGCTCCTGATAGAAGAAGGCACCGCTGCTGAGCACCAGGGAGACGAAAACCGACTCCTTGGGATGCTGGCGCACCAGTTGTGGCGTGCGCTCGATGACATGGGCATTGCCGTCGATGTCGGCCATGGCCAGCTGGCCTAACCGCATATTGCTCTGCCGCGCGTTCAGACCTTCGTCGGCGTAGGATGAGCAGCGCAATCCGACCAGAAAAGACGCGTTGTAGGCCTCCCATTGGTCCAGGCGCTGACTGGCGGGAAAGGCATCCGTAGCGATCCGGTTCACCGCGCATGGCGCAAGCGAGGGCATGGGTGTCTCCTTGGCAGGCTCTCATAGCGTTTGCCGACCTGGGGGAGCGAGTGGGTGTCGGCAGTGCCCTGCAAACTCTACCATGACATGTTTGCGCCCGGATCCGTGGAGTTACGGGGGCATCCTGCGGATCAAGGCCTGGCTGTCTGCGCGCATCAAGGATGGGGGCGGAAGTCTAGTGGCGTTACTTCGCCGGTTGAAGACGGTTGGTGCGAATCCGCCTTCAAGCCGGCGCAGGCGCGCCACCAGGCCGAGCCCGCATGCGGAGCGCCCAGGTCCAGGCGCTCGCCCATCATGGGGGTGGCAATCGCTATGCCGTGCTGTCTGCCCAGGCCCAGGATCTGCTCGAACGGGTCCCACCAGGCATGCATGGCGAGGTTGAACGTGCCGTTGTGTATGGGCAGCAGCCATTGGCCGCCGAGATCCCGGTGAGCCTGCACGGTCTGCGCCGGGTGCATATGGACATAGGGCCAGTGGGCATCGTAGGCGCCGGTCTCCATCAACGTGACATCGAAGGGGCCGAAGCGCCTGCCGATTTCGGCAAAACCGTCGAAGTAGCCGCCATCGCCGCTGAAGAAGACGCGCAGCGGCCTGTCGGCCTGACGATCTTCTATGGTCCAGGACGCCCAGAGCGTGCGGTTGCCGTCGCGCAGGCTACGTCCCGAGAAATGCTGGGCTGGCGTGGCCGTGAAACGCAGGCCGTCGACCTCGCTGCCCTGCCACCAGTCGTGCTGAACGATCTTGTCGGTCGGCACGCCCCAGGCCGCCAGTCTGTCTCCCACTCCCAAAGGGCAGAGAAAAATGCCCACCTTGGGCGCAAGCACGCGGATGGTGGCGCGGTCCAGGTGATCGTAGTGATCATGCGACAGCAGCACGCCGCGCAAGGCAGGCAACTCGTCCAGGGTAATCGGCGGGGCATGAAAGCGCCTGGGGCCGGCAAACGACAGTGGAGAGGCACGCTCGGAAAACACTGGGTCCGTCAGCCACCAGCCGCCGCGAAGCTTCATCAGCAAGGTCGAATGGCCCAGGCGATAGAGGCTGCGCTCGGGCGCGAGGTTCAGTTCAGCCGTGCTCAGCGGCAGAACGGGCAGTGCCTTGCCCGGCTCGGAATCGGCCGGCTTGTTGAAGAAGAACTTCCATAGCGTCCCGGCATCGGGCTTGGGGCTGTTGGCCGGACGTGGATGTGTGTTGCGAAAGCGCCCGCCCGAGTATTGAGGCGAGTCCTCGTAGTCGGCGAGGGGGGTGGTGAGGCTCGGTTTGTTAAACAAGATCGGGCGCCTGAGTGGGACATTGGCCGCAGTTTGGGACGGTTTGCAGCGCTGCAAGAGCCGATTTGCAAGAGGCCGTATCGCCGCAGCGGCCATTCCCATGATCGGATGAGTCGAATGCGACACTCGCTGTCCGAGGAGCAAATACACATGAATCCCATGGTTCGCAATCTGGAGGGCATGCTGGCAGCCGGCAAGGACGGTGCGCTGCTGCGCTATACCCTGGGCAAGGCCTATGCCGACGAGGAGCAGATGGCCGTCGCGCGCGAGCATCTGCGCAAGGCAACGGCGCTGGATGCCGAATACTCCGTCGCCTGGAAGCAGCTGGGCAAGGTGGAGCTGGCGCTGGGCGATGCACAGGCCGCGCGCGCCGCCTGGCAGCAAGGGCTGAGCTGCGCCCGGGCCAAGGGCGATGCCCAGGTCGTCAAGGAGTTGCAGGTGTTTTTGCGGCGCCTGGACAAGCAGGCTGCCGGCAGCTAGAACTATCAAAAAAATAGCTGGAAGCGCTTGTGGATAAGCGCTTCCAGCCAATTCATCCTGAAATTTTCAGTGTGCGCCGGCGGCCGCGTCGGCGCCTCCTGCGGCAGAGGCCGGGCGCTTGGTGAACCAGATCAGCACGATCAGGCTCAGGAACAGAAAGGACGATGCCAGAAAGATGTCGTCGGCGGCCCGCGTGAAGGCCTGCTGATCGATCAGCCGGTTGATCTGGGCATAGGCCTGCTCGGCACTCATGCCTGCCGCCTGCAGGTTTCTGACCGTGCTCGCAAACGTCCCCTGGCCCTGCACCAGCAGCTCGGTCAGATGCGCATGGTGCATGGAAGCCCGGCTTTCCCAGAGCGTGGTGGCAATCGAGGTGCCCATGGCGCCGGCCGTGATGCGCACGAAGTTGGACAGGCCTGCGGCGGCAGGAATGCGGTCCGGCGTCAGCCCGCTCAGCGTGATGGTGGTCAGCGGAATGAAGAAGAAGGCCATGGCGCCCCCTTGGATCAGCGTGGGAATCAGGATGTGGGCGAAGTCGGTCTCCACGGTGAACTGCGAGCGCATCCACAGCACCATGGCAAACACGATGAAGGCAATCGTCGCCATCTTGCGCGGATCCCAGACACCGACCTTGCGGCCCACCATGGGCGTAAGCAGGATGGCCAGCAGGCCCACCGGCGCCAGGGCCAGGCCGGCCGAGGTGGAGGTATAGCCCATCCATTGCTGCAGCCACAGCGGCAGCAGCACCACATTGCCGAAGAACAGACCATAGGCGATCGACAGCGCGATCGAGCCGGCCGCAAAGTTGCGTCGCTTGAACAGGCGCAGATCGACGACGGGATGGGCGTCGGTCAGCTCCCAGACCACGAACACGGCAAACGCCACCACGGAAATCACCGCAAAGGCGATGATTTCATTGGAGGCAAACCAGTCCAGTTCCTTGCCCTTGTCCAGCATCAGCTGCAGCGCAGCCACCCACAGCACGAGCAGGGACAGGCCCACGGTGTCGATAGGCAGCTTGCGCGTGGGCGTTTCGCGGTTGCGGTAGATGCTCCAGGTCATGAGGGCCGAGAGCAGGCCCACGGGCACGTTGATGTAGAAGATCCAGGGCCAGGAAATATTGTCCGTGATCCAGCCGCCCAGCAGCGGCCCCACCACGGGCGCGACCAGCGTGGTCACCCCCCAGAGCGATAGCGCGACACCGGCCTTGGCAGGCGGATAGCTGGACAGCAGCAGGGTCTGCGACAGCGGAATCATGGGGCCGGCCACAGCGCCTTGCAGCACGCGGAACAGCACCAGCATCTCCAGCGACGAGGCAAAGCCGCAGAGCCAGGAGGTCAGCACGAACAGCAGCACGCTCATGGTGAACAGGCGCACGGCGCCGAAGCGCTGGGTGAGCCAGCCCGTCAGCGGCACGGAGATGGCATTGGCCACACCAAAGCTGGTGATGACCCAGGTGCCCTGGCTGGGGCTGACGCCCACATCGCCGGAGATGGCCGGAATGGCCACGTTGGCGATGGAGGAGTCCAGCACGTTCATGAAGGTGGCCAGCGATAGCGCCAGCGTGCCCAGGGCGAGCTGCGCGCCCTTGAGCGGGGCGATGACCGGCGGCATGGGGCGGGCCGCCGGAGCCGGTGGCGAGGCGCCGGCTCCGGGGTTGGCAGAAGTCGTGGAAGTCATGGCTGATTCCGCGTCTTATTGCGCAGCTTGGGCTGCGGACTGGGCGGGCTGAGCGGGCTGAGCGGGCTGAGCGGGTGCGGCCGGTGCGGGCAGATCGGCCAGCCGGGTCAGTGCAGGCAGCTTGTCGCCCGCGATGATGTGCTGGATGCGCTGCTCGGCCTGTGCCAGGCTGCCGTCATAGACGGTGGTCTGGGCCACGGGCTCGCTGCGCGGCGTGCTGGCCAGGGCCTGGCCGTCCTTGTTGCGGATGTCGACCTTCACGTCCATGGACAGGCCCACACGCAGCGGGTGCTGCTTGAGCGCTTCGGGCTCCAGGCTGATGCGCACGGGAACGCGCTGCACCACCTTGATCCAGTTGCCCGTGGCGTTCTGGGCGGGCAGCAGCGCAAACGCCGCACCCGTGCCCGCGCCCAGGCCCACGACCTTGCCTTCGTAGGTGGTCTTGTCGCCGTAGACATCGGCGGTCAGCTCCACCTTCTGGCCCATGCGCAGATCGGCCAGCTGGCTTTCCTTGAAGTTGGCGTCCACCCAGAGCTTGTGCAGATCGACCACGGTCAGCAGCGGCGAGCCGGCTGCCACGCGCTGGCCCAGTTGCACGCCGCGCTTGGCCACAAAGCCGTCCACGGGCGCGATCAGTCGCGTGCGCTGCAGGGCCAGATAGGCTTCGCGCACCTTGGCTGCGGCCGCCATGACGGCGGGGAAGTCCTCGGCCGTCGTGCCCTTGGTCTGGGCTTCGGCGGCTGTCAGCTGGGCCTTGGCCGCGCGCACGGCGGCTTCTGCGGCCGCCACGGAATTGCTGGCCGCCGTTGCCAGGGCCTTGGCATGGTCAAACTCTTCCTTGCCCACGGCGCCGGTGGCCGTGAGCGGGCGGCGGCGTGTCACATCGTCGTTGGCCTTGGCGGCGTCGGCCTTGAGGCGCAGCAGATCGGCTTCGCGCTGGGCCACCTGGGCGGCCAGCGGGGCGTTGTTGGCATACAGGGTACGGGTCTGGCGCGCGGTCTGGGCCAGTTGCGACTCGGCCTGGGCCAGTTGCACCAGATAGTCGGCAGGGTCCAGCTGCACCAGCAACTGGCCGGCCCTGACATAGTCGGTATCGTCGGCGCCGATGCTGATCACGGTGCCGCCGACCTGGGGCGTGATCTGCACCACGTTGCCGGCCACATAGGCGTTGTCCGTGGTCTGGTAGTTGCGGGCCACCATCCAGTGCCAGCCTCCCCAGGCGATGGCGGCCACGGCGACAGCGGCCGCCACGATGGTCAGGCCCTTGCGGCGGCCCGCAGGGTTGGCGCTGGGCGTAGCTGCCGCAGGAGCTTGGGGAGCGTTCTGAGTAGGCTTGGTGTCGGTCATGATGTTGGCGCTTTGTTATCTGTGAAGCGGTTTTGCGCTATTGAAAAAGAGGAGCTGCTGACGCTTGTCAATAAAGGAATTGAAAGTGTTTCTGCCTTGAATTCATTGATGGCAGATCGAGGGCAGCTATTAATTTTGTTGAGCCCGATGTTTATTGCAGGGCAACAGCCGGGGTGTCGTCGCTCCAGCCGCCGCCCAGGGCTGCGGCCAGGGCCACACGGGTATCGAGCTCGCGTGCCTGCAGGTCCACGGCCAGGCGGCGTTGGTTGATGAGCTGGGTTTCGGTGTTGAGCACGGTGATCTGGCTGCCCAGGCCGGCCTGATAGCGCTGCACGGCAAAGTCATAGGCCCGCTCGGCCTTGGACAGCGACTCGGTTTGCAGCTGCTGCTGGCGCTTCAGCGATTGCACGGAGGCAATCGCGTCGCCCGCCTGCTTGACGGCATCGAGCACGGCGCCGTTGTACTGGGCGATGGCGGTGTCGAGATCGGCCTGTTTGCCGCGCAACTGGGCGCGCAGGCGCTTGCCGTCGAAGATGGGCAGGCGCAGCGCGGGCGTGATGCCCATCTGGCGCGAGCTGCCCTGCAGCAGATTGTCCAGGCCCAGCGCGTTCAGGCCCACAAAGGCGGTCAGGTTCACATCGGGGTAGAAGTCGGCCCTGGCGGATTCAATGCCTTGCGTGGCCGCTTCCACGCGCCAGCGCGCGGCAACCACATCGGGGCGGCGGCCCAGCAGATCCGCGCCCAGAGCCTGTGGCACGGGCTGGATGCGCAGCACCGACAGTCTGGGCGAGAGCGCATTCTGCGCATCGGGCGCCTGGGCGCAGAGCAGGGCAATGGTGCGGCGCGCCAGCGTGATCTGCTCGCCGAGCATCTCGATCTGGGTCTGGGCATCGGGCATGCCTGCCTGGGCCTGGGTCAGCTCCACCTGGCTGTCGAGGCCCGCTCGGGTGCGCTGCTCGCTCAGGTTCAGCAATGACTGGCGCTGGCCCAGCGTGCGTTCTGCCACTTCCTTCTGGGCAATCAGCCGCGCCAGGGCGATATAGCTGCGCGCCACCTGTGCGGCCAACTGGTTGGCGGCGGCAGCGCTGTCGGCCTTGGCGGCGCGCGCCTGGCCCAGCGCGGCCTGCAGGTCTGCGGCATGCTTGCCGAAGAAGTCGGGCGACCAGGACAGGCCGGCCTGCAGATTGCCGCTGTTGTAGATATTGCCCGCGATGGGGGCGGGAATCATGCCGTTGGCCGTGTAGCGCTGGCGTGTGGCGTCGGCGCTCAGCGTGCCGCGCACATCGCTGGCCGTGCTGCTGGCCGTGGCCAGGGCTGCGGCTTTTTCAAAGCGGGCGTTGCTGGCGGCCAGGCTGGGGCTGCCGGCCAGGGCCTGATCGATGAGCTGATTGAGCCGGGCATCGCCCAGACCTGCCCACCATTGGGAGGAGGCCAGTGCCGTGGCATCTGCAGTGCTGAGGCTGGAGGAGTCGTTGAGGCCGACATCGGCCGAGCCCAGTCGCGCCAGTGGCTGGTGCGCCGGTCCTTGCGAGGCACAGCCTGCCAGTGTCAGCGCAGCGGCCAGTGCTGCGGTTGCCAGCAGCGGGCGGCCAGGGGCCTGCTCTGCAGCGGGTTTGCTTGAAGGTCTAGAGGTCATGGAAAAGTGCCAGTGGTTTTTATTGAAATAGGGCGGTGAAAAAAGTAGGCAGCAGGCCAGCCTAGCCCCCCGGGGGGCGGCCTGCCTCGTTCGTTTGGATGGGGGGCCTGGCGGGCTCCTGGGTCAGGGCCTCGCGCAATGCATCGCCGTTGACCAGCATGCGCTGCAGCATGGACAGCATCAGCGTGCATTCGCTGTGGCTGAAGCCGCGCAGATGGCCGTTGAGCACCTTGGTCAGTACCTTGGGCACCTGGGTGGCGACGCTGCGTCCCTCCTCGGTGAGCACCAGATGCACCACGCGCCGGTCGGCGGTGGAGCGCTCGCGGCGCAGCAGCCCCTTGGCCTCGATGCGGTCCAGTGCGCGCGTCACCGAAGCCGGGTCCATGGCGAGATCCTTGGCCAGCGTGCTGCTATTGGTGTCGGCGCAGACCAGCAGCTTGTACAGCGGCAGCCACTGCACATAGGTCAGTCCTTGCTCGGCCAGCTGGGCGTCGGCCAGTTGCAGGATGGAGCTCAGGACACGCCGCATGAGAAAGCCAATGCTTTTGTCCGGCGCGTAGACCCCCGCCTGGTAGAAGAAGCTGGATTCGTCCTGCGGGTCGATGATGGGGTCGGTCTGGTTTTGCAATGGCGCCACCAATATTTGCTTGGTCAATGATTGAGTCGGCAATTATTGTGCAGCTGCAAAAAAATGTCAGCAAGGTTTTGAATGGATCCGTACCTGCCTGCGCAGTCTCTGCTTTTGTTGCTATGAAAACAAAAGCAGTTTGCGCATTGTTGGTATGCGCCGGAGCCTTGCAGTACCTATAAAAAAAGCCCGGCCATGAGGGCCGGGCTTGCTGAAGGCTGCTGCCGCCTCAGAGCGGAACGCGCAGCACGACCACGATCACCAGGCCCAGGGCCAGATTGAAGGAAACCCATTTGCGGATGCTCTCCAGCGCCTTGCCGCCGGCGGGCCAGTCCTTGAGCTGCACGGCCGCATTCAGGCGCTTGAACAGTGCGAAGCGGATATGACCGAACACGGCCATCATCACCAGGCCCAGAATGCTCATCACAATCCAGTTGACCGGCATGTTGAACTGGCCGCCGGCCTGGGCGGCCATGGCATGAATGCTGCCAATCATGCCGATGCCGGTGGCCAGCACGACGACCACCAGCACCGTGACCCAGGCAAAAAAGCGCTGCAGCACACCATGCATCAGCGTCACGCGCTCGGGTGGCTGCAGGCCCTGGACGGCAGGGCGCAGAAAGAAATGCGCGAAAAACATGCCGCCCACCCAGATGATGATGGCCAGAAGGTGCAGAAGTTTGAACAGGATGAAAAGCATGGCTTGTGGGGCTTGATTGGGAAACATCGCAAGCCTAACGGAGATCGGGAACACACAGGCTGAAATAGCAGGACTTTCGCCAGCCCAGGCCTGATCGGACCTGGCTGCAACCCATAACAGCCAACAACAGCGAAGGAGTTCTGATGTCAGAACAAGCCACCGTTGTCGCCTTCAAGCAGTCTTTCGGGCGGGTCGCCTTGCGTACCGGTAGCGGCCGCTTTGTGCTGGCCGAGCAGACGGATTCCTGCGCGCTGCGCGAAGGACTGGGTCTGAACGGCAATATGAGCGAGTCCGGCCCCGAGGTCTGCAGCGACGACAGCGGGCAGAAGCAGTACCAAGTCTTTGTGCTGGGCTGGGATCTGTCTCAGGAAGCAGTCGAGCGAGAGATGTGATGTGTTGCTCCTGAAAAAAGAGCTGCCAGGGCCTGATTGACAGGCGCTGGCAGCGTTTTCTTTTTGGGCTTTCCTGGAGCCGGGGCTTTCGCCCCGGCGCGCCCTGTTACTTCCCCTGTTACTTCTTCAGATCGAAGCGGTCCAGTTCCATGACCTTGGCCCAGGCAGCGACGAAGTCCTGATAGAACTTCTGCTCGTTGCCCTTCTCGGCATAGACCTCGGCCACGGCACGCAGAACGGCGTTGGAGCCGAAGACCAGGTCCACGCGGGTGCCGGTCCACTTCTTGGCGCCGCTCTTGCGGTCCACGCCTTCGTAGTTGCCATCTTCCAGGGGCAGCCACTGTGTGCCCATGTCCAGCAGGTTGACGAAGAAATCGTTCGTCAGCTTGCCCGGAGTCTGGGTCAGCACGCCGTGGTTGCCGGCGGTGTTGATGTTGATGGCACGCAGGCCGCCGATCAGCACGGTCATCTCGGGGGCCGTGAGCGTCAGCAACTGGGCTTTGTCGATCAGCAGGGCTTCGGCGGGTGCCGGGAAACGTCCTTGCAGGTGGTTGCGGAAGCCGTCGGCCTTGGGCTCCAGCGGTGCGAAGGATTCGGCATCGGTCTGCTCGTCGCTGGCGTCGCCGCGGCCGGGAGTGAAGGGCACGCTGATCTTCACTCCAGCGTCTGCGGCCGCTTTTTCTACGCCCGCGCTGCCGGCCAGCACGATCAGGTCGGCCAGAGAGATGCGCTTGTCGCCCTCGGCAGCCTTGTTGAACTCGCGCTGGATTTCCTCGAGCTTGCCCAGTACCTTGGCCAGTTGCGCAGGGTTGTTGGCTGCCCAGTCCTTTTGCGGAGCCAGGCGGATGCGGGCACCGTTGGCGCCGCCGCGCTTGTCCGAACCGCGGAAGGTAGAGGCCGAGGCCCAGGCCGTGGCCACCAGCTCCTGCACCGACAGGCCCGATGCCAGCAGCCTGGCCTTGAGGGAGGCCACATCGGCGTCGTTGACCAGTTCATGCTTGACCGCAGGGATGGGGTCTTGCCAGATCAGCTCTTCCCGGGGTACTTCGGGGCCCAGATAGCGTGCACGCGGGCCCATGTCGCGGTGGGTCAGCTTGAACCAGGCGCGGGCAAAGGCTTCGGCAAAAGCCTGTGGGTTTTCAAGGAAGCGGCGCGAGATCTTCTCGTAGGCCGGGTCCATGCGCAGCGACAGGTCGGTGGTCAGCATGGTGGGCTTCTTGTTGGGGCCGCCATGTGCATCGGGGATGACATCGCCAGCGTCCTTGGCAACCCACTGAATGGCACCGGCAGGGCTTTTTTCCTGCACCCATTCGTACTTGAACAGGTTCTCGAAGAAGAAATTGCTCCACTGTGCAGGAGTCTGGGTCCAGGTCACTTCCAGGCCCGAGGTGATGGCATCGCCGGCCTTGCCGGACTTGTAGCTGCTGGCCCAGCCCAGGCCCTGGGCTTCCAGGCCGGCGGCTTCGGGCTCGGCGCCCACATGGCTGGCGGGGCCCGCACCATGGGTCTTGCCGAAGGTGTGGCCGCCGGCGATCAGCGCCACGGTTTCCTCGTCATCCATGGCCATGCGGGCAAAGGTGTCGCGGATGTCATGCGCGGCCGAGAGGGGGTCGCCATTGCCGTCCGGGCCTTCGGGGTTGACATAGATCAGACCCATCTGCACGGCGGCCAGCGGATTCTCGAGGTCGCGCTCGCCACTGTAGCGGCTGTGCGGGTTCTGGGTGGGCGCCAGCCATTCCTTCTCTGCACCCCAGTACACGTCCTGATCGGGTTCCCAGGTGTCCACGCGACCGCCGCCGAAGCCGAAGGTGCGAAAACCCATGGTTTCCAGTGCGACATTGCCACACAGCATCATCAGGTCGCCCCAGGAAATCTGGCTGCCGTATTTTTGCTTGATCGGCCACAGCAGGCGGCGCGACTTGTCGATGTTGACGTTGTCAGGCCAGCTGTTGAGCGGCGCAAAGCGCTGCTGGGCGCGGCCCGCGCCACCGCGACCGTCCTGAATGCGATAGGTGCCGGCTGCGTGCCAGGCCATGCGGATGAACTGGGGGCCGTAGTGGCCGAAGTCGGCAGGCCACCAGTCCTGCGAGTCGGTCATCAGGGCGCGCAGGTCGCGCTTGACGGCTTCATAGTCCAGCTTCTGGAAAGCCTGGGCGTAGTCGAAGTCTTCACCCAAGGGGTTGCTTTTGGCGGAGTGCTGGCTCAGCAAATCCACGCGCAGCTGATTGGGCCACCAGTCCTTGTTGCTGGTGGCGTTGCCTGCGGCGGCGGTTTCGCTGTTCTGTCCCTGGTGGAAGGGGCACTTGGATTCAGTAGTCATGGGGCTCTCCGTTTCAACGATCCGACAGGTCGGTAGGTCCAGGAAACAGATATCAATCAATGATCGATATCAATCAATACAACTCAATAGCTATTTGCGATTGGCTGAGATGAATTATCGGTGCGCGGCTGGCCTGAAGGGCGTGTTGTGCTATTGAAATTACTAAGCAGCGCCATAGGAAGAAATACGGGTCGAGTCTTGAGCCGACGGAAAGTCGGGTTCAGGTACTTCGCAAAGTGACTGAGACTGTGACTTTTTGAGCGTATGCGAGCCTGCCTGTTTGCACAAGCATGAGCCATCAAATCAGGTCGTTGACCTACCCGGCCTCAGCTGTGGCAGCGGCTCAGCCGGCTACCAGCTTGTGCACCAGATCGGCTGCGGTGGAGGCGCCGTATTTGCGCATCAGCCGGGCGCGGTAGATTTCCACGGTGCGATGGCTGATGGCCAGTGCCTTGCCGATTTCCTTGCTGGTCATGCCTTCGAGAAGACGTGCCGCCACTTCGCGTTCGCGGCCCGTGAGCTCGGCCTTGACGGGGCGGTGGGCCGAGAGGTCCTCGAAGCTCCAGATGCCCGAGGCATGGGGATCGTTGCGGTCCAGCGTGCGACCGCTGACATGGCACCAGAATACCTCGCCATTGGCGCGCTTCATGATGCGGTTGTCGGAGTAGATGCCCGTGGTGTTCAGGATTGGAGCGATGCGCGCGCCCAGACGCTCGTATTCGTCAACGCTGGGGTATAGCACCTGGAACGTCTGTCCTATGAGTACCTCGCGCGAGGCATGGAACATTTCACACAATTGCCGATTACAGTCAATCATGATGCGGTTGCGCGAGATGACGAGACCTACAGGGGCGGCATCGAACGCCAGCCGGTAATCCACAACCATGGTACTGCTCTTTACGAAAAACTACTTACTCAAGTACGTAGTATCGTAGCGCATCCAATTTCAAGGAGACATGTGTGAAAAAGCTCTACCCATCCGCAGAAGCGGCGCTGCAGGGCGTGGTGGCCGACGGGCAATTGATGGCCGTTGGCGGCTTCGGCCTGTGTGGTATCCCCGAGGCCCTGATCGATGCGGTTTGCGCCAGCGGCGTCAAGAACCTCACGGTGGCATCCAACAACGCCGGCGTGGACGGCTTTGGCCTGGGCAAGCTGCTGGACACCCGCCAGGTCAAGAAGATGATCTCCAGCTACGTGGGCGAGAACAAGGAGTTCGAGCGCCAGTACCTGGCCGGTGAGCTGGAGCTGGAATTCACGCCCCAGGGCACGCTGGCCGAGAAGATGCGCGCCGGCGGTGCGGGCATTCCCGCCTTCTTCACCAAGACCGGTGTGGGCACGCTGGTGGCCGAGGGCAAGGAATTGCGCGAATTCGATGGCGAGACCTATGTGATGGAGCACGCCATCGTGGCCGATGTATCCCTGGTCAAGGCCTGGCGCGCGGACAAGAGCGGCAATCTGCAGTTCCGCCTGACGGCGCGCAACTTCAACCCTGCGGCAGCCACCTGCGGCAAGGTCTGCGTGGTGGAGGTCGAGGAGCTGGTTGAAGTGGGCGAGATCGCTCCCGACGACATCCATCTGCCCGGCATCTATGTGCACCGCATCGTGCACAACGCCAGTCCCGAAAAGCGCATCGAAAAGCGCACCGTGCGCGAAGCCTGAACCATGGTGGATTCGTCCTGTTCGCCCGAGGCTGCCGCCCAGGCCGACCTGCCAATCTTTCGTGCGCTGGCTGCGCAGGAGCTGGAGCAACTGGTCCGCGAGCGCTTGCTGGTGTGCCAGGCCGCGGCCCGTGAACTGGGGCTGAGCGACTGGAACATGGACCGCTCGGGCCTGGGGCAGTTGCAGCCGTTGCTCGATCGCGGCCTGGTATCGGCCGACAACCTGTTGCTGGCCCGAGGATTGGGTGTGGTGCTGGGGGACGCGCTGAGCTGCGAAATGGACGATATGGACTGGCATATGGTGAGCGACGAGTGGGGAACCGACCCCGTTGTGCGCTATCGCGAAACCAGCATCCAGGTGGGGGCTCGCGACATGGTCCTCAAACGGCTCGAAGACGGCCGGAGCGTCGATCTGCTGCACTTGCTCGATGGTGTGATTTCGCACCTGCAGGCCATGATCGACTCCGGCGACTACCAATAACGTCAATCAAGATTTATTCAGGAGGCTCTTATGCCCTGGACCCAAGACCAGATGGCCGCGCGCGCGGCCAAAGAACTCGAAGACGGTTTCTACGTCAACCTCGGTATCGGCATTCCCACACTGGTGGCCAATCACACGGGTGACAAGGAAGTGTGGCTGCAGTCCGAGAACGGCATGCTGGGCATCGGCCCCTTCCCGACCGAAGACCAGGTCGATGCCGACCTGATCAACGCCGGCAAGCAGACCGTGACCACGCTTCCCGGCTCGGCCATCTTCGGCTCCGACCAGTCGTTTGCCATGATCCGCGGCGGCAAGATCAATCTGTCCATTCTGGGTGCCATGCAGGTGTCCGAAAAAGGCGATCTGGCCAACTGGATGATTCCCGGCAAGATGGTCAAGGGCATGGGCGGAGCCATGGACCTGGTGGCGGGCGTCAAGCGCGTCATCGTGCTCATGGAACATGTGGCCAAGAAAAAGGACGGTACGACCGACCTGAAGATTCTGCCCAGCTGCACCCTGCCGCTGACGGGTCTCGGCGTAGTGGATCGCATCATCACCGATCTGGGTGTGATGGACGTGACACCCGAGGGCCTGAAGCTGGTGGAGCTGGCCGAGGGCGTGAGCTTTGACGAGATCCAGTCCAAGACCGGTGTGACGCTGCTGAAATAAGCGGCGCTGCGCTCCCGGGCAAGAACCGCTGCGGCGGTTCTTTTTTTATGCCTTTTCTGCGGGATCAGCAGAATTAATAGCTGCCGGAGTCGATAGGACAAGCGATGTAAGCGGTTTTTTGCTTTAATTGTGGCCCACAAATTATTGCAATCTGCAACAATCGAGTTTGATTGAGCAGACAGAAAAAGAGCGCTTTGATGAGTGAGAACGCTGGTGCGCAGGGGCACGAGACCGATGTACATTTTTTGCGCGCAGTCACCGATATGGCCGAGCATACGGAGGTCATGACAGGCGATGCAATCTATACCGACAAGGGCATGAAATTGGTGGACAAAGGCACACGTGTTGACAGTCGTCTCTATGACCGTCTGGTCATGCACAAGCTGCGTGACCCGATCGATGCCAACCTGGTCACGGGCGACCTGGTCGACGTGGCATCCCTGGTCGCTCTGGCGCGCCAGCAATGCGAGCAGGTCGATCTGCTGCATCGCATGGTGGCGTCCATCGGCGATGTCGAGCGTCTGCTGGCACCGCTCAAGAGCTTGCTGCTGCCCCAGGCCATTGCCTTCAAGCTCACCGTCATGCGCGAGCAGCGCACCGACCTCTACCAGCACAGCCTGCAGATGACTCTGGTGGCGATCTTTCTGGCGCTCAAGAACGGCTGGACCGAGCGCGAATGCGTGCCGCTGGCCACGGCCGCGCTGCTGCACGATGTAGGCATGCTCTATATGGACCCGGTCTGGACCGACCCGGACCACCGCTTGAGCGGCGAGGAACGCAAGCATCTGGTCGCGCATTCCGTCACCGCCATGCTGGTGGTGCGCAGCACAGAACTGTATTCGCGCGCCGTGGAAATCGCCGTGCTCGAGCACCATGAGCGCATGGATGGTTCCGGCTATCCGCGCGGCATCAAGGGCAACGCCATTTCGCCCATGGGGCAGGTGCTGCTGCTGGCCGAGGTGGTCTCGGCCTTCTTCGAGAAATTCACGGACATGCCGGGCCAGCGCCTGTCGCTCATGCTGCGCATGAACCACAAGAGCTATCCGGCCGATCTGGTGCACCTGATTTTGCCGCTGCTCTACGACGAAATCAGTCCCGGCAAGCCGCTAGCGCCGCTGCAGGCCGAGTTCTCGCACAGCATCGCGGCACTGGAGGCCGCGCTGCGCAAATGGAGCGAGCTCAGGCGCGAGTTTCCCGAACATTGGCAGCAAATGCCCGATGCGCAGGCGGCGGTGCTCGTGGAGACCAGTCTTGCACAACTGCAGAAACAGCTGGCCGAAGCCGGCTCCCACCCCAGCCAGCAGCTGGATGTGTTGAGATTCTTCAAGGATGATGCGATGGGCATGAGCGAGCTGGCCCTGGTCAACCGCGAGGCCTTGTGGCAGTTGCAGGCCATCATGAACGACTGCCTGCGCCGCTGGCCCACGCTGGGGCAGGGCGGCTCCACGCTGGAGGTCGCCGTGGCCGAATGGTGCGAGGCCTGTGCCCAGCTGATGCCACAGGCTGGTCGCAATTCTGTCCTGAATGCCGACAGGCCGTCGCTGAACTGACACGATTGACTCAGAGTTTCGCCTGGGGACGGCTGTCCTCAAGTTTGATAGCTGCAGGCGCTTGATGAACGGGCGCTACACGAGTATTTCTTCAAGATTTTTTTGATCACGCCGCAGTGCGGCGTGCTTTGCCGCGTCTGCTTGTGACCTTCTGAAAAGTATTGTTGATAGCGCGTGACGCCTGATCAACAAGGGTAGGCTGCATCTGCTACTGGCCTTAGGGCCTTGTTTTGCGCGGAAATTCTGATGACTGTATATTTGTACAGTAATTGAGAATATTCCTATGCACACCCAGTCCTTGACGTCCTTGGCCCGCCCTGGCTCACTGCCAGGCATGACGGAGTCTGTCCGGAAGCAGGCTGGTACAGGGCAGGCCGCACGGCGGGGTCTGCAAGCTGCGGGCCACCCGCATTTGTCCGCCATACAGATTCCCGGTGTCTGGCGCGGCACGGACTGGCAGCTGGATGCCTCGCGGAATGTCTGGCCCAGTGGCCATGCAGCGCTGGACTGCGAGCTGCCCGGTGGTGGCTGGCCCGGCAACGCCTTGATTCAGCTGCAGCAACCCGCGCACTGTCATGCGGAGTGGGCCTTGCTGTTGCCTGCGCTGTCCGCAAGAGTGCAGCAGCATGCGGCTTCTCGCGGGGATACGCGGATGGGGCAACTGGTGCTGGTGGCTCCGCCCTATCTGCCCTTCGCCCCGGCCTTGCAGGCCGCCGGCATTGACGCAAAGCGGCTGTGCGCGGTGCAGCCGGGGCGCAGTGCCCAGGATCTGGCCTGGGCCTGCGAGCAGGCGCTGCATTGCCGGGATGTGCTGGCGGTGCTGGCCTGGTTGCCTGAACTTCCCACGTCCACGCTGCGCCGCTTGCAGCTGGCTGCCGCTTCGCTGGGGCGGCCTCTGTGGCTATGGCAGGAGTCGCAGGCCGAGCCATGCAGCTCTCCTGCTGCATTGCGGCTGAGACTGGAGAGAGTCACGACAGTCTCCGCTGCCCAGCAGGCACCGGGTTTGCAGATACAGATACTGAAGCGCCGTGGACCTTTGCTGGAGCGCCCCATACAGCTCCCGCTTTCGCAGTGGGCCTGGCAGCCCGTGCTGCAGGCACAGGCACAAAGACATGCGCGCCAGAGCGAGGAGGCTGCCATGCTCATGCAAGGGCGCATGACAGCCGCCGCTCCTGCAACGGTCTCGCCTTGGATGACGGAGGCATGAGATGGGCAGTGCAGAGCACTGGATGGCCTGGCCTCTGGCCTGCCTGAGCGAGTCAAGCCCGGTGCCCGAGAGTGCCTGCTGGTGGGCGCTGGAGTTTTCGCCGCGTGTGGCCTTGCTCGAAGACGCCTTGCTCATGGAGACCAGCATGGTGCAGCGTCTTTGGGGCGGGGCCGAGGTCTTGCTGGCGCGGCTGGACAGTGCTTTTGCGCAAGCCCGCCAGGCCGCTGCGACAGGCCTGCCGGAGTCCGCAGTCGCCAAGCCGCTGTGCGGACGGGGCCGCACGGCCTGGCAGGCGTTGGCACGGCTGCGGCTGCAGCAGGGCCGGCCTTGCGGCTCCGTCTCTGCTCCTTTGGCAGTGCCTGAGTCATCGCCGCATGCCGATGCGCTGCCGCTATGGACGCTGAGCGCCCTGGAGCAGCACAGCGCCGTGCTGCTGCGCCTGGGCTGCCGGTGCTGGGGCGATGTGCGCGCACTGCCGCGCGCGGGGCTGTCGCGCCGCATTGGAGCCAAGGCTTTGCGTGCGCTCGACGAGGCCTATGGTCTGCTGCCCCAGCCGCTTGACTGGCTGCAACTGCCTCAGCAATTCGAGCTGCGCCACGATCTGGGTTATCCGGCCCACCATGCCGATGCCGTGCTCCATGCCGCGCAGCCGCTGTTGCGAGCGCTGCAGTCCTGGCTGCAGGCCCGTCACCATGCGGTGCTGGCGCTGCAATTGCGCTGGCACCATGATCTGCGCCGTATCGACGGCCAGGAGCTGCCGGGTTGGGAATCGCTTGTCATCCGCACGGCCCAGCCCACGCAGGGCATGGCGCATCTGCAGCGCCTGCTGAATGAGCACCTGCGCCAGCAGCGCTGGCGCGCCCCCGTGGACATGCTGGAGTTGCAGGCGCTGGAGACGGCTGCCTGGGCGGCCGAGCCGCTGAGCTGCCTGCCTGCCGCCCAGGGCCAGAGCCCGTCGGACAGTCTGGCCTGGCATGAATGGGTGGAACGCCTGAGCGCCCGCTGGGGCGAGGAGGCCGTGCAGATGGTGCAGCCGCTGGCTGACCACCGCCCCGAGCGCATGCAGTGCTGGCAAGCTGCGGCGACTCTGCTGCAGAGCAAGAATCCGGCTGCTGCAAGAGACGCGACCCAGGCTGGAGCGGGAGCGCAGCCCAGGCAGCAAGGCACGCATCGCGGCCGTCACCCCGACTGTGCCGACCCCTGGCAAGCGCTGTGGCCGCCCTGGTTGCTGCCTCAGCCCGAGGCCTTGCCCGTGCAGGCCAATCGTCCCCAATGGCATGGGCCGCTGCAGCTCAGGGCTGGGCCCTACAGGCTGGAGTCCGGCTGGTGGGATGCGGCTGGTGATGCCCAGGCTGGCCTCGCCGAGCGTGACTATTTCGTGGCCTATAACGCCGTGGTCGGACATGTCTGGATTTACCGCGAGCGCGTCCGCAGCGAACACCTGATGGGCATGACATCCAGCCCTGCCAGCTGGTTTGCGCAAGGCATGTATGGCTGAGCAGATCATGGCCGAGCCGCCCGCTCCCGCTCTGCGGCTGGCGGGGCCGCCGCCTGCCGCGATACCGGCCAGTCCCGTGGCTCAGGGCATGGGCAGAGGGCCGCTGGCCTACGCCGAGCTGCACAGTCTCTCGCATTTCAGCTTCCTGCGCGGTGCTTCATCGCCTGCCGAGCTGGTGCACCGGGCCAAAAGCCTGGGCTATGCGGCGCTGGCGCTGACCGACGAATGCTCGGTAGCCGGTGCCGTGCGCGCCTTTGAAGCGGCGCGGGACTGCGGCCTGCATCTGATCCATGGCAGCGAATTCGCCTGGGGTCCGCTCAGGATCGTGGTGCTGGTGCGTGATCTGCTGGGCTGGGGCAATCTCTGTGAATTCATCACCACTGCACGCAGCCGGGCTGCCAAAGGGGAGTATCTGGTCGATGAATCCAGCCCCTGGCAGCTGCTGAATCAAGGCTGTGAGTGCCTGCTGCTGCCGCAGCGCGGGAAGCTGGATGCATCGGATTTGATAGCTGTAACCGCTTGCCTGGAAGGCGCTTCGGGCTATCTTGATGCTGAAAACCTCTGGCTGGGTGTGGAGCTGCACCTGGCGCCCGACGACAGCCTGTGGCTGCAGACCCTGCAGCAGGCGGGCGCGGCGCTGGGGCTGCGCTTGCTGGCCTGCGGCGATGTCCATATGCATGCGCGCTCGCGCAAGCCCCTGCAGGATGTGGTCACGGCGATCCGCCTGGGGCGCACCGTGGCCGAATGCGGCTTTGCGCTGCAGCCCAATGCCGAGCGGCATCTGCGCTCGCGTCTGAGACTGGCTTCGCTCTATCCCAGGGCCATGCTGGAGGCGACGCTGGAGCTGGCCGGGCGCTGCAGCTTCAGCCTGGACGAGATCCGCTACCACTATCCGAAGGAGAGCGTGCTGGCCGGCATGACGGCCACGCAGACCCTGGCCTGGCTGACCTGGGAGGGTGCGGCGGGACGCTATCCCCAGGGCATTCCCGGGAAAGTGCGCGATCAGCTGCACAAAGAATTGGCGCTGATCGAGGACAAGAAGTACGAGATGTACTTTCTCACCGTGCATGACATCGTGCGCTATGCGCGCAGCGTCGGCATTCTCTGTCAGGGGCGCGGCTCGGCGGCCAATTCTGCGGTCTGCTACTGTCTGGGCATCACCGCGGTAAACCCGCATGGTGGCAATCTGCTGTTCGAGCGCTTTATCAGCAAGGAGCGTGGCGAGCCGCCCGATATCGATGTGGACTTCGAGCATGCGCGGCGCGAAGAGGTCATCCAGTACATCTACGGCAAATATGGGCGCGACCGTGCCGCACTCACGGCCGTGGTCAGCTGCTGGCGCAGCCGCAGCGCGCTGCGCGATGTGGGCAAGGCGCTGGGCCTGCCGGCCGATCTGATTGATGCCCTGGCCAAGGGGCAGTATTGGTTCAGCGAGCATGCCCAGGCGCAAGCACAGACGCATGCCGAGACGGCGGATGCGGCAGAGGAGGACCAGGTGCCCGAAGCTTTGCCCGAAGACTGGGTGCAGCGCAAGCTCCAGGAAGCCGAGGTGCTGGCATGCGAGATGCATTGCGCAGTGGGCGCGCATCGGCTGCGCCTCTGGATAGAGCTGGCCTGGCAGCTCAAGGACAGCCCGCGTCACCTCAGCCAGCATGTGGGCGGCTTTGTGCTGACCGAGGGCAAGCTCACGCGCCTGGTGCCCGTGGAGCCTGCCACGATGGCCAGGCGCTCCGTCATTCAGTGGGACAAGGACGATCTCGATGTCGTGGGCCTGCTCAAGGTCGATGTGCTGGCCCTGGGCATGCTCACCATGTTGCGCAATGCCCTGAACGAGCGCGCCCGCTGGCGCGGCGAGCCATGGGAGCTGCACCAGATTCCGCAGGAGGATGCCGCGACCTACGAGATGATTTGCCAGGCTGATACCGTGGGTACTTTCCAGATCGAAAGCCGCGCCCAGATGAGCATGCTGCCGCGCCTGCAGCCGCGCACCTTCTATGACCTGGTGGTGGAGGTTGCCATCGTGCGCCCAGGCCCGATTCAGGGCGGCATGGTCCATCCCTATCTGCTGGCACGCGAGCGTGCGCGCCGCAAGCTGCCGCTCAAGCTGGAAAAGCCGGAGCTCGAAAATGCGCTCAAGCGCACTTTGGGCGTGCCTATTTTCCAGGAGCAGGTGATGCAGATCGCCATCGATGCTGCCAAGTTTTCGGCCGGCAAGGCTGATGAGCTGCGCCGCTCCATGGCGGCCTGGAAGCGCAAGGGCGGTGTACACAAGTTCGAGCGCCCGTTGATCGACGGTATGGTGGCACGTGGTTACAAGCTGGAATTCGCTCAGGCCATCTTTGCGCAGATGCTGGGCTTTGGCGAATATGGCTTCCCTGAAAGTCATGCCTACAGCTTTGCGCTGCTGGCCTATGCGAGCGCCTGGCTCAAGCGCCATGAGCCGGCCATCTTTCTGCAGGCGCTGCTCAATGCCCAGCCCATGGGTTTTTATTCGCCGTCCCAACTGGTGCAGGATGCGCGCCGACACGGAGTGCGCGTGCTGCCGGTCGATGTCTGTCATAGCCACTGGCATTGCACGCTGGAAGCCCCTGTGCAAGCCATACGCGGCGTGGCCCAGCCCCAGCCGGCCGTACGCCTGGGGCTGAACCGGGTTGCCAGGCTGGGCAAGGCCGCAGCGCTGCGAATCGAGGGTGAAGCTGCGCAGGCTCCGTGGAAGGACGTGAGCGATCTGGCCATCCGGGCCCGGCTGGACAAGGCGGATATGGAAGCCCTGGCTGCGGCGGATGCGCTGCGCAGCCTGGCCGGTCACCGCCGCCAGCAGATGTGGGATGCTGCTGCGCAGGTCAGTCTGCCGCCCATCTTTGCGCAGGCCGCCATTCATGAGCCGAGGCTTGAGCTGCCCCAGGCCGCCGAGGGTGAGGAAATCATGTTCGACTATGCCGCCACCGGCCTGAGCCTGCGCCGCCACCCGCTGGCCTTGCTGCGTCCCAGGCTGGCACGCCATGGGCTGAAGACTGCAGCCGAGCTGCGTCAGATGCTGCCAGGCCA
The DNA here is from genome assembly GCF_008121565.1 of Comamonas sp. Z3. Classification (NCBI taxonomy): domain Bacteria; kingdom Pseudomonadati; phylum Pseudomonadota; class Betaproteobacteria; order Burkholderiales; family Comamonadaceae; genus Comamonas; species Comamonas sp. Z3. The sequence continues at coordinate 170,585 of NZ_VOQU01000005.1, forward strand.
GAAGGTACGCGCCTGCGGCATCGTTACCGTGCGCCAGCGCCCGCCTACCGCCAACGGCACGCTGTTCATCACGCTCGAAGACGAAACCGGCGTCATCAACCTGGTGGTATGGAGCCAGACCTTTGCCCGCTGGCGCTCTGCGTTGCTGGCTTCGCGTCTGCTGGCCGTGGAGGGCATCTGGCAGCGCAGCACGGCTCCGCAACTGGAGGCGTCGGAATCAGCAGGGAATATGCCTGCGGCCCAGAACGGGGATGAACCTGCGGTTCGCCATCTGGTCGTGATGAAGGCCAGGAATGTGACCCGCTGGCTGGGGCGGTTTGCCGAGGTCGGACTCAACAGCCGGGATTTCCATTGAGCCCGCCGAGGCCGGTGCGCGCTGGCCGCTGCGAATTCAGGGCGCTGCCGGCAGCTTGGCATGTTGCAGCGCATGTTCAATGAGCTTTTCCACGGCCCGGCTGCCCGGTGCGCTCGAGTGCACCAGTGCTATGCCCACATGAAATCCGGGCGGGTTGTCCAGCAGGGACAGGCATTTCACGCCGCGTGGCTGAACAAGGTGCGATACGCCTGCGACCAGCCCCACGCCCAGGCCGGAGGCCACCAGGCTCATGATGGTCTGCACCTGCATGGCCTCCTGGGCAATGCGGGGGGTGAAGCCCGATTGCTGGCAGCGTAGCTTGGCCAGCGCGGCGAGGCTGGGTACCGTGTCCTGGGGATACATCACAAAGGGCTCGTGCGCCGCCTCGGACAGAGCGATGGCATCGCGCTGCGCCAGGGGACTGCTGTCCGAGACGGCCAGCATGAACTCGTCCTGATCCAGCGGCGTGAGTTCAATACCTTCGTCAAGCTCCAGCACGGGGTAGCGAAGTAGGCCGGCATCAAAGCGCCGGGTCGTCAGCCCTTCCAGGATTTCGGCACTGGTCGCCTCATAGAACTCCAGTCCCACCTTGGGGTAGCGGTCGCGAAACGATGGGATCAGCCGCGGCAGCAGTTCGTAGGTGGCCGAGCCGACAAAGCCCAGCCGTATCAGGCCGCCCACGCCCTCCCTGGTATCGCGCACAGCCTGGCGACATTGCTCGGCATGAAACAGGGTGGCGCGTGCGCTCTCCAGCATGGCCTTGCCGGCAGGCGTCAGCACGACGCCGGTGCTGGTGCGATCGAACAGGGCGCTGCCCAGTTCCCCCTCCAGCTTGCGAATCGAGATGGACAGCGGCGGCTGAGCCATATGCAACTGCTCTGCGGCACGGTGGAAGTTGCCGGTTTCGGCCAGAGCGATGAACTGGTTCAGTTGCTTGAGGTTCATTGATATTTAATGGATATCAGAAATGAAATTTTTAATATTAGACATTAATTTCATGCCTGCCTAAAGTGGGCTCACAAGAAAAGCACGGCAGCAATTCCGTATCAGGAGACAAACTTGAAGCAAGCACGCAGATCCCTGCTGGCGGCCTTGCTGGGCTTCGGCCTGCTCGGTGCCGGCCTTCCCTCCATGGCTCAGGCCCAGGCCTTCCCTTCCAAGCCGATCAAGCTCATCGTGCCCTTTGGTCCGGGCAGCGGCACCGACACCTCGGCACGTTATTTCGGGCGCAAGCTTCAGGAGCTCACAGGCCAGCCCGTGGTGGTGGAAAACAAGGCAGGAGCCAACGGCTTTATTGCTGTCAAGCAGGTGCTGTCGGCGCCCGCTGATGGCTATACCGTGTTCATCGGCAGCAATTCAACGCTGGCGGTCAATACGGCGCTGTTCAGGCATCTGCCCTACGACCCCTTAACGGACTTTGCGCCGCTGACCATGATGATGCGCTCGCCGGCCATGCTGGCCGTCGCGCCCCAAGCGGCCTACTCCGACCTGAAGGGCCTGATCAGCCATGCCAGGGCCAACCCGGGGAAGGTGAATTTCGGGGCCGGCTCGGCAGGCTATCAGCTGATGGGCGAGCTGCTCAACGACACAGCCAGGATCGAAACCGTGCATGTGCCGTTCAAGGGCGCAGGGGAGACCACCACGGCCGTCGCTTCAGGGACGGTGGACTACACCTTCGCGGAAGTCACGGCAGTGCAGGAACTGGCCCGGGGAGGGCGCGTCAAGATCCTGGCGGTGGCCTCCGACAAGCGCGTGAGTACCTCCCCCGAGATACCCACGGCCACCGAGGCCGGTCTGCCCGGATTCGAGGCCTACACCTGGGTGGGTGCCATGGTGAGCGCCAGGACACCGGCCGCCGAGACTGCCAGGCTCGCCGAACTTTTCACCGCCATCTCGAAGATGGATGAAACCCGTGCCTTCTACGAGCGTCTGGGGGCCATTCCCATGACCGGCGGCCCGGCACAGATGCATGAATTCCAGAAGAACGAAATCGCGCTGTGGAAGCGCATCGTCGTCAAGGCCAAGGTTCCCCTGCAATGAAAGCCAATGACAGCCGGCCGGCACAGGCGCTGCAGCACATCAAGGTGCTCGATCTTTCGCGGGTATTGGCGGGCCCGTGGGCTGCACAGACCCTGGGTGATCTGGGCGCCGAGGTGATCAAGGTGGAAAGACCCGGCAGCGGTGACGACACGCGTGCCTGGGGCCCGCCCTATGTGGCCGACCCCGAAGGCCTGCCGACGGGGGAGTCGGCCTACTATATGTGCACCAATCGCAACAAGCAGTCGATTTCCGTGGACTTCACCCGCGGCGAAGGCCAGGAGATCGTGCGTCAGCTGGCGGCTCGATGCGATGTGCTGATCGAGAACTTCAAGACTGGCGGTCTGGCGCAGTACGGGCTTGATTATGCAAGCCTTAGTGCCCTGAATCCCCGCCTTGTCTACTGCTCGGTCACGGGCTTTGGCCAGGACGGTCCCTATGCGCATCGTGCGGGCTATGACTTTCTGATCCAGGGCATGGGGGGGCTGATGAGTATTTCGGGCCATGCCGATGGCCAGCCCGGAGGCGGCCCCATGAAGGTGGGCGTGGCGCTGACCGACATCCTCACCGGGCTATATGCCAGCACGGCGATTCTGGCGGCCCTGCAGGCCCGCGAGCATACGGGGCGCGGCCAGCACATAGATCTGGCTTTGCTCGATGTCGGCGTGGCCTGTCTGGCCAACCAGAGCATGAACTATCTGTACGGGGACCAGGTGCCGCAGCGCATGGGCAACGCGCATCCGAACACGGTGCCCTACCAGGCGTTCCCGACCGAAGACGGGCACATGATCCTGGCCGTGGGCAATGACGGCCAGTTTGCCCGTTTCTGCCAAGCGGCAGGCAGGAGCGAATGGGCCGAGGACGAGCGCTTCCGGAGCAATGCGGCGCGGCTGGCCCATAGAGCCGAACTGGTGGAGATGATCCGTCGCGTGACGCTCACGCGCAGTACCAGGGCCTGGGTGCAACTGCTGGAGCAGCATGCGGTGCCATGCGGTCCCATCAACACGGTACGTGAGGTGTTCGATGATCCGCAGGTCAGGGCTCGCGGCATGCAGATCGCCATGACACACCCCAAGGCGGGACAGGTGCCCCTGGTCGCCAGCCCCATCCGTTTGTCGGACACACCGGTGACGTACCGCCATGCACCGCCTCAGCTGGGGCAGCACACACTAGAGCTGTTGGCGAGCCATCTGGGCCTGTCGGCCCAGCAAATGCAGGCCTATCAGGACAGCGGAGTATTGGGATGAGCAGCCAGGAATCGTTGAAGCACACGTGCAATGCGGGTCAGGACGAGGCCCTGGGGGCATTGTCAGGGGTGCGGGTACTGGACCTTTCCAGCGTGATTTTCGGCCCCATGGCCAGCCAGGTGCTGGCCGACTACGGCGCCGAGGTGATAAAGATCGAGCCGCCGCAGGGCGACTCCACGCGCCACACCGGCCCGGCACTGGAGCCTGGCATGGCGGCAATGTTCATGGGCTCCAACCGCAGCAAGAAAAGCGTGGTGCTGGATCTGAAGCAAGAGCAGGCGCAGGCCGCGCTGCATGCGCTTTTGCAGGGCGCCGATGTGCTCATGCACAGCATGCGCCCGCAAAAGCTGGCCAGGCTCGGGCTCGATCCGGACAGTCTGCGCAAGCAATACCCGCGCCTCATCTATGTGGGCCTGCACGGTTTTGGCGAAGACGGCCCCTATGCCGGGCAGCCTGCATATGACGACGTGATCCAGGGCATGAGTGGCCTGGCCGATCTCATGCAGCGCCAGACGGGCGAGGCCCGCTATCTGCCCACGATTGCGGCCGACAAGACCTGCGCTCTGGTGGCCGCGCATGCGGTGCTGGCGGCGCTCTACCAGCGCGAGCGCAGGGGCGAGGGCAGCTATGTGGAAGTGCCTATGTACGAAACCATGGCGGGCTTCAACCTGGTGGAGCATTTCTACGGCATGCATTTCACTCCCGCACAGAGTGGCGCGGGCTATCCGCGCGTGATGGCGCCCTGGCGCAAGCCTTACAGGACGCTGGACGGCCATGTCTGCCTGATGCCTTACACCGATGCGCACTGGCGCCGTTTCTTTGCGGCCGTCGGTCAGCCCCAGCTGGCACAGGACCAGCGCTTTGCCACCCAGGCGATGCGCACCCGCCACATCGCCGAGCTGCTGGAGACGATGAGCGGCTACGTGGCGCAAAAGGACACTGCCTATTGGCTGGCCAGCTGCGAACAGCTGGAGATTCCAGCCGCCCCGGTGACTTGCATGGACGATTTGCCCCATGACCCGCACTTGCAGGCCACCGGCTTTTTTGTCGAGAAGAAAGACGCCGCGATGGGGGTTGTGAAATTTCCGCGCTCGTCCGTGCGCATCAACGGTACCCAGCCACCCATAGGCATGCCCCCGCGCCTGGGCGAGCACACACAGGCATTGCTGCGCGAGGCAGGCTGGGACGACGCACGCATTGCGGCCTTGCAGTCGAAGGACTGCTGAACAAACAGCATGAAGCGGAGACAGAATGAGCGTGAGCCATTTGATTTCATCTACTGAAAACCGTGCCGCGGCGCTGGCAGACACGCCGCGCATGGGTCAGGGTTTTGTCTGGCAGGACCTGCGGGTAGGCCAGCAACTGCGCACCTTTCGCCGTACGGTGACCGAGACCGATCTGGTCAACTTCATCAACACCACGGGCATGCTCGAGGCGATCTTCATCGAGGACGGCTATGACGGCGGTGCCATTCAGGGCCGTCCGGTGCCTGGCGCGCTCACCTATACCTTGATCGAAGGCTTCATCCTGCAAAGCATGATCCAGGGCACGGGTCTGGCCATGCTCGAGCTGCACCAGAAGATTCTGGCTCCTGTGGTGGTGGGCGACACCATTGAGGCACTGGTCGAAGTGATCGACATCAAGCCAACGAGCAAAGGCGGTCGTGCGGTGGTGAGTTCGCGGATCGAGGTCTACAACCAGCGTCGCCAGCAGGTGATGGTCTATACCGCCGTGCGCCTGCTGGCCGGGCGTGGAGCTTAGGTCCGCGCTGCTGCGCAGCCGGTGCACCGGTGCGCACATCCCTGTGCGCCGAGATGAGAAAACTACAGGAGACACAAGATGAGCTATCGATTTTCACGTCGGTCCTCGCTGCTCGCCGTTGCCGCGCCGGCCGTTGCCGCGCTGGCCGTTTGCGGTGCGGCGCAGGCGCAGGACAACTGGCCCAGCAAGCCGATCACGCTGATCGTCCCTTTTCCGCCCGGCGGTCCCACGGACATGGTGGCAAGGGTGCTGGCGCAGCAGGTAGGCCAGCAACTGGGGCAGTCGGTCATCGTGGACAACCGGCCTGGTGCCAACGGCAACATCGGCAATGCGCTGGTGGCCAAGGCGCCGGCCGACGGCTACACCGTGCTCTACAACACCTCCTCGATTGCACTGAGCCCTTCGCTCTACAAAAAGCAGAGCTATGACGTCAGCCGGGACCTGCGCCCCGTGGCCTTGACGGCGGTGGTACCGCTGGGGCTGGTCGTCAATCCCAAGCTGCCTGTCGCCACGGTGCAGGAGCTTGTGAAGTACGCGCAGGACCACAAGGGCAAGCTCTCCTACGGCTCGGCGGGCAACGGCAATGTCACGCACCTGGCGGCTTTTCAGGTGGTGCAGCACTACAACATGGATGCAAGCCATGTGCCCTACAAAGGCAGCGCCCCTGCCGACGTGGACCTGGTGGCTGGCCAGATAGATTTCATGACTGACACCATCAATTCGGTGGCGCCTTTCATCAAGGACGGCAGGCTCCGGCTGCTGGCCGTCAGCACGGCCGGACGGATTCCCAATTTCCCCAAGGCGCCTACCCTGGCTGAAAGCGGCATGACCGGGTTCGAGGCCGGTGCTTGGCAAGGCGTGATGGTGCCCGCCAAAACGCCCGATGCGATTGTGGAGCGCCTGAATGCCGAGCTGATGAAGGCCCTCAGGACCCCTGGGGTGCTGGAGAAGCTGCGCGTGCAGGGCACCGAGCCGCTGGGATCCACGCCCAAGGCCTACGGCGAATACATACAGAGCGAAATCAAGCGCTGGGCAGGTGTTGTCAAAAGCACGGGCGTGTCCCTGGACTGAGAGAAAGCAAGACGATGACCATTCTCGATGGACTGAGCCTGACAGGCATTCCGCCGGAAGGCGAGGCACTGCGCGCCGAGGTGCGTGCTTTTCTGCAGGATGCGGTCAAAGACATTCCTGCGCATATCCGCGCCAAATCCTGGAGCGGATATGACCCGGTCCTCAGCCGCAAGCTGGGGGAAAAGGGCTGGATCGGCATGACCTTGCCCAAGGCCTATGGCGGAGGCGAGTGCAGCGCGTTCGCCCGCTATGTGCTGGTGGAGGAATGCCTGAACTTCGGTGCGCCTGTGGGTTCGCACTGGATTGCCGACCGTCAGAGTGCGCCGCTGATCCTCAAATACGGTACGGAAGCGCAAAAGCAGTTCTACATTCCCAGAGTCTGCCGGGGCGAGGTGTTTTTCTGTATCGGCATGAGCGAGCCCAATGCCGGATCGGATCTGGCAAGTGTGAGGACTAGAGCGCTTCCCAACGAGCAGGGTTTCCTGCTCAATGGCCAGAAGATCTGGACCACCAACGCGCATCACTGCCAGTACATGATTGCCCTGGTGCGAACCTCGGGCAGTGCCGAGGATCGTCACAAGGGCTTGTCGCAAGTCATCGTGGACCTGACATTGCCCGGTGTGACGGTGCGTCCCATCCAGGATCTATCGGGTGACAGCCATTTCTGCGAGGTCTTTTTCGAGAATGTGCAACTGTCTGCCGATGCGCTGATCGGCGCCGAAGGACAGGGCTGGGAACAGGTTACCGCCGAACTCGCTTTCGAGCGCAGCGGCCCGGAGCGGCTGTTTTCCAGCATCGTGCTGTTCGATCAATGGCTGCAGTATGCGCGCACGCCGCAGGGTCGCACCGAATCGGGCATGCGGCTTGCGGGCAAGGTGCTGACGCAACTGGCACCGCTGCGCGCGATGTCGGTATCCGTGCAGCAGAAGCTGACCCAGGGAGCAAGTCCTGTTGTCGAAGCCGCGCTGGTCAAGGAGCTGGGCACGACACTGGAGCAGATGATCCCGGCGGCCATTGCCGAGGAGCTGTTTGCCCGGCCGGCCGAGGATGTACCGGTGGAGCTGCTGCTGACGCTCAAGTACGCCACCGAAGCTTCTCCCTCGTTTTCCTTGCGCGGTGGCACGCGTGACATTCTGCGCGGCATGATCGCCCGTGGACTGGGTTTGCGCTGATCGGAGACAAGTTCATGAGCAATAACGATTTGTTTGCAGATGCCGCACGCAAGGTGCTGGCAGACTGCTGCACCCCTCAGGTGATTCGCGAGATCGAGAGCGCAGGCAGCCGCTCAGCGGCCGTCGCCCGGCTATGGCAGCAGCTGGAGGAAACCGGCTTGGCCGATGCCTTGCTGGCCGAAGAAGAGGGAGGTGCCGGTCTGGGCCTGTGCGAGATATTTGGCGTGCTGGAGCAATGTGGAGCTCACGCCCTGCCTCTGCCTCTGGGAGAGACCATGCTGGCACGGGCCATGCTGGCGCAGGCGGAGATGGCCTGCCCGGCCGGCAGCATTGCGCTGGCGCAGGGTACGGTGCAGGCCGATGGCGGTTTGCATTGCGCGCTGGTGCGAGGCGGGCAAGTAGCGGACTCGGTGCTGGTTCAAGTGCAAGAAGAAGCTGGGGTCTGGCATCTGCTGAGCGTGTCTCAGGCTGGGCTTGTGCCGCACGCTCTGGTGCTTGACGCGTCGTTGACCTGGGTGCCCGAGCAGTTGCGGGCCGCCAGCGTCATCCGGCCCGGGCCGCAATTCGATGTCCGGAGCCTGCATGCCACCGTGGTGGCCGCGCAGATGGCGGGGGCCATGCGTGACGTGTTCCAGCGCAGCTTGCAATATGCGAACGAGCGTCAGCAGTTTGGGCGCCCGATTGGGAAGTTCCAGGCGATCCAGCATCAGCTGGCAGTCATGAGCGAGCATGTTTTTGCCGCCCGCATGGCGGCTCAGATCGGTTGCAGCGGTGAAGGCATCGTGCCTGACAGATTGCGTGTGGCCGTTGCCAAGGCTCGCTGCAGCGAGGCGGCTCTGGTGGTCACCGAACTTGCGCATGCGATTCATGGCGCGATTGGCTTCACTGAGGAATATGACCTGCAGCTGTTTACCCGCAGATTGCATGCATGGCGCCTGACGGCCGGCAGCGAAGCCTATTGGCAGGCACTGGCAGGGCAGGCCCTGATGTCGCAAGAGGGCATGACACTGGATCTGATCCGGCGGATCACCGATGTCGAGGTCCTGGCTTGAAGCAGCTCAACAACTACGGAGACCATGGAACATGGCATTTCTGAACATTGAAAGCGATGGCGGTATCTTGACCGCCACCATGAATCAGCCGGAGACACGCAATGCGCTGACCGGCAATACGGCGGTTGCGGAATTCGTGCAGCTCTGCGCAGATGTGCGCCTGGATGCCAGCGTGAAGGTGCTGATCCTGACCGGCGCCGGCTCTATCTTCAGCTCCGGCGGCAATGTCAAGGACATGAGGCGCTATTTCGATGACGCACTCACTCCCGACATGATTCGCGAGGAATATCGCCAGGGCATTCAGCAAATTCCGAATGCCCTCTACCAGCTGGATGTTCCCGTGATCTGCGCGGTCAACGGCCCGGCCATCGGCGCAGGTCTGGATCTGAGCTGCATGTGCGATATCCGGATTGCGTCGGAGAATGCCACTTTTGCGGAGAGCTTTGTCCGCGTGGGCATTGTTCCCGGTGATGGCGGGGCCTGGTTGCTGCCACGCGTGGTGGGGATGTCGAAGGCCAGCGAAATGGCTTTCACAGGAGAGGCGATCAGCGCAGGCCAGGCATTGGCCTGTGGTCTGGTGAGCCAGGTCGTGCCCCCGGATGAACTGCTGCCGGCCGCCAGGGCATTGGCGCTCAAGATCGCCGCCAATCCGGGCGGTGTGATGCGCATGACCAAGCGTCTGCTGCGCGAGGGCCAGAATGCCACGCTGGCTTCGCTGCTCGAAATATCGGCCGGTTATCAGGCAATTGCCCATAAAACGGCAGATCATCGTGAAGCCGTGACGGCCTTTGTCGAGAAGCGGGCTCCTCGTTTCTCATGAGCCGGCAGGCTTGTGTAGCCAGACCAGGTAACAAAGACAGCAAGGGCGCATTTTGCGCCCTTGCTCGTTTTGGCGAAGGCGGCAGCGCCTTGCTTGCTGCGTTGATGCTTCGGGTCGGCCAATCCGGCGACGTAATCCCTGGATAATACCGATTACATCATGTTGCGATTTGCCATAGGCGAATGGCGCGACAAGCAGCTCGGTCGGGTTGGCCCATTTCATATCAAGAAATGGCCGCTTTGCGGGCCATGTATTTTTCTAAGAAATGGATGAAAGCGATGAGATTGACCAAGCTGAACATTGGTGCCCGGCTGGGCCTGGGGTTCGCAGTGGTGTTGGCGTTTGCCGTGGTGATCACGGTGATCGGCATCTGGCAGCTGCACTCGGTGGGCAAGGCCACGCAGCAGATGATGCAGGAGCCGCTGACCAAGGAACGCCTGATCAGCGACTGGAACAGCAATGTCAGCGTGGCCGTGGCCCGCACCACGGCCATCGCCAAGAGCAGCGACGCAAGTCTGGTGCAGTTTCTGGCAGCGGACGCGGCCGCCACTACCAAGAGCACGGCCAATGTGCTAAAGCAGATCGAGCCCCTGATCTCCGAGCCTGCGGAGCGCGAGATCCTGGACAGGATCATGCAGGTGCGCAAGACCTATCTCGCCAGCCGCGACAAGGTCAGCCAGCTCAAGGCCGACGGCATGGCCGAAGAGGCTGAGTCCACGCTGATCAACAGCTATGTACCGGCCGCCCAGAGCTATCTGAAGCTGCTCGGAGAGCTGCTGAATCTGCAGCGCACCAGCCTCGACGCCAAGGCTGCGGAGGTGGAGCAGATCGAAAGCAACAGCAAGACGTATTTTCTGGTCCTGGCCTTGCTGGCCCTGGCTATCGGCACCGCCAGCGCCTGGCGTCTGACGCAAGGCATCACCGCTCCGCTCAAGCATGCGGTCGGTGTGGCCCGCCGCGTGGCCGATGGTGATCTGACGGCCCAGATCCAGGTGAACAGCAGCGATGAGACCGGGCAGCTCATGCAGGCCTTGCACGATATGAACACCAGCCTGGATAGGCTGGTGGGGCAGGTGCGTCAGGGCACGGACAGCATTGCCACGGCATCCGGCCAGATTGCGGCGGGCAACCATGATCTGTCTGCTCGCACGGAAGAGCAGGCCAGTTCCCTGCAGCAGACGGCGGCATCCATGGAGCAGCTCACTTCCACCGTCAAGCAAAATGCCGATAACGCCAGTCAGGCCAATCAGCTGGCGCTGTCGGCCTCCGATGTGGCCGTCAAGGGCGGCATGGTGGTGTCGCAGGTGGTGGAGACCATGGGGGCCATCAGCCACTCATCGCGCAAGATTTCCGACATCATCGGCGTGATCGACAGCATTGCCTTTCAGACCAATATCCTGGCGCTGAACGCTGCCGTGGAAGCGGCCCGTGCCGGCGAACAAGGCCGTGGCTTTGCTGTCGTGGCATCGGAAGTGCGCTCTCTGGCCGGTCGCAGCGCTGAAGCAGCCAAGGAAATCAAGCTGCTGATCCAGGCGTCGGTCACCAAGGTGGAGGAGGGCAGCGTGCAGGTCAGTCAGGCTGGCCAGACCATGGATGAAATCGTCAGCAGCGTGCAGCGCGTGACGGACATCATGGGCGAGATCACTGCGGCCAGCCATGAGCAGACCAGCGGCATCGAGCAGATCAACCGTGCCGTGGCCGAGATGGATCTGGTGACCCAGCAGAATGCGGCCCTGGTGGAAGAGTCCACGGCTGCTGCCCAATCCATGCAGCAGCAGACCAGTGATCTGTCGCGCATGGTCAGCGTCTTCCGCCTCAAGAGCGTCTGAACTTGTGACGCTGCCGCAGTCCAGGCTGAAGGGCTTGCGGTTCGCTTCTGCTTTGCTGACCTCCGAGGCATGAAATATGGTGTGAGGCACTTCCGCCATATTCCGTCCGATCGGCCTCCTGCCTTCTTCGCAGTGGGCCAGGACTCGGTGCCGAGATCGGGCTGTGAGCTGCTTGCCCGTCTTAGCGATTGCGTACCTGGGTCAGCAATTGCTTGCAGTTCACATCGTCGTCTGCCGCAGGCACGGTCAGCGGCACCAGTGCCAGTGCTGCTGGTGCAAAAACTGCAGCAGCTACCGCAGCCCCGGCACGGGCTGCCAAGGGGCCGGGCTCCAGGCCCACATCGGGCTTGGCAAAGCTGCCGCGCACATAGAGCGGCGTGCGCAGCGAGAAGAACTTCCACTTCAGCGATTCGGGGACGATGCGCAGATCGAGCTGCTCCTGTGCCAGATTGATCTGGCCCGTGGCCTCGACCACGGCTTCGGTGGTGGCCAGCTTGGCGGTGCGTGGCCGGGCTATGCCTTGCTGAACATTGAGGTCGGCCACGGCGCAGCGCAGTTGCACTTCCTTGTCGTTGCCAAACAGCTTGGCGATGACGATGGAGCCAACGTTCAGTCCTGCCAGGTCCAGCAGTTGCGCGCTGAAGGTGCCATCGCGCACATACAGCCGCAGCGAGCCATTGCCTGTGCCCAGCCACTGGGCCAGCGACTCGCCTTGCCCGGTGAGGGCGACTGCGCCATCGAGCTGGCCCAGGCTTTTCTTCATCTTTTCGACCTTGGGGAACAGCGCGGAGAGCTTGAGCGACTGCACCTGTCCATTGAGCTTGGCAGCTACCGGCTTGGCATGGCTGTCCACGCGGGCATCGATATTCAGCGTGCCTTCGGCGAAGCCGAACTTCAGTGGCGACAGGGTGAGCTTGCCGTTGTCCAGCAGAGCGTGCACGCTGAGATTCTCTATGGGCAGGGCTTCAGGACGCAGGATATGGTTGCTTTCATAGCGCAGATCGAGATCCATCTTGTCCCAGTTCTCGGTCTGGAACTGGACCTGCGGCAGTACCCTGCCGTTGACGGGCTGGGGCTTGCCGGAGCTGCCGGAGGGTGCTGCGCCGATGACCGGACCCAGATCCACCAGCCGCAGTTGTTTGGAGCGCAGCTGCGCTGTCAGCTTGGGCCGGGGCTGGGCCGAGCGGTACTGGAGATCGCCGCTCAGATCGCTCTGCCCCAGCCTGCCCTTGAATTTTTCGTATTGCCAGACGGCCTTGCCTGGCTGAAGGCTGCCGATCAGGTGGCCGCTGGTCTCGAACGGGGGCGTGGCGGGCAGCAGCAGGCCGGTGAGCTCAAACAGGTCGGCCATGCTCTTGCCGAGAACCTTCACTTGAAAGTCCAGACCGTCCAGGGTCTTGGGGTTGTCGAGAAACCCCTCAGCGAAGGCTTGCAGGCTACCGACCTTGGCCGAGATGCGCAGCGGAAAGCGCAGCCTATCCTGGCGCAGATCTAGTACCTGCCCGGCCAGACCCTGGGCCTGAATCTGCGCGCGGGTCTTGCCCTGATGCAGATAGCCAGTGAGGCCGAAGCGCATGCCATAGGGCTGGTCGGCGCTGACCGGTCTGCGCAGCGTGTCGATACGCGCGCGCACAGCCATGTTCTTGATGGCGTCGGACCAGCCCAGCACACCATCGCTGATGCGCAACTGGCCTATGTCAAGGCTCCACTTGGGGCCGCTGCTGGTGGGCTTGTCAAACGTCCAGTTGTTCTCGCCCTTGTCATTGCGGGCCAGCACCATGTCGGGAGCCTGCAGCAGCAAGGAGTCGAGCTGTACATGACGGGCCAGCAGCGGCCAAAGGCGCAGGCTGGCCGTGGCATTCGCGGCGGTGATCATGGTGCGGGCATCGCGCTCGGGCGGTTGCCGGCCGGCATCGGCTATGGCGTCGTCGTCATCTGCGGCTGTCCTTTTTTCGTTCGCTGCCTGGCCTTGCCCGGGCAGGCGACCGGTGTTGAGTTCCTTGGGCGTTGCAGGCAGCACCGGCTGCTTGTCATCGGCTTTTTCAGGTGCCTGTTGCACCAGCCAGCCCTGGGGTTGCGAAAGTGTCAGATCGCTGGCATGCACCACTACGCCGGGCACCCAGTGACGCCATCCCGTATCGAGAGGCTGTGGCCAGGTCCACTGCAGCTGCAGATCGCCATTGATGGCGAATTCGCGGCCTGTGGAACTGCTGACTTTTTCATTGATCCACGGTCTGAGCTTGTTCCAGTCCATGAAGGCAATCAGCAGTGCCGCTGCCAGAATCAGAGCCAGCAGCAGCGCCATCGCAATGGCTGCCCAGCGCAGCCAGCGACGTGCCAGGCGCGAATGTGCAGAAGTGGATTCAGGGGCTGAAGTACTGGTGGTGTCGACCATGGCTGTTGCATCCTTTTTGCCACATGCTATTACGCATAGGTGAAATGCCTCGTCATCCAATTGCCTGATGCAGGCTTGCCCGCATGTGATCAGCTCAGACGTCGCGACCGATCCGGGATCGGTGTGGCAGTCTGAAGCCTGCTGGTGTCACGAGTGCAAGCATCTGCGGCAAAGGCTGCGGCGCTTCATGAAGTGCTGTGAAGTGCTGCGCCATTGCGCAAAAGCATCCTCGGCGTTGAGGCGCCTGTGCGTCTCCGGTGCCTGCCGATCCTTTGCAGTCAGACGGCAAGATTGCCGATGGACCAGGAAACACCGGTATCAAAGTTTGCCTTCAATTCATCTGCGGCATTTTCTAGCTCTGTCAGAAACATTTCCATTGCGGCTGCCATCGCGTAGCCGGTTCGCTGATAGGCGCAGCTGTGCAGCAGTGCCCCGGCATCGTGCAGCGCACGCCAGCTCAGACGCTCGGCTGCCACGTCTTCCGCCACATTGTCCGGCAGCATGAAGGCCAGTGCCTGGCCGCTTGCCACCAGGCGACGGGCCATGGGGATGCTGCTGGTTTGCACCAGTGGCTGGGTCCGGCTCAGCGCGCCATCGCCCAGGCGTTCCAGCATGCTGCGCAACTCCATGTCGGGAGACATCATGATCAGCGGATAGGCCAGGCAGTCGCGCAGACGCAGCAGTCGTGGCCGCATGCGCAGAGGGTGGTCCGGAGCCATCACCACCCCCAGGGGCTGGGCCCAGGAGCGCATTTCCTCGACCCCGGCAGGAGGTGTTCGGCGCAGGCAATAGGCCACATCGATCTCGCCCTGCGCCACATGTCGCAGCAACTCTTCTCCAATGCCGGCACGCACGCTGAAAGTGATGTCTGGGTAACGCAGATGCATTGCCGCTATCACCTGGGGCACGAGGTATTCGGCTGTTGCGTGGGGAACTCCCACGCTGACATGCCCGTGGCGCAAGGCATTCAGGTCTTCAACCTGGGCCAGTGCATTGTCAAAGTCGCGCTGGCTGCGTCTGACTGCTGCCAGCACGATCTCGCCCGCCACCGTCAGCTGCATGCCTCTGGGGAGTCTGTCGAACAGGGGCTGACCCACCTGCGCTTCGAGATTGAGGATTTGCTGGTTGACCGCTGCAGCGGTCAGGTGCAGCGTTGCCGAGGCCTTGCGAACCGAACCTCGGCGCGCCACCTCGTCAAAGCATCGAAAAGCCTGGGAAATTGCTGGCATGTCCTGAGTGTAAATTTTTTTCTGACACCTCTTAAAAAACAAACAGCTATTCCTGACGCTGTTGAACTTCTAGAGTGGCAGCCATCAATCCCTCAAGTCACAGAAAGAACACCATGGCTACCACCGTTGACCAGGTCACCCAACGCCGACGCGGCACAGGTCTTATTGCTCATGACAGCGCTCTGAGCGCCGGCGGCTACACATTGATCGCCCCCCAGACGGCCGATGGACATGTCTACCTCATAGATATCCATGGTCAGGTGGCTCATGAGTGGAAGCTGCCTGTACGCGCGGGCCGACATGCGGTCATACTGCCTAACGGCAATCTCGGCTACAACGGCAACCATCGTGATTCGCCTGATCTCTACGCACCCTGGTCCATGTGGCATGGCGGTGATTTCTACGAGGTCAGGCCCGACGGGGAGGTTGTCTGGCGCTATGAAGACCCGACACACCACCATGACGCGCAGTGGTTGCCCAATGGCCATCTGCTCTATGCAGCCTGCGCCCCTGTCCCCGAGGGCTTTGCGGAACGGGTTCCCGGCGGCACCTCGCTTGGTGCAGACGAGCTGATGTATGGCGATGTGATCCGGGAAGTGGACCGCACAGGTCGATTGGTCTGGGAATGGAAGGCCTGGGAGCATCTGGAGCCTGAGGACTTTCCCATTCACCCGGGTTTTGGCCGCTATCACTGGCCTTTGGTCAACGGCCTTGGGCTTGCGGCCGATGGAACAGTGCTCATGAGTCTGCGCACCACCTCGGGAATCATTGGCGTGGACAAGGCCAGCGGCAACGTGAAGTTGCATATCCCGCCTTCGGTGGTCTCGCACCAGCATGCTCCGGTTGCGCTGGCAAACGGCCATGTCCTGACCTTTGACAACGGCAACTTCCGCCAGGGAGCCCATGTGGCTTTCTCGCGTGTGCTGGAGATAGATCCCGTTTCCCACGAGATCGCATGGAGCTACCAGGACGAGATGGTCAACGCCTTCTACACCGCCTTCATGGGCAGCGCGCAGCGGCTTTGGAACGGCAACACACACATCACGGAGTCCGCCACGGGGCGATTGTTTGAGGTGACGCCGCAAGGCGAGCTGGTCTGGGAGTTCATCCTGCCCTGGTTTGGCGAGTATCCCGATGCCGCTGCAAGACGCACAGGTCCGGGGCGCTTGAATACGGTGTTCCAGACCTGGCGCTACCAGGCAGACCAACTGCCTTGGCTGTCCCGTTGAGCCATTCCAGTCCCAGCAGAAAGATCATCATGCAAATACGACGCAGACAGTTTGCAGCCTGGGCGCTGGGCGCCCCGCTGCTGCAACAGCTATCACCGGCAAGCCAGGCGGCTGCCCAGCCCTGGCCTGTCCAGGCACTGACGGTGGTGGTTCCCTTCGCACCGGGCGGTAGTGTAGATGTCGCCGCCAGGCTGGCGATGCCGCGCCTGGCAGAGCGCCTGGGCCAGCCCGTGATCATAGAAAACATGGTCGGAGCATCGGGGACTATTGCAACGCAGCGTGTCATCAAGGCCAGGCCCGATGGCTATACCTTGCTCTTCGGTGTGGCCAGCTCGGTGCTGGTTGCCCCCTTGATCTCGCCGACCAAGTTCCGCTACGACGGTCTGCAGGAGCTGAAGCCCGTGGCACCTGTAGCCTCTTCGGTCTTTGTGCTGCTCGCCCGCCCGGGACTCGCTGCGGGCAGTGCGGACGACCTCATTGAACTTGCGCGCCAGAAACCGGGGAGACTGACCCTGGGCACCGATGGCATCGGAACCAGCCTGCACCTGACGGGGGAGCTGATTCAGCAGATGTCCGGTATCGATCTGGTACATGTTCCCTACAGGTCTGGTCCGCAGGTGCTGACCGAGCTGGCAGGTGGTCAGATCGACCTTGCCGTGCTGCCTGTTGCGCTGGCTCAGCCGTTTGTGCAGGAGGGCAAGGTCAAGGCACTGGGCGTGACATCCCGCCAGCGCCTGGCCACGCTGCCCCATGCACCAAGTCTTTCGGAGACGCCAGCTCTTCGCAATCTGGAGGTCGAGGCCTGGCAAGGCTTGCTGGCTCCCGCGCACACGGATGCCCGGATCGTCAAGCGTCTGGCCGATGAAATCGCGATTCTGCAAGCGGACCCCGAGATGACCAGAAAGCTCACGGAGGCCGGCTTCAAGCCCATGCGTATGGGGCATCCCCAGTTCCTGGCCTATCTGGAGCAGGAGAAAAGAGTTCTGGAGAACACCATTCGCAAAGCCAATATCCGAGCGGATTAGCCGCCGCGAAGTCGCATCGCTGGTGCGGCCATGCCGCCATGAACGCGGGGAGTCGGGCCAGCCACTAAAATCCCGCGCCATGCATAACTCCCACGATCCTAAGGTTCTGCCCGTGCGCGATGGTGTCAGCCCTAGCTGTGTGGTGCTGCCATCCCAGGGCGGGGGGCTGCTGATCGACTTCTTGTGCGAACGCCTGTCCGTCGTTGGGCGCGCAGACTGGCTGCGTCGCATGGCAGCCGGTCAAGTGGTCAGCGAAACCGGAGAGATGGCTGGCCCTGGCGCTGCATTCATGCCGGGGCTGCGCTATTACTACTATCGCGAGCTGGAAGTCGAGCCAGAAATTCCGTTTGCGGCTGAAGTCATCCATCGCGATGAGCATCTGCTCATCGCCGACAAGCCACACTTTCTGCCGGTGGTGCCTGCCGGCCAGTATCTGCAGAACACGCTGCTGGTCAGGCTCAAGCGCGAGTTCGATCTGCCCGAGCTGTCGCCGATTCATCGCATCGACCGAGACACTGCGGGGCTGGTGGTGTTTTCGCTGCAGCGCGCCACACGCGGCATCTATCAGGGGATGTTCAGGGACAGGGCCATTCACAAGGTCTACGAGGCTGTGGCTCCTTACCGTACTGAGCTGAGCTTTCCGCGCGAACACGTAAGCCGCATGGAGGAGAGCGGGCATTTCTTTCGCATGCATGAGGTCGCGGGAGAGCCCAATAGCCGCACCCTGATGGAAATCATCGAGCACAACAACGCCTGGGCGCGCTACCGGCTCAGTCCGGTTTCTGGCAAGCGCCATCAGCTGCGTGTGCATATGGCGGCGCTGGGTCTGCCGCTCAGGGGCGATGCCTTCTATCCCGTGGTCGATGATCCGGAGCCGGGCGACTATTCCAGGCCCTTGCAGCTGCTGGCACGCAGCCTGGCCTTTGATGATCCGCTGACCGGGCAGCGTCGAGAGTTCACCAGCCGGCGCAGCCTGCAGGCGCTGCCCTGCGACTGAGTACAGTCTTGCCCGACCCTTGCGAGGGCAGGGGGAACGTTGAGTGCTGCAATTTATCGGACAAAACTGTCCGATAATGGCGCCATGTCCACCACCCGTCCTCCATCCGCCGAACGCCGCGCCCAGTTACTGGACGCGGCCGATGCCGTGTTTGCCGAGCATGGTGTGACCGCCCCCCTGGATCTCATAGTCGAGCGTGCCCAGGTAGGCCGAGCCACGCTGTATCGTCAGTTTCCGGACCGTCGCGCCATCATGGTGGCGCTGCTGGAGCGCTCGGTCGAAAAGACCCGGGCCGCTGCCATCGTTTGGCGCGATGATGACCAGGCCTTCTTCAAGCTGCTGGCTCTGGTGGGCGAGCGCATCGCCGTCTCCGCCACGCTGGTGGACTACTGGCGCACGGTGGACCAGAGCGATGCACAAGTCATTCATGCGCGCCAGCAGATGTGGCTGGTGTTCGAAGAGCCCATGAAGCGTGCGGTGGCCAAGGGCCTGTGCAAGCAGGCCTTGAACGCCAAGGATCTGTCCCTGGTGTTCGGCATGCTGGGCGGCGCCCTGCGCGGCGAAACTCCTGCCCAACGCAAACAACTGGCGCGTCGCGCCCTGCAAATCATTCTGGACGGAATCAAGGCCTGAGGTTTATGAGTCAAGCTGCAGCACAAGCCACTGGGGCTCAAGCCAATCAAGAAGGCCCGAAACCTCCCAGCAGCCAGGCTTCAGCTCCTCCCGCCATTCCTCAGGGGCCCGTCATTCTGCTGCGCCGCCCGCCGGACTGGGCCGAGCATGAGAAGCCCGCGCTGCCCGGCTCGCCGGCCATGCCCCATCACGAGCCCTGGATCCGCGTCTGCTATGGGCTGATAGCGGTCCTGGTCGGGCTGACCGGCGGCCTGGGCAATGCCTTGTTCACGGCCAATCTGCCCACGATTCAGGGGCAGATGGGGCTGACCTCGGTCGAGGCCGCCTGGCTGACGGGCGCCTACGTCATGTTCAATATGACGGCCAATCTGCTGGTCTACAAATTCCGTCAGCAGTTCGGCATGCGCCTGTTCACCGAGATCGGCCTGGGCTGCTACGCGGCGCTCAGTGTGCTGCATCTGCTGCTGGGCAGCTACGACAGCCTGATTCTGCTGCGTGCGGCCAGCGGCCTTGCAGCGGCGACCTGCTCCTCACTGAGCACGCTCTACATGCTGCAGTCGGCACCGCGCACCTATGTGCTCAAGATGCTGGTGATCGGCGTGGGCGTGGTCCAGCTGGCCACGCCGCTGGCCTGGATTCTGTCGCCGGGTCTGCTCTATAACAGCGAGTGGCACAACCTCTATCTGTTTGAAGCCGGCCTGGCACTGATGTCCTTTGCCGCCGTGGTGCTGCTCAAGCTGCCATCGGGCCTGTACATCAAGACCTTCGAGAAGCTGGACTTCGTCACCTTCTGCCTGATGGTTCCGGGTCTGGGTCTGTTGATTGCGGTGCTGGTCCAGGGCTATTCGCGCTGGTGGTTCGATACGCCGGGGCTGGCCTGGATGCTGGTGGCAGCGATCGTGCTGCTCAGCGTCGCGCTTTACATCGAACACCATCGTGCCAACCCCATGTTCCACACGCGCTGGTTCGCGCAGATGCCGACGATTCGTTTCGTGATCGGAGCCATCTTGCTGCGCTTTCTCACGGCCGAACAGAGCTATGGCGTGGTGGGATTGATGCGCACGTTGGGCATGACATCCGATCAGATGCAGCCGCTATTCATGGTGATTTTGCTTGGAATGCTTATGGGTATTGCGTTGTCTGCTATTACTTTCGGTGTGCCCAATATGGGCAAGCAGATTGTGGTGGCGATTGCACTGTTCGCCGTGGCCGCGTTTCTCGATCACCACCGCAGCAGTGTGGACCGTCCTTCGGACTTTTTCTTCAGCCAGTTTCTGCTGGCGGTGGGTTCGGGCGTCTTCATGGGCCCGCTGATGCTGACCGGCATCATCCAGGGACTGAAGTTCGGCGCCAACCACATGCTCACCGCCGTGGTCACCATCTCCATGACCCAGGCCATGGGCGGTTTGCTGGGTTCGGCCTTGCTGAGCACTTATCAGACCTACCGCGAACAGATCTACTCCGTGGCCCTGGTGGCGCAGATAGACCCGACCGACCCCGTGGTGGCCGAGCGGCTCAAGATACAGAACCAGCTCTACGGCAAGGTGACGCCCGATCCAGCCATGCGCGCCAACCAGGGAACGCTGCAGCTGTCGCAGATCGTGCGGCGTGAAGCCAATGTCAGGGCCTATAACGATGTGTTTGCGCTGACGGCCGCAATCGCCTTGCTGTATCTGCTCTGGAGCCTGGGAGCCTCGGCGCGCGTGCGCCAGGCTGCCGCCATGGTGCGCGCAATGACACGGCAAAGCGGCAACCAGGTGGCGGCAGCCGCCGGGACCGACGGTACGCCCCAGCGCGCGCCTTCGGTGGCGCCGGTTGCAGAGCCTGAGGCAGCGAACGCCCATGAGCCCGACGCATCGCAGCGTTTCACGGTGGTGGTGCAGCCCACGGCCACCGATGCCTATGGCGATGTGGAAGAGAGCGCTCGGACCGAGCCCGCCAGTCCGGAGCGAACCGTGGTGATCCAAGGCGCGCAGGCGACGCGCCTGGCTGCCGCCGCGCAGGCGGCCGAGACTCGCGAGCAGGCCGTGCTGGCCAGCCGCGACCCCCTGCAGGACAACGCCCAGGCGCTCGAGCTCGAGGCCGAACTGGAGCAGGAAATCGACAAGAACGCCCGCAGCAGCCCTGCGGTCGGCGATGGCGGCCGGGATGGCTCCGGCCCCCAGGCAAGGAACTCAGACCGATAACAGCAAGAGATTGAGCATGAGCGACAGTCAACAACCCCATTCCCCCGCCGCCTCTGCGGCGACAGCTGCCCCTTCACCCGCTGCAGCCTTGCCTCCCACGCCAAAGAAGATCAAGCCTTCCTTGCGCAGCGTGCTCATCATGCTGGTGGTGGCCCTGGCAGGCATGCTGCTCGTGCTGCGGGCCTGGAATCTGTGGCCCTTCAACAGCTCGGTGGTGACCACGGACAATGCCTATGTGCGCGGTGCCGTCACCGTGCTGGCTCCGCAGGTCAATGGCTATGTGACCGAGGTACTGGTCAAGGACTACGAGCAGGTCAAGGCCGGCCAGGCGCTGGTGCGCATCGACAGCCGCAGCTATGAAGCGGCCGTCGCCCAGGCCCAGGCACAACTGGCGAACGCGCAGGCGCAGCTGAGCAATTCCGAACAGACACAGGCCCAGAACCGTGCCACGCTGAGCGCCAGCCGTGCCGGTCTGGCTGCCGTGGAGGCAGAGGCCCAGCGCTCGCAGGCGGAGCTCAAGCGCGTGCAGGAGCTGGCCGAGCGAGGCTCCGTGTCTCTGAACGAACGCGACAAGGTGCGCGCCACCTCGCGCCTGGCCGCGACCAACGTGGCCAAGGCCCAGGCCGACATCGCGATCAACCAGGAAAAGATCAAGGCCACGACCGTGGGCCGTGACTCTCTCAAGGCCCAGGTGCAGATGGCTGAAGCGCTGCTGCGTCAGGCCCAGATCAATCTGGACAACACCGTGGTCCATGCGCCCAGCGATGGACAGGTCAGCGAGGTATCGGTGCGCAAGGGCCAGTACGTGGCGGCCGGTACGCAGCTCATGTATGTGGTGCCGCCCACTTACTGGGTGGTGGCCAATTACAAGGAAACCCAGACTGCCCGGGTGCAGATCGGCCAGCTCGTGAGCTTCAGCGTGGACGCGCTGGGCGGCTTGCGCCTCAAGGGCCATGTGCTGGAGATTGCGCCAGCCACGGGTTCGGAGTTCAGTGTGCTCAAGGCCGACAACGCCACGGGCAATTTCACCAAGGTCGTCCAGCGTCTGCCCATCAAGATAGCCATCGACGAGGGCCAGGCCGATGCGGCGCGCCTGCGCCCCGGCATGTCGGTCATCGTGCGCCTCGATACTGCACAAAAAATAGAGCATTCAGCGCAGACCCCACAAGCGATTGAGGCCGATTTGGTTCAAAAATCTCAAGCGCCCGCAGCTTCCGCATCCGAACAGGCCAAGCCATGAGTAACGCCCTTCACACCGTGCGTGCCTTGCCCCTGGCGCTTGCATTCCTGATGGCTGGCTGCAGCGTGCCCAGTCTGACCCGGGCCCCAGACAGTGCTCAGCCTGCGGTGCCGGCCAGCTGGAGCGCGGAACGGGCCGCAGGTGGTGCCAGCGCAGTCCAGACCGGTTGGTGGCAGGCTTTTGGTGATGCGCAGCTGAGTCACTGGGTGGAGCTGGCGCTTGCGCGCAACAACGATGTGCTCACTGCCCTGGCCCGGGTGGAGGAGGCACGCGCGAATCTCGATGTGACGGGTTCGGCGGCCGCACCGCAGCTGTCGCTCAGCGCACCGGGCTCGGCCAACCGCAGCCTGAGCGCGCGAACCGGCCAGATGGTGCATGTGCGTTCGGCCCAGCCGGTGCTGCAAGCGAGCTGGGAGTTGGATCTCTGGGACCGCCTGGGCAGTCTGAGCCGGGCAGCCGATCAGCGTCTGCAAGCCAGCCAGGCGGATCGCGACGCGGTACGCCTGACGGTGGCCGCGACCGTGGCGCAGGCCTATATCGCTCTGCGCTCGCTGCAGGCCCAGCTGGCCGTGGCCGAGGACACGGTGAAATCGCGCGAGGATGCGGTGCGTCTGCTCACCGATCAGGTGCGTGTGGGCTATATCTCGCAGCTGCAGCAGAGCCAGGCGCTGGCCGAACTGGAAAGCGTGCG
The DNA here is from genome assembly GCF_008121565.1 of Comamonas sp. Z3. Taxonomy (NCBI): domain Bacteria; kingdom Pseudomonadati; phylum Pseudomonadota; class Betaproteobacteria; order Burkholderiales; family Comamonadaceae; genus Comamonas; species Comamonas sp. Z3. Next base: position 193,554 of record NZ_VOQU01000005.1, read on the forward strand.
GCAATCGGTGCAGCAGCTGTCTCTGGCGCTGCAGCGCCAGCGCATAGCACTGATGCAGCTGGTGGGCGGAAGCGGTGATGACCAGGCACAGGCCCTGGTCCTCTCCAGCTTGAGCGAGCATTCCGGGCTTGAGTCCATGGGCTTGCCCGCCATGCCAGCACCTGGCTTGCCGTCGGGCTTGCTGGAGCGCCGCCCTGACATTGCACGGGCCCAGCTGTTGCTGGCGGCCAGCGACAGCAATCTTGCGGCACAGCGCGCGGCCTTTTTGCCGCAGGTGAGCCTGAGTGCGAACTTCGGCAGCCTGTTCATCAACGCGCTGGATTACAACCCGGCCCGGGTCTGGTCGCTGGGCGGCAGCATTCTCGCCCCGCTGTTCAACGGCGGACGCCTGCAGGGTCAGTTCGATACGGCATCTGCCCAGCGTGATCAGGCCGCCTATGCCTATCGCGGTGTGGTCATCAAGGCCTTTGGCGATGTGGAAACAGCTCTGGTCAGCTCCCGGCAACTGCAAGCCCAGTGGGAGCATGCCAAGGAACGCGAAAAAGTGCTGGGTCGTACCCTGGGTTTTGCCAAGGATCGGTATGAGGCCGGCTATGCCAGCTATCTGGAGGAGCTGGATGCCCAGCGCAATCTGTTTGCCGTGCAGCAGGAAGTGCTGCGCCTGCGTCAGAGCCAGCTGGAAAACGCCGTGGCGCTGTACCAGGCGCTGGGTGGCGGCTGGCAACTGGCCGATGCAGCTGCCCGGCAACCCTGAATCCGGTTCATGAGCTCCTGAAAAGTGAGCATTCTTCGCTTGTCTGCTATAAGCTCCAAGGCATCTTGAAGTAGTACCAAAGGCCGACGGCAGCCAGGACCAGCGCCAGCAGCCACAGATACCGGCCTTGCCCTCTGGGGACTTCTCCCGGCGATGGCGCTGCGGACGGAAAGTGGTTGGGGACGCTGGCCCGCACCGATTGCCGTTGCAGGATCTGCCAGTCCAGCGCAATGCCATCCATGGCCGCATCGATATGGTCCTTGGCCTGTGAAAGACCCAGGCCCGTGGCATCGCGCAGCAGCTTGATGGCTTCGATCTTGTTGCCGCGTGCCATGGCATCTTCCACCTCGGCCCTGGTCTCTGCAGGCACCGGGTTCGCGCCGGAAATCAACGCCGCTATGGCCTCTGCATGATCGCCGCTCACGGTGACGCTGGTGGTGGTCTTGCCATTGACGGTCGTGGTGGTGGTCTTGATGGAAGAGAAGGCGCTGCCGGTCACGGTGTCGGCCCGATTCAGCTGGTCCAGCAGCAAAGTGGCATCCTTCATGCCCAGTTTGTCCAACTGCTCGCGCAACTGCTGCATGGCCTGCGTCCGCTCTGCTGCGCCATGCTGGACAAAGTCCGGCTCGTCGCTGGCTTCCAACAGGTCTCTGGCCTCCTTCAGACCCAGCCCGCCTTGCTCGCGCAGCTGTTTGATGGCTTCGATCTTGTGACCGCCCTGCCAGTGTTTGAGGATTTCTGCTGGAATCTGGGTGGGCATGAGCGGCTCCTTGTGCTTGTGGCGGTCGAACCCGGCATCAGCCGCAGTCCACCTGCAAATGGCTGAAGTCCCCGGCACGCAGCCTGCCATCCGCGATAAAGGCCATGAGGCGTGCGCCATCCTGCCAGCACCAGTGGAATTCCTCATGCGACTGCAGCGTCAGTAGCGAGCGCCAGTGCGAGCTGCCAGGGTATTTCTCGGCCTCGGGCGTGGGATCGTAGCCCAGACTGTCCCAGGAGGGGCGGCCCAGCAGATAGTCGCGAGGCAGATCGCCGCTTTCCTCAAGCCCATGGAGCCAATCCTGTAGTTCATCGAACTCCACTGGCCAGTCCTTGCGCAGCTCCTCGTGGCGAGGAAGATCGATGCCGTTCTCAAACTGCAGCGCACGGCTGTCCGTGCCCCACTGATGGGGAGCCTGGATCTCATGCATGTCGCTGATATCCGGCCAGTAGAACGCCTTGAGATAGTCCTTGTCGCGCCAGAAGATGGCGTCGTCCTCGTCAAAGCCGTAGAACAGCGACAGCAGGCCGCTGGCCGGCAGCTCTGCAGGGCGGCCGGCTCCGTCGGGGAGCTCGCCAAAGTTGATCTGTCCCAAAAACAGGTAGTGGCCGTCCGGATGCCTGGGCCAGACAAAGCCTGCAGGCACCATGGGCTGGCCGCCAAAGCGGCTTTGCAGGGGGCTGCCCATGGTTTGGCCCAGGCGAATGGCGACGGCGGGCTGGGCCAGATTCAGGAAGTATTGCTTGTGCGCCTTCAGCAGCGGCGAGGCATCCAGGTGTTTTTCAAGCGTAGTGAAGTCCATGAAGCTTGGGGCAGTGAGTTTGCAGGCCATTCTGGCCCAGACGGCGGCCGTGCCTTGCCAGAGACTGTCCGCTAGATGCAACAAAACGTATGTTCGTTGCATTGCTGGAGGCTGGTGCTTGCAAATTCATAGCTGCATGTGCAGGTACTCATTAGATTTGAGTCGAAATCGGCTCACAGTCTCCGAAGGACTGTTGCACGAAACCGAAACCGGTCTGTCCAGCTGATCGGTCCATGCCTTGTAGGTGCGCAGTGCCATGGCATGCAGCTGGCCTATGTGTTGCGGCAGTCGGGCCAGGATCTGGGCCTCGCTCTGAACGGCCGGGCCCCGGGCCTGCAGCAGCTCATGATGCCCCTCGCCGCACCATTGACGCACGCTGTCTGCAGTCACCTCCAGATGGCCTTGAAACGCCCATTGCCGGCCGTGGACAAAGCCCTTGTTCAGGCAATGCTGCCCGTACATGGTGCGTCTGGCGGCTGTCGGAATGTCGAAAGTGTCGTAATGCCAGTTGAAGATGGTGGCTTGCGCGGGCAGGTTCATCAGTTGCTGGGCGCAGGGGGTGATGCGGACTTCGCTCCAGCCGATGTTCGCGCAGGGGTTGCGCCAGACGCCTGCGCCCATGGCGCGGGCCAGCATCTGCGCGCCAAAGCAGTGTCCCAGAACGGGGATGTCGTGCTGCAATGCACTTTGCAGCAGGCAGCGTTCCTCATCGATCCATTGCAGCTGCTCGTTGGCGCAATGGTTGCTGCCCAGCACGATGATGCCGCGATAGTCGCGCGCATTGGCCGGGGCCGCGCCTTCGGCACAAGGGTCTATCAGTACATGGGCAATGTCTTGCTGGCGCAGGTGGTCGAGCAAAATGCCGGGGCCTTGCGATGCTTCGTGCTGGAGGATGGCGACAGGCTTCATGGGAGGCGGGCTTGCAGGACAAGCCGGTTGTTGTGAAGCCTTGAATCTAGGAATTAAGGCCTCAAGCCCTTGCATGGATTGTGGCCGCTGCTATCAAGATTGCATAAAGAAGGACAGCTCGGCCCGGCGTCATCCAGGCTTTCCAATTTCCGTCAGCGTGCCATACTGGGCTGCCGGCTCCTGGCGCGAGGCGGTCTCTATCACTGCAAAAGCATGGTTATGTCACAGAGCAAACATGGGCTTCAGGGGGATGCAAAAACCGGGCAGGGCAGCCGCCCGTCGGCACTGACACTGGCGGCGCTGGGCGTGGTGTTCGGCGATATCGGCACCAGCCCGCTCTACGCGTTCAAGGAGGCTTTTACCGGCACCCACGGGCTGACGGTGGGTCCCGAGAATGTGCTGGCCGCGCTCTCGGCGCTGCTCTGGGTCGTGATCGTCATCGTCGCCATCAAGTATGTGTGGGTGGTGCTCAGCCACGATAACGATGGCGAGGGCGGCGTGCTGGCGCTGACTGCGCTGGCCCACCGGGTGATGGGGGACCAGTCGCGGCGCTCGCGCTTCGTGGTTGCAGCCGGAGTGTTTGCGGCCGCACTGTTCTATGGTGACGCCATCATCACGCCGGCAATTTCCGTGCTCTCTGCCGTGGAAGGCATGAGCATTGCCACGCCGGAGTTCGAGCATTTCATCGTCCCCATCACCATAGGCATTCTGATCGGGCTGTTCTCCATTCAGATGAAGGGCACCAGCGTGGTGGGGCGCCTGTTCGGCCCGGTCACCATTGTCTGGTTCCTCTGCATTGCCTGGGCAGGTGTGGCCAGCATTGTGCAGACGCCCATGGTGCTGCAGGCCGTCAACCCGCTGCATGCACTTCGCTTCGCCGTGCAGCACACGGATAAGGCCTTCTTCCTGCTGTCGGCCGTGTTTCTGGCCATGACAGGCGCCGAGGCCCTCTATGCCGACATGGGACATTTCGGCAGCCGGGCCGTGCGCCTGGGCTGGTATGGGCTGGTGTTCCCGGCTCTGATGCTCAATTACTTCGGCCAGGGCTCCTTGCTGTTGCGTGATGCGTCGGCGGCCAGCAATCCCTTTTTTCTGTTGGCTTCGCCGTCCTGGCTGCTGATTTTTGTAGTGCTGGCCACTGCCGCCACGGTGATTGCCTCTCAGGCGACCATCTCAGGGGCCTATTCCATGACGCTGCAGGCCAGCCGCCTCGGTTATCTGCCGCGTGTGCGCGTGCTGCACACCTCCGATCAGGAGCAGGGCCAGATCTATATCCCCAGCGTGAACTGGCTGATGCTGGTGGCCGTGATCGCGCTGGTGCTGGCCTTCAAGTCCTCGGGGGCATTGGCGGCGGCCTATGGCATTGCCGTGTCGGGCACCATGCTGATCACCACCATGCTGGTGGGCTTTGTGGTCTATCTGGGGCGCAGTCGCGCAAGATCCATCACGCTCGCAGCGCTGGCCTGTTTTGCCTTGCTGGAGATAGGCTTTTTTGCTTCCAATCTGACCAAGCTGGAGCAGGGCGGCTGGTTGCCGCTGACTCTGGGCGCCGTCATCTTCATCGCGCTGATGACCTGGCGTGACGGTACCCAGTTGGTGGCCGAGCACAGGCGCCGCCTCGATATCCCCATGAGCGATCTGATGAGCTCGCCCATGAGCGGCGTGCCTGTGGTGTCCGGCACGGCCGTCTATCTGACCTCCGACCCCAAGCTGGTGCCGAATGCGCTCTTCCACAATCTCAAGCATTTCAAGGTCATGCATGAGCAGACGGTGTTTCTCCACGTGATCAACGAGAACACACCCTATGTGCGGGAGGGCGAGCGCCTGAGGCTCAAGCCCATGTGCAACGCGGTCTGGGCGCTGGACATGCATTTCGGTTTTCGCGAGCAGCCCGATATTCCGGCGGCGCTCAAGCGGATGACACCGGATGTCGATGGCGAGATACCGAACCTCGACCCCATGACGACCAGCTTTTTCGTAGCCAGGGTACAGGTGGTGGACGGGCCCGGTGGTCTTTCTGCCTGGCGCTGTGCGCTGTTTGGCTGGATGTCACGCCAGTCGGCCAGCGCGGCCACTTATTACAAGCTGCCTGCGAACCAGGTGGTGGAACTGGGTACGCAGGTCGTGCTTTGAAGGGCCGGGATGGCGAGCCAGTGAATCACTGGCTGCTGTCCTTTGAGAGTCTTACTCGCCCAGCGCATCGAGAGCGCGGGCCGAATAGACCATGGCAGCACCCGCATTCAAGGCCACGGCCACACCCAGTGCTTCGGCAATTTCTTCCCTGCTGGCTCCCGCAGCCTTGGCTGCCTTGGTGTGCACGGCGATGCAGCCGTCACAGCGCGTGGTCACACCCACGGCGATGGCAATCAGCTCTCGTGTCTTGGCATCGAGATGGCCGGTCTTCTTGCCCGCGCCGGACAGGGCCTTGTAGCCCTCCATGGTTCCCGGGCTCAACTCGGCAAACTCTCCCAGCCTGCCTGCCAGCTCCTTGCGGTATTCGTTCCAGTCCAGCATTGCCTGCTCCTTGTTGAATGAAGCGTTGATTGTGTGCCACTGCCACAGGGTGTTCAAGCCACGCGCGTTTCGTCCGCCTAGCTGTAACGCCTGGTTCTGAGGAGTTTGAAGGGATTTCTGAGCTGTATGAAAATACAGGTCTCATGGTCGGCATCCACCCGTCTTTTCGCCGAGCATTTTGTGAGCGTCACCGTGACTGCATCCCAAGCCACCATTCTTCCGCCGCATCGCTTCTACTATCTGCACAACTTCCAGCAGGCACTGGACTGGTTGGCGCAGCGCTATGGCGATCTGTTCAGCGCGCAGGAGGCTGATTTCATCGCCGGCTTTGCGCGACTGCCGCAGAACTCCAGGGCGCTGCTGGTACGCATGTTGATGCGGCGCGGGCCCTGGTTTCGCGCCAGCAAGCTCGCCTACGAGGAGATTCCGGTGACGGTCGATGCTGCCGCGCCCTTGCTGGAATGTGGCTGGCTCAGTACCACCGAGCCCATGGATGCGGTCGAGCTGTTCAGCCTGCACACCAAACCCGAGCTGCTGCAGATCTTGACTGGCTTTGAGTTGTGCTCTTCCATGCGCAAGGCCGAGATGCTGCAGCAGCTGGCCGAGAGGCAGCCCGAGCCCCGGCCTTATGCCGTCTGGCACCCAGAGGCCGTGGAACCTGTCTGGCGCGTCATGGTGGGCGAGCTGGGAGAGCGTCTGCGGCTGATGTTCTTTGGCAATCTCTACCAGGATTGGTCGGAGTTCGTACTGGCCGACCTCGGTATTTTCCGCTACGAGCCGGTGGCGCTGGATGCTGACTCGCGTGCATTTCAGCGCCGCGAAGATCTGGACTTCTATCTGGAGATATCGGCCCGGCGTCAGGCTCTCGACGAAGGCGTGGAGCCCGCGCAACTGCTGCCTGCGCTTATTGAAAATAATAGCGAAAACCCATGGCTGGACATGCGCCGGGCCAAGGTTTTGCTGAAGCTTGGCCAGGTGTGCGAGAGGCTGCAGGACTGGCCGCTGGCGGCTCAGGCCTACACGGCCAGCCGCTATGCGGGTGCACGTCACCGTCATATTCGCGTGCTGGAGCGCATGCAATGCTTTGATCAGGCGCTGGCTCTTGCCAGCCAGGCACAGGCTGCGCCTGAAAGTGAGGAGGAGCGTCAGCGTGTGGCGCGCATGCTGCCGCGTCTGAGCCGCAGCATGGGACTCGGCGCCATGGGGCGCCAGCCGGCTCTGGCCCCGGCCGTGGCGGCCCTGCGCGGCGATGTTCAGCTGGACCGACCCGCCCAGTCCATGGCGGTGGAGTACGCGCTGCAAGCCCATTGGCATAGCGCCGATGCGCCCGTGTTCTATGTGGAGAACGCGTTGGTCAACTCGCTATTCGGTCTGCTGTGCTGGCCGGCCGTTTTTGCGCCGCTGCCGGGGGCTTTTTTTCATCCCTTCCAGAGTGGGCCGGCCGATCTGGGGGCACCGGATTTTGTGCTGCGCCGCCAGCCTCTGTTTGATGCCTGCCTGGCCGAGCTGGAGGACGGTCGCTACCAGGCCACGATTCGCCAGCGCTTTGCCGACAAGCAAGGAGTTCAGTCGCCGTTCGTATTCTGGGGCACATTGACGCAAGAGCTGCTCGAGTTGGCGCTCGATTGCATGCCTGCCGCCCATCTGCGGATTCTGTTCGCACGGCTGCTGTTGGACCTGAAGGCCAACCGCACCGGCTTTCCCGATCTGGTGCGCTTCTGGCCTCTGCGGTCCGATGCCGGTTCACGCTACGAGCTGGTGGAAGTCAAGGCGCCGGGCGACAAGTTGCAGGACAACCAGATTCGCTGGCTGGCCTATTGCTCGGAGCAGGGCATTCCCGTGCGCGTTTGCCATGTGCAGTGGCGTGACGAAGGTAGCACGCCATGAAGCCAGCGCTTAGCGTGGCAGTACGCGCACTGTGCGAGTTCACGGCGCGCAGCGGCGATCTGGATCTGCGCTTCACGCCCGCGCCCAGTGCGCTGGAGGGCATGGAAGGCCATGCCGTGGTGCAGAAACGGCGTGAGAAAGCGGGCGGCTACGAGGTGGAGCTGGCGCTCAGCGGTCGGTTCCAAGAGCTGCAGGTTCGCGGCCGAGCCGATGGCTTTGATGGCGTGCGGCAGCAACTTGAAGAGATCAAGACCTACCGGGGCCGGCTTGATGGCGTGCGTCCCCATCATCGGGCCTTGCATTGGGCCCAGGCCAGGGTCTACGGTCATTTGCTGTGTCAGGAGCGCGGCCTTGAGCGGATCAAGCTGGCGCTGGTTTATTTCCAGATCGGCAGCGCAGAGGAGACCGTGCTGGTGGAGGAGTGTTCCGCCACCGAACTGCAGGCCTTTTTCGAATCGCTATGTGCCCGCTATCTCGACTGGGCACGCTGCGAAGCCGCCCACCGTCAGGCGCGTAATGAGGCCATGGCGCAGCTGAAATTTCCCATGCCGGCCTTCAGGGCCGGGCAGCGGGAGCTGTCCGTGGCCGTCTATCGCACGGCCCATGCCGGCGCAGGCGGTCGCTGTCTGATGGCTCAGGCGCCGACCGGCATCGGCAAGACCCTGGCCACGATTTTCCCCATGCTCAAGAGCATGGCCGCTGTCATGGCCAAGGGTGCCTCGGAGACTGATGCAGCCGGTCTGGACAAGCTGTTCTTTCTCACTGCCAAGGGCACGGGCCATGGACTGGCGCTGCATGCACTGGGCCAGCTGCAGCAAGCCTTGCCGCGAGCCATGTCGGAGGCTGCCGAGACGCCGGTTGCGCCCTTGCGTGTCTTGGACATGCAGGCGCGCGACAAGACCTGCGAGCATCCCGGCAATGCCTGCCATGGGGAGTCCTGTCCGTTAGCGCGTGGCTTCTTTGACCGACTGCCTGCGGCCAGGCAGCAGGCGCTGCAACTGCCGCTCTGGGATGCTCCGGGATTGCGGACTCTGGCCTTGCTGCATGGCATCTGCCCCTATTACCTGTCGCAGGAGCTGGCGCGCTGGGCCGATGTGGTGGTGGCCGACTACCACTATTACTACGATAGTACGGCCATGCTGTATGCGCTGGCCTTGCAGCAGGACTGGCGTGTGGGCGTGCTGGTGGACGAGGCGCACAATCTGCTGGAGCGCGCGCGCAGCATGTATACGGCGCCGCTGTCCCAGTTTGATCTGGCACAGGCCCGCCAGGTAGCGACCGGTGCTGTCAAAAAGGCACTCGATGCACTGCAGCGCCAGTGGCAGGTGCTGAACCGGGCCCAGGATCAGGCCAGCTACCAAAGCTACGAGAGCATTCCCGGCGCACTGCTGGGCGCCGTGCAGCGGGCCGTGGGCGCCATCGCGGATCAACTGGCGGAGCAGGAGACCGGTGGCCATGCGGCCGCAGTGGGGCAGCACGCACTTGCCGACGATGTCTTGCTGGGTTTTTACTGGGAACTGCTGCATTTTCAGGCTCTGGCCGATCAGTTCGGGCCGCATGCGCTGTTTGATATCCAGCGGCCTCTGCTCTTGGGGCGCGCGGGCAGGCTGCGTGAGCCGTCATCCACGCTGTGCATTCGCAACGTGGTGCCCGCACCGCACCTTGCGGCGCGCCATGCAGCGGCACAGGCCTCGGTGCTGTTTTCAGGCACGCTGAGTCCGCCCGGGTTCTACCGTGACCTGCTAGGACTGCCTGTCGATACCGCCTGGCTCGATGTCCCGGCACCGTTTGCGGCCCGGCAGTTGCAGGTGCATATTGCTCGCCATATCTCCACACGCTGGCGTGATCGCGAAGCGTCTCTGGCACCCATGGCGGATCTGATCGCGCAGCAATATGCGCGTCAGCCCGGCAACTATCTGTGTTTTGTCAGCAGTTTTGAGTATCTGCAGCAAGTCGCCGCTACCGTGGAGCGGCGGCACCCGCAACTGCCGTTATGGCAGCAGCAGCGCGGAATGGACGAAGCCGGGCGGGCCGAATTCCTGGCCCGCTTTGTCGAGGGCGGCCAGGGTCTGGGTCTGGCCGTGCTGGGCGGGGCTTTTTCCGAGGGCGTGGATCTGCCCGGCAGTCGTCTGATCGGTGCCTTTGTTGCCACACTGGGCCTGCCCCAGCTCAACCCTGTCAACGAAGCCATGCAGCGTGCCATGGATCAGACCATGGGAGCGGGGCTGGGCTATGACTACACCTATCTTTACCCCGGCCTGCGCAAGGTGGTACAGGCGGCTGGCCGAGTCATACGCAGTGAGCACGATAGCGGTGTTCTGGTGTTGATGGACGACCGCTTCGCACGCGCCGAGGTACGTGCGCTGCTGCCTGCCTGGTGGCAGATCGAGGGACCCCGCCGAGATTTCCGGACAGCCTAGCGGCCAGAAACGCTCGCTCACATCTCCGTTTGTAATCCGTGCCAAACGGCCCTCATGCGCCTTGATACTTGGGGCAAAGGAGAAAAAGGCCATGAATTCCCGCGACACCTACGACTCTCAGTCCCAAGCCACCGGGGAAGAGGGCAGCCAGGGATGGGATGCAATCGATGAGGCGCTGCAGACGGTTTATGGCGATCAGCAGCCCGCCCATTTCGGCACGTTGATCAAGTTTCGTCTTGGGGGAGACGATCCGCTGGACGGCGTCAGCGTCTACCGCAGCGAGCAGGGCGCGCCGCACTGGCACTATGTCAGCTACGGCTTCAGCGATTTGTACGGCGACCTGGACGACAGCTACGACATCGCTCCGGGCAAGCCCAGCGGCTATGGTTTCGAGCTGAGCTTCAGATTGCTGCGCGGCGCCAACGAACAGGAAGCACCTAGTTGGCCTGTTAACTTTTTGCAAAATATCGCTCGATATGTGTTTCGTACCGGTAATGTGCTGGCCCCGGGGCACTGGATGACGGCCAATGGCCCGATCAAGGCCGATGCCGACACGCTGCTGACCGAAATGGGCTTTGTGCAAGATCCCGAGTTGCCGGCCATTCACACGCCCTATGGCGACCTGATGTTTCTGCAACTGGTGGGACTGACCAGTGACGAGTTGCGCGAGGTGCGTCGCTGGAACGTGCAGGGAGCGCTTCAGTCGCTGCAGAGCTATATGCCGCTATGGATCACCGATCTGGCCAGGCCCAGCCTGCATGATCTGCCCGATGTCCAGGCCGCCATCGATGCCGGCGCGGCGCGTGAAGGCTCTAAGACGGGCGTGCTCTACAACGATGTTCTGGGCTTCAGTCACCGCAAGCGCCTGCTGCGCAGTCCTCAGACCGTGATTCGCCTGGGCAGCCTGGGCGTGCGCGACCTCAAGGCCATGCTGCCGGCACGCCTGCCCCATGGCCGTCCGTTGATTCTGGCGGGCGACGGCTCGACGCTGGAGCTGGTGCCCGCCGGCGACAGTGAAGGGGGGCTGCTGGACTGGCATAGCGACCATGAACTCAAGCTCAGCCTGACCCCGGCGCAGATGCAGGCCTGGAAGCAGGTCGTCAAGGGGCGCGACGGTGAGTACACCGTGCCCGGGCTCGACGGTCTGGTCTGGCAGGTCAAGAGCAGTGTGGTGACGGATAGTCATGGGCGCGTGACCGGAAGGTACGAAGAGCGCTAAGCCGCAAAACAGCAACAATCAAGCCATACGCGCGGTCTCGCGCAGTCTTTGGAGGAGCCTGAACGGGCGACTCGTTCTTCAGGGCAGCACTGCCAGCACGACCTGGGACGCCTTGAACAAGGCCGTGGCCGTCTTGCCAACGGCCAGGTCCAGGTTCTCGGTGCTTTCCAGGGTGACCATGGCCACCACCTGCAGGCCTTGGGCATCAATGGTTACTTCGGAGTTCACCGCGCCGGGCTTGATCCGGGTGATCTTGCCAGTGAGCTGGTTGCGTGCCGAAAAGCGTACGCCTTCGCAATCCGTCACCACCATCACGGATGGCGCCTTGACCATGGCTATCACCGAGCTGCCGGCCTTCAGGCCCAGACTGACTGCACTTCCATGTGTGATGGTGGCCACCAGTTCGGCCTGGTGTTCGGTGCGGATCTGGACCTCATCGGTAACGATGCCATGGCTGATATGGGAGACATGACCCCTGAACTGGTTGCGTGCGCTGCTCTGCATGAGGGTTTCCTTGAAATGCCGCTGGGAACTTGGACCTATTCTTATAGCACCGGACCAGTGCAGTTAAACGCTGCGAAGCCCGCGACTGCTGCAACCTTGCCCATAATACTGGCTCTGATTTGGGTGCCTGAGGCCAAGAAATGAGTGATCTGAACATCGTGCAATGCACGTACGAACGCCACGCCGCTGCGATTTTGGACATTTTCAACGATGCCATCGTCAACTCCACGGCACTTTACGACTACCAGCCGCGCACGGCGCAAAACATGGTCAGCTGGTTCGAGGCCAAACGTGCAGGAGGATTTCCCGTCATCGGCATCGAGGATGCGCAAGGCCGGTTGCTTGGCTTTTGCAGCTGGGGCAGTTTTCGCGCTTATCCGGCCTACAAGTACACGGTTGAGCATTCGGTCTATGTCCACCCCGAACACCGGGGGCTAGGTTTGGGTCAGCAACTGATGGATTTGCTGATTGCCGAGGCCAGGCAGCGTGGTGACGTGCATGTACTTGTCGGTGCCATCGATGCCGCCAACGCAGGCAGCATCGCGCTGCACAAGCGTCTGGGTTTTGAGTCCGTGGGCCTGATGCCGCAGGTGGGCTTCAAGTTTGGCCGCTGGCTGGATCTGGCCTTCTATCAGCTCACCCTGCAGACACCGCTGAATCCGGTGGATGGTTGATTGCTCCGAAAAATATAGCTTCAGCGACTGCCTACAAAGCGCTGCAGCGAGTCTTTCCTGAATGGACCGGGTTCCTGGATGCATTTTTTGCCTCCAGAAAATGGCTGCTCTCTTGTTTTTCCTGAGACCGGTCGCAAGCTAAGGGCTGGTGTTTTGTCGCTTTGAAGGGATCACCGCCATGTGGAAACTGGGCCGTTTGCTGAGTCGCTTTCGCAAAGAACTGCTGCTTGCCTGGGCTGTGCTGCGCGATCCGCGCTCGCCCAGGGCTGCCAAACTCGCCACTGTGCTGGCGGCGCTCTACCTCATCAGTCCCCTAGACGTCGTGCCAGATGCCATTCCTGTTATGGGCTGGCTGGACGACGGCCTGATCGGTTTTTTGCTATTGCAGCTGGCTTTCAGGCTTTTGCCAGCTGAACTGCTGGGCTCACTGCGCGAACGCGTGGGCGTCAAAGCTCTTTGAGCAGCCGTCTCTAAACCATGGCGACCAGCGTTGATACATCGGGCGCTGGTCGCTTTTTCTCATGCCCGCCAGACCTTAGATGCCCAGAAACTGAAAAGGCTTGGAGGGCTTGAATTTCGCAGTGGCATTGCCCGAATAGGTATGGCTCTGGTCGGCGCCCAGGTCCAGCTTCATGACCTTGCCGGTTTGCGCATCGAAATCCAGTGCCTTGAGATCGACCCAGAAGGTATTGGGTGTGAGAGCCGACTCGAAAAAGTACAGCTTGCGCTGGTGGTCAAACACCGTACGCCAGCGCGTGGACGAGATATTGGGCTGATCGGGCGTGCTGATGCCGTAGGGCACCGAGACATTACGGATCACGCTGAACACGCTGGCCAGTGCCTTGTTGGGGTTGGGGTCCTTGGGAATGGCATTCACATAGAACGATGCCCGCGCAAAGCGATCGGCTGCGCGGTTGGTACCGGGCAGCATGATCGTGCCGCCGATCTGCTGCCAGTAGCTGTTGAGCGCCAGTTGCTGATCGAAGGTGGGCGAGTTGGTCATCACCTGGTACTTGCGGTCATGGTGAATGACCTGCTTGCCCTGGATGTATTCAACGATGGCGCTGTCGCCGCTGGCGTCCGACATGGACAGGTGCAAGGTGGTCAGGCGGTTTTCTCCGGGCACATTGTCCGAGACGATGGTGAAGGGCTCCTTCTCCAGCGCGGCCACCGCCTCCGTCACGGTGGCAAAGTTGTCCAGCACATATTGCGCCCAGGCGGCAATCGTCAGCCCGGGTTTGCTCTTGGCATCAAAGCTCGGATACTGGGACTCCACCAGCCACAGCAGATTGGCGTTGAGGCCGGCTTCGTTGACACCGTCCGTGGTCGAGATGTCATAGCCCGAAGTGATGACGCTGCCGTATCTGGACTTCCAGCGCAGCGTGTTCTGACCGGTCTGGCCGTTGCGCTCCATGCCGCGCGGCAGCACCCAGAGATTGCTGACAATGTCGCTTTTCCAGTCCATGGAGCGGGCCGTCATGATCTGGCCGTCCACACCGTGGTAGACCAGCCGGGTGCAGGCCCAGGCACTAGTCGTGGCGGCTGCAGCGGAAGCGGCGAGCAGCAGGGTGGCCGGCAGGGGGCGAATACGCTGCATTCTGTTTTTCATCAAATCTACTCCTTGCACTGTAAGCATGAATTCGACGTAAGTGACTGCTGCAGGGGCTCCGGCTTGGCAGGGCACGCAGTCCCAGGCGCATAGCCTAACCTGGCTCGGCAAGCTCCACGGCGGCGCCGGCCGGGCACGCCCGAAAGCAGCTGGCATACTGCTTCCATGATGCCAAGGCCTTTGACGACAGTTGTGCTGCTGGCGCTGACAGCGCTGGCAGCTTGTGACTTTGCCGAGCCGCCAGCGCCGCTGAGCCGGCAGGCGCAGGCCACGCGGGATGCGCCGCCGGAGCAGGTCTTCAAGGGCGTGCTGGCAGGTCAGCCGGTGTTCCTGCTGGTCCATGACTGCGAGGTCTTTCTCGTGGAGCCTCTGGAAAAAGACGAAGTCCGCTGGGAAAAGGTGTTGGCCCCCGAGCCATATCCTTTCTTCACCTCCTGCCAGCGGCAGTCGATCCGGCATGAGGCCGGCGCGCTTTCGGTCACGCTGGGGCGCATGGCCTTTGGCGCAGGCGGTTGCTGTGCCACGGGAGGCGATTACCGTTCCACGGACGGCAGGAACTGGAAAAAGATCTCCTGAAGCTCTGAAGTCGAAACCAGGGGCGCCAGGTGCGAGCCCGCAGGCTGGATGCGCAGCGTGCGGACCGAGCCGGCTCCAGCGGTCAGAGCGCAGTCAATGTCCATGTCCCAGCGGCAAAGCTCAGCTGGTGCGTCAACTCCAGAGCCTGAAGCAGCATCGCATCGTGCGAGACGATGAGCAGCGTGCCCGGGTATTGGCGCAATATGCTTTCCAAAGCCTGCAGGGACGGCAGATCCAGGTGGTTGTCGGGCTCGTCCAGCAGCAGCAATTGAGCCGGTTGGTCGCGGTAGAGCGCGCAGGCCATGGCAGCCTTGAGACGTTCACCGCCGCTGAGCTGTGCGGTGGGCTGGTCGATATGGCGCGCGTCCAGCCCCAGCTGTGCCAGGCGCATGCGCTGCAGCGACTCGGGCGTGCTCGGACTCGCGGCCAGCAACTGGCCCAGTACCGACGATGCGGGCTGCAGCAGGCTCTGATGCTGGTCGAGTACGGCATGCGTCACATTCAGCTTGCACTCGCCTTCCAGCGGCTGCAGCTGAGTGGCCAGCAGTTGCAGCAGCGTGGACTTGCCGCAGCCGTTTGGTCCGGTGATGGCCATGCGTTGACCGGCGCGCAGCACAAGGCTCAGAGGTGAGTGCCTTGCCACATGAGGCAGTTGCACCTCGCGCAGTTCGGCCACCATGCGATCTCCGAGGTTCGTCAGTCCATGCGGCAGATGCCAGTGAATGCTCTCGGCCTGCCAGTCCACCTGGCGCTGAAGCGCCAGGGCGGCCTCGCGCACGCTCTGGTTCAGGACTTCACGCGCTGCGGTCTGCTGGGTCGCCAGCTTGCCGCCTGAAGCTTGGGCGCGCTCCTTGCCTGCGTCCAGCGCAATCTTGGCCTGGTTGCCGTTCTTGCCCAGTTTTTCACCGCGTGCCTGCCTGCGACTCTGGCGTTCCTGCTGCGTGCGCAAGGCCTGCTCGGCGCGGCTGCGCTCCAGCTTGAGTCGTGCCAGTTCGTCTTTTGCATTCCGGCTTTGCTGTTGCCGGACTTCTCTATAGAAAGAATAGTTGCCGCCGTAGACAGTGATTGCGCTGGCGCTCAGTTCCGCCACAGAGTCCATGATTTCCAGCAAGACTCTGTCATGGCTGATCAGCAAAAGGCCACCGCGCCATTGCTGCAGCTGCTGCGCCAGGGCAGAGCGGCTGGCAGCATCCAGGTGGTTGCTGGGCTCGTCGAGAATCAGAAAATCGGCCTGGGCCAGCTGTGCACCCAGCAGAGCGACCTGCATGGCCTGACCGCCGCTGAGTCGGCTGGCAGGGGTTTGCGGTGACAGCCGGGGCAGGCCGACCCGCCCGAGCTGCGTCTGAAACTGCTGATGTATATCCCAGCGCTCGGCCAGCAGTTCGAAATCGCTGGCTTCGCAACTGCCTTGTTCAATACGCTCCAGTGCCTGCAGTGTGCCGCCCAGGCCTGCGAGCGCAGCAAGACTCAGGTCTGGACGGGACGCCAGCGGGTTCTGCGGCAGGTAGTGAATGCGGCCCGCACGCGTCACGCTGCCGCTACCGGGGGACAACTCTCCAGCCAGGATGCGGGCCAGCACGGTCTTGCCCACGCCATTGCGGCCCACCAGCGCCGAGCGCAGAGAGCTGAAGTTGCAGCACAGATTGGAAAAGAGTGGCCGCCCATTGGGCAGCGTGTAGGAGACGCCATGCAGCGTCAGGTGAGCTTCTGTCATAGAACCATGCGATGGGTTGATGCCGAACATCCCCGGCTGCGCATAACGGTGGCAGCGAAAGGAAGGAGGGATGGTGGCCGTCAGTCAGACGGCGGCATCAATGGCGCATGGGTGAAGAGCCTCGTTGGAAAGTGAGAGTGATCGATTCTAGGCAGTGCGGCGCCGAGGTCAAGCAAGTCGTGGCTGATTGCCGAATTCCGCCAGCACTTTCAGCACGCTGGCGATCGCCGGGTTCAGGGCTGGCAACTGGCGATGGGCGATGGCCATGGGGCGCATCAAGGTGGGTGACAGATGTCGTATCTGCACGCTGCTCAGTTGCTGCTGCTCTTCCATGGCCTCCAGCGGCAACAAGGCCGCAGCCTGACCGGCTGCCGCCAGGCTTTTGAGCGCCTCGGTATAGGTCATGGCGATGAAGGGGCGAGGGCTGAGGCCGGCCTGGCCGAACCAGCCAGCGATCAGCCCATGCATCTGCGTGGCGGAGGCAAAGCAGGCCCAGGGGCGGCTTGCCAGCCATTCGGGGCTGATGCGGTCAGGGACCGTCCAGGCTGCGGGCAACAGAGCCACCATGGGATCGTTACGCCAGGGCGTGAGCGTGATCTCTGCCGCCTCAGCCTGTGGGCTGGCGACCAGGCCGATATCCAGCGTTCCGGCCTTGAGGCGTTGCATGGAGTCGGCCGAGCCCACGGCCTCCAGCCTGATGTCTATGCCAGGGCTGTGACGACTCAGGGACTCGAGCATCAGCGGAAACAGCCGGATGTTGACCCCGGCGGACACGCCTACCTTGACCAGGCCGGCGCGGCCGCTGGCATGGCGCTGCACCTGATCGATCAGGTCGTCGCTGGCCTCTAGCAGCTTGCGTCCTTTCTGCACCAGCACCTGGCCGGCCGACGTCAGTTCTGCCTGGCGCCTGCCGCGCAGCAACAGCGTGGCGTTCATGCGTGTCTCCAGTTCCTTGATGTGCAGGCTGACCGTGGGTGGAGCCAGATGCAGCGCCTGGGCTGCCGCGGCAAAGGTGCCGAGATCGGCGATGGCAATCAGCGTCTGCAACTGGTCGAGATTCAGGTTTCGCATGGGAGTTGAATCAGATTTTCTGAACTGAGTGGTCAGATCATTCAACTTTACAGATGTTTGGCGGCCAAAGACCATTGGTCGACCATGAAAAATCATCGAATTGAAGACCCTGATATGGGCTATGACGCATTGGATGACAGGACCGCAGCTGTGCCCAGGCACGGGCTTGAAGCAGCCGGATCCGGGGAGGCCCGAGCGTGGCGCTGGCTGGCACGAGTCCGGGGTTGGCTGGAGCGTGCCGAGGCACGAGTGATGGCTGGGTTCAGGGTGCCTCCGAATGGCGGCTGAAGAGGGTTTTCAAAGGGCTGCCGCTTGTGGCTGAAGCGCGGAGGCGATGACAGCAATCCGCTTGTCAGCACCAGGTCGGCGTTACATTGCGGGTTGCTGTGTCAGAGAGTCATGGAGAGCTTATGTTGCTCAAGAATATTCAATCCGTCGTGCTGTTCGTCCCCGATATCGACGCTGCAGCCCTCTGGTATGCCGAACTGTTTCAGGTGCAGGTGCAGTATGAGAATCATCACTATGCTTTCATCAGCACGCCGGCATGTCTGATCGGATTTCATCCACTTGATAGCAAGTGCCCGGGCGGAGCCGGTGGGACAAGCGTTTATTGGGAGGTGGACGATCTGCATCTGGCACGGCAGGAACTGGAGCGACGAGGAGCAGTCTTGTTCCGTGGCCCGATTGTCACCAGTCTTGGCGCTGTTGTGGCCATGTTGCTCGATCCGTTTGGCTGCACCATAGGTCTGAATCAGGATGGCAGTCAGCCGGTACAGCCAATCCAGAGCTTGCCGGAGGCCAGCTAGCAGCCCAGACCCAGGCACGAGCGAATGCGCAATCAAGCCTGGGTCGAGTGCGGCATTGACCTGCCGTGTTCAGCCTGGCTCAGGACGGGCAGGCTCAGTGTCAAAATATCGACATTGTTTGCTTTTCTTCATGAGGAATCGATGCGTGCATTGGCGGAGCTTCTGGAGCGTGACGAACCGGCTTTGGCGCTGATTCAGGCCTGGGCGCAGGAGGCGAGCATTCCTGTGGAGTGCCTTCCTGCTTCGGAGCAGGGTGACTCCGTCTTGCTGGCATTGCAGGTCACGACGCGCTCGCCGCTGGGGGCAGTCGCACATGGAACCGGCGGAATCCTGGTCGACGGAGGCTGGCTCAGGATGCTGGGCTGCGGGCATGCCAGGCTCACACGCGATATCGCGAGCTGGAATCGCGGGCGTAGCAGTGGGTTCTTGTTGATTGCCGACGATGCGGTGGGCGGATTCTTTGCGATCAACGGCGGAGCGCTCGGTGAAGATCTGGGTGCTGTCCACTATCTGGCCCCGGATACCTGGGCCTGGGAGTCCTTGGGGATCGGGCACACGGCCTTCATGCAATGGGCTTTCACCGAGCGGCTGCGCGATTTCTATCGAGACTTGCGCTGGGAAGGCTGGGAAACCGAAGTGGCCGACATGGGCAATGACGCGTGCCTGAGTTTTTACCCCTTTCTTTTCACGGAACAAGGCAGTGTGCGTTCGAGCTCGCGCAAACCGGTGCCTGCGGCCGAACACTATGCTTTCATGAGCCAGAGTGAATTGCCGGGCCTGGGCTGATCCGGGGCAAGTGCCGAGGCAGCTGGGGACAGCCGATCCGGCCAGCGACTCGGCTCCAATCGATTGTGAAGCGGCGAGGGCGACCGGCTGCTGGCCTGCGCTGCGCATCATAGGCTCAGGCTGGAATCAGCGTTTGGCTGACCCCGCTCCAGCACCATCAAGTGCAGCCGCCATCTCGACCAGTTTGGCAATCGTGTTGAGATTTCTGGCCGTGCCTGAGGCCGCTGCAGGGATCTTGAGTCTGGAGTTGCCCATTCCCGAGCCGTAAGCCACATAGATTTCACGTCGACCCAGTTGCAGTTGTTCGTCGTTGCGACCCGTGACCTGGGACAGCGCGTCTGCAGGAGGTGCCTCCTCAAGAAAGATGGCGACAGCGCGGTTGCCCGGAGACTGGGGAAAGGGATTGGCCTCAAGCACCTGCTTCATCTGCTGGAGCGTTCGCACAAAGACTTCTATGGGCTTTCCCGCGTAGCTGGCCAGGCGTCGCGCCAGGGCCGACTTGAGTTGCTGTGCGGAGCAATCTGCTTTCAGCACCACGTTGCCACTGGCGATATAGGTCTGTACCTGTGTACAGCCTTCGGCCTCGCACATGGACTTCAACTCTGCCATGGGAAGTTTGCCGGTTCCGCCGACATTGACGGCACGCAGCAGAGCGATATAGATGGGCATGACCGATACCTTGGCGGGATCTCGAAGGAGTAGGCCAGCCTGCGCAGGTGGATGAGCACGATGCGGAGCAAGGGCGCTGACGGAGAGGCTAGCGTAGCGCAATAGCTGGCGAGATCTGGCGAGATCTGGCGGCCGGGACTCGGATTTCACATGAGATGCTGAAACTCGGGCAAGCGTTGAGCCGAAGTCAGCCTGGCTTAGGCGAGGCAGCAGCCTGCCATTGCCAAGGCGGTGGCAGACCTGGCCGATCACAGCCTCCCGGATTGAACGCTCATCAATTCGGGTAGAGGCTTGCTGTCTGGCTGGACGCGGTTGCCTGCCCAGGCCCGTTATCGGACGCCACCGGAGCGGGGCTGGCCTGCGCAGATGCATCCGGCCCGTAGAGGTTGCGGCGCTCCTCTGCGGTCATGGACTGAGGACATTTGGAGCCCGTGATCTCCAGGGCCACGCGCGCTGCGGGGTCCATGCAGTCCATCGCCAGTGAAGCTGCCTTCATGCCCTTGTTCCAGAGCTCGCGGCTCATTTTCAGGCGCTTGCAATGCTCGTCCGTCCAGGTCGTGCCGAAGCTCAGGCCAAAGCCGGGGCCGTTGGCACTGCCGCTGCTGCTGCCCATGCAGGTGTCGTTGCTGGTCGTGAGATTGGGGCCGTTCACGCTGGGAACGTTCTTTACGGTGTAGCTGCCGCTGTACTCCACGATATTCCTGGATGTACCGGATAGGCTGCTGTTCAGATTCTGGGTGGTTGTGCCGCTGGTCGTTATGTTTTGATCCGAGCTTGAAGTGGAGTGGCTTTCGATGCTGGATACCGATCGACTGTCCGCAGCAGCAACCGGATTGACGATGGTGATGGACTGGTTCTGTTGTGCTCCCACGGACGAAGAGCTGGAGAGGCTTTGTGCACTGCTGTCGGCGCTCTGCGCAAAACCGCACACAGGGACACAAAGGCTTAGCAAGGCGATCGAGGCTTTCATGCTGTTTCTCCCTTGACCCCGAGTCTTGACCTGGCAGGCCTCGACTCGGGGTCAATACAACTGGGTTCGCAGACCTTGTTTAGTTGGCTGCCGAGTTGGCCCATCCATAGGCATTGCCCGAAGTGCCACCGCCGTTGGAGCCACCGATGGCGTTGCCCAGGCTGAAGCCGGTCGTTGTCGCGTTGCCGACAGAGGTCGCACCAGAGTGATTGCTGGTCGAGGTTCCGCCAGGGCCCGAGAGCGCCTGCGAGTTCGCGCCAAAGTAGGAATTGGTATGGGCCGTGCTGTTCACCGCCGCAATGCCATTGCCCATGGACGCGGTGCCAGCGACATTGTTGGTGCTCGAGTTTGCGTAGCCTCCCGCGCCCCCGCTGACCAGCTTGCCCGGGGCCTGGCCCTGGTAGTTGCTGCCCACATCCGAATGTGCGTTGGCATTGGTGGCTCCATAGCCTCCCGCAACGCCGCCCCCGGTAGTCGCCGCAAGGCTGGTGACGGTTCCGGTGGTGGAGGCGCTGCCGCCGACACTGGAGTGTCCTGCGGCCACGGGTCCCCAGGAACCGCTCATGCCGGTACTGTTCCCAAAGCCGCTTGCTTGAGCGCCTGCCGTCGCGCTATTGAAGCTCACAGCACTGCCCGTGCCTGAGCTCGCAACCGAGGAGTAAGTGCCCGACGAGGCATTGCTCCCCGTGTTGGTTGCGGCAAGGCTGGAACTGCTGGCCGCAGCAGATGCCACACCAGCCAATGCAACAACCGCCATGACAATCAAAGACTTCTTCATGATCATTCCTTTGAATGGCCAGTTCTCGGACAACCGGGAAATTTCCAAGCGAAAGACCATTTGCCACAGCCCAATGATCAGTGCCAACCTCCATCACGTTTTGGCCTGGCACATGTTGTTCCAAAACGTTCCTTCGGTTAATGGCAGTTTCAATAAGCCGGATGAAAACAGAAATACCTTGTTTGGGCATGCATAAAGGCCCTGTCAGCCGGGTAGTGCTATTTTTATAATTTATTGAGTTTAAGAACTTCATTGCTATCAACAATGAAGCGTAAATAGACATTTGAGGCATTGTTTTAAATTGTAATTTTAAAAACAATATGGCCATTGAACTGCAGGGGCTTGCTCGGGTGAAAGCTTCCATTCAATGGGGAGAATTATTTCCCCTTTGATTTCAAATACTGTTTATTGGTGGTTTTCAATTGTAAATACTGTGCGATTCAATGCGATGAAGCAGCATTAACTGAATTTGTGAACAATTCGTTTGAACTTTCCGGAGCTCGAATACGCAAGACGGCTTTGCCGAAATCACGAATATGGCCTGCCATGTTCCATATCGGGGTGAATCGGGCCCGGCATCGGTGTTTGCAGCAAGCTGAATCGGTAGATGCGGCAATGGCGCAGACCCAAGCAGTGCTGCGGCTTGCCGGCAGCTCTCCCTGCGCAGGTGCGAGCGATGGATTTTTCGTTCCTACCGCCCGCCAGAGTTTCAAGCCGACATCAAGCTTTTCGAACCTTCACCGGCAATCCTTGCCTGACCACCGCGCCTGATACCCAATCGATCCAGACATTGTCCTTTTCGGGCCGGGTCGGATCGGCAAAGCCCAGAGCATTCAGGTTCACTCCATTGCCATGCTGCGGGTTGGCATGGGTGAGCCGGCCGTCCACCTTGTGGGCCACGGCGCCCAGTTGCTTGTGGCCGTAGCCATGCTCGATAGCGATGGCGCCTGGCGCAATACCGGCGCGCACCAGAGCGACTGCCTGAAGCTTGCCGCCAGGGGTGCTGATTTCGATGGGGTCGCCATTGGCGATGCCCAGCTTTGCCGCGTCGGCCTTGTTGATGCTCACAGGATTGTGCGGGTGCACCTGGCGCAGGCGCGAGGAGGCAATGGACATGCTGCTCATCAGGTTGGACTTGTAGCTGGTCATGGTCAGCGGCCAGTCCTGCTCGGTGAATACGGCACGCATATCCGAGCCATCGGCCAGGCGCGTGGGATACCAGGTCGGGCAGCCGCTGTAGCGCTCGCCGGTCATGGAGTGGCGCATTTTGCTCAATCCCTCGTGCCAGAAGGTGGCCGGGAACTTGGCCTGCAGCTTGAGTTGGTCGTCCTTCCATGCATCTTCGACCTTGTCAAAGCGACCGCCACGGCTCATGACCATGGCGACGCGGCGTACTTCCTCTGGTGCGACACGCTTTTGCAGCGACGGCATCCATTTGTCGAGGCCGGTGATGGCGATGTCGTCATCGCTGGCTTCGGGCACGGGCTTGCCGGCCTGGTAGGCGATGTTGCACATGCCGCGCAGATAGAAGTCTTCGGCGTTTTCCAGATCGAGCGGCTCGCCGTCTTTGGTGGACATGGCATTCTTGCCAAAGCCGGGCAGGCCCAGCTGCTTGGCCACGGCAAAGACAAAGCTCTCAAAGCCGATGGGCTGGCCGTCTGCCGTTTTGGCGGTGGCGGCATCGACTGTGGGCCAGCGCACGGTGCTGCTCTTGGCCACCACATCGGCCCAGGGCGCACCAATGCCCCAGCTTTCGTAGGTGACGGTATCGGGCACGATGTAGTCGGCCAGTGCCGACGTCTCGTTGATGAAGGGGTCGACCGAGACGAACAGCGGCAGCTTTTTCACATCCTTGACAGCATCCGCCAGGGCGTTCTCGAAGCCGCACATGGCATAGATGGGGTTGCTGATGTGGTTGATCCAGGCCTTGATAGGGTAGGGGTAGCCCAGCATGCCGGCCGCCAGCATTTCGCTGGAAAGGCCTGCGGGTGCTGGATACCAGGGGGCCTTGGCGGGATAGGGATTCTGGCCCGCTTGCTTCTTGCGCTTGAATTCGCTGGTCTTCTCATAGGGGAACCTGGTGCGCGACAGGGCCACGCCCCGGGGCTTGACCGCCCCTTCAAACTGCGCGAAGTTGTAGCGCGGGCCGGGGCCGAACGGACCGAACGGGCCGGCATCCATCACCCAGCCGCCGCGCACGTTCAAGTTGCCGATGAGGTTGTTGAGCATGGCGATGGCATAGGCGGTGTAGAAGCCCGAGCCATTCATGGTGCCGCCATGCGAGTTGGCCACGGCCTGCTTGCCGTGGCTGGTGAATTCGCGCGCCAGATCCTCGATCTCCTTGACCGGCACGCCGCACAGGGCTGCATATTCTTCCAGCGTCTTCTGGCGCGCCTCGGTGCGCAGTTTGACAAAAGCGGTGCAGACGGCCATCGGGGCCGGGTCCTCGGTGGCGTCCGCAGCGCTGGCGGGCGTGAACTCCCGCTCCACGATCAGCTCTGCCGCAGTGGCGACCGTGTGCGCAGCCAGAGAACCATCGGCCAGCTGCACCACATAGACATCCTCGGCGGGCGTTTTTTCATCAACGGGCTCAGGCAGGGGCAGGCCGATATCGGCTCCGCGCAGGAACTGGCCATAGCGCGGGTGCCTGGGATCGTTGATCAGCAAGTGGGTGGCATTGCTCCAGCTGGCTTCGCCCACAGCAGCCATGGCGGCGGGGCCGGGCTGGGTCAGAAACTGCCTGTCATAGCGCTCGTTGTCGATGATCCAGTGGATCAGGCCCATCGCCAGCGCCAGGTCGCTGCCGGGTTTGACGGGCAGCCAGCGGTTGTTCTCACCCGCCGCATGGCTGGATGACGTGGGCAGCATGGGAGAGACCACCACGTACCGATAGGTGTGTTCGCCGCGTGAACGCGCTTCGGCCAGCTCGCGGCCCACGCGCTGGAAAGGGTTGCCGGACTGCGCCGGCGAGGTGCCGATGAACAGGCCAAAGCGCGAATTCTTCCAGTCTGGCTTGCCGTGGGGCATGCCGGCCATATCGCCAAGTGCCGCCCCCGTGCCCACCCGGTAGGTCTGACCGCAGTAGGAGCCGTGGTTGGAGACATTGATGGTACCGAACGACTGCTTGGCAAAGCGGTTGACCAGAGGGGTGCGGCCTTCGTTGGCGGCTTCCGTCACCAGCAGCTGGTTGGATTTGGGGCCGTATTCGGGGTTGGCTTCATCAATCAGCGTATTGACGTCGCGGATGGCGCGCAGACCGTCCACATGGCCTTCGCCGAAGAGATCGCCGCCTTCGCAGATTTCCTGAACCAGCTCTTCGAGCGTGATGCTCTTCCACTGTCCGGAGCCGCGTGGGCCCACGCGCTTGAGCGGCTTGAGAACGCGGTGTGGGGCTTTTTGATGCTCGAACATGGCCGATCCACGCGCGCAACTGGTGGCGCGGCCTTCCAGGCCGTTGTCACCGCCCAGCATGGCGTAGACCTCGCGCACCGGTGTTTCCATGGGGGCGGGGTGTGTGGTGGCCAGCGGGTGATAGGGGTTGCCGGCAATACGGATGATCCGGTTGTCGGCAGTATCGACGCGCACACGTACGCCGCACTGTGTCCAGCAGCCCAGACACGAGGAGGGGCTGACCACCTGGCCGGGCTGGGTCGTCAGTTTGCCGCTGATGGGATCGATGCGGAATTCGGGCATCAGCGAGTTGCCGCGCGTGGCGCTTTGGGTGGATTTGCCCGAGCTGCCAGTGATCAGCCCCTTGGCTCCCTTGGCCACGGTTTCACCATAGCCTGCGGCAAAAGCCGCCAGACCGCCTGCAACGGCACCGCCGCGCAGCAGCATGCGGCGGCGACCTGCGTCGGTGCGGCCAGCAACGGTGCGGTCGGCCTCGGTGTCTTGTGATTGTTCAGTGGAGAGTTTCTTGTCATTCATGGTCTTGCCCTTGGTATGAGGGAAGGGCAAGCGCAGCAGTGTTTCTATGATATTGATAGCTGCTATCGCTTGCTGTTATTGTGTTTTGGTGGTATTTGGCGTAATTTTTAAGTGATGCCCGCAGGCTCGCGGGCCGGGAACAGCTCCAGTGCCCAGGTGGCCATTGCGACCAGTGCCACGCACAGGCCGGCCACGCCCAGCATGCCCATCAGGCCTTCACCGCCCAGAGGCATGCTGTAGAGATAGAGGCCGGCGCCGAATTTGGGTACGCCCTGCACGCCCATGAACAGTGCCCAGCGGAATGCCCAGGCCGATGCGGCAAGGCCAGTGCCCAGCACCAGGGTGTAGCCCTTGGCTGCCATACGATGCTCGCCGCGCAGCAGCGCCATCACCACGGCTGTACCAAACACGGCCGAGCCCAGCATGGAGATGCGCCAGACAGGGAACTCTCTGAACAGGCGCATCGCCATATCGAAGGAAGGGCTCTGGCCCGCGATGCCGGCAATTCCCCAGGTCAGGGCGCTGGCAATCAGGCCGGTGGCCAGCCACAGGCCCAGATGGCGCAGTCCTTGCAGGGCTGCTGCATCCGGCTGCAAGGCCCGGGGCAGAAAGCGGTACAGCACAAAACCCATGCCGACGGTCGCCAGCCAGCCGCTGAGCGCCAGATTGATCGGTACCCACAGCGTGTTCCACAGCGGGCGCGCGCGGATGACCATGATTTCGGCCCCCGTGTAGACCACGATGCTGAGCGCGGACAGCACCAGCACAGGCACCAGCAGGCGCATCCATTGCGGCCTGCCCAGCCACCACAGTGCACACATCAGCACGCAAAGCCCGACGAATGCGGGCATAAGCACGGCACCCAGGCTCATCCACGACCAGGGTGTGAGGTGTGCATAGAAATGCCAGAAGCGTGCAGGCTGGTGCAGATCGGCCAGCAGTGCGACAGGTGCGGCAATCGCGCTCACGGCCAGCACCAGCACAGCCGTGGGCAGCAGGCGCTGGCGCAAGCCGCGGGCTGGGCCCAATGCGCAGGCCGAGGCCAGCAGCGCGGCCCCCGTGGCCACACCGACCAGAAAGAAATACTGCACGGCCCAGGGCAGCCAGGCCGCTTCGTAGGCCGGGGTCAGGAGTTCAATGATTTGCATGAGGGAACTCCTTTTACAGATGTTCGGCAACAAGGCGGACCGTGGCCTGGCCGTCCACGCCGTTCACGAACTCATCGGGCAGGCCGATGTAGAAGACATGCGGCTTGGTCTGCATGCCGGGCTTGAGGACTTTGATCTCATCCTTGTGAGCCTCGATGCGCCGGTTGATTTCACTGTGCGCGTCGTTCAGGTCGCCGATCACGCGCGCACCGCCCACACAGCTTTCCACGCAGGCGGGCAGCAGGCCGGCTTCCAGGCGGTGTTCGCAGAAGGTGCATTTGTCGGCAGTCTGCGTTTCATGATTGATGAAGCGCGCGTCGTAGGGACAGGCCTGCACGCAATAG
Source organism: Comamonas sp. Z3 (assembly GCF_008121565.1). NCBI lineage: Bacteria > Pseudomonadati > Pseudomonadota > Betaproteobacteria > Burkholderiales > Comamonadaceae > Comamonas > Comamonas sp. Z3. Next base: position 220,395 of record NZ_VOQU01000005.1, read on the forward strand.
CCGCAGCCCACGCAGCGCTCGTTGTCGACAAGGACGATTCCGTCGGTGCGCTGAAATGTGGCCTGTACCGGGCATACGGGCACGCAAGGCGGTTCGTCGCAGTGGTTGCACAGCCGCGGCAGACTGACCATGGCTGCAGCCGTGTCGCCGGCCTGGTCGATTTCGTACTGCAGCACCGTGGTTCGGAACTGGCCGATGGGGGGCTGGTTTTCGACCGAGCAGCTCACCGTACAGGCTTGGCAGCCGATGCATTTGCGCATGTCGACCAGCATGCCGAAGCGTTTGCCTTCCATGCCGGGGCGTCGTGCGGGCTGGAATGCAGGGTCGCCGGGCCATGCAGCGCGGGCATTTCCCGCAATGCCCAGGCCAGTGGCCATGGCAATCAAGTCCTGCAAGAAGCCGCGCTTGGTGGACGCTGTCACTGCCTGCGCAGGTGCCCGGGCAATGGATCGGGTGCTGCAGGTGCAGGCCGAGCTGTTGGTTGAGCCGTCGGAGAGTTCTTGTTTCTGAAGTGGCATGGCCCTTACTTTCATCGTCGCAGTGGCAACAGAAAACTCTGATGCCTTACATATAAAAAGTATTAAATTAACTTTTTTTATATGTATATGACTATATGAAAGTTGCCATTTGTGCTACTTGATTTGGGTCAAGTATTCGCTTTCCCGGGAGTTTTTGGACTGCAAGTCATGCCAGGACATGACTGTTCGGCAAGCATGCCGGTGCTTCATTAATGAACTGTTAAGCAATCGATACATGGCCATCTGTAATCAGGTTTGCTGGCCTGCCGACGCTGAAGACGAAACTCCGTATCCTGCATGCCTGATGCAGCCCCGAATGCGGGGGCCTAGCTGCCGCCCGGGCAAGCAGTGTGGTCTGGCCCCTGAACGCTGGTTAGCGGTTCGGCATGGGGCAGTTTCGTTGCTGTCTGACAGTGCAGAGGGGCTGCGAGTTTCTTGGATGCGGTGTGTTTTCTGTAAGATGTTCACATGCTGCAGGTTTTATGAGCGGTCGGCCCCGATGCTTGCTGCTTCGCAGCTATCTTGGTGCACTGCCCAGTGCATGCGATATTCCAATTTCGTCACATTGAAAGGACCGATATGTCACGCTCTGTTTCCGACGCCGTTTCCACTGCCCAAGACGATCTGGAAAAACTGGTCAGCGATCTGCGCGGTCTGCTGTCTGCCCGTGAACTGGACAAGGTTCCCGAAATCAGCGCGCTGCGTCAGCGCATCGACGACAGCATGGCCAACGTGCGCGAATCTGCCGTGCGTGCCGCCCATGATGCTGCTCGCCAGGCACGTGAAGCTGCTGATGTGGCTGATCGTTACGCTCACGACGAACCCTGGCGCGTTGCCGGTGCAGCGCTGGCCGTGGGCGCTCTGCTGGGCTTCATGCTGGGTCGTCGCTAAGCAGTGCCGAGTTGCAAAAGGACAAGTGCCTGTGAATCTGATTTCACTACTAGGTCTTGATTCCCTGATGGAGCGCTGGCGCGCCAACCTGAACGAGGCAGCGATTGCTGCCGAAGACCGGGTTGATCTTGCGCAGCTTGAATGGCAGCAGCACAAGCGCAGCATGCAAACGCTGGCGGTGCTGGCGATTGTGCTGGGCGCTCTCACCGTGGTGGTGCTCATTGTCCTGTCCATGGCTTTGCTCGTGCAGTTCTGGGACAGCGAGCATCGCCAGTTGGCGGCATGGCTGCTGGTCGGCGGCTGGGTTCTGATCTGGGGCCTGGGGCTGTGGCGTCTGCTGGTAGCCGTCAGGCAACTGTCCAGTCCATTCCGGCTGACACGGCGCGAGCTCAGGTCAGACTGGCAAGCGCTGAAGGAGAGGATTTAGCATGAACAGCGTCTCTCCCGATTCGCGATCCGCAGAGCTGGAGCCCGCCAAGCCCGCAGGTATGGATGCTCTGCTCTGGAATGAGGCGACCGCCGAGCAGAAACTGGTGCTCTTGCGCATTGCCAAGCAGCGTGCACGCATCAAGGCCAGAGCTGCTGCCAAGGCTCAGACGCTTGCCTTGCGCAGGACAGCGACGCCGCATGTGGACGCGGATGCTCCCTTGCCAGAGCGCCTGTTGTCGTTCGTGCGCCTGCATCCGCTGGCAACGGCCGCAGCGGGTGGCCTGCTCATGGTTCTGGGGCCGGGCAAACTGATTCGCTGGGGCAGTGCTGCGCTGCCCTGGATCCTCAAGCTGCAGCAACGCACGCGCGGCTGAACAGCCCTGAAAAAACAGCCCGTCAGGCATATGCCGGACGGGCTGTTTCTTTATGGCACTGTCAGAAGACCTGGCCTCAGGCTCAGTGCAACTTCAGTGAAATTTCAGTGCATATGGGCGATGGCCTGGGCTGCTTCGGTGACCAGGTCGGGGCCGCGATAGATCAAGCCACTGTAGATCTGCACCACATCGGCGCCCGCGCGGATCTTGCTCACGGCGTCAGCACCGCTGAGGATGCCGCCCACGCCGATGATTGGGAAGCGGCTGCCAAGGGCTGAACGCAGCTGGCGAATGATCTGGTTGCTGGCTTCGAGCACGGGTGCGCCGGACAGGCCGCCGGTTTCTTCGGCATGCTGCAGACCCTTGACGGCGTCGCGGCTGATGGTTGTGTTGGTGGCAATCACGCCATCCATGCCGTGGCGCTCCAGCGTCGCGGCGATCACACCGACCTGTTCCTCATCGAGGTCGGGAGCGATCTTCACGAACACCGGCGTGCGCTTGCCATGCTGGCTGGAAAGCTGTTCGCGGCGATTGGCGACCGCACCCAGCAGCGCATCCAGCGCCTCGTCGCTCTGCAGCGCACGCAGATTCTTGGTGTTGGGGGAGCTGATGTTGACCGTCACATAGTCGGCATGAGGGTACACGCCGTCCAGCGCCTTGATGTAGTCGCTGGTGGCCTCTTCGATGGGGGTGGTGGCGTTCTTGCCGATGTTCAGGCCCAGCAGCATGGCGCCACCATTGCTTCCTGCTTTGGCGCGCACTTGGGAGCGACGCACATTGGCCAGGAACGCATCCAGGCCTTCGTTGTTGAAGCCCAGGCGGTTGATCAGCGCATTCTTTTCCGGAATGCGGAACATGCGGGGCTTGGGGTTGCCGGGCTGGGGACGGGGCGTGACGGTGCCCACTTCCACAAAGCCGAAACCCATGGCGGCCAGCGCATCGATGCAGCGTGCATTCTTGTCCAGGCCGGCTGCCATGCCGACGCGGTTCGGGAACTTGAGGCCCGCCAGCTCGATGGGGTCGCTGATCAGAGGCCGCTCCCAGGCTTTCTGCAGCAAGGTATTTTGACCCTTGGCCATGAGATTCATGGTGAGGTCGTGGGCCGCTTCGGGGTCCATGCCGAAAAGAATAGGACGCGTCAGTGAGTAAGGAATAAGAGACATGGAGATAATCGCTGGATTACCTGGATTTTCCCTCATGACGACATCTGCTGCACCTCTTTCTCAAGATGAACTGAAAACTTTGGTCGGACAAGCTGCCCTGAAATATGTGGTCGCCGGTGAAATTGTGGGCGTGGGCACAGGCTCCACGGTCAACAAATTCATTGATGCACTGGCCACTATCAAGGACCAGATTCCCGGCGCCGTCTCCAGCTCCGTGGCCAGTACCGAGCGCCTGAAGGCCCTGGGCATCAAGGTGTTCGATGCCAATGAAGTCACCAGTCTGGCCGTCTACATCGACGGTGCCGACGAGATCGACGGCAAGGGCCATATGGTCAAGGGCGGCGGTGCGGCGCTGACGCGCGAGAAGATCGTGGCGGCGCTGGCTCAGCGTTTTGTCTGCATTGCCGATGAGTCCAAGCGCGTGCCAGTGCTGGGCAATTTTCCGCTGCCCGTGGAAGTCATTCCCATGGCGGCTGCCCAGATCGCCCGTCGCTTTGAAGCCATGGGCGCTGACGTGACGGCGCAGATTCGCATGAAGGATGGTGCGCCGCTGGTGACCGACAATGGCCAGCATATTCTGGATGTCCGCGGCCTGAAGATCACCGAGCCGCTGGCCTTCGAGTCCGAAGTCAACCAGTGGCCAGGCGTGGTGACCGTCGGCGTTTTTGCTCACCAGAAGGCTGCGGTGTGCCTGCTGGGAACCGCTCAAGGCGTGCAGACGCTGGAATACTGAGCGTCAGGCCGCTGCCTTCAAGCCACCTGCTTGCACAGGTGGCTTTTTTATGAAATTGATAGCTGCTAACACTTGATGGATAGGCGTTGGCGCATGATTTCATTTGGGATTTATGAGTCCTAGAAGCGCAGACCCGCGGGGTTGTCAGGCGTGGGAGCACCAGGGGCAGGGACAGCGGGTGTCGTGATGCGTGCCGCAGGACGCTCTGCAGGCTTGGCTGCTTCGGTCGCGGCTGGTGCCGGCACGGTCAAGGGCTTGGCTGCGGGGGCTTTGTAGTTCCTTGGCAGCTGGGGCTGCTTGGGGTAGCCGGCAGCGCTCAGGTACTGGTCCCAGCTGTCGGCGCCAAAACCCTTGAGGTGCTGGTTGCCGATGGTGGCAAAGGGCAGGCTGTCCTGCCCACTGAGCTTTTTGAGCGCGGCCACATCGCTGCTGGTGTCTATGCTGCGTTCACTGAACGGGATGCCGCGGTTTTGCAGATGAGACCGGGCCTCGTCGCAGGGCTCGCAGTCCTTGCCCGTGTAGATCGTGACGGGATAGCGGTTGGCAGTCTGGCGCAGCTCGTATGGCAGTTGTGCGCTGGCCGAAGACGCCGCACCATCGGCGCTGCTCACGGCTTCGGCGCTGGGCTTGGCGTTGGGGCTGATGGCCCGGTCGGAATAGGTGACCCGCCCGTCGGGACCCACGCTGCGGTAGAGATTCTGAGCCGGGCTGACTCCGCTCGCCAATGCGGCAAAGGTGGCTACAAGCGTCGTCAGCAGCAGTGCGTTGCGGGACGTCGGTTTCTCGGCCGAAGGCCGGGCAATGAAAGATCGTGGCATCTCAATTTGATCAATGAAGTGCAATGAAGAGGTCTGAGGGCGCGAACGCCAATGGGCAGAGCATAGCCTGCATGAAGGCCTGTCTGCAGCCAGGCTCCGGTCTGTCTTGATCGGTTCCCGGTGCGCAAGTCAGCCAGTGTCAGTCTAGGCCTTCCGCTCGCAGTCGCGGGCATGAAAAAGCGCCCTGGAAGGGCGCTTTTTTAGGAGGCTGCACAAGACTCAGGCGGCCTGGCTCATGCCTTGGTGGCGCAGCAGGGCGTCAATCTGTGGCTCGCGGCCACGGAAGGCCTTGAAGGATTCCATGGCAGGGCGGCTGCCACCGGCTTCCAGAATCGACTCGCGGTACTTGCGGCCGGTCTCTGGGTTGGGCGAGCCGTCGGCAAGCACGGTTTCTTCGAAAGCCGCATAAGCGTCCGCGCTCAGGACCTCGGCCCATTTGTAGCTGTAGTAGCCAGCGGCATAGCCGCCGGCAAAGATATGGCTGAAGGTGTGGGCCATACGGTTGTAGGCTGGCGATTGCAGCACGGACACCTCGGCGCGAACCTGGTTCAGCAGCGCCATGAAGTCATCTGCCGGGTTGTGCTCGGTGTGCAGCAACATGTCGAACAGCGCGAACTCGATCTGGCGCAGGGTCTGCATGCCGGACTGGAAGTTCTTGGCCGCAATCATCTTGTCGTACAGTGCACGGGGCAGGGCCTCGCCCGTGTCCACATGGGAGGTCATGTGCTTGAGCACATCCCATTCCCAGCAGAAGTTTTCCATGAACTGGCTCGGCAGTTCGACGGCATCCCACTCCACGCCGGCAATGCCCGAGACATCGCGTTCGTTGACCTGTGTGAGCATGTGGTGCAGTCCATGGCCGGTTTCGTGGAACAGGGTGATCACGTCATCGTGCGTCAGCAGCGCGGGCTTGCCATCCACGCCGGACGCGAAATTACAGACCAGATGGGCCACAGGCGTTTGCAGCTGGTGGGTGTCGGGGCGCAGCCAACGCGTGCGCACATCGTCCATCCAGGCGCCGCCACGCTTTCCCTTGCGTGCCTGCGGGTCGAGATAGAACTGGCCGACCAGCTGAGGGCCTTGCGCGCTGGAGCGCTCGATGCGGTAGAACTCCACGCAGGGGTTCCATACTGGGGCTTCATCGCGGCGGATGGAGACTTCGAAAAGGGTCTCGACAATCTTGAACAGACCGGCCAGCACCTTGGGTGCCGGAAAATACTGCTTGAGCTCCTGCTCGCTGAAGGAATAGCGGGCTTCCTTGAGTTTTTCGCCGATGAAGGCCCAGTCCCAGGGCTTGGGGTCGGCAATGCCGAGGTCGGTCCTGGCAAAGGCGCGCAGATCGGCCACATCCTTTTCGGCATAGGGGCGGGCGCGTTGCGCCAGATCGCGCAGAAAATCTATGACCTGCTGGGGTGAATCGGCCATCTTGGGCACGACCGAGACCTCGCCGAAGTTCTTGTAGCCCAGCAGTTGGGACTCTTCCAGGCGCAGGGCGAGAATTTCCTTCATCACGGCGGTGTTGTCAAAGCGCTTACCGTCGCCCTCGGCCTGGTCGGAGGCCCGGGTCACATAAGCCTGATAGATCTTCTCGCGCAGTGCGCCGCTCTTGGCGAACTGCATCACCGGCAGATAGCTGGGCATCTTCAGCGTCAGCTTGTAGCCTTCCTTGCCATCGGCTTCGGCGCCAGCCTTGGCCGCGGCGATCACATCGGCCGGAACGCCGTCCAGCTCGTCAATCCTGGCGTAGTAGGCAAAGGCATCGGTGGCGTCCAGCGCGTTCTCGCTGAATTTCTGTGCCAGCTCGGCCGAGCGCGCCTGGATCTGTGCAAAGCGTTCCTTGGCTATGCCCTGCAGTTCGGCACCCGAGAGCACAAAGCCGCGCATGGCATGCTCCCAGGCGGCGCGCTGCTCCTTGTTGAGGCTGGCCGGGGCTATGGCCTTGTACTTGGCGTACAGGCGTTCGTCGGCACCCAGATTGGTCCAGAACTCGGTGACCTTTGGCAGGGCTTCGTTATAGGCAGCGCGCAACTCGGGCGTGTCGGCCACGCTGTTGAGATGATTGATGGCCGACCAGGCAGTGCCCAGCTTTTCGGTCGCCACGTCCAGCACGGCAGAGATGGCTTCCCACTGCGCGGGGAAGTCCGGTGCAACCACGGTCTCCAGCGCCTCGCTGGCACGGGCCAGCAAAGTGTCGATGGCGGGCGCCACATCCGCAGGCTGAATGCGGTCAAACAGGGGCAGGGAGGAGGATTCGAGAAGTGGATTGCTCATGCTGTATTAGGTGCCGGCAAGGTCGGGAAAATCAAGCGCTCTCAGGGTATTTATTGCTATCGCCTTCATAGCGTCAGCCTGTGGTCAGAAGCGTGCTTGCGCCTGGGGCGCGAACAGGCGTCGCGACCAAGCGAAGCCGCCGCCCTCTCGGGCGCTCGGCGCCAGAGAGGGGGAGGGCGAAGCGGTTTCGAGGGATCAGCCTGCGGCGCGCTCTGCCGATTCCATGGTGTTGACCAGCAGCATGGTAATCGTCATGGGGCCGACACCACCGGGCACAGGGGTGATGTAGCCCGCCACTTCCTTGACGCCGTTGAAGTCCACATCGCCGCAGAGCTTGCCTTCGGCGTTGCGGTTCATGCCCACATCGATGACCACGGCACCGGGCTTGACCATGTCGGCGGTCAGCACGTCGACCTTGCCCACGGCAGCGACGATGATGTCGGCCTGGCGAGTCATGGCGCCCAGATCGGCGGTGCCGCTATGGGTGACGGTGACCGTGGCGTTGGCTGCCAGCAGCATCATGGCCATGGGCTTGCCCACGATGTTGGAGCGGCCGATGACCACGGCGTGCTTGCCGCGCAGATCCTTCATGCCGATGGATTCCAGCATCTTCATGCAGCCGTAGGGGGTGCAGGCCTTGAAGCCGACCTCGCCGACCATCAGCGCGCCGGCGCTGGCCACATGGAAGCCATCCACATCCTTGGCGGGGGAAATGGTTTCGATGACCTTGTGGTCGTCGATGTGCTTGGGCAGTGGCAGCTGCACCAGAATGCCGTGAATGCTCGGGTCGTTGTTCAGCGCTTCGACACGTGCCAGCAGTTCGGCTTCGGTCATGGATGCATCGTACTTTTCCAGCACCGAGTGGAAGCCCACGTCTTCGCAGGCCTTGACCTTGTTGCGCACATAAACCTGGGAAGCCTGGTTGTCGCCCACCAGAATCACGGCCAGGCCGGGCGTGATGCCCTTGACCTTTAGCGCTGCCGCGCGTGTGGCGACTTCCTTGCGCAGTTGTTCGGAGAGGGCTTTGCCGTCGATGAGTTGGGCTGTCATTGCTGGAGTACCAATAAAAATGCTGCTAGCCCTTGATATACAAGCACTAGCAGCTATCAGAATAGGAGTTGGCTAAAGCGCGAGGCCTGGCCAGTGCTCCGTGGATTATCTCGCGATTGGAATGGTTTCCAATTTCGCGGGGAGCACTTAATTGACGGCAGCTGCCGCCTTGGCTGCAGCGCTGGTCTGACCCTGGCCCAGTGCGATCTTGAGCAGATCGGCCACGGTGTTGGCGTTGAGCTTTTCCATGATGTTGGCGCGGTGGGCTTCCACGGTCTTGATGGAGATGCCCAGATCGTCGGCAATCTGCTTGTTCAGACGGCCGGCGACAATGCGCTCGAGCACCTGGGCTTCGCGACCCGTGAGCTTGGCCAGCAGCGCATCGCGGCTGGCGGCTTGCTGGTGGCCGGTAAAGGCTTCGCGGGCGTGATCCAGCATGCGCTCGACCAGACCCAGCAGTTCTTCTTCGTTGAAAGGCTTCTGGATGAAGTCCAGTGCGCCTTTCTTCATGGTGTTCACGGCCATGGGCACATCGCCGTGGCCGGTGATGAAGACGATGGGCAGAGGCGACTTGCGCTCAATCAGGCGGTCCTGCAACTCCAGGCCGGTCATGCCGCCCATGCGGATGTCGACGATCAGGCACGCCACTTCACGTGGGTCGTAGCGCGACAAGAAGGTCTCGGCGGAGTCAAAGCAACGCACACGGTAGTCCTTGCCTTCCAGCAGCCATTGCAGCGAATCACGGACTGCTTCGTCGTCGTCAACTACGTAAACAGTGCCTTTTTTGGGAATCAAACTCATGCAATCGTCCTCTTTATGGGTTCGCTTGTCGTGGTGAGTGTTGTCGTCTCCACACCCGTTGCCAACGGTAGCCAGAACGAGAACCGGCAACCAGTGACCTCGCTTCCATTGTAGAGGTTCTCGGCATGCATTCGGCCCTGATGTGATTCGACAATCGAGCGGCAAAGGTTCAGGCCTATGCCCATGCCCTCACTCTTGGTGGAGAAGAAGGCTTCGAACAAGTGTTCCAACACTTCCGGCGGCAGGCCCTTGCCTGTGTCTTCCACGGTGAACTCCACACCCGGCAGGCTTTCAAAGACCTGGGGGCGAACGCGCAATTCCACATTGCGCTGACCCAGCGGGCGGTCGGACATGTCAATTGACTCAGCACTGTTTTTCATCAAATTGATGAGAACCTGCTCGATGAGGATGGCATCGGCCATTACCGGCGGCATGCGCTCGGCGATATGCGAGGTCAGCTGCACATTGCGGCGGCGCAGCTCGATGCCGGCCAGCTCCAGCGCTTCGCTCACCATCTCGTTCACCTGGGCCAGCATGCGATTGGGCTCGCTCTTTTTCACGAAGGAGCGGATGCGCTGAATGATCTGCCCGGCACGCTGGGCCTGATGAGCGGTTTTTTCCAGCGCAAACTTCATCTGGTCCGGCGTGAGCGTGCCGTTTTCCAGGCGTGTCAGCATGCCGGAGCTGTAGTTGCTGATGGCAGTCAGAGGCTGGTTGAGCTCATGCGCCACGCTGGACGCCATCTCGCCCATGGTGATGAGGCGGCTGGCGGTCTGAGCCTTTTCGGCCTGGGCCGCGGCCTGCTCCTCGGCCAGGCGGCGCTGGGTGATGTCGGTGGCAATCACCATCTGGGCCAGGCGGCCATCCACCCAGCTCAGATAGCGCGAGCGGACTTCCAGCCATTTGCTCAGGCTGGACACGAAGATTTCAGCATTCCCGCTGTGTGCGGCAGTTAGCGTGTCCGTGGGCAGGCCCATGAGGGCGTCTTCGTCCTCTGGCTCGGGCTGGCGTCGAATGGGCAGCTTGCCTGCCTGGGCGACCAGCTGCAGATGCCCTTCAGTGTGCGATCCAAACCATTGGCGGTACAGCTTGTTAGCAAACAGCAGCTCGGCACTGCCAAGAGGTGCTACGGAAACAGAGGCATCCAGCGCTTCCAGCACGATGGTGAAGCGCTCGTACGAGGCAGACAGCTGTTCGCGAATCCGGTTGGGCTCTGTGATATCCGTCATGGACGACATCCAGCCCGTGTGCTGTCCATGCGCATCAATCAGCGGCGACACATACAGGCGTGCGTCGAACAGGCTGCCGTTCTTGCGCTTCACGCGGACCTGGAAACCGCCGACGATGGTCTTGCCCGACAGTTCCTCGCGCAGCTGTGAGTGCAGATTGTCGTAGTCGTTGTCGGGCCAGTAGGAATAGGGTGGAACCTGGCCGACCAGGTCTTTCTCGCTCCAGCCCGTCATCTGGCAGAAGGCCGCGTTCACATAGGTGATGCGGCCGTGCAGATCCAGTGCACGCATGCCGGTCAGCACGGAATTTTCCATGGCCCGGCGGAAGTTGGTTTCGGCAACCAGGGCCTCCTGGGCGCGCTGACGCCGGCGCGTGTGGCGCCAGGTGGCCAGCAGCAGCCAGGCCGTCATGGCCGACAAGGTACCCACCAGCCAGAACAGGCCGCTGCCGACAACGCCCAGCGAGGTCTGATAGGCCTGTGCGCGCATCATCAGCGCCGTGCCTACGGGAGAGACCGGCACTTCATATTCATTGGCAATGGCGCGCCAGTGCAGCAGCTCGGTAGGCGTCTTGCGCGGCGCCAGTGGCGTGCCGGCCAGCACATGGTCGTCGGCATCGCGCATGGTGATGGCGTAACGCGCCATCACTTCGGTGGGCGTGCCATAGCGCAGCAGACTGTCCACCGAAAATTCGGCCAGCAGCTCGCCCTGGTAGCGGCTGTTGGAGCTGATGGGGACATGCAGCTGCAGCAGCGGAGGCAGCTCGTTGGGCTGGGCTCTTTCCTGCACATAAATGGGCTGCAGCATTTCGCGGGCCTGCTCATAGGCTTGCAGGGTCTCGCCCTGATGCAGGCCTTCGCCGACAGCACGCAGCTGATCCGTGGCCACTGTCGGGGCGGACTGGCTGTACAAAACCTGACGCTTGTCGTTGATCCAGGTGATGGATTGCAGCTCGGGGTATTGGCTGATCAGCGCTTCGGTGCGGCCGTCGAAGTCGGCCTTGCGCATTTCGCGGGTGCCGATGTCGCGCGCCATGCGCATCAGCTGCTCCTGGCGCTCCAGCAGTCGAAGGCGCACGCGTTGCTGGGCATATTCGACATCGCGGCGCAGAGCTTCCTGCTCGCGGTCCACCTCTTCCGTGCGCAAATACCAGAAGGACGCAATGATTGCAGCCATGAACATCAGCACGGATGCCAGCGGCGCGAGAGCGGCGTAACGGTCCTGCCGGGTCGGCGACAGGCTGCGCCACCAACTACGCCACCAGCGCACAGGGGATGCAACGGATTGCGCGCTTTTTGCGTCCTCTTTTTCTCGTTCGTGATTGCTTGTTTGCATGCCTCCAGTGTAGGTGAGAGACCCAGTGGAATCTGTGACTATTTCTGTCGCGTAAAAGACAATCTATAGAGCCGTCACTGTATGTGCATTTGCAACATTTTTTTATATAGTGAAATCACAAAGCACAATTTGAAATTTAAAAAAAATGTGCGAAACTCGCCAGCGATCGACACAGTGAATCGGTTTAATCCGGGGAGCACCCGAAGGTGCTGTGCCACGCGTTATGCGGTGTGGCGCTTGCTGCACCCGTGTGATGCCGCACTCACTGCTTCGTGATAAAGCTACCCCCTCTCGAAGGAGACACTCACAATGACAGCTCAGACTGATCCCAAAGGCGCTGGCTTTCCGGCCGGCCTGGACCAACAAGAATCGCGCGAGTGGATGGATGCCCTCTCCGCGGTGATCGACCGCGAAGGTGCGGACTATGCTCACAAGCTGATCGAGGATCTGCTTGAACACGCTCGCCAGAACAGCGTGGACATGCCTTTCTCGGCCAATACCGGCTATGTGAACACCATCGAGACCGATCAGGAAGAAAAGTGCCCCGGCAACCTCGAAATCGAAGGTCGTCTGCGTGCCTATATGCGCTGGAACGCCATGGCCATGGTGGTCAAGGCCAACCGTATTCACCCCCCCGAAGGTGGTGATCTGGGTGGTCACATCGGCTCCTTCGCTTCGCTGGCCAATATGTTTGCGGCCGGCTTCAACCATTTCTGGCATGCCGAGAACGAAAACCACGGCGGCGACTGCCTGTACATCCAGGGTCACGTCTCGCCCGGCATCTATGCCCGCGCCTACCTGGAAGGCCGCATCTCCGAAGAGCAGCTGCTGAACTTCCGCCAGGAAGTGGACGGCAAGGGTCTGTCGAGCTACCCCCACCCCAAGCTGATGCCCGACTTCTGGCAGTTCCCCACGGTGTCCATGGGCCTGGGCCCGCTGATGGCCATCTACCAGGCACGTTTCCTGAAGTATCTGCACGCACGCGGCATTGCCAACACCGAAAACCGCAAGGTCTGGGTGTTCTGCGGCGACGGTGAAATGGATGAGGTGGAATCCCTGGGCGCCATCGGTCTGGCTTCGCGCGAGAACCTGGACAACCTGGTCTTCGTGATCAACTGCAATCTGCAGCGCCTGGACGGTCCTGTGCGCGGCAATGGCAAGATCATTCAGGAGCTGGAAGGCGAATTCCGCGGTGCCGGCTGGAACGTTATCAAGCTGCTGTGGGGCAAGGGCTGGGACGAACTGCTGGCCAAGGACAAGGACGGCGTGCTCAAGAAGATCATGATGGAGTGCAACGACGGCGACTATCAGGCTTTCAAGGCCAACGATGGTGCCTATGTTCGCCAGCATTTCTTCGGTCGCGATCCTCGAGCCCTGAAGATGGTCGAGCACATGTCCGACGACGAAATCTGGAACCTGCGCCGCGGTGGCCACGATTCGCAGAAGGTCTATGCAGCATTTGCCGCGGCCAACGGCCACAAGGGTCAGCCTACCGTGCTGCTGGTCAAGACCGTCAAGGGCTTCGGCATGGGCAAGATCGGTGAAGGCAAGAACAACGTTCACCAGACCAAGAAGCTGAGCGACGAGGACATCAAGGCCTTCCGCGACCGCTTCAACATCCCGATCCCCGACAGCCAGATCGCGGACATCCCCTTCTACAAGCCGGCCGACGATACGCCGGAAATGAAGTATCTGCACGAGCGCCGCAAGGCTCTGGGCGGCTACCTGCCACATCGTCGCCAGCAAGCTGACGAGCAGTTCACCGCTCCTGCACTGGACACCTTCAAGGCCATCCTGGAGCCCACACCCGAAGGCCGTGAGATCTCCACGACCCAGGCTTATGTGCGTTTCCTGACGCAGCTGTTGCGCGACAAGAACATCGGCCCCCGCGTGGTGCCCATCCTGGTGGACGAAGCCCGTACCTTCGGTATGGAAGGCCTGTTCCGTCAGGTCGGCATCTACAACCCCCACGGTCAGCAATACACCCCGGTCGACAAGGATCAGGTGATGTACTACCGCGAGGACAAGGCCGGCCAGATCCTGCAGGAAGGTATCAACGAAGCCGGCGGCATGTCCAGCTGGATCGCTGCGGCCACCAGCTACAGCCATAGCAACCGGGTCATGATCCCGTTCTATGTGTACTACTCGATGTTCGGCTTCCAGCGCATCGGCGACCTGGCCTGGGCGGCTGGCGACCTGCAAGCGCGCGGCTTCCTGCTGGGCGGCACCTCGGGCCGTACCACGCTGAACGGCGAAGGCCTGCAGCACGAAGACGGTCACAGCCACATCCTGGCCAACACCATCCCCAACTGCGTGACCTACGACCCCACCTTCGCTCACGAAGTGGCCGTGATCATGCAAGACGGTCTGCGTCGCATGGTGCAGAACCAGGAAAACATCTTCTACTACATCACGCTGCTGAACGAAAACTACCCCATGCCCGGCCTGGAAGCCGGCACGGAAGAGCAGATCCTCAAGGGCATGTACATGGTCAAGCCTGGCCAGAAGGTGCCCGAGAGCGGCCTGCGCGTTCAACTGCTGGGCTCCGGCACCATCCTGCGCGAATCCTTCTTCGCCCAGGAACTGCTGGAAAAGGACTGGGGCGTTGCCGCCGATGTCTGGAGCTGCCCGTCGTTCAACGAACTGACCCGCGAAGGTCAGGAAGTGGATCGCTTCAACATGCTGCACCCTCTGGAAGCCGCCAAGGTTCCGTTCGTGTCCCAGCAACTGGCTGCCCACCCCGGCCCCGTGATCGCGTCGACCGACTACATGAAGGCCTACGCCGAGCAGATCCGTCCCTACATGCCCAAGGGCCGTACCTACAAGGTGCTGGGTACCGACGGTTTCGGACGTTCGGACTTCCGCGCCAAGCTGCGTGAACACTTCGAAGTCAACCGTCACTACATCGTGGTGGCTGCACTGCGCGGTCTGGCCGATGAAGGCAAGATCAACGCCACGACCGTGGCCGAAGCGATCAAGAAGTACGGCATCAACGTCGACAAGATCAACCCGCTGCACGCCTAAGAAGGGGAGACAGACAACATGGCATTGACAGAAATCAAGGTCCCCGATATCGGCGACTTCTCCGAAGTCGGCGTGATCGAAGTGCTGGTCAAGGTGGGTGACACCATCAAGGTCGAGCAGTCCCTGATTACCGTGGAGTCCGACAAGGCCTCCATGGAAATCCCCTCCAGCCAGGCTGGCGTGGTCAAGGAAATCAAGGTTGCTCTTGGCGACAAGGTCAAGGAAGGCTCCGTGGTCGTAATGCTGGAAACCGCTGATGCGGCTCCCGCTCCTGCCGCCGTAGCGCCTGCCCCTGTGGCCGCTGCACCCGTGGCCGCAGCTCCTGCACCCGTGGCAGCAGCCCCTGTGGCAGCCGCCCCTGCAGCATCTTCCACCGTGGACTTGAAGATCCCTGATATCGGCGACTTCAAGGACGTGGCCGTGATCGAGATGCTCGTCAAGGTGGGTGATACTGTGATCGCCGAGCAATCGCTGTTCACAGTGGAGTCCGACAAGGCCTCGATGGAAATCCCTTCGCCCTCGGCCGGCACCATCACGGCGCTGACCATCAAGCTGGGTGACACCGTCAACGTGGGCGACGTCGTCGGGCAGATGACAGTGCAGGGCGCAGCCGCTGCCCCCGTGCAGGCTGCCGCTGCCGTGGCTGCACCGGTTGCCGCACCTGTGGCGGCAGCACCTGCACCCGTAGTTGCCGCTCCCGTGGCCACTGCTGCTCCTGTGGCAGCACCTGCGGCCCACAACCCCACCGTGGCGCCTTCGGGTCAGCTGCCCCATGCCTCGCCTTCGGTGCGCAAGTTCGCTCGCGAACTGGGCGTGCCTCTGGCAGAAGTCAAGGGCTCGGGCAACAAGGGCCGAATCACAGCGGAAGACATCCAGTCCTTCACCAAGTCGGTGATGGCTGGCGCCGTGCAGACCCTGGCCCAGCAGGCTGTGGCTCCCAAGTCGTCCGGCGGCAACGTCGGCGGTCTGGAGGTGCTGGCCTGGCCCAAGGTCGACTTCGCCAAGTTTGGCGCGGTCGAGCGCAAGGAACTGTCCCGCATCAAGAAGATCTCGGGTGCCAACCTGCATCGCAACTGGGTGGTCATCCCTCACGTCACCAACAATGACGAGGCCGACATCACCGAGCTGGAAGCCTTCCGCGTGTCCACCAATGCCGAAAGCGCCAAGGCCAAGAGCGACGTCAAGGTGACGATGCTGGCTTTCGTGATCAAGGCCGTGGTGGCTGCGCTCAAGAAGTTCCCCGAGTTCAATGCCTCTCTGGACGGCGACACCCTGGTCTACAAGCAGTACTTCAACATCGGCTTTGCCGCCGACACGCCGAACGGCCTGGTCGTTCCCGTGCTCAAGGACGCCGACAAGAAGGGCATTCTGCAGATCAGCCAGGAAATGGGCGAGCTGGCCAAGAAGGCCCGCGACGGCAAGCTGGGCGCTGCAGACATGCAAGGCGGCTGTTTCTCGATCTCGTCTCTGGGCGGCATCGGCGGCACCAACTTCACGCCCATCATCAATGCGCCTGAAGTCGCCATCCTGGGTCTGTCCAAGGGTGCCATGAAGCCCGTGTGGGACGGCAAGCAGTTCGTGCCCCGTCTGATGCTGCCTCTGAGCCTGTCGTACGACCATCGCGTCATCGACGGTGCAGCTGCCGCACGCTTCAACGCCTACCTGGGCGCTGTGCTGGCCGACTACCGCCGCATCCTGCTCTAAGCAGCTGACAGGCAGGCCGATTTTTTGCGAAATCGGCCTGTAGCGCTTATCTGAATTGCGCAAGCAGCCATCTTTTTAGAGGCCTTGCGCTTCACCTTGCCAGCCCATGAGTGAGATGAAGAACCTGAGACAGCATCCCATCCAGCATCTGCGTGGCGTCATTCCCGGTATCCGGCCTTTTCCGGATGCGGCTGACGTCTTCGCCGAGCCGGTCGAGAAGTACGTGCGGCATTTTCTGCCGCTCGTCACCATCGATCTGGCCTTGCTTGACGATACCTGGAGCGGGCCGATTCATCTTGTCGCCCCTTGCGAGCCTTACGAAGGGCAAGTCGGGGAGTGGGGGGGCGAGGAGTTTGGCAACGCGCTGCTCAAGCCTGACTGGCTGGCTTTCAAGCTCAACGATCAAGGCAGGTACGAGCTGCTGGGCGACTGGCGCTACTTCATGCTGGAGCAGGATAGGGCCGACTGGGCGGAAAAATCGCTCGACTGGCGCGAGGTCCGCAGCCAGCATCGTGAACTGGTCAAACTGGGCGTGGAGCCTCCGTTCGAACTGCACAATGAGGCCAAGTACTCATGGCGCGATGTGATGGAACTGCATTACGCAAACCAGCACGCGGCATATGAGCAGGCCAGGCGGGACTTTCTGGCCCATGGCTGGAATGCTGCGAACGAGTGGGACGACCCCGCTGAAGTTGCCAAGCTGCCGCTGTATGAGCCAGGGACCGATTGCTACGAAACCAGTTCCGGGCGCTATCTGCTCGGCGCGCTGGGCGGCCCTTCCTGGGGCGGCAACTGGAGCAATCTGACGAATGAGCTGCTGAGCGGCACCGGCACGGACGATGGCATTCACCCCATCCACCCAGAAACCGGCGCGCACTTCGAGTTCATCTGCAGTGCCAATGCCGATGCCTTTGCCGCAAGCGGCACCGAAACCCTGCTGTTCTACGAGCCTGAAAGCCGTACCGTATTGCTGACTTTTGACTGGAGCTAAGGCGTCAGCCGCCAGGCTTCAACCCGGAAATATCGTTTTCAGCTGCCCGAGCGAATCGGGCGGCGCAGAGACAAAACCAAGATAGGAGCGCATATGAGCCTCATCGATATCAAGGTACCCAATATCGGCGACTTCGCCGAAGTGGGCGTGATCGAACTGCTGGTCAACCCCGGCGACACCGTGGCCGTGGACCAGTCCCTCATTACCGTGGAGAGCGACAAGGCCTCCATGGAGATTCCTTCCAGCCATGCCGGCGTCGTGAAGGAAATCAAGGTCAAGGTCGGCGACAAGGTTGCCGAAGGCTCGCTGGTGCTGACACTGGAAGCCGCAGCCGACGCAGGCGCACCTGCTCAGGCAGCAGCCCCTGCGCCTGCCGCAGCCGCTCCCGCACCTGTGGCAGCCCCCGTGGCTGCTGCTCCCGCTCCCGTCGCCAGCAACTTTGCCGGCACCGTGGACATGGACTGCGACGTTGTGGTTCTGGGCGGTGGCCCTGGCGGCTATTCGGCAGCCTTCCGCGCGGCCGACCTGGGCCTGAAGGTCGTGCTGGTCGAGCGTTACGCCACGCTGGGCGGCGTCTGCCTGAACGTGGGTTGCATCCCCTCCAAGGCGCTGCTGCACGTGGCTGCCGTGATGGACGAAGTCAAGCACCTGGAAGTGGCCGGCGTGAAGTTTGCCGCTCCCGAAGTCAACATCGACCAGCTGCGCGGCCACAAGGAAAAGGTCATCGGCAAGCTGACCGGCGGTCTGGGCCAGATGGCCAAGATGCGCAAGGTCACCGTCGTGCGCGGCTACGGCAACTTCGTGTCTGCCAACCACATCGAAGTCGAAGAAACCACCGGTTCCGGCCAGGAAAAGACCGGCAGCAAGAAGATCGTTCAGTTCAAGAACGCCATCATCGCTGCAGGCTCGCAAGCCGTGCATCTGCCCTTCATGCCCAAGGACCCCCGCGTGGTCGATTCCACCGGCGCCCTGGAACTGAAGGAAGTGCCCAAGCGCATGCTGATTCTGGGTGGCGGCATCATCGGCCTGGAAATGGGCACCGTCTACAGCACGCTGGGCGCGCGCCTGGACGTGGTGGAAATGATGGACGGCCTGATGCAGGGCGCCGACCGCGATCTGGTCAAGGTCTGGCAGAAGATGAACGCGCCACGCTTCGACAACATCATGGTCAACACCAAGACCGTGGGTGCCGAAGCCACGCCCGAAGGCATCAAGGTTACGTTCGCTCCTGCCAAGGACGGCGTCACCGTGCCCGAACCCCAGACCTACGACCTGGTGCTGCAAGCCGTGGGCCGCACGCCCAACGGCAAGAAGATCAGCGCCGACAAGGCTGGCGTGGCCGTGACCGACCGCGGCTTTATCGACGTCGACATCCAGATGCGCACCAATGTGCCCAATATCTTCGCGATCGGCGACATCGTGGGCCAGCCCATGCTGGCGCACAAGGCCGTGCACGAAGCGCATGTGGCCGCCGAGGTCATCGCTGGTGAGCTGCAAGGTAACAAGGAGCTGGCTGCTGCCGCCTTCAACGCCAGAGTGATTCCATCGGTCGCCTACACCGACCCCGAAGTGGCATGGGTGGGCCTGACAGAAGACCAGGCCAAGGCACAAGGCATCAAGGTCAAGAAGGGCCTGTTCCCCTGGGCCGCCTCGGGCCGCGCCATCGCCAACGGCCGCGACGAAGGCTTCACCAAGCTGCTGTTTGATGACTCCCCCGAAGCCCACGGCCACGGCCGCATCCTGGGCGGCGGCATGGTCGGCACGCATGCCGGCGACATGATCGGTGAAATCGCCCTGGCCATCGAAATGGGTGCCGACACCGTGGATATCGGCAAGACCATCCACCCCCACCCAACCCTTGGCGAATCCATCGGCATGGCGGCGGAAGTGGCCCACGGTTCCTGCACGGACGTACCACCAGCACGCAAGTAAGCGTAGCGATCAGGTCTCAGGATCTGTTCAAAACAAAGGCAGCCTTCGGGCTGCCTTTTTGTGTTGATAGCAGCGTCGATTTCCCTGGCAAGCGCTTGAGCCTCGATCGACCTGCACGGATGACTTAAGCTTTGCGCACCCACTATCAGCGAAAGAGACGGCCATGCCCCGCCCAAGCCCCGACTACTCCAGGCCGCTCCAAGCCGCCTGCCACTGCGGCGCAGTGCGTTTTAACGTGCTGCTCAGCGACGGCCTGAATACTGCGCGGCGCTGCAATTGCTCGTTCTGCCGCATGCGCGGTGCCGTTGCCGTGTCGGCCGAGCTGAGCGGAATCGAGGTATTGCAGGGGCAGGATGCGCTGACGCTCTATCAGTTCAACACTGGGCAGGCCAAGCATTTCTTCTGCAAGCATTGCGGCATCTATACCTTTCACCAGCGGCGCTCGTCGCCGCATCAGTACGGCGTGAATGTGGCTTGCATTGACGGCATGAGCCCGTTTGATTTTGCGGAAGTAGTGGTGAGCGAGGGGCGCTCGCACCCCAGTGACCGTCGTGCAGGCGCTGCTGCGGGCAAGCCGGTGGCGGCGGGCTGGCTGCGCTATGAAGCCAATGCCCTGCTCGAAGCACAGCTTAAAGAATAGTTTTGATAGCTGTAAGCGATTGATGCATAAAGGTTAGAGCCGATTTTTGCTTGATACTTCGGTCTGGCTGGCAGAGTCAACTTGCTCATTAATTTCCCGATGAGGAAGTATCAATTGCTTTGACCATGCTCTGGTTTGTTCTTTCTCGAGCGGAAATTTTCAAGTCAAGCCGTTTTCTCTGTATTTGATAGCTACTTGTGAGCCTGCAGATTGTTCTAGCGACTAATTTGACTTCAAGGTGTGCAGCGCCGCTGCCAAGGTGCCTATATCTTTGTTGTGCACTGCAACATGCGGCGGCATACTGAGTTGGTGTGAGGCTGGTTCCGTGCCGCTGTTGGCCCGGCCGGCTTTCGCAAAACAGGAGGGGGCATGACGTGTACCGCTGACCGTATCCCAACCAGCGCCGCTGATGTGCCGGGACAGAAAGGCTGCTCATGCTGAGTGTGCTGGCCGTGGCCGTCTCGCTGGCCCTGTTGATGTTTCTGGCCTACCGAGGCGTGACAGTGCTGCTGCTGGCCCCGTTGATGGCGGCCGTGGCTGTGGTGCTGTCGGGCGACGGGCGCTGGCTGCTGCCGCTATATACCGACACCTTCATGACCGCGCTCAGTGGCTATGTGCTGCAGTTTTTACCTTTGTTTTTGCTGGGGGCGCTGTTCGGGCGGCTGATGGCCGATTCGGGGGCGGCCAGTACCTTGGCTCACTGGATTGTGCGTACTCTGGGCAAGAAGTACGCCATACAGACCGTGGTGCTGGCCTGCGCGCTGCTGACCTATGGCGGGGTGTCGCTGTTTGTGGTGGCTTTTGCCATCTACCCGATTGCGCGCAATCTGTTTGAGGAGGCGCAGATTCCCAAGCGCCTCATCCCGGCCACGATTGCGCTGGGCGCGTTCACCTTCACCATGACGGCGCTGCCGGGTTCGCCCGCGATCCAGAACGCCATGCCGATCCCGTACTTCGGCACCAATGTGTTTGCAGCGCCGGGACTGGGCATTCTGGCGGCGGCGCTGATTCTGGCGGGCGGCCTGTGGTGGCTGAGCCGGCGCGCAGCCACTGCCAAAGTTGCAGGCGAGGGCTATGGCGAACACGACGAAGGCGGCGCGGATACTGTGCTGACGCCCGCGCAGCAAGCGGCCGAGGCCGCACGCCATGCACAAATACCGCTGTGGATGGCACTGCTGCCATTGCTGCTGGTGATCGGCGTGAATGCGCTGTTTACCTACGGCGTTTTTCCACGTCTGGACCTGGGCTTTGTGACGGAACGCTTTCCGGCGCTGGACCCGACCCGGCTGGTGGGACTGTGGGCGCTGGTGATTGCGCTGATCGTGGCCTGTACGGCGCTGGTGTTGCTGCGCCTGGGGCGCTGGCACAGCCTCAAGGACACCATCAATCAGGGCGTGTTTGGATTCATGCTGCCGCTGTTCAATACAGCGTCCGAGGTTGGCTATGGTGCGGTGATTGCATCCCTGGCCGGTTTTGGACTGATTCGCGACGCGGTGTTGAAGGTGTCAAGCAACCCCTTGGTGTCCGAAGCGGTGGCCATGAACGTCCTGGCGGGCATTACCGGCTCATCGTCCGGGGGGCTGAGTATTGCACTGCAGACTTTGGGTGCTGATTACCTGGCCATGGCCCAGGCCGCTGGCATCAGTCCCGCGCTGCTGCACCGGGTGGCGGTGATGGCTGCCGGTGGCATGGACACGCTGCCGCACTGTGGCGCCATCATCACCCTGCTGGCGATCTGCAAGCTCAATCACCGTCAGTCTTATGGCGACATTGCGGCGGTAACCATGCTGTTCCCGCTGCCGGCACTGGTGATGGTGATCGCGCTGGGGACCTGGGTGGGCAGCTTCTGAGGTCGATCACTGTCAGCCTGAATGCCTGGGCGTCGGGGCGATAGAAGAGAGCAAGAGGCCGAAGGCTGGCGATGCTCACAGAATGCACTGCCAGTCTTTTGTCCCGCTTTCTCCTTTGGGGCAGTCTCTGAAACTCAGGTTGTTGCTGTAATGCGTGCACTGGCCGGGCCGCCGCGTCGCAAGGTGTTGTAGATCGGGCATTTGCCGGTGAAGTAGTCCAGCAATTGCTGGGCCTGCTGCTGCGTGACGCCGCCGGCCGTGACCGCCAGTTCCAGCCTGGCATAGCGGGTGCCGTCGGCGGTATCGCGCTGAAACAGGACTTCGGCATCGAGACTGCTCAGGGGCCAGCCGAATTCGCGCGCTTTTTCCTGAATCAACCCGAAGCTGCAGGACGCCAGTGACGACAGCAAAAGCTCGCCGGCGGCAATCGCCAAGCCGGGGCCGCCGCTGCTGACCTTGGCGTCGGTGGGCAGCACATTGTGGCGTGCGCTGACGAGGTAGCGGCCTGCGGTGGCCGTCGCCTGGGCCTCGATGCTGACGATCTCGCCTGGGCCGGTTTGCAGATCTGCGTTGTCTTGCGACGTGCTGGTGGCGAGGCTCATGCGGCAACCTTGTCTGTCGATGGAATGGCGGGAGATTCCACTGTAGTGGAATGTGTTTCGACACGCTCTTTCCAGGCGTGAACGGCGGGGCGTTCCAAGCCCAGGTTTTCGCGCAGGGTTTCGCCGTGGTATTCGGTGCGCAGCAGCTTGCGTTGTTGAAGCTCTGGCACCACATAGCGCACGAATTCCTCAAACCCGGCAGGCTGGTAGGGGGCCTGGACCATGAAGCCGTCGCAAGCCTGTTCTTCAAACCAGTGCTGCATCTGGTCGGCCACGTCCTTGCCGCTGCCCACCATGCCGCCTTCGTAGCGGTTGCCGTAACGCAGGCCCAGCTCACGCAAGGTCAGCTGTTCGCGGTCGGTGGCTTCGCGCACCTCGTCGTAGTGGCCTTTGACGCCGGGCACGTTGAGGTCGGGCAGCGGCGCGTCCAGCGGGTACTGGCCCAGGTCGATATCGAGGTGATAGGCCAGGGTGGACAGGCCGGGCTCGGCATGGGTCAGGTCGCGCAGCACTTCGCGCTTGGCTTCGGCAATGGCGCGGGTCTCGCCCACCAGCGGGGTGGCGGCGGGCAGGATCTTGAGGCTGTCGGGCGAGCGGCCTTTGCGCACCACGCGCTCCTTCATCTCTTTGTAGAAGCGCTGGGCGCTGTCCAGAGAGTCGTGGCTGGCAAAGATCACATCGGCCCATTGGGCGGCAAAGTCGCGGCCTCGATCCGATGCGCCGGCTTGCACGATCAGCGGGTAGCCCTGGGGCGGGCGCGGCACGTTCAGCGGGCCGCGCACATCGAACCATTTGCCCTGGTGGTGAATTTCGTGCACCTTGGCAGGGTCGGCAAACAGTGGCGCTTCACGATCCGCAACCAGGGCGTCGTCTTCCCAGCTGTCCCAGAGCTGATGGACGACTTCGAGGAACTCGTCGGCGCGGTCGTAGCGCTCGTTCTTCGGGATTTGCTCGCGCAGCGAAAAATTCCTGGATTCGGCGTCCTGGAACGAGGTGACCACGTTCCAGCCGCTGCGTCCGGTGCTCAGATGGTCCAGCGTGGCAAAGGAGCGTGCCAGCTCATAGGGTTGGAAATAGCTGGTCGAGCGGGTGGCCACCAGACCCAGGTGCCGGGTGACGCTCGCCATGGACGTCAGCACCAGCGTGGGGTCCAGCCGCATGGAGCCCAGCGCGCCGTAGCGCAGCTGGCTGTCGGTGCTGCTCTGGAAGCGGTCGGGAACGGCCAGAATATCGGCAAAAAAAGCCATGTCGAAACGGCCTCGCTCGAGCGTCTGCGCGATCTTCTGATAGTAGGCTGGGTTGAGCCAGTCGGATTCGGAGCTGGGGTAGCGCCAGCCGCCGGCTCGACCGGGACCGGCAATGATGAAGGCGGCCAGATGCATCTGGCGGGGTGTTGCTTGGGTCATGGCAATGAACTCACTCTCCGGAAGTCGTCAGGGGCTCAGGAGAGGGCGCTGCGGATCTTCTGCGCCACATCGCCGACCTTGCTGCTTTGCAAAAAGCCGACGACATCGGTGCGTTGCGGCAGCACGCCCAGTTGCTGGAAGCTGTCGGCCATTTCCTGGGTTTCGGTGGCGGCCTGCCTGCTCAGCGGGGCCAGCAGATCGGCGGTGGAGTCCGACAGGCGCTTGTCCCGAATCAGTTCGACAAAGACTTTTTCTTCGAGGCTGCCGGGACGGAAGCCGCCTTGTGCAGCCCATAGTTTGGCCGTAGCGTCGGGGCTGGCATTGATCCTGGCCTGCGTCTGCTTGATAAGCTTGACGGCATTGAAGACAGCCTGGGGATTGGATTGCAGCGCTTTCTCGCTGGCGACATAAAAGGCCCAGTCATAGGTCCTGACATTGGGCAGCAGGCGGACCTTGTCGCCCAGGCGTGCCTTGGCAATGGCTGCGGCATGTTGCCAGTGGATCCAGCCGTCGATGCTGCCTTGTGCGAGAGCGGTATAGGCATCGACGCCCGACAGGCTGACCGCTTCCACGTCCTTGAGACGCAGACCCGCAGTTTCCAGGTATTTGATCAGGCTGTAGGTGCCGGTGGTGCCGTTCTGATGGGCAATGCGTTTGCCCTTGAGATCGGCGGCGGAGCGTATTGAGGATTCGGCGCGCACCAGAAAGTCCACTTCATCGGCGGGCAAGGCGTAGGCGGCCAGTGGAATCATGGGTACCCTGGCGGCGATGGCATTGACGAGCGCGGTTGCCGTTGCAAAGCTGAAGTCCACCGAGCCAGCCTTGATGGCCTCCATCACCGGCAGCGATGCGGTAAATCCGGGCTGGAAGGTGATGGCCGAGCCTATGGCGCTGTGCAGCTGGCTCTCGGGCAGGCTGCGCAGCGTGGCCCAGACACCGGTACGTCCGTCGCCGATGATGGCCACCCGCAGCGGTGTGCCATTGGACTGCGCCAGAGCGGCATTGCCGCCCAGGCTCAGCGCGGCCAGTGCCGAGCCGGCTTGCAGTCCGCGCTGCAAGGCCTGGCGGCGGCTCAGTGGTGAGGAGGTCAAAGCCGTGGTGCTGTCGTAAGGGCTCATGATGATTGCCGTGAAGGAAATGAAAGGAATGGGGCGTGCAGGCCCGTGATTGAAAAAGGAGGTCGGAGCCAGCTCTCGAAGACGGCGCGACTCAGGCCGAAGCCGAAGTCGCCTGGGCCGCCTCGTGCAAGGCCTCCTGCACCAGCAACTCGTTGATGAGCCTTGCCTTGAGCGTGGCCAGATCGGCCTGGCCACGATCGCGGGGTATTGCGCCTTCGAGCACCAGATCCCTGGCAATGTCGCCATCGCGCAGCACCAGAATGCGATTGGAGAGCACCACGGCCTCTTCCACGTCATGGGTGACCAGCACCACGGTGCAGGGGTGGTCGCGCAACATGTCGAAGAGCAGCAGTTGCATGGAGACCCGGGTAATGGCGTCAAGAGCGCCAAAGGGTTCGTCCAGCAGCAGGATGTCGGGGCGATGTAGCAGTGCGCGAGCCAGGGCTGCGCGCTGTTTCTGGCCGCCCGAGAGCGTGGACGGAAAATCGTTCTCATGGCCTTGCAGACCGACGGCACGCAATAGTTCCAGAGCTGCAGGCTGTTGCTCGCGAGCGCCAAGCGTGATGTTGTCGAGCACGGTCTGCCAGGGCAGCAGCCGGTCTTCCTGGAACATGACCCGTATCTGGGCTGCGCGCTCCGGCACGGGGCTGCTCAACCGCATGCGTCCGCTGCTGCAGGCTTCCAGACCCGCGATAAGCCGCAGCAGCGTGGACTTGCCGGCGCCGCTCGGACCTATCAGGGAAACGAATTCACCCTGTGTAATATCAAGATCTATATGCTGCAGAACCTGGCGGCGGCCGAACGATTTTCCGATATTGCGCAGAGAAACTGCGCATGCGGAGAAGCCATCTTCTTTGATTTCGGCATTCTGACGGCTTGATAATATTGAAATCATTGACCTGCTGCCTTTTTATATGCGGGATTCCAGCGCAGAACGCGATATTCGATCTGCCGTATAAGCCAGTCTGCCAGCCAGCCTGCCAGTGCATACAGCAATATGGCGAAAATGATGATATCAATGCGCAGCAGTTCGCGGGCGTTCTGAACCATGTAACCAATGCCATTGCGAGAAGCAATGGTTTCGGCAATGACCAGCGTGAGCCATGCAACACCTAATGCATATCGGATACCCACCAGTATGGATGGCATGGCGCCGGGAATGATGATTTGTTTAATCAGCTCTTTGCGGCTGAGACCGTAGGATTTTCCCATTTCCAGCAGCTTGGCATC
This sequence comes from Comamonas sp. Z3, assembly GCF_008121565.1. Lineage (NCBI taxonomy): Bacteria > Pseudomonadati > Pseudomonadota > Betaproteobacteria > Burkholderiales > Comamonadaceae > Comamonas > Comamonas sp. Z3. The sequence continues at coordinate 246,504 of NZ_VOQU01000005.1, forward strand.
GACATTCTTGATGCCGCTGGCCGTGTTGATATAGACAGGAAACAGCGTTCCCAATGCGACCAGCAAAATACGCGGCGTTTCATCGATACCCAGCCATAGAATCATCAACGGCACCAGGGCCAGATGCGGAATGGTGCGCAGCATCTGCAGCGAACGGTCAAGCAGATCATGGTTGAACTGACTGAGACCTACGGCCGTGCCCAGTACCAAGCCCGACAACATGCCAATGCTGAAGCCGGCCAGAACCCGACTCAGGCTGACGCCTATATCTGTCCAGAGCGTGTTGTTGGTCCATTGCTCATAGGCGGCATGAGCGACCGTGATAGGACTGGGTAATATGGACTGATCTATCCAGCCACTTGTTGTTGAAAATAGCCAAAGGCTCAGCACAACAAAAGGAATGATCCACGGTGTGAGCATTCTCTTGAAATTGAATGACGTGAATTGCCCTGTGCTTTTCTCTTTGATCAGTTGTCGTATTGCTTGGTCTGAAATCTGCATTGAGTGATATGTGCAAATTGGCCCTATTAAAGGAGCCGAAGCCAAGTTTATAACTTAAATATTTAATGTGTTAAATGAATAATTTTTTGTTTGTTAATTACGGAATCATCCTTTTGCCAAAGATAATAATATTGTTTGCATATGATGGATTGATCTGCATGTAGCCGGATCTGATGGATCGGATATTGGGCTGTGGCTCGGGTCCATAGCTTTTTCCGGAAACCGGACTCCAGTCAGCAGAGTGCGCCAGCGGAAACGGCCTGTGTGCCGCAATCCTTTGGCAGACACCGGCTTCCTGTTCGGACTCATCCAATGAAAAAAGCCGACCTGAAGGCCGGCCGGCTGCTGTCGTACTGTTTGGCCTCTGTTTAGCGCACGGCCTGGCCATGCTGGGCCTTGGCGGGCCGCACTGCCACCATCAGCACCAGTGCCGATAGGATCAACATGCCCAGCACCAGATAGATGCTGTAGTGCCTGTTGCCGGTGTACTGGGTCAGCAGGCCGGCCAGAGTGGGGCTGGCGGCCGAGCCCAGGTTGCCCAGGCTGCTGATGAGCGCTATGCCGCCTGCGGCCACGGCCGGAGACAGATAGTCGCTGACCTGGGCAAAGAACAGCGGGGGGCAGGGCCGCAAGCCCGATCAGCGTGAAGGCCAGGGCAATCAGAGAGCCTTCGAGATGGCCGTGCATCTGCAGGGTGACGATCAGGCCGGCAATGGCCATGCCGGTGGCGATGAACAGGTGCCAGCGCCGGTCGCCGAATCGGTCGGAGCTGGCGCCAAAGGCAATCATGCCGACAAAGCCCGCCACAAAGGGAATGGCCGAGTAGATGCCGACATGCAGCACGTCCTGCACGCCCAGGCCCTGAATCACGGTGGGCATCCAGAAGACAAACAGATAGGTGGCGCCGTGCATCATGAAATACACCAGTGACAGGGCATAGACCTTGGGGTCGCGCAGCAGCTGGCCCAGAGTGGCGCTGCCATCGGCATCCTTGTGCCCGTTGCTGCCGTGGTGAGTGGCCTGGCCGCTTTCGTTGGCCAGGTTGTATTGCAGACGCGCTTTCTCGGCATCTGTCAGCCATTTGGCGTCGGCGGGCCTGTCCTGCAGGTAGACGTAGAGGATCAGGCCCAGAATGCAGGCGGGGGGGCCCTGGATGAGAAACAGCCACTGCCAGCCATGCAGACCGTCGATGCCATCCATATATTTGAGGATGGCGCCGCACAGCGGTCCGGCCACGATGGCCATGGCCATGACGGCCGAGAGAAAGATGGAGATCACCCGGCCGCGGCGGGCCGAGGGATACCAGTAGGTGAAGTAGAGAATGACGCCGGGAAAGAAGCCGGCTTCGAAGGCGCCCAGCAGAAAGCGTGCGACATAGAACTGCATGGGAGTGGAGACCCAGGCCATGGCCACCAGCATGATGCGCATCAGCGTCTTGCGCGTGCCTATCTTCTCCAGCAGCAGGTTGCTGGGTACTTCAAACAGAAAGTAGCCTATGAAGAACAGACCCGCGCCGAATCCGTAGGCGGCGTCGCCGAAATCCAGCGTCTGCTTCATCTGGATCTGGGCATAGCCGATATTGATCCGGTCCAGGTAGGCGACCATGTAGCAGATCAGCAGCAGGGGCAGCAGCCGCCAGCTGACCTTGGCATACAGCGCCTTGTCTGCGTCGATGTCCTGGCTGGTATCTTGCCTGGGCGTTGCGCCCGAAATGGTCGTCGCACTTGGGTTCATGCTTGTCTCTTGGAAGTTGTTGTGGGGCGCGGGGTGGGCATCACGAGCTGGATGCAGCAAGCCATGGCCTGGGAGCAGACCCGGCTCGGCCTTTTTTCGTTGTCATGAATGCAAGGGATGCGTCACGGTCCCGCAGCATCAGGCCGCAAGGGCGGAGGCTGCCATGACCTTGCGCCAGCACCGGTAGCTGTGAATGGTGCTGTGGTGGCCTGTCCTGGATTTCTGGGTTCATTTCCTGTTCTTGACCTTCATCGCCTGAACCCGGCTGCGCACCAAGGCTGCATCGACCTTTGCGGGGCAGAGAATCAACGAGTTCGGTGGGCAATGTAGGGCCGGTGGCCTGAATGCACTTGGCGCATTCCGCAATTCAGTTGCCGGATCGTGACATCCAAGGGTAAGCCTTAGGCTCTGCTCTTGCAGCGGCAGGGCGGTAGAGGCTGCCGCGCCCAGGTCTGCCAGCGTGCAGATCGCGCTCGATGAGTTGGCGAGCTGTGCACTGCTGAATGGAGCGGGGATGCTCCGATGCTGAATTAGTCCATCACAAATATGGGGGCTGTTGTGCGAAACGGCAGCCTGCGGCCTGGCGGCAGCAGATAGGCATGCTCGCGCGACACGCGCAGCGGGTCGCATTCGCCGTCGGTGATGATGAGGATGGGCCCGTCCTTGGGAAAGTCATCGGTCTGGAGCAGCCGATCCACGCCCGGCTGCAGCACGGTGCCGCCCCGGCCCCTGAGAGCGATGCGCTGGGCCATGTCAGCGGCCGGTAGATAGCCCAGGTCATAGGCTGCGGCGTCGCAGCAGATCAGGCGCACTGCGGGCACGTTCTTGGCCTCGGCATAGCTGGCGATGGCGCCCAGTGCCTTGGCCAGTACATGGCGCTCCATGGAGCCCGAGGTGTCCAGCACCACGCCAAAGGTGCGGCCGTCCAGCCAGCGGCTGTCGGCTTGAATGCGTGGCCTGGGAATATCGGGCGTGGCGCTCTGGCGGCGGCTGATGCGGGCATAGCTGCGCCGCGTTTCTATGGGCGGAAAGTGATGGTCGAACCAGCGCGCCAGCTCTACCTGCCAGTCAATCGGCGGCTGCAGCAAGGCACGGATTTCCTCGATCAGTCCTGCGGGCAGCAGGCCGCGTGCGCTTTGCTCGTGGCGCAGCAGGCCCTTGCCCAGCTGGGTGCGGCAAAACTCGTCGATATCGGTGTAGTCGCCCGTGTTGTGCTGACCGCCTACATTGCGCTCCAGCATGTCGCCCCGGCCACCGGCCAGGGTGCGCAGCTTGCGCATGCGGCGCAGATCGCTTGCGATGCGGTCATAGACCTCCTCGGCGCCGAGGCCGCGCAGCTCCGGGTCGTAGAGCAGGCCGATGCCCGGCGGCTGGCCCACATCCATCTGAATCAGCCAGTCGTTGATGACAAAGTCGCAGGCCACGTTCCACAGAAAAGGTTCGCGCCCGCGTCGGCGCGGCAGATGGCGCAGGGCAACGTGCAGAACTTCGTGGGCAATGACGAAACGCAGTTCCAGCTCGGACAGGCGCGGGCCGGGGTTGATGTAGATGGTGCGCAGCACTTCGTCGACGGCGGCGACGGCAATGTCCTCGCGCTCGCAGATGCCGGCGTCCTCGATGATGTCAAACGCCGCGACCATGCTGCCCAGCAGCGGAAAGCTGTCCATGAACCAGTGTCTTGCGCGGTCCAGCGCACTGCTGGCAGGGCGGCTCTGGCCAAACTCGCGGCGCACGCCTGCCGCCATTTCCACGGACTGGGTGACGGAGCGAGCCAGACCGGCGGCAAACATTTCGGGCCAGTTGCCGTACCTGCGCCAATACGGCTGCGGTTTGCTGGTGGATGAGGCGGGCTCAGGCCACTGCTGCGGCAGGGCCAGGCTGGGGTGAGCGCCGCCCTGACCGGGACCGGCCAAGCTCAGCGACTGTGCCCAGGCGGGTATGCCTTGTTCGCAGAACTGGACGTACCACTGGGCCTCGTCGCGCTGGGGCAGTCCGTCGGGCAGTTCCATGCCTTCGGGCGGACGGCCGAGCTTGATGGTCTGGATGAAGCGGGCCGTGACCACATCGCAGGCCGCGCTCCATTGGACCCAGTGACTGCGGTCTCGCTGAAAAAGCTCCAGCGCGTAGCTGAGCGTGGCCCGCCCCAGGCAATACGCCCATTCCTCGGGACTGGCCAGGCGCTTGGGGTGGATGTCGATCTGGCCGGTAAAGCGTTGGTGGTTGAGGCTGGCCTGTGCCCAGCCATGGGGCGGGCAGCCTGACTGGGCGCCGCGCACAAAGCCCAGGCTGCGGCTGAGTTCGCTAAAGATGGGGTGTGCCTGCAGCATGGCCAGGCCCTGCGTATAGGCCTGGGTGGCAGGGGTGTCGCGCGTTGGGGCTTTGGCCATCAGGCTCTGGCCGTCTCGCGCGCTTCCACCAGGCGTGGCAGGTCGCGCACTATTTCCACCATATACCAGGCTGGCAGGGTCTGGCTGTCGCTCTCAGCGGTGACGATCTGAGCCATTTCCAGGCTGATCTGGGCCAGTTCCTTGAGCATGGCCTTGGAGCGGTGCACGGTTTGCTGCAACTCGCCGCCGCTTTGCTGCTTGTCGGCGGGCAGGATCTTGAGCAGACGCGCACGGAAGGCCTGGGCCAGGAAATACAGCACATCTCTGTCCTGCGGCGCATGGGGCCAGTTGGCGTCGCCCTTGAAAATAGCGTCCAGACGGTGACGGTCGTCGGCCAGCTTATAGAAGGCCTTGAACTGCGCCGCATGCTGGGGCGTGAGGCAGCCGCTGCCCAGGGCTTCGAGCGTCTGCAGATTCAGAGCATCGCCGTAGGAGAGCAAGGCGTCGCTCAGCATATGCCAGGAGCGCGGCGTGGAAAACGCTTCCTCATGCTTGGGCGGCTGGCTCCACAGGTGATCGGGACGCTGGGCCAGGTATTCGAGCACCAGAGTATGCAACTGGGCCTGCTGCGCCCATTGCAGCCACTCGCTGGCGCTGACCTTGAGTTGCACATGAATCATGCGGTTGATCAGCGCCGAGGACATGGTGCGCACAATCGCGGAATCCTGAGCCCGGTTGCCAGCCGCAATCACGATGGAGCCCTCGGGCATCACATACTCGCCCACGCGACGCTCCAGGATCAGGCTGTAGAAGGCTTTCTGCACATCCTGGCTGCAGGCGTTGAGCTCGTCCAGGAACAGGCAATAGGGCTGCTCGCGCGCAATCATGGCGGGCGGGCAAAAGCGAGTCACGCCGTCAATGATCTGTGGCACGCCCAGCAAATCCTCGGGCGCGAGCTGGCTACCCAGCAGGGACACACAATCAAGCCCCACGCTTTGCGCAAAGTTTTGCACCAGTGCTGATTTACCAATGCCTGGCGGCCCCCAGATGAACACGGGGCGTACGGTGGCTACGTTGAGAAGGAATTCGCTAAGTTGCGAGGGAGTGAGAGCCAGACTGGTTTGCATGCTGCGTGCAGTCTAAGGCAAGTGCAGCGGTGTCCTCAGCATGCTCAGGCGGCCTGACCTGGAGTCCTGCGGGCCGCCGCTCATGGTTCCTGGAACGCCTGCATGCCTTGCATGCAATACAGCAGAAAGCGATTGGCGGCTGGGGACAGATGGCGACCGGTGCGAGTGATGAGCTGCATTTCCGCATCCTGAAATGCAGGGTTGCGAATGGGAATGGCGCGCAGGCGCCCGCTTGCCAGCTCGGCCGTGACGGAGCAGGGCGGCAGCAGGGTCACGCCCTGGCCGCTGGTGACAAAGGCCAGCAGCACGCTGATGAGATTGCTGGTCAGCGCGGGGCTGAGATGGATCTTGTCCTTGTGTTCGGCATATTCCACGAGCTGGCGAATGCCATACACGCCTTGAAGCATGGCAATAGGCCATTGGCTGAGCTCCTGCAGCGAGGTCTGGCCCGCGCTGGCCAGCGGGTGCTGGGAGTGGACGATGGCATGCATGGGCTGGCGCGCCGCGCCGCGCGCGGTGATATGGCTGTCGGCGGGCGGGTAGTAGACCAGGCCGATCTCGGCCGCATCCTCGCGAATGCGGCGCATGATTTCGGTCGTGCCATAGATTTCCAGCGAGATGCTGACGCCAGGGTATTGCTGGCGAAAATTGCGTATGGGGCCGTCGATCAGCTCCTGCGCAAAGCCCTCGCCGCTGACCACGCTGACACTGCCGCTGTGCAGGCCGCGCAGCGCATCTACCTTGGCCAGCATGTCGTGGCGGTGGGCCGTGTGTTCGCGGTGATAGTCCAGTAACAGCCGGCCGGCTTCGGTGGGCACCACGCCGCTGCGGTGGCGCTCAAGCAGGGCCACCCCCAGTTCCTCTTCGAGCAGGCTGATCTGTCGGCTGACGGCTGAGGGCACGATGCCCAGTTTTTCGGCTGCGGCACGGACAGAGCCGCAGTAGACGGCTTCAAACAGATAGCGGGCGCGGGAGTCTTGGAAGGCGGGCATGCGGCGATTGTCGTCGCCAAATTGCATCTGTATTCATACGTATGTTCACTTTTTTAGAACAGAAAAAGAAGGCGTATGCAATAAATGCATTGTTATATTCAGCGCCCGCATGGGTGAGCGCCAGCTTGGGCTGGCCGTGCCCATTTTCAGGGTTCAAAGCTATTTCAGCGCGTCGGCAGCGGCCGTCGTGCGCAAGGAAAGTTGATGCGTACAGAGGTGCAGCCGGCCAAGGCCGCGTTGAATGTGGGTAGCGTGGTGCAGGTATTTGCGCTGGCGCTGGTGATTGCGGCATTGTCCGAGTGGCTGGGGCCGCTGCCCATTGCGCTGGGCGTGGGCAAGGTGGTGCTGCTGCCCATGATCTGGGCGCTGCTCATCGGTCTGGTGCTGGGACTGCTGCGCAAGCGCATGCCCGGGCCGCTAAAGCTGAGCCTGTACAGCCAGAATCTGGCAGCCGCCGTGCTGTCTTGCGCGCTGTTTCTGTTCATTGCCAAACTGGGTCTGCTGGTCGGTGGCTCGCTGCCCAAGCTGGCCGAAGTCGGCTGGGGGCTGGTGTTGCAGGAGTTGGGCAATCTGGTCGGTTGCGTGGCCCTGGGCATGCCAGTGGCGCTGCTGCTGGGCATCAAGCGCGAAGCGATTGGCGCGACTTTTTCCATCGGCCGTGAACCGGGTCTGGCCATCATCGGCGAGCGTTTCGGCATGGATTCGCCAGAAGGTCGCGGCGTGCTGGCCGAGTACATCACCGGTACGCTGATCGGCGCTATCTTCATCTCGCTGCTGGCCGGCTTTGTCTCAAGCCTCAATATCTTCCACCCGCTGGCACTGGGCATGGGCGCCGGTGTGGGCTCGGGCAGCATGACGGCCGCCGCCGTGGGCGCGATTGCCGCCCAGCATCCCGAGATGAGCGACCAGATTGCCACCTTTGCCGCTGCCGCCAATCTGATTGCGACGACGGTGGGCACTTATCTGACCCTGTTCATCTCGCTGCCCCTGGCGCTGCGTGCCTATCAATGGCTGGAGCCGATTCTGGGCCGCAAGCGCAAGCAGGCTGTGGTGGAGCAGGCTGTAGACCTGTGTGCCGCCAAGGATGAGGAACAGGCACAGGTGCCGGCGCTGGGCCTGGGCATGCGCTTCGCCTCCTGGGTTCTGGTCGGCGCCATGGTGCTGATCGGCAACCGCATCGGCCATGGCGTGCCGGTGATGGATGCGTTGCCAGGTGTACTGCTCATCATTGCCGCCGTGTTTGTCGGTGATCTGATTTATGTGGGCACGCGCCGCGCGCTGCCTGCGGTGTGCTGGATCTCGTTCATCGCGATGGCCATGACCTTCCCGCTGACGCCTTATGCCGCCGAGGTGGCAGCTTTGACCGGCAAGGTCAACTTCCTGGCCATGATCACGCCCATGCTGACGTTCGCGGGCCTGTCGCTGGCTAAGGACATCCCGGCTTTCCGCCGTCTGGGTTGGCGCATCGTGGTGGTTTCGCTGCTGGCCAATGCCGGTGTGTTCCTGGCCGCGACGCTGATCGCCCAGACCTTTGTCCACACGCTGTAAAGTCGGAGCAGGACCATGATGAACACCATCAAGTGGCCCGGCCAGCAGGAACTGCAAGCCTGGCGTCATGACTTTCATCGTCATCCCGAAACCGCGTTTCAGGAGCACCGCACCAGCGCGCGTGTGGCCGAGCTGCTGAAGAGCTTCGGTCTGGAAGTGCACACCGGCCTGGCCGGCACCGGCGTGGTCGCCGTGCTCAAGGGCAGTCTGGGCGCCGGCCCCTCTATCGGCCTGCGTGCCGATATGGATGCGCTGCATGTGACCGAGCTCAACCAGTGCGAGCATGCGTCAACCCATGCAGGTCGCATGCATGCCTGCGGTCACGACGGCCATACCAGCATGTTGCTGGGTGCGGCCCAGGCTCTGGCCTCGGCCCCCGACTTTGCCGGTACCGTGCATTTCATCTTCCAGCCTGCCGAGGAAAACGAAGGTGGCGCGCGCGCCATGATCGAGGAAGGGCTGTTCAAGCGCTTCCCCATGGACGCGGTCTATAGCATGCACAACTGGCCGGGCCTGCCCGTGGGTACGGCGGCAGTGCATTCCACGGCCGTGATGGCGGCCTTCGACATCTTCGATCTGACGCTAACCGGCAAGGGCTGTCATGCCGCCATGCCGCATCTGGGCAAGGATGCGCTGCTGTCGGCTTGCCAACTGGTGACGCAGCTGCCCGCGCTGATCGCTCGCGAGCAGGAGGTGCACAAGCCAGCCGTGCTGAGCGTGACCAGCTTCAACGCCGGGGATACCTATAACGTGATGCCCGAAGTCATCAAGCTGCGCGGTACCGTGCGCTGCTTCGACATGCCTCAGCGCGCGCGTATTGAGCAGCGTTTTCGCGATGCGATTGCAGCGACCTGCGCGCTGCACGGCCTTGAGGCCCAGCTCGACTACCGCGTCAGCTACCCAGCGACCATCAACAGCCCCCAGCATGCCGAAGTTTGCGCCGAGGTGCTGACCAGCGTACTGGGCGAGGGCAAGGTGCGCCGCGATATGGTGCCCAGCATGGCTTCGGAAGACTTTGCCTTCATGGCACAGGAATGCCCGGGCGTCTATATCTGGCTGGGCAATGGCGAGGACAGCGCCTCCCTGCACAACCCCAAGTACGACTTCAACGACGCCAATCTGCCGCTGGGAATGCGTTACTGGGTGGAACTGGTGGGAGCGCTGCTGAAGGGCGGCAAGCTGCCAGCCTGATAGCAGGGTTTCCCATATGAATCAATGCCGGGTCAACGCTTGGTTGAGCCCGGCATTTTTCATGTCCGGAAGGTTTGCAAAACTCTAACAAGCCATGCATTCGGACACAGAAATGTCGGAAGGCTGACACCCTGTAACGCCGTTTGATCTGGCGCCCCTATGATGTTTGTAGCGCTCCTGGTCAGTGCCTGTGGAGATCTGGGCATACTTTGGAGCGTGCGTGGCGGCTGCCGTGATCCCTCGGGCGCAGGGCTGGCCGCGCTAGTAGCAGGTGTTGCATCCCGGCGCATGACTGGGCTTTCACGCGGCGCTGACCGCATCTCTCGCAACGCTGCCTGCACCATTCCTGGTGCCGTGACTTTGTCGCACTGTCCGGGTCTTGATACAGGAGGGCGCTTTATGCCGTTCGGCAATCTTGAGGCGGGCATCTGGCCCGCCGGTTTTCCGCCGCTGCTGAGCTGGTGCGTGCTGGTTGCAGCCGCTGCTTTGCTTGGTCATCTGGTTCACCGTTTTACCGGCTATCCGCGCATGCTGGGGTATACGGTGGTGGGCCTGGTGGCCGGATGGGTTGGCTTTGGTGATCTGCCCTGGCCGCTGCAAGGCAGCACGGCCGTGCTGTTGGAGGTGGCTGTGGGCGCAAGCCTGCTGCTGGCTGCCTCTCAGGTTTCATTGCCCTGGCTGTTTCGTCAGCCCTGGTTGCTGCTGCAAAGTCTGGGCGAGTCGCTGGTCACGCTGACGGTGGTGGCTGCGACCTTGCTGGCCCTGGGCTGGGGCTGGGCCGTGGCGCTGGCCGTCGGTGTGATATCCATGGCTGCGTCTCCGGCTGTGTTGCTTCGCATTGCCGATGATCTGCGCGCCAGCGGCGCGGTGACAGACCGCAGCTTGCTGCTGGCTACTATCAGCACCTTGCTGGCGCTGTTCGGCGCTCTGGTGCTGACCGTAGTGTTCGTGCCGGTCGCAGCGGCTGCAGGTGGCGGCCTGCAGTTTTCATCGGCGGGGCTGGGCCGCCTGCTGTTCAGCCTGTTGCTGACTCTGTTCTGGGCCTTTCTGGTCACCATTGCCTTCTGGCCAGTCCTTCGTTGGCAGTCATCGCGCAGCGACACCACGGCCTTGTATCTGCTTGCTGCCATGGCTGCGGTCTGCTTGCTGGCCGAGCAATGGGGCGGCTCTGCCGCACTGGGCTTCATGGTCGCGGGTCTGATGCTGCGCAATTTCAGTCCCATGCCGCTGGTCTGGCCCCAGGCCTTTCAGGCGGCCAATGCCATGCTCAATCTGCTGATGTTCGTGCTGGTGGCCAGCATGGCCTCGCAAGTGAACCTGTCTGTGGCGATGGTTTCGGTCGTGGCCAGCGCTGTCCTGGCTCGGATTCTGGGCAAGTTTGGCTCCATCCTTCTGCTGGGGCTAGGTACCGGCATAGGCTGGCGCAGGCAATGGCCTGTGGCCTGCGGGCAATTGGCCTTGTCGGGACTCGCGCTGCTGATGGTGTCGGGGATTGCAATGCAGTGGACGGCTTTCAATGCCAGCGTGGCCCAGCAGGTGGCGGCCATTGCGCTGCCCATGATCGTCTTGTGCGAGGTGCTGGGTGTGCTGCTGGCCGCTACCGCCCTGTGGCGTAGCGGCGATGCCCATCGCGGCGTGGGCCGCGCGGCCTTGCAAAGAGGAGGGAAGCGCCATGACGCATGAAATCGAGCAAAGTCAGCCAGCGGGGGCCGAAGCCGGCGGCCTGGGCGAATTCGCACCTTCTCAGGCCCTGACGCTGGGCGTGGAACTGGAGCTGCAGCTGCTCAACACCCATCACTACGATATGACGCCGTATGCGCCCGATATGCTGGCCCTGCTCAAGAACGCCAAGGTCCCGGGCTCCATCGTGCCTGAGGTGACCTCCAGCATGATCGAGATCTCCACCGGCATCTGTCAGGATGCACAGGACGCCTACGAGCAATTGGCTGTTACGCGCGATGCCTTGGTCAAGGCGGCCGATCGGCTCAATATCGCGCTGGCCGGTGGCGGCACGCATCCGTTTCAGCAGTGGCACCAACAGCGCATTTACGACAAGCCGCGCTTCAAGGAGCTGACGGCGCTGTACGGCTATCTGACCAAGCAGTTCACCATCTTCGGCCAGCATGTGCATGTGGGCTGCCCCAGTGCCGACGATGCGCTGATGATGCTGCACCGGCTTTCGCGCTACATCCCGCATTTCATTGCACTGTCGGCATCCAGCCCCTTTGTGCAAGGCCAGGACACCGCGTTTGATTCGGCACGTCTCAACTCGGTGTTCGCGTTCCCGCTTTCGGGCCGTGCACCATTTGCCTTGCATTGGGAGGATTTCGAGCGCTACTTTGCCAAGATGGCGGCTACGGGCGTGATTCACAGCATGAAGGATTTTTACTGGGATATCCGGCCCAAGCCCGAGTTCGGTACTGTGGAAGTGCGTGTTTTCGACACGCCGCTGTCCATCCACCGCGCTGCGCAGTTGGCGGCTTATGTGCAGGCGCTGGGTGCCTGGTTTCTCAGCGAGCAGCCCTTTGAGCCCAGCGAAGACGACTATCTGGTCTATACCTATAACCGCTTCCAGGCCTGCCGTTTCGGCTTGGACGGCACTTATGTGGACCCGGCGAGCAGCGAGCAGCTGTCGCTGCGCGAGCACATAGGGCAGACCCTGCAGCGCATCACCAGCCATGCCCCCGCATCCGGCAAGAGCGCGCTGCAGGATCTGTCCCAGGTTCTGCAGCGCGGCAACGATGCGAGCTGGCTGCGCGAGAGCTATGCCCAGGTGCAGCAATTGCCTGAGGTGGTGCGCCAGGCGTCGCTCAGATTTGCTGGTAGGCCCTGAGCGGTTTTGACATCATCGACTCGGTGCAAGGCGTTACATTTGCAAATACTTACGAGTGCGGATTGAAAGGGCTTGAACAAAGCAAAAGCCAGTCCTGCCTTGTTCATCCGCAGGTCTGACTCCGGGTTGTCCTTGCCTGAGACACGCAGCACCTGCCGTTACCGGCTTGAGTGATTTCATGGTTGCGACCGTCATCCTTGGCATGCTCTGCGTGCATCTGCTGTGTTTTTGCGTGCTGTTCCTGCTGATCGGCCGCAGATTGCCCGACAGGAAAATGGGCATGGAGGTCTTCGCACTGGGCAACCTGTTGCTGGGTTGTGCCTATGTGCTGCAGCTGCTGGGCGGCAAGCCGGGCTGGAGTGCGATGAGTGTCGTCAATCACACGCTGACTCTGTGTGCGCCGGTGGTCTATGCGCTGGGCGCGATGCGCTTCTTCAGTCGTCCTATGCCGGTGTGGCGGCCGCTGCTGATTCTGGCGCTGGCCTATAGTGCGGCGCAGGTGCTGGTGCATTCGACACTGGGTCTGGAGGCGCGCCAGGCAATGCTGGCCGGGGCCTGTGCCTTGCTGTTCCTGGGCATGACGATCTCCCTGCTGCGGGGCACGCGCAGCTTTGCCAGGAACATGGTCGTTGAGATGGTGGTCTTTGCCATTCTGATCGGCGGCATCTGCATTCTCAATGCCATGAAGTTCGTGCTGATCCTGCAGGGCGGCTTGCAGGCCCTGGACATGAACAGCCATTTTCAAATGGTGTTCTATATCTACATGTCATTTCTCGGCACGGTGATCCCGCCAGGCGCCGTCTGGCTCGTCTTGCGGCGCCTTACCGACGAACTCGGCAGCATGGCGGCCCAGGACCCGTTGACCAGGCTGCTCAACCGCCGGGGCCTAGTCCAGGGGCTTGGGGCGCATTTCGCGGCCGCAAAGACCGTGCCCGTCCATCTGTTGATCGTGGATATTGACCATTTCAAGCGCATCAACGACAGCTACGGGCACCAGTTCGGCGACATGGTGCTGTGCCGCGTGGCGGAAGTGATTCGGCAAAGCACGCGCAAGAGCGATCTGAAATGCCGTTTGGGTGGCGAGGAGTTCGTGGTTCTCTGCCCGGGGCTGCGGGGAGACGAGGCGCTGCAGCTAGCCGAAAGAATACGCGCAGCGATTGCGGAAATCACGATTCCGGGCATCAGCCTGCATGGCTGCGTCACTTGCACGGCAACGATTGGCGTTTCCAATCCTTTCATTGCTTCCCATGCATTTGACCTCGCACTGCAGCAGGCCGATGCGGCGCTTTATCGAGGCAAACATGCGGGGCGCAATCGTGTTCAGCGTGTGGACCTCGAAGATCTTCGAGCGCAGGAACCGGAGGGACAGGCCGCAAGATCAAGCCCTTTCATCAGTGAAAGGGCTTGACGGCGCTCAGGCTGCAATCACCGTCACGGCATAGCCTTTGCCGCTGGCGATCACGTCCAGCAACCGATCGATATTGGGGTGGGCGCCGGGGCGTGCCTTGGCATCTTCGGTGTGCTCGGCATACAGCTGCAGGCCTTCTTCGGCAGCTTCGACGTTGATGCTGCCATGTTTGGCGTAGAGAGCGTTGTAGATCGTGACCGAGCCAGCTTTGCCGGGCGCATTCGGGATGCTTGCGGCCAGTTGGCCGTCGGAGTCGATCAGCTGCAGCTCGGAGATATGGGCGATGGAGGGAAGTTGCTTGAGATTGTCGGCAAAGGCCATGGTGTGCTCGCAATGGTCGCTGTGATGGAAGCCGCTATTGTGGGGCTGCTTGAGGGATTGTTCAGCATCGGGCGCTGTTTTGCTCGAGCACCCGCAGTGCCTGCTGCATCTGTGCCAGCGTGGGCGCGTATTCGGGCAGCTCGGCAATCTCGTCCATCTCGCGCTGCATCAACTGCTGCACCAGGGCTGCCAGATCCTGCCAGTCAGAGTCGCTCAGCAGGGCCTGGGCCGTCTGCAGCAGGTCGGTCTGTATTTCATATGACAGCGAGAGCTTGCGCACCACATTGAGCGCAAATGGGGGGCACAGCAGAATCTGAAGCGCTGTCGAGCGTGCGAAGGTCTGGCTGCTGTGGCCCTGCCTGCCATGGCGCAGCGTCAGCCAGCTCAGCCAGGCCGTGCTCAGATAGATGAGCGCAAGTGCGATCAGCTGCAGCAGTTCGGAATGCAGCACCAGCAAGGCGGAAGGAAGGCCGAGAAACAGCAGTGCGGCGAGCAGATACAGCGGCAGTACAAATGCCTTGAAGCTGCGGGCATGTGCCTCCACGGCCGTGGAAGATCCCGCATCGGCGGGCAGCTGGATCTGCGTTGCGCTCCAGCGCTGCCGATAGACGGGCTGGTGGAGCACAAAAACAGGCAGCCACAGCACGCGGTTCTGACGCAGCTCGAAGCCCCGGCTGGCTAGCTGTGCCCGCCAGCCCGAGCGTAGCGGGCGCAGCAAACCCTCGTCGGGCTTGAGCAGCAAGGCCGCGTCATAGAGATAGAACAGGACGATGGCCAGAACTACCTGCAGCTGCGTGGAGATCGTGAAGTACAAGACGGCTTTCCGGGGACAAGACAAACCCCGCGATCTTAGCGATGCGCGGGGCGGGTTACAGACATTGAGGCCGTGGCCCGGAGAACGCCTTATTCAGCGGCCTTCTTGCGGCCAAACAATTTGCCTATGCCTGCGAACAGGGCGACCGCTGCAGCAGCGACGATCTTCCAGCCTGCGGCCAGAAAGCCAGCAATCGCGCCCCACAGGCCTTTCTTGGTGGCCACTGCGGCAGCGCCACCAAGCACCAGGGCGCCCAGACCGATGGCGGCGACCTTGTCACCGTTCTTGAACTCCGCATAGGTCTGGCCGCTGTTGTAGTCGAATCCGGCCAGCACTTTCTTGAACTCCTCGGTGTTCTGGGCCAGGGTCGCGGTATCGGAGACCAGGGTGGCCGTCATCACGCCGCTGCGGCCCAGAATGCGCGAGGTGTAGTTGACATTCTTCTCGCCCGACTCGCCGCGCAGACGCAGACCCCATTCCAGTCGCTTGGTGGCCGTGTCGTAATGTGGTGGAACCTGCCAGCCATCGGTGTACAGAGCTTCAAGACCCAGCTTCTTGCGCTGCTCGTTGCCGGCCTTGTCACCTGACTGCATGGATTTGAGCAAGTCGTCGGCATCAATCTTTTCGTCGTCCTTCACGTAGCCCGTGTCGTCATAGGAGAACACGGCAAACCAGTCCAGCGATTTGGGGGCAATCAGGAAGTGATCACTGCTGGGAGGGTTGCCAAATGCCTGTAGCAGCTTGGAGGTGTCGGCCTCGCCGAGAAAGGCATAGCCAGAGGGAATCTTGACGCTGGCCTTGTCCGCGATTTCACCCTTGCCACTTTCCTGCCAGTGCAGGGCCTTGATTTCGGCGGGTAACTCCTGAGTGGCTTCTGTCTTGGCCCAGACGCCAAGAGACAGTGACAGGCCGACAACGGCGGCCGCGATGGACTTGAACATGCAATGAACTCCCGTGTTATGAATATATTGAGGAAAGCTATTGAGAATAGCGAACTTGATTTCACATACGCATCCGAATCATCTGTCGTTGATTCGCAGGTGAAGCATAACGCGGCTCAAACTGAGCTGACAAAAGAAGCTGGAGTGACAACGCAATGCGTCATTAATATCTGGCGATTGACAGGTTTTTGAAGAATTTCCCTGGAGGTCGCTCGTATGCACAGTGCCATATCATTTTTAGAGGGGCGCAACAGCCTGGGCATGGGCAGCTGGCATCTTGGCCAGGGGCGGCGCAGCCCGAACGAAGAGAAGGCAGCCTTGCTCACCGGGCTGCAGCTCGGCCTGAACGTGATCGACACTGCCGAGATGTATGGCGACGGCCTTTCCGAGGAACTGATTGGTGATGTGCTGCGTGACCTGCCGCCAAGCCGTCTCCGGCCTTTCCTGGTCAGCAAGGTGCTGCCCATGCACGCCAGCCGCAAGGGAGTGATGCGCGCCTTCGAGGCCAGCGCCCATAAGTTGGGAGTGGACTGCATCGACCTCTATCTGCTGCACTGGCGTGGCAATACGCCGCTGGCCGAGACGGTAGCCGCGTTCGAGGAATTGAAGGCGCAGGGGAGGATTCGTCATTGGGGCGTTTCCAACTTCGACACCGACGATATGCAGGAGCTGTGGCAAGTTCCGGGTGGACGCAACTGTGTGGTCAATCAGGTGCTCTACAACGTTTTCAGCCGCGGTATCGAATATGACTTGCTGCCCTGGTGCCTTAAGAACGGCGTGACCGTGATGGCCTATTGTCCGCTGGGGCATGGAGAGCTGGTTGAGCAAAGCCTGCTGGCTGAAATCGGTGATCGCCATGATGTCAGTGCCAGCGTGGTGGCTCTGGCCTGGATCCTGCGCAGCGGTCGGGTGCTGGCGATTCCCGAGAGCGGCTCCGAAGACCATATCCGAGACAACGCCCGTGCACTGCAGCTCAAGCTCGGCCCGGAGGAGCTGGCGCTGATCGACGCTGCCTCGCCCCCGCCGCGCTTCAAGCAGCCGCTGGACATGCTCTGAGCAAGAAGTGCCTGAGGCCAGGTCGAGGCGGTGTCATGACCGACGGTCCGTGAGATCCTCGCTGCCCGTACCAGCACTCAGGCCCGAACCCAGCCCGGCGCCCAGCCCCAGGCCTCCCGCTCCCATACCTGTGCCCTGACCGCCGGCGCCCGCGCCACCACGACTGCCCGAACCCTGGGCTTCACCGGCCTTGCGATTCCCTCCGGCTCCCCCGGTACTCGGCCTTGCAGGGCCCTGGGACGGTATCTGGAGATGCGAGGGAATGGGTTCAAGATCAAGGGCGTCGCGGATAAAGCCGCGCAGCGAGGTGACCAGAGCGGCGGTCTCGATCGGTCGACCTGCCACCATATCCTGGGCTGCCCGGGCTGCCAGTTCCACCTGCTCCTCGGTACCCAGCAGGATGATGTCGGACAGAGCGGCCTCCACGGCATCCCGGATACGACGCCGGCGCTCGTTCAGGCTATCTCCGGCTGGTGTTTGTGGCGGCGTCTCATCGGTTTGCCTGAGGTCGCGCAGATGCAGAGGACTGACGCTCAGCGTGCCGGTGAACGAGCTGCCCAGCGTTTTGTAGGCGGCGATCAAGGTCTTGAGCCGCTCGTTGATCTGCCGGTTCTCACGCTCGCGCCGCTTTTGCACGGTCTGCATGAACAACAGGCGAATGCCCATCATCAGGCAGGTCACCAGCAACAGTCCCAGCACGGTAGAGAGCAAGGAGGTCCAGGAGCTGAAATCAAGCGAAGAGCGCATGGAGTTCCTTCAGACGGAGTCGTCGGTCATAAAAGCGAGTTTGCACAATTCTTAGGCGATCCGGGCGAGTGTGGCTTGTGCCGGCAGCGCCTGTGGCAATGCTTGTCAATCGGTCTCGTGTTTTGCCATATGCTAGATAGTTGACATATCACCTAGCTGAGAAAAAAGAGACAACGTCGTGGAGCCAGTGACTAGCCGGGGCCTGAACCCCTCATGGATCATCGTCGCAGCCGGCGTCAGTGCCTCGCTGCATGTAGGCAAGCTGCCGCCCGCCGTGCCGTTGCTGCAGCAGCAACTGGGCGTGTCCCTGGTGCAGGCCGGATTTCTGCTCTCCACCGTTCAGGTGGCGGGCATGTTGTTGGGCCTGGTGGTGGGGCTGGGTGCCGACAAATGGGGTCTTCGTCGCAGCTTGCTGACGGGGCTGATGCTGATGGCTGTGTCCAGCGCGGTGGGCGCTGCGGCCACGGGCTTTGCCTGGCTGCTGGCGCTGCGCGCGCTTGAAGGCCTTGGGTTCTTGCTGGTCGCCATGCCTGCACCGGGGCTGATACGCCGCGCAGTCAAGCCGTCCGAGCTGGGGACGCGTATGGGGTGGTGGGGTTCCTATATGCCCATTGGCAGTGCCATGGGCTTGCTGCTGGGGCCATGGGTGCTGCAGGCAAGCAGCTGGCAGGTATGGTGGATTTCGCTGGGCTGCACCTCTGCCTTGGCTGCCCTTGCGGTTTGGCGCATGGTACCCGCAGATGATGCAGCAACCGATGCCCTTGCAGCCATAGCCGACGAGGGCTGGCGTCCGCGTCTGGTCCGAACCTTGCGCAGTCCCGGCCCCTGGCTGGTGTCGCTGGGCTTCATGGTGTATTCGAGCCAGTGGATGGGGGTTGTCGGATTTTTACCCACCCTGTATGCGGAGGCCGGCCTCGGTGCCAAGCTGGCAGGCCTGCTGACGGCCGTGGTCGCCGCCAGCAACATGCTGGGCAATGTGGCCGCCGGCAGGTTGTTGCATCGGGGCTGGCGTCCCGCGCGCTGCCTGCAGACCGGCTATGTGCTGATGGGGCTGACGGCGCTGCTGGCCTATGTGCAGATCGGCGGCGAGCCCTTGGCACCGCTGTGGCTGCGCTTCGTGGCCGTGGCGCTGTTCTCGGCGACGGGTGGCCTGATACCGGCCACCCTGTTCACCACGGCCATGCACCTGGCGCCCAGCCCGGCCACCGTGTCCACCACCGTGGGTTTCATGCAGCAATGGTCTTGCGTGGGGCAGTTTGCCGGTCCGCCACTGGTGGCGGCCATGGCCATGCAGATGGGCGGCTGGCAGTTCACCTGGCTTGTAACGGGCAGCATGTGTGTGCTGGGCTGGCTGCTGGCGTTGGGAGTGGGGCGTTGCTGGAGCCGTCTCAAGGTCTGAGTTTTGATGGATATGCTCTGTATTTATGAGCTGAAAGCGCAATCTGGATGGGCGCTTGGAGTCGATCTGATGATGCTCTCTTGCGCCGGCGCATGGGCATGACTTGCAGCTCCCGCATGATTCGGGTCCGAACTGCGGTTACGCTGCAGTCTTGTGGAGGTTCATGATGCAAAAGCGCCAGTTTCTCGCCACCGCAGCTTCGCTGACGGCATTGTCATCAACGCCCTGGCTCGCGGGCTGTGCTTCGCGCCGTTCTAAGACCGCGGTCAGGCCCGCCGAGATGATCTTCTACGGCGGCCCGATTCTCACCATGAACGATGCCCAGCCCCAGGTGGAAGCCGTGGCGGTGAATGCCGGAGTGATTACCGCCGTCGGCTCGCTGCAGGAGCTGGAGTCCTTGCGCGGCCCTGGCACGCGTATGCTGGACTTGCAGGGCCGCACGCTGATTCCGGGCTTTGTGGACCCGCACAGCCATATTGGCGGCGTGGGGCTGCAGGCCATTTCGGCCAATCTGCTGCCTCCGCCCGACGGTGGCAACGCCTCTATCGCCGATTTGCAGCAGACGCTGCGCGAGTACATCCAGACCTCGCCCGAGGTCAAACAGCTGGGCATCGTGCTCGGTTTTGGCTATGACGATTCCCAGCTCCAGGAGCGGCGTCATCCCACACGCGACGATCTCGATGCCGTCTCCCGAGACCTGCCGATTGCCGTGATTCACCAGTCCGGGCATTTCGGCGCACTGAACTCCTTGGCTCTGGCCCGTGCCGGCATCGGCCCTGGCACTCCCAATCCAGAGGGCGGCGTGATCCGCCGCCGCGCCGGCAGCCCGGTACCCAACGGGGTGCTGGAGGAGAATGCCTTTTTTCACACCCTGGGCCGGATCATGCCCAAACTCACTCTGGAGCAGTCCATGGACTGGCTGGAAAAAGCCCAGCAGCTCTATCTGGAGTTCGGCTACACCACGGTGCAGGACGGGCGCTCCGACGCGGGAGCCATTGCCTCGGCCATGGCGGCGGCCGAGTCGCGCCGGCTGGTCATCGACGTGGTGTCCTATCCCGACATCCTGCAGCTGGGCGACGGCGCGCTGGCCAACAACCTGAAGTTCAGCCGCAGCTATACCAATCGCTTCCGCATTGGCGGCGTCAAGCTCACGCTCGACGGCTCGCCTCAGGGCAAGACGGCATGGCTGACCGAGCCCTATCTGGTGCCGCCTGATGGCCAGCAGCCCGGCTATAGGGGCTATGGGGTGCTCAGCGATGCCAGGGCCAACGAGCAGGTGTCCAGGGCCATCCGCAACGGCTGGCAGATTCTGGTGCATGGCAACGGCGATGCTGCTATCGACCAGTTCATCGCCGCCGTGCGCGCCAGCGGCCCCGTGGAGCAGGCGCGTGCCGTACGTCCGGTGCTGATCCACGGCCAGACGCTGCGGCGCGACCAGGTGAGCCAGCTCAAGGAGCTGGGTATCTTCCCGTCACTGTTTCCCATGCACACCTTTTACTGGGGTGACTGGCACCATGATTCGGTGCTCGGCGATCCGCGCGCGCAGAACATCTCGCCGACTGGCTGGGTGCTGGGCGAGGGCATGGTGTTCACGTCTCATCACGATGCGCCTGTGGCCCTGCCATCGTCGATGCGTGTGCTCGATGCCACGGTGAATCGCACAACGCGCTCGGGCCGTGTGCTGGGGCCCGAGCATCGCGTCTCGCCCTGGGTGGCGCTCAAGGCGCAGACCATCTGGTCGGCTTACCAGCATTTCGAGGACGACCGCAAGGGGTCCATCGAGGTCGGCAAGCTGGCCGACCTGGCCGTACTGTCGGACAACCCGCTGACCGTGCCGCCGCATCAGCTTGCCAGCCTCCAGGTGCTGGAGACTATCAAGGAAGGGCGCACGGTATACAAGCGTGCTCTCTGAAGCTCCTTATTTGAGAGCTTAGATCGCTTTATGGGTAAGCGATTTGGCGTATTTTGATGTAATTCTCATGCGTCACGCGAGCCTATCAAGGCGCGCAAAGCGCGCTCCAGCTGCCGGGCATTTTCATGCACCAGCAGCCATTCGGGCTGCAGCACTGGCTCAGGTTCCGGGGGCGCAGGGCAGTCATCCATGGTCGCCAAAGGATCATCGGCCTTGAGGGCAACCACGGTTGGCTGGTTGGCCAGATCAAGGCAGGCATGCGTCAGCCGGCGGCAGTAGTCGGATATTGCCGTGGGAGGAGCCATGCCGGTATGTGCAGTGGCTCGGTTCAGACTCTCGGCCAGCAGCAAGGCTGTCGCGTAAACGCGCACCGCATGGCGGTCATAGCGGCGGGTGACAAAAGCCAGTCGCTCGGCATTGAGCCGTCCGCGCAATGACCAGCGTCGCGAGGAGTGGGCCTGACCTACGGCGGCGCGCAGGGCGGCCAGCGATTCATGGGCCAGTGATAGCTGGCCAAGGGCGGTTTCTGCCGCATCGGCGTTCTGCTGCTGGCAGGCCTTGAGAATCAAATCCAGTCCATTGGCCAGTTGCTTGAGAAAGATCGAGGCGGCCCGGCCCATATCCTTGATGGGATTGGAGGTCAGCAGCACCTGGCTGAAGACAAGCCCGACCGCAGCACCGACCATGACGTCCAGCAGACGGGCTCCGCCCGCCATGCTGGGGCCGAGCACCAGCACCAGAATCACCGAGACCCCGGCTTGAATCGGCACCACGGGCGCGGGGCCGATGATGGCGCCCAGCAGGATGGAGAGGAATGCGCCCAGACTCATGCGCAGCAACAGGTGCTGCTCGGGCAGCTGCCACAGCAGATCGCCGATCACGATGCCGAGTGTGCAGCCTATGAGCAGACTGCGTGCCTGCTTCAGATGGCTGGGCAGCCCGGGTGCGAGGCAGATCACGGCGGTGACCACGGCGAAAGCCGGCTTGGGGTGGCCCCAGAGCTGCTGGGCGATGACCCAGGCCAGCATGCTGGCCAGTGCTGCGGCAAGTGCATCACGCAGGGCCAGCCTGGCTCTTGAAGGCAAAGTGGTCTTGGCTCGGCGCCAGGCCAGCATGAAGGGGGTGCTCCAGCGCAATCTCAAACTCCTTGGCATAGCCTCTGATCAGACTGTGATTCAAGGATGTTAGAGGGCGCAGCGAGATTGCTTTGTGGGAAATACGCCACGTCCTCCGAAAATGCAGCGGCATTGTGCCTCAGTCCGCCGAGTCGTCGTACTGGGCCGGGGACTCGAGAAAGCCGTTGGTGACGATGCCTGGTGCTGATATGGCCGAAGAAGCGCCTGTGAATCATGCTGCCTAAAAGGAGCTGCCTCAATGCTCTTGCAGCAGAGCCTGAATGCAATGCCATTCGGCCTCGGTCACCGGGGTGATGGAGAGGCGATTGCCTTTTTGCAGTACACGCATCTGCTGCAGTGGAGCTTGTCTGCGCAGCTCGGCCATCAGCAGCGGCCGGGTTTTCTTCAGTGCCTGCACGTCCAGCGTCAGCCAGCGCGGTTTGTCGACCGGGGACTTGGGGTCGTAGTAGGGATCCTCAGGATCAAACTGTGAGGGGTCCACGCGCAGATTGCCGGCAATGCGGGCTAGGCCGTAGATGCCGGGTTCGGCGCAACTGGAGTGCCAGTACAGAACGCCGTCGCCGACCTGCATATCGTCACGCATGAAATTGCGGGCCTGGTAGTTGCGCACGCCGTTCCAGGCAATGGTCTGTCCGGGGGCTGCCAATGCGTGGTCGATGGAGTACTCGTCAGGCTCGTTCTTCATGAGCCAGTAACGCTGGGCCAGGGTGCTGCTGTCGTTCATAGCTGGATTGTCGGTGAGGAAGTGGCGGGCTTAGTCATGAGGGCCGCGTTGCCAGGGGCCGCGATCTTGCTGCTGCCAGCTGCGTACCAGATCGCTATTGCGTTGCAGCAGGTTGCGGGTGTCCAGCCAGCGGCCGGGAATGTCCAGCTCGGCCTCTTCGACCACGCGCATGCAGTCCTGAATATGGCGCTCTCCCAGATAGCGCAGCGTGGCGTAGCCTATCGATGCCGCTGCGAGCTGGCCCAGTAGCGGCACATATTTGGCGGCCTGTCTGGTGCTCATGCGCAGTCCCATGGCTTTGCCAAGACGCAGCACCATATCGCGGGTGATGAACTTGCCGATCAGCACGGAGCCGACCATGGCGACGGCTTTCTGCACCTGCTCGCGCTTGCCTGGCGTGAGCTGGTCGAGCTGCTCGGGTGTCAACCCGAATTCCTGGTTGATGCGCGGATAGAGCTGCGCTAGCAGGGCAGCATCGGCAGCCCAGTCCAGCCCCGGTATCGGAATGGTGCTGGCAGCAGCGCTGATGAGCGCACGCTTTCTGAGCAGCTTGCGGGCCCGTGCAGCAGCCTGTGCAATGTCTTTGCGCTCTGCTCTGGTCGCGCTGAGATTTCTCAAACTCGGGTCTTTTTTCCACATATACGGTAAGAAGATGCAGGAAATAGAAAAAGGGGCCCAGGGGCCCCTTTTGTTCGGAATTCAGATTCAGTTGGCCTTATCGCGCACCATGCCATAAATAAACAAAAGAATCACTGCTCCAACCACCGAGGCAATCCAGCCTGCGGTTTGCCCGGGCTGGTACCAGCCCATGGCCGAGCCCAGATAGGTGGCTACAAACGAGCCCACGATACCGAGAAGAATCGTCATGATCCAGCCCATGCTATCGTTGCCGGGCTTGATGGCCCGTGCAATCAAACCGACGATAAGACCGATGATGATGGTTCCGATGATGGACATAGTCTGTTCCCTGTTGGTGCTTTGACGAAAGTCACTCTACGCGGGCCCAAAGCCCGACTCTGTCGGACGATTCTGAATGTCGGCGCGAGCAGGCTTCTTCCATGGAGGCGGAGGGGTGAGGCGGGCTGCCAAGGCCAGAAACGAAAAAACGCCTGCACAAAGCAGGCGTTTCTTGCAGGCGCCTGATGGGGTGTCAGGGCTGCAGGGGGCCCAGGGCGCTGTAGGCTGCCGCCGTGGTTGCCGAGGCATCGGCACCTTCGACACGGCGGGCGCCGTCGAAGCGACGCGCCCAGTAGGAGGTTTGCATGCTTTCCACACGCACGCTGGCGCCGGTACGAGGTGCGTGGATGAATTTGCCGTCACCCACATAGATGCCCACATGACTGAATGTGCGGCGCATGGTGTTGAAGAACACCAGATCGCCTGGCTTGAGGTCGTTGCGGTCAATTTGCTGAGTGGCGTTGGCCTGTTCGGCAGAGACGCGAGGCAGAACCTTGCCCATGGTCTGGGAGTAGATGGCACGCACGAAACCGCTGCAGTCGAAGCCAGTCTCAGCGTTGGTGCCACCCAGGCGATAGGGAACGCCAAGGAAACCCATGGCTGTCACCACCAGATCGGAAGTTTTCTCGGCCACGTTCTGACGTGCTTCACGCACGAAGTCAGTCGTCTTCTCGGCCACGGAGTGGCGAGCTTCACGCAACTGGGTGATGAGGCCGCGGTTGACCAGCAACTGGGCCATGTCGTCGTCACGCTGCTCGTTGGGCGCCGCGTGCGCAGAGGTAACGCCGACAAATAGAAGTGCAATAAGCCATCGGGACATGGGGCGTGAGGGTAACACGTTCATTTGTAGGATGGGGGCTCTATTTCCAATTTTTTCTCTTGGTTTTTGATGCAGCACAGTAAGTGAGCTGCGGGCATAAGCTTATTGCGTGAGCTGCTCTCAAATTTGCAGCGTATGACAGTACGTAATTTCCCCATTCTGGTGAATGCGGGTCGGGAATGCACCAATTCATGGTATTGACACAAAAAAGGCGTTGCATTGACGGACTCTCTGCCCCGGAATGCGCTTGCAGCGACAATAGCGCCATCGATTGCAGCCGATGCGGCGCGCTTGCTCGGCGCGTTGCACGCCGGTCCTGCGCAAGCGCTGCGCTTTTTTGGCGGCAGGCTTGACACAGTTTTAAGAAAGATTTGCCATGTTGTTAGAAGCTTCCGAGTCGCAACTGGTTCTGGTGGACTACCAGGACAAGCTGATGCCCGTCATCCATGAAGGCGCTCAAGCGCTGGCCAATGCCGTCAAGCTGGCCAAGATGGCGCAGTTGCTGGAGGTGCCTGTCTGGGGAACGGAGCAGAACCCTTCGCGCCTTGGCGCCAACAATGCGGAGCTGAAGGCACTTTGCCAGAAGACGCTGGAGAAAATGTATTTCAGCGCCGTACCTGAGGGGCTGGGTGAATGGCTGCGTCCTCCTGCCAAGCCGCAGGGCGGCAATGCGCGCAGCCTGCCCAAGCATCTGCAAAAGCCGCAGCAGCAGGCGCCCGAGCGCAATATGGTGGTGATTGCGGGTTGCGAAACCCATGTCTGCCTGTTGCAGACAGCGCTGGAGCTGCTGGAAGACGAGTTCGATGTGTGGGTGGTGACGGATGCCTGCAGCTCGCGTACCGAGCGTAACCGGGATGCTGCGTTTGACCGTCTGGCGGGTGCCGGCGCCGAGCTGGTGACCACCGAGATGGTGATGTTCGAGTGGCTGCGCACCTGCGAAGACCCCGCCTTCAAGGAGATGCTGGCTCTGGTCAAGTAATCGCCTGCAGTCAGTCAATGGAGTAAGCGCCCTTCCTTGGGCGCTTTTTCTTTGGGCGATGCATTGGCGCGCCAGGTCTCTATTCAAGGATGTCAAGGTCTCTTGAGCCGAGCCCGGCCCCGCGGCGGCCTTCATGGTTTGAGCCACTAGCACTGAGCTGCATGGATGCAGTTGTCAAGCCCTGTCAGTTTTGGGCAAGCGCGTTATGAATAATTATGAATTCAGAAAGCTCTCTGCAAAAGACGGAGAGTCAAGGAGACATATTCATGACCACGCGTTTCGACGATTTTTATCAGCGTTCCATTGATGACCGCGACGGCTTCTGGGCGGAGCAGGCCGGTCTGGTCGATTGGCAGCAGAAGCCCCAGCAGATCTGTGACTACAGCCAGCCGCCATTTGCCAAATGGTTTGTGGGCGGCACCACCAATCTCTGCCATAACGCCATCGACCGTCATCTGGCGGCGCGCGGCGATCAGAATGCGCTGATCGCCGTTTCTTCCGAAACCCAGACCGAGAAGGTCTACAGCTACCGCGAGCTGCATGCAGAAGTCAACCGCATGGCGGCCGTGCTGCAGTCGCTGGGCGTACAAAAAGGCGACCGGGTGCAGATCTATATGCCCATGGTTGCCGAGGCCTGTTTTGCGATGCTGGCCTGCGTGCGCCTGGGCGCCATTCACTCCGTGGTGTTCGGCGGCTTTGCCTCGGGCGCACTGGCGTCGCGCATCGATGATGCCGAGCCCAAGGTCATCATCAGCGCCGATGCAGGCTCGCGCGGCGGCCGCGTCGTGGCTTACAAGCCTTTGCTGGACGAAGCGCTCAGGCAGTCCAGCCACCAGCCCGCTGCCGTGCTGATGGTCAACCGCGGACTGGCTGAAATGCCCATGAAGGCCGGCCGCGATCATGACTGGTCGGCCTTGCGCGCCCGGAATCTGGATGCGCAGGTGGATTGCGTCTGGGTGGAGTCAGCCCATCCCAGCTACACCCTCTACACCAGCGGCACCACGGGCAAGCCCAAGGGGGTGCAGCGCGATACGGGCGGCTATACCGTGGCACTGGCGGCCAGCATGCCGCATATCTTCGATGCCCAGGCGGGGCAGACCTTCTTCTGCACCAGCGATATCGGCTGGGTCGTGGGTCATAGCTACATCATCTATGCGCCGCTGATTGCAGGCATGGCCACGGTGATGTACGAGGGCCTGCCGGTCAACCCCGATGCCGGCATCTGGTGGAGCATTGTCGAGAAATACAAGGTCACGCACATGTTCTCGGCGCCGACGGCGATTCGCGTGCTCAAAAAGCATGATGCCGATTACCTCAAGCGCTACGACATCTCCAGCCTCAAGGCACTGTGGCTGGCCGGCGAGCCGCTTGACGAGCCCACGGCGACCTGGATCAGCCAGGCCATCAACAAGCCCATCATCGACAACTACTGGCAGACCGAGACCGGCTGGCCCATCATGACGCTGTGCAACGGCGTGGAAAAACAGGCCACGCGCTTTGGCAGTCCGGGCCGGGCGGTCTATGGCTACAACGTCAAGCTGATCGATGACGCCAGCGGCGAGGAGTTGATCCAGCCGAACCAGAAGGGCGTGCTGGCGATTGAAGGTCCGCTGCCGCCCGGTTGCATGCAGACGGTCTGGCGTGACGACAACCGCTTTGTCAACACCTACTGGAAGAGCATTCCGGGCCGCCTGATCTACAGCACCTTCGACTGGGGTATCCGCGACGAGGATGGCTATTACTTCATCCTCGGCCGTACCGACGATGTGATCAATGTGGCAGGCCATCGTCTGGGCACGCGCGAGATCGAGGAGTGCATCTCTGCCCATGCCCAGATTGCCGAAGTAGCCGTGGTCGGCGTTGCCGACAATCTCAAGGGGCAGGCTGCGCTGGCCTTTGCCGTGGTGCGCGATGCCGCCTTGGTGGCCGATGAGGCCTCCAGCAAGGCCCTGGAAGCCGATGTGATGAAGCTGGTCGATGCGCGTCTGGGGGCGGTTGCGCGTCCGTCGCGCGTGATCTTCGTGACGGCTCTGCCGAAGACGCGCAGCGGCAAGCTGCTGCGCCGGGCACTGCAGGCCGTGGCCGAAGGTCGTGATCCCGGTGACCTGAGCACCATGGAAGATCCGGCGGCCCTGACCCAGGTGCAACAGCGGCTGTAACTTCCGCAACGGTTGTTGCAGAGCTTCATTCCCGTGGCCAGCGTCGGCTGGACGGCGTACCGGGATTTCGGCGAATCCAGAGTTCAAGGCCTGCGACCATCAAGGCGCAGGCCTTGCTGTTTGCAGCCTAAAATCGCCCGATCACGCTGCGCAGCCCGCTGCCTGGCGCCATGGAATTGAAAAACTTCGAGAAAGAGCTGTCGTGCAAGTTGCATCCTCCATCTTCAAGGCCTATGACATTCGCGGCATCGTGCCGTCGACACTGACTGAAGACGTCGCCCGTGGCATCGGCCGCGCATTCGGCATGGCAGCGCTGGTCGCCGGTGAAAAAACCGTGGCGGTTGGGCGTGATGGCCGTCTGTCGGGTCCCGCGCTGTCGGCCGCATTGATGCAGGGCCTGACCGAGGTGGGCGTGAATGTGATCGACATCGGCCTGGCCACCACCCCCATGCTCTACTTTGCCGCCGCCACCTTGTGCACCAGCGGCATCCAGGTGACGGGCAGCCACAACCCCAAGGATTACAACGGCTTCAAGATGGTGCTCGCAGGCCGCGCCATTTATGGCGATGAAATCCAGGCCCTGCGCGTGCGCATGGAAACGGAGGACTGGACGATTACCGGTGCCGGACAGATCAGCCGGGCCGATGTGCTGGCCGATTACACCGCCCGCATCGTGGGCGACGTGAGGCTCGCGCGGCCCATGAAGATTGTGGTGGACTGCGGCAACGGCGTGGCAGGTGCATCGGCTCCCGCCATCTTCCGTCAGCTGGGCTGCGAGGTGATCGAGCTGTTCTCTGAAGTCGACGGCAACTTCCCCAATCATCATCCCGACCCCAGCAAGCCCGAGAACCTGCGCGATGTGATCCATGCCCTGCAGACCAGCGATGCCGAGCTGGGTCTGGCTTTTGACGGTGACGGCGACCGCC
The DNA here is from genome assembly GCF_008121565.1 of Comamonas sp. Z3. Lineage (NCBI taxonomy): Bacteria > Pseudomonadati > Pseudomonadota > Betaproteobacteria > Burkholderiales > Comamonadaceae > Comamonas > Comamonas sp. Z3. The sequence goes on from NZ_VOQU01000005.1 coordinate 275,056, forward strand.
TGGGCATTGTGACCAAGGACGGCCAGAACATCTTCCCCGACCGTCAGATGATGCTGTTCGCCAAGGATGTGCTTTCGCGCGTGCCCGGCGGCTCCATCGTGTTCGACGTCAAGTGCACCCAGCGTCTGGCACCCGAGATCGAAGCGGCCGGCGGCAAGGCCGTGATGTACAAGACCGGCCATTCGTTGGTCAAGGCTCGCATGAAGGAGTTGGGCGCGCCGCTGGGTGGCGAGATGAGCGGCCATATCTTCTTCAAGGAGCGCTGGTACGGCTTTGACGATGGCACTTATGCGGGCTGCCGTCTGCTCGAAATCGTCAGTCGCGAAACCGACCCCAGCGCACTGCTTAACGCACTGCCCAGCAGCTTCTCCACGCCCGAGCTCAATGTGGCTTGTGCCGAAGGCGAGCCCCATCGTCTGGCGGCCGAGCTGCAGGCGCTCGCTGCCACGGAGTTTGCTGAACCTGCCCGGGTCAGCACCATTGACGGCCTGCGCGTGGACTGGGCTGACGGCTTCGGCCTGATCCGCGCCAGCAACACCACGCCGGTGCTGGTGCTGCGCTTTGAAGGCCATACACAGCAAGCCTTGCAGCGCATAGAAGCGCAGATGCTGGCCTTGCTCAAGCGCGTCAAGCCCGACGCTCAGGTAGGCGCTTCCGCGCACTGACCGAAGCAGCGCTCAAGCATGGCCAAACCGGCTCCCATGAGCTTTGCCCGTGCGCTGTTCAGTGCGCTGGCCTGGGCGGTGCAGCCGCTGCTGTGGCGCAAGCTGCGTCGCAGAGCTCGGGCTGAACCGGGATACGGCGTCGCCGTGCCTGAACGCTTCGGCCATTACCAGCCAGCAGATCTGGGGCGCGATGGACGCGGCCGTTGGGTGTGGATTCATTCGGTGTCGCTGGGCGAGACCCGGGCTGCTGCCATTCTGATCAAGGCCTTGCGCGAGCGCATGCCGGCGATGCGTCTGCTGCTGACGCACAGCACTGCGACTGGGCGAGAGGAGGGCGCAAAGCTGTTGCACCCGGGCGATGTGCAGGTCTGGCTGCCCTGGGACTCCCTGAGTGCCACCAGGCGTTTTGTCGCGCAGTTCCGGCCTGCCGTGGGCGTGCTGATGGAAACCGAGATCTGGCCGAATCTGATTGCGGCCTGTGCCAACACGGACATTCCTCTGGCCCTGGCCAATGCACGCCTCAACGAAAAATCCGAAGCGGGTGCCTTGAGAGTCAGGCCCCTGTCTCGCCCCGCGTACGCCGCACTGGCTGCCGTCTGGGCGCAGACCGAGGCCGATGCCAAGCGCCTGCGCAATGTAGGCGCCAGCGTGGATGCGGTGCTGGGCAATCTCAAATTCGACGTGCAGCCCGATACTGCCCAGATCGCCCGGGCAGGCCAATGGCGCGCAGAACTGGCACGCCCCGTACTGCTGTTTGCCAGCAGCCGCGAGGGCGAGGAAGCGATGTTCATCGATGCGCTCAAGGCCCTGGGCGATGCTGCAGCGGCGGTGCAATGGCTGGTCGTTCCGCGTCACCCTCAGCGCTTTGACGAGGTGGAGAGCTTGCTGGGCAAGGCGGGCTTTGCTGTTTCGCGGCGCAGCCAGTGGGAGCAGAGGCCTCCCATGCAGTCCGGCGCGATCTGGCTTGGAGACTCGCTGGGCGAGATGCCCCTGTATTACGGCCTGGCAGCGGCAGCCCTGATGGGCGGGAGTTTTGCCCCGCTGGGTGGGCAGAACCTGATCGAGGCGCTGGCCTGTGATTGTCCCGTGATACTCGGGCCGCATACCTTCAATTTCAGTCAGGCCTCCGAGCAGGCGCTGCATGCCGGAGCAGCCCTGGGCGTGGAGACTATGGGAGCGGGCTTGTGCCAGGCCCTGGATCTGGTGGCCAAGCCGGATCGTCTGCAGGCTGCCGTACAAAGCTGCCGCCAGATGGTGCTGGGCAATCGCGGTGCGGCCGCTGCCACGGCCGAGGCGATTCAAGCGTTGATGGATGCTCCTTGATCAGGAGCATATGGTGCCCTATTGGTAAGGGTTTGGCGTCGATAAGACGTTAAACCCTGGAAGCCTGTTTCTCGACCGTTCTTAGCGCTTGAGCGTTCTGGCTGCAGGCTTTGCAGCAGCCATGCCGCTGGTGACCGCCGGCCTGGCTGCGGCAGCCGGGGCAATACTGGGCGTGCGCGTCAGTGCGTCGATCATGCGCAGATCATCGTCAGTAAGCACTCCCGCGGCCTGGCGCAACTTGAGCTGGCCAAGCAGCACCTGATAGCGCGCATTGGCCAGGTCGCGCTCGGTCTGGTAGACCTGACTCTGGGCATTGAGCACATCGATATTGATACGCACGCCAACCTCATAACCCATCTTGTTGGCTTCCAGCGCACTCTGGCTGGAGGCGAGAGCTGCTTCCAGCGCCTTGACCTGAGCCTGGCCGGACTGCACGCCGAGGAAGGCCGTGCGCGTAGCCTGCTCCACGCTGCGGCGGGCATCGTCGAGCTGGGCGCGGGCTTTTTCCTCCAGCGCCACGGTTTCCCGGATGCGGTTCTGCACCGCAAAGCCCGCAAACAGCGGCATGTTCATGACCACGCCGATCTGGGCTGCGTTGGTGCGATAGCTCAGGGGAATGGATGGAGTCATGGAGCCGTTGGGATAACGGTTGACCACATAACCGGCCTGCAGGTCCACGGTGGGCTTGTGGCCGGCCTCGGCCTTCTGCGTGTCCAGCCTGGCGATGTCCAGGGCCAGCTGGGCCTGACGCAACTGGGGCTGGGCGGCCAGTGCCTTGTCCACCCAGTCTTGCATATTGTCGGGCTCCACCCTGGGCAGGGTCAGCGGCGCAGCCAGCGGTGCGGGCTGAATGCCGACGCGGCCCACGAGCTGATCCAGGGCTACGCGCTTGACCTGCAGGTCATTTTGCGCAGCGATTTCCTGGGCCGTGACCAGATCGAAGCGTGACTGGGCTTCGCGTGAATCGGTGATGGTGGCCGTGCCAACTTCGAAATTGCGCTTGGCCATCTCGAGCTGGGTGCTGATGGCCTGCTTTTGCGACTGGGCCACCTGCACGCTGTCCTGGGCCGCCAGCACATCGAAATAAGCCTGGGACACACGCACGATCAGGTTCTGCGCAGCCGCATCCAGCTGAGCCTGGGCCACATCCACGCCGCGCTGCCCCTGCTCGTAGGCAATCTTGTTGGCAGGACGGTACAGCGGCTGCTGGGCGCTGAGCTGCACGTTCTGCTGTGTGTTGTTGAAGCTGCTGGCCATGCCGGGTATGGGCACGGAGGTATGGATGTCCACATGGGTGCGGTTGGCACCCGCTGACAGCCCCACGTTGGGCAGCAGCCCGGACAGGGCCTGATCGGCACGGCTGGCAGCCGCTCTCGCATCGGCTTGCTGGGCCTGCCATGAAGCGTCATAGCCGCGTGCCTGGGCCACCAGCTCTGACAAGGTCTGCGCCTGTGTCTGAGCGCCGGCCCATGCCAGCAAAACTCCCAAGGAAATGGCACGCAGAGCGTGGGCGGAGGGGGCTTGCAGAGGCCTGGGCAGCTTGGTCATAGATGTCAGGTTTGGGCGGTCTCGATCACAACGGGGAACTCAACAGGCAGGAGGCGGGGATGTCGGACGGTCTCAGTAACGGGGGACGCTGGGGTCTGCGCTGAGCGACCAGGCATCAATGCCGCCGGTGATGTTGCTGACGTCCTCAAAGCCGTTGTTGACCAAAAAAGCGGCCACGCTCATGCTGCGCGCGCCATGGTGGCACAGGCAGGCGACAGGGTGGTCGGGGTTCAGCTCCTGCAGACGGCCGGGGATATCGTGCATGGGAATGCAGCGCAGCTCGAAGCCTTCACCGGGCTGGATGCTGGCCAGGGTGACTTCCCAGGGCTCGCGCACATCCAGCACCACAGGCTTGATGCCATTCGCGGCATGAGAGGCCAGCCATTGCTGGAATTGGGCGGGCAAGACCTGGGTCAACATAAAAACTCCTGGTGGCCGGCCGTCGAATCTGCGGGCCGGCCCTGACACTGAAAGACAGGCCCTGCCGGATGCACCGATGGGTCAGGGTGCAGGAAGCAGGGCGAACGCAACAAGCGTTTAGAACGAGAAGCGCGAAGGCTCTTCAAAACCCACGAGGCGCGTGGCAGCGGTATCCCAGGGTTGCTGGACTTCGAAATTGCTGCCGTTCTTGGTCACCAGCGTGAAGCGCATCACGGGCATGTGACCGACGATGGCGGCAATGCGGCCACCTTCGTTGAGCTGGGCGTAAAGGGCATCGGGAACCTGTGCCACCGAGCCGCTGAGCACGATCACGTCAAACGCGCCCTGCGCCAGGGAAGCTGTGGCACCGTTGGCCAGCTTGACTTCGACATTCTTGACGCCGGCGCTGAGCAGATTCTCACGGGCCATTTCGGCCAACTCGGGATCGATCTCCAGCGTCACGACTTCCTTGGCCTGGGCGGCCAGCAGGGCTGCCATGTAGCCGGATCCGGTGCCGATCTCGAGAACGCGGTCGGTGGGCTTGATCTTCACGTCTTGCAGCATGCGCGCTTCGATCTTGGGTGCCAGCATGTGCCAGCCTTTGGCGGCAGCTTCTTCGGCAGTGCCCTTCAGGGGGACTTCAATGTCCATATAGGCCATGTTCGCGTACTCGGGCGACACATAGTCTTCACGGTGGACCTTGCCCATCAGCTCCAGCACGGATTCGTCCAGCACATTCCAGGGGCGGATTTGCTGTTCGATCATGTTGAAACGAGCCTGCGCGTGCACATCGCGCGGGTCCACTTGGGCATTCATTGGCAGGGCCATGGTATCTCCGGGGAAAGACTTATCAGGACAAACCATCGATTCTACGAGCCTCGGAGGCTTCGTGCGGCGGCTCAGCGCTTTTTGAGGGGGCGCCAGACCATTTACGGCGCATCCAGTTGGCAAAATCATCGAGATAGCAGTACACCACAGGCACCACGACCAGGGTCAGCAGCGAGGAGGTGATGACGCCGCCGATCACGGCCTGACCCATGGGCGCGCGTTGCTCGGAGCCTTCGGTGACCGCAAAGGCCAGCGGCACCATGCCGAAGATCATGGCCAGCGTGGTCATCAGGATCGGGCGCAGGCGCACGCGGGCCGCCAGCAGCAGGGCTTCATTGCGCGGCAGGCCTGGCTCGGTCTGGCCGCTGGCCTCGTTGGTACGGGGTTCGCGGGCTCGGATGGCAAAGTCCACCAGCAAAATGGCGTTCTTGGTCACCAGGCCCATGAGCATGACCACGCCGATGATGGAGAACATGGACAGGGCCGAGCCAAACATCATCAGGGCCAGCACCACGCCTATAAGTGTCAGGGGCAGCGAGGTCATGAGTGCCAGGGGCTGGAGAAAGCTCTTGAACTGGCTGGCCAGAATCATGTAGATGAAGATGATGGCCAGCATCAGCGCGGAAATCGCGTAGCCAAAGGATTCGGCCATGTTCTTGGCCGCGCCGCTGAACTGGTAGCTGTAGCCGGGCGGCATGGGAATGGTGGCCAGCGCCTGCTTGATATCGGCCGTGACCTCGCCCGTGCTGCGCAGATAGACATTGGCGTTGATGGCGACCTCGCGGTTGAGATTGCGGCGGTTGATCTGGCTGGGGCCGGTGCTGTCCACCACGCTGGCAACCTGGTTGAGGCGCACGATGCGCATGCTGCCATCTCCGGTCGCCAGTGCAAACGGCAGGCGCTCCAGGTCCTGTGGCGTGGTGCGCGCCTCGGGCTCGAGCCGCACATTCACGTCATAGGTCTGGTCATCGCTGGCGCGCCAGTTGCCCACGGTCTGGCCGGCCACCCAGGTGCGCAGCGCGCCGGCCATATTGCCTATCGACAGGCCCAGATCGGCCGCGGCATCGCGATGGACCTCGATATTGACCATGGGCTTGTTGGGCTTGAGGCTGGAGTCCAGATCAACCAGCCCCGGAATATCGTCGATGCGCTCCTGCACGATCTGGCTCAGGCGGGCCAGTTCGTCAAGATCTGGGCCCATGAGCGAGAACTCGACCTGCTTTTGCCCGCCCACGGCCTCGCGCAGGCCCACATGGGTGAGCTTGATGCCTGCAATCGCCTGCAACCTGGGGCGCAGATAGGCCGAGATCTCGTCCACATTGCGGCGGCGCTGATGACGGTCAACCAGTCGCACATAGATATTGGCGTAGTTCTTGCCGTTGGCATTGCCGGTGTTGATGGTGGTCAGTGTGTAGCGCACCTCGGGCAAGGCGCGCAATATGTCCGTCACCTGCCTGGCCTTGGCTTCGGTGGCCTCGATCGAGGAGCCTTCGGGGGTGTTGAAGCTGATCGAAGTTTCCGAAAAATCCGCCTTGGGCACAAACTCGGTGCCAAGCAAGGGTACAAGAGCGATGCTTGCTATGAAAATAATGAATGCCAGCGCCAGGGTGAGCAGCTTGTGGGCCAGCGACCAGCGCAGTATGCCCTGGTAGAAGTCCGAGAGCCGATCGCTCATGCGCTCCACCCAGGCCGTCACGCGCCCCAGCGTGCGGTCGTACAGGCTTTTGCTGCCATGTTCTCCGTGGGCGTGGATCGCCGGGTCATGCCAGACACTGGAAAGCATGGGGTCCAGCGTGAAGCTGACGAACATGGAGATCAGCACGGCCGCCACGATGGTGATGCCGAACTCATGGAAGAACTGCCCGATGATGCCGCCCATAAAGCCTATGGGCAGAAATACGGCGACGATGGAAAGCGTGGTGGCGAGCACGGCCAGCCCGATCTCCTGCGTGCCTTCCATGGCGGCCTGATAGGCGTTCTTGCCCATCTGCACATGGCGCACGATGTTCTCTCGCACCACGATGGCATCGTCGATCAGCAGGCCCACGCACAGCGAGAGCGCCATCAGCGTGACCATATTGATGGAAAAGCCGAACCAGTACATGAAGAGGAAGGTGCCGATCAGCGCGATGGGCAGTGTCAGCCCCGTGATCACCGTGGAACGCCAGGAGTTCAGGAACAGGAACACGATGAGCACCGTGAGCAAGGCACCCTCGATCAGCGTCTGGCGCACGTTGTCCACGCCCACGCGGATGGCGCGCGAGTTGTCGGCAATTGCCTGCAGGCGCACGCCCGGCGGCAGTTCGGGGGCGATGGCCTTGATCGCTGCATTCAGGCCGTCGACCACCTCGATGGTGTTCTCGTCCTGGGCCTTTTGTACGGACATCAGCAGGGTACGGCTGCCGTTGTAGAGTGCCAGGGTCTGCAGCTCCTGCGCATCGTCTTGCACGCGGGCTAACTGGCCGACGCGGATCGGAGCGCCGTTGCGGTAGGCCACGATGATGCGGGCGAATTCCTCGGGGCGCTGGATGCGGGCATCGATCTGCACCACGCGTTCCTGAGCCTTGGAGCGGATCGCCCCCACAGGCAGATCCTGGTTCTCGGCACGTACCGCCTGGGCAACCTGTTCGGGGGTGATGGCGTAGGCCTCGAGCGCCCGTGGGTCCAGATAGACATTGATCTCGCGTTTGGTGGCTCCCACCAAGTTCACGGCGCCCACGCCGCGCACGTTCTCCAGCCGCTTTTTCAGCACCTGGTCAGCCCAGCTGGTCAGCGCAATCGCATCGGGCGGCGTTACGCTCTGGCCATCGGGGGCGGTCTCGCCGTGCAGGGCATGGGGGTCTGGCAGCACGGCCAGCGACCACACTGCCGTGCTGGCCGGGTCGAAACGGATGACACGCGGTTCCTTGACCTCATCACGCAGAGTGGGGCGTACCGAGGCGACCTTCTCGCGCACATCGTCGGCAGCGCGGCGGCCGTCTATATGCAGCTGGAATTCGATGATGACGACGCTGGTGCCTTCGTAGCTGCGCGAGGTCAGGGCATTGATGCCCGCGACCGAGTTGACGGCTTCTTCGATCTTTTTGGTGACCTCGCTCTCCACGATCTCGGGCGAGGCTCCTGGATACTCGACCGTGACTACCACCACGGGGAATTCGATGTTCGGAAACTGGTCGACCTTGAGCCGCTGGTAGGAAAAAACGCCCAGCACCACAAAGGCCAGCATGAGCATGGTGGCCAGCACCGGGTTTTTCAGGCTGATGCGCGTGAACCACATTTATGGGCTCCCGGGACGATCTGCATCCGCCCCCTTGGCGCCGGGGACAGCAACCGAAGCTGGGCTCGACGCTTCGACCAGCGTGCCTTCACGCAGACCGCCGGTGCTGCCGGCCAGTATCCGGTCGCCCGCATCCAGGCCCTTGAGGACCTGCACCCAGGTAGCACCTTCATGGGCGGACTGGCGCCCCAGTTCCACGGTCTTGTGGACCACGCGAAGCTCTGTGCGGCCGGCCATCTGCTGGGCCGGCTCCGGTGCGACTGCAGTCACGGCCAGCTTGCCGGCTTGCAGCACCTGTACATAGGGCAGGGGCTTGTCGGTGCGCACGGCGGCCAGAGGCACGGCTAGCTGGCTGTCCTTGCCGGTCAGTATGCTTCCCTGCAGAAACAGGCCGGGACGCAAATGGGGTGAACGCTGACTGCTATTATTTTTGGTAGCCTCGTCCTCTTGTACCGCCAGATAGGCCGCCACCGTGCGCGAGCCGGTCTGGGCGCTGGGATTGATGCGCACCACCTTGGCGCTGATGGCCTTCATGTCCTGGGGAGCACCGGGCACTTGCAGCTCGGCCATCTGGCCGACCTGGACCTGCACCGAATCGGCAGGGGCCAACTGGGCCATGATTTCCAGCTTGGCCGGATCGACGACTTCGACGATGCGCGCTTCCACACCGACACGCTCGCCGTTCTGGACAAAGCGTTGGGCGATTTGTCCGCTCATGGGGCTGGTGATGACGGCGTCGGTGACGGACTTGCGGGCCGCGTCGGCGGCAGCCTGGGCGGCGGCCAGATTGGCGCGGGCCGAATCTAGGTTGGCCTGAGAGGTCAGCAGCGCCGTGGTGGAGATAAAGCCTTTTTGCACCAGGGTCGCATTGTTGTCCTGGTTGCGCTGGGCAATTGCCAGCTGGGCTCTGGAAGCGTCGGCCTGCTGCTGGGCCTGGCGCCAGCGTGCCTCGGCCTCCGTGGCGTCGACGCGCGCCAGTTGCTCGCCCTTGCGGACGCTATCGCCTTCGCGCACTGTCAGGCCGCGCAGCTCGCCCGCGACATAGGCCTTGACCACGGCCGAGTTCACCGCCTGAACCGCACCGTTGAGCGGAACGCTCAAAGCAAGCTGAAGGGGCTGGACCGTCAGAACCTCCTGGGCAGTCAGCTGTATAGGCAGCTCCTGCGGAACCGCAGCATGGTTCGTGGCCTGTTTTTTATGCTGCAGATTGACGACTGCGCGCCAGCCTATGACGACCAGCAAGCCGATGAGGGCCAGACTCAAGGCCCAGCGGCCGGAACGCTTCATGGTTTGTATCCCTCTGAGGCAGGTTTTTCTGTTCTATGCGCCACATGGTAGGTGCGCCAGACATGGCTTGTATTGCAAAGCAGCAAGCAGTGTAGTGGGCGCTCCGCAGCATAGCGGGGCCGCAATCGCTGTCATTGGTGAAAATGGGTAGTTGATTTGAGCTACGCTTGACGCGTCTTTAAAAACAAGGAGCCGGTGATGGCAGCGGAAACCATTTATCTGGGCGGAGGTTGCTTCTGGTGCACCGAAGCCGTCTTCGACCGTGTGCGCGGAATAGTCGATGTGGAGAGCGGCTATGCCAATGGTCACCTGGATCATCCCAGCTACGACGATATCTGCACCGGACAGACCGGCCATGCCGAGGTGGTGAAGCTTGACTTCGACCCCGCGCTCATCAGCTTGCGCGATGTGCTGCTGATCTTCTTCGGCACTCATGATCCGACCACTCTGAACCGCCAGGGCAACGACGTGGGCACGCAGTACCGCAGCGCAATCTTCACCACCGATGCGCAGCAAACGGCCGAGGCACAGGCATTGCTGCAGGAAATGCAGAACGAAAAAGCATTTGATGCGCCGATAGTCACCCAGATCGAGCCCCTGACCAACTATTGGCCCGCCGAAGACTACCACCAGGACTATTTTCTGCAGCACCCTGGCCAGGGGTACTGCGCTTTCGTGGTCGGCCCCAAGGTGCAGAAATTCCAGAAAGCGTTCTCACGCTGGCTCAAGGATTAAACCTGGCTTTCAGCGCATGGCCCGGAGTGCAGATACACTTTGCAACCCTTGGCCGCTTTCGCACCGTCCGAGATCGATTGAGCCCATAACGTGTCACTCCACTCCCATCTGCCCCGACCCCGCCGCTCAGCCCCTGCTGACGGTCGCCTGTGTCTGCGCGAAATCTGGGTGATGCGCTGGCTGATGGGCCTGCTGGCCCTGGCCATGGTGCTGGGGCCGACACTGGGCCAGATGCACCGTACCGTTCACCTGGGCAGCGCGCCCGGTGGCAAGGTCCATGCGGTGCACAGCCATGCGGCCCCCGCGCTATCGGCAGCTTCGGCCGAAGCGATCGGAGATTGTCCGGCCGACCGCAGCAACTGCGCCTCGGACCTTTCCTGGGTGCATGCGCTGTTTGCCGGTCACGGACCGGCAGAATGCCAACTGCTCGACCAGGCCAATCATGGCTATGCCGGGCCTGTGGCCGTGCTCGCTTTCAGTGCGCCGCCACCTGACAGTTTCATTCCCCGGCCTTTTGCTCCCGCGCCCAGAGCCGTCTTTATTGCAGCGCCATTGGCTGCCCGCGCGCCCCCTCTGTCTCTCAGCTTCCTGGCCTAGGTAGGAGCCATGCTGCGGCATGGTTTGCCTCCTACACCAGAAACTTCAGAATTGATAGCTGTAAGCGCTTTATTCATAAGCGATTCAGTCTATTTTTATTGAATTTTCGTGCGTACCATCTTTGATGGTCTGCGTACGCACGGTTGTTTGTGGAACTGAGATGTATCAACGTTTTTCGAATTCTTCCGCCCATTCCTTGCGCCGCTCCCCCAAGTCGGCTCTGGCCCGCGCCATAGAGGCGCTGCAGCCGGCAGGGCGCGGACTGGCCCTGGGTACGGGCCTGGGCCTGCTGGCCTGCTCACCCCTGGTCTTTGCGCAGTCCGAGGCGGCCAAGCAGGAGTCCAGCCTGGCAGAGGTGACCGTGTCGGCGACCGGCATGGCCGCCGGCGATATGGCCACGCCCGTCCAGGTGCTCGGCGAAGAGGAACTGCGTCTGCGCCGCGCTGCAACCCTGGGCGAGACCCTGGCGGCCGAGCCCGGCATCAATGCCAGCCATTTCGGCGCAGGAGCCAGCCGGCCCGTGATTCGCGGCATGGATGGCGCGCGGGTCTCTGTGCTCAGCGATGGTTCGGAGTTGCTCGATGCATCGACCGTCAGCCCTGACCATGCGGTGACCACCGAGCCTTTGCTGGCCAGGCAGATCGAAGTGCTACGCGGCCCTTCGGCCTTGCTTTACAGTCCTGGCGCCATGGGTGGCGTGGTGAATGTGCTGGATGGCAAGATTCCGACCCAGGCGCCCGAGAAGGGCCTGGAAGGTTCGGCCGAGGTGCAGGCCGGCACGGCTGCAGGCATGTCGGCAGGTGCGTTCTCGCTGACCACGGCCACACCGCTGAAGAACGATAACGGCCAGTTGGTGCTGCATGCGGAAGGCGTGGCGCGCAACGCGGGAGACTATCGCGTGGGCAGCGGCTGGGGCCAGAGCAAGGTTCCGGGCAGCTTCAGCCGTGGCAACACGGGCAGCGTGGGCCTGTCCTGGGTAGGCAATCAAGGCTACCTGGGCCTGGCCTATACGCGCCAGCAGGCCAAGTACGGCTTGCCCGGGCATCAGCACAGCTTCGAAGGCTGCCACGCACATGGCGATCATCTGCATTGCGGCTCCCATGACGGGCACGACCATGATCATGGTCATGAGGAAAGTGGCAGCGTGCCCGTGGTCGATCTGACCAGCGAGCGCTGGGATCTGCGCGGCGAATGGCGCAAGCCCGCAGCTGGCATCGCCGCACTGCGTTTGCGTGGCGGCCTGACCAATTACCGCCATGACGAGATCGAGGACGGCAGCGTTGCCACCCAGTTCAGAAACAAGGCCCATGACCTGCGCCTGGAGATGGAGCATGAGCCCATCTCCGGCTGGCGTGGCACGCTGGGTCTGCAAACCCTCAAGCGCCGCTTCAGCGCTACCGGCGAGGAGGCCTATGTGCAGCCCACGGATACCCAGCGTCACAGCCTCTATCTGCTGGAGGAATACCGTTGGCAGGATTGGAGCTTTCAGGGAGCCTTGCGCCACGACCGCCAACGTGTGGAGGCCGAGCTGAGCAACGAGCGGCGCAGCCACAGCGCCACTTCGGCATCGCTGGGCACGGTCTGGAAGTTCCAGCCCGGCTACAGCGCATCGGCTTCGTTCACCAGCGGCAGCCGCATGCCCACGGCGGAAGAGCTGTTTGCCAACGGTCTGCACATGGCCACGGCAACCTACGAGATCGGCAATCCCAATCTGTCGCGCGAGCGCTCGCAGGCACTGGACCTGGGCCTGGCCAAGACGACCGGTGATACGACCTGGAAGCTCAATGCGTATCACTACCGCATCAATGGCTATATCTACGGCGCCACGCTGGATGCCCACGAAGGGCTGCAACTGCTGCAATACACCCAGGGCAATGCGCGCTTTACGGGTTGGGAGGCCCAGCTGAGCCAGCGCCTGAGTCGCGAGTTGAGCCTGAGCGTGTTTGGCGATGGCGTGCGTGCGCGTCTGGAAGACGGCTCGGCGCTGCCACGCATCCCGGCCTTGCGCGCGGGCCTGCGTGTGAATGCGCGTCTGGCCGGCTGGGACACCATGGCTGAATGGACCCAGGTGCTGCGCCAGAACCGTACGGCCCAGTATGAAACCCAGACGCCGGGCTACGGCATGCTGAACCTGGGCGCCAGCTACCTCTGGAAGAGCGGCGGCAACCAGTGGCAGTTCTATGTCAAGGGCCAGAACCTGACCAACCGTCTGGCCTATGCGGCAACCTCGTTCATCAAGAGTGCTGCCCCGTTGACAGGTCGCAATCTGGTGGTCGGTCTGAGAATGGACTTCTGATCCGGCTCTTGGTGAGCCAAGCCGCATCCGGCCTGGGTCCGGGCCGGATGCTACAGCTATAAATAGTGCTGCAGATGGCGCAGGGAACGAGTGCTGTCCACACCGATCCTGGCAATCACTTCCGATTCGGGCACGCCGGCGCGCAGCCATTGCACGATGGCTGTGTTGCGCAGTACCTGCGGCCCCACGCGCTGCAGCGGAAATTTCTGGCTGTCCTCGGGCTGGGCCTGATGGGCGCGCTGGATGATCTGCGAGGCCACATGGAACAGCATGCGTACCGACAACTCGCCGCCACGGCGCGAGTAGAAGACGATATGGCTGCCGTCAATCACGGACGGCCCGCGCTGTGCGGCGCTGAATCTTCTCCAGCGTTGCAGCGCCTGGGCCACGGAGTCGGGCAGCTCAAGCAGCCGTTGCTGAGCATTTCTGCCACCTTCTATCTGCAGGTAGCGGGGCAGAGGCGATTCTCCGTTCGCAATGCTTTCCGAGCTGCCCACCCAGACCTGATCGGCACTTGAAAGCAGGTTCTTCCATAGCAGGCAGCGCACCTCCTCGGGGGCCAGAGCCATCTCGTAGAGCAGCAGCACTATGGCACGGTCGCGTGCGTCCTGATAACCGTCTGCGCTGGGAAAATGTCTTGGCAGCGATTGCCAGAGCAGGGGAGGCAGACAATGGCCCTTGCCGTCCTCGGATGGAGGGCGTTCGGCCGGCTCGATACCCGTTGCAGGGTTGGCGCCGATCCAGCCATGTTCCATCGCATGCTCATAGATACGCTCCAGCAGCCGCCAGTAGCGGCGGCGGGTGACCGGACTGATCTTGCGCTCGGGGTGGTGGTGGGCGCGTTGTCCGTCGCGTATCTGCAGGAAGCTCTGCACATCCAGCTCGCTTGCCTGATGCCAGGACTTTGAAGATCGCGGTCTGCTGGTAGGGCGCTTTTTATCGCCGAGAGCAGCGTGTCCGGACAGATGCATCAACCAGGCCTGCCAGACCTTTTCGTAGTTGCCGTCTGGAGAGGTGTCCAGCGCATCCCAGCTCTTGCTGCCCTCATGCTCGAGCCAGTCGCGAAACAGCTGGCTACCGGTTGGCAGGGCGGATGGATCTGGAGACTGCTGATCCTGAGTGCTTTCTTCTTGCATAGAATGATTTTAATGTAACTTACATGATTAATTTATCACCATCAAAAAACATTCATTCAATTAGTGACAGCCTCCATGTAATCAGAGAAGAGGGCGCTTTCAGTCCAGGCGCCATCCCATTTTCATGACAGACCCATCAAACCTTAGGGCGCCAGCCGTTCGCGAATCCACTGCTGACCTTCCTGTCGGTAGCTCAGGCGGTCATGCAGCCGGCTCTTGCGCCCCTGCCAGAACTCCCAACGCTCGGGCACCAGACGGAAACCGCCCCAATGAGCAGGCCGGGGAGGATTGAGCAAAAACTGCGCGCTGTATTTGGCGGCATTGGCTACAAGCACGCTGCGGCCGCTGATGACCTGGCTTTGCGGACTGGCCCAGGCACCAATCCTGGAGTCAAGCGGGCGGCTGGCAAAGTAGGCATCGCTTTCCTCGGCGCTGACTTTTTCCACACGGCCTTCGATGCGCACCACGCGCTCGAGCTCCACCCAGTGAAATTGCAGGGCCGCGAATGGATTGCCTGCCAGTTGCCGGCCCTTGCGGCTGTCGTAATTGGTGTACCAGACAATGCCGCGTTCGTCATAGCCTTTGATCAGCACGATGCGCGTGCTGGGCCGCAGGTCTTCGCTCACGGTTGCCACGGTCATGGCGTTGGGCTCGGGTACCTGGGCACTGACAGCCTCCTGCAGCCATTGATCGAACTGCTGCAGGGGATTGGGGTCGGAAGCGGATTCGCTCAACTCTGCGCGTTCATAGCTTTTGCGCAGATCGGCAATGGATGAAGATAGGCTGCTCATGCGCGTATTGTGCCCCGCTGTCAAAGCTGGCGTTATGCTCGGCGGCAATATGAATCAAGAAGTGCTGCGCGCTCCCTCAATCGATCCAGGTCAGCCTTGTGTGCTGGTTCTCGCTGCGGGCAGAGGCGATCGATTTCTCGCATCAGGCGGCACCAGCCACAAGCTTCAAGCCATGCTGGGCCTGCAAACCGTTCTGCAAAACACTCTGGCTGCAGTGCAGGCCTCCGGTCTGCCCTGGCATCTGGAACGCGGGCCGCATCCTGGCATGGGCGACAGCATTGCAGCGGCCGTCAAGGCCACAGCCGGCGCCAATGGTTGGCTGATCCTGCCTGCAGATCTGCCCTTGATTCAAGCCAGCACGCTGCAACAACTGGCTTTGCAGCTGGCACAGCTGGAGAGTCGTGAGCGGCGTGTGATCCAACCTTTTTATCAGGGCCAGAAGGGCCATCCTGTGGCTTTCAGTCGTGCCGCCGCGCAGGAACTTGCTGAGCTGAGTGGCGATCTGGGCGCAGCCTCCATCGTGCGCAACGCGGCGGAGAATCAGCGTCTGCAGCGCTGGGACTGCGATGACATAGGCTGCGTGCTTGATGTGGACACCGTGCAGGCCTTGGAAGAGGCGCGCAGGATCTGGCAGCAGCGCAATTCCTGATTGTCGAAAAGCCCCTGAGGGAAGGTCTGATTCGGTAGCCTTTAAATTTACCGAGCTCGTCTATCAGGCAAGGCCAGGTTCTGGCTGCCTGGCCTTGTCCTTCCAATGCACGCTCGCCACTCATTTTCCAGGCAATGACAGGCTTAGGCTCCGCGTTCGATCACGGCACAAGCCAGGCGCGCGCCGGAATTGCCAGTCGGCTGGGTCGTGTAGTCATCCGGATCGTTGTGCACGATTAGCGATCGACCCAGAATGCCGTTGCTGCCTCTGTCCAGCTTGAGTTCCTTGCTCACAAAATCGACAACTGCCACGCCTTGGGTATCAGCATCCAGGCTAGGCAAATCGCCGATGTGATGGGCCTTGCTGTCGCCGAATTTGCCATGTGCCTGCTGTCCCGGGTTGAAGTGGCCGCCGGCGCTCAAGCCGTCTCCGCTCGAGCAGTCGCCTTTTTCATGGACGTGAAAGCCGTGCTCGGTATTCGGCGCCAGCCCTTCCACACGGCCTCTTACTCGCACGCTGCCGTCAGGCTGCGGGAAGAACTGCACCGTGCCCGTTACCTGGCTGCCCTTGGTGGCTTCCAGGCGTGCAATCGACTGCACGCCTTTCCCGGGACTTGCCGCTGGAGCTGCTTCAGAAGAAGAGGGCGCTGCCGTGTTGCTGCTCGTTGAGCAGGCTGTCATGGCCAGGCTTGCAACAATCGTCAGACCTGCCCAGGCAGGGTGCAAAAAGAGGGAGGCAACACGGTTGGAGGACATGGCAATCTTTCCGAATTCAAAAGGGCATTGTGCCCCGGATCGTCAGAATTTCAAGTGTTTTTGCCCTGTAGCCCAATACAGCAAAGCGCTGTTAGCTATGCTTCAAATAGCAGCAAAAGACCGGCAACCGACTTGTTGGAAATCTGCGTAGGCCAACAGGCGCTTGAGTGCCTTGTCGTCGATACCCAGTCGTTGCAGCTCCTCAAAAGTGGCCTGGGCATAGTCCAGTGTTGTGCCATATATGCCCTGGGCCTGAGAGAAGATGCGCCGGTATTCATCCGGCGCCAGCTCGCCGGTGTGGTGCGGGCTTTGGCGCGAGAGCGTGAATGCCAGGGCCTTCACGGCACCATGGGGCGTGCGGCAAGGCAGCCAGCGCGGGTCATAGACGGCATTGGGCATCTCGCGCAACCAGAGCTTGCGCATCACGGTGTCGCCTTGGTTGCGCGGAATACGGAAGGCCATCCCCTGGCAGCTGCCGCCAGAGAGCATACCGAACACCAGGCCTGGCACCTGGGGCGTGCCACGATTGATGGTGCTCCACATTTTGAGAGCACGGTGCCAACCATGGACATGGGCCGAGCGACGTTCGCTGAAGTCGAACTCGGGACGCCAGATCAGGGAGCCATAGCCAAAAATCCACAAATCCTCGTCGCCTCCCCACTGCGCCAGAGCCCGCTCCAGCATCTGGTCAGCATCACGCATGGAATGGTTCAACAAGGGCAGGGCGGACATGGAAACTCCTCAAACCGGATTCAGGACTGAATTGACTTTGATGTATAACGCGCTGGCGCGCCGTCGGTGCACCTGTACATGCGCGAAGGCGTAAAAGCAACGCTTACCCGCGGTGAAACGTCCGAGATTTGAATCTTTTTTGCGAT
The DNA here is from genome assembly GCF_008121565.1 of Comamonas sp. Z3. Taxonomy (NCBI): domain Bacteria; kingdom Pseudomonadati; phylum Pseudomonadota; class Betaproteobacteria; order Burkholderiales; family Comamonadaceae; genus Comamonas; species Comamonas sp. Z3. The sequence continues at coordinate 292,241 of NZ_VOQU01000005.1, forward strand.
TGCAGCCGGAGCCGCCGTTAGGGCGTTTCACGGCAAGCCTCTAGAATGCGTGATTTTGTCGCTTTGTCGGCCGGACACTTGGAATCGGGCCCCAAAGCGTCATGAATACAGGTTTCGTACTTTCATAATCACCCGCAAATACGGAGATTTCATCCATGTCCTTCAACAGCTCTGACGACGATAGCCAACAACGCTTTGCCCTGGGTTTTCTATTTGCCCTGATTGCTCTGGTTGTCTCCACCGTCGTCGGCACCGTCGTCTACAAGCGCGGTATTTCCCATGCACCCAAGACGGAAGCCGCAGTGTCCGCACCCAGCGCAACCAATGTGCCAGTGGTGGTGATTGAAGAAACCGCCCGCGTGATCGTGGAAAACGGCGTGGTCAAGTTCTACTTTGTCTCGGGCAAGGCTGAGGTGGCCGCTGGTGCCAATGAAGCGCTGAGCGACGTGGTCAAGGGCGTGGCCGAAGGCAAGCGCGCCGTGATCTCCGGTTTCCATGATGCAACCGGCAGTGCTGAAATCAATGCCGAGCTGGCCAAGCAACGTGCCCAGGCCGTCCAGGCCGCCCTGATGGCATTGGGCGTGACGGAAGACAAGGTCGAGCTGAAGAAGCCAGAGCAAACCCAGGCCGATGGCTCCAACGCCGAAGCTCGCCGCGTGGAAGTGATTCTGGCCGACTGATTCAGCCCGGCACTCTGACCCAGAGCCCGATACGGCATCCGCTGTACCGGGCTTTTTAGCTGTTCGCAACTGGCTCAATCAGCTGCTTTCAATGAACCCGGCTGCCGGAGGCTGGCCCAGAGCGAGGACTCGTTCAATGCCGCCGGCATCGACCTGACGCATGACAACCGATCTTCGCGCAAAGCGCATGGAACGGATCTGCCAGCACCCGTTGATGCGTTCGTATTCATCGCTGTATTGGCCGCAGAGATTGACGATGGTGCGTTCCTTGACATTGATCTGGCAAAAATCCAGATCCCACAGGCCTTTGGCACTATCAGCACCTGTAAAGCGGATCTCAGGGTTGTGACCGTGATGCATATCCTGAATGGAAGGGTTGGCAACCGCCAGCCTGGTGAAGGTTGCAACCCATTCTTCGCGATCCGAAAAAGGCGGAAAGCCGTCGGCTTCGATGACTGCGCCATACTTCACAAAGCACTCACGCATGGCGTTCGGCTGCTTTTGATCGCAGGCCCGCAAGTATCGAGCCTTCAACGTTGTTATCGACTGGATATCTTCAAGATACCGCAAACGCTGCTGAAGTTGGGCCAGAATCGCATCACTCATTGCCTGTCTCCGGATATATGTTTGAGCACGGAGTCTTGAATAGCGGCCAATGACTGAAAACCCCTGTTTGGACGATAGGTAGCCCGCTCAGGCATGAAAAAAGCGGCAACCAGGTGCCGCTCGTTCCAGGAATCCAGGAATCTGGAGAAGATAAATCAACGCAGACCGGTGCCGATACCCAGATCGTCCTTGCGTTGGATCAACTCGATCTTATAGCCGTCAGGGTCCGTCACAAAAGCTATCACCGTGCTGCCACCTTTGACGGGGCCTGCTTCACGGGTCACATTGCCGCCAGCAGCCTTGATCTTCTCGCAGGCGGCATAGGCATCGGGCACGCCCAGAGCAATATGACCGTAAGCCGTACCCATGTCGTAGCTCTCGGTGCCCCAGTTGTAGGTCAACTCAATCTCCGCCTGACCTGGGTTTCCGCCTTCGAAGCCGAGAAAGGCCAACGAGTACTTGTACTCGGTGTTTTCGGACGTGCGCAGCAATTGCATGCCGATGACGTTGGTATAGAAATCAATAGAGCGCTGGAGATTGCCAACGCGCAGCATCGTGTGGAGGAATCGCATGGTCACCATTTTGCCAGCAGGTTAGGAGCTGTATATGAATAGGGGCAGATACAGAGCTCTGATCCCCGCGTGGTTAGACGAGAGCCTGCTGCCAATGACTTCGTGAGACACCTTCAGAAGGCTAAGCTTGAGCTGCCCTTCCTTTGGAAACTTGATGAAAGCTCGTGCGTGAGTTTGAGCATCTTTCCACCACTGGCGGATTGCAGGGACTGCCGGGTATTCAATCAGGCAGCCCACCTTCATGGCCTTGGTGATGGATGAGCGGATCTCGCGGCCGAGACGCGTTTTGGGGCACGATGTGTTCCAGACAGGACGGCCGAAAGGCAGCACCAATTGCTGCGCCATTGCCTCTGCATACTTCCTGAAATTTGCTGCGATTGCCATGATGTGCCGCCTTTCTGGTGTACCGGGCCACTAGATTCAGGTCCGGGTCGTCAACTGTCTGCTACCCGTTTAACTGTCCCTTGCTTGCACTGTGCCCCCGAGTTCATCGCCGTGCCTTTAGCGGTATCAGGATGGCGTTTCGGAGTGGGGAAGCTTTATGAATACCCCCGGAGAAAGGACAAGGCCGCTGGCCGCTCCTGATTTAGCGTGGCCGAAGAGGCGAAAACTCCGGGGAATGGTGCTGGGCGCGATGTGTCACGGGCAGCTGACGGCGTGCGGCGAGAACATAGAGCACCGAAGAGTGCTCTTTTTTTTGGGGGAGTCGTGCGGGAGCACCCCTGTCCTATGATTCGGAAAAGAGGAGGGGAGTGGTTATGGCTCGTTATATGGCCGATGAGAAGGAAAGCACATTCTTTGTTGACGTGCTCAAGATAGCACTAGGCGTCTTCATTGGTGGACTTCTGGCAGCACTGGCCTACACCAAATACATGGCATGGGAGGTCGAATATTCACTTCGGCAGGCGACTGCCGAGATGCAGAAGCAAGCGAAGCAGCGAACGGAGTTGTCACGAAAGCAAGCTGAAGAAGAGCGTCAGCGTCGTGAGGCCGCTGCAAGTGAGAGAGCCGCAAGAGAGGGGCTGCGAGCTGCTGATGCGGCTCAAAGGCAGCAGCATGAGGCAGATATCCGGGCGGCATGGAAGCAGATATACAGGCCATCGCCTGCATGTCAGGCAGATCAGATGACGCTGACATGCGCCAATGCCCATGCTGCTGCGCATAAGAGGTTCATGGAAATCTATGGCGAGATGCCGCCGCGCTTTTAGCCAACGCTGAAAACCGGTAGAGGCGCTCTGTCCTATGATCCCGACTGAGGGGGATGTATGGGAATACAAGACAGAGATTATTGGAGAGAGCGTTACGACGAGAACCTGAATGCCAGAAGAGACCCTCGTGATAATCCATTCACGAGTGGCCGCAGTGAAATGAGCTTTCTGGGGAAGTTCATTCTCACGATCTCGGTGCTTCTAATCGCCGCACTTGCATGCAGGTATCAGTCTGAGATCCTGCGATTTCTTAAGGGTCCTTCTGGGGCGGCTTCTCAACGAACTGTCGTTAGGCCGCCTGAGCCAACTGTGGCTGCGCCAAAAGCTACAGCTCCTGAGGCACCCCGCGCGCAATCTCCAGGCCAGATCTTTCGATGTGGAAATACCTACAGCAATGCACCCTGCGAGGGTGGTCAACAGATAGTGCAACAGAGCAGCAGTCCGGTTGATAGGTCGGAGACAAAGGAAGTCTACCTCTGTAAAGACTTTCAAGACCGACTCACATGGGAGAGTGTGCCGTGCTCAGCAAACGGCCGTTTTATGGATCGTATTGCACGTGTTCCTGCCCACGTATCTTGGGAAGAGCAGGTGGCAATCGCCAGACAGCAGAGAGATAAAGCCCACGCCATAGCTGCTGAGCAAGTCGTTCCAGTGGCTTCTCGATCTGCTTCTTCAACTCCGAGCGAATGCCAAATGCTTGAGCAGCAGATTCGAGTGCTTGATGCCGAGTGCCGAGTAAATGCATGCGGGATGAAGAAGCTTGATGACGTCAGGGCCGCACGAAAAGAAGCCCGAGACCGCCAATTTCGTATCAGTTGCTAGCCGATTTGGAAAATTGGAGCGTTTGCGGGTGCGGTTTTATGCCTCGCAAGCTCCTTTCCATGGTCAAGATTTGCTTGACAAGCCTGTCATTTGTGCGACTGAGTGATTCGGCTAGTGCGTAGTTGCCCGCTGCATGATTGAAGGCGATCGCGTCGATGGTCGAAATTCCCCACCGTGATTCCCAAAACAATGCCAAATGAACGGCGCGTGGAGCTTGCCCCTCGCGCCGATATTTTTTGATGGTCGCTGGCTTGAGGTCTAGAAGCCTAGCGAGCTGTGCATCGCTGTAGCGCAGATCATCAAGGATGTATTTCAGATGCGGCAAATGTGCAGGGTAAGGTGCTCTAAACATCACCTAGTTTTCGGCATGCCCAACCTTGGGAGAGCGGCAGCGAAAGGGCGTAGTGCTACAACTACGCCGAGCATTTGTGATTAAACATAATATACAAACCGTCAGCCGCTTGAGCCACGTTTGCTACAGCAGCAGTAGCAGCACCGCTTGCACCCAGCAGCGTTCCAGCAAGGGCCGCGCCCGTTAGAAACTTGCGCACCATGCGCGTTTTGCACGCGCTTTCGCGCTCGCTTTCCAGCGCGGCAATCACGATCCATTTTTGTGGGTCCTCGCCTAGTTCCTCGGCCAGGGCCCCAGCAATTGCAGGGCTCAAATTTCCTCTGTGCTTCGCTGTGCGAAGTGCGTTCCCGCTGAGCTTCAGTTGTGCAGCCCATTCGGTTGAATTCTTCTTTTGCAGGGCTGCCTCTAGCAGTTCCATGGTTGTTTGCATAGTTTCTCCATCACATGTTGTGATAACGCTACGACATGTGATGAATCCTATTTGATTTCTGCATCACATGTTGTAACGTCCGGCTTCATCACACATTGTGATGCAACCCAGGAAATCAACATGATCAAAATTTCGGTGACGTCGACCGAGACCCGCAACATGCGCGGCAATGGCAAAACCTCTGGCAAGCCATACGACCTCTACTTCCAGACGGCATACGTGCACACGTTTGACCGCACCGGGAAGCTCAATCCGTACCCCGAGAAGACTGAAATCATCCTGGACAAGGATGACCAGGGTAATCCGCTGGTCTATCCGGCTGGTGACTACATCCTGGCCCCCAGCTCTATCGAGGTTTCCCGCAACGGCGATATCACCGTGCGTCCTCGGCTGGTCAAGCCGCAATCCACTCCGAAGCCTGCACAGGTCTAAGGGGCTGCCATGGAAACCGCAGCACGCGAGGCCATGGCTCAAGGGGCGCTTTTGGCGCTCCTTTTTGCATGGAATGAACACCAGCCCCCCGGCGTCAAGGCAGACCGCGTGACGGTTACTCTGCACGTCGATACCGACCTTGTGTCATACAGCGAGGCCACGTTCTGGGCCGGTGATCACGCTATCGGTGGGGAGGGCTTCTGATGGCTCCCCTGGATCTCGCTTTCGCGCTTCTGGGCCTTGCAATGGTCGCCTGCAATTCGTTTGTAGGCTTCTGCTTTGTGGTCTTCCTCTGGGTGATCACTCGTTTTCCGGCGGTCGCATGAGTGAGATTGGCCGCATTGCTCCCGTGCCTGACAGGCTCAAGTTCGCTCCCAGCAATGGGGCGCAATACCTCGACTATCTGCGCGCTCGCGCTCATGAGCTGGACTTCCCGCCAGCTCGCAAAAACCTCCCGCCCGACTACGACCAGCAGTGCTACCAAGCGCACTGCGCTTTGCGTCGTCATGCGGTGTACCTGATCGAAGTTGGGGTGCGGTGATGACCAACTGGATTGAGAGAGTCGAAGCCCTGCCGCAGGGCCCATTCAAATTCGATGAGTCGAAATTCGAGCCCTGGGCGCACGTCGAATACAAGGGCGTTTCTCCACGCATGAAGGCTGCTCGTGCGCGCTACGTGGCCCGTTCTGAGGCCAATGCGCGCGTCCAGCATGCCCGCATGGCCGCGCTGCTCGCTGAGGCCACTGCAGCGCGCGAAGCGCGCGGGCTTGTCTCACTATCAACAACTTGCAAGAGTGGAAATTCAGGTCTTTCGGCTGTTGATTTCTTGGCTTCCGAAAGCATAGAGATTGACCACCAAAAGGCCCGCATTACCCGCATGCAAAAGAGCGTGGGTATCTCGGCCAAAGCCCTGCATAACCTGGGCAAGAAAAACCAACGCGTTTGGATGCTCACGCTGACGTATCGCGGCACAAACCGCGACTGGAGGGCAGAGCACATCAGCCGTTATCTCGATGGCCTGCGCAAGTGGCATTACAGCCGCACCGGCTGCAAAAAGGTTCGCTATGTCTGGGTCGCTGAGCTGCAAAAGCGCGGCGTCATCCATTACCACGTTTGCGTCTGGCTGGACAACGGCCTGACCCCTCCAAAGCCAGATAGCGCCTGGAAGAAGAAGGGCGCATTTCAAGCGCCTATGTGGACGCATGGCATGTCAAACCGGGTACGCGCAACGCATCCCGTTGCCTACCTCATGAAGTACGCCAGCAAAGGCACATCAGAAGGGAAGTTTCCGCATGGCGCTCGGATCAGTGGTGTTGGTGGGCTTGATGAAGTTGGCCGCGGTTGCCGTCGCTGGGTTCTGTGGCCTGCGTATGTGCAGGGCAATGCTTCGATCAGGGACAAGTTCAGACCTGCGCCGGGAGGCGGCTATCTCAATGCTGAGACAGGCGAGCTCCTACGGTCTGAGTTCGTACCAACGGGCGGCGGTTTTACGCGATTTGTGCGCGTCAGGACAACGCCCAGAAGGCTTAAAAACGTCGGGGGGCCATTCGAGTGGCTTCCCGGCCTGTTCGATACCGAAACGGCGGAGGTTGCCAATTGATCTGCGCTGAGTTCTCAAACGGCGTCGTGGTGCCTATGCAGGTGCCGCCAGAGTCGTTGGAGCTATGTCCGGTTGTGCTCGTGACTGGTGCCGAAATCGGCATGGTTACGGCGATCAAATTCCCCACGGCTGCCGAATTCGGTGCCGCCTGGTTGTGGGGTTTCACTCTTGTGGTCGGTTGCTACCTTGCGGGGTGGGCTACCGGGGCGGTACTACGTTTCCTCGGGAGATAAACATGGACTTTTCTTCGCTGACTGGCGCTATCGATCTGGCAACTGTGGTGACTGCGATTTTGGCGGTCGCGGCTATCAAGGTGCTGCCCACGGCGGCAAAGTACGGTGCCAACAAGGTGCTGGGGATGATTGGCCGTTAAACGGTAGGCCCGGGGGAAACCTCGGGCCATTTTGTTATGTGGCTCATGCTCGCTTTGTTCTGTGGAATCGTTTGTGGTGGTGCTGTCATCGCGGGGTGGTGGCATGTCTAAATTTCTGCGTCTGCTGGTGCTCGTGCTGTTGCCGTTCTTTGCCGGTGGTGCGCATGCGTCATGGCCTGCCGATTACGGGGTGACCTATGGCGCTTCTATGGATAGGCAGTTCCCGACGGCACAGCAGGCGTGCGATGACACGTGGAAAACTGAGCAGACAAAAGCTGTTTCGTATTCGTATAAGACTTGGGCCTGCTTCTACAAAGATGGCAATGGGAACGATCTTTTGCGAGTGCTGGTATATGAGTTCTTCGGCTACTTATGCACGGCTCCGAATTCGTCGCTTGCAGGTGATCAGTGCGGCTGCAATCCGGGCTATGAGCAGGATGGAAAGTCCTGCAAAAAAGTGAATTCCTGCCGCTTCGGTAATACATCGAGTGCTGGCTATTTCGACGCCGGAAAAAACACGGATGGCGGCCCGGCAATCATGGCTTGCGTCGGTGGCTGTGAAACGGTGTTTGACGGTGAGTTTCCTGCGGGCAATGCACTGGTTGGTGGCGTGAAGCATTACTACGCTAAAGGCGAGTACATACAGACGGGCAAAGAATGCTCGGGTTCTGCTGCCGAAGTGGGGCAGGGTATTCCAGTCACAGAGATTCCGCCTGATACCTGCGGCGAGGGTCAGGTGGCGGGCAAGGTCAAGGGCAAGACCGTCTGCGCTAAGGGTGCGGATGCTGATACTGCCGCGTCAAAGCCTGACGACAAGAAAGACCAGACCTCGACAACCAAGACAACGACAAAGGACAAGGACAGCGAGGGCAACGACCGTGAAACCACGACCACGGTCAAAAAAAATGCAGACGGCTCGACCACGACAGAAACCACGGTGACGGTCACTAAGGGTGACGGCAAGGGTGGAACCACGAGCACCACGACAACAAACACGGTCACAAATGGCGGTGTCGGTGGGTCTGGCGGTAAAGGCGAAAGCGGCGGCAAAGAGGATGGTGAAGAGGACGGAGACAAGGAAAAGGGCAAGTGCGAGAAAAATTCCAGCGATGAAGGGTGCGGCGGTGCTGCTGCCAACGTCGATGGAAAGACGTTCTACACGGCCAAAGAAAAGACGTTCGCGGGCGTTCTCAGCAAGGCCAGCACAGACCTTAGAGGCTCGGGCATCGGCGGCGCATTCACGGGCTTTTTCAACGTCGCTTCGGGTGGTGCGTGCCCTGTGTCTAACTGGCATATCCCGTACATCAATGCCGATCTGACTTTCGACTTTATGTGTCAGCCATTCGCGCTGGATGCCATGTTGATCATCAAGGGCGTTCTGCTGGTCATCGCGTCGTTCATGGCGTTCCGCATCGCGTTCGAATAGGGGAGGTGTGCCATGTTGAAAGAGTTCACGGAATGGCTTCTTGGCTTAGTTGCCAAAGTCTTCTCGTCGCTGTGGGACTTCGTAGAGGACGCGGCTATTGCGGTGTTCGATGGAGTCGTGTCCGGCTTCGTGGCGCTGCTGACGGCTATCCCGGTGCCTGAATGGGTGCAGGGCGGGCTTTCGTCGGTCTGGGGTGGCATGGATAGCGCGGTGCTGTTCTATGCGTCACAGGCCGGTATTCCGCAGGCGCTGATGGTGGTGGGGGCTGGGTACAGCTTCCGGTTCATGCGCAAGGTCGTAACTCTGTTCCAGTGGTAAGCCATGGCAATCATTTTTCATGAGGGGTTGCCGCGTTCCGGCAAGAGTTATGAGGCCATGGTTAGCCAGATCATTCCGGCGCTCAAGAAGGGCCGGGAGGTTGTGGCGTACATCGAAGGCCTGAACCATGAGCGGATCGCAGAAGCGGCAGAGCTGCCCGTAGAGCGCGTGCGAGAACTGCTGTTTCCGCTGACGCGTGATGACATGCGTAACGTGTCAGAGGGTGAGGGCAAGTGGAAGCAGACCAAGGATGGACCGTGGCTGCAGAAGACTAGAGACAACGCGCTGCACGTGTTCGATGAAGCGCAGAACTGGTGGCCCAATCGGCATAAGGCTTCGGAGGAGCTGACCCAGTTCGTCACTGAGCACGGGCATCGCGGTATCGACATTCTGCTGATGGGTCAGGCGCTGCCGGACGTCCTGGCGCTATTCCGGCGTCGTGTTGACCAGCGCTTGGTGTTCTTGAAGCTCACGGGCCTGGGTACTGGCTCGCGGTACAGCTGCACGGTGTACAAGGGCAAGGGCGGCGACCAGTACGACAAGATCACGACCAAGGTGCGCAAGTACGACAAGAAGTACTTCGGCACTTACGCGAGCCATGTGTCAGAAGACACGAATACAGGCGATCTGGTGGACAAGCGCTCGACCATCTGGTCGTCGCAGTTCTTCACGTTCTGGCTCCCGCTGGCCGTGGTTGCTGGCGGTGTTGGCATCTGGAAAACCTACGCGTTTTTCAAGCCTCCAGAGCCTGTAAAGGCTGCTGCACCAGCTGCTGCACCAGCGGCTGCAAAGCCCGCGCCAGCGCAGCCTGTGAGCCATCAGCCGGAGGCGAAGCCTGCACCGGCTCCACCGCCACCGGACGAGCGCAGCCCTCAAGAAAAGTATTTCGTCCAGCTCACGGAGAAATCGCGCATCAGGCTCGCCGGCCTGATCGTGTTTCAGGGTAAGACTCAGGGCGTTGTCGAATGGGTTGACGGCGGTTCGCATGTCACTGAGCGCCTGGAGCTCATGCAGCTGCGCGATATGGGCGTATCTGTCATGCAGGTGGGGCAGTCTGTGCGCTTGACGCTGGGCGGCTGGCAGCAGATTGCGACAATGTGGCCGCTGGACCTTCCAGGGCGTGTGCCTGAGACAACGCAAGAGCAACTGAGGGCCAAAGATGGGCTGCCTGCCTCGAATACGGTAGTTGTTGCTCAGGCGAATCCGCAGCCGCGCAAGGATTCGGCGGGCGGCGATTTTGTCCAGCAGGACAGCTACAGCCAGGGGCTGGCAAGGCGGAATGCGCAGGTGCGCTCCGTGTTCGAGTCGCGCTAGATAGGCGGCACCCACGCGATGCAGACGCGCCTGCGCGGCTGTTCGCGTGATTGTGCCGCCGTCCGCTCGCGGCATTGGCTACTCCGCTCTTTGGGGGTATCGGGGGCCGCGCCCCTGATGTCAACCGTCGATCAGGCATTGCCAGTCACACCGACCTGGCTGCATGCGGAACCTCCCGCAGTTACATGGAGCTGGCTCGCGTGGCGCGCTTCCGGCAAAGATCGGGCCTTCGCTCCGTGTCCTAAGAGACAAACCGGCGAAGCCGCTGCAGCGTCTGGATAAACTCCGGCAACAGGAGGGAACCATGACGCAACATTTCACAAAAGACGAGCGAACCCCAGTGCTAGACGTTTTCAGGCTAGCCCTGGGCGTTTTCATTGGCGTGCTGGCTGCACTGATCACCCACGACGCTATCCGCGTGAAGATAGCTTTCGACGGGATAAAGCATTTTTCAGAGCAGATGGACAAAAAGATGGCAAAGCCAAAGCAGCCGGCCGATAAGGAAAGCCGCTAGCGTTATCCAAAGTGGTAGATGGGTGCATTGGCTGCGTGGCCCTCGGTCTGGGCAAGCTCGGCCTCCAGAAGCTCGATCTGCTGCATGAGGCGCTTGTTCTGACGTTTCAGGCTTTCAGCCAGTGCGGCGTGTGCTGCTGCGTGGTTGAAGGCTACGGCGTCGGCTGTCATGCGGCCCCAGGTGGACTCCCAAAAAAGGGCAAGCATCACAGAGCGTGGCGCTTGCCCTTGAGCACGGTACTTGCGAAGCGTTGAAGCGCTGATTCCGAGGTGGCGGGCTATCTGGTCGATATCGCCATGGATGTCGTTTAGCAGCGTGTGGAGGTGGGGGAGATTGGCTTGAGATGGTGCACGAAACATCACATGACGTTCGGGCGATCGTTATACAAAATGGAGCGATCTACGTTTCAGCAGCTTGGCCCTGAACCTGACGGCCAAGCTATTTAACATAATATACATCGTATCTATCAGATGCTGGCAGCACGTTGCGCGGCTTTACGGGCATGGATTCAATCGCTTTTTTCTCCACTACGCCCCCGCCCATATGCTGCACTTCGCCCCCAAATCGCTGCCATCGTTTAATCAGCTCTTGCCCCACCTTGGCAACCCACACCCGCGCCGCCTTGCCCAATATCTGGGGGTTTCGGAGCGCACGATTTACCACTGGAAAAAGACCGACAAGGCTCCCAAGTCCGTGCGGCTGGCTTTATTTTGGGAATCGAGTTACGGCCAGCAAACGATTGATTGCGAGCTGTTTAATGCGATGCAGACGCACAAAATGTTGAGTGAATCACTCGGGAGAAAAGTGGGGAATTTAGAGGCCCGAATCCGCTATCTCGAAAAAAATGGCCCGTTCGGCAGTGCCAACGAGCCATTTCTTACCCCGGTTCCCGAACCTCTTAGCGCTTTTTCATGAACCCGGCCCCAGAGGGTTCGGAGTCCCGGCCCACTGTTTCTTAATCCAGTCGCGCAGCGCAGGCACTTGTCCAATGACTGCCGCTGCAATGATGGCCCCGCCCATCACAATCAATGCCTCACGGGCCAGCGCGGCTGGCCCCGGTATGAATCCTGGCACTTTCATCAGCGCTTCTTCTTAAAGCGGCCCTTGCTGTCACGCGCTGGCGTGCGGCGTTTCTTTGCCATGGTTGCCTCCCTTGGTTAAATCATCAATCCGGCGGTGTGCCGTATCCGCTGCATGCGCCGCTTGGTCTGCTTTGGCATTGAGCCGGGCCAGATCGGCCCGTATGCCTGCATACACGGCCACAGCGGGCGCGAGAAACGCCATCAAGGGGCGCATTTCTTCCAGGCTCATTTGCGCTCGGCCAGCACGATCGCGCCCAGAGCTGCCACGCCACCCACGATCTGGCCCACGGCATCCATAGCGCCTTCGGGCGCACCGAACAGGACGCCCAGCACGGACAAGCCCGCCCAGGTGGACGGCTCACGCAGTCGATTCAAAAGTTTGCCCATAGTCTCCCCCTCAGTTCCACAGATATTTGATGAAATCGCCGGCTGGGCAGTCAAAAGATGCGTCCCATGTCCGGCCCTCTGCCTTCGCTTGCTCGCACTTGGTCAGATTGGTTTTTGGAATGCCGAAAACCGTTTCTCCGACCCCTGTGACCACGCTCGACACAACGCCGTCGGCAAGATCGATCACGGCCCCGCCGATGTATTGCCCCGCGTTGCTGGCACTGGTGCTGCTGGCCCTTGTGACGGCCCAGACCAGCGCCGCCGCAACGACGCCGCCTGCGACTAGGTACAGGTTCTGGGTTTTCATGGCTTACCAGCTCCCGGACGCGCCGCCGCCAAACAGGCTCCAGCCGTTCGATTCAACGCCGCCATAGGTCATGCCCAGGCCGGAGTTATCCAGCGACAGGCCCAGGCCGGTGCCGGTTCCCTTGTTGCCGCCCACGGTCACGTTGTCAGCGCCGAATCCCAGGCTATCCAAGGCACCATCAAACAAGTTGTATCCGGTGTTTCCCGTGATTCCGAACCATGGGCTGTAGTAGTTGGTAGCGGGCGACTTGCCAATGACCAGCGCACCAGTGCCGGTGCCGGTTCCCGTGCCGCCAATGGCTTTTTTGGCGGCTGCGCCCAGGTTGATGCCCTGGCTCTTGACGATCATGTAGACCGCCACGCCAGCCAAGCCCAGCACCAGCATTTCATCTTTTTTGACTGCCATGACTGCCCCTTAATAGCTGCTGCCGCCCGCGTCCACGTACACGGCCCGCGCCGTGTCCATGCTGATGACGGGTTGACCGTACGGACTGCCCGGCATGCTGGCCCATTCCCATGCGATCTTTTTGATAGCCGTTTCAAAGCGGCCCGCCTTGATGTCTTCGAGTGCATTGCGCGCAGCGATGCGGCCCACCGCGAATTTGTCTTGATTGGCCGGCGAAAAGCTGCCCAGGCCCATGATTCGCGCGGTTTCGTCCCATGTGCTGCTCAGTGCCTGATAGGCGCCGGCTGCGGTGCTGGTGTAGCGGCCTTTGGTGACTTTGATGCGCGGATGATCGGCAAAGCCTTCAAAGAGCTGGCCGCCAAAGATGCGCCGATATCCGGCCTCGTCTGCCGTGCCCTCCCCGCGCCGAATGACGCGCAGCAAGGCGCGCACATTGGGATGTGCCACGTCTGCCGCTGTGACGCGGCTCATATTGGATAGTTTCAAACTGCCCCCCGTCAGGCTATCTATGACTTCCGCCGCGCCTTGCGTGACGGTGTTGGACGCGCTTTCAATGTCCGTCCAGGTGTCGCCGCCCCAATCGCTGCCCTCCTCCGTATCGACGGCCTCCTGCTGCCTGCGGTACATGACCCAGGCACCAGCGGCCAGCAGACCAGCGGCTGCGATCAGGTAGGCGTTACGCATCGACCAGCGTCCATGCGCCGTCTTTGAATACCAGCGCCTTGCCTGGCTCAAATTCGGGTAGGTCAATGTCCGTGGCAAAGGCCGGAATCAAGAAAACGCCTGGCTCCAATGGGCTTTCAAAGGCATCGCTGCTGCCCAGGTATTCGCCGGTTGCTTCGCTGTAGTGGTGGATTTGCTTCATGCGGCCCCCGGATTAGCTGTACTTGATGATGGTCAGGACGGCCACGTTTCGCGGGCGGTTTTCTGCTGCAGTTGGGACGACCGTTGACGCATCAAAATTCGCTGTCTGCGGGTAAATTACAGGAGAATCAGGATTTTCAATGGATGGCAGATTCGCATATTTTTTATTGGACGAACCTGTAAAAGCGCCTGCCGCACCCTCGAAAACGCTGGTTTTCGTCACCGTTGTAATCGAACCGGAGATATTGCGGATTGCATCGCCCTGCGCACTGCCAATGGCACGCCCCGCATCCACACCGCGCCCACGGTCAGCACCGCGCAGGAATTCTCCGCGCAGGTCTGGCAGGTTGAACGTGGTTGCGCCATCGCCTGCCCCGTAGTTGGTGCCGATGGCTGCAAACAAGGTGCCATAGGTTGCACGGCTGATGGCTGCGCCGTTGCATTCCAGCCAGCCAGACGGGATTACGCCCGCCGCGCAATATGCGATTTGACCCGCCATAAATTCATCGCTTTCGTTGTAGATGCCGCTTGTCCCGGCGTTGTAGATAAAGCTCATACCATCAGCTCCTGCACCTTGACGATGCCCGCGCCGCCTTCGCTCACGCCGTACCATGCAGCGCTTGGCGCTTCGGCTTCTAGCAGCATTTCTCCGGGCGCGATCTTCAAGCAGCCGTTGACCAGATCGACCCCGACCCCGCCCAAATAAATGATGGTGGTGCCGCTATTCAAAAAGCGAATCCCCTTGCGCTTTGCGTTGGCTGCTACCAGCAGCGTGGACGCCACGCCAATGGGCACCGGCCCGGTATTTGCAATGGCCGTGGCGGTTGCCAGATTCACGGTGCCTGTATAGCGGTCATAACCCCCGTCGCCATCTGAAATAGCGACCTTGACCAACTGCGGCCCGGCCAACGTCATGACTTCGACGGCATCAAAACCGCCGTCCGGCATGGTGTAGAAACCGGCTTCCACGGCTTGCGCGTCATAGACGACGCGGCCCTGGCGAATCACGCGCAGATTGACCGGCCCCACGCTTTCCATGAGGCGGATATAGCGCCCGGTGCCGTTCAGCCAAAAGCTTTGATCGGGATAGACGATTTGCGATAGCGTACGCATTACTTGGCCTTATTCACGAACGCCAGCCCGGCGACTGCCGCCACGGCAATCACCATGATGGTTTTGTTATCAATGGTGCCCTTGGCTTCGGTCTGCGCTTGCGCGTAGGCATCCGCTACGCTTTTTTGCGTCTGACCTATCAGGCCTTGCGACTGGGTAAACCAACTGCCCGCCGTGTCCAGCAGCTTGGCAAAGCCTTCGGCATTGGTTGCGTTATTGACGTCGATGCTGTCCAGCGCACGATCCACAATGCCGCCATCTGTGACGGTCACATTGCTGGTGGTGTTGCTGGTGTAATTGGTGGTTGCCTCGTAATTGCTGGTTCGGCTGGCATCAATCCAATTGCCATTGGACGCAGACAGGCCTACGCCGTCTTGCACCGCCACGCGGTTATCCGTGGTGCTTGAGGCTTGGCTGCTGCTCGAATCACCGCCGCCGCCGCAGACATAACCGCCGCCCAGCTTGGCGCGCGTTGCGCCATTGCCCAGCGGCATGCCGAGTTCATAGAGTTTTTGGCGCGTTGTCATGCCGCTATTTCCTTCACGCAGATCAGCTCTTGCGGCCCGTAGCCCATGCGGGCCATTTTTCGGGCGACAGCCGGTTTAGCGGTATGGAACCGAATCGAACGCACGCCGCAGAATCTGGCCTCAATGGCAGGCATGCAGGTTTGAATCATGTCCACGCCGTCCAGCTCTGCCGCCGCCGCCACAATCACGCCCTGCGGGCCTTTGGGCGTGCTGTCCACGCGCAGCAGGTACGCCCCGACGCATTCACCCTCATGCATGACGCGGTAGAGCTTGGCCCCGTGCTGCCACTGCCGGTGCAGGTCTTGCAGGGTTGCCGATGCCAGCGCACGCCCCAGCCAATGCGCGGCATCGTCCCCCCACTCCCCAGGCACCAAACTCAGTTTTTGCGGGTCATGCGCCATACGACCATCGCCCCCACAAAAAGCACCGCATAGGGCAGGTAAGCATCAAAGGGGCTTGCCTGCGCTTCTGCGCGCGCGCTGTCGATGTTTCCATTGCCGAAATTGACATTCCAGCCGGAGTTGTCGGTCTTGTTGGCTTGTGTTCCCGTTGCCATGCCTGGCGTGCCGTTGACGGCACTGCCCAGGCCCATGGCGAACATGCCCGCAAAATTGGCCCAAGGACTGACCGCCGACGCACCAGCCGCTGCCGCTTCGCCTGCCATGTTTAATCCTTGGTCATGATGACGATCATCGCCACCGCGCCGATCAGCAGCAGCGTGGGCGAGATCGTGAGGCCGTTACGGCCAGCGGTCATGCTGGCCTGACCCTCTTGGTACATGCCCAACTGGCCCAGCGCCTGCAATTGCATCTTCTGGATTTCGTAGGGCTGCACCAGCTTGTTATCGGCGTATTTATTGATCAGGCTGCCGGATACCTGCTGCGCCCAGTCGCCCCAATCCATGGCGACCCCTTACAGGTTGCCCAGCGGGTCGAGGTATTCGACCAGCACCACGCCGTTATCAGCCGCCGAGAAGTCGAACAGCCACTCCAGGGAACGCGCTTGGCGGGTATCCAGAGCCTTGCCCACGGCTCCGTCCACGCAAAAATCCAGCGTGTAGACATTGGCTTGAGGCACGCGGCCCTGGCTCTTTTGCTCGTATTCGTTCTCGGCCTTCACCGACTCATGAATGACGAGGCCGTCTTCTTTGACGGTCGCGCCGGTCATGTTGCCAGTGTGAAAAACGTGCAGACGCTTGATGATGGAACCCGATTGCGGGCCAAATGGCACATTGACCGGCAGACGACCGCCCGTTGCCTGGCTGTACGGATAGCGCAGCAGCTTGGAAATCAGCGGCGCATAAGGCGCGGACTCACCAGATCGGCTCTTTTGCTGGGCCGACTCGATCAGGATGGGTTGCAGCGTGGGAGCTGTCGCACCAGCGATTTGCACCTCCGTGGTGATATTGCTGATGCCCATGGACGTATCGAACGCTCCCACCATGCGATCGAATTCGTTGTTGAGCTGGTAATCCGCGAAGGCAATGTCCAGAAAACCGGCATCCAGCGGCGTGCCACGGTAGGCATTGATTTTGTCCAGCTCAGCGCCGGACGCTTCAATGATGACCTTGCCATTCGCCTTGATCTTGATCAGCGGCAGCATGGCCTTGGTGAAGGTGGTGCCGCCCAGGCGCAAGCGCAGGTTTTCCAGAGTGCGGCCCGGTGTGATTTGGTTGGTTGCGGTGCCAGTTGGCACCACGTTGGAGAAAGGCAGGCCGTAGCGGTTGAGTTTTCCGACGCTCATGACTTCCCCTTTACATCACGTCTTTGACGTAGGGAACGCGCTTGGCGATCACGCCAGCGGCCACGGCCACAGCACCGGCCTTGATCAGGCCGTTGCCGTACTTGTAAGCCGCAAACAAGATGCCGCCCGCAATGGCGATCTTGGTCATTTCCGAAGAACTCATTTTTTCGTCCCGTGTTGAACAGTTGCACATAAGGTCAGCCGCAACGGCTTTGCCCCGTGCTGGCAGGACTCCATTGCACAAAAAAGAACAGCGCCCGAAAAGGCGCTGTATCTGTTCCCGTTCCCGTACTCAAAACGACTGCTAAAACCGCAATTTGCCCCTCAAAATTTCTCCATTCAGCGCATTCATGTGCACGAACTGCAACGGCACAAGGCCATTGATTTCGCCCTGCTCTACCCGCGTCTTGCGCGCCAGATAGGACACATCGTCCCCCGACGACTGCCGAAAAATCACGAAGTCCGATGCATTGCCGAAGGCGGTTTTGTCGGCCTCAGACCATCGCTGACTGATGCAGTACAGGGAAATCCCTCTTTTCAAACCCCGGCGCACCAGAATGCCCCAATTCCCCGGCGCTTTGCTGGGTGTGGTTACGTCCGCCAGCTCTTCGGCTACCGCGTCCAGGGGCTGCACATAGCGACCGGCGTACATGACGGCCCCGGCCCAGAAATCAAAGTCTTCTTTGAGCTGCCCCCCTGCGACGAAGGCAATTTTCTGATTTCCCGGCTTTTGCGCCCAGGCCAGCAACTCGGCCCGCGTGCTGACTTTGCGCCAGCCCGGCAGCTCGCACCACTGCGCCTCTGGGTCCCAGGCCCAGATGCGGCGAGCCTTGGCAACGCGCTTGCGCGTCCAGGCCGTTTTTCCGGAGCGGGAAGCCCCGGCGATCACAACCAATTGCCCGTCATTGGTTTTCATGCGGCCACGGCCTCCGATGCTGGTGCCGGAACCGGAGCGCCAAAGGTCACTGCCTTTGACGATGCCGGCCCCGCTACGGGAACCGGTGCCGACAGATCAGGCCCTCCGATGCGCTCCACCGGCTGACGGGCTGCAATGTCCTGCTGCACGCCCTTGTAAGTGGCGAAGGCCAGCGGCCCGACGATCAGCGCGCAGGCGATTTCTTCGCCATAGCGGCCCATCATGCCGCCCTGCATCCAGCCATGCTTGTTGCAGACCCCGGCCACGGCTGCAGATGCTGCCTGCGTGGCCTCCGGCGTGTAGATGCCCGGCAGGCTTGGGAACATGGGCGAGAGCATGCCCACAGCCGCTTGGACCAGCCCCGCGATTTCTTGCGCCAGATCGACTTGCGGCGCTTGCTGCTCCTGCGCGTCGACTTCTGCGCCTGGCTCTGGCCCGGCCATGGCCTGCAGCGCTGCAAAGTCTGCCGCTTGCTCGCTGCTCTGGGCCTCAATGGCCCGCTCCACTTCCTGCGTTTCGGTGTTGCTGGGTTTCATGCTGTGGCCTGCTTCAAAAGGAAATCAAAAGGATTGGCAACCGGCTTGCGTTGCGGTTTCGGTTCCGGCTTCTGTACCGGAGCGGGTGCCAAGCTGGGTTTTGGTGCTTCTGGTTCCGGTTCCCGTTCCCGTACCGGCTCTGGCTTGATGCCGCACTTCTCCAGCAGTCGCGCCGATGTGGCTTCGCAGCGCGGGAAGTACTGCGCATGGCACTCAGGGCACCAGCGATAGGCCAGCCCCGCCTTGGTCTTTTTGACTTCTGCGCCACTCATGCCGCATTCAGGGCATGGGCAGGTGCCGATGATTTCTTTAGCCATGTGTATTCCTCTCCACTTGCGAACGCTTGAACCACAGTTGCTTGTTGACCGGCTCCCCCTCCCGCACGCCCTGAATGTCCAGGCGCACGCCGGTTTGCTGGCCTCCGTCCTCTACGGTTTCCGTTACCGTACCGACAAGGCCCGCGTATTTCCCAGTACGGATACGGGCAGGCTCATGCACTTTGAACACGTCATTCATGGCTTGCGCTCCCACGGCCCGTGCAGGTGCCGCCGTTTCCACTGCTGCAGCTCATACCCTTGCAGGTAATCGGCATCGTTCTCGCGCCATCCTCCGAATGGGAGCGTTGGCAAAGCGACTCGAGCACGGTCAACAGCGGCTCCATGTACTTCCCAGCCATCAATTTGATGTGCGCAGGGGCTTTGTTCCATGCCTCCCGCGCTTCCTTCATTTGCCCCTGCAGCTCCATCTTTCTCAACCTCCGTACAGTTATTGACACAAGTCCAAGGCGCGCGAAGCGCGCGCGATACATCCGGGCGCTCGCGCCCGACGATTTCCCACACATGGCGGGAAGATTCGACAAACCATTCCACCCGGCGCGGAATGAGCGCAGGCGGGTGCATGTGGGCCATCCATGGGGGAGTCCATTCCTCCATGCCACTGGTGTAGACGCCCACGGGCCGCGCGGCTTTCTCTTCGCCGTAGCGGTTCAGCCCTTGCTGCTCCTGCATGTCCAGGCGGATGGAGTACAGACGGCCACAGAAAACGCCGCCCTGCGCTTCGCAGTAGTGGTGCCATGCCACAGACGCGCAGTCCTTGCCCTCGATCACAGCCACCTTGTTGACCGCGTTATGTGCCTTGACCAGATGCGCCGGGGCGCCCTTGGGCAGCTCTTCAATGCGGCGCAGCTCGCGCCAGATGGTCACGGGCGGGCCTCCGACCTGCTGAAACTGGCGAATGCGCCATGTCCTGGCCCACATTTCCACGCGGGCGCTGGCCTCGAGCGCGGGCGTGCCATACAGGTCATGCTCCAGCCTGTATCCGTCGATGTTCTTTGCGACGTACTTGGCGATGTAGCCCGCCGCCGTGCCCTTGCTCCAGTCGATTGGCTTGAAGTCCACGCGGTTCGCCCTGGCCCCGGCCTCGTCGCCGCTGTCGCGCAGGCCGTAATCAAGCAAAGCCTCTTTAACCACAGCCACTGCCAGCGGCTCGCAGAAGACCAGCAGATGCCAGTGCGGCGTGCCGTCGTGTTGCGGCTCGGCAATGCGAAATCCATAGAGCTTGATTCCCTTGCGGGCCAGCTTGGCGCGCATGGGGGCCCATACCTTCTTTGCAAGGTATTGCTGCGCCTCGCGTGGCGTGGTGCCGTCGTATTTGAGGTTGTCCACCACCACCGCGCCGCGCTTGAATGTGCGCTTGGCATGCATGCGGCTGGGGCAGGTAATCGTGAGGAACAGGCCGGCATGACCTGCAGCGCGCGCCACATGCTCAAAACCGCTGATGCGCGTCATCAGCTCGGCCCGGCGTATAGCCTTGTTAGAAACGCTCTTTTCCTTGAGCTCTTGAATGCTGAATTCCTGGCCCAGCTCATTGCGTGCCATGGTCTTTTCCAGCACCGCCGCCGCAGCTTTGTCGCGCTGCTGCATGCGGTACAGGGTTTCATTGCTGCAATAGATCTGCTCACGCTTGCTCACGTAGCCCATGCGAATGGCCGCAGTCTCCAGCGTGCGGGCATGGTGGGCGCGCAGCTTGCGCCGCCACCAGATCGGGCAGGCCATGCGGGCGATGGCTGGCCCATCTTCTTTGAATTTCTTGAGCTTGCGCGATGGCGGTTCTACGCCCTGGCCCTCTGCCACCCTATCCATGGCACCGCGCAACGTGCGGGCGTCGTGGTACAGGGTTGCCAGTTGGCAGCAGCGCAGGGCCAGCGCCATGGAGCGATCACAGATTTCCGCGTCCGTGGCATCCAATGGAATGCGCACCTTGTCCAGCAGTTCGGACGTGGTACGAATGAATGTATTGGCGTCATAGCTGGTGCATGTCTTGGAAAGATGCTCCCAACGCCCCATCAGACGACGCTGCCAGCGTACCGGCAGGCCATCAATGCGGTGCATGGCCCAATCTGGGCTATGCGCGCTGAACTGCTGGCCTCTCATGCGAATGCATCCGGCTCAAAGTACCGTACCGGGCGGCGACGAGGTTCCAGTGCCGCCATTGCGGCGCGATGCGCGTCCAGGCGCTCCCTGGCCTGCTGCTCGGCATTCAGGCGCATGGCTTCGCGCCTGCAGACCTCATAGGAGGCATGCTCCATGACTGCTATCCACTCTCCGTTACCTCGACTGCGCGCCACCACATAACCGCCCTCATGGGCTGCGACGGTGTACTGCATATCAAGCCCCGCAGACAGCTTTGCGCAGATACTTCAGCACGTAGGCAAGCTCGCCTACGTCACTACCGGAGAGAACACCTTGCAAACGAAGCTCATCGACGGGAAACAGCCGCGAATCAACGACGACAAAATCCTTGCCTCCGTGACGAACAAAGCCACAGGAGACACTGACGGGAACGTTATGACCCTTGGAGTCCGAAACGAGTCCGGACAGATTTACCGGGTTTTCTTTACTACTGGATTGAGAGAGTTCCAGCGGGCAATTGGTGCCTTGAAAAACTTGGGTCTGCGTGACGAGCTTGTCGACTCCTTCAACATGAAGGAAGGATGTGACGCAATCTTTAGCTGACATGTGATGTTCCCCGTTATGCCGTCCCCCTACCACTGCACAGTGGTGCCAGCCGGGTGTGCGTAACGGGCGGTACCGGGGAACGGCGAGAAAAGCGCCACCTGTTCCCGGCTGGCAGGGCAAATATAGCTCTCATGTCGAGAGCTACCTATCACCCTGAGAGTTGTTAGCTCGCAAGGCAGAAGCTACATTGACGGCATTAAAGGGAACTGATATGCAAAATTTGACCGTTGAACACGTGCTTGATCTGATCAAAAGCCGCAATGCTCTGAAATCTGATTACATGGTTTGCAAAACGCTCAATCTAAGCACCGCCCTAGTGAGCGGCTGGCGTTCAGGACGCACTCTCCCAGACGAGCGTATGTGCCAAAAATTGGCCGAAGCGGCCGGAATTGACCCGCTAGTTTTGGCGGCATCAATGCAGTCTCAGCGCAGTAAAACAGAGGAAGCCCGGAGCCTTTGGGCGATGGTTGCAGAGCGCCTGCAGATGGTTCCACAGGCGCTGGCCGCTGCAGCTTTTGCAATGCTATTTGCTACGAATTTTGTAGCTACTGACGCCCACGCGCAAGGCGCTCAGCAGGTTTCCGCCGCATTTTCTGCAAGCGACAGTTCTATACATCGTGTCTAGTAGACAAGCTCTAAAAATAGGAGCGCTAGAGCTCCAGTTTTCAACGCTTTCAGTAGACCCATGGGACTACGTTTTTACCTCTTCCTCTTAACCAATTCCGCGAGAGTTACAAATAGCTCCCGTTGACGCACGGTACGGACTCTAAGGACTTCGCTGCCAACTGTCAAACATTTTTGTTTGACCTGTCATGTTTCGGCGGCTCAGGCATTGAGTCGATTGCTACAAACTCGCAAGCACCAGGCCCTCCACGAGCGGCCAATGGGTCGCCGCACTTCTTGCACGGACTCAAGTCGATCTCGTCCAGCTCGTCACCCACGGAGTCAATGTCGCCACAACCCATCGGACAGCAATGCGGGTCCAGACCGTGGCTGCAGCATCCGTCATCCTGCAGCATCCGCTCTGTCTGTGCACGTTGCTCTGCCGTGGAGTATCCGTGCTCAGTGGCGATCTCGATGGCACGAGGCCGCAGGAGCTCGGGGACCTGCTGCAGCGCCAGGTCAATGCTGGCTCCGACGCGCAGCTCGTAGGTCTCGTAGACCTGGCCACAGCCTCGATTGGCAGCATCCGACAAGGCTGCGCACTTCGCTGCCCAGTCGTTTTCCGAGAAGACTTGCGCCTCGCGATCTGGTGCCACTTCGAGCGCTACGACACTTGGAGACGTAGTAGTAGTTCTTTGTATAGAAGACCCTTGTATATAGAGTGCAGGAAACGGCAAATCCAGTTTGCAGGTTTCGGCAGACGTTTTGGGCTCAAGGTTGCAGGTTTCGGCAACCAACTTGGGCTCCAGTTTGCAGGTTTCGGCAAGCGGTTTCGGGGCCTGCTTGATGACTTGGCCAAGCCATTGGCCATCGACGTAATCGAGTAGCCCCTCCAGGACGGCCTGCCTCTCGTCATCGGTCATGGGGCGACCTGGGCATTGCGTGGGCAAGGCCCCGCCAGATCCGCCGCAGTTCCTGCACTGGGTACGATCGTGGCCGATGCTGTGGAGCGAAAAAACAGCGGCCCGTGGCGCGGGCTGGTCGGAGTCCATCATGGTGCGATCGATGTGCTCAAGCTCGGCAATGACGGCTGGGCAGACCGGCATCAATCCATTGCCTGGTGGCCAGCGCTGCAGCCACATGACCTGATCCGGGTATTTGAGGCCGAGCTTGGCGTGGCGCCAGGTCAAGCTGCCCTCGGCAAAAGCACTGAGCACGTTCCATCGGTGCCGCAGCCGAAACCAGAAGCTACGCGATTTCCATAGCTCTAGGCGCTTGTCTGGCGCGGTGTTGTCGCCAATCTCGTAATCAGTTGAGCAGGTGGATTTCATATCAAACCATCTTCAATGCGGGATTGCTGGGGGGGATGGGCTGCACCCACCGGCCTGGGCTGGTGAGGACAACACAGGACAGGTGGGCCACGACCGTGCCGCGGCTGTGGATCTCATAGCGAACGATGTTTGTGCGGTTCGCGGCTGGCAGGTGCCAGCCACACTTGATGACCTCCCGCTGGGTCTTGGTGCTGAGCTCGTCGACAGTGAGATCCTCGTGGCCGTCCTCACGGTCGCCATGGCGTGCGTACTCCTTGAAAATCTTGGGCGAAACCAGGGCCATGCCCTCCTCCACGAAGTGAATCGCCGCGCCGGTCTCATTGAACTTGAGCTCGCGATTGACCAGACCCATTTGCACCCACTGCATGAAAGCCAATGCCAAGGGGCTTGGCTCGGGTGGCGGCTTGTCGGGGTTTGCGTCGATGTCGGGCAGCGGCTGAAGCAGAAGAACCGGCCCCGGTGTTGCTGCTGCCGCCGGCGGCGGACTTGCAGTGACGGTGCGTCCCTTGAGTACGGGCAGGTCATCGAGCTCGTCCAGATCAGCGGCCATGCGCTTGAACTCGGCACTCACGCTTTGAGAGCGCGGCACTTGGTCATGGCGTAGCACGGGAGCGGGATTCTTAGGTGCGCTTGGTGCTGGTGGCGGCGCAGCTGCTGCAGGTTTGACAGAAGGCGGCCTTGCGGCCGCAGTTGCGGCAGCTTGGGGCGGCTGGTGCAAGGTGGCGGGCTGAGGAGGCGCAGCTGGTGGCGGCACCGCTGCGGCATCCTGGAATGGTTGCTCCAAGGGCGCTGCGCCCTTCTCTGCCGGCTGTGGGTTCTTGGCCGGCTTGTTCTTTTTGCCAGGTCTGTCCGATGCTGTTGCAGATTCGGATGGATCGAGGAAGTAGCTGCCCTCGCTGTCGCCCAGCAAATACGCGGCTTCGCCGTTGTCGAGGCTGTCGTAGTCCAGCTTCAATGGGGTGGGCACGCCGGATCTCGATGCTGCCCCAGCTTCAGACTCGTCGTAGGCTGTATCAGCTTGGGTCTGCTGCACTGGCGCCGTAGGCGCCCTAACTGCCATGACTGCCGCAGTTTGGGATGGCGTTTCTGGTGCAGGTGCCTTGGCTGCTGCCGCAGTGGTTGCCGCAGGCCTGGGCTTTGCCGCAGCATTCGGCGGCTTGGTGAAAGTGGGCTCCCGCATGATGGCGGCATGCTTTTTAGCTTCTGCCGCATCCTGGGGCCGTTGCTTCGCAGGCTTTGCCGCAACCTGGGATGGTTGGGCTGAGGATGCCGCAGCTGCTGGTGCATTGGCATCGATTGCTGCCGCAGATTCCGATGCACTGAGAGTTGCAGCAGCTTGATGTTCGTCTTGCCCTGCTCCATCCTTGCGACGGTCGCGGATCTCCAGCCGCCCGCGCATGGCGGCCGGGTACTTGCTCTCGTGGTTGAACAGCTTGGCCAGAGGGAACTTGAGCATGGCAAAGTCATGCATGTAGGCCCCCTGCTCTGACCCATCCTCGGCGTAACCGTGCACTGTGACATGCCAGACGGCCTGGCCGCTGGCCGGGTTCAGCTCGATCGCGCCGTAGTCCTGCCAGGTGTCGAACAGCCGGTCGTTCTTTGCGTTGCCAGGCACGCTTTCGTCGGGCTCGTTTGCTTGGATGTGCTCTCGCACGGTATCAGCGAGGCGCTTGGCCACGAACCAGATCGCCCCCTCGAACACCCAACCTGCCGCACCATTCCGGTTCAGCGGGAGTTGTGTGCCAGCTTGGAGCATGGTCCTCATGGATTGCATCAGCAGCTCGATGAGAGGCACGGCCTTGGCCGTCGCGAAGCGGGCCTTGGAGCCTTTTTGCAAGGCACGCTGCGTGGATAGTTGGTCGGCCCGCTTGACGATCGTGGCGACGAGACTGTCCTTGTCCTGGCCGGTGAGGTATTGCTCCAGGGCATCCAAGGCTGTGGGCGTGTGCGCCAGGAATCGCAGCGCACTTTCTGGCGCAATGCGTGGTAGCAGCAGCTGGGCCAGCTTGGCATGGGCGCTGTAGTCGCGCTGCCCCTTGGGCGCGAAGTCCACCAGGTACTCGGCAGTGCGTTGGCCAGCGATCTGCGACAGGCTTCCGCCTGCAGGTGCCCAACGTATAGGATCGTTCTCTCCTACCGGACGCCACGCGATGCGTAGGTCGGTCATGGGCTTGGCGATGTCGTGCAGCAAAGCGCAGAAGAACACCACATAGGTCCATTGATCGCGCTGGGCGTCAACGATCTCGATCTGGCTTCCGCCTGGCAGCAGATGGGCATTGCGCCAGGTCATGGCCGCGAGCAGCATCTCGATGGTGTGCGACAGCAGGCCGCCTGCGTGGGCGTGGTGGTGCGCTTCGGAGGCCGGCATGAGCTGCACGAACTCGGCGTACCGCCGAATCGCCGGCAGCAGGTCCCGCTCCCAAATGGCCTGAGACTGATGCGACTGGCTCCAGATCTGGGTGATAGCTCGTTCTGCGCGGACCGTGGCCAGCAGCTGCTGGGCATTGAGCACGCGCAACCATCCGGGCTCACTGCCCGCGATGTGGATCTCGTCTGGCTTGAGTGGCAGATGTTGAGCGCCCGTCGATACTGGCGCGTCGGGCAGCGGCAGCGGGCCTGCAGGCGCAGACTGCACGGGCGTGGCCTTGCTCCAGGGCACCATGGCAAGCAACTTTGAAGCAATACTCTTCACGCGCACTCCTCTTGAAGCAGGATTCGAGCGAAGTGCTGGGCACGCGCTGACTTGCCATCGGTGGGAGTCCAGATAGAAAGCTCCTCCCCAGGCTGGCCCAGCGCGAGGAAGTCCATGAAACTCTGCTGCAGCGGGTCCCATTTGATGCGTGAGGCGATACCGTCGCGGCCCCAGTCACCGCATGTTTGCACGAACGGCTGCGCCACGACTCGCATGACGAAGCTGTGCCAGTTCTTCTCTTGCTGAGGTTTGGGCACATGCGGCATTTTGGGATGGTCAGCAACCAGCTGCAGCAGGATTGAGCGCACGCTCAAGATTGGATCAAGCTCCTCTTCCAGATGCTGCTCCAGCCCCTCGAATCTTCCCATCCAGCGCATGAGCGGATTGGTTTTGCTGGCAAGGCCCAGCAGTTGCAAGCTGTCTGCGATAGCGAATATCGAGCAGCCACGATCGAGCGGATCTCTGCCTAGAAATGGTGGATCACTGTTGGCTCTCTGCTGGATGTGCTGACTATGTAGGTGCGGTGCGCGGGCGAGGTCGTCCATGGGGCGCAACCGTACCTAGTGCGCCCTCAGCTGTCAGCGCGAAACCCTGCGGTGATGACCGGAGGCTTTTCGCTTGATTACCTGGTGGAAATCTGCTAGTAAAATAACAATTTGCTACAAAATAAGGTTAGATCCGGGTGCCTATGATCCGCCAGATATTCAGTTCTTTTTTCAAGGCAAATACGCGTCCATTGCCGACACCAGGGAGACAACTCCTTACTTGTGGTGCGATCTTGCTGACATTTTTTCTCGTCGATTATTTGTTTTTGTCAACACACAGCCTTAGCGACGCAGAAAAGGGCTTTCTAACGCGACTCGGAACGTTGCTTACCGTCGTGGCTGGTGTGGTGGCTGGTATGGCAGTCTTTTGGGACCAGAACGCGAAAGAGATTGTTGAAGAGTCTGCTGAGCAGACATTCAAGGCTTCGGGGAATCTACGCGCTCTCGATAATTCTGTAGCCAAGCTCCAGCCGACACATAGTGTACAAATCGGGAAGTACGCGAGCGAATTGCAAGCCGCAGCCGATGAGAAGGCACGTGCTCAGGCTTATAACAGCAAAGATCGAAAGCGTTGGATGGGATACTTCGCCCTCGTCCTCCTTGTGGTGGGCGGTATCCTTCTGATCGCAGGAGCTGTGCCGACGAGAAATCCAGCAACGCCGGACGGAGCTGTCGGAACGTGTTGCCTTAAAGAAACGAAGTAGGTTGGGTGCGAGTAAAGGAAATAGTCAATGGTTGAATCTCAGAAGCTCAGGCAGGATCTCACAGTTAAGGGTGAGTCAGTTGAGAGGATCTACGGAAACTACCAAGCTTGGAGGTACATCGTTAACCGTAGGTACCAACGGAAACTAGTTTGGACTCTCGAAGAGAAGCGGCGCTTTATCGACTCCATCATTAATGGGTATCCGGTGCCTATCGTTTTGCTGGCAGAGCAAAAGCTTGCGAGCGGTCTGAGCAAGTTTGAGATCATTGACGGCATGCAGCGTCTCAATGCCGTCTTTGGTTTTATTGAGAATGAGTACTCTGTAAACGGTAGTTTCTTCGATCTGAATACTATGGCGGAGACGAAGGCCTTGCTTGATGCTGGCACGCTTCACCAGCGTGAGCCTGTCTTGGCGAGAGATGTCTGCGTTCAGATCGCTGCGTACACGGTGCCTTTGTCGATCTACGAGTTTGCTGGCGATGCCGATGTAGACGAAGTGTTCCGCCGTATTAACTCAGGCGGACGAAAGCTGTCTCGGCAGGAACTGCGAATCGCGGGTTCAACGGGCCATTTCGCTCAGGCGGTTCGCCGCATCGCAGCTAAAGTTCGCGGCGACGCCTCCGGCTCCGATGAACTCCCTCTAAATGAAATGAAGAAGATCTCGATCACTAACCGAGAGCTTCCTTATGGCATTGATGTTGACGAGGTTTTCTGGATCAAACAGGGCGTGCTTACCAAGGAGCAGGTACGTGAATCTCGCGATGAAGAAATCATCGCCGATGTCCTCGCATATATGCTAATGGACCCGAAGCCGCCCTCTCGTAGCGAGGTGTTGGACGATTTCTTCGGCTATAGCGATGGTAAAGGCTCGACTCAGCGGCACGAGCAGATCGAACTTGCCACGCAGAAGGTAACGACCGAAGTAATTACCGCCGATTTCCAGCGAGTATTGGATCAACTGAAGATTACGTTGAACCGCTCCGGTCGCACGCTCGGGTACTTGCTTTTCGGCGAGAAGCCGCCTAGCGCACCTCGATACTTCCAGGTTGTCTTCCTCGCTTTACACAAGCTAATGGTGCTGGAAAACAAAGAAGTCGTTGACCAAGACCAACTCATTAGGCTTCTCGATGGCGGCGGAGACAAGATTCAGGTGCCCGAGGGTGGGCGTTGGGGTGCTGAGGATCGATCACAACTAGTGAATGGTGCGGCAGGCATTTATGGCGCAGCCTTCGGGCCAAGTAAGGCGTATGACCCGGCCCAGGTTCGATGGATTACTCAGATGGAGAATATCCTGACGCAGTCATATACCGAGCAAGCTGCATACGACTTTAAACAGGGGTTTCTTCGTCTCGACGGAAAACATACCTTTGATGAGGATAGCTTCGATAAGGTATTGAAGACATTGGCTGGAATTGCCAATATCGGAAAAGGCGTTCGCGGTTACGTCCTGGTGGGCGTAGCAGATACTGAAGCAGATGCGAGGCGCGTTGGGCAGTTGTACGGTGTTGATGCAAGGCCATTCGAACGGTTCTTCATCACCGGCGTAGAGCATGAAGCCACAGCTTTAGGGCGATCTCTTGATGAGTTGTTCATGGAGTTGACTACGCGCATCAAGAGTTCAGCCCTATCGGAGCCGTTGAAAGACTACGTGGCTAGACACGTGAAGTCGGTGCGCTACTACGACAAAACTGTCTTCGTATTCGAGGCCCAGGCTCAGGCCGAGCCTTCGAACTTCAAAGGTGCTTTCTTCGTGCGACATGGCAACAAGTTGGCAGAGGTTCCAACTGAACAATTCGGTGAGTTGTTCAAGCGGTTCATTGCTGGTCAGTAAATGGTTCTAATTGTTTTTCGCTGGTTTGGAAGTAAGAGCCACAGACTTTCACGCGTTGGTCTCGAACGGCATGCCAACGTCGGGCTCAGTCCGCCGGCGTTTGAAGGATATGCGGTGACGCAATGAAGCTAAACAAAGCTTGGTGGGAGCATCTTGCGCCGAAGTCTATGATTGGACGGCGGCGTGAGGTTGAGCAGTTGCTTGAAGACTTCATTCGGACCTCCGACTACGCACGGGAATGGGCGCGGGTGGCTGCGAATCCCCATGGCGTGTTTAGGCTCCAGCCAGGCCAACTGATACCCGCGGTGCGCATGATTTTCATGGGCGACCGTCCGGGGTTCATCTCTCCGTTCCGGAAGCTCATGGATGGGCACAGAACGGTGGATCGCATGCCAGAGTACGGTCTTGGCGCCCTGGGCGGAGGCGAGTTAGCTATCCGACCTACGATTTCGGTGGAAGTCGTTACTGATCCTGCGTACTTGGCTGCCGCCATGCGCGGAGTTACGCAGATTAACGAAAGCACCATCCGGAGCCCTAGCCTTGTATTTTCGGTGCCCGCGCACTTCCTGCTATCGCCCAAGCACTACCCCGAACGCGCATACGTCCTCTACCAGCACATCTTCGGCGCTGGTGCGTCGTACCCTGACGACGGGTACTTCTATGTGGGTGTGTCCACCCGCAGCTGGCAAAAGCGCTGGTCCGAGCACCGTCGCGCTATTGAGATGGGCAGTCCATTGCTTTTCCATCGCCGATTTCGAGAAGAGCAAAAGGGCGGACGCCTCACGTACGTGCACCACAGGGTGATGGCTATCACCGACGATCTAGAGGAACTCTACGAGTCGGAGGAGTTTCTAGTTGAAGGACATTTGGATGACGAACGCCGGCTCAACATGGTGCCGGGCGGAAAGAGCGGCCTGCGGTACCTGCGTGAGAACGGATTGCTTTCGAGGGGCGTCGTTCCTCTGCCCGATGACCGCGACAAGATTCTGCACAAGTGGCTGAATGACCATCCGCGCTTGGGATTACCGGCCCCATGGGTCGCCGAAAAGTGGAAGGACAACGACTGGGCGATAGCGCAGATTTGCGGGCGGGACGGGCGCTTATCCGTGGTCCAAGTCAAGGCAATACGCGAGCTTGCAAACAACCACACGCCCGAGGAAATTTACGTGCGCATCGGCGCGAAAGACGTGGATCAAGTGAAACGAGTCTTGGATGGGAAAACCTACGCACGAATAGCCTGATTTCCCAACTAGAGAATCAAGCCACCACGGTTCGCGCTGGTGGCTTTTCAACGCCTGAAAAGATCAAGTCAATTAGTAAGCACGTTTGGGCCAAAGCCATTTGGAATAAAAGGCCCCTACTCACCCCGCTGTGTAGGGGCCTTTCTAATCCCCCGTACAGCCCTTTCCCGGTACCAGTAAATCCTTTGCGCATACTCCGATTTTTGAGGAGTATGCGCGCCCTTTGGATAGGTCCTGTACCCAGTAAAGCCGTTTGTCCTGTACGCGAGTCGGCCCCTGCCGCTCGCTGTCCCTTATGCCCTTAAATTAACAACCATTTATTGTTATTTTTGTCAAGCGTAAACCGTTAGGTATGTAACGCACGGTTTCCGCTGGTGACAAAGCGGCAGCTCTAAGAACATTCGGCCCGGCGACTGACGCATTGCGTCGACACCCCCGGTCCACTGATCTTCTTCGCACACCTCCTCTTGGTTGTGGTCCGGGTTCTTTTTACGGAGTTCCTACGGTCCATGACCCGCATGCCCAGATTCTTTGCCAGCATGGCTTTGCTGGCCATGGCTTCAGCCCAGGCCACCCCTCAGCTTGTTGATGGCAACAAGCGCCTGCAGTTGGGTCGCTATACGACTGCCGAAGCCCTGCCACAGCCGCATCTGAATGAGCCGCTGGCCCTGGTGGCCCAGCTCACATTCCCGCGCGAACAGGTGACGACCGTTGGCGAAGCCATCGAGTACACGCTGCTTCGTACGGGCTATGCCCTGGTGGATTCCCAATCACTGACTTCCGATGCGCGGCGCTTTCTCGGTCTGCCGCTGCCCGAAGCTCAGCGCACGCTAGGCCCGTTTTCTGTTCAAGACGTTCTGAATGTGCTGGTGGGCACAGCATGGCGCTGGCACACCGACCAAATCACTCGCCGTGTGTGGTTCACCCTCGCCAACGCACCCAAGCCTCGCCGCCTGGAGCCCATCGTCAGCCCTAGCACTACGCCTCAGCCGAAGGCGTCCGCCAAGGAGTGAGCATGTCGGAACAAAGCACTGTCGATGCAGACGTACAAGTGACTGAGCCAAGCGTGCCGCCGCCGCCGCCTCCCGATGTGGCAGATTTGTCGCCTGCGGTTTCTGTGGCCCCCGAGGTCACTGGTGTTGATGATTCAGCTGTCGATCATTCTTGGTTGAGCGAGCTTGAGACTGCCGCTCCTCTCAGTGCTGCCACTGCAACTGCGTCGGCAGCTGCTGCGCCTGTTGAGGTCAAAAACCGGCCCGGATTCTTCGCCCGCGCTTTTGGTCGCGCACCAGCTGCAGCAAAGCCACGCAAGGCCGAGGTGCCTGTGAGTGTTGAATCCAGCGAAATCCCATCGCGACGCAAGTCGACGAACCCATGGGTGCTGCGCACAGTCGGCATTGCGGGTGTCGTGGGGATGTTGGCAGTGGGGTACCTTCAATACGGGTCGAAACGTCTACCAGCACTGGATCTGCTTGGCTCATCGCTTCCCGAGGCCGGCCTGGTGGCGCCGCAGCCTGCTTTCGATGCTTCCGAGTTCGATCCGCGCCTGGCTGACACCTCCCCGCTGCCCCTTGCGCCGTTGGCTGATGCGGCTGCGGCACCTATCGGCGGAGCACCAGCTGGCGACGCGGACCCAATCCCCGTGGGCATGCAGCCAGAATTCGATCCAGAGGCGGTTATGCGGCAGTCTGCAGCTGATGCAGGCGTTGCCAGCCTGGGGGACGCGGGCGCTGTGCCGCAAGCCGTGGCCAACTTGGCCCTGCAGCGAAATGAGGCCGCTGCAGCAGCACCGGCTGGTAGTCCACCTATTACTGCCGCACCAGCGCCGACTATGGCGGTGGCCCCCACGGCAGTGGCGACTGCAACACCAGTCGGCGTCGACCCCCAGATGCTTGATCGCATGAAGCGCATGGAAGACATGATGTTGCTGATGTCCCAGCAACTGGCCGCCATGCAGCAGGCCAACGCACTTGCTGGCAAGACCTCTGCGGCACCGGCTCCTGCTCCTGCGGTAGCCCCTGCAGTGGCTCCGGCAGCCGCACAGGCCGCCCCCATCGAGCAGCCGTCGCCGCGCCCAGCGCCCAAGCGCGTGATGGTGAAGGCGAAGCCGGCGACTCCACGCCAGGCTGCAAAGGTCGTCGCAGCGAAGCCTGCGGCAGCCCCTACGGGTGCCCAGCTCGTGTCCGTCGATATGTGGAACGGCGAGCCGTCGGTCGTGGTCGCGTCGGGCGTGCCCGGAGATCGCAGCGTGCGTGTCTTGCGCCCAGGTGATGTGGTCAACGGCTTGTCCCTCAAGTCGGCGGACCCTGTGTCGCGGACTGCCACGTTCGTGGCTCCCGGCAGCCAGGGCCTGACGCTCTCCGTGAGCAATGGAGGCTGATTGATGAAAAAAACTGCCTTTATTGCCACCGTGGTCGCATTGCAGCTGAGCACGGGCGCCCTTGCGCAGCTGCGCACTGGCCGCACTGCAGAAGCTAGCTCGTTGCCCAGCACGACTCAACAGGGCCGCTCGCAACTGGACGAGACAGCGCGTGCTGTGCAACAGATGTGGGGTCTGACTGCCGATGAGATGCAGCGCGCCAAGGTGCTGTCGCTGGGACCTCGTGCCAATTTCTCAGTCAAGGAGCTCTCGCCCCTTGAGGTCCTGGGCATTCATGCTCGCAACGATGCAGAGCGCCGCCAGTATGCCGAGCGCATGGCGCGGATCTTCCACCAGGATGTGGAGCGAAGCATCTTGTGGGACCGTGAAATGCAGGCGGCCATGGCCCGCCTGTATCCCAATGAGCCGATGGTGAACTATGACGGCCTGCCACGCGTGCAGTCGTCTGTAGGTGCAGCCGACATGCTGAACGTGCCACGCACGCAGATCATCCAGCGCGCATCGCCAGCTCCCGCCAACCGCGGAAAACGCTGATATGCACTGCAGGTTCGCCATCCTCGCCCTTGGATTCGCTTGCAGCGCGCCGGCCCTGGCCGGC
Organism: Comamonas sp. Z3; assembly: GCF_008121565.1. Taxonomy (NCBI): domain Bacteria; kingdom Pseudomonadati; phylum Pseudomonadota; class Betaproteobacteria; order Burkholderiales; family Comamonadaceae; genus Comamonas; species Comamonas sp. Z3. Next base: position 325,708 of record NZ_VOQU01000005.1, read on the forward strand.
GTGGAGCTGGAGATGATCCACGACAGCGGCAAGTCGGTGCCGTTGGCGCCCTATGTGGCCCAGATCGTGGGCGGCACAGATGAGGCGAATGTGCTCGACGGGCTGCGTTTCCCATTTCGCAGCCAATTGCGCGGAGGTGTGCTCAAGCAAGACGGCGCGCAGGTCTTCAATGGCCAATGGCTGACTCAGCCCATGTTCGTGATCGGCGCGGACGACGCGTCTTTGCGCTGGGTAGCCTTCAATCACAAGAAGCTGATACAGCTCAATGCTGTCGGCATTGTGGTGCAGGCAGCAACGCCAGCCGCATTCAAGCTGCTGCAGCAAGTGGCCAACCCCTTGCAATTGGCTCCTGATACAGGGGCATTCCTTGCAGAAACATTGATCGCCAAGGGTGCGCCAGTTTTTCCCGTGCTGGTGCACAGCAATGGCCGCGCCTACCAGATCCTGCCCCAGCGCACGTTTGGAGTGGCTCCATGAGCGAACTCGGCCTGGTGCATATCGGATTGGAAGGCACGGTGAAAGCATGTGCCAATGCTCGGCTGTTGCGCGTTAGGCTGGTTCAGCTTGGAACGCCTTTTGCGGCTGCGCAGTCCCAAAATGTTCCAAGCCATCACGGCATGTTCCAGCTGGAGGGCATGCAGTGAGTGACGGGACCATGGAAGGCGTGCTGAGGCCGCCAGTCGAAGCATTGAGCGCAGCCACAGCTTTTGGGATTGCTGGCGTAGCTGCAGCCGCGCCATGGGCGCTGATGATGCCCCACTCGCTGGGCGCAGTCTCGGGCGCAATCGCTGCCGGCTTCGGTTGCGTGCGTGCGCGCCAGGCCTTCCAGGTCTATAGCTATCAACGCGGGCTGAAGTTCACCAAGATGACGCGCTTGGCCCCTCACAAGCTTCCTGTCAATCTCAAGGAGCATCTCTACCTGGGCGAAGGCTTTGAGTGGACGCAGTTGCACACCCAGCGCTTGCTGGACGCGCGTGAGACAGATGTTCAGCGCTTCGTGAAGGCCTCGCCAACCGAGCTCAAGCTCGCAGCGACCGGCGAAAAGATGCGCAAGTGGGCGCAGGCCAAGACCGACAGCCTGCTGGCCAGGGTACTGGAGCGTGCGCTTGATGTCGGCGGTACCGCCAACCCCTTCGCCACGGGCGTGGACCTGGGCGGCAACCCTGTGCTTCATGGCGTGGGAGTGCAGAACGAAAAGCCGGTGGTGTTGCGCCAAGGCTCGCGCTCTGGCCACTTGCTGGTGATGGGCACGACTCGCGTGGGCAAGACGCGCCTATTGGAACTTCTGTGCTCTCAGGACATTCATGCCGGTCATGTGGTGATCGTCATCGACCCCAAGGGCGACGCGGAGCTGATGCTTCGCATGCATGCTGAGGCACGACGCGCTGGTCGCCTGGATCAGTTCTATATGTTCCATCTGGGCTACCCGGAGATTTCTGCACGCTACAACGGGATTGGCAATTTCGCGCGTATCACCGAAGTCGCTGGCCGTGCCACGAATGCCCTGCCCTCCTCGGGCAACTCGGCAGCCTTTAAGGAGTTCAGCTGGCGGTTCACCAACATCGTGGCTCAAGCCCAGGTGGCACTCGGTCGCATTCCGACCTACGAGACGCTGCTCAAGGACGTGACTGGCATTGACCCGCTGTTCATGGACTACGCGGGCATGACGTTTCGCAAGCTCGCGATTGACCATCCCCAGCGCTTCGGCAGCTATCAGGACCGCCTGGTGGAACTGGAGCGCGCTATCGTGGCAAAGAAGGCTCCGGTTCCAAGAAGCCTGCAGGATCGTTCGCCCGACCAGGTGGCGATGTATCTGCTCATCAAGGAAGCACGACTGGACGACAAGGTACTTGTCGGCCTGGCGGCCGCATTCAGCTACGAGCGTTCGTTCTATGAAAAGATCATTGCCAGCCTGGGGCCATTCCTCGAAAAGCTCACCTCTGGCGCAGTTGGCAAGCTCATCAGCCCGGACTACTTCGACCCGAACGACAAGCGGCCGATCTTCGACTGGATGACTGTGTTCCGCCAGGGCGGCATCGTGTATGCCGGCCTGGATGCCTTGTCTGACTCCGTGGTTTCGTCTGCCGTGGGCAACTCCATGCTGTCCGATCTGGTCTCGACCGGCGGCAAGCTCTACAAGACAGGCCTCGACCCACACGGTGACGGGAAGCTGCAGCTGCCGACTGTGTGTTGCCATTTCGATGAGGTCAATGAGATTGCAGGTCCCGAGTTCGTGCCCATGGTCAACAAACTGGGCGGATCTGGCTTTCGCATCACTGCATACACCCAGTCGATGTTCGACATCGAGGCGAAGGTTGGTGACAAGGCCAAGGCTGGCCAGATCCTCGACAACTTCAACCACCTTTGCATGCTGCGGGTGCGCAGCAAGGCGACCGCGAGCCTGCTGACGGACCAGGTGCCACAGGTCAACGTGACGGTGCTCACGCCAGTATCGGGAGTGTCGGACACGGCTGCCCAGGGCAATGGCGTCGATTTCACCAGCCAGAACAACGACATAGCGAACAAGTCGAAGGCACCGCTGATCGAGCCTTCTGACGTCCTCTCATTGCCACAGGGTCAAGCGTTTGCGCTGCTGGAAGGCAATCGCTGCCACAAGATTCGTATTCCTCTGGCTGATACCAAGGACGACCCGTTCATTCCCGCTTCGCTCAAGGCGGTTGCAGAGGACATGAAGCGCCGCTATCGCACGAGTGAGACATGGGCCGCAGAAACCGACTGGCTCAGTACGCAGCCCTTGGGCGCTGGTGCAGGTGGGTTGATCGACACGGATCTCGCCTCTGCCTTTGATGACGATGTGCCTGGCTACGCCATGGCAGGCGCAACTTCGTCAGCCGTGGCCGGCAACGTGATGGGACAGCACTCATGACGGCTCCGAACTCGCCCCCCAAAAAGCCAAGCACACACGGCCCTGTGGGCGTGGCCGTGTTGGTTGGCTTTGGGCTATTCAGCGTGACAGTGTCCTCGTGGCTCATCGGTCTGGTAATTGAAATCGGCGGTGGCTATTTCTTCTGGCGTGGCCAGGGCATCCGCCATGCACAGGAGATGGTGCAGCAGGATCTGCGCTATATCGCAGCCGCGCCACGCAGTCTGCTAGTGCCAGACACCGTGGACTTTTCGCTGCGCATTGTGAAGTGGGTTCGTATGCCCTACGAGCGTCTTGGTGCGCTGCGCTGGTATCAGCGCAACTTGGCCGCCCAGCAGGCGGGTACAGATGCGGCTCTGCCCAGCTTTCTGGGTCAAAGCGTGCAGCCCCAACTCAAAGGGCTGGCCAAGGCCGGCTCGTCGTTCATCCACATGCTCAGTGAATGGGTGGTCATCAGCATGTTTGTCCTGCAGGACGTTCTGCTGCGCCTCTGCACTGCTGTTTTCGCGCTCCCCGCATTTGCGCTCGCCTGCCTGATGGGAGTGATCGACGGCTTGGTGCGCAGGGATCGGCGCCGTTGGCAAGGCGGCCGCGAGTCCTCGTTCGTCTACCACCACGCCAAGCGCTATGTGGGCTGGGCGCTTACAGGTGGCTTTGGCTTGTACCTGTCCTGGCCATTCGGTGGCTTCAACCCGGCCTACATGGTTCTGGTGTTCACCGTGCTTGTGGCATTCACCCTATCGACAACAGTAGGCGCGTTCAAGAAATACGCATGACATTGATTTTGAAGGAGATATTGATGAAACGCTCACGACATTCGTTCTTTGCCCTCTTGGTGATTGGAGTGCTCTCCACCACTGCGATGGCCTGGGCAGATGTTGCCGACGACGAGCTGGAACGCGAGCGCCTGGCGCGCATCGCTGGCGAGATCGAACAGGTGCAGCTGATGGTTGCTGACGCGGAAAAAGCCGCGCCGACCGGTCAGCGCGTGAAGTTCCGCTACGACTGGCTGCAGCGCGACCTGGAGCTGCTGCGCCTCGGCGTAACGAACCATGTGGATGCACCTCGCCAACCTCGCCCAGTCGCGCCATTGCGTGGGGACTATCGGCAATAACCAAAAGAAAAACAAACCATGCAATCAGAAATGGCGACTGCATTTATGCAAGGTGCCGGATTCAATCCTCAAAGCTTGAAGTACCTGCTTTTTGTCGTGGTTTTTGCGATGGTTTTTTCTATTGGCGCATGGCTCGGCACGCTGGTATTGAAGGCTTATGGAGACGGAGAGCTGAATGCACCGGAAGCCATGCGTGCATGTATTGGAATTGCCATCACCGTTCTATTAGTGGTCGGTGTGCTCGGATCAATAATTTTGTAAATCAAAGAAATTAATCAACCGGAGAAATCATGAAAAAACATTTGAAGAAAATTAATTCTGGAATCGCCTCTATTGCACTGGCTCCGGTTGTGCTGCTCGCAACCTGCCCTGCTTTTAGCGCTCTGCCAACAATTCAAGCTCCTGCAGGTGGAAGTATCGGCGGTGGGACTACACAAGAGGGCGATGTTCTCGGGCAAATGGGAGCGTATTTTAAACTCGGAATGACCATTCTGGGATTGGTTCTGGCCGCTATCGCGTTTCTATTCGTTGTAACTGCCTCTTTGCAGCGCTACCGTGACTACACCGCTGGCAAGATTCAATTGGGCGACCTTAAGGAGTTTGTTATTGTGAGCGTGATTATTATTAGTTTTGTGATCTTGATGGTCAACTACGCGGCACAAGCACTGTCCTAACATGGCAGCGAATGACTCTCGCCACCAAGGGAAGGCGCCTGTCATGGCGCCCTTGACAGATCGCGTGAATTCCGAGCCGCCGATTATCAATGGTATGGCGACGAGCGAAGCTGGGTATATTGGGGGTGTGTCGTTCGCTGTGAGCGCTTTTATTGGTGGGACGATAGCCCTTATTACCGGGTTTTGGGTCGCTCTTCCAATTTTGTGCGTTATCGTACCTTTCGCAGTCCTCTGGTATTCATCACTCTATCTGCAAGAAGTCAAGAGAAATCGGCCTGAAGGCTTCTATCTCCATTCGATGCATTTTTATCTTGTGTCACATAAATTGGCAAAGCCTAAATTCCTGGTCCATGACGGCCGGATGCAGTTGGGTTGCAGCTATCGCATGAATTCCATCCAGGCCAAATCTAAATCATCGGAAGATAAATAATGAGCAGCGGTGATTATCTGGACGCCTTGGCGTCGGAGCGCAGCCATACCAAAAAACTGACAAACATTATTTTTGCAGTCGTTTTTTTCGGTGTGGCTGGGATGTGGTTCGCGTCGCGCGTTCCTAAAAATATCGACTTGCACGTCGCACCCGATATTAAGGCGGGTGACACGATACGGGTGATTGATGGGCAGTCGCCAGTGCCGTCTACAAATGCCTACGGCTTTGCGTACTACATCTGGCAGCAGATTAATCGCTGGCAAAGCGACGGCTCTCAAGACTATGGCAAGCAGATTTATGCGATGCAGTTTTATCTGACTCCGCGTTGCCAGGCGCAACTGCAAACCGACATGCAACAGCGTCACGCCAAAGGCGAGCTGCGCCGCCGTACCCGCCAGATCAGCGAGATTCCCGGCTTTCCGTACAGCGAAAACCGTGTGATCCGTGAAGGCTCGGATGCTTGGACGGTGCTGCTGGACATGCAGGTTCAGGAGACCTTCGCAGGGCAGCCGGTCAAGGACGTATTCATTCGGTACCCGCTACGCGTGGTGCGCTTCGATGTGGACCGTGAGCGCAACCCATGGCGTCTAGGCTTGGATTGCTTCGGCAGTAGCCAGCCCGCGCGCCTCAATCCTGCGGAGCTCAAGCCTGGCGCGCCGGTTCAAGCGGACCTGAAAGCACCGCGTCTGCCCGGAACTATTGCCCCTTCGAGCCTGCCTCGTGACACCTCTGTCGATTGATCCACATGATCCAACGTCGTTCTCTTTCGATCTGCCTCCTGGTCGGCCTGCAGCTTCTGCACGGCAGCGTCGCTGCTCAGCAGGTCGAATCGCTTGCGGGCAGTACCGAGACGCCCGAGTTCAATGAGCCTATTGATCTGGGCCAGACGGGTACAGCAGCTGCAACACCAGCTGCTGGAGCCAATGCAGGACGCACCCCAGCTGGCGGGCGTATGGTGGCAGGTGTTAGCGTGCCCGCACCGCTGGCGAATACAGCCGTAGGTTCCGCCAGGCGCGCAGCTGCCGAAGCGTCTCTACGCCGCGTTGGTCCAGCTCCTTTGACTTCTGGCCCCGCCGAGCGTGCTGTGTTTGCGCGTGAGCCAGTCCGGGTGAATCTGACGGTCGGCCAGGAGCGCCTAGTGACCCTGCCAGCCGATGCGTTGCTGCGCATGCCCAGTGACATGGATAGCGTGGCGCGTATCGAGACGATCGCCGGCACGATCTATGTGACTGCGCTCGTGCCATTCACGGCGATCCGAATCATTGCCGAGCTGGTGGATAGCGGCCAGCAGATTCCGATGGATCTGATTGCGGTAGCCGCTCCAGACGCCAAAGACCCCAAGGGCAAGGTCGTGTCCACGCAGTCCGCTAAAGGCGAGCTGCAGGTTTCTGTGATCGAGCCCGCGACTGTGCCGAACCCCACTGGTGGAGCTGCTTTGTCTGGTGGCCAGTCTCAACAGCAAGAGAGCGTTGCTGCGGACATGGTGCAGCTCACTCGACATGCTGCCCGGCAGCTCTACGCACCTCGACGCTTGGCTGGTGGTACGCCAGGTGTGAGCCAGGTTGGCGTAGGAACCGAACCCGTGCCGACACTGTTCCGTGGCGCTGCCGTGGACGCTGCGCCCGTAGGCCAGTGGAAGTCGGGAAACCTGTATGTGACTGCGGTGCGCGTCACCAACCGCTCGCGCTTTGCCCTGGAGCTGCCCTTGGAGAGCTTGCGCGGGCGCTGGCTCTCGGCCACGGCCCAGCATGGCCGGATCGGTGCTGCCGGTACAGACACCGACACCACGGCGGTCTACCTGGTGTGCGATCGCACTTTCGAGTCTTGTCTGTGAGGCCCCCATGGCAGTGAAAAGCAACAAACTCACCCCTGTTCTTGTCATCGTGGCCTTCGTCATCGTCGGTGCGGTCATCGTGATGCGCCAGAACAATGCACCGACCGCTGCACCCATGGCCGCAGCCCCCCTGCCCAAAACGGCAGGCGCAGATGAGGACACCCCCAGCGAGACGCTGGCCACAGTGGTCGCAGCCAACAAGGATCTGCGAGCAGATATTCAGGAAGTGCTCCGTGCTAACCAGGATTTCAGCAAGCGCCTGGAGCGCTTGGAGAAAGGTGCACCTGCAGGTGCCACGCCGGCTGGGGCGGTCGGTGGCAGCACTAATGACACAGATCCAGCCCCATTGGATGTCTTTAAGCCCATTGGCGACGCGATCGACTCTGTTACAGGGGTTGGCTCAGGTGGTAGTGGCGGAGGCCATCGACCCGCCGGTGGTTCCCAGGATCTAGGCTTAGCTGGCGGCAGCACTTCCTACAAGGTGGTTCCGCCCATGGGCTACACCACCGAAACAACTCAGCATCAGGGGAAGATGGTTACGCGCTATGTGCGCGTAGCGCCGGACGGCACGCAATCCATGCCCAGTGCGGTCAGCGCGGCCCAGGCCGCACAAGCTGCTCAGGCCACTCAGGCAGCCTCGAAGCCCCAACCCGTAGCTTATTTCACGCTGCCGGAGAACTCCACGCTGGCGGGCGTCACCGCGATGACCAGTTTGATCGGCCGTGTGCCGGTCAATGGCCGTGTGACGGACCCCATGCAATTCAAAGCCATGGTCGGGCGCGACAACTTGGCCACCAACGGCTGGGAGTTGCCCGAAGACCTCGCCGGGATGATCGTTACCGGCGTGGCCGTAGGCGATATGGCGCTTTCGTGCACCGAGGGAAAGATCCGCAGCATGACTTTCGTGTTCAAAGATGGTGCGATCCATACGGTTTCGGCGCGTCGTGCGCCGCAGACCCAGGCAGGTGCCGGCGTCACAGCCATCGCTACCAATGGTTCCACAGACCTTGGATTCATCAGTGATCTGTACGGCAACCCCTGTATTCAAGGCAAGTTCGTGACCAATGCGCCTGCTTACCTGACCGACATCATTGGTGCCAAGGGCTTGGGCGTGGCCGCCGAGGCCTTGGCGCAGGCCCAGACCACCACCATGGCCAGCAGCAATGGCACCACCTCCTCGATCACCGGAAATGCCGGCAGTTTTGCACTGGGCCGCATGGGTTCTGGAGCCACCGATGAGCTGGTGCGCTGGCTGACTGAGCGCCTCAAGAGCTCGTTTGACGCGGTGGTCACGCCCGCTGGCCAGCAGCTGGTCGTGCATCTGGACCGCCAGATCGAAATCGACAAGCCCGCCAACCCAAGAAAGATCGTGCACCGCACGCAGTCCCCCAATGTCCTGTCTGGAGCCCGCTATGGCCTCGAATAATCCCCTTCTTCTTGCCATCGTGCTTCCCGCGCTACTGGCTGGTTGCACGGCTATTGGGTCGCGCGAGTCTCCGCTGAAAGAGGCTACGGCTGGCAGTCCGACCCTGGTGGATGTGTATCGGGGCAAGTTTCAGCCCCCGCAGTCAGCGGCTTCCTCTCGTGAGACGGCGCGGGACCGCCTGGAGCGTGCGTCGACTGCGCGCCCGATCGCGCGCGGCGACGAAATGACACAGCGTTACTGGTCGGCCCTGGAGCCTATGCAACAGCGCTTTGCACGCGTACCCAACCCGGATCTGGTCATGGTGGTCTATCCCCACCTGGCCAAGGGCCGCTACCCCGTGCCTGGCTATGTCACGGTTTTCCCAATGTATGAGTCAACGGAGTACGCCATGCCCGGTGAGGTGGCCGAAGAGCTGCAACAAGGCCGCGCCGCATTCTCACGCGGCCGCACTGCTCGGGAGGCCGGCCAATGAGCGGATTGCTGGAAATGCTGGGCCTGTCTGGTGGTACCAAAAGCAAGCACAAGCGCCGGCTCATGACGGCCGCCGACCGCAAGCAGATGGCCGCCCGTCCGCCCTCCTTCACCGAGCTGCTGCCTTGGATCAAGTTTTCACCCAAAGACCGCAACTTTGTGATGCGCGACGGCAAGACCTTGGGCGCGCTGTTCGAGCTGGGCGCTGTCGCTACGGAGGCGCAGCCGCTGGAGTACCTGCAGGAGCACTGCCGCAAGATTCAAGAGGCCATTCAGGCGATTCCCGAGGTCGACTCTTCGCCTTGGGTGGTGCAGTTCTTCCTGAGCGATGACCGAAACATCGACGGGCTTAACCAATACCTTCACGACTACATCCTGTCCCAGCACAAGGACGCCAAGCGCGCGCAGGCCATCATCGACTCGGAATACACGCAGTCCGTGCTGAAGGAGTTTCGCAGTCACCTGTCGCAGGTTTCCCGAGAGCAGGGGCTGTTTACCGACACCTTGGTGACGGGCCAGACCTGGCGTGGCCAGCAGCGGCGGGTTCGCTGCTGCATCTATCGCCAGTTTGATGACTTGGTCAATGAGCGCCGCATGGCCGAGCAGCAGATGGAGGCTGTGGCCACCACCTTGCTGGCCACGCTGAACGAAGCCGGCGTGACGGCGCGGCGTGCCAACGGCAAGGACTTCTACGAGTGGATGCTTCCATTCTTCAACCGTAATGTGCCCTGGGCCAGCACGGGCGCCGAGCTGTTCCGCGGCGCGCCCTATCCGGGTGATGTGGCTCCAGAGGGCATCTATGACTGGGACTTTTCCGAGTCGCTAAACCTGTCTGAGCCCTCGTGCAACCAGGAACAAGGCTGCTTCGAATTCGATGGCCAGCCGGTGAAGTTCCTCACGCTGCAGAACCTTCGTGCTCACCCTAGCATAGGGCACTTCTCCGCAGAAAGCCGGATCGGGAACGAAGCCTATGCGCGGTTTGACCGGCTGCCGCCTGGCTCGATGCTGTCCGTGACGGTGACGATTGCTGCCCAATACCAGGTCGAGCGCCACGTCGAGGACATCAAAAAGGCCTCCCGTGCTCAAAACGCCGTGGCGCAGGAGACCCATAGAGAGTCGGAGCAAGTGCTCCAGCACATGGCCACCGGGGACAAGCTGTATCCGATGTTCATGGGGCTGTACCTGAGCGGCAAGACTCATGCGGATCTGGATGCGGCTGTTTCCGAGGTCAATGCCCAGCTGACGCCGACCGGGATGCGTTTCATCGAATCCCGAGAGGACCTTGTGGCGCATGACGCATTCCTGCGTGCATTGCCATTCGCATTTGATCCCACGTTCGACCTGCGAAGCATGCGACGGTCGCGCCTGACGTTTGCGAGCCTGATCGCCGCCATTTTGCCGGTCTACGGGCGCTCACGCGGAACGGCCAACCCCGGCTTTTGGTTCTGGAACCGGGGCGGCGAGCCGTTGTGGATCGATCCACTCAACAAGATCGACCGCAAGAAGAACGCCCATATGGTGGTGTTCGGCCCCACAGGAGCGGGCAAGTCGGCGACGTTGAATTACCTGTCCATGCTGGTCATGGCCATCCACCGCCCACGCCTGGTGATCGCGGATGCAGGCAAGTCTTTCGATCTGATGGTCAAGGACATGGCCACCAAAGGCTTGAGCGTGTATCGCGTCAACTTGAGCGGCGATACAGACGTATCACTGCCTCCATTCGTGTACGCCAGCGAGCTGCTGCAGGACAAGGAGATCATGGAGTCCTTCAAGGCAGCGGAGGAATACTTCGGCGCTGGAGCGGGTATCCCCTCCGAAGAGGATGCTGAGCTCGTAGGTGCCGAGCGACTGATGGAGTCGGTCAATGAAGTGATGGAGCCTGATGACGCCAACGACGACTCGGACGAAGAAAAGCGCGACTACCTAGGCGAGATGCTCATCTCGGCCATCATGATGATTACGGGTGGTGAAGACGCCGAGCTCAAACGCATGACGCGCGCCGACCGCTATCTGGTCACCAGGGCCATTATTCGAGCCGCAGTGCGCGTATCCAACGAAGGCAAGCCCCATCCTCTGACACAAGACGTCGCCCTGGAGCTGACGGCCATGGTCAAGGACGCATCTCTGTCGGAGCACCGCCGCGCGCGCGCCGAAGAGATGGGCCATTCGATGATGACCTTCACGACAGGCCTGCGCGGCAAGCTCTTCAACCGCCTGGGCCAGGACTGGCCCGATGCCGATGTAACCCTGGTGGAAATGGGCACACTGACCAAAGACGGCTATGAGGATGCGCTTGCTGTGGCCTACACCAGCCTGCTGGACTCGGTGCAGTCGCGCGCCGAGGCCGCTCAGCATGAGGATCGCCCCCTCATCATGCTGACCGATGAAGGGCACTTGATTACCACCAACGAGCTGCTTGGCCCGAAGGTGGCCAAGGGCACCAAGATGTGGCGAAAGCTCAATGCCTGGTTCTGGCTGGCCACGCAAAACCTGAAGGACTTCCCTGGCAGCATGTCCCGCGTGCTGTCCATGTGCGAGTTCTGGATGTTGCTGACCATGGACAAAAACGAGATCGAGGAGATCGCGCGCTTTCGATCGCTCACACCTGAGCAACGCCACATGATGGAGTCTGCCGTCAAGGAGCCGGCGAAGTACACCGAAGGTGTGCTCATCAGCGCGAACAATCAGTGGCTGTTCCGAAACGTGCCACCGGCGTTGCCAATCGCGCTGGCAATGACCGAGGGCCACGAGAAGGCCGAGCGCCGCCGTCTCATGGACGAGCATGGTTGCACCGAGGTTCAAGCGGCCTACCGCGTGGCGGCACGCCTGCAGGAGGCGCGCGCATGATGCGGTCCTCCCTCACTGCCCTGGTGCTGCTTCTTTGCGCTCATGGCGCGCTGGCCCAAGGCTCTATCGGCCCTTCGGTGACAACCGTGGAGGTCTTCGCCAATTCGGCCACGGTGGTACGGCCGCCGTTTCGCCAGCCTGGCTACGTGCTCAAGGTCTATCGCGTGGACGCCATGGCTCAGCTTGAGCAGCAGCTCAATGCAGGGCTGCCCAAGAACGAAGCCGACGCCATGGCCTATATGCGTCAGCACGAGGCCGAGATCCGTCGCCGCTACAAGGACCAGATCACCAATGCGGCCTCCGGCATGACGCTGGCCGTCCAGTACCGATTGGACCGGCTCCCGGCCATCGTCATCAATCGCGCCAAGGTCATTTATGGAGTTGCGGATGTGGACCGCGCCATCGAACTGTTCGCCGCGGCTCAGCAGAGGCCTTCCCGATGAAAAAACGAGCTTCCCTAAATCTCAGGCTGCGCCGTCTCGTCGCGGCCGTCAGTACGGCCTCGATGTGCGCTGTGCTCACACCGGCCACCACCATGGCAGGAACCACCACCCCGGCCATCATCGCGAATACGGCCAAGGCGGCCTTGTCTTGTGTGTCGTACTCCGTCGAGGGCGTGTGCTTTTTCTTGAGCTGCGGCTGGACCGGATGCTGGATTCGGACCTCGATCAAGATCTCCCACTATGTGCCAGATGTGGTGGTCAGCACCTACAACGAACCGCTGCGCCACCCTTGGACCGACATCGGCACGGTCGTGGCCACCACGTTGACAACGGCTGGATCTGCACTGACAGGACGGCTGCTGGACTCGTCCGCCGGCGGCCTGGACAGCAACTCAGCCATGGCGAACTTCAAAGGGGCGGATGCCATAGGCAATCCTGCCGGCATGTTTGCCAGCATGCTCGCGTCTGGCGGCATGTTCACAATGCCTAAGTCCATCGCATTTCCCACGGTTAGCGAGTTGGCCAAGTTTCCCTCGAAGGAGCTACCCAATATTGGGCGCCAGTGGACCCAAGTGCCTGCCAGCATTGCAGAAACTGTGGCATCTGATGCCAAGGGTCTGTTGAGCTCGGAATCATTGCTGGCCAGCCTTGGAACGATCCTCAAGACCATCGAGGGCGTGAAGCAGGTGATGGAGATCGCCGAGACCGTGCAGCAGATCCAGGCGGGCATCGCCGGTCTGCAGCAGCTCTCCGAAATTCTCTCGGGCAGCACCGGAGGTGCCCTCTTCTGTCCTGGCGGAGCCAGCTATTTCAACCTGCACTTCCAAAGCGAGCTCGATGCGCCTTTCTGGCGCGGCATCGTGCCTGTGGAAATGATCTATCCGCAGGCCTGGGTACCCGGACTGGGCGAGATCGGCTCAGGCTATACGCAGACCTGGGGCAACCTGTACCCACGTACCGGAGAAATCATCCAGTCGCACCCCGTGAAGGCTTCTGCAGTGCTAGCTGAGCGTGTCGCCTCGATCATCTACAAGGAAGCTCAGCCTCACATCTACTCGCGCGTCCAGCCCTCCGGGGGCTATCGCTACTTCAACTATGGCGAGAAGCGCAAATGGCAGATGTTGTATCCGCAGGCTTGGTCCGGGTGCCAGCAATTCGGCCAGAACGACTCGCTGTCGCTGACTTCGTTCGGGGATGGAGCCACCAGCTCCGATGACGGCTACGCCTGGAACCTTTGGCAAAAGTACACCTGCTGCCGGCGTCGTGGTGTGTATCTCTACTCCGTGCCCTGACCTCCCACTCCAATTTCACTATGACAATCGCACACTCCTCTTCTCTGCGCTTCAAGCGGATCTGCGCGGCCGTGACCTTGGCCTGCGTGCTGGCTCCCTCGGTCGTGACACCTGCGGCCGCCCAGACGATTACCTCGTCGGGTCTCTACTATCGGATGGGCGGGGGCTCGCCGATCAGCGCTGCCCCCCATCGCAGCGCCTTATCGATGCAGTTGGGTGCCGGCGTCCGCGCGAACTATTCCTGCGGGAAGTTTGACATCGGGCTCTCGTGGTCGGATCTCATGAATAGCATCCAGAACCTGGGTGCGACGATTACCGGGGCCGTGCAAGCCGGTATCTCGGCCCTGCCGCTGTATTTCCTCCAGCGCGCGCAGCCAGGCCTCTATCAGCTCTTCCAAAACTTCAGCCAGAAGGCGGATCTGCTGGTCTCTGCATCGCTGAAGACCTGTGAGGACATGGAGGCGATGATCAAGAATGGCCAGGACCCTTATGAGGAGTACATAGCCCTGGCCAAGGGCGATGCCTGGAAGGTCAAGGCCAATACGGGCGGCAGCGTAGTCAATGCCAAGCTCGATATCAACAAGAACGAGGCGGGCCAGCGTGCCGGATTGCCATGGGTATTTGGCAGCCGAGCCGGGGGTGCTGGGACCCCTCCTATCCAGCCAATCCGCGACCTGGCCGTCGCCGGCTACAACGTCACCATCAACAAGGCAGCCAACTCCCTGTCGACGGCGAACTACGGCAGCTCCTCGCTGGCATCGACGCGCCTGGTCCAGGCCTTCAAGACCCCGGACGATCTGGCTCGCTGGAGTGCCGAAGTCCTTGGCGATCAGAAAATCTATATGTGCACCCAAGGCTCCGATTGCCCGAGCCCCACCATCACCTCGACGGCGACCGGCCTGGCCCCGAAATTTGAGCGCGAGCTGGACGAGGTACTGCCCACGATGCGAAATATGGGCTTCAGCACTTCAAGCAGCCATGCCGACCTGGCCAAAGTCAGCGCTCCCGGCATGGCCGTGAGCCCACAGCTGATGGACGCCGTGCGCAAGCTGCCGACTGATGTGCGGTCTGTGGCCATTAACCGCCTGGCCCAGGAGGTTGCGGTCTACAAGACCATCGATAAGGCATTGATCGCGCGTAACGCGCTGATCTCTGGCATGAGCCTGCCCGAGGCCACAGGCGCTGCTCCCGTTAGATCCGAGGTACAGACGAAGATTGACCGCCTGACTCAGTACATCAACGACATGATGTTTGAGTTCCGCATACGGAAAGAAATGACCGGCGAGACAGCTTTGTCGATTATGGGCAACCAGCAGCAAGCCGGGGCCGCGTCGATGGATGTGCAAGGCGGCACGCGTGCAGATCCTGCGCCGTTGGTCGACGGACGTGTGAGCACAAGATGACCGGCACCGAAAAAGTCGAGGAAGCGTCTCAGCCGGTTCCAAAGCGTAAGGGGCGGCTTCGTCGTTGGCTGCCCTGGCTCATCTACGGTGCCTTGATCGTTTTGATTGGCGGCACCTTGTTAACCTGGCTGCTTAAGCTGGAGCCCTCACAGGTCGTCTCTGTCTCAGCATGGTTTCGCAAGGGCGCGCAACTCGGGACGCTTACTCAGACCGCACTGTGCAGCTGGGTGATTGTCAGTTGGCGTCCGATCGTGGCCTGGGGATTCAGACGCGGCTACGTGGCCAAGCATGAGCTGCGGGCGGTGCTGGCTATGCGCTGGCGCGTTGCCGGCATGCTGACGATGTACCTGGCACTCGTGCCAATAGGCGCGGGCAATATTGCCCGATTCATCATGGGCCTTATCTCCTGATCGATATGCAGCTCGATAGCTATCTTGAACTTTTTACGACGCTCTACGGCTGGGCATTCGCCAACCTTCTCGGCGAAATTTTGACCGGAACCGGCCTGGCCGCCCTGCCCTTCGCGCTCATCGTGTTTAGCGCGTGGCATAGCGCTAAAGAAGAAGGCGCAGGGTTTAACGGCGTGCTGGCTCTCATCGAGTCCATACAGACCAAGCTGATTACAGCATTGCTGGTTATGGCCCTGTGCTTCGCCACCACGCCTCTCACCTCGCTGCACAACATCAATCTCAGCTACAAGCCAGAGCGAGCTGCAGATGGTTCTGAGCCTCAGGTCGTGTCGACCCAAGGTGGGACGAACTCGGGCTACGACCGAGCGATGGCCGACGCGGTGAATGGGTCTTTTGCCCGATCGGGAAACCTGTCCTATGTCCCCTTGTGGTGGTACAGCGTCATGGGGCTGTCCTCTGGCATCAATGGCGCTTTTCGGGCGGGTATGACCAGCTCTGAGCGCGATCTGCGCGTCGTAGCAGATCTGGCCAGGATGGCCACAATTGAAGATCCGGCTCTGTTGCACGATGTGCAGCGCTTCTACAGCGAGTGCTTTGTGCCGGCACGGAGCCAGTATTTCTCGATGGACAAGAATCAGATCTCAGCAAATGGCCGAGGCATTCTCGCTGAGGGGAGCATCTATGGCCCTACGGATGTGGACTGGGTGGGCAGCCAGTTTTTCCGAACAGAGCCCGGTTTCTATGACGTGATGCGCTCATATAACCCGGTGCCTGGCTGGAGCATCGACTTCAATCGCGATAGCGAATACATGCAAGGCGGCGCTTCGGATCAGGGCTTTATGAACCCGGACTGGGGGCGCCCAACCTGCAAGCAATGGTGGGAAGCTGACGCTGCTACAGGAGGAGTACGTGAGCGCCTCACCAGCAACACCTCGACATGGCGGAGTCTCTTGCAAGTCGCCCAAAACACTATCACGTTCAGTTCGACAGATGAGGCCAAGGATGCCATGGCAAAGCTCGCTTTTGAGAAGGCCAACCCGACATTTGTTAGTCCTGACAAGATGCTGGGCGACGACTATGGCAAGGGCACGAACGCGTGGCGTACCGTCACAGGGGGGATTAGTACCATCGGGGTGGGTAAACAGGCATTTGAATCCTCACTCGGCATGGTCCCATTGTTGAATATGCTTCCCATGCTCCAAGCACTTGTACTGATGGCGTTGTATATGTTCCTGCCATTTATCGTAGTCATTAGTTGCTACGATTTAAAAGTGATGGTGATTGGTGGATTGGCAATATTCACGGTCAAGTTTTGGGCCGTCATGTGGTTTGTGGCTCGTTGGCTTGACGCTCATTTAATCGAGGCGATGTACCCAGGTTTGAGCGGATCTGCATTGATGCAAGAGATTACGCAAAGCGTGAGCTCAGGTCAGCCGCAGCTATATAAGCGCATGATTCTTAACACGTTATTGGCGCTGATGTTCATTGCGCTTCCATTCATTTGGAGCTCCATGATGGCGTGGGTCGGTTATCGACTTGGGTTTGAAAGTTCAACTCTCAATAAGGGAGAAAATCTTTCTTCCAACGCTGGCAAAGGCTCATCAATTAGACTGAAGCGCTGACGATGAGTTAGCGGTTTTCTTCTTCTGTGTAACGGTGCAGATCGGCCAAGCCTACCTCACCGTTGTACATTGCGGCATAGACATCGTTGACCGAGGTGATGATGGGGGCATCTTCTTCAGTCGCCTTTGGCGAAGTGAAGAAAGCCCAAGCAGCATTCCAGAGCGAACCAAGCACTAGACCGCCAACGATGAGGAAGACTCGCCAAAGCAGGCCGATGAGAGCGGTAAAGAGTTTGAGCATAGGGACTCCATCGAAGTGAAATGGATCTTCGTGGCTCCCTGTGCGATCGTGCATCGCACACGACCCAAATTGAGTGGCCTCCACATCCTTCTGGATGTGCGCCAAGCAGATCACATACCTGGCGAGTCCAAATCTTGGCCGTTAAAGCGCAAGCGTGTCAGATGGTAACGGGTTCCATGACTGATGTAAAGGTGAACTAAGCACCGGCAATCTCCACTGGGCCAATCCCGAGGTAGACCTGCGTACCTGCTATATCGGTGACCGACCAGCGGTCATTGTCCAACTGAGTGACTTGGTAATTTTCAGCGGTCAGCGGCAGGCCCATTTCTTCTTGGTAGCCCAGCCATGTCTCATAGCGTAGTACAGCTGAAGGAACGAATGTGCTTGTATCTGCTTTGATTTTCATGAGTTCTCGATCATGCACCGTAGGTGCTGTGAAGCGACTTAGCCATAGCGAATGAGTGTAGATTGACGGAAGTATTTCTCATATGGTTATCGCTCGTAACCCTTACTTTTCGTTTTATTCACTTCATTCTCGATAGATTTTTCGAGGGTTTGAATTTCCCTCTCCGCTGCTAGTTCCACCTCGGAGATAGATCGCTGTAGATCTCGAATGTCATCGAAAACAACAGCAGCTCTCAAACCTTCGGCATCAATGGAAACGGCAAGTCCGCCACACGTTCCGTTTGACACTTTCGTTAACTGGTCGACGTAATATTTAAATTGTTCGTGATCCACACCAATTTCAGTTGACGGAGTACTAATATAGTCCAAGCAAAATTTACCATCGCCGATCCAGTTATGATTTGTTGCTGGCTTGATAATAATGTCAATATATGGTAAAAATGCAAGACATTTCTTTTTACTATCGGAATATTCGCTGGCAACGCTCAAGAAATGGCAGCGTTTTGAAATATCATTGAAATTTGAATCTTTGAAAGATTCCAATTTATCCCGGAGAGATTTTTTACTTGCCTTGGTTTTTTCGCCAGCAATTTCTTTAAACTCTCTTTTGAACTCAATAATAATATTCCGTCCTCCTACAGAGGTCAAAAGGTCACCAATGGTTTTTTCGCCTTTTCGTGTTTGCTGATATAGCTCGATACCGACCGCAGTTTTTGCCCCTTTTGAGACTGCACTGAACATGTAGCCAAGGGTAAAGAGAAAGGTTCCGATGTAGACATTTTCGTAGGTAGGTTTCACTTTATCTCCTGGGGTATGAGGCAAACCAGAGATCATGCCCGAAGGATGGGGTTCCCTGGGGAAGTTCCGGTTCCAATTGGCGCTCACCTGAACTCCCTGCTTTCCGTTGTGAGCCGTCCTAGTAGGTGAGACAGGTCCGCCAGCCGCTCGGCGATCAGATTGCATACCTGACCCTGCCGCTGCCAGCGACCTTCCACGGCCAGCAGGCGCGACCCTAGTAGCACCTGGCGCTGTTCATCGCGCACATCGCGCCACACAATGACCTGTGTGCAGCCTTCTTCGTCCTCCAGGGAGACAAAAACCGTGCCGTTGGCCGTGCCTGGCTGTTGCCTCAGCGTCACGATGCCGGCAGTTCGCACCCGCTCGCCGCTGACGACCGTGCGCAGCTGCCTGGAAGTCTTCAGCTTGTACTTGTTCAGCCGCGGCCGCAGAAGGTGCATGGGGTGACTGCGCAGCGTCAGGCCTGTCGAGGCGAAGTCCCATAGCACTTCCTCTCCTTCCGGCGCTGCCGGCAGTTCAAGGAAAGCTTCGTCAACGGTGGCCACCTCCAGCAGCTCGGGCGTGGCGTGCATGGCTGCGGCATCCCACACCTGTTGGCGACGGTGCCCAGATAGCGTGGCCAGGGCACCTGCAGCGGCTAGAACCTTCATCTCGTGTTGCTGTAGACGCACACGCATGGCAAGTTGCTCAGCGGTGTCGAACGGTGCTCGATGACGCTCCTGTGCAATACGCTGCGCGCTGGTGCTGCGCAGGCTGGAGATAAGGCGCAGGCCAAGCCGAACAGCTGGCTTGGATTCGATGTCTTCGATCGTACAGTCCACCTCGCTGTGCATCACGTCGACGGGCCGTACTTCGACGCCGTGGCGGCGCGCGTCCTGGACCAGCTGGCTGGCGGAATAGAACCCCAGCGGCTGACTGTTGAGCATGGCCGCAAGGAATGCGGCAGGCTCATGGCGCTTGATCCAGCAGCTGGCATAGACCAGCAGAGCGAAGCTGGCCGCGTGACTTTCTGGGAACCCATATTCGCTGAAACCTTTGATCTGCTCAAAAATTTGCTCTGCGAACTCGCGCTCGTAGCCGCGTGAGGTCATGCCGTGCACGATCTTGTCGTAATACTTTTCGAGGCCACCTTTGCGCTTCCAGGCTGCCATGGCTCGGCGCAGACCATCGGCCTCGCCTGCAGTGAAACCTGCCGCAAGCATGGCCACCTGCATGACCTGCTCCTGAAACACGGGCACGCCCAAGGTGCGGCCCAAGGCCTCCTTTAGCGCTTCGCTCGGGTAGCTCACGGGGTCAATGCCCTGACGTCGGCGCAAATACGGGTGCACCATGCCGCCCTGAATCGGGCCAGGCCGCACGATGGCCACCTCGATCACCAGGTCGTAGAAGCGCCTGGGTTTTAAGCGTGGCAGCATCGTCATCTGCGCGCGGCTCTCGATCTGGAACACGCCAACCGTGTCTGCACGGCAAATCATGTCGTAGGTAGCCTTGTCCTCTGCAGGAATGTCCTGCATCGAAAAATTGAACCCACGGCGCCGACTGATGAACTCCAATGCTCGGCGGATGGCCGACAGCATACCCAGGGCCAACACATCAACCTTGAGCAGGCCTGCTGCATCCAAATCATCCTTGTCCCATTCGATCACTGTGCGATCCGGCATCGAGGCGTTTTCTACCGGCACCATCCTGCACAGCAGATCTCGCGTGAGCACGAAGCCGCCCGTGTGCTGGGAAAGATGCCGTGGGAAGCCGATCAGCTGCTCCGTCAACGTGATGAGCTGCTGCACGGCCAGCGAGCTCGTGTCCATGCCGAGCTCATCGAAACGCTCCTGACGAATGCTGCGGCCGTCAAACCACTGTTGCCCCTTGGCAATGGCGTCGACCACTTCGAGCTCGAAGCCCAAGGCCTTGCCCACATCGCGGATGGCGGATCGAGGCCGATAGGAAATGACGGCAGCCGTCAATGCAGCGCGGTCGCGGCCGTACTTCTGGTACAGGTACTGAATGACCTCTTCCCGGCGCTGGTGCTCAAAGTCGATATCGATATCGGGTGGCTCATTGCGCTCCCGGCTGATAAAACGCTCGAAGAGCACAGACATGCGCGCGGGATCTACCTCCGTAACGCCCAGGCAGTAGCAGACCACGCTGTTGGCTGCAGAGCCCCGGCCTTGACAGAGGATGTTGCGCGACCGGGCAAAGGCCACGATGTCATAGACCGTGAGGAAGTACGGTTCATACTTCAACTCGCAGATCAACTCCAGCTCGTGCTCGATCTGGTGCTGTACCTTCTCTGGGATACCGCCTGGCCAGCGCCGCCCTGCCCCTTCGTAGGTCGCCTGGCGCAAATAGCTGGCTGCCGAGTGCCCTGCAGGGACGACTTCATCAGGATATTGGTAGCGCAGCTCGTCCAGACTGAATTTGCAGCGTTCAGCGACCCTCAGCGTTTGAGCCAGCAGCTCGGCGGGGAATGTCTGAGCCAGCCGCAACCGGCTGCGCAAGTGCCGCTCCGCGCTGCGCTGGAGCGCATAGCCGCATTCAGTGAGCGGCTTGCCGACGCGTGTGGCCGTCAGCACGTCCTGCAGGGGCTTGCGCGAGCGCACATGCATGTGCACGTCGCCCACGGCCACGAGCGGCAATGCGGTTAGATCGGACAGCTCCCGCATGCGATGGAGCCACAGCTCATCATCCAGCCGGCGCACCAGATCCACGCCGATCCAGCAGCGGCCCGTGAAATGTGTCAAAGCCCAGCCGCCCATGGCTGCTAGCTGTGGGTCGGTCGCGCAGCGCTCTGGACACAGCAGCACCAGGTTGTCTCGAAGCTCCTTCCCGTCGATCTCATCGAGATCGAGCCGATAGGTCCCTTTTTCGGAAGAGCGGCGTAGCTTGGTGATGAACTGGCACAGGTTGCCGTAGCCGTTGAGATTCTGGGCCAGGACCACCAGGGTGAATCGTGCCTCGCTGCTATCACGCGGCTGGATGCTGAACTGTGCGCCCAGCAGCAGCTTTAAGCCCGCTTGTTTGGCTGCAACGTGTGCGCGCACCACGCCCGCCATCGAACACTCGTCTGTAATGGCCAGGGCGCTGTAGCCGAGCTCCTGAGCACGCTCTACGAGCTCCTCCGGTCGGCTGGCCCCACGCAGGAAGGTGAAATTGGAGATGCACCGCAGCTCCGTATAGGCAGGCAGGACGTTTTCCATGACGGCCGCTCTTTCTCAGGCGTAGTGCCCGTGCAGGAACCAGGCGGTTTGGTCGCCGGCGAGGCGTGCCTGGAAGATCCAGAGCAGACCTGCATGATCGCTGCGGGCAACCCAGTAGTCCCGCTGCACGTTCAGTGGGATTTCTTCGCCATTTCCCTCTTCATGGCCACGATGCCACCAGCCGCCCTCCACTCGATCAGGACCAAGCAGCAGCTGCAGGGTCCCTTGATAGATCGGGCGATTGGCGCGCTCTATCAGGCGTATGGGCTTGTCCAGCACCCAGCTGGGAAGCGGCAGCTCGTGCACAAGGTCGGACTTGGAAGCTCGGCGAGCTTCGGTCGAGCCCCACTCCTGCGTCCATTCGAGACGGTGATCGGCCGTCAGCTGTGGCCGACGCACCGCGCCATCACCCAGCCGTGCCTGGATTCGCTCTAGGGCCAACTTGGTGGATTGAGCTCTATTTGCAACCTCCGGGATCAGCGAGCGGCTTTCCTCAACAATGGGCTGCACCTCGGTAGCCAGGATCTCCAGCTCACCAGCTGGTGCGAGCAGCTCGACCTTGGCCAGATGCTCGCCGAGCAGCCGAGCGAAGTGCTCGACGTTCTGTGTTGGCTCCGCTGTACGGATGGTCAGTTCACCTCCGGTACCGGCATCGCGAGCACGCATGTCGTCATGACACCACCGCAATGTGAACGCAGTAGCTCCCAGCTGACGAGCTTTGAGCCAGCCTGCCATCTGCAGAAGCAGCCGCCGCGCCCCGAAAAGCATGGCAGGTGCCAGATCCACGCGACACATGAGCTCCAGCCGCGCTCGAAAGGTCTCAGGCACTGTCGCCCAGGCGTAAGCCTCCGGCCGTAGGCCATATGCGCGGTCCATTGCTTCAAGAAGCTCTTTGTCGAAGCGACGTACGATGCCGCCGCGCGGCAGCGCACGCACTTGACCAAGGGTTCTGCATCCAACCCTCGCCAGGGTCGGCTGATGCTTGGCCACCGCAGTGATTCGCTCCAGCAACAGCTGATCGAGCAGGCGCACTAACGGCTCGTGGAACCCATCGCTCACACCTTGTCGTGCCAACGCAAGCGCTGCCAGGCCTGTCGGTGCCCATGCAACGCTGGCTCCGAGTTCTCGCGCTCCAGACTCCACCAGCGAATGCAACGCCGCTGTACCGCCGAATAGCCGCATACTTGCCTCGACCTCCAGCAGTACGCCCTCTTCGACCATGGCCACGCGCGGCGTGAACTGCAAAGCCCAGACCGCTAACGACTGTAGATCAATGGGCGATGCGGAGCTTGGAAGCGATATGGGTATGAGAGCTGCCCAATGCATGGCGCACCTCCTGTGGAATGCTTGGCACTGGAATGCCAAGGTTGCGCATACGAGGCGGAATGATGGAATTTAGATTGCCTGGAACAGCATTCAGGTGCATTACTTCGACGGCAGCACCACCCCGGCGTTTGCGGATCTGCACATCAATGTCCCAGCCCTGGCCGAGAGACACAGAGAGCCGGAGCGGTGCCGGCGAGGCGTCGCGTAGGGCTGACTCGGGACGAATCAAGAACACTAGTGCATCGCATGCATGCGCGTGAACCTGCAGGCGGCGGATCTGGTCCTGCCTTGCTTGAGGAAGCCAGGCAATCACAGCACCGTCTGGCTCAGATTTAATGAGTTGCTCTGTGGCCCATAACCGTTCAGCCGGCCCCTGGGCATCAATCCAGACAAGTTGCTCTGGAGCTAGACCGAGCTGAGCAAGGCCCATTGCGAGTGGAGTCTTCGGAGGAGCAACCAGATAGACCCGACTACCCTTGTCCGCCAGCAGCTCAGGCAAGGCCGGCCCGAGCAACCGCCATTCACACAGTGCGGCCTGGGGCAACAGCAACTCGCTCAAGCCATGAGTCGGCCAGCCTCCACCGGGCAACGCGGCATTGAGCTCCGTAAAGCCAGTAGGGAAAGCTCTGCCGGTCGACCTTGCTACCTCTGTGCCGCGCCAAACCGCCTGCGCAAGATGCGACGGCAGATGCCAGCGGTCATAGTCACCGGGATCGTGTGTGATGGAGTGGGTTGCGGCATTCATGGCTTTTACCTGTATGGGCATACAGTATAAAAGCCTTGATGCAGATTTGCACCTGGATGTTGGCGTCGCTTAACCAGTGCTGCGGATTGAGGAGCAGCACTGCAGGTCTAGGTGCTGCCCGTGCGAGTTCAGGAGGCAGTGCATGGTGGCCTCTGCTTATCCGATGGGCAGGCAGGGCTTTACCTGCCGCTGATCAACTTATGGATGAGATCGCGCCTGTCTCCAATAGCCAGTGTATTAATCTGATCTTTGTTGGCTTGGTAGTGGGCAACAGCACGAGTAATTTCACCTTCGCTGACATCGCGGTGCAGTCGGTCCAGTCCACACCCAACAACGCAACCTATTTCGGTGTCGTAGCGTTCTATAAGCAAATCACGGTATTTAGTCATAAGGCAAACTCTCATCATCGAAGCGCTGCCGAAGCTTCGTGCTGCAGCGATTTACGCTGGCTTCATGGGCTGGCAGCGCCAAGGGCGATCAATGCAAAGGCGGTAGATAGGCCACGTTCAACTGTGTGGCCATGTCGGCGAGGCGTCGATCTGCAGTCCAAAGTAAGGCGCCAGGAGTGATAAGCGTAGAGGCAAGCAGCGATAGATCTACTAAGCCGCAGCCCTTGCCGAAAAGCTTGTTCTGCTCCAGAAATTCCAAAGTCTCTGGAATTGATGCCTCCTGGCTCGGCCGCAGCATCGCCAGAGCCGCCAGCGTGTCGGCACGCGGTGCTGGCGGCGTACCACAGGCCAGCTCTGCATGCACCATGGAATGCATCAGCACGCTGTCTTGCATAAGCAATTCCTGCAGGTGAGTGTCTGCCTCACGAAAATGTCTCACCCACACTGATGTATCGACTAGGACGGACACGGGCATTAGCGTGAGTCCTCAGCATCCGCCTCACTGCCACGGCGCGGCACATCGGGCATATTTGGCGCGGCACCGCCGAGCGCAGCCAAACGCTTACCTGCCTCGACACGTGTGAAGGTTTCCAGTGCGAGTCGTACCAGTTCCGGCACAGCAATACCGGGTGCCGCGACGGCGCGTGCGCGGTTTACGACATCGTCATCGATCGTGAAAGTCGATCTCATCGCTACTCCTTAAGCATCAGAACTGATGCAGTTTCGCATCAAACTGGATGTTTGTAAATCGCATTTGTACTGCACAATACAAATATGCAACCTAAGTCTACCGAGCTCGACCTTGCGCATACACGCCGCCTGGCGCCAACCCAGGAAACCTACAACGAGCTGCAGATGGCTTACGACCATTTCAATGCACGCCTGTTTGAGGGGCAACTGCCTAGCTGCTTGATTACGCTACAGCGGGAAAAACGTACTTTCGGATATTTCTCGGCAGCCCGCTTTGCCTCGGCCGACGGCTCCACGACCGACGAGATTGCACTGAATCCGACCTACTTTGCAGTGGTGCCAATCATTGAGACGCTCCAGACCCAGGTCCATGAAATGACGCACTTGTGGCAGCACCATTTTGGCAAACCAGGCCGAGGCCGGTATCACAACGAGGAATGGGCGCGAAAGATGGAGAGCATTGGACTCATGCCCTCCTCTACCGGGCAACCTGGTGGCGCGCGAACGGGTGATTGCATGGCGGACTATGCCATCGAGGGTGGCCGCTTCCTAGCTGCATGCCAGGAGCTGCTGACCGCAAATTTCACGCTCAGTTGGTACGACCGATTTCCCTCTGCCGATCATGTGATCGCTGGCCAAACCAGTATGGCCAACCACATTCAAGGCATCGAAGGACCAAGCCCCCCATGGCCAGCATCCCTGCCCTCGCCGAGGCAGTTAAGCCCACGGGCTTAGCTGTTGCCGCCACTGCAGGGGAAGACGGAGTTCTTACTACGCCCGCCAACAGATCCAATCGGGTGAAATATAGCTGCAGCGGATGCAAGAATCCGATCTCGGTATGGGGACGGCCAGGGCTAAAGCTGATCTGTGGCGCGTGCAGGGGCAACTTCACAGCTGTTTAGAGCAAAGCTGCGAGCGCTGGCCTTAATTGACCATCATTACGATACGCGATGACCGACCTGCTTGTTTTGACGACCGTCAGGAAACGACCAGAAGCGGAAATCCGAGTAAAAAATTAGGTCGCCAACTAGCCGTCGTTCAAATCTGACCTGAATTTGCTGCTCGACTCCACTGGCATCAAGTTCCTGGGCGAAGGAGAATGGAAATGTAAAAAGCATGGGGCGGAACGTCGACGTCAATGGCGCAAGGGGTACATCGGCATTGATTCCCAAAGTGCGAGCCGTCTGCGTGACCTTCAACAACGCAGCGATGCGGTGGCGGTGCCGCACTTGTTGGCACAACTGCCGGCAGATGAGTCATTGCTGACCATTACCGGTGATGGCGCCTATGACACACAGCCTGTCTATGCCGCCGTGATGGAGCGCAATGCCATGCCCATCATCCCTCCGAGAAAAATGCCTGAATGCCTGAATGCCCGAATGCGCTATGAACGCAAGTTATGAAAGAGTTGGAGTGGCTATCACCACAGCAGCCTGTTGTAGACCAAGATGCATTGCATTAAACACCTGGGCGAGCGGGTCATGTCTAGAACTTTCGAGCACCAGGTCAACGAACTGCACATTCGAGCCTCCATTCTCAATCAGTTCACTGAACTGGTCTGTCCGCAAAAAGTGGCGGTGGCATCGTCACGTCTTGGGTCAGGGGAAGTTTGGCCCGGAACTGATTTATGCAACAGTGCCGTTTATATCCAGAAGTAAATTATCTAGCTTTGGCGGCTGGCTTGATCGGTTCTAGGCATTTCCTCAAGCCAGTCTTCTTTCATGTATTAATTGCCTGTTATTGTGTCATTTATAGGTAAGCGTGGACTAATCCAGCTATAGCTCGAGTTGATAATACTTCGGGATGGATCGTAACTATTCCAACGTAATGCCATTAGATCCGACATGGTCCAAGCGAGCCAGTCAGCTCTAAATGGTCTATCGGAAATATTTTTAGAAGCCACATCAGTTCCTGTTGATGTCCATATTATTGTGGGTATTTTATAACCGGATGCAGTACTGGGGCTGTGACCAACTTTATTTGTTTGATGACCAACCTCCTGCCCGTGATCAGATACGTAAATAACGGACTTGTAGTCCTCTGCGCTGGATGGGGAACTTTTTATTTTTTCAAAGACAGATGCAACTACAGTGTCTTGATAAAGAATAGCCGAGTCGTAGTCGTTTCTAAATTGCTGAACCCACATTGAGCGCTCAGCGACCGACATTACTTTTGATACTTCATCATCGGGAAATTGAGGCTGCTTTTCTGGGTACCGGAGACGATAATGAGGATGAGCCCCCAGCATATGTAGAACAATCAACTTTTGGGGATGTGGATCTTTAAGAGCTTCTTCATATGAAGGCAATAAAATCTCATCAAGTGAATTGCTAGATCTTCCTGGTTTATTATTTTCCATGGAAGTCACGTCGGCCATAGCTGCGTGCTTCTGCGTAATTGCAATATCGTCATGATTGCTTATCCACCAAGTCTTATATCCTGCTTCTTTCGCGAGAGCAATAATATTTAACTTCTTATCTGTTTCACCGGTTGTGAAGTTCATCATGCTATCGATGGCCGGAATAGTAGTTGCTTCCGTGGACCATGAATTACGAATAACGAGAAATCTATCGCCTATATCTTTCTGAAGCTTTTCAAGCATCGGTGTCGTATTCCTTTCATAGCCATAAATTCCCATGTTATCTCGATTTATGCTCTCGGAAATAACAAGAACCACGGTGGATTTATCTTTCCTAGCAATTGAAGGAATCTCATTTTTCGCCAACCTTTGTGCTAAGGCGCGCTCTTTTCCATATGACGTCCAGCTTTCTTTCGTAACCTTTACGGATTCAGCCAAATTAGACCAAAAGATAAGAGGATTTATTTTTCTCCATGGTTTACTTATGTAAGAAACGGCCGATATTAAGATGATGATGGATAAAGCGATCAACTCAATTTTAGAGACCTTTGTTTTATTTCTGGCCCCTTTTAAAGACAACCAAAGAGCAATTGCCGCTGAAATTATTAAAATAATACTGGATCCACTGAAATCACGGATGTGTGTGGATATATAGCCTCCAATTTCCGATGTATTTGTGTTAGCAAGTGCACTTACCACCATCGTGCTATCCGGCGCAGCAGCGTACATTGAGATGAGATGCGCTCGAACTGCTGAGTCCAATAAAAACACAAGAACAAAGCTCCATACAAGCAATGCTCTAATTAAGTTCAACCTTGAGTTATTAATTGGAATTAGTAATAGCAATAGTGTCGGTATAAGTAGAATACTTATCTGTAATATTTTTCTACCTTCATATCCTAGAGATGCAAAAACAATTTGCATCGCAAGCAGAGAAACAATAGTTAACCATAGCTTATGGCGATTGGTAGATTTTTGTAAAAACAAAGCTATTCTTGATCGGTGAAGTTTAAGATTATCTTCGGATGCTGGTGCGCTCATAGAAATCCTATTAACCCTAATAGAAATATCGAGATTCGATTTGGAATAGGGGCACAGAACTCTATGTGTGCAATACCGACAGAAATCTGACATCCAGATTACATTTTAGTAATCAGGTTAATTCACGCTGTAGATTACAAAAATATCATGTTGCAGACTATATTGCGTAAAGTGCCTGTCTATATATTTGATGTGTCTGGGTAGAAAGGCGCTCAGACACTCTTCAAGTAATTGATAAAGGACTCTTCATCATGAAAACTAATCTCGCAATTCTGGCTTCGATCCTGCTGTCCTCAGCCACCGTCGGGATGACAGCATCGGCAAATGAAAGCAGTTTCGTTGGTCAGTCTGGAAGCACGACTGCAAAGACCAACTCGACTACACGCGGTGCAGACAAAACATTTGGACGAGCAGGTGCTGCGTCTCAGGTCACACGCGTTGTTGACACAACACGAAGCACTCAATATCTCAATCTTGTGTGTGGAGAGACGGTTGCGTTCACCAATGGCGGGGAACAGTTCATCTGGAAATTTGATGTGATGGGTCACAGGCCCATCGAGTTGTCGAAGATCGCACCCGCAGCGTTTGCAGGCAGCACGCTAAAGATCTACGTTGCAAACAATGAGCTCGAACGCCATTGATTGCTGCTCTTGTCTACCACAATAGAAAGCCATGAGAGCCTGCCGCATCCACTCGGTCAATTGGTCGGCGCATGGCTCCCTAGTGCGCGCCGTCGATATGGCGCTGGGGGCGAGTAGACGCGCTGCTTGTCGTGGAGCTTGTCTCCAGTCTTGCAAGAACGCCGCATTCAGAAAGCGCCTTTGGAGCGCTGCAGCTTGCACGAATGGTCTGAAGTTCAGTGACGAGAGCATTCAGTTCTTGAATGCGATGAGTGACATGTTCTATGTGTGTGTCCAAGAGTGCATTGACTTCTGCACAGTCCTTCGCAGATGACTCGCGTAGCAAGAGCAAAGCACGTACTTCATCAAGTGTCATATCCAGTGACCGGCAGCGTCGAATGAAGGCAAGTTGGCCTATGTGCTCCGCCGAGTACATCCGGTAGTTGTTTTCAGCTCTAGCAGCCGAAGGCAACAACTTCTCGCGTTCATAAAAGCGAATGGTCTCAACCGCCGTACCAGTGACCTCAGCCAGTTCACCAATCTTCATGGACCACCTCGAAATGAGTTGACTCTATACCAACTACAGGGTTTTAAATTGCCACATTGTCAACAGGAGATCGAGTATGAAGCACCCAAACATTGATGACAACACGCTTAGTACCGCCACAACGGATTGCTGCAGCTCACACACTACCCCGAGCCCGGTGGCAGCTCCGTTGGATAGAGGGCTAACTTACCGCATTCCGACAATGGACTGCGCTGGCGAGGAAGCTGAGATACGTCGTGCACTTGAACCAATTGCAGGTATCCGGGGACTCCGATTCCAGCTCTCGCAGAGGACTCTCAAAATTGACGCGGACACTGATGCCCTTGCTGCCGCATTGTTGGCGATCACTGAAGCGGGCTTTGAGCCAAAGCTGATCTCATCAAACACGGCGGACTCAAGCCATGCAGCTGGAGATGGCCACGACCATGAGCTTGTGCGTGGCACAACTCCAAAGTTGGTCGCGGCGCTTGCTCTTGCTATCGCTGCTGAAGGTGTCGGCTACTTCGCGCCAGAAACCATGGCTTGGAAAGTCGCCGGCTTTGCGGTCGCCGCGATTGCGATTTGGCTTGCGGGCTTTGACGTCTATAAAAAAGGGTTTGGAGCACTTCGTCGTGGCAAGCTGAACATCAATGCATTGATGACTGTTGCTGTG
This sequence comes from Comamonas sp. Z3, assembly GCF_008121565.1. Taxonomy (NCBI): domain Bacteria; kingdom Pseudomonadati; phylum Pseudomonadota; class Betaproteobacteria; order Burkholderiales; family Comamonadaceae; genus Comamonas; species Comamonas sp. Z3. Next base: position 355,568 of record NZ_VOQU01000005.1, read on the forward strand.
ACTGGTGCGTTCGTCATCGGTCAATGGCCTGAAGCGGCGATGGTGATGGCGTTGTATGCCATCGCCGAGGCAATCGAGGCGAGAGCAGTCGATCGGGCCCGCAATGCCATTCAGGGGTTGCTTGCGATGGCTCCGGACCAAGCATCGGTTCTCCAAAGTGACGGTAGTTGGCTAACCGTCGCAGTTGCACAAATCGCAGTGGGCTCGACGCTGCGAGTCAAGCCAGGTGAGCGCGTTCCTATGGATGGAGTCGTTCAGACAGGGCAAACGAGCATCAACCAGGCCCCCGTAACTGGTGAAAGTATCCCCGTTGACAAGGCGGCGGGTGACCCAGTGTTTGCAGGCACCATCAACGAGTCTGGAACCTTTGAGTTTGAAGTTACTGCATTGGCCTCCAACTCGACGTTGGCGAGGATTATTCATGCCGTTGAGCAAGCACAAGCGACTCGAGCGCCTACTCAGGGGTTCGTTGATCGATTTGCTGCAATTTACACACCTGCAATTTTCGTTATCGCCGTAGTCGTAGCATTGGTAGGCCCCTGGCTACTCGGCTGGACGTGGATGCAGGCCGTCTATAAGGCACTGGTTCTGCTAGTTATTGCTTGCCCCTGCGCACTCGTAATCTCCACACCAGTGACGATTGTGAGCGGCTTAGCGGCGGCAGCCCGCCGTGGTATTTTGATCAAAGGCGGTATCTATCTGGAAGAGGCGCGCAAGCTTAAGGCAATCGCGCTGGACAAGACCGGAACAATTACTGAGGGCAAGCCGCGCCTTGTGGACTGGTCGTTGGTTGATGCCGCGAGCAGCCTTGATACCGCGGAGTCGGTGGCAGCAGCTCTCGCTGGCCACTCAGATCATCCTGTGTCGCGCGCCATCGCAGCGGGCCTGAAGCCTAACAGCGCAGACATTCAGAACTTCACGGCACTTGCTGGACGAGGTGTGCAGGCCGAACTGAGTGGAACAGTCTATGTACTAGGGAATCATCGCTTGATTGAAGAACGTGGCCAATGCTCCTCAGAGCTTGAAGCCACGCTCAAGCGGCATGAAGAATCCGGCCGTACTGTCACATTGCTTGCCGACCCGGAACGAGTCATCGCACTGTTTGCAGTTGCCGACACGATTAAGGGCTCCTCTCGTGAAGCTATATCTGAATTGAAAGCGCTTGGTATCACCCCAGTCATGCTGACTGGAGACAACCAAGCCACCGCCTCTTCAGTAGCCAGTGAGGCTGGTATCGAGCAAGCACGAGGAAACTTGTTGCCGGAGGACAAGCTAGCTGCCATCAAAACCCTCCAGAGCCAGTATGGACTCACCGCAATGACGGGCGACGGTATCAATGATGCCCCAGCGCTGGCCCAAGCAGACGTCGGGGTTGCCATGGGTGCCGCCGGTACAGATACCGCGATGGAAGCAGCCGACGTCGTCGTGATGAATGATGACTTGCGAAGGATTGCTGAGACAGTGAAGCTGTCTCGATCCACCCATGCGATCCTTTGGCAAAACATCACTCTTGCTCTTGGCATCAAGGCGGTATTTCTAGTCTTGGCAGTGTTCGGGAATGCATCCATGTGGATGGCTGTATTCGCTGATATGGGGGCAAGTCTCCTAGTTGTCGTCAATGGGCTAAGGCTGCTTGGAAAAGTGTCCAAGTCCTGAATTCGACAGAGGTTTTTCGTGTGCACCAACTTGAATTGTGAGGATAGTTATGAGCTTTTTTGAACGCCTACTCGGAGGCCATCACCGATCTGGTGGCGATCAGCATGGGAATGGTCATCATCAAAAACGGACACCCGCCTCCTACAACGATCCAAGAGTGTCCGGTGGGATCATTTGTCCTAACTGCCGAACTCAAAGCTCTCCCCAAGCACGGTTCTGTCAACAGTGCGGAAGCGGCCTAGCCCCCCAGGCCTGCAATGCATGCGGCGTCCAGATGGCGCTTGGATCGCGTTTTTGCGCAAACTGCGGAAAGTCTGCTTAGAACTTTGGAGAACAGCTGATCGGTGGGTTGATCTCTGTTCTCCTGAAGGTTCAGATTACAGAAAGGTGTCAAAAATGTAATCTTCAGACCATGTAAATGGCTGAATAGTGTCAAAAATGTAATCTTGCGGGGAAGGCAATTTAGCTACCATTGAGGCTTCGAAATTTACTAGAAAAATCCTATGGATTCTCTTAGATTCGAGGATGCCGCTCTATATCTTAGAGTTAAGAGGATGGAAGTATTAGCAAGCAATATTGCGAATGCTGACACTCCTGGATATCAGGCGAAAGATATAGACTTCAAGGCTGCGCTTGAAGAGACGCAAAGGCAAATGCTGACAGTGCAGTCTACGAATAAGTCTCACCTCGGTAACATAGCTCCAACATCAATTGATCCTCAGATTGCATTTCGCCCTGTTTCTCAGAATGCCATGGATAGAAATACGGTTGATCTCGATCAAGAGAGAGCTTCATTTACAGCTAATGCCATCCGTACGCAATTCGCTATGAGTCAAGCTGTCGATGAATATGTAGAGATGGGGCAAATGCTATCGAAATTAGTATAATTTTATTAAGTTGGTCATTCACAGAGCGCATTTACTTGCGCTCTTTTTTTAATTCAAGTAGTAGTGAAAATAAAATTCGCGACAAGATTATTTTCAAAAATTTCATTGTTGGAAATAATGAATATGTTCAAAAGCGATAAGATGGAAGATGTCAAATAATATAAATAAAAAATTCTTTGTAAATCATTTGCTGATTCCGATTACTTTCCTGGCGCTAACTTTTTATTATTTCATGTATCTAGGAGGAGATAGTCTCGTTGCCGCGAAGATATACGCACTCCAGGGTTATGAATGGTCATTGAATGATCATTGGGTTACAAACAAATTGCTTCATAAGGGTGGAAAGCATCTGAGCACCCTAGCAATCGTTGTGATCATTGCACTATATATATTTGTACTTGCCTCCAAATCTGAGCAGCGAAAAAAATGGCGGTCTCCGCTGCTTTACCTGATTTTATCTTGTTTGGTCAGTGTAATTTTGGTGAGCCTTCTTAAGGCATTAACAAATATGGATTGTCCATGGAATTTAAATCAATTTGGTGGCGATCGCCCTTTTATTGGTCTTTTCGAGCACAGGCCTCAAGAAATGGGGAGCGGAAAATGCTTTCCGGCTGGTCATGCGAGCGCTGGCTATGCCTGGGTTAGTTTATATTTCTTCTTTAAGATGATCATCCCTAAGTATCGATGGTTAGGATTGCTGTGCGGCATTATGGTTGGGTTGACATTTGGTATCTCTCAACAATTGAGAGGAGCCCATTTCATTTCTCATGACATTGCCACGATTTTCATTTGTTGGTTGATTGCCACACTTTTGTTTATATTCTTTAGCATCAAGAAATATACTGTTAAAAATGGAAAACAACTCGAAAGCCAACATCTTTAATAATATTCAAAAGAATAGAAAAGGATTTTCTAGAGTCTGGCATGCATCAAAGTACTCATGGTCGGGTATAAAGGATGCGTGGTTAGAGCCTGCATTCCGCCTTGAGGTGATATTGTTTATGATTTCGCTTCCATTGGCTCAATTGATTGGGCGATCCATGATGGAGAAATTGCTTCTGATCTCTTGTATTTGGTTTTTGATGATCGTTGAAGTAATTAATTCTGCGATAGAGTCTGCAATAGATAGAGTAGGATTCCAATATCACGAGCTTTCCAGGAAAGCCAAAGACTTGGGGAGTGCTTCTGTATTAATGACAATTATTTTTTGCCTGGTAGTTTGGGGTTCTTTGATTTATAAAAATACTATTTAATTTTCGCCGTAGGTGCTGGAACGCTTCACCGTGATGCGCATCATGCATCGCATAAAACGAGTCTTCACGCTTACAGCGGAGGGAGCGAGCTCCAGCTCTTGGTCTGCATCCTGCATGTTAGCTCTAGCCTCGCGAAGATTTCTCGGACTACTGCGCGCGACGACGCCTGGATTTTTTAGCCTACGAACCTTGTTGTGCGGAGTGGAAAGACTGATGAAGGTGAATCCTGCATCGACAGTAGAGCGTTAACTCGATCCTAAGTCACTGCAACTACAACTCCTGACCAGCCTGTGGGGCACAGGCTCTCCCGCAAGTCCCTCTCCCTCCCAAGCTCGCCAGACCAGGATCTCTCTGTCGTAGCAGTCCTTTGCGAAGGAGGCTGTGACTGCCCCCCGAATCGCACTTGATCTCAAAGCCGTCAGAGCACCTGCGCATGTTGCTCATCGGCACACTGACGTGACCAGCGTGAATGCGGCTCGAATGCCGCCGCTTGGGCTCTTTGGCCAACACCAGTCGATGCTGCGCCATGGCCCAGTGGATGCGCGCTTTTGGTTCGGCGCCTGTTGCCCTTGCGATCGCCTCTCTCGATCGAGCAGCGCACCGCCGCGGCGATAGCCTCGGCAATGTGGCGCCGCAGGTCGGCCAGCAAGAGCTCATCCGGGGTTGGAGTTCGGCTTCTGCGGCTGTCCTGCCAGTGGCCAGAGCGGTGATGCCGCACATGCAGAATCGAGCGCGACACGCCCTGCACCGAGCAGACCGACGTCATTGGTCGTTCACAGGCAACAAGGGCGAGCGCGCAATCCACTTTTTTCTGCGGCGAGCTCCACGGCTTCCTTGAGGATCTCGTTCTCCTAGGTCCCCCTACACACGTTGCAGCTTGGCGATGTCGGCGCGAGCTGCCGGTAGCTTCGAAGCCGCCACAACCACTTCGCCGGCACTCACGGCCACCAGCGAGCCTTCGCGATCCAGCCGCCGCCAACTGAATAGAAAGCTCGCCGACGCGCCCTCCTAGCGGGGCAGAAGCGAGGCGCTCATGCTCGGCTCATACGTTTTGCGAACAAAGGCAGCCTTCTCGGCAGCGGACCAACGCTGGTCCCGGGGAATCTCCTCAATCGTCTCTGTATGCCTAGTCATACGCACAGTCCTATGCCTACTCGAAGATAAGCGATGGACTCATTCCGGAGATTCAGGAGGCTATCGAAACCTATTTATACCTTCAGCCACCGAGAGCCCCTTCTCCGTGACTTGCATGACCGCCTCCCTCTTAAATTCCGGCGTAAACCGCTGTGCACTCATGGAATGCCTCCTATGCTCAAAAGGGCTGACCAGGTATGTCTACCTGCCTAGGGGCACTCTCATGAAGGAGATTTAAAGGTATCGGGCGATGCAATAGGTGATTCAGGTAAGGAAATCCCAATTTTGGTGATCCCGCTTGAAGAGATTGCAAAAGTGGTACCGCCGTGCATCCGTGCGATAGCTGCAACGATGGCCAATCCCAAGCCGTGATTGAGATTTGCATGTGCGCGGGACGCATCAGCACGATAGAACCGATCAAACAGGCGTGGCAGATGGATGGGATCGATCTCCGCTCCTCGGTTGATCACCGCAATGCTAACGTTGTCACGTTTGCCATCTGGTGTCTCCACTACGCTTTGGGAGATCTCGATAGTGATCGTTGATCCGGGTTCTGCATAGCGTGAAGCGTTGCCTAAAAGATTGGATAGTGCACGGCGAACCAAACGCGCATCCACAGCAACACTTGCATCTCCATCGATTAGAACTTGAAGGTGCGCTTCTTGAAGTACTGCCTCATGGAACTCGGCCACTTCTGAGGCAAGCTCTGCAAGACTCACTTTGGCGGATCGCCGCGCTTCAGTACCGCGGTCTGCGTGTGACAGAAACAGCATGTCTGCCACGATTCCAGCCATGCGCTGTAGATCCTCTAGGTTGGAGGCCAAGATGTCCTGTAGTTCAACAGCACTACGCGGTTTACGAAGCGCCAACTCGCAACTACTGATCAAGGTGGTCAACGGTGTGTTTAGTTCGTGTGCCACGTCAGCATTGAACGCCTCCATTTGTTGATAGGCGATGGCCAGTCGGTCAAGCAATGCATTGAACTGTGCGATCAATGGTCTTAATTCTTGAGGTTGATGGCTATCATCTAAACGGCGATGCAAGTCTTGCGCAGAAAGGCTTCGCGTTTGATCCACCAGTAGGCGTAAAGGCTTGAGTCCTATGCGAACAAGCCATGTGCTCGCAAATGAGACCAGCAATGCACCCGCCACGGCGGCAATGCCCAGGGTCCAGGCCAGACGATTAAGCAGTCGGTCATCTGGTCTACGGTCTAGCAACAGGACCGCTTGCATTGGCTGCAGGCCGTCGTTAACTGTCGGAACTTCCACTGAAAATTTGCGAACTGCAACCCGGTCGTCATCTTCAGGTTGGCGCAAAAGTTCAAATGCGCTTTTACCGGAGGTTGGCACCAGGCGTAAAGACAGTTCGTCATGCCCCGTGACGAAGTCGTTAAGCATGTGGTTCAAGGCCTCTGGGGAGTGAACCCCTCGGCTCTCGCTTAACAGGTGCTCGATTGCTGTTTTCTTGTGATCTAAGGTGTCTTGCTGACGTTCCGACAGCGTGACGGAGATCACAAAATAGACAGCAATGCATACAAAACCGAGGCCGACAATGGTTTGCAGTGCTAAGGCGCGGGCTAAACGTCGAGCTAAATGTGGTGCAGCGGTCTTGCTCATGTTGTGCGAGATTCGAGCACATAGCCCATGCCACGGACGGTGTGGAGGAGATGATGCTCAAAAGGCTGATCAAGCTTTAGTCGCAGCCGCCGGACAGCGACCTCTACCACGTTGGTTTCACTGTCGAAATTCATATCCCAAACCTGAGATGCCAACTCTGTTCTTGATAGAACCTCCCCTTGACGGCGCAATAGAAGGCTTAGCAAATTGAACTCTTTGGCCGTAAGCTCGATTCTTTGGCCCGCCCGTGTAGCCCTACGACGAATCAGGTCTAACTCTAGGTCAGACAAGCGCAGAGTTGTCGCTTCCGGGGCGGCTTGGGCCACACTGGGGCCACTGCGCCGCAATAGCACATGCAGGCGTGCGACCAGTTCAGAAAACGCAAATGGCTTCACGAGATAGTCATCGGCGCCACACTGCAGTCCCTTGACACGATCCTCCACTTGGCCACGAGCAGTCAACATCAGTACAGGTGTTTGCTTCGTTTGCCTCAGCGCAGCTAGCACGGCTAGGCCATCGATGCCCGGAAGCATGCCGTCAAGCACGATCAGGTCGTAGTCCATTTCACTGGCCAGGTGCAGACCGTCAATACCGTTATGGGCTACATCCACAGTGAAGCCCTCCTCCGCCAGACCCTTGTTTAGGTAATCGGCGAGCTTGATCTCATCTTCTACAACCAGGATTTTCATGCTGACTATTCTGAGATAGGTGCACGCATTTTGAAAATGACAAATTTGTCATCCGGCTGTCAGGATGGTGAGGGGAGCACTTTATTAGAGTGGCAGCGCCCACCCGCTTTCTATTCCTCACTTGGGCAAAGTAACGCCCGGCAGACTTTCGATTGCACGGGTAGGAGTTTTAACAATGATTTCTTCGTCGTCTCATCGCGCTGGCCGAGCAGCTTGTGCGTTGCGTCATGCGTTGTTGTTCACCAGTTTGGCTTTAACTGGCGTGGCAGGCATAGCGCAGGACAATCCTGCCAATAAGGCGTCTCTGGCACCGCTGACTCTTGACACGGCAGTCGCACGCGCTATCGACCAACACCCCCGTTTACGAGCTGCCCAGCGCGGTCTTGAGGCCAGCGATGGAGCTGTTCTGCAAAGTAAGGCGAGGCCTAACCCAGCGCTATCGTATTCACAAGAAGATACCAGCAGGGATAAGCGCACCTCTACAGTGCAATGGACCCAAATGCTGGAAATCGGCGGCAAGCGCGATGCTCGCATGCGTGCTGCAGCACGTGGCCGAGATGTGGCTGAAGCGGAACTGGATGCCGCCAAAGCTAACCTTGTCGCAGATGTCCGACTCGCATTCTTCGGGTTGTTAGTGGCACAGCAGCGTGAGGTCCTCGCAGGACAGACTCTTGACATCGCACGAAGCGCGCGTGAGGCCGCATCAAAGCGTGTAGCAGCGGGCAAGGCAGCGCCCCTAGAGGCCAACCGGGCCAGCGTAGCTGAGTCCAGTGCTGAACTGGAGCAAGCTCAAGCTCAGGCCGCAAAACGAGTGGCTCGTCAACAATTACAGGCCCTTATCGGAGAAGGAGGCCCTGTATTTGGTGATGCGCAAGGCAAACTTGACGCGTTACCTCCTGTTCCGGAAATTGGGTCTCTTCAAAGCCGCTTGGAACAGTCGCCTTCCATTCAGCAAGCTCGCTTCACTGTTGAACAGAGCCGGGCGACCGCAGATCTGGAGCGCGCAAAGCGAATTCCTGACCCAACGATGAGTCTAGGTATGAAGCGCGCTCAAGAGACCGGCAATCAACTCGTAGTCGGCGTCTCCATTCCCTTGCCTGTGCTCGATACCAATCGAGGAAATCAGTTGCAAGCCCTCCGCCTGGCTGACCAAGCTGAAGAGCGCTTGCTAGCTACCCGGTTGGAACTTCAGTCTCAACTTTATGCGGCGCGAGAGACGCTAGAGGCAAGTCGTAAACAAGCTATCCAACTGTCTGAACGCGTGCTGCCGACTGCACAAGTCGCCTATGAGGCGGCAAGCAAAGGCTTTGCGCTAGGGAAATTCGGCTATCTGGACGTACTTGACGCGCAACGCTCTTTGTTTGATGTACGTAGTCAATACCTGGACCAGTTAATGGCCACACATCGTGCTTCGGCCGATATCGAACGCTTGTTGGGCACAACAGACGAGTAAGTTTTTTGCACAGATCATCAACATGAACGATACAAAATCATCTCCATTTGGGACTCGGCGCACTCAGATTGCAATTGCTGCAATCCTAGTAGTTGGCGCTCTTTCTGCTGCACTAATTCTTCGCAGTGGTCCGGACAGCAGCAGTGCTAAAGGTGCCGGAGGTCAGGGGCACTCAGAAGCCGCTAGCCACGCAGACACAGAACATCACGGCGAGAAGCAAAGCGGTGATCACAAAGATGAAAAAGGGCACGCAGATGGTGAGCACCATGATGAAAAAGAGCAAAACGACGGAGCCAAGTCTGCAGAGAAGAAAAGCGCCGAAGGTGCTCATGATGACGATGAAGGTCTTATCCAAATGGATTCGCAGCGTATGCAGGCTGCAGGCATTCGAACCGCAGAGGTCGGCTCTGCAACTGTTCGCTCAGTACTGCAACTTCCGGGGGAAATACGCTTCAACGAAGACAAAACGGCTCACGTTGTCCCTCGAGTCCCTGGCGTCGTCGACTCGGTACCCGCCAATCTCGGCCAGGTTGTAAAGAAGGGGCAGTTGCTGGCTGTGTTGAGCAGTGCGGCTGTTTCTGAGCAACGAAGTGAACTTCAAGCCGCTAGCCAACGCTTAGCACTGGCGCGTACAAGCTATGCCAGAGAGCAAAAGCTGTGGGAGGAGAAGGTATCGGCTGAACAGGATTACTTGCAGGCTCGGCAGACACTGCGCGAGGCAGAAATTGCCGTTTCAAATGCTCAACAAAAATTGGCGGCTAACGGCGCCGGAGGCGGAGGCGGTGCACTAAACCGATTTGAACTAAGGGCTCCTTTTGACGGAGTGATCGTCGAGAAGCATCTCGCCGTCGGTGAAGCTGTTCAGGACACTACCCAAGTTTTCACAATCTCAGACTTGCGTTCCGTTTGGGCTGAAATGAGGGTTGCAGCATCTGACTTGCCCGCCGTGAAGGTTGGGGAAAAAGCAACTGTCAAGGCGACAGCATTCTCGTCGTCTGCGACTGGGGTGGTTGCTTACGTGGGTGCTCTGATTGGTCAGGAAACACGTACTGCTCCTGCTCGAATCACTCTAGAGAATCCTGAAGGCGCGTGGCGCCCAGGTCTATTCGTCAATGTGGAGTTGACTGCCTCTTCGCAACAAGTGCCAGTAGCGGTAGCTTCCAGTGCTATCCAGCGTCTGGACGGCCAAAACAGTGTTGTGTTTGTGCCCGTCAAGGGGGGCTTCCGAGCTCAGCCCGTGCGCGTTGGTCGCTCGGACCCCCAGACAACAGAAATTCTTGAAGGGCTGAAGTCCGGCCAGTCCTATGTGACTGAAGGCAGCTTCATGCTTAAGGCCGAACTGGGCAAGGCTACAGCCGAGCACGCACACTAAGCAAGGGCTGCAAATGTTCGAACGAATTATCCGATTTGCCATTGAGCAGCGCTGGCTGGTCATGGTTGCCGTTCTGGCCCTAGCGGCTATTGGCGTATACAACTATCAACGCCTCGCTATTGATGCTGTACCTGACATTACCAATGTTCAGGTACAGATCAATACGCAGGCCAGCGGCTACTCGCCGCTTGAGACCGAGCAGCGAGTCACTTACCCAATTGAAACGGTGATGGCCGGCTTGCCCAATCTGGAACAGACTCGCTCGCTGTCGCGCTACGGCCTGTCGCAAGTGACAGTAGTGTTTAAAGATGGCACTGACATCTACTTTGCTCGCCAGTTAGTCAACGAACGTATCCAACAGGCCCGTGATAATCTTCCCGCTGGTGTCACTCCCACGCTGGGACCTATCTCTACAGGTTTGGGTGAGATCTATCTTTGGACCGTTGAGGCCGAGGATGGTGCAAAGAAGGCAGATGGAACGCCTTACACACCTATGGATCTGCGCGAGATACAGGACTGGGTGATCAAACCGCAACTGCGTAATGTGCCAGGTGTCACTGAAATCAACTCTATTGGCGGCTTCGCGAAAGAGTATCTGGTTTCGCCTCGCCCAGAACAGCTGGCGTCCTATGGTTTCACTCTTGCTGACCTGGTTGCTGCGTTGGAACGCAACAATACCAATGTGGGAGCTGGATACATTGAGCGTCAAGGTGAACAGTATTTGATCCGTGCCCCAGGTCAAGTCTCTGGCATTGCTGACATTCGAGAAGTGATCGTGGGTTCGGCTCAAGGCCAGCCCATACGTATTCGTGATTTGGCAGAGGTTGGCTTGGGTCGTGAGCTTCGCACTGGAGCTGCCACGGATAACGGCCGAGAGGTCGTGCTTGGCACGGTCTTCATGCTGATCGGGGAGAACAGCCGTGTGGTCTCGCAGGCTGTGGCTGCACGCATGGAGCAGATTAACCGCAGTCTTCCTGAAGGCGTGAAAGCGATCACGGTCTACGATCGCACAAACCTCGTCGATAAAGCTATCGCAACGGTCAAGAAGAATTTGGTGGAAGGTGCGGCTTTAGTTGTTGTCATCCTCTTCCTTTTCCTAGGCAACCTCCGCGCGGCCCTGATTACAGCGCTGATCATTCCATTGTCCATGCTGTTCACCTTTACTGGCATGGTGCAATACAAAGTCAGTGCCAACTTGATGAGTCTGGGCGCTCTTGACTTCGGCATCATCATTGATGGCGCGGTGGTCATTGTGGAGAACTGCGTGCGTCGTCTTGCCCACGCGCAAGAAGCACGCGGACGCTCTTTGACGCGCAGTGAACGCTTCCACGAAGTATTTGCTGCAGCCAAGGAAGCGCGTCGGCCATTGTTGTTTGGACAATTGATCATCATGGTGGTCTATTTGCCAATCTTTGCGCTCACAGGTGTAGAGGGCAAGATGTTCCATCCCATGGCGCTGACTGTGGTGATCGCGCTTGCTGGCGCAATGCTGCTGTCCATTACCTTCATTCCTGCGGCGATTGCTCTTTTCATGGGCAACAAGGTTGCGGAGAAGGAAAATCGCCTCATGGTTTGGGCGCGTCGCGTTTATGCACCAGCCCTTCATCGCGTCATGAGAGCTCCTGCAGTTGTTCTGACTGCCGCTGGTGTGGCGGTGGTGTTAAGCCTGCTGCTGGCAACGCGTCTTGGTAGTGAATTTGCACCAAACCTCAACGAGGGCGACTTCGCCATTCAGGCTCTGCGGATTCCAGGAACCAGCCTGACCCAGTCCCTTGAGATGCAAATGCAGATCGAGAAAACCTTGAAGAAAGAGTTTCCTGAGATCGACAGGGTATTTGCTCGTACAGGTACCGCGGAGATTGCCTCTGACCCGATGCCACCGAACATCTCGGACGGCTACATCATGCTTAAGCCGCAGTCCGAATGGCCGGATCCGGCACGTACACGAGACGATTTGTTGGCAGCAATTCAGGCAGCCGCAGATCGAGTTCCAGGCAACAATTTCGAGTTCTCTCAACCTATTCAACTGCGCTTCAATGAGTTGATATCGGGTGTGCGTAGTGATGTCGCTGTAAAGATTTTTGGCGACGACATGACTGTGCTGGAGAAGAACGCACAAGCCGTCGCAGGCATGTTGCAGCAAATTTCTGGAGCCTCTGAAGTCAAGGTCGAACAGACCACAGGCTTGCCAATGCTCACCGTGAAAATCGACCGTGAGAAGGCCTCGCGCTATGGTTTGAACATGGGTGACGTGCAAGACACCATCAGTACGGCACTGGGCGGTCGTGAAGCCGGCACAGTTTTTGAAGGAGACAAGCGGTTCGACATTCAGGTTCGTTTGCCGGACGAAGTGCGCAATGACATGGAAGCGATAGGACGCCTACCTATCGCGCTTCCACGCGGTACGGATGGCCGACTTGGTTTTGTTCCGCTTTCGGCCGTGGCTAGTTTTGATATCGCACCAGGCCCTAACCAGGTGAGCCGAGAGGATGGTAAGCGCCGCATCGTGGTGAGTGCCAACGTGCGCGGACGTGATATTGGATCTTTCGTCACAGAAGCACAACAACGCCTCGAATCGCTGCAACTGCCTGCCGGCTACTGGACCCGATGGGGCGGAACCTTCGAGAACCTCGAGTCGGCTAGAAAACGCTTGACGATTGTTGTGCCGGCAGCATTGCTGATGGTCTTTGTCTTGCTGTTTGCAATGTTCGGCAATGTTCGTGATGGTCTCATCGTGTTCACGGGCATTCCGTTTGCGCTGACAGGTGGCATCTTGGCGCTCTGGATGCGCGGTATTCCTTTATCCATTTCGGCTGCGATCGGGTTTATCGCACTGTCAGGCGTGGCTGTGCTCAATGGCTTGGTGATGATTGCCTACATCCGATCGCTGCGCGAAGAAGGCAAACGCCTGTATGAAGCAGTCACTGAAGGCGCTTTGACCCGACTGCGGCCTGTTCTGATGACCGCGTTGGTTGCATCGCTAGGCTTTGTTCCGATGGCCATCGCCACGGGCACAGGCGCAGAAGTTCAGCGCCCCTTGGCCACAGTGGTGATCGGCGGGATCTTGTCGTCGACTTTGCTGACCCTTCTCGTGTTGCCATTGCTCTATAGCTTGATACACCGCAAGGATCTCTCCGAGACGGAGGATGAGCAGGTGTTAGCTTCTACTGAGGAAAAGCCAGCCTGATACAAGTAGTTCTACTCGCCTCGTAAAAGCCATGGCCTCTAAGGCCATGGCTTTTTTCTTGTAACAATACTTAATATGACAACATTGTCACATTCCTGTTGGCAATCTGTCGGTGGGTATTTTCTACACTTGACCCATCTTCTCTGAATAGACCACTTTCTTAGATGGAGAAGAAAATCAATTCACTTAAGGAGTATTAAATGGCTCACCGTAAAATTTTTGCATCTCTCACCGCCGCAGCCGCAATGGCAACCGTTCTGGCAATGCCTGGCGTCGCAGTCGCAGATACGTACTGGCACCCCACAAATAACGAGGCCGGTGTAAAAGCATACCCTGGACACTTCAAGAGCTCTCAAACCCGTGACCAAGTCCGTGCAGAAGCAGCGAATGCAGTGCGCGATGGTGGGGATACTCGGATGCGCGCAGGAAATTACCCTGCGGTTAAGAGCACAGGCCCCGAGAAGACTCGTCAACAAGTTATTGATGAGCTGACAAAAGAAACCCCTTCGCAGCGAGATGCTCGTAACCAAGCTATGGCTGGGTAATCAGTAATATTTTCTTGGCGTGGATTCGTGGTGACACGATCCACGCTTTTTTTTTGCTCAAAAAATGACAAAAATGTAATCTAAATGTCATCGTTTAGATCAGATTTTATCTCTACTATTGTGGGTTTTTGTAAATTCAAAAATAGTTTCATTGAGAAGCTGAATAGTTCTTGATTAAATTCTTTCCGTAAAATGAAGACTTTCAATAAAATAAGTGAATTCCTGCTATCTAGTGGCATGCAATCAACACGCATGATCATTGGAGTTAGTATATGGATTGCTATTTTTTCTAATTATTATCTTTGGCTGAAAATATCTAAATTAGGTGAAGAATCGGATATAAGTCTAATAATATCCTTTGTTTTTATATTAATTGGTTTGAATATTCTTTCGATTTCTGTTTTGGGATGGGGGAGGCTTTTAAGGCCAATTGCCAGCATCTTTGTCGTAAGTGCGGCTTCAGTTGCCTATTTCATGCAAGCATACGGGATTGTTATTGATTCCAATATGATAACTAATGTGCTGCAAACAGACTTCAAAGAAGCCTCTGATTTGATTAATTTGCAGATGATTTTTGTGATTTTGCTGCTGTCGCTACCTCCATTGTGGTTTATATGGCGCAGAAATTTCTCAAAATCTACTTTTGGCAAACTGATATTGCAGCGTTTGATGCTTGCTCTCCTGGGGATTTCAATAGCAGTGGTAAGCCTAATCGTTTCTTTTCAGGCGTTCTCCTCAACCATGAGGAACCATAAGGAGATTCGCTATTTGATTAACCCATACAATGGACTATATGCGGTCTTCAAGAAAATTGACGATTCCCAGAAGAGGAAATCAAAAGATTTGGTAAAAATAGGAGAAGGAGCATACATTGAAGGGGCTGTAGACCCTATAGTATTTCTTGTAGTCGGAGAAACCGCTCGTTCAGATCATTTGGGGTTGAATGGCTATTCAAGAGATACCACACCTTTGCTATCAAGTCGAAAAGACATCTTGTCATTTAAAAATGCCTGGGCTTGTGGAACGAGCACCGCAGAGTCACTGCCGTGCATGTTTTCACACTTATCGAGGGAGAAGTTCTTTGATCGACGAGAAAATTACGAAAATTTATTAGATGTTCTAAAAAAGGCAGGTCTGGATGTGCTTTGGGTTGACAATCAATCAGGGTGCAAGGGGGTATGTGCGAGAATACCTGCTGAAAATCAAGAGATAATCAAAGGTGACATCAATTGCAGAGATGATGGTTGCTTTGATGCAGCAGTGTTGAACAATCTCCAAAAGAAAATTGAAAACTTACCAAAGCTTGGTAAAGCTAAAGGAACCGTTGTTTTAGTTCACCAAATGGGCAGCCATGGCCCAGCCTATTACAAGCGTTCTTCACCAGATAGAAAAACCTACTTCCCAGAATGTGAATCTTCAGCTCTGCAAACCTGCAGTCGAGAACAAGTAGTCAATGCATATGACAACAGCATAAGAGAAACTGATTATTTCATTTCGAAAGCAATTGATTGGATTAAGGAGACCTATCCAGATAGGCCAACTGCAATGATGTATGTCTCAGATCATGGCGAGTCTTTGGGAGAAAATAACATATACCTCCATGGTCTTCCTTATAGTTTGGCGCCCGATGCTCAGAAACGCATTCCTTGGATCGTTTGGTTCTCTGAATCATTTAAGCGCGAAAAATTCGAAGATAAGGGATGTGCTGCTCTATTAGACGTTGATGCCAGGATAAGCCATGATAATTATTTCCATTCAGTTCTGGGATTAATGAGCGTAAAGTCTGAAATTTATAATCCTGGTCTTGATATTTTTGAAGAATGCAGGCGATCTTGATTATGACGGATTGTTGAATAAATAATTTCTGATTATCTATGTGGCTAGTGCCTAAATTGTTGACACGAATGCCAGCGGCTTAACCACTGCTGACTACCGCAGGTGGAGGTACTAATGCCCAACGCAGTGCATACCAGCGTACCCCTCCGCCCTGAAATAAGGAGCCGATAGTGAGCGTCTCGCCCGACTGAAGCGGTGCCTTCATGCGAGCCAGGCGTTCTTGCGTGGTTAGCTCTGCATGGAGGGCTAGGATCACGATGCATACCTGCTGCGCAGTCAGCCCAGCAAACAGCTGAAGCATCCCGGTCACTTTGATATCGAAGACTGGGATCTCTTGGTCAGACGTGTTCTTGTGTGAGAAAACACGCACTCCCTTTGCGCAAAGATCTAGCTCATGGATTTCCTCGGAAATGGACGAGGAACCGTGTCGTTACTGCGCGCAAACAACACCGGACAAGGAGACATAGCTCCCTGTCCGGGTTGGATTAGGAGTCTTTGCACCGATCTAATGGAGCAATGCAGAATGGCACTAGGCCGGCTGATGCGCAGACAAAGCGGCAGTTACTCTCAAAAGCTCAATCGCGTAGAAAATGCAGCAATGCTACCGATTCAGCCTCAACGGTACAAGATTACCAACGCACATAGCGCTCGAAATTCGCGCTGCGTGGATGATGCTGATCCGCCATGGCCCGGATATCCTCATGCAAGATAGAGACATAGTGCGCAGTCGTCTCTTGATGCTCATGGCCCAGCAGTAGCTGGATAGTGTGCAGAGACGCCTTTCCCTGGTACAGATGCGACGCAAAGGCGTGTCGCAATGCGTGGGGTGTCAACCGAAGGCCGCATTCGCGACCGTACCGGCTGACCATTCTGCGCAACTGGTAGTAGCGATAGTCTGGATAGCGTCCGCTACTAACGAACAGTTTGGATGTGGATCTTTTGCCATGGCCTCCGGCTGCAAGGATCACTTGTCGTGCCGTTTTGTACTGCGCAATCCAATACCTGGCATGTTCTCCAACGACAACCAAGCGCTCTTTGCTCCCCTTCCCCCATATCTGCAAGGGCTTGCCGCTGGCGGGGACCTGATCGAGCGTAATGTTCAGCAGCTCTCCTGCACGTAGCCCGGATCCATAAAGGAGCTCCAAAGCTGCACGATCTCGCATGCCTTTGGCCGTTTTCGTGTCCGGTAGCTCCATCAGCTTAGCGATCGCGTTACTGGATGGTGGGCGACGCGGGCGACGCAAGCCCCCGCGAAGTGGTAGCAGTGCGCGGTGAACGCCAAGGTCCACGATGCCGGACTCTTTCGCCCAGCGGTACAACCGCTGCAGCATCCATTGTTTGAGGCGTAGTGCCGAAACAGATCTGGTGTCTTTCCAGCTAAGTAGGAATACCTGCAGGTCGTCGACCGAAGCATGTTCCCACGAGCGACCGGTCGCTTCCAACAGCCATGCGTTGAAAGCTCGCAACTGGATCTGGAGGACCTGAAGAGTGCTTTCTGCAAGGCCCTCTTGAAAAAATAGATCGGTTAGAAAATCTCCAAAACGGAAATCCCAGCCGGCGGGAACATCCATCGTGCCGGCAACTAGCAAATTATTCATTCATCTACCCGTGTGAATGCCCGCACGAAGAAGCCGCCTCATCGGCGCCTTCTTTGGCTGGCGAGACACACACCTCGACAGTTCAAATATAGATCAATTCGGAATTGATATGTCAAGCGGAAACCGTGATGTATGTAACGCACGGTTTCCGCTGGAGGCAACGCCGACCGCTCCCTAAAGTGCGGTCCATGCAAAAGCAATCACATATCAAAGCAATGCCTCGCATAGTGATAGGCAGGCTTGCCGCAGCCGCGGCTTTGTTCGTTGGCCTGACGGCTGGAGCAATAGCTGCAGACGTATCAGAGAAGGTTGCGGCGCAGATCAAGGCCGGCGTCAACGCAAACACGAACGGAGCGGTGCGTGTAGAGCAAATCAATACAACTCCGCTCACCAACATTTATGAGGTGATTTCCGAAGGGGAGATATTCTATGTGAATGAAACGGGTCGTTACAGTTTTGTGGGCGGCTCGTTGATGGATTTGAAGAGCAAAACAGACCTGACCGCCTTGCAACAAGACAAGAGGATGGTCATTCCATTCAACAAGCTTCCCCTGCAGCACGCGATTAAGGAAGTGCACGGAGATGGAAGCCGTGTGATGGCGCTCTTCGAAGACCCGTTCTGCCCCATCTGCCGAGTCTTCACAAAGTTCGTCGACCAGATCGACAACGTGACGATCTATCGCTTCATCTTCCCTATCACTGATCGGCGAAGCCAATCTCTTGCACGGATGGCCTGGTGCTCACGCGACCGTGCCGGCGTGTGGAAAGCCATCATGGACGGCGCACGGCCGCAATTGCCCGAGTCGTGCAACACCGATGGTTTGGTCGAGATCCTCAAGCTCGGTGAGCGCTATGGCATGAACAACACGCCCACCGTGGTGCTGGCAAGCGGCAAGCGCTTGGTTGGCGCCACACCGCCCGAGCAATTCATGGAGGAGTTGGAGCGTGGCGGTCGTTTGAAGGCGGACCAACGATGATCGCGCCCGCCTCCGTTCGCCCCCTCATTTCTGCCCTATTCCCTGCGCTTGCCATTGCCATGGCGACAAGCTCTCACGCGCAGTCCTGGGAGACCATGCGAGAAGTCGTCTTCGACAGCTCGGTGTTTTCGTCCACGGGTACAGCGGTGGACCGGGAGATCCTCAAGACAGTTTGGGCAACAGAGCTTTCCGCTCCACGACTGGGCAGCGCAGGAAAGCGCATGCCTGCGTTCGCGCTGCTGGGTGACACCGCAACCGCTGAGGGCAAAGTCATCTTCAGCATGTTCGCCGCTGCGGGCAACACACTTTGCCTGGATGCACCAAATGGCGCGGCAGCCATGGACATCTACAGCGTCTGCACCATGCGTGTCATCGCTTGGCCGCCTCGGCCTGGACTGCGCGCCATTGAACTCCCCGGCTACTGCATGTTGTACGCCAATACCGACCGATCACAGAACCGTGTCGAGTACCGCATAGAGCAGACCCAGCCAGCCCTGACGATTCGATTCCGGGCATGGCAGTTCGGCAAAGTCATTCCCGCATGCAATCGCGCTATGCGCCTGAGCTAGTCATGAGCTGCCGCATTTTCCCGCGACTATCCAAGCTTGTGTGGCTATTGCCAGCCGTGGCTTTGGCCGCCATCGTCAGCTCTTCAGACATTACCCAAGCCATTCAAAACTCGCCAAATGCGAGTGCCTGGCTAAAGCAGAACGCGCAGGCTGTGGCCAACCTTGCTATCAACGTCGAATCGGGCGGCAACACCAGCGCATTCAACGGCAGCTGCTGCTATGGCGTCCTGCAGATGAATAGGACAAACATCGCCAAGTATGCAGGAGTGACACCTGAACAGTATCGCCAACTGCCCCTGCAGGCTCAGATCGATGCTTGGTCGCAACTGACCGCCGACGCCATGCGTTCCGGCGTGGTCCGCCAATTGATTGGCTCGGGCACTTTTGATGGGCGCGCCGTTGACGGGAATCTGGTGCTCGCTTGCGTGCAGCTTGGCATCGGCAACTGCCAGCGAATGATTAACTCGGGGTCTTGCCGTGGCTTTGCCGACAGCAATGGCACATCTATATGCGACATGGCCGACAGGATGGCCAATGGACGACCTACCAACCCAGGCAACACCAACCCGCTCGGAAACGGCTCTGGAAGCACGGGTGGCAACGGTGGCACCGGGTTGGGGGGTAGCAGCTGCCCGCGAGACGCCACCGGTGCATGCATGGAAGTCTCGGCAGCAATGCAGCAAGGCTTCCTGCAGGGCTCCGGGATGCAGATGCCCAGCCTCAAGCAAATGCTGCTTGCAGGAAGCGGCGCGTTTTTCTTTCTTGTCACAGCCAGTGCCTTCAGCGGCCTTTACGGTCGCTACACCTCGGGACGTGTTGCCACGAGCGAGCTAGTGCACTATCTCGTGAAAGGCACAACAACCTTGCTCATTGGGCTGTTGGCCCTCTCGATGCTGTGAGGCGCGGATGTTTAGCCTAGCCCACATCACTCGCAATCTGCTATTAGCAACCCTCGTCGCTGCACCTGGCCTGTCCCTGGCCCAGTTGCCGCCGAAAAAGCTCCCGACCTACGACTGCCTTCGCGGAAATTCCAGGTCTGCCCACTGTGAGCAACTGCTCCGCAACTATTGGCAGCACGAGCCGGCCATTCGCGCGATCGCTGTTCACTACGGACTGGAACCAGCGCTGCTAATGGCTCTCGTGGCTATCGAGAGCCAATTCAACTCGCGTGCGAGATCGCCTGCAGGTGCGCTCGGTCTCACTCAAGTCATGCCAGATACGGCCCGTGGCGAAGGCTTGCGGGACCCAAAGGTCAACTTGTATCAGCCCGAGCTTGGGCTGGCCACCGGCGCAGCTTACCTGCGAAAGATGTGGTTCGAGTTTAGAGACTGGGAGCTGGCACTCGCCGCATACAACGCCGGCCCTGGCGCCGTGCGTAAGCACAAAGGCATTCCGCCGTACCGCGAAACACAAGCCTACGTCCCCATGGTTCTCGCTTTGTACCGCGAGTTTGCCTGGGCAGACGCCATGGCCCGAGCAAGCAAATGAGGAACGCAATGAAATTTCATCACCTAGGACGATGCGTTGCAGCTGTCGCTGTTGCGCTTACTGCCTGGCCGACCATGGCACAGGAAGCTGAAGGCACCAGCGCCAAATCAACGCTCCTGCAATCAGAAATCGAAGTCACATGGCAGGACAAGGCGCAAGGCCTGGCTCAACTCTTGGCAGATCGACTGGGCGTTCCCTTCACCAGCCCAGTACCACTGGACACTCAGGTGTCCGTCAAACAGGCAGGTGGCTCCACGGTCGCCAATCTGATCTCGACGGTCAACAGCCAACTCCCCCCTGGGATCAAGCTTCAGCTCACGGAAACTGCTGCTGGCACGAAGCTGGAAGCAGTAGCAGCGAGCGCACCGACTACAGCGGTGGCCACTGCAGTGGTACAGGGAAGCGCACCATCGCGCGCGCAGATTGAGGGACTGTTCACAACCAGCACAGTTCCAGGCTCTGGCTCGTGGGTGGACCAGGCGCGCCAACACTGGAAAGCCTCCTTCACTGACGGCTCTGGACAGCCTGCACGTCGCTGGGAGCTCAAGCTCCAGGACGTAACGCTGAACAAGGCCTTCACACGCTGGGCCGCAGAAGCCGGCTATCGCGTGCGCTGGGATGCGCGCAAGCATGTCGTGATCGGAAGCCCCGAGACCTACGAAATGCCATTCGAGCAGGCCGTGACCGCCGCCCTGTCGTCACCAGGCATTCAAGCGAGCGAATACCCGCTTGATGTCTGCTTCTACCCAAATAACCCGCCCTTGGCCCGTATCACCCGCCGTGGCGAGCAAGACAAGGAATGCACCCAATGATTCTGGCCAACCTAAAGCACAGTGTCGTACCCTCTGCTCTCGTTTCTGCTCTGTTGCTCGCAGGATGTGTCTCGCCTGCAGTCACCCAGCAAGTTCGTGGCCACATTGACAGCTCCTTGGAGGCTGCAGGTGTCATGAATCGGAGCCTGCGCGTAGAAGAGACCACACAGGGCCACAAGGCTGCCACAAATGCAGCGGCCGCCCGTCAGCTCTCGCCCATCGTTGCGCGCCGTGCTTCGCGTCCGTGGATCGGCTCCGAGATGATCGAGATCAGTTCCGAAGACTCCCTTCCCGCCATCTTCGATGAAACCTTCAAGCTCATCAGCTTTGAAGACAAAAGCACTGGCGGCAAGGTCAGCCTTACGGTTTGGGCCGAACGCATGTCTCGCATAACTGGCGTTCCGTTTCGCATCAAGCAGGACGTATACAGCCCCGCGTCATCGGCAGTCGCCTCTAGCCCAAGCACCGCTCAGCCGGCCAAGCCCGCGACCGCCACAGTTGCAGGAATGAGCATGCCTGCACCTCTGGCCGTTGCTGGCCAGCCGAGCGTCGAGGCCATACGCCCTGGTCCAAACCTCATGCTCGACACAGTTGAGATGGACTGGAAGAACAACACGCCGCGCGGCATCACTGAGTTCGTGACAGCCAGGCTGGGACTGTCCTATGCGTATCGCGATGGCGTGATCATTATTGAGCGCTACGTCACAGAAACCTTCGAGATCGCCGCTCTTGAAGGAAGCAAGGACTTTGCTATGAATTTGCAAGGTGGCTCAACATCGGGTGCTAGCAGCACCACCGGCGCTACTGGCAATTCCCAGTCCAATTTCCGCATCGACGAAGCTGGATCACTGGACATCTTCAATTCATTCATGAATAGCCTGCAGCAGATGGTGGCTGCGGTGCCCGGATCATCCATCGCTATCAACCAGGGTACCGGTAGGTTCGCGGTGACGACGACCAAGGAAGCCATGCAGCGCATCCGCCAAGTGGTCAAGTCCGAGAACGAGTCGCTGACACGCCAGGTCCGCATACAGATGGACATCTACTCCATCACGACAAAGGACGGAGACGAGAAGGGAGTGAACTGGGGCGTGGTGCTCAATTCGCTTACCTCCAAGTGGGGCGCAACCATTGACTCGCCCACTTCGCTAGTTGGTGATACGGCGGGCCAGATCGGGTTGACGATCCTCTCTCTGGCAAACGGAGGCAGCCCAAGCAGCGGCACGGTGCCCCGCTGGGGTGGCACACAAGCGGCGATCCAGGCGCTGAACGAGTATGGCACCAACATCCAGCATCGCCCCATAGAGATGCAGGCGATGAACCGCCAATGGGCACGCAAGACCAACCTCAACGACCGTTCTTACGTGTCTGAGACGCTGCCATCGACCTCTACTGCAGCCGGATCGGGCTCGGTGGGCATGAAGACTGCCAACGTCACTACGGGCGATCGCTTCATGATCCAACCCGCGATCTTGGACAACGGCTCAGTGCAGTTGAGATTCGGCATCAGCATGACCAACCTTGTGGCGATGACCGAGACGACCTCCGGCCAGGGTACTTCGATCTCAAGGGTCCAAAACCCCGAAAGGTCAGGCATCGACGATCAATCGACGGTCATGCTCAAAGCTGGCCAAGTCATGGTCCTCACCGGCATGGCCCGCTACAAAGCCAAAGACAACCGCCGCCGTCTGGCTGAAGGTTGGAGTTTGCTCGCTGGCGGCTCTGACGCGCAAAGCCTGGAACGTGAGGAATTCCTCGTTGTGGTTCGTCCTGTGCTCATGAACTGAGGCCACCATGAGTGCATACCTCATCGAACGGCGCTATGTGATCGGCGTGACTTGGCAGCAGACTGTCCAAGCCGTGAATCTCAAGAAGCACGCACAACAACTTGCCCGCAAGGGGAAGGCGGACTACTACTGCACGGTAGCTCCAGCCACCGTGGGCACCGCGAAACTCAAAGTGTCCAACCAGGGGGAAAAGCTCATCGCCTTGGCTACCGGCGTGGCCGCCTTCGCCAATGGCCATGTGTTTGCAGCCATCAAGCTCCCACAAGGGATCTGGATTTGCGCCGCAATCGACGGAGCACCAGCGACTGGCTTCGACGCGCTGGTGACGGACGAAGAAGCGGCTCGATCGCGGCTGGCTGCATTTGAGCGATTGGCCACCTCTTCCATCTCACTGTTCACGAATGAGCCAGATTTACTTTACCCCGCACCAGAGGTACAGCCCGTAACGCTGAGTCAGGTCATAAGCGCAGCTGCCAGCAACGAGGCCAGTGAGGCCTTGGCCAAGGTCGGCACCAGCATCCCTCCAGCTGTGCTCTACACCGTAGCCGGCGCGATCCTTTTGCTCGGGGGATTACGTGCTTGGGACTATTGGCAACTGGAGCAAAGGCGCCAAGCAGAGCTCTTGGCCAACGCCAATGAGCTGGACCCCAAGACAGCATGGACTCAGGCCTTCCAAGCATATGCACAGGAGAAGTCCACCTACGGGCATGAAGCGCTACGAGCATTGCGCGAAGCCACCGAAAAACTACCCACCAGCATCGCCGGGTGGCGCCTAAAGGAGACGGACTGTAAGCCAAGCGCTGGCAGCACTTGGGGTTGCACCCTGAAATTCGACCGCACCGCAGATGTGGGTCTAGACCCCACCAACGAAGACTTCGAGCATTTGCGTCCACGCGAGTGGACCGTCCGCTATTCCACAGTGGATGAAATAGAGGCCGTTATGCAAGTGTCAGCGCCTGCACGTCGCCTCAACTTCGATGAGCTGACCCCACTGGCCATCCAGCAAGTACGTGGACTTAGTTCCTTGCAACTGATCTTGCGCGCTTTCAGCGGAAAAACCATTGGGCAATTCCAGCCTGAAGCAGTTCCAGCACCGCTCAACAAGGTCGGAGAG
This sequence comes from Comamonas sp. Z3, assembly GCF_008121565.1. Taxonomy (NCBI): domain Bacteria; kingdom Pseudomonadati; phylum Pseudomonadota; class Betaproteobacteria; order Burkholderiales; family Comamonadaceae; genus Comamonas; species Comamonas sp. Z3. The sequence goes on from NZ_VOQU01000005.1 coordinate 379,541, forward strand.
CCCGTGTCCATGCCTGCTGAGCTCGGGCTGGCCATCTACAGAGCTGCGTTGACAAACCTGAGCGGCCCCTTGCTCAGCGTGGATCTGCTGATAACTCCAGAGGTACCGGTGGCGTGGACCTCTTTCAAGGTTGACTTTGCCCGACTGCCCAACGACTGGCAGGCCAACGGCGAAGCGTCTCTCAAGAAAAGCCTCATGACGGCCACCTTGGCCGGAGAAATCTATGCAAAGAACTAAGCCCGCCGTTGCAGCCGCGCTGATTGGCTTCGCTATGCACGCTGCCGCCCAGGATCTCGCTGCGGCCGCATCGCAGCCACAGCCAGGCTATGGCTTTGCTCCAACCGTGAAGAAGCTCTTGCAACTCGAAGCCGATAAAGCCGTTGAGGCTGCGCTCGGCCAAACGGGCGGCTCCACTACTGCAGCCGCGGCTCCACAAGGAGCAGCACCAACTGTGCAGCCAGCCGTAGAAGCACCGCCGGAGCCTCGCCCACTTCTTACCCTCAATGGCATCTATGGACGCGCAGGCCGTTGGACGGCCGAGGTCGCCATCGACGGTCGCATCTACGCCTTTACGCCTGCAGAGACGAAGGCAGGCTACACAGCAAAGCGCATTGATGCACGGTGCATCGAACTGCAGCACAGCAAGTTCCCGCAAAAGCTCTGCAGCGACCGCTGAGGAACCAAAGATGCAGTGGCCATTCTTCTCACGCCAACGTTCAACAGTCCCAGCTCCGCCGACTGCGACCACTTTCGTCCTCAGTCAACGTGTCATAAAGACAGAGACCGAGCTGCTCAAGGAAGTGAGCTTCCATCGCCCACTCGGGAAGGACAAGGACATCAACCTGGCGGGAAGTCTGGCCCAGCACATCTGTCCTCTCGAAACACGAAAAGACAGCAAGCAGTTCATTCTGCTCGTGAGCAACCGCCACCGAAGCTCGCAAGAACTACGGGCTACGACCGAGCTCCTCCTGTCCAAAAACTACCGTCTCGCACCAGGCGCCAACGTCTATCTGGTCGAGAGCGAAACCATCATCCATGCCGTCTCGCGTGGCCACATCGACGGGACCCAGGGGGAGCGCCTTCGCAACATTTTGGGCGACAGGGCAAAAGCGGGCTACTACCAGTCGTTCGAGGAACTGGTGCGTTACGGCGTAACCAACCGCGCCTCTGACATTCACCTGAACATCTTCACTGCCCAAACACGCAGCGAGGTCCGGTTCACCATCGAGGGCAAGTACGTGGCCCCACCACGCTTCCACTTGCCAACTGCAACGCTTCTGTCCATCGCTGGAGTCGCGTACCAAACTGCCAAGGGAGTCAAAGACCCCGTTTTCAATGGCACTGTCGAATCCCAGTGCCGGATCTTCATCGATCTGGCCGAGCTTGGACAGTTCATGCTGCGCTGGGCGTCGATGGCCTGTGACGAAGGCCCGCAGATCACCATGCGGATCACGCCAATCAATGCCAAGAAAGAACCGCTGACGCTGGAGCAACTTGGCTACCTCCCCACACAGATCTCCATGCTGATGCGGGCCATGCGATCCGAGGGCGGTGCAATCGTCCTCTCGGGGGTCGTTGACTCGGGCAAATCGACAACGATATCGACACTACTCAGTGGAGTTCCAAGCACGCGCAAAGTGATGACAGTGGAAGACCCGCGAGAAAACATCTTGCCTGGCAGTCACTTTCACCAGAACACGGTGAGTCGCGACCTTGAAAGCGATGACGACCCTTTCAAGCCAAAGAAGAGAACATTAAAGCGAACCGCACTTAACGATCTATTCATCGGTGAGATTCGTGACCAGCAAACTGCCGCCCTGCTTCAAGATGCTATCGAATCGGGCACGAACTGCTATACGACTGTCCACGCTCGTAATTGCATGGGTATACCAGCACGCTTGATATCGCCAGGTATTGGCATTGACATCGATGTCGTTTCCACCCCTGGAAATCTCAAGCTCTTGGGATATCAAGCACTACTTCCGAAAAACTGCCCCGGCTGCAAGCTAAAGGCCACAAAGCTCCTACAAGGTGAAAATGCAATGGAGTGGGAGGATTACTTCTCACGCATAAAACGTCTCTACGATATTGATCAAGAAACGATATATGTCAGAAACCCCGAGGGATGCGATAAATGCCGGCGTGATGGCTTGCCTGAATTGAATGGCTTACTTGGCCGCACCGTCGTCGCTGAGTTGGTTGAGCCAGATGACTATTTCCTGGAATGTATACGCGACGCCAAAACAATTGAACTGAGCCAGTATCTGGCGTCATCGCGTACCGCACCATATGACGATCCAGATATGACTGGAAAATCTGCAATGGACTGTGCCATCTACAAAATGAGCAAAGGTGAAATTGACCCTAGAGAGATCGAGCCTCGATTTATGTCATTTGTCACAGTAGAAAGACGCCGAGAAATGGCTGCAGTTCACACAAAGAATCATCAATCAATTAAGAAGCTGCAGGCTGTGTGATGCGATCCATCCTTGAGTTTTTCTCGCCATTAAAACGCGCAGCACGACAATTTAGAAGGCATCGTGCCGACTATTACGAGTATCTCGCTGACGTGCTTTCAGATTCCGATGGGCGAATCCTTATGCACGACATATTCGTAAAGGATGCTCAACGCTACGCACCAAAGAACCGCTGGCAGAAGCTCCGCCCCCATCCGCGAGCAGTGCTTTCCGAATACTGGGCAAGCAAGTTTCTGGACACTGGCACAGACATCGGCGCAACTTGGCGAGGCACGCTGCCCGATGCAGACATGCTGATTATTGCTTCAGCAGCTAACCACGGAGGCACTGGATCAGTACCGGATGCATTGAAAGAGGCTGCACGCTTGGTGAGAGTAGTTGATGAGGCTCGCAGTCTGTTTCTCTCAATCATTGCTGTTGCAATATTCTCAATTATTGTTGTACTGGCAACTCTCACAAGCGTGCCTGCTTTTGTCTGGCCGCAAATAAAAACAACCTTCGACTTTGTACCGGAAACACTTTACGGACCACATGCTTTTGATCTGGAACATTTCTCAAGGGTGTTCGCCTCATATATCATTCCTTTAACAATCGGGATACTAATACTTAGCATCGCCTTTAGTTGGTCCTTGACTCGCTGGAGCGGCCGTTCTCGTCAATGGGCAGAAAAATTCATTGTTTACAGGGTCTACAGGAACTATCGCGGCGCGATGTTTCTTTCGACCCTATCTACTCTGGTAAAGCGAGGCTCGGGTCTCAATCTTCGAGAAGGCATACAGGCAATCTCATTGCAGGCGGAGCCTTGGTTGCAATGGTATTGCCAACGCATCATGGAGAATATTGAGCTCGGCTTTGTGGATGGTAGGCTATTCGATGTGGGCCTGATGGAGTCGGATGCTCTTTATTACTTGTTCGATATTTCTGAAGCAAATTCTTTAGAAGCTGGTCTCCAACTAACAGGCCGTCGCACAGAGCGCGATATGGGAAAGAGCATCAAAAAACGTGCATTTATCCTCCGATGGAGCATTTTATTTGTATCGTTGGCAATAGTCGGCTGGGTTGTTTTCAATACCTTTAATGCTATTCATGAAATGACCGATGCCGCAAAAATGGTTTTTCTGTGATCCCGTTTCAAACCGCTTTAACTAGGAGCAAACAATATGCAAAACATGATCAATATCACTCGTCGCACACGCAAATCGATTCGATGCAAGAACAATGAAGGCGGCTTCACGTTTATCGAACTGATGATTGTTGCGGCGATCATCGCGATCCTCGCAGTGCTTGCTGTACCAGTGCTGCAGGGCCTCTACCGCGAGTACCGCGCGCCCTACTTTGCGCGCGACTTGGCCAGGGCAGTCAACACGCTGCAAGGAGCTGCGAACACCGTGGCCACTGCGACGCCGTACACCGGCGTCACAACTGCAACACTGGCCAGCGCGCTGAAGGACACCGCATTCAGCGTCTCCGGCGCAGCGGCCACCCATTCGATCCAAGCGACCGGCCTGGCCCCTCAAGCAGTTGCCGTGACGGGCACGCCTGGCGCGAACCTCGTCATCACAGTCTCAAAGGTCCACGAAAAGGCCTGTATGCCCATGCTGACCCAGATGGTCCGAGTCGCTGAAAGCATCAAGGTGGGCACAACCCCAGTAAAGGTCGCTGGTGCGCAGCCTGCAATTGCGACGCTGCAAAGCGCCTGCGCGGTTCCCGCAGGCGCCGACATTGAATACACCATCCAATAACACCCCTCCCGCCGTGCCTAAGTAGGCACGGCAAAAGGACACCATGCTGCGCACGCGCCATCATCGCAAACAACAACAGGCGGGCTTCCTCATGCTTGAGCTCATCGCTGTGCTTGGCTTGACCGCTGTACTCGGCGTCTATGCATCCAAGGAGGCAATCGACAAGATCAACAGCGGCCGCGCAGAAGCTACCGGCGTCTACCTCTCGACGCTCAAGGATGGACTGGACAAGTTCCTGAACCTCAATGCCCAGGCCCTTGCCATGGGATCGGTTGTGGCCGGCTTCTCCGATCCACTCGCACCCACAGTCGACGAGCTGCGCACTGCCAAGTATTTGGCTGCCTCATTTCCTCTCATCGACCCAATGAGGCGCCGGCAACTCATCACGGTGGATCGATCTGGCTGCCCAGGATCGACGTGCTCGCTTACCGCCTATTCGTATAGCCACCTACCACTGACCGCCAGCTGCAATGGATATGCAACCGATGGAGCCTGCGCGGCTGCGATGGGCTCCATTTGGCATGTGCAAGCTGAAGAGATCAGATCCGCTAGCCAGGGTTATGGCGCTACGGTGACCTTGCTTGCGCCCACTCGCCTGCGCGGGAGCAGCTGTAACTATCCAACTCCAGGGGGCGCAGCTCCAGCCACATATGGCGTCTGCACGACCAGGACTGCAGCGATCTATTCTCAATTTGTACGCATCCGAGACGACCGCGATCCCGATCTGCAAGGCGACTTGAGCGTCGTGGGGAAAGTGAAGTCAGGCTCGCTCGTGTCTCAGTCGTTGTCGATCAGCAATGGACCAACCGAGACCGCCAGCATCAACAGCGGCGGCGACCTGACGGTTAAGAATGGCTCTGGTGTCCCTACGGCCGGCATCTCGATGAGCGACGGCTCTGGTCGAACGTATGGCCAGGTCATCAAGCCAACTAGCGTTCAAGTCAAGGGCAGCTCATGTACTGGAGCCAACCAGCAAGGCGATATTGCTCAGGACTCGACTAGCCAGGGACTCGTCATGTGCATTGGAGGTACTTGGAAAGGAATCTCCCCGCAAAAGGATGCTATAGCCGGAGGATGGTGTCCGCAGAACGGCGGAGTCGCATGGAATGCACAGGATATTGCCCTCTATTGCTCAGGAAACCAATGGGTACCGCTAGCAGATCGATTTGGAAAGAAGATATTTATTGAGTCTTACTCAGCTAGCAATGGGACTTGGATACCTAAACCGGCCTGTGTTTCTGGAACTGCGGGCTCGATGGTCATACTCACTCCCAAGAATCAAAGCACTGATGCAGTCAAGCTAAATCATTACGCCACTGACTACGGCTGGGCGTGGCTAGTATCAGTTGTTGATAACCTCGGCGCAGCAGCAGCTGGTGAAGCAATTGCACAGACATACTGCATTTATTAATACAGGTTCATATGAAGCGTACTCTGATCACATTATCAGTCTTGCTAGCAATCTCGGTGAACGGAATTGCACAGAATTATGATTCTACTGGCACCGTTCGGTTATGGGCTCCGAGTCCTCCTGGCGGAAATTTACCAGTTGTTGTTCCTGGCTATGGCTCCTTGGGAGAGGGAGCCATTAGTAACTCGTTTAACCTTCAGACTACAGGCGGCTGCTTTCCAGCTTGGACATACGGAGTCTGCGTGGTCAAAAGCGGAGGCGGAGGTTATTCGCTTGCCGGCTCTGATGGTCGGTGGCATAGCCTCTGCCCTTCGAATACATACGGAATCATTACCGGGACACAGGCTACCACTACCGGATCGGTGTGTGGCGGTGACTGAGCAATAAAAAAGGCCCTACAGGGCCTTTTTTATGATCACAAGATTTAGTTTTGTGTACCAGTGGAGAACACAAACACCTCATTCAGTGGTTTTCCATCCGATGTGCCGCTTACGGTAATTCGGTATTGGGTGTTCGCAAGCAGAGGCTTATCAGGGATAACAAACGCCTCGCCGATTGCAAGCAACTTATTCACGTCATCCGTGGAATTGAGGATTCTAGTTGCCACTGGAGCAGACGAGCTTACCTGAACCATTTCAGCAGTCTTGATTTCGATGGAGCCACCATAGGCAGCCTTGAAATAGACGGGCGTTCCCATGGGAGACGCGTTGAAGTCGCGGCTGGGATAGGGGCTTGGGGACTCGGGACCGAAGAGAGGTGATACGCCAGTTGTGCCGTTGCAGGGGAAGCTGCGGACCTTACCACCTGTGTAAACAGGAGTCGAGGTCCCAGCTGGCACGCCAAAATTCACAACAGCGACGCCATAGTAGGCAGTCTCTCCAGCGATAGGAGTCTTGTTGCCCGACACAGAGAAGCCCACCCCCATCTCCACCCATTCACTCGCGGCTGCCGACAAATGGTAAACAGAAGAGAAAAGACCTTTGATCCTTGCTTCACCGGATGGAAGATTTGGAGAGGTCTCAATGCCCGAGGGGCTAGTTCCTGCAAATAATGATCCAGAATTCTCGTTGGAAACAATTTCGCCGAGTGTAGTCGCCTGATAGCCTGCCGCCGTGGCACGCGCCAATAAATCCGCACCAGTAAAGCCAGGATTTGTATTGACCTGAGTATGACTGATAGTCTCATTCAATCGCAGGTAATTCGCATGACCTGATGAGGCAGTGTCTAGCAACGAGTTCTGCTTCAAGGCACCGAAACCACACGTAACGCGGTTCTTATTGATGATGTCGAAGATCTTGGCCCGGTTTACATCTGCATAGTTGCCCGGTTGCGCGTCAGAAGGATAGGTTTCTGTCGGTGTTTCTGGCTTCGGGGTAGTTCCACCACCGTTACCGGCACCAGCATTACTGTTCCCGGAGTCGCTGCCACCGCCGCCTCCGCATGCGGCGAGTGCGCAGGCAATTGCAACAATCGACAAAGTGCTGGAAATCTTCATCTGGAACCTCTATTTCAAATATGAAAGCTGCGCTCGATCGAATGAAACGTCGAGTGCGAAAATTGAACGGAAATTTGGAAGAGACGCGACAGTCGGTATGGACTGTGCAGGGGAACGATATGGCGTTATTTCATTGGTACTCCGCGTGGGACATATCTTGTGGGCTTCTCACAAGGGGTGACGCGAAGATTTCCAACGAAGCCTTGTGTAACTGTGCGTGACAATTGTATGTCTGTCAAGTGCCTCGAAAATAAAAAAAAAATGACCACAAGCTGTGAAAACAGCTTGTGGTCAAAATGGGCTACATCGTCAAAAGGTCTCTCGCGAGAGCCATCTCAATGCTTTCGCCCTCGTTGTCGTTGAGAACGTCCAGTCCACTCTCAGGCATATCGCCAGAGGTGGACTGCGATACCGCGATTTTCTTGGCCATGAGTCGCAGGCATTCCATTTGTGAAGTGCCGGCGTAGCCAAGGAAGATCACGCGAACATCATGCTTCTGACCAATGCGCCAGGAGCGCCTGGCAGCCTGAAGCATCGTGTAGACGTTGAATCCCGATTGCATGAAAGCGATCGTTGGGAACTCAAGCAAATCCAGGCCAGTCTTCACAAGCTCGGGATTGGTGATGAGCACATCGATGCCTCGCTCTACCTGGTCCGCTACCCAGTCTTCCCGCTTGGCCGCATCTACGCTGGCACGCAGCACAGCTACCTTGAACCCCCTGGCTTCGAGCAGCATGCGCAACCGGGCCGTGGTGTCGCGGGTGCCTGAATAGATTGAATAGACCAGGACCTTGCGGCCGAGGGCTTTCTCATCCATGCAGAGCTCAATGAGCTTGGCCTCTTTCGGAGTGCATTCAACATCATCGAACAGAGCCGGCTGCATGTGCAGCAGCTCCTTGCTTCTTGGATGCCTCACCGTTTCCGAACGAAAGCAGCATTCTGGCCATGCAAGCAACACGTTCATGACCACACCCAACAGCGTGCTGTCCTTCATGGCCAAGGCCTGCTTCAGGATCTGCACCAGTTTCCTCGACATATCGGCGTATGCCTCAGCTTGGTCATCGCCCATTTGCACGTCAACAAAGGACTCGTCATACGCCGGCAGCACCTTCTGCCCAATGTCCCGCAGCTTTAGGAATACCGTAATGGGAAGCACGTAACGCAAGATACCCACGGGGCCGAACCCTGGAGCCTTGCTTGTGCGAACAGTCACGCCTTTACCCTTGGCCGTGCGGTGGGAAGTAGTTGAGGTCTCTTTGTAGATGTCCTTGAGCACTCCATGCACGCGCATGAAGCCCATGGTCGCAGCAGCCATGGAGCCGGTCTTGGATGGCTTGAAGCCGTCCTCGATCAACACCCTGGGATTGACGCGCCAGAGCAGGTGAAAAAGATCATCCGCATAGCCGCCCATGAGTGTGCCCGTCAGCAGAAGCACCTTTTCGCACTGGCTGGCCAACACGCCCATTGCCTGCCCCTGGGCCGAGCCCTCGTTTTTGTACTCGTGTCCTTCATCGACCACCAGCAAACCAAAGTAGTTGGTCGGCAGATAGCGCTTGATGAACTCCGTGGGCTGATAGCCGCCCTGCCCGATTGAAAACTCGAACGTGGCCAGGCTTCGCTCCATGCGCTTCGCCTGCTTGTCGCTGAATACCAGCTCCCCGTTCTCGTCCATCAAGTTCAAGAACTCGTAGACGTTGTCCTCCAGCATCGCAGCCAGTGTTTTCTCTCCAAACTTGCTGAGCAGCCGCTTCGCAGAAACCGGGCCGATGGTTGGCATCTGCTGAAGTGCGTTGAGCACCAGGTCGGACATAGAGTCGATGGGCCGCCCATTGCGAATCAGCATCCACAGCGTCGAGTTGCAGTGTTCGCACTTTCGCCGGCGGTCACTGAGGACCTGCTTGGCCAAGGGTACGGACATGGGCAAGGTCTCGTCGTCATCGCCCTTCGATTCGAGCGGCCGCATGCAGCAAGGGCAGCATGCAGCCACGAAACGCTGGCCACCAACGAGGATGGTGCGCTCGATAAAGGACGGACGCCAATGAAACCCCATACGCATCCGCACACGGCCCAGCACGAAGAACTCCGGCTGGCTCGTTGTGATGCCCAAGCGGGCACGCATCTGCAGCAGCTTGCGCAGCGTGTCCGGGCCATTCAAGATCCAGACCCGAGCGCCGGGTACCGTGTCAAGAATCTCGCGCCGCCACTTGTAGACAAGGTGCGGCGGTGAGATCACAAGAGTGCGAGGATTGCGTCGCTGCAGCTGCTGAAGCAGCACAGACACGCAGATGGCCATCATGGTCTTGCCCGTGCCCATCTCCGCGTTCAAGACCGCAGCTGGCTCGCCTCGATCAGCCAGGAGCTTTACGATGGCCTGAACCGCTTCGGATTGCTCTTTGAATGGCTTGCGCTTCAAATTGTCGAGGATCTGCTGGCGGGCCAGCCAGACCTCGGACAGTTGATCGCGCTGCGGTAGATAGACAGGCGGGTTCTGTGACCGGACCTGATCGAGCAGCCCTTGGCCAAACTCGCGTATGAAATCTCCAAGGGGCAGGGTTTCATCAATCACTTCGGCCAGAAAATCTGCGCCTTCGATCGTGCCAAGTTCATCAGCGACTTCCTGTACCACCGGGGCGGCCTCGGCCGCAGTAGTGGATGCCTCTGCCACAGCGGGCTCAGCAATTGCCAAATCGTTCATTGTTTGCTCCAAAAAAATGAGCACACACCCCACAAAGGAGTGCGCGCCCAACGGTTAGATGAATGAAGGTGAGAAAGGCCTCTGGCGAGGCCTTGATGGAGTTAAGGAAGGAGAACGCGGTTGCGAACGCCCTCACTTACATGCCGAATGAAGTGATCAGAAATACTTACACGCAGCGCGTGAAGATTTCCGATGCGCGGATAGAGGCCACCCCCGAGCTCGTGGACAGCGCCCTTCTCTCGACACCAGGCAATCAAGGGTCCTTGCCAGTGATCGAGCAGCGCAATGGGAGCCAAGGTTTTCACCAGAGCCCACACCTTCTCCTCGATGCCGGCGTCGACATTGGACACCACCCAGCCAATGCGGTTGGGCTTGTCGATCTCCTGTAAGCGTTTGTCGTAGACGAACAGATGGTTCAAAGATCCAAAGAGGTTCTGACGCGGTAGACGGCCGGTGAACTTTCCCAGGCGCTCCGCAGATCCAACCTGGACATGGTTACGCGTTCCTTCAGGGCTCACCAACGTGAAATCCGTGATTCCGTGCTCAGTCCTGCCCAGCTCCATAGCCGCGATGAACTGCATGGCAGAAGCATCGCGCCCATAGAACGAGAGAAACATGAGCTCGCCCTCATCGTTCCGCAGGCAAGCGTCGGCCCATAGATCCGCGAAACCCTCTATACGGTGAAGCGCTCTTTGCATGAAATGCTCCTTTTATGGAGCAGCCCACAAGGGGCGTGCCCCGTGTGGGTGGATGAAAGACTATGGATTCGGTATCCAGAGCCAGGCGGCGACGTAGGTACCGTCTTCCGCCGGCGCTACCAGCGGCAAGGGATCGATGACGCATTGGTCATTGGCGTGGATCTCCCTGGCACGGGCGATTGCATCGGCGCACTCAGCGCGATTCAGATCCTGGTTGTTGAGAAGCCTGCCGAGCTGCGTGACAGCACCGGCAAGGTCGCCCGACTCCCAGGAGTCAACGACATCCCGCGCTGCTTCCTCCAGCTCATGCATGGGCAGCCGCCTTGCGTTTCTCCAAGGCGTCGTAGTGCATCTCGACCTGCAGTTTGAGGTCCTCGATCTGGGTCAGCGCCTGCGTATGCTGTTCGCGGACAACCTTCTCAGTCACACGCTTAGGCTTTGAAGCCACGAGCGTCTTGCTGAAATCGCCATCGCCGCCAAAGCCCATGACAAAGCGCTTGAAACCTCCCTCCACCAATGACACAGAGGCCGATGTGACGAGGGAGCTATTCAACTTACGTGTTGAGACGGTGAGCACGCGCCGGTCGCCGAGATCAATCTCGGTGTTCCCACGGTGGCCATCACGGATGTTGTTAGAAAAAGATGTATTCATGGATCGCTCCTGGTTCAAGTGGATAGAGCGAGCCCCTCCCCTGCGGGACAGGCCCGCAAGGGTGGTTGAAGAAATGCCAAGGTCTCTCGACCTGGTGCGCCTTCATGGCTCAGCGCGCCTTAAAACCGTTTCTGACAGGTCAAACGGTTTTCCGCAGCTCACCTCTATGGGTAGGCTGGGGAAAACCGGCTGTAGCCGGTTCTCGTGGGTTTAATGGGTCCTATCAGAATCCATCACTGATGCATGGCTTGCTGCTGGAAGCAAGCAGGCCAAGCGCCAGTGACAGATCGAGGGCAACCAGGTTGCGAAACGTCCGGTCCGATTCCGTCATGCGCTCCCCGAGATGAAGCATGACGTTCTCAAGACTGGCTGATGCATCACATGCCTTGTTGAGCGCATCCAGGATGTGGGGGATCTTGGAGGGCAACTCTGCAAGCGCTTCGAGCATGAGCTCGTCCTGCGTCGTCAGCCCCTGCAGATGGAGGCTGAGGATGTGTTCAAGCAGCTGGAAGGTATTCATCGAGCTCGCCATCAATATTCCGAGGGCAGCAAAATGGTCGTGACCGCCCAATCTGCGTCGGTTATGACCCATACCTTCTTATCGCCTACCGAGTAGGAAGACATGAGACGGCTTCTGTCTAAAAGCGCCCGTCGATTCAATGACTTATCTGACTCGTCTAAGTCCCCCCAATCCCCGCGCACATGCCTAGAGAGCAAGTCGTACGGATTGAGGGCGAGACGACGAAGTAGATCGTCGGCTCCAACTGTGGCCACACAGCGGCCCAACTGAAAAAGTGGAGCTGCCGCCGTAGTAGGTGGTTGTTTTTGCATGATGGTCCTCGTTAAAAAAATCGGGGACCACCGGCCCTAGAGGCTAGTGCCCCCAAGGGTGGTTAGATTTACAGCGTGCTTCCAGTAAGGAACTACGCTGCGCGTGCTTCAGCGCTCCATTCGCATGAAAGCATCAGCTTTGTCACCGACCAGTCAGCACTTGTCACGACCCATACATACTCGCTGTTGACAAGAAATGCAGATAGTCGCTGGCCACGCGCCGCTTCCAAGTCACGCGCAAACATGACCAACTTCGTGTTGGCCAGCTCGCCTGGATCGCCACAGATGTGCCGCTGCAGGAGCTCGTGGGGATTGATGGTCCCCTGGCAAATTAGGTTGTCTAGGCCCAGCGTTGCTACGCATCGGCCCGGTCGAAACAGCGGTGTGTCATAGCGCTGCGATGGTTGTGCTGGCTTCACAGCATTTCTCAAGGTCATCTCCAATCAAGTGAATGAACGAGGACAACCTTCCCTGGGAAAGTGTCCCCAGGGGGTTGCGGTTCGCCGGCCGAGGCCAGCAGTGGTTAAAGAAAAGCTATGCGATGGCGACGATCCGACCCAGCCGGTGGTCGGGGGTGAACTCGATGGCATTGATGACGGGGACGAACCGGTCCAGCATCACCGTGGTCTGCGATGCTTGACCTTTCTCGTCAAAGTCAACGGACACCTTGCGCTCCTTGCGTTTGTAGGTATCCCCCTTTATCAGGAGAGTTCTGCCGCCGGCGCCGTGGATCATTCCGACCACCTGGCCAGCCGCAAGGGCAAGCGCAAGGTGCCATGGCGTCAGATCGCGCAACGGCGGTCGACAAGCGCCGCCGACCTGGCTGAACTGCGATGAAAGCCCGCTCCAAAGCAGACTCGATTCATACTTGTCCAGCTCGTCGCCGAGCTGCTCGGCATCGATCTGCACAGCGTGGAAGTCGAACTCCTGATCGACCTGCAGCGCAGGAATGACATATGGCTCCAACTCCCAGGAGTCTGGAATGACAGGGGCGCCCTCTTCCGAGGCTTGGGCCTCAGTCAGTGGCTGCAGGGCCGCCTTGGTGGCATGGGTTGCCCGGCAGCGCTTGCCAATCACTATGCATTGTCGAAACTGCTGCACTGGCGCCATGAAGATCCGCAGATCCTCAAAGTTGCGCACCAGGTAGCTGCGTATTTCGTCGTCGAGCGCGTAGTGCGGAATGATGTAGACAAGCACTCCGCCGTAGGCGAGATATGGCACAGTTTTGCGAAGAAAGGTTCGCTCCAGGCGCTCGGCCTTATCAGCCTCCGCTAACAGCGAGCGCTGGGCTGATTGATCGGCTACGCCGAAGCCATAAGGCGGATTTAGAAACAGCAGGCCCATGCTTCTCGGCTTGAGCACGACATCGTGCACGTCCGAATGAATCACACGGTCGAGGATTCCCTTTGCATGACGCGCTCTGTCACGGTCGAGCTCGATGCCGAAGGCCTCGGCACCGCCGATTCGCCCTCGATCGACGGTCAGTAGCTGCCGTAAATCGGCGAGCGCGCTGCCCTCGCCGCAGCAAGGGTCAAACATGCGTATGCCCCCCTTCTCGGGCATCTGCAGCAGGTTTGAGATCCGGCGTATGGATTCCTCGTCCGTGGGGTAGTAGCCGTTTTTGACATAGTTGTGCGCCAGGCGCGAGAACATTAAGGCCATGGGCGGCTCCAGAAATGGAAAAGCCAGTCTCCTTGTGGAGAGCTGGCTTGGTTAAAGAGGTGGTACTTCAGTACCGCTTAGAACGGGATCTCGTCTGGATCAAGGCCAACGCCGGTAAGCTCTTGAACCTTTCCGTAAATGTCGAGGCGCGGCAACGCGCGCTTCAAGGCTTCTCGGTAGAGAGGGTTAGAGCGTGCATGCACCGCGATGACGGACGCTGCAGACTGCTGAGCGGGTAAGTCTTGAATGCGGCGAAATGCCACGGTATCGGCAAGCGCCATCACTTCTTCTACGTCTGGCGACTGCAGCTCGTCAATCTCAGCACGCATCTCTAGGCGACGCATGATATGAAAGAGCGCCTCATGATCGAACAGCCTCTGCACGGTCGACAGCATGCTGCCGCCTTCATGCATCCATATGCCATTGACATACCGGATCTGCTCCACGGTGCGGTCCATGAGACGACACTGGAAGGCTGTCGAGCTCAACTCAGTTGCCTTCGCAATAGCGTCCTTCGCGATATAGAGCCGGTAGGTGACCTCCATACGCGTGTCGTAGATCTCATAGCGATGCGCGGGCTCATTCTGAGTCCACAGGAGAAGCTCTTTGAACGCAGCTTCATTTGCACTAATGGACATAGAGTCCTCCAAACTAGGCTCAGGGAACTCCAGCCCATAGGGGCCAAAGCCCCATAGGGAAAGAAAATGCCAGCCCTGATTTCTCAGGGACTGGCACGGGTTTAAAGGTGGTCCTTCTGGGACCAGTGACCCTTCGCCCAGGCCTTTTCAGCCTTGGCTTGGGTATTCCAAGTCTCCAGAGATTCACGAGTGAACGGGCCACGCTCGGTACAAGTACCGAGGTAGAAGCCGCCTCCACTACGCAGAACCTGCATCGGCAGAACCTCGCCACATTGAGCAGCGAGAACGCCGAAAGTCACACCAGTAGTTGCTTGCGATTGAACGATTTGCGTCATGTCTTTTCTCCTGTTGATGGGGGAAAAGGACGAGCGCGCCCGAATGGGACACGGCCCATCCGGGGTTGAGAGAGGTTGAAAACGTGAGACACTTTCCAGATGACTGAAAAGCGTCCCCAGTTGAGAGTAATAACAGGGACTCCTCGTCATGAGGAGCCTCTGGACCTAGTGCATCTTTTCGAGGAAATGGATGCGCGTGATGCGCTACCTATTCTTAGAAAGAGGATGCGTCAGCAGACGGCGGCGGCAAATTCCGCTCTTTCAATAGTTGAACCAAGCTCGACGGCATGCCGTCAAGCAGCTCCGGCTTTTGATAGCACGAACTGATCAGCGTCACGATCGAACAAACCTGCCCTGGTGCAACCTGCTCGCGCAGTCGCATCAGTGCTTCGTAGTCCTGCTCGGTACACATCGCCACGAACTTGCGATAGGCGTCATGCATTTGCATGCGCTGGTCCTCAGACCAGGCAATGAGCTTAAGGCTGGAAGGTGTGCCCATGGAGACTCCTCCCGATAAGGAGCGGGCACGCCGGCCCTTGCGGACAGTTGTGCCCGCGAGGGTTATAGAAAAATGATGCCCAGGGCATTGCTGCCAGCACTTTTCAAGGGCTCAAAGTGCGCGAAACCATATTGATGGTCAGATGGTTTCCCAGAAGATCCGCAATTGCTGCAGACACTCTGGGAACCCATCGGGCTCCCGGCATTGCCAGATTACAGTACCCAGGCCGCCTATAGGCTGGCCGGCTGTCACAACGGGCTCAGACAGCCAAGGAACGGCGCGGTCACGAGGCCGGCTTGGCTTTCACCGGACACGCACTATCGCAAAGCCGCTGCGCATCAGGTCGCAGCCACCCTATTTCCACCTTCCCGCTGCCTGGCTACCAGGCAGTAGGCTGATCCATATACGCGCGTTCACGCATATGGATCAGCCCGCTGATGCGGGCGATGGGCTTTACTTTGGATGCCAAGTTTGATCTTGGAACACAAATTTATAGGAGCCCAGTTGGCCGATGGCCTTGGTCTGCTCTCGCAACATCGAGCGATCGACAGTGGGATCGAGCTTCACTGGTTGAAGACCGCGGATCTGATCCCAGTATTCTCGGAGCACTTCAGGAAGATCGGGCGTATCGACCTGACCTACATCTTCGACTGAGGACGCTTGTGCAATTGCTTGGGTTGGTTGCCCAGGGTTACGCTTTATTCTCTCAATGCGCTCTCGCATCTGTTCGCCCAACCGCGTGGACCCCTCGGTCTTCGACTCGGTACTCGGCGCGGGCAGCGGAGCGGACCACACAGGCGTTTGAGACGTCAGGGATGGCGATTCAAGCAGTGGGTCGGGCTCGGCCAATTCGGTCTCGACAGGAGCGTCAGAGGCGCTATCGAGCTGCATGTCATGCAGCGTTGCTCTCATCTCAGTGACGGCTTTTCCAAACGCAATGTACTGATGCAGGAAGATTCGGCTGATCCACACAGTACCGTGATACTCGCCTTCTTCAAACTGATCCAGGAGTGAATCCTTGACCTTGAGTTCGCAGCACTCGTGGAATAGCTCCCCGACGCAGAAATCGCCGTAGCGGCCCCCTCGAATTTGTTTGACACGCAACGTCACGTTTTCGAGCTTTATCAAGCTTTTGCTCCATCAGATTGCGGAGCACCAGTCCAACGCGGGGCCAGGCCCGCGTGGGTGAAAGAAAAACACTCCACACGCATATGCCTGTGGAGTGCTGTTTGGAATTGCCAAAGGACTTCCGATCCTTTGGGAATGAGACAGAACACACCGGTTCGAGGTGTGCGTCAACGAGTGAAGTGTGTACGGTCTATAAGTGCCTCGGCCCGTAGGGCGCGCAAGTTTCAGAGGCTCACCTGCTTCGCTAGTTGCCTAGCATCCGGTTTGAGTGATACCGGCAAACACTTGGAAAGGCTGAGAGCATAGCGCAATTCCAGGGTATTCGGGCCACAAATCACGCCCTGAATTGCTTTCGCAATTCAGGGGTGGGTGGCTACTGCTGATTACGCGTAATCATGTTCGCGTCGATCAGCATATCCGCCTTGCCTTTGATGGCCAGGCGTAATGCCGTACCCGCCTGAGCGAGCTGGCTGGCGCGCAGGCGCCGAAGGTGTACGGCCCTGCGGAACAGGAGCACGATACTGAGGTTGCTGACGTGGAGCTTGAGCCGGTGCACGTTCCTGCGCTGCAGGTCCATGCGCTTGCTCATTTTGGCCACCCTGTTCAGAGTTGCCAGCACGTTCATCGTGAAACGCCTCATCGCCATGCGGTTGACTGCCCGACTGAGCAGCATCCGCATTCGACTCGGCACGTTGATACACGAGCTGACCGTCGACCTTAACGGAGTTAACCAGAATAAGACGGCCCTTGATGAGACCGGCCAGTTCCTTCTGCCCGGTGGGGCGTCCGCCTTGATCTCGCGCATCTCGCTCGTAAGAGTGAGCGTAGAGGTCAGCAATACGGAAAGAGATCAGCACCTTGCGGCGCTCATCAACTTCCTTTTGCAGACTATCGATCAGGTCAATGGCCTCGGCAGAGGACACGCGCAGATCGAAGTATGTGTAGTCGGGAGAATCCGTTGCCCCACGCAGCGCACTGATGGCGCAAGCGAGAAACGGTTCAGCCTTACGACCACGACCAGCGGGCGTTACCCAACGAACACGGTGCAAATACCCAATGCCGTTAGCGTGCAGGTTGAAAAACTCACGTTGAGCAGGTGCTTGTTGTTGCTGCATGATGACTCCAAATTTCCAATGTTTGGACGGAGCACAGCCACACCTGACCGCAAGGTCTGGATGGGGCGATGATCCCCATCCGGGTTGCGAGGTAATGCTTTGACCGATCCTTGGGGGATCGGTTGACGACTCTCAAAAGCTCAGTCGTCTATGTGTGCCCAAGGGCGTTCACGTGCAGGAGAATAAACGGTAGATTTCTGCCCGTCAAACAGTGTTGACAGTTGGCGCGGCGAGTTTGCGGGCGCTGGCCTTAATTGACCATCATTCCGAGACGTGATGACCGGCCTGCTTGTACTGACCACCGGCAGCAATCGACCCGCAGCGGTCGTTCATACGTATGAAAAGCGGACGCTCAACTGAGGATTCACATTTTTAGTCGATTGCACATTGCTCATAAGTTGGCGGCGAACCACCGGCCACAGCCATTCACATGTCGTTGGAGAACTTGGCACCTAGACGTACAAGTGATGATCGCTCTTTGAGCATTGCTGGGACGACTCTACATAGGGTCGGTGTTTGGTAGAGCCCGATGGTGCCTTAGATATTGAGATACTTGTGTAGGGAGTCCATGATTTGCTCAGAATCAGGACCAACACCGCGGAGCGTTGCTGAAGCGAAGTTTCGCTGCTTCGGCAAGCCCACGAAGAAGATGCCTGGGTTCGAAGTAGAAACCCCTTGATGTTGCTTGACGCCTTGCTGTGAATCCAGGATGTCCAGTGGCTCAAACGGTTTGAGATTTGGACGAAAACCTGTTGCGAAGATGATGCCGTCAATTTGATCTTCTGCTCCACCTGGCCAGACTACGCCGCTGGACGTTACTCGCTCAAACATAGATGTGTGAGCAAACAGACCAGACTTAAGTGCATTTCGGTAAGTGCCGTCATCGAGCACCGGTGTACTTTGATCATTGAGCCAGCGTGTTCTTTCTAGGCCCGTCCATTTGAGCCAAGAATGAAAGTCGACTCCCAAAATCCGTTGTGGAAAGAACCGAACGCTTTCGCGTGTGGCCAGTGTTACTTTGGCTACTTGCGCAAGTTCGTAGGCGATTTGTAGTGCAGAGTTTGCGGCTCCAACGACTACCACCCTCTGCCCTAGAAAAGGCTTCACATTTCGATAGGACGAACTGTGAATCTTCGTTCCCTCAAAGTTGTGGAGACCGGCAATGTTGGGAATGAAGGGGCGACTAAATGCCCCAGTCGCCACAACAATTGCTCTCGAAGAAAACTCCGTTCCATTTTCCGAGAGAAGTCGAAATCCACCGCTGTCCCGGTACACACGCACGATGCGAATGTTCGGCTGCACAGGCAGTTCGAAATGCTTGCTGTATTGCTCCAAGTACTTCACTACTTCGTCGCGTCGAGGGTACGCTGAGGGTGCCCCAGGAAAAGGCATTCCAGGAAGAGACGAGTACGAAGCAGGGGAAAACAGTGTGAGACTGTCGTAGTAGTGGCGCCAGTTCCCCCCAGGTTTATGCTGCTCGTCCAGTATTGTGAAGTCCAAGCCCCGCTGCTTCACGTGCCAGCCGCAGGCCAGTCCTGCTTGGCCTCCACCAACGACGATTACATCGTGCCTCTTACTCAAACTGTTCATTTGTGCGCACATATACACATTTCATTGAAAAAAAATGGACACGGTCTACAGTGAGGTGGCGGGACAGCAGTGTGCCGCTATGCCTTGAGTATGTTTAAGAATGCCTTCTAGGCGCGCAATGATGGCTGGACCATCCACCTCATAGAACATTTGGCGACCAACTTTGGTGGCTCGCACGATCCGTGCATCCAGCAAGACTTGCAGGTGGCGAGACACAACGGATCGCTCTTGAGGAAGGTCAGCTGCAATCGCGGTCACATCCGCTCTGCCCAATTGCATGACACGCTTGAGCACAGCGACTCGTGCAGGTTCACACAACGCACGAAAAAAGTTGCTGTCTAGCGAGGCAATTGCGGCCTCAATCGCCTGAGTACGAATTGAAACTACGGAGGACATAGTGGCAATCATATGTGTATAGGTTTGCACATGTAAAGGTTGCCCCCACCCGAGTATGTCCCCAGAGAGCATGGACAAACAACCCTCTACGAGAGGTACTGCTCAACTTCCTCGGCGGTGCTACGTGCTGTACGCATGACACCAATGAGCGTGGCCGACGCCGGCCCGGTCCACTCTCCGTAGCCCACCAGCCATAAACCTGAGACGCCACGCACCTGGGTGCCGTCTACCGCGACTCTGGATTCGTTGACAACGCCAAGAGTCTCCAGAGGCTGCAACGCAGGCCTGAAGCCGGTACACCAGATGATCGCGTCGAAGGGCTTGGTACTTCCGTCGCCCCATTGAGCCCCGTCCGCCGTGAGCTTCTCAAATGAGCCGACAGAATGCAGCACGCCGCGCTGGCGTGCTTCAAGGACAGGGGGAACCATCACGATATCGCCAAAGCCACCTGGCAGGTTCTCTGGATCTTTACCCTCCTGCAGGGCCTGCCAGCGCGCAGTGGCCCTCTCGAAGAGTACGCGCCCATCGACCTCGTCCGGTAAAAAGGCTGGAGGCTCCAGCGTGACCCAGGTCGTGGACTGCGCAACAAGCGAGACCTCCGCCAGGATCTGTGCGCCGGAGTTTCCTCCGCCGACCACCATCACCCTCTTGCCTGTGAACGGCTCAGGAGATGCGTACTGAGCTGAGTGCAACTGTTGCCCCTTGAAGGACATCAAACCCTCAACGTTGGGGACAAATGGATTTCGCCATGTTCCCGTGGCAAATACAACGGCACGCGAATGCCAGCTTCTCACTCCGGCATTGACCTGGAAGCCTTGCTCAGTAGGTTCAATGCCTGTGACGCATACCGGCCTCTCGATCTTGAGTTCGTAGCGTGCTTCGTACTTGCGAAGATAGTCAACCACATGGTCACGACTTGGATATTGCTCACCCGAAGCAGACATTGGCCATCCCGCGATGGAACTCCAGGAAGCGGGAGAAAAAAGCCTCAGCGAGTCCCATCCATGCTGCCAGGCCCCGCCTCCGGCTTCCTCGGCATCCAGCAGCAGCACCGACAGATTGGAGCGACGCAGGAAGTACGCCACCGATAGGCCTGCTTGACCAGCTCCGACGATGATCACATCGTGAAATGACATTGTTGACCTCCTTTTGCCTTTATTGCTGTGGACTCACACGCATGGACCACAGAGCCGCAAATGCACTGATCGCCAGCAGAGAAGACAGCCACAGAGCCTGGCTGCCCCAGTTTGCGACAGCCAGTCCGAAAAGAAACGGTGACCCGGCTTGCACGATGCGTGCAGGCACCATGAGCCAGCCTTGACGCTGGCCATATCCTTGAGAGCCAAACACCTTGAGTGGCAGCGTGCCTATGGCAATCGTCAAGATGCCGTTACCCAGACCATGCAGGATGGCAAAAATGCTGGCTGCAGGTGCACCGGCAAGGCCCAGACAGACAGCGGCCAGCGGATGGGCAAGGATGGCCAAGCGAGCAGAAAGCAGTGGGTGTGCCTTCTTGAGAAAGCTGTACTCCAACACCCTACCCGCCACCTGGGCAGGCCCGACCAATGCAGCAGCAGCAATCGAAGCAGCCAAAGTTGCACCGCTGGCCTGAAGAATCTGAGGCAGGTGGGAAGCCATGGCAGTGCTGATGAACCAGGATGCCGCGAAAACGTAGGCCATCAGATAGGCAGTGCGCTTAAGACTGATGCCTGCGTTGCTTGCGCCCTCAGGCACGGCTCCAGGCGGCTTTTGTTCTTCGAACACTTCCCTCGGGTTGGGCTTGGCACGCGATAACAAGGCATTGAGCGGAAGGCCCAGCAGCAGATGCAAGGCGGCCCAGAACATGCATACGGCGCGCCAGTCGTACAGGCCTTCCAGATAGCTGGAAAGCGGCCAGCCCACGGTGCTGGCAAAGCCCGCAAAAAGCGTGATTCCGGTAATGGCTGGGCGCGCATCCTGGCCATACAGGTGCACAACACTGGCAAATGCGGCTTCGTAGAGGCCGCTGCCCATCGCTACACCCATGAACGCCCACGCCACGAAGATATGCATTGTCTGCGTGGCCTGGCTCAACATCAGCAAGCCACAGGCAAAAACCAGATTGCTGGCGAGAAGCACCGACCTTCCGCCAAAGCGATCAATCAACCGGCCCGCGATGGGTCCTACCGCTGCAGCCACAAGCAAGGCTGCCGAGAACGCGCCGAACACCAGAGAGTACGAGGTGCTTGTCGACTGACTGATTGGCGTGGCCAGCACCGCAAGCAAGTAGTACGACGAGGCCCAGGACAGGGTCTGGGCAATCCCGAGCATGACTGTGACTTGCGTGCGGTTCAGTGCCATCTGTATTGTTTAAATGCTGCGTTGATTGACCCGTTTAGACAGTTCTTCAGCGCTTTCACGGCGCTCGCTGTAGCGATCCACCAGGTAGTCCGAACAGTCTCGCGTCAACAGCGTGAACTTGACCAGCTCTTCCATCACGTCCACCACCCGTTCGTAATACGAAGAGGGCTTCATCCGGCCAGCCTCATCGAACTCCGCGAATGCCTTGGCAACGGACGACTGATTCGGGATGGTGATCATGCGCATCCAGCGACCCAGCACACGCATCTGGTTGACCGCATTGAAGGACTGCGAGCCCCCCGAGACTTGCATCACCGCCAGTGTCTTGCCTTGCGTCGGTCGCACGGCACCAGCGGACAAAGGAATCCAGTCTATCTGCGCCTTGAGGATGCTGGTCATCGCACCATGACGCTCAGGAGACGTCCAGACCATACCCTCGGACCATACAGCCAGCTCACGCAGTTCCTTGACCTTCGGGTGATCGTCAGGGGCACCATCGGGCTGCGGCAGGCCACGCGGATCGAAGATCCTGGTCTCGGCACCCATCTTGCGCAGCAGGCGCGCCGCCTCTTCGGTCAACAGTCGGCTATAGGAGCGGTCACGAACCGAGCCATACAGAAGCAGAATGCGCGGCGCGTGCTCAGCACGCTGTGCGGGCAACAGGCCTTCCAGGCTGGGCTTTTCAAAAACTTGTTCGTCGAGGTTCGGTAGATCAGAGCTTGCCAATTCGATTTCCTTTCGAGTCAATGACGGCTTCCCCGTCTTCTTTGGAGAATGCGGCCTGTTGAGGCTGCGGCAGGATGTCCAGCACGGCCTCCGAGGGACGGCACAGGCGGGTTCCCAGAGGGGTGACCACTATCGGACGATTGATCAGGATGGGGTGCTGGAGCATGAAATCAATCAATTGCTCATCCGTCCATTTGGGCTCGCCCAGGCCCAGCTCGTCATACGGCGTACCTTTTTGGCGCAACACATCGCGCACGGGCATGCCCATGGCTTGGATCAGGCCCACCAGGGTGGCGCGATCAGGGGGTGTCTTGAGGTACTCAATGACCTTGGGCTCTTCCCCGCTGTTGCGGATCAGGGCCAGAACATTGCGGGAGGTACCGCAAGCAGGGTTGTGGTAGATCGTGATGTCGCTCATAGCGCTAGATTCCCGTTGCAAAGGTTCATGACGCCACGCTGAGCCGCAAAGCCAGCGCTGCGAGGGTAATGAGCAGCACGGGCATGGTCAGCACCGCACCGACTTTGAAGTAGTAGCCCCAGCCAATCGTTGTGCCTTTCTTGGCGAGCACATGCAGCCAAAGGAGCGTGGCCAGGCTGCCAATCGGCGTGATCTTGGGACCCAGATCGCAGCCAATCACATTGGCGTACACCATGGCTTCCTTGACTGCCCCTGTGGCCGTGGATGCATCGATGGACAAGGCTCCGATCAGGACCGTGGGCATGTTGTTCATGATGGAAGACAGCACCGCAGACAGCACGCCTGTGCCCAGTGAAGCGGTCCACACGCCACCGGCTGCAAACTGGTTCAGCAACATGGCGATGTAATCCGTAAGGCCCGCGTTGCGCAGCCCATAGACCACCAGATACATCCCCAGCGAGAACACCACGATCTGCCACGGAGCACCATGAAGTACTTTCCTGGTGCTGATGACATGACCACGCGCAGCCACCGCCAGCAAGATCGCAGCCCCCACGGCGGCCACGGCGCTGACAGGGACGCCCAGGGGCTCCAGCGCGAAGAAGCCGACCAGCAGCAAGACCAACACGACCCAGCCAGCCTGGAAGGTGGCCAGATCCTTGATTGCAGCCGATGGCGACTTGAGCTGGGCCACGTCGTAAGTGGCAGGAATATCGCGTCGGAAAAACAGCAGCAATACACCCAAGCTCGCCAGGACCGAGGCAATATTGACGGGAACCATCACCGATGCGTAGTCATTGAAGCCGATCTTGAAAAAATCGGCGGAGACAATATTCACCAGATTGGAGACGATCAGCGGCAAGCTCGCAGTGTCGGCAATAAACCCGGCGGCCATTACGAACGCTAGCGTTGCCGCCGTAGAGAAGCCCAGTGCCACCAGCATGGCCATCACGATGGGCGTGAGAATCAAGGCGGCTCCGTCATTGGCGAACAGGGCCGAAACGGCAGCACCCAGCAGCACGATGAAGGCAAACAGTTTGACTCCGCTGCCGCCACCCCAGCGGGCAAAGTGCAATGCAGCCCACTCGAAGAAACCGGCCTCATCGAGCAGAAGGCTGATGATGATGACGGCGACAAAGGTAGCCGTGGCATTCCAGACGATATGCCAGACCACTGGAATATCAGCTAAGTGCACGACTCCCAGCAACAGTGCGATACCTGCCCCAATAGAGGCGCTCCAGCCAATGCCAAGGCCGCGCGGCTGCCAGATGACCAGCGTCAAGGTGAAAATGAAAATCAGGATGGCCGTCAACATGACGTATAGGTCCTAGAAAAAGCTATAAGTCGGCATCAGTCGCCCACCGCGTGCGGGCGTCAGTGAAGCCTGGTGCTGCAATCCAGACTCTGGATCTGGATCGCAATTGCAGTAACGGGATTTAGTGCGAAGAGAGTTCACGCGCCGTGGACTGGAGTACTGCCTGCTCCAGCTTTTGCGCTGGCAGGTTCACCAATAGCTCCAGGCGACGACGAATCATGTGCATCGTCTGCCGGAAGGCTTCCAGCTTTGCTTCGTCAGAGGCCTCGCCTTCCGAGGGGTCCGGGTAGCCCCAATGCGCTGTGGCGGGATGACCAGGCCAAAACGGACACACTTCACCAGCCGCGTTGTCGCATACGGTGATGATCAGATCCATATGCGGCGCACCAGGCACAGCAAATTCGTCCCAGCTCTTGCTGCGCAAGCCCTCGACCGAGACACCGGCCTTTTGCAGCACCTGCAGCCCAAGCGGATTGGGTTGCTGATTCTCGCGGGGGCTGCTGCCCGCCGAATAGGCTTTAAAACGGCCTTGGCCCATATCGTTGAGCAAGGCCTCAGCCAAGATGCTGCGTGCCGAATTGTGGGTGCACAGGAACAGGACGTTCAGGGGAGCTTTGTTGTCAGACATGGTTTTAGCAGCGGGACTTAGGGATGGGAAAAGGTTGCAGCGACGCTTAGCACTCGCACGACGCAACGGCGTCATCGGTACAAACCGCGCCCTGGCAGCAGTTCTCGGTGAGATATGCCAACAGATCGTTCATCACGGGAAAGGCCGCGCGATAGAGCACGTTTCGGCCCTGCCGCTCCTGGGTGACCAGGTCGGCATGAAACAGCTCTTTCAAATGAAAGGACAGCGCGTTCGGCGCGATGCCGAGCCGCTCAGCTAAGGCACTAGGTGTCAGGCCTTCAGGTCCAGCCACAACAAGGGCGCGAAATACGCGCAATCGGGCCTCATGGGCCAGAGCGGAGAGTGAGCGAATGACTTTTGCTTCTTGCATGAGTTGATAATACATCAATTATTGAATTGATGTATAGAGCTATGAGCAAAGTCGACCCCTCCATAAATGCAGCTTATGGCGAAAGGGGCCGAATCAGTGATTTCGTAGACACTGGCCGCTAATTCAGTTGAGGCGATTCGACTTACTCAACCGCAGCGCGTTGAAGATCACAGATGCTGAACTTAAGCTCATTGCTAACGCTGCGATCATTGGCGAAAGAAGCCACCCAGTGAACGGGTACAGAACTCCCGCAGCAATCGGCACACCAATTCCGTTGTATATAAAGGCAAATAGTAAGTTCTGCCGCATGTTGCGCACTGTGTCAGTTGAGATTTCACGCGACTGGGCAATGCCACGCAAATCACCCTTGACCAGCGTGATCTGACCGCTGTTCATTGCTACGTCGGTCCCTGTTCCCATGGCTACACCTACATCAGCTTTTGCCAAGGCCGGCGCATCGTTGATACCGTCACCAGCCATGGCAATCACATGGCCTTCACTTTGCAATCGCTCCACGAGAGCAAGCTTGTCAGCGGGCTTCACTTCGCCATGTACTTCATCAATACCAAGCTTGGCACCGACAGCCCTAGCTGTAGTCAAGCCATCTCCGGTCGCCATGACAATTCGCAAGCCGCTTGCATGAAGCGTTTGGATGGCATCCAGAGTGCTAGCTTTGATAGGGTCTGTTACCGCCAGAATGCCCGCGAACTTCCCATCAGCCGCTAAATGCATGATGCTTGCGCCCTCTCCTCGCAGGCGTTCTCCGTCCGCTTGCAAGGAAGATACAGAAACGCCTTCTTGAGCCATCAATGTGGTGTTGCCTAATGCCAAGCGCCGCCCCTCAACGGTTCCACGTACACCAATACCGCTGGCGGAATCGAAGTCCACTGGTTTAGCGAGTTGCAAGCCTTGTTCACGTGCAGCTCGGACGATGGCATCCGCAAGCGGATGCTCGCTACCCTGATCCAAGCTAGCGGCAAGCCTCAAAACTTCGTCAGCGGTGAAATCTGCAGTAGGAATCGCTTTATCGAACGCAGGCCGACCTTCTGTAAGGGTGCCCGTTTTATCTACGATGAGCGTATCCACTTCACGCATTTTTTCTATGGCGCCCGCGTCACGGAACAAAACGCCTTGCTCTGCAGCGCGCCCTGTGGCCACCATTACTGACATGGGTGTGGCCAAACCTAGCGCACATGGGCAGGCGATGATGAGTACCGCGACGGCATTGATCAACCCAAACACCCAACTGGGCTCTGGGCCAAAAATTCCCCAGACGAAGAAGGTCACTACAGCAACTAGCACGACAACCAGAACGAACTTTCCAGCCACTACGTCGGCCATTCGCTGCATCGGTGCCTTAGACCGTTGGGCCGATGCAACCATCTGAACTATCTGGGAGAGCATGGTGGCAGTGCCCACCTTTTCTGACCTCATGACCAGAGCTCCACTCGTATTGAGTGTGGCGCCGATCAGTTTGTCGTCAACGCGCTTTGTCACAGGTATTGGCTCGCCCGTGAGCATCGATTCATCAACGGCGCTTTGACCTTCCGTGACAATGCCATCCACGGGTACTTTCTCGCCTGGACGTACGCGCAGCAGGTCTCCGACATGCACGTGGCTGAGGGGAACATCTTCCTCACTGCCATCTGCATTGATACGCCTTGCCGTCTTAGGAGCTAGGCTAAGCAATGATTTGATAGCGGCCGAGGTCTGAGAGCGAGCCTTCAGCTCAATGATCTGCCCCAACATGGTCAAAGAAATGATGACCACCGCTGCCTCGAAATAAACAGCTACACGGCCCATGGATACGAACGAGTCGGGAAACACACCAGGTGCCAGCGTCGCTACGAGGCTGTAGACAAAGGCGGCTCCCGATCCCAAGCTGATCAACGTCCACATGTTCGGACTGCGGTGGATGATTGACTGCCAGCCTCGAACAAAAAAGGGCCAGCCCGTCCATAGCACCACGGGCAGGGAAAGAGTCAACTCGACCCATGTTTGGGTCTGCATAGTGAACCAGCCGAACTTGTGTCCGAACATGGCCAGAGTGGTAACAATCAGGGTGAGTGGTAGCGTCCACCAGAATCGCCGTTGAAAGTCTTGCAACTCGCTGTTGTCCTCTTCTCCAACCGGGATCAGTGGCTCCAGAGTCATTCCGCATTTAGGGCAGTTTCCGGGATGATCTTGCCGGACCTCCGGATGCATCGGGCAGGTATAGATCGCTCCGGCGGGAACCACGCCCGAGTCATCAAACGATTTCTGATCTGAATGACTTGCAGCCACATGAGCATGTTCGTGCGAGCTGAGCAACTGGGCCTCAGGCACTAAATGCATTTGGCATTTAGGACAACGCCCCGGATGATCTTGATGGACTTCAGGATGCATTGGGCATACATAGACTGAGCCCTCTACTGCGTGATCCGCCTGCCCGCTACTCGATATGAATTGCGCAGGGGCATGAGCAAATTTTTGCTGGCAATCGGCACTACAGAAGCGATAGGTCCGTCCCTCGTGAACTATCTGATGAGGCGACTGTAGAGAGACAGTCATGCCGCAAACAGGATCCTTCAAAGGCTCAGCCTCAGTCATGGTGTTTTCCAACTCAACTGACTCTGAAGAAGATCGATGCTGATGATGATGCATGCCGATGGCCCTTCACGATGTTGGATCGATTCTTGGCCCTTACACCATGTGAATGTCAAGCCAGAATCTGCTCGAAAAACAACTCTATCCACCTATTCTGAGATAGCGCAATCAGAGTTCGCTGCTTGTGGCCATCTCAATTTAAGAAATAGTTCTTTGTTGAGATGGCCTTTGTCTGACTACATGACGCGGACGCCATCCAAGCATGAATCGACGGAAGCGTTTTACCCTTCCTATCAGTGTCTACGTCTGCTTAGAGCAGCTCCGCTTCTGCTGTCGGTGGTTGATCTCGGAGGATCAAATTCCTTTTGGGGAAAGAATCCCTAGCCAAGCCACACTCGCCAAAACCAGAACTGCAAGTGTTGTCTCCATGAACAGGCTCTGGCGTAGCTTAGCGACTGCTTGCGCGCGATTCCCTGAGCCCAATGATGCCTCCAGACTTGGACTAAGCCGGAACCGATTTGCAGCTGCCAAAGCAAGCATTCCGAGAACCAGCACTAGCTTGCCTAGCAGCAACTGACCATAGAGTGTCGAAACAAGCGGATCAAGCGAAGGCCCTGCGATCAATACATAGTTGACTACACCACTGGCCGCAAGAACGAAAACGATCAGCGTTCCGACATGGGCAAAGCCGTTTGATGTGCGGCTCAATATGGCGACAGTGTCCTGTGTCGCATTTGCCCTACTTGTGGCTAAGATCAAAAAAGCAAGCAACGCGCCGACCCATGCACCTGCTGCCCAGAGGTGGGAGATGTCTGAAGCAAGGTGGATGTATCCACGCATTCCGTCGTCCATCGCTCCATGACCAGCCCAGGCCAGTGTCGCCAGCGCTACACCGCTAGATACGGACATGGCAACGAAGCGAAACGTTGGATTGAACTTCACTAGGGCAATCAAGATGCAAAGCGCTAGCGCAAGAATACGAATGCACCAAGCAAGGCCCATGTGAGTGCCGGTGATGAGCATCTCGAAGATATGCGTTGACAACTCGGAGTAAGTTTGCGCACCGGACATGGCCTTGGCAAGGACTGTCATGCCAATCACTGACAGTCCAATCCCGATTACTGCACATACACCAACGCAAACGCGATAGCGACGCGCAATTGCCAAGGATCGCTCGTCATGGCCAAGGGCATAGACGCCGAACACGGCGACGCCAAAAGCTGCAGCCATGTCCAGATAAAGCGCGAGGCGCAAAACGATGGTGAACCAATCCTCGGCCATTTGGTTACTTCACCTGAAATGTGACATTGCCATTGATCGGGTGTGTGTCCGAAGACACGGCACGCCAATCCACGCGATAGGCACCGGGTTGAAGTGCTTGCGCAGGAGTAATGACCATGGTTTTGCCATCGCTAGCGCCAGAGACGCTTGCGCTGACCTTCATTGCACCGTGGTTCGGCATCCCGGGCATGCCCGTCATGATCAAGTTCGCAGCCGAGAACTGAGGAACCAGCGTTTCCGAGAACTTCAGCTCAATCGTTGCAGGTGCAGCAACCTGCGACTTATCCGCAGGAGAGGAGGAAACTAACGAAGGATGTGCAAATGCTGCGGAAGCGAACAGTGTTGCGGCAATTGGCGCGATGAACTTAGCGACCAGGGTTGAGCGGTTCATGAGGACTCCTATCTAAGTGTGATGGTGGTTTGAAAATCGATTGCGAATCTGGGTCTATGGAGTTGGCGCGCCCTCAAGAACGCGCCAGCGAGGAAGTGCACATTGGTCTGGCTAGAACCAGAAGCGGACACCGGCCACCCATCGTGTTTGTTGAGCACGGCCGCCGTCTGCACGAACGAGATCTGCGGTTCGCCCGAAACTGCCCGCACGTTCGACGCCGATATATGGAGCGAACTGACGGCTGAACTCGTAGCGCAGTCGCAAGCCCGCAGATGCTTCGGCTAGGCCCTTGCCGATGTGGCGCTCTGGATCATCCTTGCCGTAAAACTGCATTTCAGCTCTAGGCTCAAGGATCAGGCGCTGAGTCAGCAATAGTTCGTAGCTTGCATTTAGGCGAAGCGCAGTTCTGCCGCCACTGCCAACATAGGCTGTGGCCTCCAGCTCGAACCAGTAAGGGGCTAGGCCCTGTACACCAAATGCCAGCCATTGACGGCTAGGTCCCACGCCGTTGTCTAAGCGCAGACCAAGCTGTGTATCCCAATAGGTTGTGG
The DNA here is from genome assembly GCF_008121565.1 of Comamonas sp. Z3. Taxonomy (NCBI): domain Bacteria; kingdom Pseudomonadati; phylum Pseudomonadota; class Betaproteobacteria; order Burkholderiales; family Comamonadaceae; genus Comamonas; species Comamonas sp. Z3. The sequence goes on from NZ_VOQU01000005.1 coordinate 409,511, forward strand.
CAGCACGGCTCCATAGCAGTTCGGTGCGAGACTCTTCGAGCTTTCCTTTGGCGACGTCACCTTCTGCCTTCAAGACAGCTTTGTTGTATGAGGTCCCGTACCATGCTTGCAAGTCATAGGCCGTTGAATCATCACCTCTGCGTGAAAAACGGCGTTCCAGGGTCTCACCACGCAGCGAGGCAAAGGTATGCTCGTCCGCAAGCATCAAGCGCGGGACGCCAGGCACCGCGTAATCGCCCGATCCCAAGGTCAACCCATTGGAATACCCATGTGGGTCGCGAGCATCTGGAGGTGCGGATCCCCCTTGCATCTGCATGCTGCCGTGATCCATCGCAGGGCCGCTTGCAGCGCTGCCAGTCATAGCACCATGACCTGCATGTGGATCAGCTGCAGTTGTGGCAGGGCTTGCCGGTGCTTCCATTTGCATATTCGCTTGGCCATGCGATGAATGGTCGCTTTGCGCCTGGGCCGCAATACTCACCAGAGCGAGGAGCGCAGTGGACAATGCACGAATAGGGAGTGCTTTGGACATTTTTGATCTTCCTTGTGAGGTTTGTTCAAGACACTACGACTTCGCGGAACATGCCTGCATCCATGTGGAACATCAGGTGGCAATGCCATGCCCAGCGCCCCAGAGCATCTGCCGTCACCAAGAAGCTGATGCGTTGTGCAGGCTGTACTGGCAAGGTGTGTCGACGGGCGAGGAATCGACCATCAGGGCTCTCCAGTTCACTCCACATCCCATGCAAGTGCATAGGGTGAGTCATCATCGTGTCGTTGTGCAGGATGACTCGCAAACGCTCGCCGTGACGGAAGTGAACAGGCGTTGATTGCCCGAACTCCAATCCATCAAGAGACCAGGAATATCGCTCCATATTCCCCGTCAGGTGCAACTCCACCTCTCGTCCAGGACCGCGCGAGTCCATCGGACCTGAAGGTGTATGCAGATCTGCCAAGGTCAGCACCCGTCTGCCGTTATTGCGCAGACCGATACCGGGATCGTCAAGATTGGTGCGGGCCATATCGACTCGCATATCTGTTCTTGCGCCATATTCAGTGCGAGCATGGCGTGCGGTGGTGCTGGGCACTGCCAAGCTCCCAGCAGGCTTGGCATGCTGACTATGGTCCATCGCCATACCACCGTGATTCATGCCGGCCATCGCACCATGATCCATGCCGGCCATTGCCCCCGACATACCAGCCATCCCGGCCATACCCGTCATCCCAGACATGCCGGTCATCCCAGACATGCCGGTCATCCCAGACATGCCGGTCATGTCCATGTCGGCTCCAGAACTGCCATGGCTCATGGCGCCCATCATGTCGCTCATACCCAGCCATTCGACGGGATCGAGTGCGGGGACTGGAGCCTGCAGGCCTTCGCGCACTGCTAACGTAGCGCGTGCGTAGCCTGTTCGGTCCATCGACTGGGCAAAAATCGTATAGGCGTCATCACGTGGCTCGACAATCACGTCTATGGTTTCGCCAGGGCCGAATCGGAATTCATCGACAGTCACAGGCTCTACGTCGACACCGTCAACATGCACCACCGTGAGCTTCAGGCCCGGTATACGTACGTCATAGAAGGTATTGCCCGCGCCGTTGACCATGCGCAGCCGGACACGCTCGCCCGGACGGAAAAGAGCAGTCCAATTGCCTGCAGGTGTGACGCCATTTGCGAGGTAGGTCAGGGTCGCAGAAGAGAGGTCGGCTAAATCCGTTGGATTCATGCGCATCTCGTTCCACATCTTGCGCTTGTCTAATGCCGCTGACACGCCATCACGCGATGCATCACGGAAGAAATCAAAGACCGTGGGCTGGTTGTAGTTGTAGTAGTCGCCCTGAACCTTGAGCTTTGCGAAAACGCGCATGGGGTCTTCGTCAGTCCAGTCAGAGAAGAGCACGACATGGTCACGATCTGCACGGATAGTCTCAGGTCCTGCGGGATCAATGATGATCGCTCCATACATGCCGGTGAGTTCCTGCATGCCTGAATGTGAGTGATACCAGTAGGAACCGCTTTGCTGAACCTTGAAGCGGTAGGTAAACGTCTCTCCAGGAGGAATGCCCGCAAAGCTGATGCCTGGAACTCCATCCATCTGGTAGGGCAAGATAATGCCGTGCCAATGAATAGAAGTGGCCTCGCGAAGCTTGTTAGTGACGCGAATCGTCACCGTCTCACCCTCTCGCCAGCGCAGGGTTGGAGCAGGAAGCGATCCATTGATCGTGGTCGCCATGCCAGGCTTGCCCGTAAAGTTCACTGCGGACTCGGCGATCACCAAATCGAACTCGTTACCCTTCAGCACCGGAGCGGCCCCGCGGACTGTGGAGCTCTGCTGTGCGAATGCCATGAGCGACTGCGTTGACAGGCCCGCCAGAACGCCTCCTGCGGCCAGCCCCTGAACGAAGCGCCGACGAGAGAACCCTTGAGTGGGAGTGACAAAAAATGGCGAATGACGCGGCATAAGGTGAAATCCTCCAGAGCTTCCAAGAAATTCGTTTTCGGTAACGCTTGCCTGATGCAATGAGCGCTCGATATGTTCAGTATGCTAGGGCGTGCTGAATTTCGGTGGAGTGACTCATTCATTACATTCATGTAATGCTCGCGTCATGTTTGGTGCGACAGAGGGCTTCTATCCAGCCATGCCCTCGTTGCAACCAGAAGGTTCACTCTGCTCACCACGCTTGATGGCTTCCCAGGAGAGAACAACAAGGCCGTGTTGAGCCTTTCTATCGCCAGGATTTCAGGAACATTACATTTTTCTTATCTTCATGTCAGAGGGCATCAAACTCGGCACACTCTTGATCGTCGACTGCAGCGGAGCGAGTACATGAGGATTTTGATTGTCGAAGATGAGCCTAAAACAGGTGAGTACCTGCGCCAAGGACTGACCGAGGCTGGCTACATTGCTGACCTCGTCCCAAATGGCTCAGACGGCTTACATCTGGCTCTGCAAGGTGAATACTCCTTGGTGATCTTGGATGTCATGCTGCCGGGCCTCAATGGTTGGCAGGTGCTCCAGTCTCTGCGTGATCGGGGACTACATATGCCGGTCCTGTTTCTTACTGCACGGGACCATGTCGAGGACCGTGTCAAAGGACTAGAGCTCGGCGCTGATGATTACCTGGTAAAGCCGTTTTCTTTCGCAGAGCTACTCGCCAGAGTTCGCATTATTCTTAGACGTGGACATCCGGCCAATGAAGGTACTACTCTGACTGTTGCAGATCTCGAGCTAGACCTGCTGCGTCGCCGCGTATCTCGCAACGGCAAACGTGTTGACCTCACAGCCAAAGAGTTCGGACTCTTGGAGTTGCTGATGCGCCGACATGGTGAAGTGCTGCCACGTTCATTGATCGCATCGCAGGTATGGGACATGAATTTCGACAGCGACACCAACGTCATTGAGGTGGCCATGCGCCGTCTGCGGGCAAAAATTGACGAAGGCCACTCGATCAAACTGATCCAGACCGTACGAGGAATGGGCTATGTGCTTGAAGTCCCCGAGGAGGAATAGGTGCAGCGTCTCACTCGCAAGGTAAAGCTCTCTTTAACGATTCGCTTGGCCCTCTGCTTCACGGCTGTTGCGGCAGCCGTAGTGCTAGGTTTAGGCGGCCTATTTCTAGTCGTTACAGAAAAGCATTTCGTGGAATTGGACCGAATGACGCTTCAGGACAAGCGCCATTTGATCGAGAAAATTCTCCAGAACACCAAGTCGGTCGATGATGCTCGTTGGCGTTTAAATGAGGCACTGAACTATCACGAGGATCTTCAAGTCCAGGTGAAAGATGCCCAAGGAGAAACCGTATTTCAATCGCCCGCATCCGGCTTTGCAGTGCCGGATCGCAACTCGGCTTCTATCGACAAGGAAGGATCGTTTGGGGTGTGGCGGCATGCAGACGCAGAATTCCACATCTTGAGCTTTGAGACGCTACCGGCCTACGCACCGTCACCATTAAAGGTACTGATCGCAGCAGACACCAAGCATCACATTCAATTCCTCAACGGAATTCGCACAAGCTTTGCCATTTATGTGATCGCAGCAATTTTGCTGTGCTCACTTCTGTCTTGGCTCGCCGCTCGACAAGGGCTGGCACCGCTGCGAGAAATGAAATCACGTGCGGCCGTTGTGACGGGACAGAAGATGAGTGAACGCATGCCGGTCGAGGCTGTACCCGTAGAAATGGCCGATTTGGCGCATGAGCTCAATCGCATGCTGGATCGGTTGCAGGACGATTTTCAGCGACTGACAGATTTCGCGTCTGATCTGGCCCATGAACTACGCACGCCCATCAGCAACCTGTTGACGCAGACTCAGGTTGTGCTGGCATCCAAGCGTGACGCCGCGACATACCGAGACATTCTTGCCTCTAATGCCGAAGAGTTTCAGCGTTTGGCTCGTATGGTGTCAGACATGCTTTTTCTGGCCAAAACTGAACGGGGCGTAAGCCTGCCGCGCAAGGAGCAATTTTCGGCACAGCAAGAATCGTATGCATTGCTGGAGTTCTACGAGGCTGTCGCTGAAGAAAAGCAAATTCATTTGAAGTTAAAAGGCGATGGACTCGTTGATGGTGATCGACTGATGTTCCATCGTGCTGTGAGTAATTTGCTATCTAATGCTTTGCGCTACACGCCGCATGCAGGCATGGTCACCATCGACATTGAGACCGCAGCTTCCTGGACACTTGTCACTGTGGAAAATACAGGGCAGGACATTGATCCCAAAGTCCTGCCCAGGTTATTTGACCGCTTCTACCGAGCTGACCCTTCCAGGGCTCATCCGGACTCAGACGGTAGCGGATTGGGTTTGGCCATCACCCGAGCAATTGCCGAAGCTCATGGAGGCTCCATTACCGCCACTTCAGCCGATGGACGAACTCGCTTCACCTTGAAATTCCCCACTCCGCAGCCGACTTCCTAAGCAGATCAGAAAACAGGCTTTTCTTGAAAGCAAGAAGACACTATCCGCAGCAAGATGTCTTTGCTGAAGTTGAGCCGCAGCATTTCGTCTGCGGCTTCTCAGCATTTGCCTGCTCGGCTTCGGCTAACGCCAATAATTCTGGAGTGTATCCAGCGGTCTGGATGGCCAACATGTAGTCGGCGTCGCTCAGATCGCCAGAGACTTGCACCGTTTTATCTCGCGCATTCACTCCGATCTTTGCTTCATCATCGATCGCCAAAATGGAGCGCTGAATCCGCGCGGCACAGGCACCACATTTCATGTCATTGATGCGAAAAATAGCCATTACGTACTCCTTTAAAGCTTGTGGCTAAAGTTTCATCCTTCACATGATGTGAATGTCAAGTATCTGTCTGCACATGCACTGGAGCACGCTGTGTACGTCAACTACGTTGGTCTTCGCTTTTCGCTTTGGGTTTATTGGTATGCAGATTTGGGGTAAGAGCTGCCGCGAAAAAGCTGACAACAATGTCACCGGACAGACCTGATTTTGTTGGGCTCCGACTCCTAAGATCAACCCATCTTCTCCTCACCTTGATCAAGGTCCAGGAGATGTGTTCATCAACTGTCTTAGGAGCCAACCATGTCTCAAAACCGCATCTCCATTTCCTCCGTACTCGCAAGCGTTGCTGCCGTTGTCACCCTGGCTCTTCCTGGAATGGCCTCTGCAGCCTACGAGCATCCAGCCAACAATGAACAAGGCGTGATCGTGCATCCGGAGCACTTTGTAAGCCAGAAAACCCGAGCTCAAGTCAAGGCCGAGACTGAAGCTGCCATGAAGCAGGGCCGCCTTTCTTACGGTGAAAGCAATTTCCCACGTGGAACTCCCGAGACAGGATCGAGCAAAACCCGCGAGCAAGTGATCAACGAAACGCGTAATGAATCGCCAGCTGCGCGAGATGCTCGCCTCCAATCATTTGCAGGCTGATCTCCATCAAAGACGCATGCATCGCGGATGCAGCTCTTTCCTGCATTTTTGTTCCGATCTACCGCAGAGGCCTCAAGCAACAGAGGCCTCTGCATGTAGAACATAAGCTTGAGCTAACTACAAATTTCCCGGAAGAATTTCGGCCCAGATGATCGCAATCATCACTTAGGGGGGCGACACTGGGTTCAACGATGCGCGGACTCACCGAGGCGGATATCGCTACCGAGCATCACATTGCATGTTTCCTCATCCATTAACTTGAGGATGGGACAGGACACCGCCTTCTTCAGAACTGAGTTGTGCATACGGTGTCGCGCTTCCTTCAGACACAGCTGTAGCGTTTGCTCCTAGGATGCGAGTTAACCACTGGCTTGCCGAAGATCTGTAGCAATTAAAGATCGGTAGCAACGTATGGCCTTCACCGCGTACCCCTGGTAGATTGACTACACTAACTGCTGCCATGCTACGAAGTCGCATTCACCGCCTATCCACCGCAGTCCTTGTGGCGCTTTCGCTGCTGTTCGCACAGTTGGCGTTGGCGGGTTACGTCTGCCCACAGGAGGAAGGCGTTGATGCAATGACGGCCAGGATGGAGGCCGGCATACCATGCGAAGGTATGGACCAACAGCAACCGGTTCTGTGTCATCAGTACACCAATGCCCCGGATGTGACCTTCGAAGCAGTCAAACTGCCCGTGGCGTCATTACCTGCCATCGTGCAGGTGTTGGAACTGCCGCTAGTGCTCGAATTTGATGCTGCACTTGCAGTGTCCTGGCCCATCACCTTGGAGGTTCGACCGCCTCCGGACCCTCTTTTTCTCTCTACTCTCAGACTCAGAGTCTGATCACTCCGTCGACTGACTGGTGCTGGCATGGCTTGTCCATACGCCGGCGATGCCCTCATTCGTCCACGGAGTTTCCATGTCCCCTATTTTTTTGCGAGCGGCCTCCCTGGCTGCCGTCTTTCTGCCGGCCGTTGCTGCTGCAGAATCGATTTCATTCGACCAGGCAATAAGCTTGGCCGTCCAACGCTCCGAAGCAGCCCGCGCAGCCCAGGCGGCGATGCAAGGCTCTGTCCATTCCATCCAGGCTGCGGGTCAGCTGCCAGACCCCATGCTGCGGGCCGGCATCGACAATTTCCCGGTTACCGGCTCAGACCGCTTCAGCGGTACCCGTGAGTCCATGACAATGAAGCGCATCGGTGTCAGCCAGGAGTGGCTCTCCGCCGATAAACGAGCCGCGCGCGAAGGTGCGGCTCGTGCAAGAGCCGACCGCGACGCCGTACAAAAAGACATTGCCGAAGCCGAGGCTCGCCTGCAGGCCAGCATGGCGTATGTCGATGCTTGGTTCGCCACTGAAGCACTCAAGCTAACCACCCAGACCGAACATCACTTGCACGAGGAGCTGAATGCGGCAAAAAGCCGCATAGCAGCTGCCACAGGCAACAGCGCAGAAGCGTTGCAACTCCTATCCGCCAAAGGGATTGCAGAGGATGAAAGTGAAGAGGTTCGCCAACAGCAGTCTGCAGCCATGGTCAGTCTGCAACGCTGGATCGGCGTTCTTCCCGACGCTCTCAACAAGCCACCGACCTTCCCGGTTCCCGAGGAGCGGGACTACGTGGCGAGATATCCAGCCGTCGCAGGCTTAAAAAGCGACGTCGAAATTGCTCGCCAGAGTGCAAACGTCGCAGCCAAGGAGCGCTCTCCCAACTGGACCTGGGAAGTGTCCTACGGCCAGCGCACTGGCTATTCCGATTTGGTTTCAGTCGGCGTCAGCATCCCGCTCCAAATCGCACCAAGCCAGCGCCAAGACCGCGAAACCTCGGCCAAGCTGGCCATGGTCGACAAAGCAGAGGCTGACCTGACGGAGGGAATGCGCGCAGCCATGGCCGATTACCGCACCTTGACTAGCGACGCCGCGCGCCTGCAGCAGCGTATCGAGAGATACCAAGGCTCCGTAGTGACTCCGGCCAGACAGCGCACTTCCGCCGCCCTGGCAGCCTACCGCTCAAATCAATTGGCCCTGACCGCCGTGTTTGAGGCACGACATGCCGAGGTCGAAGCTCAGAGAAAACTCCTCGCACTGCAGCGTGATTTGGTACGTACGCAGGCCCAACTGAACCTCAAACCCATCGCTCATGGAGGTGCCCAATGAAGCGCACAGCACTGGTCACTTCATTGGTTACGGCAGGCGTACTGCTGGCAGCCGGTGGCTTCTTTATTGGCCGCTTGACCTCCGAAGGCGCTGCCCCCCAGGCCGTAGCCGCCTCGGAATCCAAGGCTCCCACAGGCGAGCGCAAGATTCTCTACTGGCATGACCCCATGGTGCCGGGACCACGCTTTGACAAGCCCGGCAAGTCGCCATTCATGGACATGCAATTGGTGCCCGTCTATGCGGACGATGCCAATGACACAGGTGTCAAAGTCAGCTCAACGGTGCAGCAGAACCTCGGCATCCGGACCACGATGGTCAAGCGAGCCAACATCGGTGCGTCGTTCGATGCCGTTGGAACGGTACAGTTCGATGAGCGTCTGAGTGTCGCTGTCCAGAGCCGTGTTACCGGCTATGTCGAGCATTTGGCAGTACGTGCTCCAATGGAGCAAGTGCGGAAAGGTCAGGCGCTGGCCACCATTTTTGCGCCAGAGTGGCTGGGTCCGCAGAACGAGCTGCTCGCACTCAAGCGCGCAGGTGTGCCCCTGGAACTTATTACGGCAGCACGTGAGCGCATGCGCGCCATGTCCATCCCCGCAGAACTGGTCCGCAAGACTGAGGAAACCGGGGTCGCCCAGGCTCGCTACCCCTTGCAGGCTCCGGTAAATGGCGTGGTGACGGAACTCGGTGTTCGGGAAGGAGCCCAGGTGTCACCTGGCCTGACGTTATTCCGCATCTCCGGCCTGGAAAAGGTCTGGGCCGTAGCTGAAGTGCCGGAGGCACAAGCCGTACGCCTGACGCGTGGCCAGAAGGTCAAGGCCGTTCTGCAAGCCGATGCATCCCAAACCTTCGACGGCGAATTGAAGGAGATCCTACCGCAGGTCAACGCCAGCACGCGCACCTTGCAGGCACGATTCGAGGTCGATAACCGCAGCGGCAAACTGATACCGGGGTTGCTGCTGCGCTTGCAGGTTGGCGGGGCTCCAACCTCTCGCCTGGTCGTGCCTGCTGAAGCCGTCATCCGTACCGGCACCCGTGCATTGGTCATCGTCCGCAAGGAGTCTGACAACTTCGAGCCTCGGGAAATCAAACTGGGCGAGGACTTGGGTGATCAATTGGAGGTGCTGCAAGGCTTGCGCGAAGGCGAGGAAGTAATTACCAGCGGCCAATTCCTGGTGGACTCCGAAGCGCGGCTCAAGTCAGCTCTGGGAGCCATGGAAGCCGGCCAACCCCAACCTGTGCCTGCTACGGCCACCGAAGCCTCGGACATCTACCGCGCCGAGGGCAAGGTGGAAAGCATCGATGACGACGGGATCACGATCTCGCATGGTCCCGTACCCAAACTCAAGTGGCCCGCCATGACAATGAGCTTTGGCAAGGCCGACTCGATAACGCTCACGGGTTTGAAGCCAGGAGATCTGGTGCGCTTCGAGTTCCGAAAAGGCGGGCCCCTAGATTGGGAAGTCGTCTCCGTGCAGAAAAGCGGCAGTGACGCAGGAACCACCGGAGGCGCCAAGTGATTGCTACCCTTATCCGTTGGTCCATCGCCAACCGCTTTTTGGTGTTGGTCGTCACAGCGTTCCTTGTGGCGGCAGGCATCTGGTCGGCATCTCGCACTCCAGTCGATGCACTGCCAGACCTGAGCGACGTGCAGGTAATCGTCCGCACCACCTATCCAGGCAAACCACCTCAGGTGGTGGAAGACCTCGTGACCTACCCGCTGACCACGACCATGTTGAGCGTACCTGGGGCTAAAACCGTCCGAGGCTATTCGTTCTTTGGCGACTCCTTCGTCTACATCCTGTTCGACGACAAGACCGATCCGTACTGGGCACGGTCACGGGTGGTGGAGTATCTGAACCAGGTGCAAAGCCGCTTACCAGTAGGTGCGACAGCCGCGCTAGGCCCGGATGCCACAGGTGTGGGCTGGGTCTACGAGTACGCGCTGGTCGACCGCAGCGGCCATAACGATATTGGACAGCTGAGAGCCCTCAACGACTGGTTTCTGAAATTCGAGCTGAAAACCGTTCCGGATGTGGCAGAAGTCGCCAGCATCGGCGGCATGGTCCGCCAATACCAGGTGGTGCTCGACCCGGACCGGATGCGAGTGCTCGGCATTACGCAGTCCATGGTCGTGCAGGCTCTGCAGAAGGCCAATCAGTCGTCGGGCGGTTCGGTAGTGGAAATGGCCGAGACCGAGTACATGGTGCGCTCGCGCGGATTCCTTCAATCACTGGAGGACTTCCGTACCATCCCGCTCACCCTCAGCGGAGCGACACCTGTGCTGCTGAAAGACGTGGCCACCGTCCAGATTGGCCCAGAAATGCGCCGAGGCATCGCCGAACTGGATGGCGAGGGTGAAGTCACGGGCGGTGTGGTGGTCATGCGCTCCGGAAAGAATGCCCGTGCCACCATCGAAGCCGTCAAAGCCAAGCTGGAGAAGCTAAAGCCCAGTCTGCCCAAAGGCGTTGAGGTGGTGGAAACCTATGACCGCTCCCAGCTCATTGATCGTGCGGTCGACAACCTGCGTGTCAAGCTCCTGGAGGAGTTCGCCGTCGTCGCCGTAGTCTGTGCCATCTTCCTATTCCACCTGCGCTCCGCGCTGGTGGCCGTTGTAACGCTGCCTATTGGGGTGCTAGCGGCTTTCGGCGTGATGCACTGGCAAGGCGTGAGCGCGAACATTCTCTCGCTGGGCGGTGTGGCCATTGCTCTAGGGGCCATGGTCGACGCCTCTGTGGTCTTGGTCGAAGCTGCGCACAAGCATCTGGAGCACTTTGAAGAACGACATGGACGCCCGCCGTCCGTGGCCGAGCGCTGGGAACTGATCGCTCAATCGGCCGTGGAGGTTGGCCCAGCGCTGTTCTTTTCGTTGCTGGTCATCACCCTGTCATTCCTGCCCGTGTTCACACTGGAGGCCCAAGAAGGACGGCTGTTCTCGCCGCTAGCCTTCACCAAGACCTACGCGATGGCTGCTGCTGCCGGCCTCTCGATAACGCTGGTTCCGGTGCTGATGGGATACCTCATTCGCGGGCGCATACCTAAGGAAACTGCGAACCCGATCAATCGCGGCCTGATTGCGCTCTACCGACCGGCTCTCGAGCTAGTCTTGCGCTTCCCTATAGCAACGCTGCTGGCAGCGGCATTGGCCCTGGCTATCACCGCAATTCCGGTCATGCGGCTGGGCGGTGAGTTCATGCCGCCGCTGGACGAAGGCGATCTGCTGTACATGCCCTCGGCGTTGCCTGGTATTTCGGTCTCAAAGGCCGCAGAGTTGTTGCAACAGACAGACCGGCTTATCAAAACAGTGCCCGAGGTTAAGCGTGTGTTCGGCAAGGCGGGACGGGCCGATACCGCCACCGATCCAGCGCCATTGGAAATGTTCGAGACCACCATCCAGTTCAAATCGCGCGAGCAATGGCGCCCTGGCATGACGCCAGAGAAACTGGTCGAGGAACTCGACCGGGTGGTCAAGGTGCCGGGCCTGTCTAACGTATGGGTGCCGCCCATCCGCAACCGCATCGACATGCTGGCCACCGGCATCAAGAGCCCCGTGGGTATTAAGGTCGCCGGACCAGACCTCGCCACCATCGACAAGCTCGCGGCACAGATTGAATCCGCCGTGCGCGGAGTGCCTGGTGTTTCTTCCGCATTGGCCGAACGCTTGACTGGGGGCCGGTACATTGACGTGGATGTAGACCGACAAGCCGCTGCACGGTTCGGACTTTCTGTGGCCGACGTGCAGGCGGTCATAGCCACCGCCATCGGTGGTGAGAATGTCGGAGAAGTCATTCAAGGTCGAGAGCGCTTTCCGGTGAACGTCCGCTACCCGCGCGAAATCCGCGATTCGCTGGAACGCCTGCGCAAGCTGCCTTTCGTGACTGACAAAGGCGCCACCGTGCTCCTGCAGGACGTCGCCAAGATCGTCATCGCAGAAGGCCCGCCCATGATCCGTAGCGAAAACGCACGACTCTCGGGCTGGGTGTATGTGGATGTGCGTGGCCGGGACTTGCGCTCCGTCGTCCATGACATGCAAGCCGTTGTCGCCAAGCAGGTGGCAATGCCTGCCGGCTATGCCTTGTCGTGGTCTGGCCAATTCGAGTATTTGGAGCGGGCTACGGAACGCCTGAAAATCGTCGTACCACTCACTTTGGCCGTCATCTTCATGCTGCTCTACGTGCTGTTTCGCAGCGCAGGCGATGCCGCATTGGTCATGGCAGCAGTTCCATTCTCGCTGGTCGGTGGGTTCTGGTTCATCTGGGCGCTCGGTCACGCAGTGTCAGTGGCCTCGGCCGTGGGGTTCATTGCCCTGGCCGGCGTTGCCGCCGAGTTTGGCGTCGTGATGCTGGTCTACCTGCAGAACGCCTGGAAACAGCATCTGGCCGCAGGCGAGCCGGACAATGAGGCAACGTTGCTGGCCGCCATTCGCGAGGGAGCCGTCATGCGCGTGCGGCCGAAGGCCATGACCGTAGCGGTAGTGATGGCGGGTCTGCTTCCCATTCTGGTTGGACACGGCACCGGCTCGGAAGTTATGACCCGCATCGCCGCTCCGATGGTCGGCGGCATGGTCACAGCCCCGCTCCTGAGCATGCTGGTCATCCCAGCTGCCTGGTACTTGATCCATCGCAAGCGTCCAACTGCAGAGCGCCCCCCCCTCAAACCTTGAAGCATCTGCAATCAAGGCTTCATAACCATTACACCTTGGAAGATAGAACCATGAAAACAGCCCACATCCTTACCGCAGCCGTCGCGTTAGCAGCGTTCACAACAACTCATGCGCAGGACATGAAAATGCCGATGCAGCCTGCAGCCCGAGCCACTTCGGCCAGCATGCCCCTCGTTGATGGCGAGGTTCGCAAAATCGACGCTCAAAAGAACCTCATCGTATTGCGTCACGGAGATATTCCGAACCTGGCCATGCCTGCCATGACCATGGGATTTGAGGTAGCCGACAAAAAGATGCTCGACGGCCTGAAGGTCGGCGACAAGGTTAAATTCCAGGCCGAGGCTATCAAGGGCAAGGCGATGGTCACGGAACTGAAACCGAACCATTGATAGAAAAAGGGACTGCCATGTAAATCGCAGTCCCTTTGTTGTAAAGCCTCGTTTAAACCGCAAACCCTGATAGCTATGCATCAGGTCTGCTATCCGTCATTGCGCTATATTTTCCGGCTTCCGTTGAGCATTTCGGAAAAAGAAGGCCAGCACGAACAGAAGAACCAGGCCCTGCGCGACAAGCCCGATCACTGAAGGGAAAATGCCTAACACTTCCAAACGAGGTGCTGGCAAAGCACTGGGAGCAATCCATCCTGCTTCCTGCAACGCGGCAATTCCCTTCCCGGTTAACACCACCGCCAAAACTGCGACCAGCCAAGAACTTACAGAGAAGAATTTACCAATTGGCAGCTTGGCGCTGTATCGCAGCAGCAGAACCGTTATCAGCGCAAGACACAGCACGCCCACCCCAAGGCCTGCAAGGATTGCTCCATCATTTCCTTGGCCCCACATTGCGGCGAAGAACAAGATGGTCTCGAATACTTCACGGTACACGGCGACGAATGCCAGACCAAACATAAAGAAGGCCGAACGGCGATTCAGTGCAGCAGACATGCGCTCTCGCAGATACGCCTGCCACTGACCAGCGACGCTCTTTTGGTGCATCCAGATACCCACACTCAAAAGCACTGCCGCTGCAAACAGGCTGGAAAGCCCTTCGGTGACCTCACGATTGGCACCGCTGATCGAAACTGCATACGTCGCAATAGCCCAGGTGACGCCACCTGCAGCCAATGCTCCGAGCCAGCCAGCGTGTACATAAGGCAGAACATCAGGACGCTTTGCCTGGCGCAGGAAGGCGATCATTGCGACAACGACTAAAAGCGCTTCGAGGCCCTCACGAAGTAGGATAGTCAAGCTGCCGAAGAATGCCGCGGTCGCGTCAGTGCTAGATTCAGTGAGAACCTGATCCGCCGCATTAAATAGATCCTGAATACCGATAGCTGCCGTTTCAATCTCTTGAGCCGAAGCCTTCGACGCAATCAACGAGCGATACTGACCCATAGCCACTTCAATGCGGGTCTTCAGTGTTCCGTCTCTTGTTGCCAGAGCTTGTTCGAAGGGCTCGACTCCATCTAAATAGGAAGACAAAGCAAACTCGGCTGCCTCCTTTGGTTTGCCGTCCTTGATGGCTGCAACACTCTGATTCAGTCGTTCACGGGCAAGCGTCAGGCTCTTTACACGCGGAGCAGAAAGCGAATCCGGATGAGCCTGAAGAAAAGCTACAGTGGCCTTGGCCTGGTCCTCTCCCAGAGAGTCCGCCAACTCTGCCTCAGTTAGACGAACAAAATGATCCATGCCTGCGACCTCAGTCCGGATCTTCTCTGACTCCTTCCAAAGTAGCTGCCCTTGTTGGCGTTGGTGATCATCATGAGCGAAAGTTCCTAGGAACATCGCCACAGACCAACGGTCCTCCTCTGAAAGCTGTGCAAATGCGGGCATTGCTGTACCTGCGATTCCCTGACTCACCGCCTGGTAGAGCGCGAAAACACTGCGCTGACGGGCACGGTCATGGTCCGTGAACGCAATGGGTTTGGGGTCAAGCTGCTTGGCTAAAACTCCGTCCCCATTTCCTGATGCACCATGACAAGCAGCACAGTTGGCCGCATACACAGAAGCACCCAATTGGAGATTCGGAACTGAGGTCGGGGCCAGTGGGACTGGATATACGGCAATCACGTGATTGGCTAGGCCCTTTGCCAAGCTCCCCACAGTAGCAGGATCTGACTTGGTCGCAATTGCAGCCTGTAGAGCTTCGCTCTCTTTCAGTAGCGTCTGGCGCTCCGGCTTTTCCTCCAGAGAACTGATCTTGTTGCGAGCTGTCTGTGCAAACTCCTGCATTTCGTCATACTCAGATGGTGCGATCACCTTTCCATCTTGCACAGCACCGCCATAGTCCACCGCGAGATAGTCAAGTATCTGCCACACACGACGCACGTCAGCTTCAGAAGCACTGGCAACTGCAGCCCAACTCACTGCGAGAAGCAATAGGCAAGTTGCAAGAACCTTTCGTGCAACGTGAGAGGTGGCTGGGTATGCCACGTAAGTACGACTCATTTTTGTTCCTGAGCGAAAAGCAGGCCCGTCTTGCGGGCCGAAAAATTGCGTTGAGCAACGCTAGTTAAACGCGGGAGGCTTTAAGAAGGCGAAGGCCATTGAAAACCACCAACAAGCTAGCCCCCATATCTGCAAAGACAGCCATCCACATCGAGGCGTTGCCAAAGACTGCAGAAGCAAAGAATACGGCTTTGATACCAAGGGCAATGGTGATGTTTTGCCAAAGGATTGCATGGGTTCGTTTGGAAAGACGAATGGTTTCAGCCACCTTGCGCAGATCGTCGTTCATGATCAGAACATCGGCAGCTTCCTTAGCCGTATCTGTACCAGCGGCCCCCATGGAAAATCCAATCGAGGCAGCCGCGAGCGAAGGACTGTCGTTCACGCCATCGCCAACCATACCGACGACGTGACCTTCAGCCATCTGCGCGACCCAGGACTGTTTGTCCTGCGGCAACAGATTGGCACGCACTTCATTGATACCAACCTCTCGTCCGATCGCTGCTGCTGTGGCTTCGTTATCGCCGGTCAGCATGACCGTCTGTACACCCAAGGCCTTCAATTCAGCAATGGCTTGCCGACTGGATTCCTTGGTGGTATCAGCGACCGCAAATACTGCGAGTACTTCACTGTCATTGGCAAACAACGACAGTGTGCGACCTTGCAACTCTTGTTCTCGCAGGGCCGCTTCAAGTTCAGATGAACACTGACCGCGTTCGTGAATCCAGCGATGATTGCCCAGCACGTAATTCACGCCACCAATGCTCCCGTGAACTCCTTTGCCCAGTTCCGCAGCGAAGTTCTGAACCTCTATCGCATCATTTGCCAAACCGTTAACAACGGCCTTAGACACGGGATGGTCAGAGCGCTCCGCTAGGCTCTTAGCCCAGCTCAGAACATCGGCTTCGCTGCTGACAGTGGATAGCACTTTGCTAAACACAAGCTTGGGACGCCCCTCGGTAAGAGTTCCCGTCTTATCCAGTCCGAGCATAGACAGCTGACGAGCCTGTTCCAAGTACGCTCCTCCCTTGATGAGGATGCCTCGACGAGCAGCTGCGGCGAGTCCACTGACAACAGTTACTGGGGTGGAAATGACCAAGGCGCATGGGCAGGCGATTACCAGAAGGACCAGTGCCTTGTAGATTGCTGTCATCCACTCCCACCCCAAAAACAAGGGCGTTCCAAGAGCGACCGCTAGAGCCATTACGAAGACTGCTGGCGTGTAGACGGCTGCAAACTTATCCACGAACCGTTGTGTTGGGGCGCGTTGGCTCTGTGCCTCTTCTACCGCATGAATGATCCGCGCCAACACAGTGTCGCTTGCCGGTCTAGTGATACGAAATTCCAGCGAGCCACTTTGGTTGATAGTGCCAGCATAGACATCGTCGCCTGGACTTTTATCCACGGGAACGCTTTCCCCTGTGACAGGAGATTGATCTACCGCACTGTTGCCTGCAATGACACGTCCATCCAAAGCAAACCGTTCACCTGGTTTCACGCGCGCCAATGATCCAACTGGCACCAGTTTCGCGTCCAAGGCGCTCCAAGAGCCATCCGGCTGCTGAATCTCCGCCTGTGACGGCGACAATGCCAGCAAGCCGGCGATGGCGTTGCGCGCTCGATCTACTGACCGAGCCTCAATCAGTTCGGCCAACGAATACAGCGCCATGACCATCGCGGCCTCAGGCCATTGTCCGATGAGAAATGCGCCAATCACTGCGACGCTCATCAGCGCATTGATATTTAACTGCCACCGCAATAGCGCACCAAGCCCTTTCTTGAAAACAGAAAGTCCAGATAGTGCAATGGCCATCGCCGCGACGCCCATACCAAGCCCCTTCCACGGCAGGCTGTCGGGCGCAAAAAAGTGGACGCCTTCTGCGAGTATTGCAACTACCAATGCTGCGATCAGGCGATTCAATTCAGTGCGTTGAGCTTGAGCCGTTTGCTCTGCCGACAAGGGAGCACTAAGCACTTCAGACTTGAATCCAGCGTTCAACAGCTCCTGGATGATCGAGTCTTTGGCCGACTCAGGGGCGTCTACGGACAACATGCGTGCGGGTAGATTGAACTGCAGTCTCCGCACTCCCGAAATGCCTTCGAGTGCGCGACGGATCTGCCCTTCTTCTGTAGGGCAGTCCATCGCGGGTACTCTCAGAAGTAATCCGCCCTCGATTGCATCAACCTTTGCGGTTGAGACTGGGAGCGTAAGGGGTGTTTCACATGCCGAGCCTCCGCAGCTTGTGCCCTCACACGAGCTATTGGATACGCGTGCAACTAAGTCAGCTTGCAACTGAGAATTCGACGTTTCTGGCTCAGCTTCAAACCCTAGTCGATTGATCGCTTCGATCACCGAAGGCCAGGATGTCTGGGTGGCATCTACGAACAGCTTGCGCTGTGCCAAATCGAAACGCATTCCCGACACGCCGACAACCTGCTCCACTGCGGCTCGAATAGGTCGCTCCTCGTTAGGGCAGTCCATTGATGGAATGTGCAGTCGCAATTCCTTCGGACTCACATCAGCATTCGGCTGCGCAGCAATGGGAGACGTCACTTCACATGCAGCGCTACTGCAAGGGGAATCTCCACAGTGTGTGCTTCCAGTTGAGATATCCGTTTTGCAGGCATCTTGTTTGGACAGCGGGGCTAAGGGCTCGACCTGAAAGCCCAACCCTCTGATCGCCTCAATTACCACCGGCCAAGAAGCGCTAGAGGCATCCACAGACAGGGTGCGCTGAGCCAAATCAAAGCGCATCCCAGTGACACCAGCGATTCGCTCTACGGCGTTCCGAATTGGGCGTTCTTCGTTTGGGCAATCCATGGAAGGGATGCGCAAGCTCAGAAATGGCACTGCCTTTGCCTCTGGAACACTGGACTGCTCGATTGACTGGTCGTCGATACAACTTAATGAGCAACCGCCCGAGCAGGTAGCAGGCTCGTGTGAAGCGGTTGTCGAAGGTGTTAGGCATGTAGGAGTGGTACTCATGACATCATTAGAAAACCTGTACCTACTACAGAGTCAAGCCCAAAAACCTTAAAATTTCCAAGCATTCACTTTGCGAGCACTCGATGAAAATTGGCGAGCTTTCCGTCTCCTCGTCCACGCCGGTAGAAACAATTCGCTTTTATGAGCGAGAAGGATTGTTGCCTGCACCTGCTCGGACCCAAGGGAACTTTCGGATCTACGAATCTTCGCATCTGGAGCGACTTCAAATGATTCGCCATTGCCGCAGCCTAGACATGTCTCTCGCCGAGGTGCGTGTACTACTTCGGTTTCGAGACGACCCCGGTGCTGCTTGTGGTGATGTCAACGCCTTGCTGGATGCGCATATCAGCCAAGTCTATGAGCGAATTAAGGAGTTGCATCTTCTACAAAAGCAACTCCAAGATCTACGCAAACGCTGTGGTGAGGAGCGAACTGCTCAACATTGCGGAATCCTTGCCGGCCTAAATGAGCACCTTCAGATTCATCCCGTATGACTGTGATAGCAAAGGCTTGACGGACGTGGAGATCGGAGACGCTTGCGCCATACAGCTACACACAAGATTGCAACACTCCTACCGCCTAAGCGGTAGTTAGTGTGTTGCATCTACGACTGCTAATGGGCGGCTCTTTGGCAGATCATCGAATGACTGGTCATGGCCGAACTCAGTCGGTCACGACCAGCAGACTGGCCAGCAGCAACCGGCACAGGCGGTCAGTTCGACCGGAATACGCAGCATATCAAGGTAACGTACCTTCTGCGCATCTTTCCGTGATCGACGGACGGCCAAGGAAACTAGGACAGCAGGCCCGGCACCACCAATGAAAAAAGCCCAGTCACAAGAACTTGTGAGCTGGGCTTTTTGGGTGTGGCAATTACATGCCAGGACTCAGAGAGTCGTTAGTGACTTGCTTAAGCAATTGCTCGTGACGCAGGGTCACAAAGTCTGGGCATGTCAATGTAGCGATGTTGGCTTCAGCCTCGACGCCATCCCAACTATCGTTACACCAGGCACTGATGTCGAAGTCCGACGCAAGATCTGGGGAGTAGATGACATTGGTTTCGTTGTAGAAGAAAACGACCTCTGGTTTTCCGTTGAACTCCGCTTTCAGGATCACATAGGGGCTATGTTTCTCCTGAATGCCGGTCATCAAAGGCGCATCAGCGAGTAATGATGACGCGGCTGCTATCCACCCCTTAAAGGTGCGGAGATCGTGGCCAGCGATGGCAATGGCGACCTGTTCAGCAGTCAGTGCGTAGCTCTGACGATCCGCAGTTGTGCAAAGCGGCTGATTGTTAGTTGCGGTCATTTCCAACTCTCTAAACTGGAAAGGCGCGGCCCGACTGGGCGACAACGCCCGTCCGGGTTAAAAAATCGCTGGCCCTTGGCCAGCGCGAGGTTCAAATAGCTTGCGCTTTAGATGGCGATAACGGACGCAAAGCACACCTTCAGATACCCATCGGAATCCTGGTATCCAGGCCAGTCTTTACTGCAACTGCTCATATCACCTGGACGATAGTTGCAGTGGCCGCAAGATGCGCATAAGTCATCGTCAGCGATGCTTTTGACGCCAAATGACTGGACCTTGAGCAATGCACCGCTCGCCAAGGCATATGCCTCGTGAATAGGGATGCAGTTCTCGCCCTCCTCTGCTGTCACTTCACACGGCCCGAACACCTTTGCCCCGGAAAAGCCAGCCCAACTATCTCCAGCCCAAAAGCCCGTTTTATCTTGTACGAATTCGTGATCCGAGAAGACAACGAACAACTTGGATTCGAGCTGCAGAATTGGCGGCACAAAGCCCAGAATGCGGTTCAGAACCGATCCTATGCCTTCGCCAGGATGCTTTTGGAAAGCGCCCTTCAAGAGCCGCGCATGCATCGTGTCAAGACGCTTGAGCACATCCTGTTCATCGAGTACCGGCCATTCACCTTCTTGTGGCAAGACATCACAGAGCAGAGATGGCACATAGGCTTGATAGTCCTTGGATTGCAGCAAAGCATATGTGCCAAGATCTTCCTCGCTGTCAGTGAACCAAGCCCACACAGGGTTATCGGTTGGCAGCACGGACGGCATCTGTTGGCGAAAGCCCAGCTGTAGCAGTCGTCTGTCAGATTCCGTTTGCGTGTAAGGCTCGTGCTCGATGAAATCATTACTCCCATCGAACATTGCTTCGATAGCCAGGCGATCCATCATTTGGCGAGGGACTACTAAGCCATGCTCTGCAGTCACGGTGAGCAACCAGCCAGAGTCCTTCGACCCGAGCTCCACCAGTGAGGTGTAGTAAATGTCGCCTTCGGAATGAATATTGGCAAAGAATGAGCCTGTTGGGCGGTCGTAGCCGCATTCCAGAACCATTTCAATACCGTTCACGTTCGTTTGATTAATTAAGTGCTTGGACATGGGATTCCTTTCGTTGAAAGCAGAAAGGGGACCGTCCCCCCCAGGGGCATGACGGCGCCCCAAGGGTAAAAAGAGAGTTAGAAGAAGATTACCCAGTGAATACGGGACAAGTTACAGAACCCTGTCTTTCGCTGTGAGCGCTTTCTGGAGCATCGTGCGAAGATGATCCTGTTCCAGTACAACACGAGCCTTATATTTCTCTTTAGCAGATGGTTCCAAGGCATCGTTTGAAGCTAATGTCCAAATTAATGCAATCACCATTACCTGGTCCATCAACAATTCAATGCTCGGGTTTTTCTCTGTATGCACCATGGATTTGTAATTCCTTGGACGTTCAAAGGTGTTTTCGAGGCTCATATTCATCTCCAGTAGATAAGGAAGATGGACACTTGCCCCAGGGCATCTAGTGCCCATCAGGGATTTATAGGTTGACACCCAACTTGCTCATTGCCGCAGACGCCGAAGCCTGCACATTTGCTTTTCGGTATGCCAGGTACGCATCAATGTCTTTGGTACCCACGTACACGGACTTTTGATTGCTCATCAACTCAGAATGGACCCTGCGACAAGCGGAGGCGTAAACAAATGAATAGGCTACTGCCCGCATCCGTTCCTTCACGCTTTGTTTCTCATGAAAGGTCAGATATAGCGACAGGATAAATTCATTGGCTGGTACGTTGAGATACCGCTTATTCAAATGAAACCAATCACCAACGCAACTGCGCGTTTTGAAGTTGTCAGCCTCAAGCAATAACTCAAGCTCTAGCTGAAACTCCACTTCATCGCCATGCCAGCGTGCTTGCGCAAACGCATCGCATTCTTCATTCTGATCGGCAAGAACCGTCTTATCGTAGAACTCCTTATAGCTCTTAGCCCAATTTTCTAGCGGAACCAGCGACTCGGCGAGATCGCGCATCATTGTTGAGGCATCCTTCAATTGCTTCAATTGAGTTGGATTGAGGTTCTCGAAATTACTTTGAGCTTTCACCAATGAGGTGGCGGTTCGCTTCGCATGGGCAATCTGATGTTTGATCTTCGCAACGCCTCGGAGCTGAATTTCAAAGTACCAACGTTCAATGAGCTCCATATCCAATGACGCGCCACGCCTTGAAGCCTTCAATGGATGCAATTCGAGATAGCGTTCAAGGACTGATTTCTTATTCATATGGCCTCCAAATATTCGAACAAAGAAAAACCCACTACCCGACGAATTTCGGGTAATGGGTTGGTTAGAGCCTCTGCTTAGTTATCTGTGCCAGTTGCCTTGCGAGACAACGGGAGCATGATGACATTGGCAGAAGGAGCCGGTGGCTTAGGCGATTTATGGGACTTTTGCAGCTTGTACTCATTGAGAGCCACACGGGTCCAACGAGCAAAGCAAACGCTAAGCGACCAAAGGGCACGAAGCAACTCCAAACACTTTCGCTTGATTCGCGCAGTAGCCTGACCCACGTCATGAGCCTTTGCATATCGAATCTGCGAGCGCTTGACCGTCTCTTCCGCCATCAGATAGGCACCTAGGAACTGAAGTTTCAGATCCGGGTACATATCCAACGTGTTGAGAAATATGCGTGCTACGACAGGGTCGTTGACGCGAGAGATCATCTTCACCAGCAGCTGGCGATCCACGTCAAAAGGCGAGGATGCCGGCTCCTTGGCAGAACGTTGAGATTGATGCATGTGTTGCTCCTAGATGTTGGGCAACACGGTCCCCGACGGGATTGTGTTATCCCGTGGGGTTGAAGAATGTCCTCGCCAGCGTGAGCTGATGCGCATCTCTCAAGGACTCAGATGCTACAAAGCTCCGAAGAGCCAATGTGCGTCGATTTTAGCGCCGAAACTGAGTGCAACGCAATCCTTGCTTCCAGCAAAGCAACCATCATCTCTTAAAATGCCTCATAATATGTTCTGTCATTTTAATGGAGCATATTGATGTCTAACTCTGCGGTGTCGTACAAGGATCTGCTGGCCCAACGCGCAACACTCGAAGCCCAGATTGAAGCAGCACGTAAAAGCGAAATCGGCACAGCCGTGCAACAGATTAAGGGTTTGATCGCGACATATGGATTGACCCAAGACGATATATTCCCCCAAGCGAAAGCAAAAGCAACTCGCGGCTCTGTTGACCCCAAGTATCGTGACCCTGAGACTGGTCAAACTTGGACAGGCCGTGGCAAGCCTCCTGTCTGGATCAAAGATAAGGATCGCTCGCAATTCGAAATCAAATGATTGCAGCAGGTTTGATATTAGATGGCCACTAAGTGGCCATTTTTTATGAGCACTTAAAATAGATCAGGCATATTCAAGTGCCCGCACTTCCTCGCGAGCTTCATCTGGCACAGTTTCTACAGCCGCTCGTTGTTGGACAGGCAATGCTTTCTTGGCTGCCTCCACCACTTCTATTTCTGTGGTGTGCTTGTTCTCCTGCAGCTGCAGCACGCCCTCATCGATAGTGCCCTGGATGATGGGCACCAGGACCAGCACATCGCGGATCTGACCCAAGCGGTAGGCCCGGTCCTCTGCCTGGCGCATCAAGGCTGGCGTCCACGGCATGGAGGCAAATGCCACGATGTTGGCAGCCGTCAGCGTGATGCCCACGCCCGCAGCCATGGTGGTGCCAATGAATACCTTGATGCTTGCGTCCCTCTGGAACGCATCTACCGCAGCCTGCCGACGCTTCAAGCTATCCGAGCCGACCAGCGAGACACAGCCTACGCCAAGGCTGGCCAGGGCCTGTTTAAGGGCCTCCACGGTGCTCATGTACTCGCAGAAGATGATGAGCTTGCCGTCCTCTCCCATTGCCTGCACGGTTTCGACCAGGTACGGAACCTTCAGACCTTCAAGGCATTTACGCAGGCGAACGATCTTGGGCATGGCCTGCAGGGTCATGTCGCCATAGATCTCCTTGTAGACATCGAGCCCCTCTGGCGACAGAGGCACAAACTGCCTCGCCTTGTCACCCAGATCCTTGAGCACGTCCTTGCTGCGACGGATCATCCAGCCCTGGATCGCTGCAGCCAGTGCTGCTCGCTTCTCAGGGCTACCCGCGTAGCTCTTGCGGAACTCAGCCAGCGTGAGACTACCGAGGCGATGGCCCGTGATGCGCAGCAGTGTATGCATCTCAATCTCGCGATTGAGCAACGGCGTGCCGGTGACGACAAAGCATCGCTCTATCCGTGCTGCCAGCAGGAACACATTGCGCGTGCGGCCGCTCTTGTATTCCTTCAGGTAGTGGGCTTCATCCACGGCCATCACCGCGAACTCCAGCTCACTCTCGCGCACTAGGCCGCCCATGCGTTCGTAGTTGCCGATCACCCAGTCACAGCCAGCCAGCGTCGAAATCCGGTCCTCACCGATCATCCCGACGCGAGCGTCTGGGTAGACCATCTTGATCTCTCGCTCCCAGTTCAAACGTAGGGATGCAGGGCATACGATCAGGACCCGGCCGCTGCCAGCAGCCATCCGGGATGCCACGACCGTCTGGCGGCTTTTGCCCAGGCCCATGTCATCGCCCATGCAGGCGCCCGATTGGCGCAGCATATGTGCGACGCCTTCGGCCTGGTAGTCGCGCAGCACGCCACAGGCGACCAGGCTGGCCAGGGCCACCCGGTCATACGGCATGTCATCGACGTGGCCATGCTCAGTCGATAGGAAACCGGTGCCCTCTTCTTCACCAGGCCCGCCGCCCCCGCCCAGCGGTGGCGATGCAGCGGGCACGCTGATAGGCGAGCCTTCGTTGCCACTTGTGGTCAACTCTTCGATGACCACCGGCTGCTCATGGACGAATACGAACTCCGACGACACGCCGGCAATGCTGGCCAGCCGCTCCATGATGAGCTCAGGATCGGCTCTGACTTGCCACGCTGACGCATGCTTGTGGAAGTAGCCGCCCAACGAGCGCATCGCCTTCACGCATAGCGGGTCGTAGGTAAAGCTAACCGCCCATGAACCGCGTGCTAGGTCTCCCTTCACCAGCGGGAAGATCTGAACATCGAGCAACTGCGAGAAGTAGTCGGGATCAGGAGCTGCGACAGCGGCGCGCAGTTGCACATCGAGCTGCTCCATATCCACGAAGTGCCCAGCAAACGCATGCTTAATCACATCGTCGGCATAACTGGAGTCGGTAGTTTGAAGCAGCCACATGCGCCGAGCTCCACTCCACCAAGCATCGTAGTTTGCAAGTGGACGGCTCACACCTGGAACTGCCAGGAGCTGCAGGCCGAGCCTGCGTCCATCCGAGACGGCTTTGATAAGGAGATCCGGCGGGCGGATCGTGACGGGCCTAGGCAACATCAAAGCCCCTCGCGAACAACTCTTGTTGCTGGTGACTCATAACCCCAACCTTCGGCCATCCATAGCGCCCATGTGAGCGTTGAATCAGAAACCTGCAGCCCCGATATAAGCGGATCAAAATCGCTGGAACACTTCAAGATAAAAGTGTCGTAGGACTTCCCGATCAGAGCGATATTTTTATTGAACACATCCTGGCAAGTATTGGCCCATGCCACAGGATCGAAATTCGTATCGACTGGATCGGGAACAACGAGCCCCAAAAATTGATATTTTTCTTGCACCATATTCTCCTGTGGACTCAATTGGCGACTGAGCATGCGCCACAGGAAAACCGATATTTATTCTGTCATCTGGTAGCTGAAGTTATGACGGACAAGCCATAACCGCACCACCGCATCAACGCGACTATCAAAGTCGCCAATCAACATAGAGTCCGACTGCGACGATTCATCGTATGTGACCGTGAGACGCGTGTGCCAGGTACCATCAAACTGGAGCTTGCAATATCCCACGCATACATCCTTGCCATTGGAATCTCGCACGACTAAGAATGCGGGTGCATTTTCTTCATTCACCTTTTGCGATGGCGCAACCACCATGGTGAATCGACCATCGACAAGCAATGTGATGTCGTCCGAGGCCTGTTGATCGGGATGTAAAGTCAAGATGTGCTCCTTGGTTAAAAACGGTCTTTAAGCAGGCTGGCCTGCGTGGTAGGGTTCCTGCACTTCGCCTGAGGAGCCATCCGACTGCTCCGTGGACGAGCGGCGTGAAGCCTCGAACTCAATGGTCTTCACACGCGACAGCAGAAGTGCGACATCCTGGGCCTCGATCTTGAACACCATCACTTGACCGCCAGTAGCCTCATCGCGCGCCATGTACTCAAGCTCTTCCCCCATCACTAGCACTCTGGCTCCCTTGCGCAGGAGCCGCGCGGCATCGCGAGCCTTCGCTCCGTAGATTTCCACCTCGCGCCAAAAACCGCCAACCTCTTCGATTCCGCCCTCCTCGGTGCGGCCGTATCGGCTGAACCGAACACGCATACTGGCGACATCAAACTCGCCGTTAGGCCCACCCTTGAGCGTCCTGAGACTAGGAGAACTACCCAGGTTTCCCTTGCCGATAAACAATTGCGACATATCCAATTTCCTTGCAGTGCTGATTGAATGCCCGAGCTGCTGCACCAGGTCAGCCCAGGCACGGACTTAGAGGGTCGAAATCGGGGAGCGTGGATAAAGAAAGACAGGAGCCTTGTCCACGCTCACGCGAATACGCTTGATATCGCCACGCGTCTGCTGGTGCTCCTCATTCAAGGCCACAGCGCGTTGGGACGCTGCCATGCACCATTGACGGAGTTCACTGGGCAGGCCTGACGCAAGCTCCTCCACCTCTTCAAAGCTCAAATGGCGGTTAGAGCCCATGCGTTGGCGCCAGCGCAGAAAGACATAGCCCGTTGTGCTTTTCTGGTGCACGACCAGATAGAAGCTCAGTCCTGGAACAGATTTCGACTTCTCGGACAAATCGCGCATCTGTTTCAGGATTGCGTCGATGCCGTCAAGTTTCTGGCGCAATCTGGACAGGGTGCCCCTACCCGTAAGGGCCTTTACGTCAGCTCGATCTTGACAGTCCTGATCCGCCAGGGCTTGACGACCCCACAGCACGTTGTTGACGACTCGGCCACGACCGGTGTGCTGCGAAGCCCCTTTTATTTCCAGATCCCTTTTCACACCAATCCCTTTCAATATCAGTTCCAAACGACTGCGCGCGGTCTTAATCAGCGGTGGCTGTAGCTTCTGGGCCAGTAGAAGCGGATGCATCGGAGCCATGCTCTTGCGCCTGCTGCAATTGGTCGCCAACTTGCTGCAGCAACGCACGTTCGGCTTCGCTGATGTTGATGAGCCGGCGCGAATGCGAAGGCTTCACTTCGGCCTTGTAAATCTGGGCTGGCACTGCACCAAACGTGCTCACCACAAACTGAATGCGCTTCGCAGCTTCCGGGTCTGCACTGAACCAGTCAGAACGGCTCAGCTCACGAATCTCTGGACGGCCAAGCCATTTGTCGAATCGGGCAGTGCCGTAGAACACGCCAAGGATGGCGCGGCTCATTGCGCTCAGCACAGCACGCGCCTGCTCATCACTCAGCAAGTTCTTGCGCTGCAGCGTTTTCTGGATACGAACAAAGTAGTCGTAGTCCACGATCAACATGGAGATCGCATAGCCGTAAGGGCTGCGGAATCCGAGGTTCAGGGTCATAGGGCGAGCGGACTGAACGATGCTCAGGCTCAGGCCGCGCTTGCGCTGGCTCTCCAGCAGCTCCTCGGCTTTAGCGATTTGGGTGCGCAACGACTCTTGAACTTGCGAGATGCCGTACTCATGGCGTACCAGTGCCCAATCTGCATATGGGTTGTCACGGCTCGTCAGTACCCAAAGGTTCCGCAGAGAGGAAGCAACGCGCTTGCCGCCAATGATCGCGTTCAAGCGCTTTTCAGGCTCCCCAGATCGCCCCTGAAAAAGTCGGTGGGCCTCGATGGTGTGAATCGTCATCTGGTCCACGCCTTCGTTCGTCAGCGGCCCGAGATCATCAATGCCTTGTGCTTCGGAGTTCGTCACCACCGCGTCCGCACCACGACGATCCCGTCGCTCCGCTTGCATCTTCTGGAATTGCTCTTTGCGATCTTCCAGCTCTACATAGCGATCAAACAAAGGATCGTCTTCAGACGCGCCAGCCTGGATGAATGCCGCCAAAGCAGCTTCTTCACCAGCAATTGAGTAGCCGTCACGAAATGGCGAATTCGGGTCGGTGACGAATTTAATGCCTGGTGCACCTGCACCCAATACACCGGCCAGCATTACTGGCTGAAAGCCGGGGTCTGTTTTGATTCGATCAGTAGCCAAGGTCTTCTCCTTAAATTAAATACTTCGTCTATCCAGCGTCCGGGACTTCTCCCGACTTCCCGCCCTCGTCGGCACTGGCGTTCTCTATTGCCACTTGCGCAGCTTCTTTAGCGATGTCTTCATTCCAACCGTCGATAAATGGAAAGTGCTTCTTACTAACTGATGGCAGCCGCTCGGCAATGGGCTGTCTTAGCAAATCGAGTACCGCATCGCGATTCACGGTCACCAGCGTTTTCGTGTTCTTCTGCACGCGGACATTAATAAATCCGGTCTCTTGCAACCGCTGGAGAGTTCGTTTTACGGTGGGTAATGGAATGGTTCGGCACAGTTCGACTTCAGTGATCGACCCAGACGTAATGGCGATCTCTCCAATATCCCCCCGCTCTTTGAGTAAGACCCAAAGAACCGCAGCATCCGTGTAGCTTCTGAATTGCTGAACGAGCTGAATAAATAGATCGTTCCCTGATTTCTGATAGCTCATATTGCTTCTCTTGAAAATTGCTGTGGCTCATTTCGAGCTACATGGCACTAAGTGCCGCGTGGTTCATTTCGAGCCACATGGCACTAAGTGCCGTGTGGTTCATTTCGAGCTACTTGGCACTGAGTGCCATATGGCCCATCTCGGGTTATTCGGAAGTCAGCTCATTTCTTCGCCATTCCGACCTTCGCTGCCCGCTCATTGCGAAGAGCAAGCAACTTGGCACGCGCCGCTTCTTTGCCCAAAGGCCCATTGCCTTCGACCGCCACTCGCACTGGATTGGCGACGGCGTTGGCCGATCCTTCGTGAAAAGCTTTCAGCGATGCTTCTTTCTGGGCCTGTTGAGCATCGGCCTGTTTGGCTAACTCAATGCGCTCTGCAGCGATGACGGGGGCATACGCCCAGATGCATTCGCCGTCTCTATATTTCTTCACCACACTGTTTAGCCAGGCCACTGGCGACTTCACTTTATGAAATCGCCGGTTCGCACCTTCCATCTCGTCCAACGCTTGCTGTTGTTGCTCAAGGGGAAACTTGGCCAGCACCTTGGAGAGGGACGCGTGCAGTGACTTCTCAATCCAGGTGGGGAAGATGAGGCCAGAGGCAAGTCCGGCGTTCAGCTTGTCCGAACTCGAAGACTTACCACCCTCACCTGCCTGAACGTCAGCCGTGCTGCTGGTGTTCACCGGCGAAGTAGTAGTGGATTGAATAGAAGTCCTTTGAATATTGATTGCGGGAAACGGCAGATCAAGCCTGCAGGTTTCGTCCAAAGAGTCAGGCTCTTGTTTGCAGGAAACGGCAAACGATTCCTTCGCTCCACCCTCGCTACCCTTATCGCTAAAGCTCTTCGCTAACTCCTTGCTGGCATTGGAGATTTGCTCCGACTTGGCGGGCTGCTCACTGATCGAAGAAGTAGCTCCAGCTTGTCGGATTTCGACAGGTTTGTGAGGCACCAGATCGTCGTTCAAAAAAGACAGCAAGAGATCGCGCGGGCGGGGAGCAGGAGGGGTCGCGGACAGTCCAAGCGTCGCTTGCGAGAACGCGAATGAAAGGCCGGACAGGTCCAGCGTCTGGTTCGTGGCTGGAGCGCTATTTGACGGTGCAGCCTTCGTTGACGCCGCAGGAGTAGCCTTGTCCGCGTCAGCCTTGCGAGGCAAAGGCTTGATGCTTTGCCCACGCAGGCACAGCAGAATGGCGTCGAAGTTAATGCGGACCAACGCTCCGCCGATGCCGACCTCGTTAATGAATCCAGCCTTCTTCAGCCGCTCCCGAGCATTGCGCTGGACCTTCGGACCGAGCACAAGCGCTGTTGAGATTTCATCCTGGCTGACCGGGATAGCGCCATCGGTGAGCTGGCCTAGCTTCAGACACTCCCGGTGCCGCTGCAGCAGATAGGCCAAGTACAGCCCGCCTGCGATGCTTCCAGCCACATCAGCCAGGGGCTTGTAGTAGACCTTGCAGCCCTTGAACCAGCTACTTGCCAAGTCCCACGTAAGTTTCTGCCCCTTGCCGCGCATGGCCAGTGCCTTGGCGAGTGCAGGTACGTTCAGGCGGTAGTTCAGCACCGCAGGACGCCCAACGAGCATCTCTTCGAGAACGCCCTCGCCCATCAGCAGCTCGCGCACACTGGCTTGCTCGGTGCGGGTCAGCCCAATGGCCGACTTCCACTGCTGCAAGGACATAAAGAACCAGCCACCGCGCTCGGGATGGTTGCGGAGACTGTGGCGCGTCCAGTAGAGCGCCATGCCCACGAAGATGGCGGCTTTGTGGCCGAATTTTTCAGCCAGCACCGGATGAAATGGAACGAAACCTCGATCGTCCAGGTGCAGAAAAATTTGCTCGGCACCCTGGTGGATCGGCGCATCCTCCGGCAGTTCATAACGAACTGTTGGAATAGCTGCGAGTGAAAGAGAGCCGCGCACTGACAAGCTCCATCAGTGCGCAGCTGCGGCTACGGAGGTTGTCGCTGCACTTCGCATTGCGCTGGCCAAGGGCATGGCTTGTTGCTGCAAAAGCTCAAGCAAGCGTCGCTTCGAGATCCGATAGGTAATGATGCGGCCCTGACCAGCATGCTCATGCAGGATGCCCAAGTCCACGAGTGTCTTGCGGCAGGTTTGCTGCTGTGCCCTCGTTATGCCGGTGTCCTTCGTGCAGCATGACGATGACATAAGGATTTCGAAAAAGTCCTCCGACTCACTGCGACGTTCCCGCTCCATCGCATAGGTAAGCCAGAGTGCGCTCAAGACGTTACCGGTGAGATCCACGAAAGCGCGGTTGATGGTGATGGGCTCTTGGCCGATGAGTTCCAGAAACAGTGCGGACTTCAGAAATTCACTATCACTATTCGACAGCTGGGCGGGTAAGTTCTTGGTGTTCTTCATGTTCAAGCTTTATCGATAATGGTTGTAAATAGAACGTCCTACGGCTGATTTATTTGCCCACCGGGAAGGCATTTCTCCTGGGAAGAGCCAGGCTATCCTCGTCTTCAAACTCTTTGAGCGTTGAATAAAGCGAGTCGATGGTGTACTCCGCAAAACGAGAATGGAGCTCGAAAATCCAATCACGTAGAGATTTCCCAGGCGCCGATTGGCTGGTAATTTCGGCCCAAGCTTGATGAATCTGATCCCGAACATCAAACTTCTTGGGTAATTTGGCCCTACCGCCGGTGACGCTTCCACCAACCAATTCACGCATCCTACGAATATCGTCTGCGGAGCGCTTAAAAAGCCGGGTAATCAGTGCACGCGATGCGCCATTACGCACAAAATATTCGCAAAGTGCATCGTCTTGCCGTTGTCGGTCCAGGCCTTCCAGTTGCTGCCGGAGTTCGCCAGGAGAAAATACGAGTTTAACCCTCGTTAACTTAGTAGAAATATCCAGAATATCGCGAGTCTTGCGATGCCGAAGTTGGTCAATCAGTTCGGCATCGCAACCCATCTGCAATAACTGATCTATTCCAACCTCGGTTTCGATAGCACGAATTACCTCCGTCAGCAGCAGAAAATTTAACTGCGGATTCGTGTGAATATCGACGGGAACAATATGATCTGTCATTGCTTAACTAACGTGTTTATTCCGTAAATAACGGTTTATAGGCTTCGCGGCTATCCTCTTGCACGGCGATATTAAATTCAGCGAGTGTTTGCATCAGTGCAGACAAGCATCTAGCAACCGCCGCATTGCCGAAGAGATACCCATAATGGTCAGAAGTGACATAAAGCTGCCCATTCTTCCCGCACAGAATTGCTCTATCTGTGCACTCCTGACGGAACGTATCAACGCCAGCCTGAATAGCCTTTACCCAGCGGCTTTCTGGGTCGCATTTCGAGAGTAGGTTTGCGTTGCACTGCCCGGTTTGCGTTGCAAGAAATGGCCAGAGATACACACGCAGAGTTTCGAGTTCTTCGGAGAGCTTTTGATCGCCCAAATACGACATACGTTCTGGAATATCCACCAAGAACCCGTATGGCAATGCCGGCATTGGCTTCACGAAGTCCGACAACGGTACGACAGCATTCAGATCCACAAGATTCTGCGATAGCCGTGCGGAAAACGCTGCCAGCTTGTCTGCTGGGCCAGCACCCGCCCCTTGCCGATCGGCCTTTGTGGTGGCTCTTTTACTGCTAGGCGATGCAGCCGCCGACACGCCGCCAAGCATTCCCGACAGTGGCGCCTGCTTGGCTTGCTGTTGCACCTTCTTGTTCTCGCTCTCTATCGAGCGCATGTCCTCAACAGAAAGCTTCGGGTCCTGGAGATAGGACTGGACGACTGACTCGATATGGTCGGCGGCAATACCAAAGTGCTTCGAGGATACAGACTGGATCTGGGTGAGCAGCGATTGAACATCCAACTTGACCTCTGTCCGGCTTGCAGGATCGGCCTCGGAGTTCGCTTGCTCCATGGCCTCAAGATCGGTCGCGTGCATCAAGAAGATTTCCTCGATGGAGTTTTTGACCTCATCACGCTTATCAAACTTAGATGCCATTTCGTGAAGTGCTGAAACGGTAGGACGAATATTTATATTCACGTCAGACGTTTGAAGCCAATTACCAATCAACGCGAGATTTTCGACAGCGAAGATGAAGTTTTGAACCATCCTCACGCCATAGCTCAATCCAACCTCTTTAAGTGCTTTATTAAGTTCGGTGGCGGAGAATGATTTAGCAGTCTCCTTCTCAATTTCACGCTTGTAATTCATTACGCCCTGAGCTCGCTCCCAGAACGAAATATCACTTCGATTGTCGTTTTCGCTCAAGTGCGCGGCAATGACAGCAGCCTCGCCAGGCCACTTTCGAGTAACGACATGGATGCGCCGCAGTTTCTCGACGCCTTCATTCACCAGCTCTTTTGCGATCTCCACACGAGTATTTCCGCCACCATATGGAAAATACTTCTCCGTGGGGTTTCGACGCGTAACCGAGAACATGTTGGTGATGCCATCGACCTTCATACTCGCTTTGATTTCCGCCCGCTGGGAATTAGCTTTCTTGCGAGGATTCAGCGAATATTCATCAATATCAAAAACATCCAAGACGATGATGGAGCCATCAATCTCATCCATCGGATCAAAACTGGTAGTTGATCTTTCAGAGTCTCGATGAAGAGCTGCTTTAGCCGCCTCAAGACGTGCTTGATTTGGAGTGAGCTTTGGTTTATCTGGTGCAGTCATAGCTGACGTCCCTTGCTTATTTCCAGGGGACGTAGTTAGGTTTAGCGAGGCTGCCCGTTCGCGAGCAGTCATGGTTTCAGGTGTACGCATGCTTTCCTCCTAAAATTAATTGGAGGGTGCGTTCAGATCGAGATATTGGGGGTGGTTAGATGCGTACATCTCCGACACGCTGGGCACAATTTCCCAAAGAAGGGAATGAAGCGTGTTGGACGCTTTCACTGGATCAACCCAATGCACTGGAACTCCGGCACTGGCCGCTTTTTTCCAAGCCGTTGCATCGGGAACATCGGTATCCAGCATCGTGATTTTTCCGCTCAGCTCAATAAAGCTTTCGCGAATCATTGCGGACATTTCCTTGCTATCGCTAGTCTTCTGGCTTTTATTGAGAAATGCCTTCATCTGAGGCATCTTCAAGCCCATGCTAGACACGCTATCGTGGCGTTCAATGAGTGCCTTCACATTTGCGATGAACTCGCGAGCAGAGATCATGTCTGGCGTTGCAGGCACAAGAAGCAGATCAGCAGCAACCACTGCAGCATCTTGCAGATGACCCACAGCACCTTGGGTATCAATAATCACCACGTCATATGCGCTAGCGATTGCAGGGTGCTTCAAGGGATTCTTGAAGCTGAACTGCATGCTCACTGGATTGCGATTGGCCATCCAGACCTGCAAAGACGAGTCCTTGGCGTCAGAGCGAACGATATGCAGGCAACCGCCCTCGCTCTTAGGTGCCTTCTCAAGCTTGCCTTGATAGGAAGTCGGTGGCAGTTGGCAATGCGAGATGCAGTCCGGGGTCAGTGCACCAGACTGCACCAACTGCGTGAGCCCAAAAGGTGCCGCATAGCGCAGCTGGTAATAGCGTGAGAGCGACGGCTGAATATCGCCGTCGATCAGCAGCGTCCTAAAGCCGATGTCGTGCAGCAGGCCGCCCAGATTCGCAGCTGTAGTTGTCTTGCCGACTCCGCCCTTAGAAGCCAGCACAGTGATGATGAACATTGAAAGTCCTCGTTGAATGGTTGTTGATCCATTCAACGGGAGCTGAAGTTCGCTCGCGCATTGGTAGGCCATTGCGACCAGAACTCAGGTCGCAATGGCCCTAAGAAGCCACCCTTGATCGATGGTTATTTCGTAACCTTTTGTTGAATATCAGGCAAAAAGCCTTGACTTTCAGCTTAAAAAAGTGTCAGAAAATATACATCGTATGATGTATTATTGAAAGCTACGAAAGCCCAAGTTACTTCATACAAATGAACGACAATCCAGCCTGCTCGCCAACTGGCAGCTCATCACCGTTCCGCTCAGTGCATTTTTTGCGCAGCCCAAGTGCCGTCAAGACACTGGGCAGGCATACGGGTTGCGTCTTTATAAGCTTCGCGACCTCATCATCTGAGTGAGATGGAGCTCCTCATAGCATCTTTCGTCGTACCAACAGGAGAAAGCTGATGATTGTTGAAATTGCAGACTTCAAGGTGGAGCCAGCCAAGCACAAGGATTTTGGAAGCGCCATTCGTCAGGCCGCAGACTCCGTGCTGAGTAAGGCCACTGGCTATCTTGGCCACACAGTCCTTGCCTGCATCGAGACCGAGGGCCGCTATGTGCTGACCGTACACTGGGAAACTCTTGACGACCACACGATTGGATTCCGCCAGTCCGCCGCTTTTGCCGAGTGGCGCGCCATCATCGGGCCTTATTTTGTGGAGCCACCGCATGTAGAGCACTTCACCGTCGAAGACAGCCGGGCTGCCAAGTAACGGAGATGGCTCAGATTTTCCACACCTGAGCCTTAACAGCCGCGGATCTCCATGCATGGAGCAACTGGTGCTCAAACACCAGTTACCTTCATCCGCCCTTCTCTATTCGAAGATTGCCGAGCTTCTGGCTTTCTCGATGATGAGTTCCGCATCACGCTGGAGCAAAAGCCGCTTCGGATTTCCACTGGACTCCCTGCATTGCAGGGAACTGATCCGGGCTTGACCCTTATTCAGGCGTGATGCCTGCCGCCTTGATGACCTGTCCCCACTTGGTGGTTTCTGCGGCCTGGAACTGTGCCAGTTCCGAGGCAGAGGTGGTCCAGGCTTCGGAGCCGGACATATTGAAGAAGGACTTGGCCGCAGCGCTGTTCACCGCCTTGGTCAACAGCTGATTGAGTTTGGCCGCGACAGGTGCTGGTGTATTGGCAGGCGTGTAGGCTGCGAACCAGTAGCCCATGTCATAGCCTTTGACACCGGCCTCCGCGATGGTCGGAACATCAGGCAACTGTGCGCTGCGCTTTTGTGTGGAGTAACCCAGCGGGCGCAGCTTGCCGGCCTTGATTTGAGGAACGCCCGTCGAGACGTCGGTAATCATCAGGTTTATTTGCCCCCCGAGGAGATCCGTGAGGGCGAGCGGATTGCTCTTGTAGGGAACGTGAAGGATGTCGACGCCAGCGAGTTGCTTCAGCATTTCGCCAGCGACACGGCTTGAAGAGCTGCCGCTGCCAAAACTCAGCTTGCCGGGATTGGCTTTGGCGTAGCCCAGCAGATCGCCTACGGACTGATAGGGCGAAGTCGCAGGAACGACCAGGACCTGTCCACCTTTGCCCAGACCTGTGATAGGGGTGAAGTCCTTGACAGGGTCGTACGACAGCTTTTTGTACAAGTGCTCGTTGGCAGCGTGCGTCGTATTGGTCGTGATGAGCACGGTGTAGCCATCAGGTGCGGCCTTGGCCACCGCTTGAGCCGCAATCATGCCACTGGCACCGCCTTTGTTTTCCACCACGACCGGCTGCTTGGTCTGCTCGGAAACGGCTTGTCCCAAGGCACGCGCAAGCTGGTCTGTGGCACTGCCGGCGGCAAACGGAACGACAAAGGTAATAGGCTTGTTTGGAAATTCGCCCTGTGCAAAGGCCAAGGGGCTGAGCGCCAGGCTTGCACCGCATGCAAGAACAGTGCGTCGTGTCAGAAATTTCATGCTTTGTCTCCTAGTGGTTGTTGTAGAAAATTCAGGCGCTCGGACCGATGAGCAGTGGCTCGAGATGGCATGGAACCACGACGGGCATTTCAAGCACCCTGAAGCACAGCGTTTTTCCATGGCTGTCCAGGTTCAGCGAGTCGTTGACCCCCCCATCCAGCACGTTGTCGAGCACCAGATTCATGGCGTGGAGCTTGGGTAGCAGGTATCGCCGGACATGGCTTGGCTTGCGGTCCGCAAACAGGTGCATCACGACTTGTTCGGTGACTTGTTCGCACACCAAGTCCCACAAATCCGGATGCCATGCAATGACGCTGATATTGGAGCGGTTACCTTTGTCTCCCGTGCGTCCATGCGCAACCAGGTAAAGGGGAACGGTAAGGGTTGAGTTCATGGCTTACTCCTGATGTGGCTTGGTCCAGTGGAAGCCAGTCGTAATCTGTTGCTGAGGTACCAAGCACGACACCATTCCCAGGCGCTGACGCATATGGGTGCGAACGCCCCCTCCCCCCGCCGGGCCGCAGCAGTACAAGGCGTTTATCTCGCGCGGCAGACGCGCAGCTACCGCATGGTCGGCATGCTGCCAGGCCATGCGAAGCCGGACATCCCGGGATTCGCCGGCAATGCCTGCTTCAGTCAGCCAGTCACTGCTGTCGTTTCCCCAGACGCTGGTGATACCGATCAGGTCGGTTCTGAGGGGAGCAATATTCGCCAAGCGCCTGGATATGGTCTGGGCCGCCAGACGCGCGCGCTCTTGCGCTCTCGGGCCCGCGTAGGAGATCTCTCCCTCGGCAAACCATCCTGACTCAAAGCAGACATTGACTTTGAGCATCTCCGGCCTCGGATGACCAATGACACCTTCCAGGCGCACCCGGTCAGGCCCAACCGAAATCACTTCTGCCTGAGTGATGTCCGCAACAACGTCTGGCGTGAGGTAGCAGGCAGGGTCATGGATTTCGTAGAGCAGTTGCTCCTTGACCGTGGCTGCAGTGATGCAGCCCCCGGTAAGAGATGGCTTGAAGATGGTGCTATTGCCCGCGCTGTCGATTTCGGCAATGGGATACCCCAGGCGTTCCATGCCGGGTACATCTTTGTACCCCGGGTCTGCGAAATAGCCGCCAGAAACCTGGGTTCCACATTCCAGCAAATGCCCGGTCATCGTGGCTTGTGCCAGGCGATTCCAGTCATCCCAGGCCCAGCCGAAGTGGGCCATGGCAGGTCCCACTAC
This sequence comes from Comamonas sp. Z3, assembly GCF_008121565.1. NCBI lineage: Bacteria > Pseudomonadati > Pseudomonadota > Betaproteobacteria > Burkholderiales > Comamonadaceae > Comamonas > Comamonas sp. Z3. Next base: position 446,560 of record NZ_VOQU01000005.1, read on the forward strand.
AAGCGAGGGGTCGGAGACGCGGCCGCACACCACAATGTCTGCACCTGCCAGCAGTGCCTCGGCAATGGGTCGTGCACCTATATAGGCATTGGCGCTCACCAGTTGCTGGTCTGGCATGTCCGAGCCCAGAGCTTTTTCGAGCAGCTGGTAGTGCGCGGGTCCGCTGAGGTCATCACCATGAACAACCGCTATTTGGGGTAGGCGCGTTCCGAGCTCCTTGGCCAATGCAGCAATGGCCCGGGCTGCACCTTGCGGGTTGGCTGCACCAAAGTTGCTGACGATTCGAATGCCATGCGCCAGGCAGTCGGCAAGCACAGGCCGGAGAAACTCCACCATGAGTGGCTCATAGCCTGCATCGGGATTCTGACGACGAGCAAGCTGTGCCAGTGCCAGAGTGCGCTCGGCAAGCGTTTCAAAGATCAGAAAGGCAGGTTTGCTTTGTCGAACCAGCTCCTGTACGACGGGTTGAGCCGCATCAATTCGATCGCCGGAAAAGCCTGCCGCACATCCGATGAGCAATGACGTCGTTTCGTTTTGCACTCTTGTCATGAAACCTCCTGATGCCCACTATAGGAAAACCGCTATAAGCTGTGAAATCGATAATTGAGATTAATTAATCCGCATTTCAAATGAATCTATCGTCGCGTGATGTGCAGGCATTCCTGGTACTGGCCAAGCAAAAGAACTTCACTCAGGCCGCCAGCATGTGCCACCTGTCACAACCGGCTTTCAGTGCACTCATCCGCTCCGTGGAGCAAACGGTAGGTCTCAAACTTTTCGACCGCAGCACAAGACACGTGGTGCTTACCCGCGAAGGCGAACGATTCCTGCAATCTGCAGAGCGCCTCGCCGCAGAATTCGCTGCCTGCGAAAGAGCGATGCGTGATACAGCACAACTGGCTCAGGGGCACGTATCAGTTGCATTGCTGCCATCCCTTGCCGCAGGCTGGCTTCCTGAGGTGCTGAAGGTGTACACGGCGCGGCATCCGGGAGTTCAGCTGGGTGTGTTGGATGTACTGTCCGAGCCATGCATCGCTGCCGTTGCCAACGGAGACGCGGATTTCGCGCTGGCCGCCATACGCGTGGATACACCCGACCTGAAGGCTGAGCCGTTTTGCAGCGACGGCTTCTATATGGTGTGCCCGGGCGACCATCCCTTGGCGGACAAGGTCGAGCTGTCCCTGGAGGATCTGACACCCTGGCCGTTCATCCACCTGGCGCGCCACAGCAGTGTTCGCCAGTATCTGGATGCCGCTTTTTTTCCTCGAAAGATGCAGACTTTCGTTGAAGTTGAGCAATTGGCCACCGTGATGGGACTCGTACAAGCCGGACTTGGCATCACCGTAGCTCCCGCCCTGAGCCTGTTTCACTTCGACAAGCCTGGACTGGTAGCGCGACACCTGCTGCTGCCGGGTATGGACCGGCAGATCTATATGGTACGCAAGCGAGAGCGCAGCCTTTCACTGGTAGCTGAAGCGCTCTATCAATTGATGCAGCAGATGCGTCCTGCAAATGCCTGACCTGGCTGATTGCGATATACACCTTGCCGATGCTAGCCCATCAGCCACAGGACGGAGCCGGCACAAGCCTCGCTGCGCAAAACACATATCTCGCCAGGGACAGCCGGAGGCAAGCCGGGAGACTTTAATAGCGCCAATCGGCATGCAGAGTAAGCAGCAGCTGCGCCCTGTCCTGGCTCCGAGCTTTTTTGCGTCCAGTTCAGCCATACGGCAATTTCGCGTCGTGAAGACATGCATCATTCGCCATCAGCTCGCTCTCAGCCATCTGCCGTTACAGAGTTATCGAGTCGGTAATACAAGGCATCCAGCCTTGATCACCATCCCTAGAGCCCAGGAGACATACATGAAATACAGAACCAACCGCAAGCGCAGTGCCGTCTTGTCAAAATTGCCACATGGCCTTGCCGGTGGGGCGCTACGCAAGCTCCTGGTTGCCACGTTTGCGCTGGCATCGCTGGCCAATGGCGCGCTTGCGCAGGAGTCGAAGCGCGACGCCTTCTTCTGGCTGGGACAGATCAACAAGGCATCGGCAGTGATCAATACCGATGAGGGCTTGCTCGACAAGTCCATGGCTCCCAGAATTGCGCGAGGTCTCCAGAGCGTCTTGAAGGCAGGCGACGCTCCGAATGGCAAACGGCCAGGTTTGGTCATCACTTTCGAGCCCCTGCTCATTGATGCCGCTGGTGTGGAAGCCACTCTTCTGCATGCCGGGCGCTCAAGCCAGGATATGTTGGCTACGGTGCGCTCTGCCATACAGCGGGACGATATGCTGCGCCTGAACAAACAGCTGGCGCAGACCCGTGCTCATCTGCTGCGGCTGGCCCAGACTTATACCGACACGGTCGTTCCGAATTACACCAACGGGGTGGCCGCTCAGCCTAATAGCTATGGGCACTACCTTCTGGGACACCTTGCCGGTTTTGACCGGGACGCCCAGCGCCTTCACGAGGCATTCGCGCGCATTGACCAGTCAGCGATGGGCACCACGGTACTCAATGGGACCAGTTGGCCCTTGAATCGAGAGCGCATGGCCAAATACCTTGGCTACCCAGCCACAGTCGACAACGCCTACGATGCCGCGCAGATTCTGGCTGCCGAGATGCCGGTGGAGATCGGCGCGGTTGCGTCGAGCATTTCCCTGCACGTCGGAGCTTTTGTCGAGGACGTCATGGTGCAGTATGCCCAGCCCAGACCCTGGATCCTTCTTCGCGAGGGCGGAGGAAACACCTATGTGTCAAGTGCAATGCCCCAGAAGCGAAATCCCGGACTTCTCAACGACACCCGCGCCAACGCTTCCCGCGTGCTGGCCCTGGGTGTGGGACGCCTCATCGGCCAGCACAATATTCCACCAGGGATGAGCGATAACAAGTCGTCCCATGACTCCTCCGCGCTGATTGCAGCGACGATTTCCACTCTTCAGGGGTTTGACAAAGTGCTCAGCGGCCTGGTGATCAATCCCGAACGTGCGCTTGAAGAACTGAATCTTGACTGGACGGCCTCCCAGGAGGTGGCGGATGTTCTGATGCGCAAGTACAAATTGCCCTTCCGCGTGGGTCACCACTTTGCCTCGGAGGTCGTCAGCTTTGCCAAGGAACGCAACATCACCCCTCGCGACTTCCCCTACGCCGATGCCCAGCGCATCTATGCAGCTACCGTCAAACACGAAATGTCTATCGAGAACGGCAAGTTGCCCATGTCGGAAAGCGAGTTCCGGGCGACGCTGGACCCCGTAGCAATCGTGAAGAATCGCGTGACAGCCGGAGGCCCCCAGCCATCGGAAATGGCGCGCATGATTGCACGATCCAAGCAAATGCTCTCTCAGGAAGAGCAATGGACCGAAGCGCGAAATAACCGGATTGAGACGGCAATCAAGGACCTTGATCGCGACTTTGCACGCCTGGCGACTCCGTAATTGGCAAAGAGGCCATAGGCCTCTTTGCTGCAGTCATTGCGTGCTCAGCCCTCATTCATTCAGTTTGGGGCGGGTGACAAACAGACATTGTCACAGTGCTGGGGCGTGTCCTGCCGAAAGCGGTCAGCTCCTTGCACGGAACAACGCCGGCGCACTTTCACGTGGAAAAGCCATCAGGAGGATCTGCTCATGGCTTTTTCTTTCAGGCATTACCGCTTAGAGATTCTGGGCTTGTCCGGAATATTCGGCGTAAAGCTCATCCGCCATTTTGCGCAATGCTCGGCCTATGGCTGCATATTCATATTCGTTGAGATTTGCCAAGGATGCCCGCCCCGATGGACGGTTCGAGCCGAAGCCGCGCCCTGGCAAGAGCACAATACCGGTCTCATCGGCAATCCGGAACAGCATGTCACCTGTCGACGACTGTTTGACCGCCCACTCCGAAAAGGCTTCGCCGTAGAGCTTCGCGGTCACATCCTGCAAGTCAATCAAGGTGTAGTAGTCAACCGCGTTTTCGTCTCTTAGCGGCGGCATGCCAAGCTCGCGGTACAACGTGGTTTCGCGTCGCCGAATCAGTTGCTTGAGCGTGTGCTTGTACTCGTCCGCCTCGTCCATCAGCGCAAACAGCGAGAACAGGGCCATCTGCACTTGCTGCGGAGTGGACAGTCCGGCCGTGTGATTCAAAGCGACAGCACGACTGTCAGCCACCAGGCGGTCAATGAACTTCAAGGAGCGCACATCCGGCAGCAGCGAACGATAGCGATGATCCAGGGCGACTTTCTCGGACTCTTGCAGTTTGTCCAGCGCCAGGTCAAAGACATTTTGCTGATGAGCGGCCACGACCCCCAAACGCCAGCCAGTGGCGCCAAAGTATTTGGAGAATGAGTAGACCAGAAGCGTATTTTCCGGGCAAATCGCGAAGAGAGACTGGAAGTCATCTGCAAAAGTTCCATAGACATCGTCGGTCAGGATCATCAGATCCGGACGATGTTCTGCAACGATGTTGCGCACGCGTTCCAGACTTCGCTGATCCATCTTCACCGAAGGCGGATTGCTGGGGTTGACGCAGAAAAAGATCTTGATGGCCGGGTCCTTGAGCTTGTCCAGCTCAGAGTCCGGATACTGCCAATTGAGGCTCGGATCCGCGTTGATGGCGACTTCCTCCAGTGCGTACTGGGCCAGCTCCGGAATTTCTATATACGGCGTGAAAACCGGCATCCCAATGGCAACCTTGTCGCCGGCCTTGAGCAAACCGTTGAGCTTCAGGCTCTCGAAAATGTAAGCCATGGCAGCCGTTCCCCCTTCGACTGCAAACAGGTTCACGGACTCACTGGGTATTGCATCGGCCCCCATTTCCCGGATGATGTACTGGCGTACGATTTTTTCACTGATGTTCAGCATCCGCGGGGGAACGGGGTAATTGCAGCCCAGAATACCGTCAACCATTTCGTGCAGGAAGGCGGCCGGGTCCAAGCCCAGCTGGTCACGGACATAGCTCAGTGATTTACCGAGAAAGCGCACGCCCTCCTGATCCCGGTTCTCGGCGATATAACGTTCAAAGCGACCCTCAATCCCGTCGATCTTCGCCAGTCCGCCAACACCTACCGTTGTCATATAAGAGTAGGAAAGCTCCGATTCGGCTGCAGCGAACAAGCCCAGGCGAAAAAATGCTCTTCTCGGCGTTGTGGCCAGAAAGTTGGGATTGCCCCGCCCCGCATTGAGCATGAGGCGGTTTCCGTCGCTCGAGGCGATCTTGATCAACTCATCCTTGAGCTCGAACGGGCTCAATTTCGCCAGACTCTGATAATCCTTACTCATATCGCAACTCCTTCCATTCGTCCTAGTGAATCAGTGCAGGGGGTTCACGCGAAGGCAATGACCAGCGGACCCAACAAAGTCAGGAACACATTGGCCAACGCATAAGTGATTGCAAACGGGGTGGTGGGGATTGAATTTCCGGCCTTGTCCAGAACCTCTCCAAACGCGGGGTTGGCACTGCGTGCGCCCGACAGCGAACCCGCGAACATGGCCACGTTGTCGTAACGCAGCACATACTTGCCAAACAAGATGGCAATCAGCAGCGGAATGATGGTGACCAGAACGCCCAGCATGAACAGCGTCAAACCCTGCTCCATGACCGTGCTGACCGCCTGCTGGCCGGACTGCAGGCCGACCATGGCCACAAAACCGGCCAGGCCCAGGTCGCGCAACAGGGTGGAAGCTCCCGTCGGCATATTTCCCATGGTGTGCTTGCGGCTGCGCCACCAGCCAAACAGCAGCCCTGAGAGCAAGGCGCCGCCGCCGCTGCCCAAAGTGATGGGAATGGAGCCGATACGCAGGACCAGCAAACCGATCAACAAGCCGACGACAATGCCGCAGCCGTGATAGACCCAGTCGGTCTTGTCACTGGGAACGATGATGGGTCCAGCGGATTGAGCGGCCTTTTGAACGTCCTGGGGCGTACCGAACAAGCTCACCACGTCACCTGGCATCACCATGGTCTCCGACTTGATCGGAACGGGTGTTCCGGCCCGCATCAGACCTTCGACATACACGCCGTGTATGAACTCCTGGGACAGGCTGTTCAGGATGTCCTTCACACTACGGTTGAGATAGATGGGATTGGTGATTGCAACGTCGCGGCGCACCATCACCACATCCATGCCCTCGGCTGACTGCAGCTCATCGCCAACTAGGGCCCCGAGCGAGACCACGGCCGCGCGGCGCCCTACCAGCAGCACAACGTCGCCGGACTCCAGTACCAGGCTGGGATCAACGCCTACCAGAGCGCTCCTGCGCTGAATGCGTTCCACGGTCACCCTGCCCTGCGTTGCGCTGGCTTCGAGATCTGCCACACTTTTGCCTGATTGAGCGACGCGGAAAATGCGCCCCACCAGATCGGGAGCTGCCGGCGACTCGCCCTGCGCGTAGACCCGCACGCCCTTGAGCTGCTCCTGCTCGGCCTGAACGGCGTCATCGCGTATGTTGCGCCCGGTAATCCAGGGCAGCACATTGACGCACATGATGATGGCCCCGAAGGATCCGAATATATAGGTGACCGCATAGCCGATGGCGACATTGGCCTGCATGCGCTGCACTTCCTCGCCCGAGAGCCCGAGTTTCTCAATCGCAGAACCAGCCGTCCCAATGATTGCCGACTGCGTCAGCCCGCCGGCCGCAAGACCTGCAGCCAGTCCCTTGTCCAGCCCGAATACCCGGGCAATCACCACCACCGTGATCAAACCGGACAAGGCGACCACGACGGCCATCATGATTTCCTTGACCGAATGGCGTCCCAGGGAATTGAAGAATTGCGGGCCGCTTTCAAAGCCTACGGCATAGATGAACAAGGCGAAAAGCACGGCTTTGATGCCTGAATCGATCTGAATGCCGATCTGGCTGATCAAGACCGCCGCCAATAAGGAACCTGCCACGCCCCCCAGCTGGAATGAGCCAAAGCGGAACTTGCCGACCCAGTATCCCAGGGCCAGAGACGCAAAAAGTGCGGCCTCCGGTGATTGGTGAAAAATGCTTTTGAGTAAATCCACGGCCACCTCTATTTCCGGATAAAAGGATCAAGCAACAGAAAGTCCGTCCAGGCTCCAATACCAGGGCCTGGAAATGCTTGAACTCAGGAGAAAGCGGTTTGCTATTAGCAAGCGTGCATCGAGATCGCCCATCTCAAAACTGATGCCGCATCCATTGGCTGGTTGGTTCTTGTCTTCTTCTATTTCCCACCACTATTAAAGACAAAAGCGTACCCAAATGTAGGACGTTGCCGATTAATTATTTCAGGATAGTCATGGCTGGTCCGCTGTGGCTTGGCATTCCCAGAGGATATTGATAAGCCACCGCATTAAGAGGCAGCCCGTGCAGCTGCATAGAAAACAAGCCGCACGGGGCCGTGGCGGGACTGCCGGATATTGCCTAGCGCAGGGTTCGCCGGTTAATGGAGCGGCGGGTGGCCGCGAGATTGCTTCGACGAGACAGGGGTTGAGCCACATTCGACTCCGAGGTCGTAGCTGCAGCCGCAATTCTTTGCTGAGCCTCCAGCAGATTTTTGAGATCTGCAACACGCTCCTGCGCCAATGCTGCCGTGTTCTGGGCGGTCTGCAACTGGGCATGTAGATTCAGGATCTCCTGCTCGGATTGTTCAAAGCGAGTCTGCAACTCCTGATAGCGGGACTCTGCCTTGCGTTCCTGATCCTGCAGGCTTTTTCGCGCTGCAGTGAGTTCCTGCCGCGCACGATCGACCTCGTTGAGCATATGGCGCTCGTTGCCCGCGTACTGCTCGGCCATGCGCTGGCGTTCCGCTGCGGCGGACTGAATTTCTTCGCTGTGCTTTTGCTGCTGCAACTCACGCTGGCGAACGGCATTGCCCAGCTCGTCACGCAGCTCTTCCAGGCGCTGATCGCGCTCCTGCATCGTATGCTGCATCTCGTCAAGACGACGTGCCAGGTCCTGGGCGTGGTTCTGGGCCGTCTGCAGGGCTTGATTCAGCGCATCTTTTTGCGCTTCCATGGTGGCCTCTCGCTGAGCGAGTTGCTCCTGCTGCGCCACAAAAGCCTGCTCCTCGGCTTTCAAAGCCTGTTCACGAAGATCCAAGGCCTTGCTGGCAGCAGCTTTCGCCTCTTCCAGTGCCGTATTCCAGAGCTCTTCGGCAAGGCGCTGCACAGGATCCGGCACCGACTGCAGCACGGATGGATCCTGTTCTCCCGCAACTCCCAGGCGATGCCCTAGCGTGGCAAACCAGGTCTCCAGCATGGGACTGACCGTATTCGGAGAGCCTCGCCCTATCTGCTGGCGCACGCGCTCTATGGTCGGGCGCAGACCCTGGGCAATCAAGACATCGGCTGCAGCCCAGACATCGGATTCCTGTACGCCCCTGGACGTGGTTTTGCTTGTATTCATATCTATTTTTCAAATAACTAACGATAAGTGATTGTTATCGTGATCTATTAATTAATCATGTAATACACAATACATATCATGTATTAAATATTACGTAAGAAATTTTCATACAGATGACAACGTACATTAACCCGTTTTCATCCCTTTTGTTCAGGGTGGAGTCCGTTCGGCGTTAGAGCGAGAGCAATTTCGTTGGCTTGTACATACTGGTTGTTCTGCCAGAGCCCGTGCTCAGGCCGGCCTAGCCCCGCCAAGCAGTGTCCTGATCGCTGCCATCAGCCGCTGGCTTGCCCACGAAGTTGAAGCTGCCTGACTTGGCGTGGAGCCAGGGCAACACGGTCCGCAGTGCTGCTCCACCTTTGCCGACAGTCCCAGAGCGGCAAATCGATTTCAGCCGGCATGTAAAGTCAGGGCGAAAATAGCGCCATGGATTCACACAAGCCCTCGCCCTTCTCTGCTCCAGCGGCCTTTGATGCCAACCGCCTACAGGTGCTGGATATGCCGGCTGCCGCCCTGGCACCCGAAGCGCATGAAGCCATCAAGGAACTGATGCATGAAGGCGAATCCAGCAACACGCGCAGCAGCTATCAAAGCGCCATGCGTTACTGGGCAGCCTGGCACCTACTGCGTCTGGGCCAGCCCATGCAACTGCCGCTGCAGGTTTCCACGGTGCTGCAGTTCATCATCGATCATGCCCAGAGGCAGAGCGGTGTCGGCCTGCTTCATGAGATGCCACCCGAAATCGATGAAGCCCTGGTAGCTGCAGGCTACAAGGGAAAAAAAGGTGCGCCTTCGCACAGCACGCTGGTGCACCGCATGGCCGTGATGTCCAAGGCACATCAGGTGCATGCCATGTCCAACCCCTGTCAGGACGGGGCAGTCAGGGAGTTGATGTCACGTACGCGCAAGGCCTATGCAAGACGCGGTGATCTACCCCAGAAAAAAGAGGCGCTGACGCGTGATGTGCTGGAGATGCTGCTGGCCAGCTGTGACGACAGCTTGCGTGGCCTGCGCGACCAGGCGCTGCTGTTGTTTGCCTGGGCCAGCGGCGGGCGACGCCGCTCCGAAGTGGCCGGCGCCGATATGCGTTTCCTGCGCGCCGTGGCTGGTGGGGAATTCATCTACACCCTGAGCCATAGCAAGACCAACCAGAGCGGCACCGACGCCCCCGAGAATCACAAGCCCGTCACCGGCCGTGCCGCCATCGCCCTGAGAGCATGGCTGGACGCAGCCTGCATCACCGAAGGTCCTATCTTCAGGCGCATTCGCAAAGGAGGCCATGTGGCAGAGCCGCTGACTCCCGCCGCCGTGCGAAATATTGTCAAGGAACGCTGTGCGCTGGCAGGCGTGGAAGGGGATTTTTCCGCCCACTCGCTGCGCTCGGGCTTTGTGACCGAGGCCGGCAGACGCAATCTGCCGCTGGCCGACACCATGGCCTTGACGGGGCACCATAGCGTGAACACCGTGCTCGGCTACTTCCGGGCCGACTCGGCACTCAACAATCAGGCGGCGCGCATGCTGGACGAGGATTGATCAAGCCCCATCAGCTGCAGCGCAGTCTGATGAATGGCGGACTGCGGATCGGCCAGTTGCAGCGGCAAATCAAAGTGGTTGGTCGCCGGCGCTTCCACCCACTGCCCCGGCAGACAGCGTGCCTGCCAGGCCGCCAGATAGTCGCGCGACTGGCGCTTGAATTCATGGCTTTCAAACTCCCCACAGCTCACGCGCAGTTGGCTCTGAGCATGGGTACCCGCATCGGGCAGCAGAAAGCGCGGACTGTTGCGTATGGCAGCAGCATCGTCGAGTTGCATCCAGTCGTTGATATGGGTTGTCAACAGCGGCTGCAGGTCGAACAGACCGCTCAAGGTCAGCGCTGATCGGGGTACGGCCTGCGCTGGCAGGTCGTAGTCTTGCTGCCAGTCCTTGGCCAGCAGCATGCCCACCAGATGTCCTCCGGCCGAGCTTCCGCAGGCACAGATATTGCGGGCATCACCGCCGTAGATGGCGATATTGCGCACCACCCAGGCATAGGCCTGACGCATCTGATCGACTATATGGTCCAGTGTGACGGACGGGGCCAGATCGTAGTCAGGCACAACGACGATGGCGCCCTCCTGCGTCAGCGCCGGTGCCATGAATGCCGAATCATCCTTGCCCAAGGCCTTCCAGTAGCCGCCATGGATGAAGATGAAAACAGGCGCAGCTTGTGCGGTGCCTGCCTGGGTTGAGGGCAGATAGATATCCAGAACATCCGTAGCCCTGGGGCTGTAGCGCTGGTTGCGAACTGCGCCGGACAAGGCAAATGCGGCCTGGCTTTCCTGCGTGTAGCGCGCCAGGTAGGCAAGCGGATCCTGCACGCTGGCGCGGGCGTTGTATTGGCGGTCGTAGTAAGCGATCGTGGAGTTGGTCGAGATGGAAGGCATTTTCTGCGCGGCTTTGGGCTTCGGACGGTGATCAATCGCAGCGCACAGCATAAGCCAGGCGACAGACTCGTCACTGCCGCGTCAGCATCAACTATTCAAGCCAGCATCCTCCAATTAGACCTGTTCACCTGTCATGTAGATACATTAGATTACATGCATGCAGATGAAATCAGAGCGTTGGAGCAGGCGTTGATAAAAACAAAAGCGGGGGCTGGTTGTGCAGCCATGATGTGGGGACTCTGCGCCCAGGCCGGCGGCCTTGATAGAACGGGCCAGGACCTTGGGCCTTTGTTTGAAAACGGCCGCTATCTTTCCGTGGAGACCTATACGGTCAGGCCCCGGATCCAGGGCACGGATGCGCTGGGAAAGTCCACCGGGCAAGTCGCCGACGACTATACCCAATGGGGCTTTGCATACAAGCAGGATGTAAATCCACGCACCTCGGTGCTGCTGATGTTGAGCAAGCCTTTTGGCCTTGACATCGCTTACAGCCCGCGGCAATCGCCTCTTTTTGGCGGCACGCAGGCCCGCGTGAGCAGCCATGAGCTTATGGGGGCGCTGCGCTACCGCTGGGATGAGCACTGGGCCGTGCATGGCGGTCTGCGCCTGCAGCGCACGGAAGGACATGTCGCCCTGGGGGGCATGGTATTTGGAGCGCTCAGTGGGTACCGGGTGGATTTCAGACCCAGTACCGAGCCAGGCTACTTGCTAGGCATGAGCTATGAGCGGCCGGATATGACTTTGCGCGTCGCTGCGACCTATTACTCGGCCATCAGGCACAAGATCGCGACCCGTGAAAACCTGTGGCCGGGCGAAACAAGGACCGCATCGACTGCTCCGCAGAGCTTCAACCTCGATGTTCAGACAGGCATCACGTCAAGTACCCTGCTCTTTGGACAGATCCGCTGGACCAACTGGTCGCAATTCCGGCTACACCCGCAGACCTTGGCGGCGATACTCCCAGGGCGCAGTCTGGCGGACATGGAGGACACCACCACCTACACGCTGGGTCTTGGGCAGAGGCTGGCGGCGAACTGGTCCGGCTTTGTCACCGTGGCTTATGACAAGCGCAGCGACAAGGCCGCGCTGTCGCCATTGCGCCCCACCGATGGCCGCCTTGGCTACACGGTAGGGATGAGCTATCAGCAAGGACAGTTCAAGCTCACGCCCTGGCTGAGCTACCAGCGTCTGGGCTCGGTTGATATCTCCAGCGGCGGCACGACCCTGGCGGCTTTCGATGCCGAGTCCGCCACGGCGTTCGGGATCAGGCTCGGCTATCAGTTCTGAGAGCAGTCGCAGCTTTCATGCTGCTGCAATCTGACAGCCGGCGCCCGAAGCGATCAACCCAGCGCCGCAATCACGTCGGCCGGAGCCTGCACCAGCTCGATCAGCACGCCCTCGCCGGCAATCGGAAACTCGTCATTGCTCTTGGGGTGCAGGAAAGTGATGTCATAGCCTGCCGCTCCCTTGCGGATACCGCCGGGAGCAAATCGCACGCCATTGGCCGTCAGCCATTCCACGGCCTTGGGCAGATCGTCGATCCACAGGCCGATGTGGTTCAGCGGCGTGGCGTGCACGGCGGGCTTTTTCTCGATGTCCATGGGCTGCATGATGTCTACTTCCACCTTCATCGCGCCCCGCCCCATGGCCAGAATGTCCTCGTCCACGTTTTCGCGCTCGCTCTGAAAGGTGCCGGTCTGCTCCAGACCCAGCATGTCCACCCACAGCTTTTTCATGCGCTGTTTATCGGTTCCACCGATGGCGACTTGCTGAATACCTAGAACCTTGAAAGGACGATTGCTCATGAGTGACTCCTTGATTGATAGCTTAAAGCGCAATATTGGTAAGCGCCAGAGCCGGTTTTTATTGAAATATCAGACCTCGCCAAGCAACCAGCTGCTGGCCATGGCAAAGTATTCGCGCAGCCAGGCATTGAAACGCGTGGCCAGAGGGGTATCAGCCGCCACGGGATAGACCTGAGGCAGATCCTGCCGCTTTGCAATGTCCATGGCGCGCATCAGATGAAAGTCGCTGCTGACCATGGCCATGGGGGCATCCGCAGCCACACCGCGCTCGGCCAGCAAGGGCCGGCTGAGCTTGAGGTTCAGCTCGGTACTGGTGCTGAGCTTTTCCAGCACCAGCCGCTGCGGCGCAATACCGTGACGCTGCTGCAGATAGCGGGCCATGACCTCGGCCTCCGACTCTTTTTCACCCCAATCGACACCGCCGCAAACGGCGACCAAGGCCTGGGGCTGCAGCTTGGCCAGTTGCGCCGCCTGATCCAGCCGCGCAGCCAGAACTGGCCTGGGGTGACCATCGAGCGTGCCGCTGCCCAGCACGACGATGGATTGCACGGGCGGCACTTGCTGCGGCGAAAGACCCAGGCCGGACAGGCGGCTCCAGAACCAGAAAAGGCTGATCAGCCACAGCGCCAGGCCGGCCCAGGCCAGCGACCAGAGCCTTGCATGCAGGGGCCTGGCTGCACGCCAGTGCTGTACGGCCCGCCATTTCCAACTCAGCCCCAAGGCCGCAGCACCCAAGCCGGCTGGCAGCACCACCCCTACATTGAAGTGCCCCAGGCACATCAGCACCAATGCGTCAACCAGCAGCAGCAAGCCCACCACAGCCAGCAAGGCACGAACGAACTTGGCGCGACCGGGAATCGTTGCAGACGCTTTTAATATCATAGCTACTTACACTTACTGGATAAGGGATACAGCTATTTTCCAATGAAAACTTAAAAGCCCGCAAAGCCAAAGCCTTGCGGGCTTCCAATTTCAGGGCCTGAAGGCTGCGACGGCATTCAATGCCGGCCGGCACCCAAAAATGACACCCTGCGCTCCTCACTGCGTGTGGTCTGGGCCCCTCCAAGAGGGGCGCTTTTCATCTTGGGGCGGCCCGGCGATGAAAAACCGGCATCACTCGAATTCCAGAATGATGTCGTCCACCGCCAGCGAATCTCCCTTGGCAGCGCTGATCTTGCTGACCACGCCATCCTGGGCCGCGAAGAGAATGTTCTCCATCTTCATGGCTTCGATGACCGCCAGCTTCTCGCCGGCCTGCACCTTCTGGCCGGGCTGCACCGCCACGTCGACCAGCAGGCCGGGCATGGGCGAGAGCAGGAACTTGGACAGGTCGGGCGGTGCCTTGTAAGGCATGAGCTTGTGCATCTCTGCGCCCTTGGGCGAGAGCACCAGCACATCGGCTTGCGTGCCATTGTGGATGACGCGCAGTGCCAGCGGGTTCTTGCCATTGCCGCGTTCGATCTGGCAGGTGAAAGCCTTGCCATTGCAAACGCCGCGCACCACCAGATCGCGAATGTCTGCATTGCTGCGGAACTCGTAGGCCTTGTCGCCAATGACGACCTTGCAGACGCGCGCCTGGGCATCGAAGTCGGTCACCTCGCCAGTCACATACTGGTTCTTGCCTTCAGCACCCAGAACCACCGCGGTGTACTTCTCGCCCACCTGCACTTGGTGGCCTTGCATCTGGCCGGTGATGGTCGATGCACGCGCACGATAGCGGCGATTGCGGAACAGGGCCAAAGCCACCAGGAAGTCGGGATCATCGTGGGGCACGTCCTCGGCATGGAAGCCGTCGGCATAGTGCTGGGCAATGAAGCCGGTGTTGAACTGGCCCGAGACAAAGTCCGGGTGTGCCAGCAGAGCTGCCTGGAACGGGATGTTGGAGCTGATGCCGCGAATGGCAAAGCCGTTGAGCGCTTCGCGGGCCTTGGCGATGGCGTCGTTGCGGTCCTTGCCGTGCACGATGAGCTTGGCGATCATCGAGTCGTAGTACATGGGGATTTCGCCGCCGTCATAGACGCCAGTATCCACACGCACGCCGTTCAGATGCTCAGTGTCGGACTGCCACATGGTCTGCTCGGGCGGCGCAAAGCGGACTAGGCGGCCGGTCGAAGGCAGGAAGTTGCGGAACGGGTCTTCGGCGTTGATACGGCACTCGATGGCCCAACCGTCGCGCTTCACATCGGCCTGGGCAAAGGACAGTTTTTCGCCGGCGGCCACACGAATCATCTGCTCGACCAGATCGAGTCCGGTGATGCATTCGGTCACCGGGTGCTCGACCTGCAGACGGGTATTCATCTCCAGGAAGTAGAAGTCCTGGTCCTTGCCGACCACGAACTCCACGGTGCCGGCGCTCTGATACTTGACGGCCTTGGCCAGGGCCACGGCCTGCTCGCCCATGGCCTTGCGGGTGACATCGCTGATGAAGGGCGAAGGCGCTTCCTCGATCACCTTCTGGTGACGGCGCTGTATCGAGCACTCACGCTCGTTCAGGTAAACCACATTGCCGTGGCTGTCGCCCAGAATCTGGATTTCGATGTGGCGGGGCTCCTGCACGAACTTCTCTATGAAGATGCGGTCGTCACCAAAGCTGTTGCGCGCTTCGTTCTGGCAGGAGGCAAAACCTTCAAAGGCTTCCTTGTCGTTGAATGCCACGCGCAAACCCTTGCCACCGCCACCGGCCGAAGCCTTGATCATCACGGGGTAGCCAATGCCCTTGGCGATTTCCACGGCCTGTTCGGGACCGCCGATGGCGTCGTTGTAGCCGGGGATGGTGTTGACCTGGGCTTCGCCGGCCAGCTTCTTGGACGCGATCTTGTCGCCCATGGCAGCAATGGAATGCGACTTGGGGCCGATGAAGGCAATGCCCTCTTCTTCGCAGCGCCTAGCAAAGCCCTCATTCTCCGAGAGAAAACCGTAGCCGGGGTGCACCGCCTGTGCGCCGGTCTGCTTGCAGGCCTCAATGATTTTTTCGCCCAGCAGATAGGACTCACGGCTGGGTGCGGGGCCCAAGCGCACGGCCTCGTCGGCGAGCTTGACATGGCGCGCGTCCTTGTCGGCGTCGGAATAGACTGCCACGGTCTGGATGCCCATCTTGCGGGCGGTGGCGATGACTCGGCAGGCGATCTCGCCGCGGTTGGCAATCAGAATCTTGGTAAACATGGATATATCTCCTGGTTCTTCTTGTTCTTACAGGGGGATGTTCCCGTGCTTGCGCCAGGGGTTGTCCAGCTGCTTGTTCTTGAGCATCTCCAGCGAGCGGCAGATGCGCTTGCGTGTTTCGTGCGGCTGGATCACATCGTCGATAAAACCACGGGCTCCGGCCACAAAGGGGTTGGCAAAGCGCTCCTTGTATTCCGCTTCGCGTGCAGCCAGCTTCACCGGATCATTCTTGTCCTCACGGAAGATGATCTCCACCGCGCCCTTGGCGCCCATCACGGCGATTTCGGCATGGGGCCAGGCCAGGTTCACGTCGCCACGCAAATGCTTGGAAGCCATCACGTCGTACGCGCCGCCATAGGCCTTGCGGGTGATGACAGTGATCTTCGGCACTGTGGCTTCGGCATACGCATACAGCAGCTTGGCACCATGCTTGATGATGCCGCCGTATTCCTGGGAAGTGCCGGGCATGAAACCGGGCACATCCACGAAGGTGACCACAGGGATGTTGAAGGCATCGCAAAAGCGCACGAAGCGCGCCGCCTTGATGGAGGACTTGATGTCCAGGCAACCGGCCAGCACCAGGGGCTGATTGGCCACGACGCCCACGGTCTGACCGGCCATGCGGGCAAAGCCGATGATGATGTTCTTGGCGTACTCGGGCTGCAGCTCGAAGAAATCGCCATCGTCCACGGTCTTGAGAATCAGCTCCTTCATGTCGTAGGGCTTGTTGGCGTTTTCGGGCACCAGCGTATCCAGCGACAGATCGGCGCGACCCACGGGATCGGTGGTCTCGCGCACAGGAGCCTTTTCCTTGTTGTTCAAGGGCAGGTAGTTATAGAGTCGACGCAGCATCATCAGTGCTTCCACGTCGTTGTCGAATGCCATGTCGGCCACGCCGCTCTTGGTGGTGTGGGTGATGGCCCCGCCCAGCTCTTCGGCCGTGACTTCCTCGTGCGTCACGGTCTTCACGACTTCGGGACCGGTCACGAACATATAGGAGCTGTCCTTGACCATGAAGATGAAGTCGGTCATGGCCGGCGAGTACACGGCGCCGCCGGCGCTGGGGCCCATGATCATGGAGATCTGGGGCACCACGCCCGAGGCCAGCACATTCTTCTGGAACACATCGGCATAGCCGCCCAGAGAGGCAACGCCTTCCTGGATACGCGCACCACCCGAATCGTTGAGGCCGATGACGGGAGCGCCGACCTTCATGGCCTGGTCCATCACCTTGCAGATCTTCTCGGCATGGGTTTCGGACAGTGCGCCGCCGAACACCGTGAAGTCCTGGCTGAACACAAAGACCAGACGGCCGTTGATCATGCCGTAGCCGGTGACCACGCCGTCGCCGGGGATCTTGGTGTTTTCCATGCCGAAGTCCGTGCAGCGGTGCTCCACGAACATGTCCCACTCTTCAAAAGTGCCGTCGTCCAGCAGCAGCTCGATACGCTCGCGCGCCGTCAGCTTGCCTTTCTTGTGCTGCGCGTCGATGCGCTTTTGTCCCCCACCCAACCGAGCGAGTTCTCGCTTGGCTTCCAGCTGCTTCAGGATATCGTCTTGCATGCTTGTCCTCTAACGTGATTTGGGTTGCTTGTCTCGCAATGGTGATGCTGCGATGCTATGGTAATAAGAGCTGCTAGCGCCTACTGCATTTGGGCTAGAAGTAGATTTCTTGCTGCGGTACTGGCAGCGATACGACCCGCTGTCACATCGTCCTGAAGGACGGGGAGCATGGCCTTGACCCGCGGATGCTGGCGAAACGCCTGCTTGAGGCCGAAGTCGATGCGCTCCCACATCCAGGCCAATGCCTGCTTCTCGCGGCGCAGGGCCAGGCGGCCGTTGGAGGTTTGCAGCTCCCTGAAGCTGCTGACTGCAGCCCAGAAGCCCTCCACTCCCTGTCCCAGCAAGGCACTGATCTGCAGTACGCGCGGCTGCCATAGTGCGCCGGTGTTGGCGTGGTCTGGATTGCCGTGCATGCCCAGCAGGCGCAGACTCGATGTAATCTGGGCCTGGGCACGCGTGGCGGCGTGGGGGTCGATGTCGGCCTTGTTGATGACCACCAGGTCGGCCAGCTCCATCACGCCCTTCTTGATGGCCTGCAGATCGTCGCCAGCGTTGGGGAGCTGCAGCACGCAGAACATGTCCGTCATGCCGTGCACGGCAATCTCGCTCTGGCCCACGCCCACGGTTTCGACGATGACCACGTCATAACCGGCGGCTTCGCAGACCAGCATGGCCTCTCGCGTCTTTTCGGCCACGCCGCCCAGCGTGCCGCTGCTGGGACTGGGGCGGATATAGGCCTCCAGCCGCATGGACAGTTGCTCCATGCGGGTCTTGTCGCCGAGGATGGAGCCGCCTGAAACGGTGCTGGACGGATCAATCGCCAGCACGGCCACACGCAGCCCCTTCTCTATCAGAAACAGGCCCAGGGCTTCGATGAAGGTGGATTTGCCGACGCCCGGCACGCCGCTGATGCCAAGGCGAAATGCCTTGCCCGTGTGCGGCAACAGAGCGGTGAGCAGACCGTCAGCCTGTTCACGGTGGTCGGCCCGGGAGGATTCAAGCAAGGTAATGGCCTTGGCCATGGCCCGGCGCTGCACGGCAGGGTTGCCGCGCAGGATGCCGTCTTGCATTTGCTCAGGGGTCACGTTGCGGTCGCCTTTGCTATCGATGCTTGCCGGCCGATCAGAGACCGTTGGCCTTCTTGATCTGCTCCAGCACATCCTTGGCGCTGGCAGGAATGGGAGTGCCGGGGCCGTATACGCCCTTGACGCCCGCGTTGTAGAGGAAATCATAGTCCTGGGCGGGAATCACGCCGCCCACGAAGACGATGATGTCGTCCGCCCCCTGCTTCTTGAGCTCGGCAATGATGGCCGGCACCAAAGTCTTGTGCCCGGCGGCCAGGGTCGACACACCCACCGCATGCACATCGTTCTCGATGGCCTGGCGCGCGCATTCTTCGGGTGTCTGGAACAGCGGCCCCATGTCCACGTCAAAGCCCAGGTCGGCAAACGCGGTTGCGACCACTTTGGCACCGCGGTCGTGACCGTCCTGACCCAGCTTGGCGATCATTACGCGGGGGCGTCGGCCCATGGCCTGCGAAGCGGTGTTGATCTCTTCCTTGAGCTTGTCCCAGCCTTCGGCCGAGTCATAAGCGGCAGCATACACGCCGGTCACCTTCTGGGTATCGGCGCGATGGCGACCAAACGCCTTTTCCATCGCGTCGGAGACTTCACCCACCGTGGCACGCAGGCGCACGGCCTTGATGGACAGATCCAGCAGATTGCCCTCTCCGGATTCTGCTGCAGCAGTGATGGCAGCCAGCGCTGCTTCGACCTGGACAGCATCGCGCTTCGCCTTGATATTCTTGAGCCGCGCGATCTGGCTGTCACGCACCTTGACGTTGTCCACTTCCAGGATGTCGACCGGGTCTTCCTTGGCCAGCTTGTACTTGTTGACGCCGACGATGACTTCCTTGCCGGAATCGATACGCGCCTGCTTCTCGGCGGCGGCGGCTTCGATCTTGAGCTTGGCCCAGCCGCTGTCCACAGCGGCGGTCATGCCGCCCATGGCGTCGACTTCCTCAATGATGGCCCAAGCCTTGTCGGCCATTTCCTGGGTCAGCTTCTCCATCATGTAGGAGCCAGCCCAGGGGTCGATCACATTGGTGATATGGGTCTCTTCCTGAATGATCAGCTGCGTGTTGCGGGCAATGCGGGCCGAGAACTCCGTAGGCAGGGCAATGGCCTCGTCCAGCGCATTGGTGTGCAGGGACTGGGTACCGCCAAACACGGCTGCCATGGCTTCGATGGTGGTGCGAACCACGTTGTTGTAAGGGTCCTGCTCGGTCAGCGACCAACCCGAGGTCTGGCTATGGGTGCGCAGCATCAGGCTCTTGGGGTTCTTGGCATCGAAACCCTTCATGATTCGGCACCACAGCAGGCGCGCGGCACGCATCTTGGCCACTTCCAGGTAGAAATTCATGCCCACGGCCCAGAAGAAGGACAGACGGCCCGCAAAAGCATCCACGTCCATGCCCTTGGCAATGGCAGTCTTCACATACTCCTTGCCGTCGGCCAGCGTGAAAGCCATTTCCAGAGCCTGGTTGGCACCGGCTTCCTGCATGTGATAGCCCGAGATCGAGATCGAGTTGAACTTGGGCATGTTCTGGCTCGTGTACTCGATGATGTCGCCAATGATCTTCATCGACGGCTTGGGCGGGTAGATATAGGTGTTGCGCACCATGAACTCTTTCAGAATGTCGTTCTGAATCGTTCCGGCGAGTTGATCCTGTGGGACGCCCTGCTCTTCGGCTGCCACCACATAGCCGGCCAGCACGGGCAGCACGGCGCCGTTCATGGTCATGGAGACTGAGACCTTGTCCAAGGGGATCTGGTTGAAGAGAATCTTCATGTCCTCGACGGAATCGATCGCCACGCCGGCCTTGCCCACATCACCCGTCACACGTGGATGATCGGAGTCATAGCCGCGATGGGTGGCCAGATCGAATGCGACGGAAACGCCTTGACCGCCGGCGGCCAGTGCCTTGCGATAGAAGGCGTTGGATTCTTCGGCGGTGGAAAAGCCAGCGTACTGGCGAATCGTCCAGGGCCGCCCTGCATACATGGTGGCCTGGGGACCGCGGATGTAGGGGGCGAATCCCGGCAGCGTGTTGGTGAATGGCAGATCTTCCGTGTCTTCCGCCGTGTACAGCGGCTTGACGGTAATGCCGTCCGGCGTGACCCAGTTCAGGTTGTTGATATCACCGCCAGGAGCTGCCTTGTTGGCGGCCTTGTTCCAGGCTTGCAGATCAGCGGGGGCGAATTCTTGTGGGTCCTGTACCGGATTCTCTTGGCTCATGTTGTCTCTCGTATGCGGTGCGCGCAGTGAAGTTTGGAATTGCGGTGAACTACCTAGATGCGTCTAGTGTACATGATTCATAATTATGAATTCAAAATACTTGCAGCATATAATCACGCGTAATGACAAGCAAAACACTTACTCCTCTTGCGCTATATGAGCAGGTCGCCGAGCAATTGCGCCAGCGCATCTTCCGGCGGGAGCTTGAACCTGGTGCCTGGATCGACGAGCTGAAGATTGCCGAGGAATACGGCATCAGCCGCACGCCCCTGCGCGAGGCATTGAAGGTGCTGGCCGCCGAAGGCCTGGTGACCATGAAGCTGCGCCGGGGTGCCTACGTGACCGAGGTCTCGCGCAAGGACATCTCCGACGTCTATCGCTTGCTGAGCCTGCTGGAAGCGGATGCAGCGGCCGAGGTTGCCGGCAAGGCCACGGACGAACAATTGCAGCGTCTGCAGCAGACTCATGAGGAGCTGAAACAGAACACAGCCGACGCCGAGCGGTTTTTCGCGCTCAACGAAAGCTTTCATATGCAGATTCTCGACATTGCCGACAACCGCTGGCGTAACCAGCTAGTAGCCGATTTGCGCAAAGTCATGAAGCTCAACCGCCACAAGTCGCTGTTCAAGCAAGGCCGTATCGAAGACTCTCTGGCAGAGCACGAAGCCATCATGCAAGCATTGCTGCAGCGAGATCCGAAAATCGCCATGAGCGCAGTGCAGCAGCATTTCGCGAATGGACTCGATGCGGCGATCTAGACGATCCCTCTTTGTCGGCTCATGGAAAATGCGCTTTGGTATTTATCCTACAAATTTGAAATATTGGATTACCCGATTCATGCGATGCTCGCAAAGTAACTGAATGTGCTTTCAGTGTTACAGGATCATGATTCATGCTGGCGCAATTTTTCTGGGGCTCCTCTGCTGACGCTCACTTGATCAAGGGCGAATATGACCCTTTGCTTGTAATCCTGTCGCTGGCAGTTTGCTGGATTGCTTCCGGACAGGCATTGCGCCATGCGTCTTTTGCCCGATCAGCCACTTCACGACAATTGCGCTACTGGTCTATTGTGAGCGGATCGCTGGCATTAGGCATAGGCATATGGGCCATGCATTTCATCGGCATGCTCGCTTATTCCCTGCATGCGGCGGTTCAGTATGATTTGACGGTCACGGTCCTTTCCATTATCCCGGGCATTGCGGCGTCTGCAGTGGCTCTCGCCTTGCTGACTCACAATGAGCTCAATCTCAGGCAATTGATCTTGGGAGGATTGGCGGTAGGCATTGGCATTGCAGCCATGCATTATTGCGGCATGGCTGCAATGCGCACACCGGCGACCCACCAGTATTCAGCCGCCTGGTTTTTCATCTCCCTGGTTGTCGGCGTCGCACTGGCTACGCTTGCTCTCTGGGTCCGTTTCGGGCTGGCGCGCTTCAAACTCAAACAGGACCATTGGCGCAAGACACTGGCGGCTGTCACCATGGGCGCAGCAATATCCGGCATGCATTACACAGCCATGCTGGCGCTGCGAGTCACTTCGGACCATGAGATCCATGATGCAACAACATCGAACGACCGCCTGATTCTGGCGCTGACGATTGCCCTGATTACGCTTCTATTCGGTGGATTGATTGCACAGGCCAATGCCTTGATCCATTACCGTAGTCGCTGGCAGAAAGTGGATATGAATGAGGCCAGACTGCAAGCCTTGGTCAATATGGCGGCGGATGGAATTATCTGCATCGACAATCAGGGCCGAGTGACGGATTACAACCCTGCAGCGGAAGTCCTATTCGGCTGGAGCTCGGGGGAAGTATTGGGCAAGAACGTGAAAATGCTCATGCCAGCCGCGTTAGTCACCCAGCATGATGCCTATCTGGAACAGCATGAAGCCGGCCAGCGCAATAACGCGCCCCCTCTGCAGAACAAGATTTCAGAGGTGCTGGGCCAGCACAAGGACGGTACGCTGGTTCCAATGCGTCTGGCATTGAGCCAGGCCGAGGCACGGGGCCAGCGGATGTATGTAGGGCTTCTGACCAATCTCTCGGACCGCAAGCGAACCGAGCGCCAATTGCATATCGCAGCCACGGTATTCGATCATTCCCACGAAGGCATGGTGGTACTGGATGCGAACCGAAAAATCGTGGACATCAATCCGGCTTTTTCGCGTATCAGCGGCTTGAAGCGCCAAGCCGCCAAGAACAAGGAGTTCGCCAGCCTTTTCATCCGTGGCGATGACGATTCGGATGTCCAGTGGTCGCAGATCTGGACGGAAATCGGCAGAAAAGGACACTGGCAAGGCCCGTGCATCATGCAGCACGACATGAACCGGCACCAGATTTCCCTGACGGCGGTGCGTGACGAGCAGCAGCGCCTGCACCATTACATTGCCGTCTGCTACCAAAGCATCGATATCCCGCTCGGAGCCGCATTCTGAGTCCCGAATTTCCATAACGCTATCATTCACGTAGCGGGAAGCTGCCTGCTTCTTGAAGGTAAGCGCATGAACCAACAAAGTGAAATCGACGTACTGGGTCTCCGGACAGAGAATCGACATCTGACTATCGAGCTGGTGCAGACCTTGCCGGAGCTCCTGGCCATGCGGGTCAGCGCCACGCCATCAGCGGAGGCTTACCGAGCGTTCGATGAAAGCAGCAACGTCTGGAAAAGCCTGAACTGGGCCGAAACAGCCCAGCGGGTTGCCCTGTGGAGCCGCGCCTTGTGCGCATCGAATCTTCCTGCCGGCGCAAGGGTGGCAATCCTGCTGCCCAATGGCTTTGATGCGATGACCATCGACCAGGCCTGTCTGCGCTGCGGCTACGTACCCGTTCCTCTGCATGCCATAGACAATGCCGGCAGCATTGCCTACATCCTTGCCGATTCGGGGGCGTCCTTGCTGGTGGTGGCCGATGCCAAAGCCTGGCAAAAAATTTGCGCTACCGGTCAGGAGCTGCCCGAACTTCAGGCCGTGATCCACGCACAGCAAGGCCATACCAACGAGTCACCGAGCGCCTCTCCCATACCTGCCGAACAAGCTGCGCAAGAGTCCGTCAAGACCCTGCAGCGAAAACCGCTCATCGTCTTGTCCGCCTGGCTTCAGGCTGGTCAACGGTATACCTCCGCCCTCCCCGAGCCACCAGACAAAACACAGCTAGCAGGCATTGTCTATACCTCGGGGACGACCGGAAAGCCCAAGGGGGTCATGCTCACCCATGACAACGTGGTCAGCGACTTGCACGCTGTGATGCAACGTGTGAAGGCTTTTCCCGAGGACGTCTTCCTCTCGTTTCTGCCGCTTTCACACACTTTCGAGCGCACTGCTGGCTACTACCTGGCCATTGCCACCGGCTCCTGCGTGGCCTACGCGCGTTCTGTCGCACAACTTGCGCAGGACATGAAGCAGGTCAAGCCGACCGTGCTGATATCCGTGCCTCGCATCTATGAACGTGTTTATGCCAAGGTTCAGGAATCGCTTGCCTCCAGCAGCCTCAAGCGCAAGCTGTTCGAGGCGGCAGTCAACAAGGGCTGGAAGCGTTTTTGCGCTCGTCAAGGCATCCCGTTGAGCGAGCAGCTCGATGCCCAGGCAAGCTGGGCTTCTGCCTTGCCAGCCTGGCTGCTGCGCAGCCTTGTCGCACAACCCTTGCTCGCACAGTTTGGAGGCCGGCTACGCGTGGCCGTGAGCGGCGGAGCCCCTTTGTCTCCAACCATTGCGCGCTGTTTTCTGGGTCTGGGCCTGCCCATGCTGCAAGGTTACGGAATGACCGAAACCGCCCCTGTGGTCAGTGCCAACGGCCTCGACGACAACTGGCCCGATACCGTTGGCCGGGTGCTGCCGGGGATTGAAGTCCGCATTGGCGATGATCAGGAACTGCAGGTCTCTGGCCCTGTGGTGATGCGAGGTTACTGGAACCGTCCGGAAGACACGGCCAAAGCCTTTACTGCCGACGGCTGGCTCAGAACCGGGGACCAAGCGGCCATCGAAAACGGTCGCATTCGAATCAAAGGTCGAATCAAGGAAATCATTGTGACGTCGACGGGTGAGAAAGTGCCTCCCAATGATGTGGAACAGGCCATCCTCGTCGATCCCCTGTTTGAGCAAGTGTTTGTGGTTGGCGAGGATCGTCCTTTCATCGCCTGTATCGCCGTTGTCAGTCAAATGGAATGGGAAGTGCTTGCCAGGAGTGTCGGCCTGAACCCGGATGACGCTTCCAGCCTGCACCATGCTGCTGCTGAGAGAGAAGCACTTGCCAGAATCGAAAAGCAGACACGTAGCTTTGCCCGTTATGCAGTGCCCAGAGCGATCCATCTGGTCAGGGATAGCTGGAGCATTGACAACGGCTTGATGACCCCTACCCTCAAGCTCAAGCGCAAGAACTTGATGGCTTACTACGAAGATGCCATCGAGCAGATGTATGGCAAGCCCATCGAAAGCTGGAAAACAAAAGCCTAGGAATGGTTGAATTCAGGGTTTGGGAGCCCTGAATGAATTCATGTAAGTTACATTAAATAAGCCATATTATCTCTTGGAGGCCCATATGACATGCATGTACAGGCTAAAGAACTGTTGTTGTCCAAAGCCATGGCCCTGCAACCCGATGCTCCGGTAGTAAAAATGCCCGCTCGACTATGCAGCCTTGAGAACCCAAGAAGTGCCCAGAATCCTCACCCGGTTGTTTGCCAGTGTTGATCTTCGCCTCTGCCTCATTACGGCAGTGACACCCGCGTCAGCCGCTTCGTCGCTTGCACGGCCGGCCTCCTGCTGGCGACAACTGCAGCATCGCAAATGCATAGAGCCATCACCTATGCATCCATGCACCGACTGATATGGCGCGATGTGAGCTGGCGAAGTTTCATAAATCCCTGCGACAGTTGCTGATTTCACTGCTCATCGGCAGATGTCTGCACTCCATCGTATGCTTCGCTGGCCTGGTTGCATCCGCGGCGCATAGCCTGCCCTGCAATCTCCGGAACATGAAAGTACTAAGCGGACTGCTGCCCGTGATCGCTCTCAGCGCATTGCGTTTCCACTGCCCTACCCTCACCGGCAAGAACCTGGCCGGTCGTCACTGCCAAAGCATTCCACCAGCGCGAAGTCGGGCTTCATTCAACGCACCACGGCGCCGATATTGATCTGTGCGTCATATGGGACAGGTGCATGCCGCCTCCTTTGCCACGCACCGTGACTATCCAGCCTTGCAGGGCCGGTTGATGCGTCACCTTCATCAGATGCGCCTCGGAAATTTCATAAGCCTGCGCGATCTCGGGAATCGTGCACAGCCGCTGGGATCAGAGTGAGAAGCATCGAAGGATTCCGTTGAAGCGGATTGTCTGGACTTGATCGCTGGCTGGGCTGCGGACAGTCCAGCAGGGGGTAGGCGCGGCCGAATCAGCAATGGCACAAAGCGCCACAGGTACAGGGCAAAGGCCAGCCACCTTCATCGGCTGCGCCCAGGCCAAATACCAGCAGCGGCAGACCGTAACTTGCTTCCAAGTCTCGTCAGCATGCAGGTTCTGATGCCTTGTCGATCATTGATGCGAGTCCTTGAGCAGCCGCCAGGGAGTCAAGGCGCAGCCGTCACGCCATCACAATATGGAACCGACCTTTGTGCAGGTAAGGGCCGCCGCACGGTGAAGCAAGGCGGACTGCACAGCAGCTGTTTTCTGAACCAGAACCACAACAGCAAGGGCCGCCCCACTCTTCACCACGCCCGGTCGATGAAGTCGAACTAGATACATGTCATGCCTCAACAACCTGCAGCAGCGCAAGCCACGAAGGAGGCGTCAGGAGTGCTGTTTTGATAGCTGTCATCGCTTTATGGGTAAGCGATAGAGGCGTTTTTACTTGCTTTCAAAGTTTTGATTGTCATCAAGAAATCGTCTGAATACTGATGCAGTGTGTTGCTTTGGCCGGCCCGGAGTGTGAGTATGAATACGGCATTCGATCGATTTCATTGCTCAACAACAGGCGCGCTGACGCGCCAGGAGGCTGGATATGTTCAAGCACATTTTGATTCCTACGGACGGCTCGAAACTCTCCGAGGCCGCGCTACGCGCGGGCATGCAGCTGGCCAAGGAGCAAGGTGCACAGGTAACGGCGCTGTATGTAATGCCGGATTACACCGCCATGATCTATGGTGCTGAGGCGATGATGGCCTACAACTCTGCAGAAATGGCTAAGAGCGCCGAGAAGGAAGCCGACCAGGTGCTCAAGATTGCGACGGACATCGCCGCGGCCGAGGGCGTGGACTGCAAGACCGCACGGATGACGAATATCTCTATCAACCAGGCCATCATCCACCAGGCGCAAGACAGCCGTTGCGATCTGATCTGCATGGCATCGCACGGCCGCAAGGGTATCGCCGGCATTTTGCTGGGCAGCGAAACCCAGCGCGTGCTGGTCAACAGCAGCATTCCGGTATTGGTGCATCGCCCCGTGTGATTCATCAGCACTGCGAGTGAAAGCCTCGGGCGCTCGTCTCGCCTGAGGCTTTCACCTTTGCAGGAATGAACCAGATCGAAAACATCACCCCCTACAAGCGAATCGCCTATCAATGCGCACCGGCGAAACAGCTGCCACTGGCTGCTGACTGTGCCAGCCTGATTACCGCCCCCCAGGCCGCCCATCGGTTCAATCTGCCTCAGGTCAAAAGGGCAGCAGCACCAGGATGCGTGATGGCATTGAACAGCTATGGAGTTCTAAATCATGGAACAAACCTGCATTCAAGGTCTGACTTCCTTTCTGTGGCCGGGCAGAAAACAGCAGCTCCCCAGATGAATGTCAGCCATGTACTCGCAACCTCCGCCGGCATGAAAGTCAGCGCCGAGGTCGAGCTCATCGCCATCAATGTCAAGGTCGCGTGCCATGATGAAGCGGCTTGACGGGTGAAGGCATGCACCGGAAGTGCAATCCTTGACGTTGCTCGCTTTATACAAGGTCTTGGCACGATGCAAAGCATTTTGCATCTTGCTGCGCAACTCGAAACCTAGATCAATGCCATTGCTTTCGCACAAAGATAGAGGTTCCCACCAAAAACAAGATGCGTAGTCAGTCCCACCGCGCGGTTGCGCCAGGGACGAGGTGTTTTTCCGCTAGCCACCCCAGCTCCTAACGCTGGCTGCAGAACGAACCAGGGCAGCGCCACGGTTGCTGCGCCAAATACCAGCGCGGGCACTAGGGCAGGATCCTCTGTCCACGAAGGCTCCGCAATGCTCAAGAACATCATGGCAAACAGGATGCCGGTCAGGTAATGCACCGTCCAGCCAATGATTTTTTCGCCATGTGCAGCGCAAGCTTCTCCAATGGACTGGTGGAACCAGGTACCGCTTCGCCAGTGGAGGCACCAGCGTCCAAGCAGTGCGTAATTCAGGGTGGCAACGCCCATGCAGCGCAGCATTGCAGACCACAGGTCCATCAGCAATGTCGCGCCGATACCGACAGCCAGAGCCGGTGTAAAAATACTCGTCAGATTAATCATTTCCTAGCATCGCCTCTGAGGATTACAGTGATGCGCACCACTGTAGGTGCTCAAGTGCACTTGAGCGCAAGAGCTGAATATGGAAATCTCAGAAGTAGTAAGAAGAACCGGGCTACCCCCATCGACACTTCGCTTCTACGAAGAGAAGGGATTGATACATTCCATCGGCCGACAGGGACAGCGACGCCTGTTCGATGCTCAGGTACTGGAGCGACTGTCCGTCATCGCCCTTGGGCGCGCTGCCGGGTTCTCACTGGAAGAAATCCGCTCAATGCTGCCCTCTGACGGAAAAGTGCAGGTCAGTCGCGAAATGCTGCTTGCCAAGGCAGATCAGGTGCAGCAGTCCATCAAGCGGCTGAAGGCCGTGCGTGACGGCTTGCGGCATGCGGCCAATTGCCCTGAGAAAAATCATCTGGATTGCGCTAGGTTTCAAGGACTGATGCATGCAGCCCTGGCAGGGAAAATCACGCCATTAACAGTCGCAGCCAGCAAAGCCAAAGGGGGTTGAGCTCCTGCTCTGATGGTTCACCGAGCAATCCACAGCCAACCGCTGTGGGTCACCCCAAGCCTGCACGAATGTCCGCCGAGACAAACGTTCTGGATCACCGCATCCCGGCTGTGCCTGCTAGCTGTACCCCGCCGGTCATTTCCTGGCAGAGTAAGTCGCAAAGCTTGGCGGGCTGATTGCGACCTTTTTAGCTTCAGGCAGCCCAGGCTGAACTTCCTGTGCGTGCCGCTGGCCGCCGCACTTGCGAAAGCTTCCTGTACGGATTGAGCCTGCGGTTCTTACTGCGGCTGGAGTTGAATGTTTTTGGCCATGGCGCGAAATTTGACGGTGTCTTCCCTGAGTTTCCGCTCCGCCTCAGCCAGCGTCTGGGGTTGCGGCGCTTCCGATCCGGTGGCCGCAATCTGGCGCCGCACCTCGGGATCACGCAGCACTTCGGCCAGTGCCTTGTTCAGACGTACCACCATGTCCTCGGGAGTTTTGCGGCTCACCATGAGACCGGCCCAGGTGGAATGGCTGAAGTTCTTCAGAATCTGGCCTTCGCCAAGAGCGGGCACAGAGGTATCCAGCTCGCTGCGTGTGGGAGCCAGCCACCCGATGAGCCTCAGGCGCCCCTGCTCGGACATTCCCTTGAAGCTCGTTGCATAGGGCAGGATGGCAAAGTCGATGCTGTTTCCTCCGACATCCTGCACCATGGGTGCCATGCCCTTGTAGGGCACATGCGTGACGTGGATCTGGGTCTGCTGCGCCATGCTTTCAGCCAACAGGTGATACATGGAGCCCATGCCGACGCTGCCATAGGACAGACCTTTGTCCTGGGTCTTGGCATAGGCAATGAATTCATCGACGTTGCGCACCGGCAGTGTGGAGCGGGTCAGCAAAACCAGCGGATTCACTGCCACCTGGCCCAGCATGCGAAAGTCTTCGGCTCTTAGCTTCACGGCGGCGTTGACCATCGGCGAGAGAATCACCTCGTTGGGTGAGCCGAGAAAGATCATGTGCCCGTCAGCGGGCGCGTTCAACACCTTCTGCGCGGCCAGTGATCCGCTGACGCCGCCCAGATTGTCCACAATGACCTGCTGGTTCAAGGCCCGGCCCAATGCCGCGCTTATCGCCCGGGCGATCGAATCCGACAGGCCACCGGCCGGATACGGAACGAGCAAAGTCACCACACGCAGATCGGCTGCCTGGGCAGCGCCCATTGCGAATGGGGCCACACACAAGGAAGCCAACGACAGGACGAAGGCATGTCGACGGAAGGTGGAGACGGTTTTTTTCATGATCAGCTTGGGGCGTGGGTTGAAAGAAAGAAATGGGCCAGAGCCGTCCAGAATGTGGCGCCGGTTTCGAGGTTGCGATCGTTGAAGTCGAAACTGGGGTTGTGCACATTGCAGGGTCCCGAGGCGCTGCCATGTGTGTGACCGTTGTTACCATTGCCTATGAAGAGGTAGCAACCAGGGCGCTCTTCCAGCATGTAAGCGAAATCCTCACTCGCGCACAGCGGATCGGCATTGGCTATGACCCGCGCATCGCCGAACAGCGACCGCGCTATACCCATCGCAAGCCGGGTTTCAGCGGGAGAGTTGACCAGCACCGGGTAGCCGCGCTCATAGGTGATGTGACACTGTGCGCCAAAGCTGTCGGCCTGACCTTGCGCCACAGCCCGAATGCGCTCCTCCAGCAGGTCGCGCACCTCGGGCTTCAGGGCCCGGATGCTCAACTCCAGTTCGGCGGTCTCCGGGATCACGTTGTAGGTTTGCCCGGCCTGAAGGCGTCCCACGGTGATTACTGCAGATGCCAGCGGATCTACATTGCGTGCGACGATGCTTTGCAAGGCCATTATTGTGGACGCGGCAACCACCGTAGGATCGGTCGCCAGGTGCGGCATGGCGCCGTGGCCGCCGCAGCCCTCGAACACCAGAGTTGCCCTATCGGAGGAGGCCATGCAAGCCCCTTCACGAAACAGGATCTGGCCCTGCTCCATGCCTGGCATGTTGTGCATGGCAAAGACCGCGTCGCAGGGAAAGCGCGAAAACAGTCCCTCCTTCATCATGCGCTGGGCGCCGCCCGCACCGCCCAGTTCTTCCGCAGGCTGGAAGATCAGATGCAGCATGCCATCCATTACATGCTCGCCTTCGCGATGCAGCTTGGCTAACGCCTGTGCCGCGCCAAGCAGCATGGTGGTGTGACCATCGTGCCCGCAACCGTGCATTTTTCCGGGCACCTCGCTGGCCCATGGCAGGCCCGTGTCCTCCTGAATGGGCAGTGCGTCCATTTCCGCACGCAGTCCCAGGCGTCTGGAACCAGGGCCAAACTTCAGGGAGCCAACCAATCCTGTTCCCGCGAGGCCGGTGGTGACTTCATAGCCCCATTCGCGCAGGCAATGCGCTACCAGCGCGCTGGTCTGGAACTCCTCAAAACCCAGTTCAGGCTGGCGATGGATGGCGTGCCGCCATGCAAGCATGGCATCGGTATCTATGTAGGAGCTGAATTTCGAGTGCATGCAAAAAATGTAGCGTCTCGGTCATCGCACCAAAAGCCGGTATATTTTCCGAGGAGACAACCAAAACGATTCACCCGATGAAAACCCTGCCCCCATGAAAAATCATCAGATTCGGGCTTTCACCCAGGTCGCCGAAAGCGGCTCCATACGTGCTGCTGCCCGTGCACTCTTTCTGAGCCAGAGCGCCCTGACCAAGTCGCTTCGCGAACTGGAGGAGGATGTAGGTGCAGAGCTGCTGGTACGCAGCTACAGGGGCATTGAATTCACCCCGGCTGGAAAAGTGCTGCTATCCCATGCACGCCTGGCGCTGTCGATGCTGGACAAGGCGCGCGAAGAGGTACGGCTGATCCGCGGCGGCTCGGGCGCCCGGGTGGCCGTGGCGATGTCGCCCCTGGTTTCGATCAAGGCGCTGCCCGAAGTCTGGAAAACGTTTGAACAGTTGGCGCCGGGTGTGCAACTGGCGCTCAGTGAAGGCTTTCTTAGCAGCTTGATTCCGGCTCTGCTCGAGGGACGACTGGACTTCGCGCTGGCCATTGCCGACCCCACAGATCTGCCTTATGAACTGGTCTTCAAGCCGCTGATGGACGTGATTGCCTTGCCCGCTGGAAGACAGGGCCATCCGCTGGCCAAGGCGAAAACCTGGGATGAGCTTCGTGACGCGACCTGGGTTTTGAACTACTCAGCGGGCAGTCAGAGCGAGACGCTGGTGAGCTGGCTTCGAGGCCAGGGTCTGGCGGAGCCACGCAAGATGGTCAACTGCACCTCCTCCACGCTGATGAGCGAGCTGATGAGGCGCACTGATGTACTTGGCTTCTGCCCCGAAATTCTCCTGAACGACAAGATTTATGGAGCAGGACTACAGCGTCTGCACGTGGAGCCACTGCCACCCCCCATGGCGCTTGGCTTGGTCCAGTTGCGCGGTGTGCCGTTGAGCAGCGCAGCGAAGCCACTGGCGACGCTGTTCATGAAGTATTTCCGCAAGACTTAGGAAGTGATTAGACATGCTTGTATCGGCCCAGAGCTCTGAGAATCATTGCGCAGACTGATATCCGGCCCTGGGGTTGCTTCAGGCTACAGAGCCGCAGACTCTCCTGCGATCCAGATGTAGCCAGGCCTTGAACAGCGACATGCTCATGGACGGCATCCGCTGCGACTCCACCACCAACCGTAACTTCGAAGATCGTCAAGGCCGAGGGGATATCACCCACCTCATGAGTGCCGTGATCGCGCACCAGATGGACACCGTCTGCCAAGCCCATTCCAGGCTCAGCCCGGCAAGCCGTTCGACATGACCGAGCTGCGGGTCAGCAAGCGCTGTGAACAGTTCACCATGCACCAAGTACATACCGGCAAGAAGCCCTGGCAGGCCGCCGGCCATAACTGTGTAGGACACAAAAGCCGTGATCCGCGAGGGCCTGCAGTCCGGCCCTGAGCATGCCTGGCTCAGCCGCAGCGATGCCCACATTCTTGCCGCAACACAGGTGCTCTGCGGCGGCGAGCATGCCTCGGTGACCTTCCCCGTCCAGCGTCTGGTAGCCCTTCTTCTGGCTCCCGGGGTTCTCGGGTCGCAGAGATTGAAGGCGCCTATTCCCGCCCATCCATGATGGCTCAGCCTCTGCCTGACTTGGCCTTGCTGAGTCGAGATGGGTTCATCACATAGGGAAACGCTCGGCCCAGTGGCGAGCCAAATCAATACGGCGGCACACCCACACGTTGTCGTGCTTCTGGATGTGATCGAGGAAGCGCTGCAGCGCTGTAATCCGGCCGGGACGGCCCAGCAGTCGG
>NZ_VOQU01000006.1:0-123941 GCF_008121565.1 Comamonas sp. Z3
TCCACGCCCAGGTCCTCGGGCTTGAAAGTGTCCAGCTGCTTTTTCTTGGCCTTCATGATGTTGGGCAAGGTGACGTAGCGGGGCTCGTTCAGGCGCAGGTCGGTGGTGATGACGGCGGGCGTGGACAGGGCCACGGTTTCCAGGCCACCGTCCACTTCACGGGTCACATTCACCTTGTCGCCAGCAACTTCGACCTTGGAGGCGAAGGTGGCCTGGGGCAGATCGGCCAGAGCCGCCAGCATCTGGCCGGTCTGGTTGGCGTCGTCGTCGATGGCCTGCTTGCCGCAGATGACCAGACCGGGTTGCTCCTTGTCCACCAGGGCCTTGAGCAGCTTGGCCACGGCCAGGGGCTGCAGCTCGACATCGGTCTCGACCAGAATGCCGCGGTCGGCACCGATGGCCATGGCCGTGCGCAGGGTTTCCTGGCACTGGGCCACGCCGCAGGAGACGACGATGACTTCAGTCACCACGCCTTTTTCCTTCAGGCGCACGGCTTCTTCGACGGCGATTTCGTCAAAGGGGTTCATGCTCATCTTGACGTTGGCGATGTCCACACCGGTGCCGTCCGACTTCACGCGGACCTTGACGTTGTAGTCCACGACACGTTTGACGGGTACAAGGATTTTCATGAGAAAGCTCTTTCCTGGTTTTGAAGAGTGAAAGGCTTAGCGGGCCAGGCCCGCGAGCCGCTCGTTGATCAGTGCATGGGCCTGGTCCATGATGCCGGTGATCAGCTGCGCCACCGTCGGCACATCGTGGATCAGGCCCGCGACCATGCCGCAGGACCAGACGCCTGCGTCCATGTCGCCGTCGTGCATGATGCGCGGATAGACGCCGGCCACTTCGGGCGCGATGTCGGCAAAGGTGATGGCCGCGCCCAGCTCGCGCTCCTTTTGCAGCAGGCGTTCCGTGGCGGAGTTGGTCAGCACGCGCTCGGTGTTGCGCAACGGACGCATGACCAGACGGGTGTCGAGCTCGCTGGCCGCCACGATGGCCTGCTTGACCTTATCGTGTACGGGCGCCTCCTGCGTGGCAATGAAGCGCGTGCCCATATTGATGCCTTCGGCGCCTAGCGCCAGCGCGGCCACCAGCGACCGGCCGTCGGCCATGCCGCCCGAGGCGACAAAGGGAATCTTCAGTTCTTCTGCAGCGCGCGGCAGCAGGATGAAGTTGGGGATGTCGTCCTCGCCAGGATGGCCGCCGCATTCGAAGCCGTCCACGCTGATGGCATCGCAGCCGATGGCCTCGGCCTTGAGTGCGTGACGCACCGAGGTGCACTTGTGGATCACCTTGATGCCGGCTTCCTTGAGCGCGGGCAGCCATTTCTGCGGGTTGTTGCCGGCCGTCTCGACCACCTTGACGCCGCCTTCGATGATGGCCTTGACATAGCCCGGGTAGTCGGGCGGGTTGACCGAGGGGAGAAAGGTCAGGTTGACGCCAAAAGGCTTGTCCGTCATCTCGCGGCAGCGCGCGATCTCGCGTGCCAGCAACTCGGGCGTGCGCTGGGTCAGGCCCGTGATGATGCCCAGTCCCCCGGCGTTGGAGACGGCGGCGGCCAGCTCGGCCAGGCCCACATGGTGCATGCCACCCTGGATGATGGGGTGCTCTATGCCAAAGAGTTCGGTGATGCGTGTCTTCATGTCGTTGTCACTCCACTGCAATGCCCTTGTCGCGGATCAGTTGGCCCCAGCGCGCGTAGTCCTGCTGGATGCGCTGGCCCAGCTGGGCGGGATTCTGGAAGCTGGCGATGGCGCCCGCATGGAGCAGCTTGCTCTGGACATCCTTGTCAGCCAGTATCTGCTGGACTTCAGAGGCGATGCGCTCGACCACGGCCTTGGGCGTGCCCTTGGGCGCGAGCAGACCGCCCCAGGAAACGGCGTCATAGCCCTTGATGCCCTGCTCGGCAATGGTCTTGATGTCGGGCAGCATGCTCACGCGCTGGGGCGATCCCACGGCGATGGCACGCAGCTTGCCGGCCTGGATATGAGGCAGCGCGGCCACAAGGTCGGCATACATGATGGGCACCTGACCGCCGATGGTGTCGGTGATGGCGGGCACGCCGCCCTTGTAGGGCACATGCTGCATGTCGAAGCCGGCCATCTGCTTGAGCAGCTCCATGCTCAGATGACCGAAGCTGCCGGCCCCCGAGCTGGTGTAGTTGAGCGCCGATTTCTGGGCCTTGGCGTGGGCGATCAGGCTCTTGAGATCGGTGACATCGGGCAGC
This sequence comes from Comamonas sp. Z3, assembly GCF_008121565.1. NCBI lineage: Bacteria > Pseudomonadati > Pseudomonadota > Betaproteobacteria > Burkholderiales > Comamonadaceae > Comamonas > Comamonas sp. Z3. The sequence continues at coordinate 2,225 of NZ_VOQU01000006.1, forward strand.
AGCGCAGGGTTGACCACGATGACGATGGGCAGGTCGTAGACCGTGGCCACGGGCGCGAAATCCTTGACGGTGTCGTAGCCGGCCTTCTTGTACAGATGGGGAGCCAGCAGCGTGGGCGTAGCCAGCATCATCAGCGTGTAGCCGTCGGCCGGGCTCTTGACGACCTGCACGGCCGCGATGGAGCCCGAGGCACCGGGACGGTTTTCCACGACCACGGTCTGCTTGAGGCGCTCGCCCAGCTTCTGGCCCACGATGCGCGATGCCGTGTCGGTAGGGCCGCCTGCGGGGAACGGCACGACCAGGCGCAGCATCTTGGCGGGCCAGTCGGTCTCGGCCAGGGCGCCACCGGCCAGGCCAGCCAGCAACGGCGCGGCGGCCAGGGCCAGAACGCTGCGCCGGCTGGTGCAGGCCTGGAGTGCGGGATTGCGCTTGTGCATGAAGTCTCCTGTCAAAGCTGTCTCAGCAGTCGTCGGTGGTGGCCCACTGCCGCAGGCCGTAAAAATCAGTCATTCAGTGATCCATGGCGCTGCGCGCCACCCGCAACCTATGAAACTGTCGCGGCGCAAGCGCGGGACACCGAGCAAGAGCCGCCTCGCAGCGAGGGTGTCGCCGGCCGCCCGCATGCCCCCTTCAAGGGGGAAGGCGCGGGGCCGCCCAGGCGAAGCGACTCAGGGGGTCAATCAAGCTTGGCGCCAGCTTGCTCGACCAGCGCCTTCCAGATCGGCATATCGCGCTGGTAGTTGTCGCGGAAGGCCTGGGGGCTGTTCATCATGGGGATGAAGCCGGCACCCGTGATGCGCTCCAGCACCTTGGGGTCCTTGATGATCTCGCGCAGGTGGCCATAGAGCTGGTCCACGACCTCCCTGGGCGTGCCGGCGGGAGCGCCCATGGCCACCCAGCCGTAGATCGAATAGGCGTCGTCGGTCACTCCCTGCTCGAAGATGGTCGGCAGCCTGGGCAGGATTTCCATGCGCTCCTTGCCGGTCACGCCGATGGCTTTGAGACGGCCAGAATCGATGAAAGGCTTGGTGTTGAGCGCGCTGGAAAAGCACAGCTGCAGCTGGCCGCCGATCAGCTCCTGGATCATGGGTGCCTCGCCCTTGTAGGCGGCGTGGTTCATGTCGGCATCCATGGTCTTGCTCATATAGGCACCGGCCAGATGGGCATACGAACCCACGCCCCAGGAGCCATAGGACAGCTTGCCCTTGTGTGCTTTCACATAGGCCAGCAGCTCCTTCATATTGCTGGCAGGCACCGAAGGATGGACCACCAGCGTGACGGGCGCCGCTGCGACCTGGGTGATCAGCGCGATGTCCTTTTGCGGGTTGTAGGGCAGCTTGGTATAGAGGAACTGGTTGATCAGCATGGAGGTGCTGAGCGACAGCAGCAGCGTATGGCCGTCGGGCGCTGCCTTGGCCACGGCATCGGTGCCGAGGATGCCGGCCGCACCGGCCTTGTTGTCCACCACCACGGGCTGGCCCAGGCGCTTGGCCAGCACCTCGCCGATGGTGCGCGCCATGATGTCGGTGGCCCCCCCTGCGTTGAAGGGCACGACCACGCGGATGGGCTTGCTGGGCCATGCCGGCTTGCCGGCCTGTGCGAAGACGCTGCTGGCGCCCGTGGCCAGCAGACTGCCGCCGCCGATGGCGGCCAGTCCCTGCAGAAGCTCGCGGCGTGTGACTGGGATGCTCATGGTTTGTCTCCTATGAAGTCGCTGTCTTTGTTTGCCGTCTTGTGCGGCCTTTAAACTTGCTTTTCAGTTATTTTTGGCTCTATGAGATGTCCGCTGCCTGTGAGCCTGACACGGCCCAACGCAGCGACACCGAGCAAGGGCCTATGCCGGCCGCGCCGCCCCGCTGCGAAGGTCTCGCCGGCTGCCCGTACGCTCCCTCCCGTGAAGCGAGAGAGGGCGCCGTGCACACGGGGAAAGCCGCACAGCGGCTCAGGGGATGCTTCATGAAGGCTCCTGGGGCAGCGTGAGAACGCCCTTGGCCTGCAGGTCCTGCAATTGCGCATCATTGAGCGTCAGCAGGCGCTGCAGCACTTCGCGCGTGCCCTCACCCAGCGTGGGCGGCGCATGGCGAATGGGCAGACGCTGACCGTCCAGACGGTAGGGCGGCGCGAACACGGGCGTGGTGCCGGCCACGGGATGGGGCATGTCGCGCAGCAGGCCGCTGCGGCGCGTACGCTCGCTGGTCAGGGCTTCGTGCAGGCCGGCCACGCGGCCGCAGGGAATGCCGGCGGCCGTCAGGCGCTCCAGCAGCAGATCGCGCGGGAAGCTGCCAATCAGCTCCTTGAGCATGGGCAGCAGCTCCAGACGGTTTCTGGCACGGTTGACGTTGGTGGAAAAGCGCTGATCCTCGACGATGTCGGGACGCAGCACGACCTGGCGGCAGAATTTGTCGAACTGGCTGTTATTGCCCACCGCGATGATCAACGGCCCGTCGGCGGCCTCGTACATGCCGTAGGGCACGATGGAGGGGTGGGCATTGCCGTAGCGCTCGGGATCGTGGCCCAGCTGCAGGGCATCCAGGCCGTAGTAGCCGGTGACCGTGATGCCGCTGTCGTACAACGCCATCTCGATGAGCCGGCCCTTGCCCGTGCGCTCGCGGCGGAACAACGCTGCCAGCACGGCCTGGGCTGCATACATGCCGGTGACGAGATCCACCACGGCCACGCCGAACTTGAGCGGCGGCATGCCGGCATCGCCGTTGAGCGCCATCAGGCCCGCCTCGCCCTGGATCACCAGATCGTAGCCGGGACGCTTGGCCTCGGGACCGCTGCTGTCGTAGCCGGCCACGGCGCAATAGATCAGGTCGGGCTTGATCGCCTTGAGCTGTTCGTAGCCCAGGCCCAGCTTCTCGGCGCCGCCGGTCTTGAAGTTGTGGATTACCACGTCGAACTGGGGCAGCAGCTCGTGGACGATCTTCACGCCCTCGGGTGTCTGCAGATCCAGCGTGATGGACCGCTTGTTGCGGTTCATGCTGTTGTAGTAGGTGGTCTCGGTCTTGCCGATGCGCATGCCCCAGTCGCGCGTATCGTCGCCACGGCCCGGGTGCTCGACCTTGACCACCTCGGCGCCGAAGTCGGCCAGCACCATGCCGCACAGCGGCCCGGCGAAGACGCGCGACAGATCGAGTACCTTCACTCCTTCCAGCGGGAAGTCGATGTCCGGGTTCTGTTCGGTATTGCTGTCGGCCATGAGCCTTGTCTCCTTGAAAATCTTGGTTTTGTCGAGAGCTCAAGCACGCAATTTGTTGAAATCGGCGCTGCGCTTTTCGAGAAAGGCGGCAATGCCTTCACGGGATTCCTCGCTGCCCTGGGAGCGCACCATGTGCTGCGCCTCCAGCTCCAGCTGCTGCTCCAGCGTGTTGCGCGGTGCCTGGCGGCACAGATCCTTGATCAGGGCCATGGCCTGGTCCGGACCGGCCGCGATCTGCGCGGCCAGCGCGACGGCATCGGCCAGGGCCTGGCCGGGCTCGGCCAGCCGGTTGACGGGGCCCAGGGCGTGCAGGCGCTCGCCGCTGATGCGCTCTCCGGTCAGGCACAGCTCCGTCAGCACCTGGCGCGAGACGAACTCAGCCAGAAAGGCTGTGGCGCCGCCGTCGGGCGTCAACCCCACCTTCACATAGGCCACGGAGAACAGGCTGTTGCGGGCGGCCACCAGCATATCGCAGGCCAGAGCCAGCGACAGGCCAGCGCCGGCCGCCGCGCCTTCGACAGCAGCGATGACAGGCTTGGGGCAGTCGCGCACGGCGCGAATCAGGTCGTGCAGGCCTTCCAGTTTTTCACGGCGCTGCTCCAATGGCAGCTCCCGGCGTCCGGCCAGCTGGCGCAGATCGCCACCGGCGCAAAAATGACCGCCCTCGCCCGTGAGCACGACCGCGCCCACACTGGCGTCAGCCGCAGCATCCACCAGCGCGGTCGTGACGGCCGCGTAGAACGCGGGCGACAACGCATTGCGCGCAGCCGGGTTGTTATTGCTCAGCACCAGCACGGCACCTTCGCGGCGGGTCAGCAGGACTTCACTCATCTTCGTTCTCCAGTTTTAGGCAGCACTTCCCGTCTGTAAACGGCCCACTCCGCCAGGGACAGCCAGCAAGGGCCTACGCCGGCCGCGCCGCCCCGCAGCGAGGCTGTCGCCGGCTGCCCGTATGCCCCCTTCCAGGGGGAAGGCGCGAAGCGACTCAGGGGGTAGCTCATTTCAGCCCAAGGCCATGAAACGCGCCAGGTGATGGTCCTCGTCGCCAAACTGGTGGTCGATCATGATCAGTCGCTTGGCGTAATGCGCCAGCGGCAGCTCCCAGGTCATGCCGATGCCGCCATGCATCTGTATGCTTTCCTCGGCCACCAGGGTCCCCACGGAGCCCACGGTGTACTTGGCCGCAGACAGCATCTTCTCGCGCTGCGTGCCCTGGGCGTTGTCGATGGCATCGGCCGCATTGATGACGGTGGAACGCACCTGCTCCACCTCCAGCAGCAGATCGGCCATGCGGTGCTGCAGCGCCTGGAAGCTGCCGATGGCCACGCCGAACTGCTTGCGCGTCTGCAGATACTCCAGCGTGTTCTGCTTGGCCACATCCATGGCGCCCAGCGCCTCGGCAGCCAGCGCCAGCAACGCAAAGCCCTGAACATGCTCGAGCACGCCATGGCCCTGGCCCTCGGCACCCAGCAGCGCATCCTCGGCCAGCAGCACATTCTCGAAGATCAGCTCGGCGGCGCGGCCGCCTTCCATGCGGCTATAGCCGCGCTTGGCGATGCCGGCGGCCTTGCCGTCGACCAGGAACAGGCTGATGCCGGCAGTATCGAACATGCCGCCTGCGGTGCGCGCGGACACCAGCAGCAGATCGGCTTTTTCGCCAAAGGCGACCACGCTCTTGGCGCCGTTGAGCACCCAGCCCGTGGCGGTCCTGACCGCCGTGGTCGTGACCTTGTTGAGCTCGTAGTGGCTGCCTGGTTCGTCGTGCGCCAGAGCGGCGATCGCGCTGCCCGCGATGATGTCATCCAGCTGGCGCATCTGCGCTTCGGTGCCGGCCGCAATCAGGGCCTGGCCCACGACCAGCGCGCCCAGCAGCGGCTCGGCTACCAGGCCGCGACCCAGTGCCTCGAACACCACGCTGATGTCAAAGCCCGAGCCGCCAAAGCCGCCCACCGCTTCGGGAAACAGCGCGCCGATCGCACCCAGCTCGGCAAATTGCGCATACAGCGCGGGGCTGTGACCTTCTGCGCCATAGGCCAAATGGTTGCGCTGCTCGATGCCGTACTGCTCGGCCACAAAGCGGTTCAGGCTGTCCGCCAGCATGCGGCGGTCTTCGGTGTGTGTGAAGTTCATGACAAATTCTCTCTACCCAACAGGTCATCTATCCAGATCGCTCGGCATCACCGCTTTCGAGGGAGACACCGAGCAAGAGCCGCCTCGCAGCAAGGGTGTCGTCCCCCTTGGGGGAAGGTGCGGGGCCGCCCAGGCGAAGCGACTCAGGGGGTTACAGGTTCACAAGCCCAGAATCATCTTGGAGATGATGTTCTTCTGAATTTCGTTGGAGCCACCGAAGATCGACAGCTTGCGGTAGTTGAAGTAGTTGGCCGAGGCCGTGGCGGCTTCGTCGATGCCGCCCAGCGGCGCCTGGTCATAGCCTTCGTACTGAGCCTCGTCGATATAGGGCACGGCATACACGCCCATGGCGCGGCGGATCAGCGACAGGATCTCCTGGCGGATCTCGGTGCCGCGGATTTTCAGCATGGAGCTTTCCGCACCGGGCACGCCGCCACCGGCAACGGCAGCGATCACGCGCAGATTGGTGGTCTTCATGTTCTCCAGGTCGATCTCGACACGGGCCATGCGGGCGGCGAACAGCGGGTCCTGGTTCAGCGGCTGGCCGTTCTTGTGCACCTTGGCGGCGATGACCTTGAGCTTGGCCAGGGCCGAGATGCAAAAGCCCACGCCCGCAATGCCGGTGCGCTCGTAGGTCAGCAGATACTTGGCATAGGTCCAGCCCCTGTTTTCCTCGCCCACCAGATTTTCGACCGGCACCTTCACATCGGTGAAGAAGACTTCGTTGACTTCCTTGTCGCCGTCCAGCGTGCGGATGGGACGCAGTTCCACGCCGGGGCTGTTCATGTCCACCAGCAAAAAGCTGATGCCGGCCTGGGCCTTGGCCTCGCGGTTGGTGCGCACCAGGCAGAAGATCATGTTGGCGTGCTGGCCCTGGGTGGTCCAGGTCTTCTGGCCGTTGACGATGTAGAAGTCTCCATCGCGCACGGCCGTGGTCTTCACCGATGCCAGATCGGAGCCCGCGCCGGGCTCGGAATAGCCCTGGCACCACCAGTCCTGCCCGCTCAGAATGCGCGGCAGCCAGTACTTCTTTTGCTGCTCGCTGCCGTACTTGATCAGCACCGGCCCCAGCATGTTCACGCCGAAGGGCACGATGCGCGGGCCGCCGGCCAGCGCGCATTCGGTGTCGAAGATGAACTTCTCGACCGCTCCCCAGCCCGGACCGCCATGCTCCTGGGGCCAGTGATTCGCATACCAGCCGCGCTCGTTGAGGATGGCATGCCACTCGTCCTGATCGGCCTTGCTCAGACGCTGGCCAGCCTTGATCTTGAGCGAAATATGCGTGGGCAGCTTCTCCTTGAGAAAAGTCTGCACCTCGGCGCGAAACGCCTCTTCCTGGGGGGTGAATTGCAAATCCATTGCTATTTCCTGGTAATCCATGGCGCAGCGCACTCCGCCTTGCAAACCGCGCGGCCCACGCCAGAGACAGCGAGCAAGGGCCGCCCCGCAGCGAGGCTGTCGTCCCCCTTTGGGGGAAGGCGCGCAGCGCCTCAGGGGGTCTTAGTAAATCTCGAAGAGGCCAGCAGCACCCATGCCGCCGGCAATGCACATGGTCACCACGCCGTACTTGACCTTGGGGTTGCGAGCCTTGCGGCGCTGGCCTTCGAGCAGGATGTGGCCGGTCAGGCGTGCGCCCGTCATGCCGAAGGGGTGGCCGATGGAAATCGCGCCGCCGTTGACATTCAGACGCTCGTTGGGAATGCCCAGCTGACGCTGGCAATACAGGGCCTGCGAGGCAAAGGCTTCGTTCAGTTCCCAGAGGTCGATGTCATCCACGGTCAGTCCATGGCGCTTGAGCAGCTTGGGCACGGCAAACACGGGGCCAATGCCCATCTCGTCAGGCTCGCAGCCGGCCACGGCAAAGCCGCGGAAAGCGCCCAGGGGCTTGAGGCCCAGACGCTCTGCCAGCCTGGCTTCCATCACCACGCAGGCGCTGGAGCCGTCGGACAGCTGCGAGGCATTGCCGGCCGTGATGAAGTTGCCAGGGCCCTTCACCGGCTCCAGCTTGGCCAGCCCCTCCAGCGTGGTGCTGGTGCGGTTGCAGTTGTCCTGGGTGGCGACCACGTCGCGGTAGGTGACTTCGCCGGTTTCCTTGTTCTTCTCCATCATGCGTGTGGAGCAGGCAATGATCTCGTCCTTGAACAGATCGGCGGCCTGGGCCGCTGCCGTGCGCTGCTGGCTTTGCAGCGAGAACGCATCCTGGTCTTCACGCGTGATGCCGTAGCGCCTGGCGACCACATCGGCGGTGTCGATCATGGCCATGTACAGCTCGGGCTTGTGCTCCACCAGCCAGGGGTCCATGTCGGTGGGCAGGTTGTTGCCGGCCCGGATGCCGGAGATGGTTTCGATACCGCCGGCCAGCATCACGTCCACGCCCTCGGCCACGACGCGACCCGCCGCGATGGCGATGGATTGCAGACCCGAGGCGCAAAAACGCGTGATCGTGGTGCCGGCGATCGACAGCGGCAGCCCGGCGCGCAACACGGTCTGGCGACCCAGATTGCGGCCCTGGAAACCGTCGGGATTGCCGCAGCCCAGAATCAGATCCTCGATCATTTCGGGATCGACACCCGAGCGCTCCACCGCCGCCTTGACGGAGAAGGCAGCCAGCTGGGCGGCGGGAGTAACGTTGAACTCGCCGCGATGCGACTTGGTCAGCGGTGTGCGGGCAGTGGAAACGATAACGGCTTCACGCATGGTGCTTGTCTCTGTGAATGTTGAAAAATTATTTTGATAGCTTTATTCGCTTGTCATTCATTGTTTTCAGATACTTTTCATACTGAAACCAATACAAATCAAGCGCTAACAGCTCTTATTTTTATAAATTAACCGTAAGAACTGACGCGCTCCAACCGGCGAGACGCCGAGCAAGAGCCGCCTCGCGGCGGGGCCGCCCAGGCAAAGGCGTCGTCCCCCTTGGGCAAAGGCGCGGAGCCGCCCAGGCGCAGCGCCTCAGGGGGTTACTTGTTCAAACTCTCGAAGTTCTTTCCCTCGGCCACCAGCTTCTGCAGCAGCGGCGCAGGCTTCCAGAACAGCGCGTCTTCCTTGGCAAAGGCTTCGATATCGGCCAGCACCTTGGGAAGGCCCTGCATATCGGCCCATTTCATGGGGCCGCCGCGGTGGCGCGGAAAGCCGTAGCCGGAGATAAAGGTCACGTCCACATCCAGCGGGCGCAGCGCAATGCCCTCGCCCACCACCTTGGCGCCTTCGTTGACCATGGCGGCCATGTAGCGGCGCATGATTTCCTCGGCCGTGAACGGGCGCGGTGCCACGCCCTTCTTGGCGCGCTCGGCATCCACAATCGCCAGTACTTCGGGGTCGGGCTGACCGATGCGCGCGCCTTGTGGATAGAGATAAAAGCCGCGGCCCGTCTTCTGGCCGAACCAGCCCTGCTCGCAGATGCGGTCGGCAATCTCCACATAGCGGGCCTTGGGGTCGCGCGTGGCGGCGCGGCGCTTGCGCGTGGCCCAGCCGATATCGCCGCCGGCCAGGTCGGTGACCTGGAAGGGGCCCATGGCAAAGCCGAAGCCGCGCACGGCTTCGTCGATCTCGTAGGGGCTGGCACCGTCTTCCATCAGGTAGTCGGCGGCCTGCTTGTAGGTGGCCAGAATGCGGTTGCCGATAAAGCCGTCGCAGACGCCGGCGCGCACGGGCACCTTCTTCATCTTCTTGGCCAGCTCGAAGGCCGTGGTCACCACATCGGGGGCCACCTTGGCGGGCACGACGATCTCCAGCAGCTTCATGATGTTGGCCGGGCTGAAGAAGTGCAGACCGATCACGTCCTGCGGACGGCTGGTGACGGCGGCAATCGCGTCGATGTCCAGATACGAGGTGTTGGTGGCCAGCACGGCACCGCGCTTGCAGACGCGGTCCAGTTCCTTGAACACGGCCTTCTTGACCTCCAGGTCTTCGAAGACCGCCTCGATCACCAGATCCACATCGGCAATGTCGTCATAGCGGGTCGAGGGCGTATAGCGCGCCATGATGGCGGCCTTGGCCTCTTCGCTCATGCGGCCCTTGGCGATCAGGCCGTTGTAGACCTTCTCCACATTGGCCTGGCCGCGTGCGATGGATTCGGCATCGCGCTCAATCATGGTCACGACCAGGCCGGCATCCAGCGCAGAGACGGTGATGCCCGCGCCCATGGTGCCGCCGCCGATGATGGCAATCTTGCTGAAGGCGCGCGGCTGGGCGGCACGGGCTTCGGGAATCTTGGCCGTCTCGCGCTCGGCAAAGAAGGCGTGGATCAGGCCGGCGCGCTGCGGACTGTCGATACAGGCCAGAAACTGGGCACGCTCGAACTTCAGGCCTTCGGCAAACGGCAGATCCAGAGCGGCCTGTACGCAATCGATGATCTTCAGGGGCGAGAACAGGCCGCGCGACTTCTTGGCGGTGTCGGCACGCAGCGCATCGAGTTCCGCCTGGGCGGCGGCCTTGTCGGCCAGACGACCCGGCGTGGCGCTGACGGGACGCAGCGGCGCGCCCTGTGCCAGCAACTCACGCGCATAGGCGAGGCCCGCGACGACGGGGTCCGCGCCATCGTCCAGCTTGTCCAGCAGACCGGCTGCCAGTCCGGCCTTGGCGCCGATCTGCTGGCCGCTGAGCATCAGCTCGGTTGCGGCCTTCACCCCCATCAGGCGCGGTGCACGCTGGGTGCCGCCGGCGCCGGGCACCAGACCCAGAGAGACTTCGGGCAGACCCAGCTTCGCGCTAGGCAGCGCCAGGCGGTAATGCGCCGACATGGCGATCTCCAGACCGCCACCCAGTGCCGCGCCATGAATCACGGCCACCACGGGCTTGCAGCAGGCCTCGATACGGTTGCAGACATCGGGCAGGAAAGGCTGGACCGGAGGCTTGCCGAATTCGCGGATATCGGCACCGGCGATGAAAGCCTTGCCCTGACCCACGATGACCACGGCCTTGACCGCGGCGCTGGCATCTGCCTGCTCCATGGCCGCCATCAGACCCTGGCGCACGGCAGCGCCCAGCGCATTGACGGGAGGATTGTTGACGCTGACGAGCAGGACGTCACCGTCTTGCTTGAGTTCAACGACAGAAGTGCTGGCTTCGGCGGTCATGCGTGTCTCCTGAATCTCTTTATGGAATGGGCTTTATTTTTACGACGACAATGTTTTCTAACAATCCCATGAATCATTGACAGACTGTCAAAGAAAATTAGACAAACACGCCATGGACTCCCAATCGCTGACCCTGCTGGTCGAAATCATTGATAGCGGCAATCTCAGCCAGGCCGCGCGCAAGCTCAAGATGACGCGTGCCAATGTGAGCTATCACCTGACCCAGCTGGAAAAGGCAGCGGGCGTGCAACTGGTCAAGCGCACCACGCGCCGCGTGGAGCCCACGGAGATCGGCATGCGCCTGTATGAGCACGGGCGCAACATCCACAACGAAATGCTGGCCGCACGCGAGGCCATCACGGCGCTGGGCCAGAGCCTGCAGGGTCGCGTGGGCATCAGCGTGCCCAGCGGCTACGGCCAGATCGTGATGAGCGAATGGCTGATCGAGTTCAAGCGCCTGTACCCGGGCATCGTGCTCGATGTGCTGTTCGAGAACCGGGCCGACAATCTGCGCGACGATGTGGACATCATCGTGCGCGTGATCCAGGAGCCGCCCCTGTCCCTGGTGGCGCGCAGCATGGGCACGGTGCGCTACCTGGCCTGTGCCTCGCGCGAATACGCCCAGATCCACGGCCTGCCCAGAACCCTGCATGCCTTGCGCGCCAGCCCGCTGATCACCGCCGGCGTCACGGGACGGCAACTGCGATTGGCTGCCTACCTGGGTGCCGAACGCCACGAGGTGATGCTGGAGCCCACCATGATCTCCGAGCATTTCCCTTTTCTGCGCGACGGCATCCTGGCCGGTCTGGGTGTGGGCCTGGTGCCCGACTATGTGGTGCAGGACAAGCTGGCCACGGGCGAGGTGCTGAGCACGCTGGACGAGTACCGGCTCAGCATCTTCGGCACCCATATGTATCTGCTCTACCTGCCCAACCGGCACCAGACCAAGGCCGTGCGCACCTGTATCGATTTTCTGCTGGCCAAGGCCCAGCCTGAAGCCAGCCGGCTGGCCGTGACGCCCCAGCCCTAAGCCACCACGCAAAACGCCAGCGCGCAGGCTGGCGTCTTCATTCGGAAGGAAGTCTTGGAACGTGTTTGCGTTCTCAGGACAGCCTGCGGCTCAGATTCTGCTGACGCCAGCTGCTGGGACTTTGCTGAAAATGCTTGCTGAACCAGCGCGTGAACGAGCTGTTCTCGGCAAAGCCGGCCTGCGCTGCCGCTTCGCTCACCGACAGCTGCGGATTCTGCAGCGCACGCAGCGCGGCCTGGCTGCGCACGGCATCCAGGGTTTCCTGAAAGCTGGTGTTCTGGGTTTCGAGGTGCCGCTGCAGCGAGCGGGCCGTGTACCCAAGCGCACCGGCCACGTGGGCGATGCTGTGGCGCCCGTGGGGCAGCAGCGACTGCAAGGTGCTGCGCACCTGCTGCTCCAGCGACCGGGCCATGGGCCGCGGTGCATGGCTCTCCATCAGGCTGCGGGCGTGACCCTCCATGAGGCTGTCGTGATCGGCATCGACGGCCTCCAGATCCTCGTTGCTCACCACGATGCCATCGAAGTCCGAGCCGAACACGATCTCGCTGCCCAGCACGCGGCGATGGTTCAGGGTGCTGCCCGGTGCGCTGTGCGAGAAGTGGATGCTGGCCGGGCTCCAGTGCTTGCCCAACTGATAGCGGCACAGGCTCATCAGCGCCGTGATGCCCAGCTCCACCGGGTGGCGCCCCGGATTCTCGCGCTCGGTATCCAGGTTCAGCTGAATGATGGAATAACGCCCCTGGGTCACCACCTCGGTGCCCACGGTGGTGCTGATCATGTGGTCATAGTCCTTGAAGGTCTTGAGCATGCTGGAGAGGCTGGCCTGGTGCTGCAGCAGCAGGCTGATCGGCCCGAAGTCGGACAGACGCCAGTGCGAGCCCATGAGCAGACCCAGCGACGCCTGGCCGGCCTGGGCGGACGACGCCTCGAGCAACTGCGCAAACGCCGCTTCGGGAACCATGAGATCGGGAGAGCTCAGACAGCTGTGATCCAGCCCCACCTGGCGGAACATGCGCAGCGGGTCGATGCCGAGCTCGTTCGCCACCTTGGCGTATTTGCACAGGCTGACACTTCGGATTCGGGGCTTCATCGTGACCTGGAAAACGGTTGACCCGGGTCCTGCGCGACAGGCCCGGATTTCATGGAGGGAAACAGGACCTGGGGCAACCTGCAATTTCGGACATTGATATTTATCAATATCAGAATGACTGGTCAATCGATGGATACCAGTAGATCACGACCGTTGGAAGCGCCCGGCATGCCGATGCCCCCGACTCATGACGCTCTCTGTCGCTGCCTAGGGTTTTCCTTGGACCCACCCAAGAGGGCAACAAGCTGACGCGATCGGTCAAGCCCCGGTGCTGTTGCTGCGCCGAGAATTTTTCCATCAGACGGCGGCGCCCAGCATCAAGGCCTTGCCGGGAACTTAGGAGAAGACCATGAAAGTCGAACAACTGACCTGCAGCATCGGTGCTGAGGTTTCCGACATCCACCTCGGCGACGCGTCCCGAGACAAGGGCCTGGCCGAGGAGATTCGCGCCCTGCTGCTGCAGCACAAGGTGCTGTTCTTCCGCGATCAGGACATCACGCGGGCCGAGCATGTGGGCTTTGCCCGCCACTTCGGCGATCTGGAAGACCACCCCGTGGCCGGCAGCGACCCCGAGCACCCCGGCCTGGTGCAGATCTACCGCAGCGAAAAGCGCGAAAACTACGAGAACACCTATCACAGCGACGGCCAGTGGCGCGAGAACCCGACCATGGGCTGCGTGCTGCGCTGCATCGAAGGCCCGGCCGTCGGCGGCGACACCATCTGGGTCAATATGGCCGAGGCCTACCGCAACCTGCCCGAGGACATCAAGCTGAAGATCGACGGCCTCAAGGCCAAGTCCAGCATCGAGCATGGCTTCGGTGCCGTCATGCCCGAAGACAAGCGCCTGGAGCTGGGCCGCCAGCATCCTCCGGTCGAGCATCCCGTGGTGCGTACCCACCCCGAAACCGGCGAGAAAGTTCTCTACGTCTGCAGCTTCACCACCCACTTTGCCAACTACCACACGCCCGAGAACGTGCGCTACGGCCAGGACAAGACGCCCGGCGCCAGCATGCTGCTGAACTATCTGATCAGCCAGGCAGCCATCCCCGAGTACCAGGTGCGCTTTCGCTGGAAGCCCGGCAGCGTCGCCATGTGGGACAACCGCTGCACCCAGCATTACGCCGTGCAGGACTACTGGCCCGCGGCGCGCAAGATGGAGCGTGCAGCCATCATCGGCGACAAGCCTTTCTAAACAACCATTGCCGGCCAGCACCGCCGCACTCCGGCCCCGTCCTGTGCCCGGCCAGGGTGCAAGGCACAGGCAGAATCCCTGACGCCTTATAAAAACAGTAGCTGCTATCACCTGACTGTCCCTGAATAGACCGCTGAAGCTGCCTGAAACGCTTTGAAAAAAAGCCCAGACAGCTATTTTTTCTTCATCCCTCGGCTGCATGAAGCGAGGGATCACGCCTGCAGCCTTCGCTCCCGCGAAGCCGGGCTTTGCCGGCCGGCCTTTGCACAGCCCTTGCTGCGCGGGCGTGCCGGGCGCAAAAAACCGGGAATATGCGGACGCTGGAGCGTCGTGTCGACCGGGCGCCATCGCCATCCAGGCCGGCGGTCTGGACGAACCGCTTTGGTCCGCGATGCACGGCCACTTCGGTCCAGACCTTCCACGGGCGCATGGACTGCGCACAGTTGGATCGGGCCAGCCTGCCTAGGGCAGGCCATATGGTTGTTTCGCTCTGTCTCAGATAGAGTCTGAAGCCCGCAAGCTGCCCAGGAAAGGCTGGTCGATTCAGTGCTCATGAACACGCATGACAGCATCAAGCAGGATCCGAACTTCGTCCATTCCCTGGCCAAGGGTCTGGAAATTCTGTCTGCTTTTTCCGAAGGTGAAATGCTGGGAAATCAGCAACTGGTCTCACTCACCGGAATGCCCAAAGCCACGGTTTCCCGGCTGACGTCGACGCTCACGGCCATGGGATATCTGCGCGTGGACCCCAGAACACGCAAACTGCTCATGGGATCTCGGTTGCTGGGCATGGGCGTCAGCGTGCAGCGAAAAATCGGCTTGCAGCGCCTGGCCAGACCCTTGCTGGAGCGACTGAGTGCGGACACCGGGCTCTCCCTGACCATGGGCACCAGAGATCGCCTGGGCTTGGTGGTATTGGAGGCCATACGACCACCTGCCGAAACTCGATTGGTCACCAATGTCGATGCCGGCACCGTGCTGCCGATTGCCGAGACCGCAATCGGGCTCGCCTATATCGTTGCCGCTCCGCTCAGAGAGCAGACCAGCCTCCTGAAAGCACTCAGCCAGCGCTTTGCGCAGGACTGGCCCCTGCTTCGGGAGCGCATCGAAACAGCACATGCCGAGTACGCTCGCTACGGATTCATTACGACACAGCGCTCCTGGAATCGTGATGTGAACGGGGTTGCGATCCCGTTTTTCTCTACTCCGCGCAACACCTTGTATGTCTTCAATTTTGCGGGCCCTGCCACGCGGATGCCATTGAAGCACATGCGCAGGGAACTCGGCCCGCTGCTGCTGCAGCTGGAGCAGGAGTTGCGTGAAGCCATGAAGCGCTCTCCTGGTCCACGGCTGGCTCCTCCCGAAATCTATGAACCATGAAGAGTTCCACATTCCGGAACCACAACTGCTACCGGGTTTGAGGTAGCGCAATAGCTCTCGAGAATCTCCATCAAGAGGCATTGGCAAGAACGCCAAGCCCAAGGAGATCCGAGATGCCAACTCTCTTCGACCGACGCAGACTGCTCGCTTCAGGCCTGCTCCTCCTGGTCACGGCGCTGCATGCAGACGAGATCAATTACCCCAGCCGTCCCATCACGCTGGTCGTGCCTTATCCCGCAGGTGGCAATGGCGACAACATCGCCCGGGTCTTCGCCAAGAAGCTCTCCGACCTGTGGAGCGCCCCCGTGGTGGTTGACAACAGGCCCGGGGCCTCCGGGACCATAGGCGCGGGCCAGGTACACCGCGCTGCCCCCGACGGCTACACACTGCTGCTCACGGTGACCACGCAGCTATCCAGCCGCGTTCCCGGCATCAAGACCAGCTACAACGCCACGCAGGACTTTGTTCCCATCGCGGGTCTGACCATCGCCCCCTTGGCCTTCGTGGTGCCTGCGCGCCTGGGCGTCAAAAGCATGCTGGAGCTGGAGGCGCTGGCGCGCCAGCGAATGCTGTCCTACGGCTCCTACGGCGTCTCCACCTCCACGCATATCGTTCAGCACCTGCTGCTGGCGCAGATGAAGGCCAAGGATCCCGTGCACGTGCCCTACAAGGGTGAGAGCCCGATGGTGGCCGACATGCTCGGCGGGCAGATCGACATGGGCCTGGTGGGCATAGGCCAGGCACGCGAGATGGAGAAGTCCGGCCGCATGCGCACCCTGGCCGTGCTGGGCACGCAGCGCAGCGAGTTCCTGCCCAAGGTGGCCACGCTCTCGGAGCAGGGCTATCAGCAGATGGACTGGGCCTACGGCACCGCCTTATACGGCTCCGCGCGCCTGCCGCCGGAGGTACTGGGCAGGCTGCAGGAGGCGGGCAAGACCATCATGGCCGACCCCGATACGCAGGCGCAGTACCGCAACCAGTCCAACCAGCCCTGGGTGAACGCCACGGTCGATGAATTGCGCCAGCGATTGGTGACGGATACGAACAACTGGAACAAGGTGCTGGCCTCCGTCGGCGCCCTGGAATGACAAGGAAAGCCACGACATGACCTCTGCAGAACCCACACTTCCCTGCTTCACCCCCCTGTCCGGCCAACGCCTGCTCGTGGTCGGCGGCTGTGGCGGCATGGGCCGCGCGCTGGTGCATGCCGCCTTGGCGCTTGGCCTGCGCGTGACGGTGCTCGACATCGAGCGCTCCCTCGCTCAGTTCCCGCCGCCGCCAGGCGTACTCGCTCTCGCCTGCGATGTGACGCAGGAAACCTCGGTGCAGGCCGCGTTCGCGCAGGTCGCCCGACGTTGGGGGGGCGTCGATGCGCTGGCCAACCTGGCTGGCTACACCGGCGAGCGCGTGCGCGTGGAGGATATGTCCGCCGCCGAGTGGGACGACATCGTCAACACCGACCTGCGCGGCATGTTTCTCGTGGCACGCGCCTGCGCCCCATTACTGAGGGCCTCGGCCGCGCAGGGCCGCGCACCGGCGGCGGTGCTGGTGTCCTCTACCTTCGGCGTGCGCGTTCCACACGTGGGCTACGGACCCTACGCAGCGTCAAAGGCGGGCGTCATCAACCTGGTGCGCGCGCTCGCCACCGAGTGGGCGCCCGGGATCCGCGTCAACGGCATAGCGCCCGGCGTGATCGACACCGCCTTCCTCCAGGGCGGCACCGGTCGCGCGGTAAAGCAGACCGGACTGGACATGGAGCACTTCGTGCAGGGCGTTGCGCTGCAGCGCCTGGGCAGGGCCGAAGAGATCGCACACGCCCTGCTGTATCTGCTGAGTCACGCCGCCAGCTACATCACCGGCCAGACCGTGCATGTCAACGGCGGCACCCACATGGCAGCTTGAAGGATCGCAACGTGAAAACCATCACCAGCTACATCGGCGGCCAGTGGCAGCCCTCCGGCAGCCAGTTGCTGCCCATCGTCAACCCTGCCACCGAGGAAGTCGTGGCTCAGCTATCCGAAGCCGATGCTGGCGAAACCGGTGCCGCTGTGGCCGCCGCGCAGGCCAGCTGGAAAAGCGGTGTCTGGGCGAAGCAGGGCTCGGCAGACAAGCGCCGCGTATTCCACCGCATCTGCGAGCTGACCCTGAGGCACCTGGACGAGCTGGCCCAGCTCGAATGTCTCAACAGCGGCCTGCCAATGCACTACCTGAACCACCGGCAGCTGCCGCGCATCGTGCGCAATTTCGGCTTCTTCGCAGACTGGCTCTCGCAGAACGTGGAAAAGGCCGGCATGAGCGATCAGGACTATCTGCGCTTCGTACTGCGCGAGCCCGCAGGCGTGGCCGCGCTCATCTCGCCGTGGAACGCGCCGCTGGCCCTGGCCTCCACCAAGATCGCGGCAGCGCTGGCCTTTGGCAACAGCTGTGTGGTCAAGACCGCCGAAACCACACCGCTGGCCGTGGCGCGCTTCATGGACATACTGGCCGAGGCCGGCGTGCCACCGGGCGTGGTCAACATGGTCAACGGTCGCGGCCACATAACAGGCGACGCGCTGGTGCGCCATCCCGCCGTGCGCGTGGTGTCCTTCACCGGCGGCACGCAGACGGGTCGCGCCATCGCCGCAGCAGCCGCTCCTGGCCTCAAGCGCGTGGACCTGGAGCTGGGCGGCAAGTCGGCCAACATCGTCACCGAGACGGCGAATCTGGACGACGCACTGGACGGCGCCCTGACCTCCATCTATACCAACAACGGCCAGCAGTGCTTTGCCGGCTCACGCATCCTGGTGCAGCGCTCGATCGCAGACGATTTCGTCGCCCGCTTTGTGCAGCGCGCCCGCGCCATCCGCGTGGGCGACCCGCTGGATACACGCAACGAACTGGGCCCCCTGTCTAACGCCGCACACTACAGCCGCGTGCGCTCCTTCGTGGACATCGCACTGCAGGAAGGCGGCACGCTGCTGTGCGGCGGCAAGCGCCCCGCAGGCATAGGCAACAAGGGGTACTACCTGGAGCCCACAGCCGTGCTCATGCCTCACAACCGCACGCGTGCTTGCCAGGAGGAAATCTTCGGCCCCTTCGCCACCTTGCAGATTTTCGACGACTTCGACGAGGCTCTGGCCATCGCCAACGACTCGGAGTTCGGCCTGGTGTCCTACCTCTGGAGCAACGACCTGAGCCAGACCCAGCGCGCCGTGTGCGAAATAGAGGCCGGCGTGGTGCTGGTGAACACCCCCATGATTCTTGATCTGCGCTTTCCCTTCGGTGGCTACAAGAACTCCGGTCTGGGGCGCGAGGGCATCGACGGCATGCGCCACTTCTACACCGAGGAAAAGACGGTGACCCTGGCGCTCAAGCGTCCGGCCATGACCCGCCTCGGTGCGGACGCGGACTGAAGTCCACGGCCCAGGCCAAGAACGTCTCGCTCGCTCTCTTTTATTCGAACCAGACCCAGCGCTCACCCAGCAAGCGCTGGCAACCAGTCAGGCAATCGCCAAAAGCCTGCCGGCGCAACACGCCGGCAGGCTGGCTGGGAGTCATCGTCAGGCCTCAGCCAGCCCCCCCCATCCACAGGGCCAGCGCCCGGGCCACGGCCTGCGGCTGCTCCATGGGCGCCAGGTGCCCGGCGGGGCCCACGACGCGCTGCTGCGCACCGGGGATGCGCGCCGCATAGGTGGCCAGCGCGTCCGGCGTGAAAAGCTGGTCGTGCGAGCCCGCCAGCACCAGTGTGGGCCGACCGCCGTCGAGCAGGCGGGCGCGGTCGGGGCGCGCGGCCGTGGCGCGCACGTGAGCGGCGTAGCGCCCGGGCCCATAGTCCCTCACCATGGCCTGGCGTGCCTGCAGCAGCGCGGCGTTCGTCAGGCTGTCGGGGTGCAAGGTGTTGGCCGTGGCCGCTTCCACCATCTCGAAGTAGCGCCCCTGCGCGACGGCCTGCAGTGCAGCGATGCGCTTTTGCGCGGCGGCAGGGCTGTCAGCGAAGGGCGCTGTGCACAGCAGGGCAATGCCCTGCACCCGCTCGGGGGCCTGCTCCAGCATGGCCAGTGCTACGTAACCGCCAAAGGAGAAGCCGGCGAGCCAGAAGCGTTCGGGCAGTACCCCCAGGTGCGCGGCGGCAATCGCCTCCACCGTCTCAAGCGGCGGATTGTCCAGCGCCGTTGCCTGCACTGCGGCGGGCAGCGCGGCCAGCACGCCGTCGAACACCGCCCGCGTGTTGTTCAGCCCCGGAACCAGGGCCAGTTGTGCGGGCTCCGTCATGCCGGCACATAGCGCTGGTCGCGCTGCTCACCGTGGATGCGGTCACCTTCCACCCAGGCCGAGTGCGTACCCGCCGAGATGCGATGCGGCAGGACGATGCGCGCCAGCGGGCCGCGCGAGATGTCACCAGCAGGAATCACCCAGCATTCGGAGCGCTCGTCCAGCATGTTGTTGACGAAGGTGAGCACGTAGCCGTCGTCCTCCGCCACGGCGCCGATGCGGCGCGCCATCTGCGGCTCGCTGCCGTAGCAGCCCTTGCCGTACTCCAGCGTCTGCGTCTGGCTGGTGAGCATGTCGTAGCGCTTGAGGCCGCGAAACAGCCATTCGCCCTTCTCGTACAACACATTGAAGCTGTAGCGGTAGGGACGACCCACGTAGTCGTTGCTGACCATGGGAAACTCGGTGATCTCGTCATCGATCTGCTCCTCACGCGTCTCGCCGGTCTTCATGTTGAAGCGCCAGCGGTACATCAGCGTGGGGTTGTTGTGCTTGTCCAGATGCGCTCGGATCTTGTCGTAGGCCGCCTGGCGGCCCTCGGCCAGAGACTGGCCCACGTTGGGCTTGTGGGGGGTGGGCATGATGCAGCCGTCCATGATCACCTCGTTGCCGACCTCGTAGCAGTTGGCCAGGTGCAGGATGTGGCAAGGCGTTCCCTCGAACCAGCGCACCGAGGCCGAGTCACCGTGGCGCGGCAGGATGCCGAAGCGCGCGGGCCGGTCGCCGTAGAAGCGCATCTTGCGCTCGCCCTTGGCCAGCAGTGCGGGATCGAAATGGAAGGGCAGATCGTGCAGGATGGTGTAGTTCTTCGTGATGCCCAGGTCGTGAGGCCAGCGAGCTCCGGGCAGATCGATCGGCACGTAGTGCACCAGGCGGTTGTGTCGGTCCACCACGCCATAGTTCATGTATGGAGGCTTCTCCGGGTAGTTGAAGAACATCATCTCGCCAGTGGCAGGGTCCACCTTGTAGTGCGAGGCCACGCCGTCGGACACGAAGCGCGCCCAGTCCGCATCGGGGCCCAGCGTCTCCAGCGTGACCGGGTCCAGACGCCAGGGTTCACTGCCCTGCGACATGGAGGCCAGCAGCTTGCCGGCATGAATCTTCACGTCGGTGCCTGCGTTGTCCTTCATCGCACCCATGGAGCCCCAGCCCCGGCGTGCCTGCATCTGCGGCGACAGCATGCCGGGCCACAACGACCGCCCCGCCGCCTGCTCGGCCAGGAAACCCGTGGTCTGCACGAAGCGGTTGCGGTAGGTGGCCTTGCCCTCCTCGAAGTGCATGGCGTGCAGCATGCCGTCGCCGTCGAAGGGGTGATAGATGCCCAGCGCCTCATGCACCTGATTGTGCGTATTGCGCACGTAGATGCCGTGCAGGTCGCGCGGGATCTCGCCGATGACCTGCATGCTGGCGGTGTCGGCCACCCACTCCTGCATAGCGGGGGTGAAAGGGCCGCGCAGGAAAGGATGGTCGTTGTCCGGCGTGATCGTGGATTGGTAGGTGTGAAGGATTTTCTGCATGGCTGACTCCTGGTATGGGCACGCATTGACGAGAAGCGGCTCAGTCGAGCTTGACGGCACCCGTCGTCAGCAGCTCGCTGTAACGCTTGCTGCTTTCGTGAACGATCTGGCGGAACTGGTCGGGCTGGTTGGCCACCACCTGGTAGCCCATCTCGGCAAGCTTGCTGCTCACCGCTGGCGCCCTGAGCGCCTGCACGAAGGCAGCATGAAGCCGGGCACGAACCGGCTGCGGTGTGCCCTTGGCCGCCGCATAGCCCACCCATCCATCCGAGATGAAGTCGATGCCCGACTCCTTGAACGTCGGCACACCGGGCATGGAGCGCACGCGCTGGCTGGAGGTCACCGCCAGCGCCGTGACCTGACCGCTCTCGACGAAGGTCTTGCCGGCGTTGGAGACGAGCGCGTACTGCAACTGCCCGCCCGCGATGTCGTTGAGCATCTGCACCTCGCCAGCATAGGGCACATGCTGCGTATTGATGCCCAGCTTCTGCGCCAGGATGACGTTGTTGAAGTGAAAGCTCGTGCCTGCGCCAGGCGTGCCGTAGTTGAGCCTGCCAGGGTTCTTGCGGGCATACTCGGCGAACTGCTGCACGGTGCTCACGCCCAGCTTGCGGTCCGCCACCAGCGTCAAGAAGGTGTCCACGGCGATGGTGATGAGATCAAGCTGCTCCAGCGGCCTGATCTTGTAGTTGGCGTTGGTCAGCGGCAGCGTCACCATGGTGGCGGGCACGACCAGGGCGACGGTGTAGCCGTCCCTGGGAGCCTGCAACAAGGCCTGCAGGCCGATCTGGCCGCCGGCGCCGGGACGGTTGTCCACCACCACGGAAGTAGCCAGGGCCTTGCCGAGCTCATCGCCGACGATGCGCGAGACGATGTCGGTCAGCCCGCCCGCCGGATACGGCACGATGAGCCGGATGGGACGCTCGGGCCACGGCCCGGCCAGCGCGGGCAGCGCGGTGCACAGCGAAAGGGCTGCGGCGCACAGGCCATGCAGCATTGTTCTCTTGTTCATGGTCGCTCGATTGCGGGAGAAGATAAACCTGGAGTCAGGAGACGGACATCACGCGTTCGCGGATGAAGCGCAGCAAGTGGCCGTTGAACAGGTCATGCTGTTCGGCAAAGGCGTAGTGGCCCGCATCCGGGATGCAGGCGTATTCGGCGTGCGGCACGAACTGCGTCTGCAAGCTCCTCATGCCCTGCGGGCGACCCACCTTGTCATGCTCGCCGGCCAGCAGCAGTGTGGGCACATGCAGGCGCTTCAGATTGGGCTCGCCGTCATAGCGCGTGATCGCGGTGATGGCCGCACAGAAGGTGTCGGCATGGGTGCCCAGCGCCACCTCGCGCACCAGCTCCACCATGGGCCCCTTGGAGCCAGGCGCAAACATGGAATCGATCACCGCGCCGGCCGTGTCACGGAAGGTATTGCCCGCGCGCAGCGGCTCCACACGCTCGGCCAGAAATGTTTTCTGATCCTCGGGGCTTTTCTGCGCGAACGAGCCCACCGTGGCAGAGATCACCACGCCATGCACCTTCTCGGGTCGGGCAGCGTAGACGGCTGGCGCCGTGATGCCCCCCATGCTGTGGCCCAAGACAATGTTGGCGGCACTGCCCTCGCGGTCAATCAAGCAGCCTGCGGTCTCAGCAAGACCTTCGATGCTCAGCCCGTCCTTCGGCAAGGGACTGATGCCATAGCCGGGCGCATCCCAGGCCACCACGCGCAGGCCGGAACGCACCAGGGTCTCGATTTCGTAGCGGAAATAGTCCTTGGCGCCGTAGGCCCCGTGCAGCAGAAATACTGTGGTATCGCCAGCTCCTGCGACTTGATAGTCAGGGAATCGGTAAGCAGTGCTCATAGGTAAAAGTGCGTCAAGAAAGTGAGAAAAGCATGGCGGCGACTCTTCGGCACGATCTGAATCAATGCCGCATTGACGCCAACTTGCGCGCAGTCAATCGCTTGAAAACAATTCTGTGATGCACTGGCCACATCCACTAGCTCATCCCGCCACAGGTTCCGGAATACGGAACAGCACTGAGCGCGCGAACCAAGCCTTGCGGCGAATCAACAAAAGAGTTCCGTCATCCGGAATTCGAGCAGCGCGTGCTGCTCTTTTTTTGCTTATCTCTTTGACATTACCAACGCCTCTGGGGCTGCGGTCAAAGCCTGTTCGTTCGTTGAATGCGATCGCCTGCAGTCATCCGGAGCCATTCAGAAAATGTCACGGAGACAAAAAATGCAGACTCATCGCCCGTTCCTTTTGCCCAGCCAGAAAGCCGCTGCTGCACTGTGTTTCATCGCGGCTACCCAAAGCAGTCATGCCCAGTCAGCTCTCACCCTGTTCGGCGGGGTGGACCTGGGCGTTCGCATGATGAACAACAGCGCCGGGACAACCAAGAGGATGAATAGCGGAAACAACTACACCTCGCGCTGGGGCCTGCGCGCGCAAGAAGATCTGGGCGGCAGCCACAAGGCCAGCCTGTGGCTTGAGAGCAGCATCAACGCAGACACGGGATCCAGCAACCCACAGTTCTTTGATCGCCGCAGCACCGTAGCGCTTTCCGGCGATTGGGGCGAAGTACGGATGGGACGGGACTACACACCGGTCTTTCGCGGATATGGCATTGCCGAAGTGTTTGATTTTGCAGGTCTGGCCAGCATGACCACGATTTACAACGGCAGCGCCTCCACCGTCCTCAGTCGTGCCTTCAAGGGCAAGACGAGCAGCAATGGCCGCACCAACGGTTCACTGCAATATTTCACACCCGACAGCCTGGGCGGCTTCCATCTGAGCGCCATGCTCTCCCGCGGTGGCGATGGCAATGTTTCGGGAGACCATGACTACAAGGGCCTGCGAGTCGGCTACAGCCGCGGACCCTGGCAAACGGCGGCATTTGCCGGCAGCACGGAAATCAGGATATCCGGCGGCAACTACCGCATTCGCGGCGGCTCTGCCGCCTATCGCCTCGGGACCGGCAAGCTGACTGCCGGCGTGGTGACTATGCGCTATCTCGATGCACGCCAGACCAACTACACGCTGGGTTTGATCTGGCCTCTTGGCATTCATCAAGTCAAAGCAACCTGGCACCATATCGACCAGGCGGGGCGCAATGCGGCCGGCGCATCCATCGACCGCAACGACGCCGACCTGATGGCCATTGGCTATGTACACAACCTCTCCAAGCGCACTGCGCTCTACGGAACCTTGGCCTTCATCCGCAACCGGGGACAGGCCAGCTTCAGCATCACTGGCGAATCAATGGGCGCTCGGCCGGGCGGCAATGCCCGTGGCCTCGAACTGGGTCTGCGGCACATGTTCTGAGGCTCAATCGTGGATGCGGGCTCCCGCATGGCGCGGCATCCCACAGGACGGGCGACAGCCCGTCGCCATTCCAGCAAGCGGGTCCAGTTGCGCAGCGGCAACCAATCTCAGGCTGAGCATGCAAACGGCAGAGGCAGTGCACAGTGCGATCTTGTCCGGCTTGAACAAAGCTGCGAGGAGCCGGCTCGATGGCCAAGTCGGCTCCGCAACTGAGGCCTGGCATGCCTGGCCTGGCATGCAAGCCAGACCCGCAGGATCAGCAGGTCTTCCTGAGGAAACCCTGGTTGGCGCCGGGCCGGTTGGGGGCAAAGCCGTTGGCGGCCAGACTCTCCTCCACGCTGTCGTAGAACACGCCGATCTTGCTGATCTCGCGCGCCTGCCTGGCAGTGGCGACAGGACGACCGAATTCGCGCGAGATGCGCACCAGCTGCTCGATCTGCGAGACCGTGCTGGCCTTCTCGGTGCGCGCCTGGTTCCACAGGCAGTCCTCGGTGCCGCAGCGCACATGCAGGCCGGCGGCAATGCCCCACATGTTCACAGGCAGCACATTGCGCACATTGCTTTCCACGGTCAGCACGGCGCCATCGGGCACGGCACGCACAAAGTTGGCCAGGCTGTACAGGCTGGGCGTGTCCATGCCACCGGCAATCGCCACCCAGTTCATGACCAGCGGGCCCATGTAGAAGCCGCGGCGCATCAGGCGCTCCACCGACTCGAAGCTGTTCAGGTTGTAGCACTGGAAGGCGCTCTGGATGCCGGCCTTGGTCAGGCGGCGCACATGCTCCTCCACCCAGCCCGGCTGGGCGGGCACGGTCATTTCCTTGTAGGCATTGAACAGCGTGGGATTGGCGCGCGAGGTGCCCGCAAAGTCCGCGTCTTCGGCCTGGTCGGTCACGTTCATCTGCGAGGTGTTCACCGTCACGGTCACCTGATCGGGCACCGGGTCCAGCTCGGCCAGCATGTGGCGGGTGTCGTCGGAAAGCCACTTGGCCGCCTGACCTTCGTCCTCGGGCGCAAAGCTGATGGAGCCGCCGACCTGGATGATCATCTCGGGCACGGCCTTGCGCACGCCGGAAATCAGCTCGTTGAACTTGGACAGGCGCTTGCTGCCCTTGCCGTCCAGCTCGCGCACATGCAGATGCAGCACCGTGGCGCCCGCGTTATAGCAGTCCACGGCTTTCTGGATCTGCGCCTCCATGCTGACGGGAATGTCTTCGGGAAAATCCGAAGGCAGCCAGCCTGGGGCATAGGGCGCCGCCGTGATGATCAGGGGCTGCTGGTTTTCAGGGAATAGATGGCCGTCGAGAAAGTTCATGGCATGTCTCCAAGTGAATGCAGGCTTCGACGCACAGCCACGGGCGCGGCTTGCCCGCCCTGTGCAATGCCGCCAGGCATTCAAAAGACATGGGCAACACCGGCCGGCAGGTACCGAATCGTCGAAATTGAAAGCAATTTCACTGTAGGAGAGCTGTCCGCAAAGCGTTTGCCCTAAGACGTTCGAGTCTTGGCAAAGTGCGCCAGAGCACGCGGGCGCCCCGATGCGCCCTTGCACCGGACCGGCGCGACTCGACTGGGCCGCGAGGATGAATGCGGCCCCGCCCTGCTGCCTGCTATTGCAAACGGCCGCCTAGCCGCGCCAGGCTGCCTCGATGGCGGCGATATCGATCTTCCTCATCTCCATCATGGCTTCAAAAGCCCGTCTGGCGGCGGCGCGGTCCGGGTCGGCAATGGCTGTGGTCAGCACGCGCGGCGTGATCTGCCAGGACAGCCCCCAGCGGTCCTTGCACCACCCGCACTGGCTTTCCTGGCCGCCGTTGCCGACGATGGCATTCCAAAGCCGGTCCGTTTCCTCCTGATCGTCCGTCGCGACCTGAAACGAAAACGCCTCGTTGTGCTTGAAGACAGGGCCGCCATTCAGACCCAGGCAGGGAATGCCCATGACCGTGAATTCGACCGTCAACACATCGCCCTGCTTGCCGCTCGGATAGTCGCCCGGTGCGTGGTGGACCGCGCCCACGGCGCTATCGGGAAAAGTCTGGGCGTAGAACCTGGCGGCTTCCAGGGCCTCGCCTTCGTACCAGAGACAAATCGTGTTTTTGCTGACCATCTTGGCTCTCCTGAACAGGGACGGATGAATGTCTGCAAACCCGCAGACTGCGGGCCCCTCTCTATCGAGGCACCGGTGCGCCGATGCGTCGATGCACTGGCGGCTTTCGGCGTCTGTGCATTGAAGCCGCATTTCCCCAGCACTTCAATCCCCCTATCAGGAGCGCAGGGTCATCCCCTGCCAAACAGCCTGGCAGTCCGGCTCTCACCACGGCTGCGGCCCGGACGGTTTCGGTGCGCTCGGGGCCGCATGCGGAACCACGCGCGCCCTGCCTGGCCCTGGGGCCACACACCGGAACGCTGAAGCCGCCGCTCGGCACCGGTCTGCTTGCCCCTCGCTAGCGCACACCAGAGCAATCGAATCTGCTTTATATCAAGCCAGGCACTTTTATTTTTGTCTAGTCATATAATTGACTACACATATATAAGACTGACTCTTGAAACCTACGTCATGAAATTCACTCTGAACGGCCAGGAAGTGGACGCGCAAAGCGCCACTGCCGATACACCTCTTTTGTATGTGCTGCGCAATGACATGCAGCTCAACGGCCCCAAGTTCGGCTGCGGCCTGGGCGAATGCGGTGCCTGCGCCGTGCTGATCGACGGCAAGGTGGCGCGCTCCTGCTCCGTGCCCCTGAAGGCAGTCGACGGCAAGAAAGTCACCACGCTGGAAGGCCTGTCGCCTGACGCCAGCAAAGCCGCCAACGCGCAGGCCCTGCAGGACCGCGCCGTCCTGGATGTCAGCGCCGCCGAGACACAGGCGCCAGCCACTCCACGCACCTACACCCTGCATGTGGTGCAGCAAGCCTTTGTCGATGCACAGGCTGCGCAGTGCGGCTACTGCACCAACGGAATGATCATGGCGCTGGTCGCCCTGTTCAACCAGCAGCCCAAGGCCAGCGACGACGAAATCAGGCACGCCCTGTCCGGCCATCTGTGCCGCTGTGGCACCCATGTGGAAATCATGCAGGCCGCCGCCCGCGCCCGCGAGCTGATTGCCAAGGGCCACAACCCGGCCCTCCCCGCCGCCGGAGCATCCACCACCGCAAAGGCTGCCTGATCATGAAATTTTTCACCAAAGACAATCACGCTCAACTCACCCGTCGCCAGCTGCTCAAGGCCGGCGGCATGCTGATGGTCGGCTCCGTGGCTGGCGGCCATCTGCTGATGGCCCAGACCGCCCCCGAAGCGGCTGCCAAGGGCGCTTTCCCCATTCCCTCAGCCAAGCTGGTGGACAGCTTCATCGCGATTGGCGCCGACGGCTCCGTCACCGCCTACAACGGCCACGTGGACCTGGGCACGGGCGTGCGCACGGCTCTGGGCCAGTTGGTGGCCGACGAGCTGTATGTGGACTTTGCCGCCGTGACCATGGTGCTGGGCCACACTGCCCGCACCCCGGACCTGGGCCCCACCATTGCCAGCAACACCATCCAGGTGTCGTCCCTGCCCATGCGCCATGCCGCAGCGCAGGTGCGCCAGCTGCTGATCAAGCTGGCCAGCGAAAAATCCGGTGTTCCCGCTGACCGCATCACCACCCAGAAAGGCTTTGTCATCGCCGGCGGCAAGCGCTACGGCTATGGCGAACTGGTTCAGGGCCAGGATCTGCAGATCGAGGTCGACGACAAGATCGAGCTGCGCAAGTCCGGCTTCGAGTACATCGGCAAATCGGTGCAGCGCGTGGACATCCCCAACAAGGTGCTGGGCGCTCTGACCTATATCCACGACCTGCGCGTGCCCGGCATGCTGCACGGCCGTGTGATCCGTCCTCCCTACACCGGCGCCGATGCCACGGCGCCCCTTGGCTCCAGCCTGGTGTCGGTGGACGAGAAGTCCATCGCCCATCTGCCCGGCATCGTCAAGGTCGTGGTCAAGGGCGACTTCGTGGGCGTGGTGGCCGAGCGCGAAGAGCAGGCCATCGCTGCCATGCGCCAGCTCAAGGTCACCTGGAAGGAATGGGACGGCCTGCCCGATATGTCGCTGAGCGGCCTGCACCAGACCCTGGTGGACCATGCCAAGACCGACCGCGTGCTGCAGGAAGACGAAGGCGCGCTGCAGGCCATCGAGCAGGTCAAGACTGCGCTGACCCGCGACTATGTCTGGCCCTATCACGCTCATGGCTCCATCGGCCCGTCCTGTGCGATTGCCGAAGTGGGCAACGGCCAGATCCAGGTCTGGACCGGCTCGCAAAACCCTCACGACGTGTGCAAGGACATTGCCAAGCTCATGGACGTGAATGCCGACAACATCAACGTCACCCGCCTCGAGGCTTCTGGCTGCTACGGCCGCAACTGCGCGGACGACGTCTGCTCGGACGCCGTGCTGATGTCGGCCGCCGTGGGCAAGCCCGTGCGCGTGCAGCTGATGCGCGAGCAGGAAGCCGGCTGGGAGCCCAAGGGCACGGGCCAGCTGATTCGCGTGCGCGGCGGCCTGGATGAGCAAAACAATGTGGCCGCCTACGAGCTGCGCACCTGCTATCCCTCGAACAACGCCACCGCGCTGGCCCTGATCCTCACGGGCAAGGTGTCCGCCAAGATCGAGGCCCAGCAAATGGGCGACCGCACGGCCATCCCGCAGTACGAGTACCCAAAGATGCGCGTGATCTCCCAGGACGCCGTGCCCATCGTGCGCGCCTCGTGGATGCGCGGCGTCTCCGCCTTGCCCAATGTGTTCGCCCATGAGTCCTGGATCGACGAATGCGCCTACCTCGCCAAGGCCGACCCCATCGAATACCGTCTGCGCTACCTCAAGGACCCGCGTGCCGTGGCGCTGATTGCCGAAGCCAAGAAGCAGTGCAACTGGCAGGAAGGCCCGGCCCGCCGCAATGCGGCAGCTGACGATCAGCGCCTGGTCAAGGGTCGCGGCTTTGCCTACGCCCGCTACTTCCACAGCAAGTTCCCCGGCTATGGTGCGGCCTGGGCAACCTGGGTGGTCGACGTGACCGTGGACCGCGAAACCGGCGAAGTCAAGGTCGACAAGGTCTTTGTCGCCCAGGACACCGGCGCCATGGTCAACCCCGCAGGCGTGCGTCATCAGGTGCACGGCAACGTGGTGCAGTCCACCAGCCGCGTGCTCAAGGAGTTCGTCACCTTCGACAAGAGCGGCGTCACCTCCGTGGAATGGGGCGGCTACCCCATCCTGCGCTTTGACGAGCTGCCCGAGATCGACTCGTTGCTGGTCGAGCGCCCCAACGAGGCGCCCATGGGCGCCGGCGAATCGGCTTCCGTGCCCAGCGCCGCCGCCGTGGCCAACGCCATCTTTGACGCCACCGGCGTGCGCCTGCTGGAAGTGCCGTTCACGCCCAGCCGCGTGCTGGCCGCGCTCAAGGCAGCCAAGAGCAGCGCCGCCTCGTCCAAGTGACTCCACCGATAAAGAACATAGATATGCGAACGTTCCAAAAGATTCTGGCGGGCGGTGCGGCTGTAGTGGTCGTGCTGGCTGCCGCCGGCCTGGCTCTCACCCATCAGGGCGAGATTGCGCCCCAGTCAGCCATTCCCGCTGCCGACTTCACACCCCAGCAGATTGCCAAGGGCAGGCTGCTGGCCGCCATGGGCGACTGCGCCGTCTGCCACACGGCAGCCAACGGCAAGACCAACGCGGGCGGTCTGGCCATGCCCAGCCCCTTCGGCACCATCTACACCAGCAACATCACGCCCGATCTGCAGACCGGCATCGGCAGCTGGAGCTATGAAGCCTTCGAGCGCGCCATGCGCCACGGCGTGGACCGCGAAGGCCAGTACCTCTACCCCGCCTTCCCCTACACGGCCTTCAGCCGCGTGACGGATGAGGACATGAAGGCCTTGTACGCCTTCCTGATGAGCGAGCCTGCCGTGGAGAACGAGGCGCCCAAGACGGCGCTGAACTTCCCCTACAACGTGCGCCGCGGCATTGCGGCCTGGAACTGGCTCTACCTCAAGCCCGGCGTCGTCAAGGACGATGAAAAGCAGGCTCCCGAGTGGAATCGCGGTGCCTACCTGGTCGAAGGCCTGGGTCACTGCAGCGCCTGCCACACACCGCGCAACGGCCTGGCCGCCGAGAAAACGGGTGAGTTCCACCTGGCCGGCGGCAGCGCCGAAGGCTGGGATGCTCCCGCTCTGACGGACAAGACGGCCTCGCCCCTGCCCTGGACCAAGCAGGATCTGGTCGACTATATGAAGACCGGCTTCTCGGCCCGCCACAGTGTGGCAGCCGGCCCCATGGCTCCCGTGGCCCACGGCCTGTCGCAGCAAAGCGATGCCGACCTCGACGCCATTGCCACCTATCTGATGAGCTACCGCAAGGCCGACGCCGCCCCTGGCGATGCCAAGGCACTCATCGAAGAGAAGACCGCCAAGCCCAAGCTGGCACTCGATGCCGAAGGCTACCGCCTGTACCAGGGCGCCTGCATGGCCTGCCACAAGGCAGACCCCTCGGGCAGCAGCTTCGGCGTGCGACCCCAGCTGGCCCTGAGCACCAGCCTGCACTCCGCATCACCCGACAACGCCATCATGGCCGTGCTTGAAGGCGTGCAACATCCGGCCCATGCCGACCTGGGCACCATGCCGGCCTTCCGCCATGCGCTCAGCGATGCACAGATCGCCACCCTGCTCAACACCATGCGTGTCCAGTACGGCGGGGACGAGTGGAAGGACCTGCCTGCCAAGGTAGGCCAGCTGCGCAAGCAGACCCAGGCGCATTGACAGCAGGCGCTGCCAAAGCGCTGCACTGCTCTGCACAAGCCGGCCTTCCCTGTCCTTCAGGCCTCGGAAGGCCTTTTTGCGGGTGATCATTTACGGGTAGCGCCGCTACCCGGTGCCCGCCTGATGCTTCAA
This sequence comes from Comamonas sp. Z3, assembly GCF_008121565.1. Taxonomy (NCBI): domain Bacteria; kingdom Pseudomonadati; phylum Pseudomonadota; class Betaproteobacteria; order Burkholderiales; family Comamonadaceae; genus Comamonas; species Comamonas sp. Z3. The sequence goes on from NZ_VOQU01000006.1 coordinate 33,323, forward strand.
AATTGCAGCGAGCGAGAGAAACAGAGAAAGCAAGCAATGGACAATATCGACGTCTTGGTACTCAAGGCACTGCGTGACTGGCGCTCGGCCGGCCAGCACGCCTTGCTGGCCACCGTGGTGCGTACCTGGGGCTCGTCCCCGCGCCCCGTGGGCTCCATGATGGCCTTGCGCGAGGACGGACGTGCCATTGGCTCGGTATCCGGCGGCTGCATCGAGGACGACTTGATCGCCCGACACACCAAGGCCCTGAACCAGAACCTGGGCATTCCGGACAGCCCACCGCAGCTGGTGCGTTACGGCGTGAGCGCCGACGAGGCCCACCGCTTCGGCCTGCCCTGCGGCGGCACGCTGGAGCTGCTGCTGGAATTCAACCCCGATGCGGCCAGCCTGCAGCAACTGGTGACCGAGCTGGAAGCCGGATCACTGGTGAAACGCAGCGTCGACTGCGGCAGCGGCGAAGTCCGCCTGCAGACGGCCGAGCACCCCGACGCGCTGGAGTTTGACGGCCAGCAACTCGTCAACCACCTGGGCCCCGGCTACCGCATGCTGCTGATCGGTGCGGGGGCCCTGGCCGAATACCTGGCCACCATGGCCTTGTTCAACGGCTTCACGGTCACCGTGTGCGACCCGCGCGAGGAATACATGGGCAGCTGGTCGGTGCCCCAGGTCAACACCGTCACCGACATGCCGGACGATGCGGTCACGGCCTTCAAGCCCGATGCGCGCAGCTGCATCGTCGCCCTCACCCACGACCCCAAGCTCGACGACCTGGCCCTGCTCGAAGCCCTGCACAGCCCGGCCTTCTATGTGGGCGCCATCGGCTCGCGCCGCAACAACCACTCCAGGCGCGAGCGCATGATGGAGCACTTCGGCGAGACCGAAGCCTCGCTGGCCAGGCTGCGCGGCCCCATCGGCCTCTATATCGGCAGCAAGACTCCGGCAGAGATCGCCGTGAGCGTGATGGCCGAGATTCTGGCCGTGAAGAACGCCGTGCCGCTGCCGCAAGCCATGTCGGTGGAAGTGGCCAAGCACGAGCATGACATCGCCATGAACGAGGCCAGCACGCATTGCGCCATTCCGGAAATTCTCCAGCCGGGCTCGGCGCACTGATATCCGTCAGCTCAGGCCTGCAGCGCAAAATCCACGGCCGCTGCAGCGTGCAAGGCCGTGGTGTCCAGCACCGGCAGCAGGCTGTCTTGGGGCTTGATGAGCAAGCCGATCTCCGTGCATCCCAGCACCACGGCCTGCGCGCCACGGGCCGCCAATGACTCGATGGCTCGCTGATAGAGCTTGCGCGACACATCGCTGATCTGCCCCGCGCAAAGCTCCTCATAGATGATGCGATGCACCTGCGTGCGCTCGGCCTCGCCTGGCACCAGCACCTTCAGGCCGAACTGCTGCTCCAGCCTCTCGCGCATGAACGGCTGCTCCATGGTGAAGCGCGTTCCCAGCAGCCCCAGCACCTGCACACCGGCTGCACGCGCAGCCGCCCCGACCGGATCGGCTATGTGCACAAACGGAATCGACACGGCTGCCGCCACCTGATCCGCCACCTTGTGCATGGTGTTGGTGCAAAGCAGCACACAGTCGGCGCCTCCGGCTTGCAGGCGCCGGGCAGCATCGGCCAGCAGCGCCGCCGCGTCGTCCCAGCGGCCTTCATGCTGGGCCTGCTCGACAGGGCCGAAGTCCACGCTGTACATCAGCAGCCTGGCCGAGCGCAACGCACCCAGACGCTCCCGGACACCCTGGTTGATCAGGCGGTAGTACTCGGCGCTGGACTCCCAGCTCATGCCGCCGATCAGGCCTATGACGCGATGTGGCCCGGTGCTTGTTTGCAGGTCTTGATTCATGAGCAGCAGTGTGGGCCGGCCGGCCGCCATCGTCTATCATGAAATTTCAGCCCGCCATGAAGACCCACCTGATTCAGCCTTCGGCAACCGATACGCCATCCGTGCAGATCCATTTGCTCGGCCGCGCCCCCTACAGCAGCCGCGACCCGGTGCGCATGCATGCGCTGGGCATTGCGCTGCAAAGACAGCAAGGCGTGCACGCCATTGCCTCCGACAGGCGCGAGGACTTCGACACCTGGCCTGGCACCCTGAGCTATACGCCGCCGGGCGTGGAGGTCTTTTCCGAGTCGGCCACCGGCGGCGAATATCTGGTGCTGCGCTATGCCGCCCATGAGGCTGACGCGCCGAGGCCGCCACAGCGCATCTCGCAACATGGCCAGCGCTCGGCATTGCAGATGGCACTGCATCTGCGCCTGCTGCTGCTCGGCCCCCAGCCGGACGCTCTGGCCATCGAGCAGACTGCGTTGCGGTTCATGGCCTGCCAGGAAGGCAGCGCCAGCAAGGCCAACGCCCGCCCCGGCACCGGCTATGGACGCGTGCTGGACCGCATTGCCGCCGAGTTCGAGCGGCCGCTGAGCATTGCCGATCTGTCCTCCATGGTGGACACCAGTCCCTTGCGCTTTCTGCGTGAGTTCACACGGCTCACAGGCATGACGCCGCATGCCTGGATCACGGAGACCCGGCTGCAGGCTGCGCGCGCCATGATGCAAAGTGCCGATCTGCCCTTGGCGCAGATCGCACTGGACTGCGGCTTCAACCACCAGTCGCATATGGGGCAGCTGTTTCGCAAACACCTGGGACTGACGCCGGGACAATATCGGCAGCATCATGGCCTGGAGCATGCAGGCTGCCCCTGAATCGCCGGCCTCTCGACCGACAGTTCACATACGGTTTCATTGCCGGACACACAAAGTACGGCCGGCGGCCCGCATCACGCCTCAAGCAGCATTCAGGCGGCGTACCATTGCCGCCTGAATGACGACCGCCAAGAAAAAGAAAACGCCTGCGCGCAAGCGCGGCACCGCTTCCAAGACTGCCGGCTACAGCTTCTCCCGCATCAGGCGCTTTGCCCTGTCTGCGGGCGCTGCGGCACTGGCCAGCTTCCAGATTGCCAGTTGCAGCTTCAACCCCAGCGTCTCCGCCGAGAAACTGCTGGGCCAGGCGCTGGCAACCCTGCATATCCCCGCACTCGATGCGCTCGGCCAGACCCTGCAGGCCTTTCGCAAGAACGGCTGGCCGGATCTGGATGGTCTGCGCTCCGGTTCCGGCTCCGGCGCCCACACGCCCAGCGTGGGTGGCAAGGTGGACAAGGCAGATGTCACGGCCACGGCCCTGCCCACGCACTTTGCCCGCTGCCCCCAGTTCTTCCCCGGCGGCAAGGCTCCGGCCCTGCAGCTTCATCCCCGCGAGCGCGAGCTGTGTTTTTCGGGTTTTGCCGTGCTGCACAACGGCAGCACCAAGACCCCGGTATTCGTCGCCGAGCGCCTGAATCGCCAGGTGCTGCAGCAGGCCCAGGGCTTGCAGCGCAGCGACAAGTTCTATGCCGACGCCCGTCTGCCGCGCGCCGAGCGCTCCGAGCTAGACGACTACAAACGCTCCGGCTTCTCGCGCGGCCATATGGCTCCGGCGGCCGACATGAGCACGCCCGAGGCCATGGCCCAGAGCTTCAGCCTCGCGAACATGGTGCCGCAGAACCAGGTGCACAACGCGGGCGCCTGGAGCCAGGTGGAACAGGCCACGCGCAAATATGCGCTGCGCGCCCGGGGTGATGTCTTTGTCTTCACCGGCCCTGTCTTCAACAAGAACGCCGCCACCATCGGCGAGAGCAAGGTGGCGGTGCCCGACCACCTCTTCAAGCTGGTCTATGACGCCAGCACCGGCAAGAGCTGGGTGTACTGGCAGGCCAACAGTGCGGATACGCGGATGAGTGCGCCCATCAGTTATGAGGAGTTCACTCGGAGGACTGGGATGCCGTTGTTGGCGGGGGTGATGCAGGGTCACGGTTAGCCTTCTGGCGTGGGCCAGGAGGCCGTCTTTGCCCCTGCCGGGTGGTTGTTTTTAGAGGCCGGGTCTCGGCCCGGCGGCCGACCTACCTTCTTTTGCTTCGCTAAAAGAACGTAGGCCAAGAAAAGGCGACCCGAATGTCCGCGACCCTCCGCTTCGCTGCGGGCAACCTGCGTCGTGGCGGTTACGGGGGTGGGGAGAAGGGAAGCGCGCTGCTGGCGCTGCGGCTCAGAGGGTTGCCGTGCGCCGGTCCAGAACCTTGTCTATCAGGCCCCATTCGCGGGCCTCTTTGGCGGTCATGAAGCGGTCGCGGTCCAGGTCGCGTTCCACCTCCTGGTAGCTGCGCCCGCAGTGCTGGGCGTACAGGCGCGTCACGCGGTCCTTGGTGCGCAGCATTTCCTCGGCATGGATGCGGATGTCGGAGGCCTGGCCCTGCACGCCGCCCAGCGGCTGGTGCACGTGCAGGCTGGCGTTGGGCAGGGCCATGCGGTGGCCGGGCTCGCCGGCCATGAGCAGGAAGGAGCCCATCGACCGCGCCGTGCCCATGCACAGCGTGTGCACGGGTGACTTGATGAACTGCATGGTGTCGTACATGGCCAGCCCGCTGGTGATGACCCCGCCCGGCGAGTTGATGTAGAGGTGAATGGGCTTGTCCGGGTTCTCCGCCTCCAGGAACAGCAGTTGCGCGCAGACCAGGGCAGAGACCGCGTCGTTCACCTCGCCGTTGAGAAAGATCACGCGGTCGCGCAGCAGGCGCGAGTAGATGTCGAAGGACCGCTCTCCGCGCGCCGACTGTTCGACAACCATGGGGACGAGCATCATCGATTCGCGCATGGGCGAACTCCTGTGTGTGGTGGTGAAAAAGAAAGGGCTGCAGCCCTGCGCCGCATGCCCCGTTGCCAGGGCAGCGCCTCAGGTCGCGTACATCAGGAAGCCGCCATCGTTGGCCGCCTCCCTGGCGGTCTGCGCCCGCGCATCGGTCAGCACATGGACGATGCGCAGCAGCGTGCCGCCGTCGGCAGCGGGGCTGATCTTCAGGTCCACCGTGCTTTCCAGAAAGGGCGGCTCGGCCTCGCGCAGCCGCAGGCTCAGCGCCTGCTGCGGCACCTCGCTCAACGGCTCGGCATGCTCGGTGCCCGGCAGCCACTGCGCGCGCAACTCGGGAATGCTCAGCGCGCGCCAGACCTTCTCGGGCGGGGCGTCCAGCGCGTACTCCTGCACCAGTTCGCAGGCCGCATCGTCGTTGTCCATATCGTTCATTGGTCCATGTCCTTGAGCAGGCCCTTGAGGGCATCCACACGCTGCGGCCAGTAGGCGCGGTACTTCGCCAGCCAGCCCGCAATCAGCGCCAGCCCTTCGGGATCGACCTCGTAATGCACGAAGCGCCCCTGGCGCTGCTCGCTCACCAGCCCCGCATTGCGCAGCACGGCCAGATGCTGGGACATGGCCGACTGGCTGATCTCCTTCCCCTCGCGCAGTGCGCTGGCATGCATGCTGCCAGCGGCCAGCTTCTCGAAGATGGAGCGGCGCGTGGGGTCGGCCAGGGCCTTGAAGATGTCGTTTTCGGGCATGGCAACACTTTAGCAATCACTTATCTAAAACGCAAACATTCCTTGGATAACGTGCCTGCCGTCCCGCTTTGGCATAGACCGCACCCTGTGCCGGACATGGGTACCTCCAAAAACTTGCCCTGTACCGTACACGCCCATGCCAGAGTGAATATTTCTGGATGAACTCCATTGAACTGATCGATGACAGTGCCTGCGTGGCACTGAAAAATGCCACGTTCGCAACTTCATTGGAGACTCCATGACCAAGCCATCCGTTCGCCGTAGTGCCCCTGCACCCGGCAGCCAACCCGAATCCCCCGTTACCCGAACGGCGGTTTCCCGTATTCAAGGCGCTGTTGCAATCAAGACCGGAGGTAGCGTGCCCAAGGGCTCGTATGTTGATCGAATGCAACAAGCCATCGCAAAAAAGCAGGAATGAAATTCCTGACACATCCATCAAGGAGAGCGACCAAGCCCAGCAAAGCCGACAACGACAACCATGCAAATCAATGCAATCCCAACAATGATGAGTAGTGGCAATCGCGCGGAGAGGATCAGCGCCCAGGTGACTGGGAAGATCTCATCGCTCAGAAAAATCATGAGGGTTGACTGGGCATCCAGGCCGGCCACTCGATGATCTCCGTCTTCTTGTGGCTTGGTCGAATCGAATCCTGACTTCCGCAGAACCAGACCCACAACGGCGGCGTCTGGAGCAAGGTCGAGCAGGACAGGCGCCGCTACGCCCAGCGCGCCAAGAGCGATGTCTACGTCTTCACCGGCCCGGTATTCGACGGGCAGCCGCTCACCATCGGGACGGGCAAGGTCCATGTGCCCTGCCACCTCTTCAAGCTGGTCTATGGCGCCAGCACCGGCAAGAGCTGGGTGTACTGGCAGGCCAACAGTGCAGATGCGCGGATGCGTGCGCCCATCAGTTATGAGGAGTTCACACGCCGCACCGGCATGCCGCTGCTGTCAGCCGTGCATCTGCCCCACGCATAAAAAATGAGCTGACTACGCAAACCATTCAACGATTTCAACGGCATTTGATATTGAAATCATTGAATGAACAGCGCAATAAGCTCACTTTTCAATAGCTAAAAAGCTCCACAGAGATCGCGGGGAACTCAGGCCGGCTCGCCCGCCAGCCGGCGCACCACCTCGGACAGCACCTGGGCCTTCTGGCGGGTGCGCTCATTGGCCATGCCCGTGAAGCCACGCTTGGTGGCCGTGTGGTGCAGCGTATGGCCGACCTGCCGGCGGTACAGCGCACGTGCACGGTCGCGCATGGCGCGGGCGCGCTGCAGTTGCAGGCGGCGCTGGGCCGGGCTCAGCCTGACCAGGGCCGCATCGGACTGGGAAAGATCGTAGAGCTCACGCTCATTGGTGGCGAGAAGTTCATGCGCGGAATGGATGGCACGTCCCATGGCTTGCTCCTGTCATCAAATGCAATGAAAAAGCACCTTGAATGCATGCACATCCAAGATGCTTCGGTGAGTACAGAACAGCACTCTAGGACAGATTCCGGCTCCAGCCCCCAATACCGCACCCATGCAAGCGGTATTGGGTGGTGCAGCCAAGCGATGGGCCTGCCGCCAGCCTCTGCAGACGGCGCACGCCTCTGGCTTACCTGACAGCGGACTCTGCTGCGGCCGCTGCCGGAGCGGTGACCGCTGGCGCGCTGGTCGCCGCCGGGACATGCTGCCAGCTGGCGGGCAGCACGGCGTCCAGCCAGTGCATGCGCCAGGCCAGCAGCACGGTAACGGTCAGCAGCGCCAGCAGGCACAGGCTGTTGCGCAGGCCATGGCTGTCGGCATAGGGATCGGCAAAGTTGCGCTTGGCATTGACCGGCACCCTGGCCGTCTGCGACAGGCTGCGACCCAGACCCAGATTGATGTTCATGCGGCCATTGATGGCCCAGCCGCTGGCATCCAGAATCGGTCCCAGGCTGCGCTGGCGCAGCTTGAGCCAGGCAATCAGCATGCTGGGGCCGGAGATGGCCAGGATCAGGCCCAGAATGGCCACCGGAATCCAGGGCCCCAGCTCGATGAACTTGCCGAAGATGCCGACGATCACGGCGCTCAGCGAACCCAGCGCCACGCCGATGGCGGCCACCGTGCCCACATCGGTCTTGCGCGTGGCGGCGGCAGCCGGTGCTGCGGCAGCCGACGCTGCGGTCAGCTCCTTGGGCGCCGTCACCAGCTTGGTCGCGTTGTCGCCGAGGCTGGTGTTCACCACATCGTTCTTGGCCGCTGCATGCTTGGCGACCTGCTCCTCGATCATGCGCAGGAACTTCTTGTAGGGTGAGAAGAAGGCCTGGCCGATGCTGGTCGGGTTGTCGATGAGCTTGACGATGGTCGCATCCCAGTCCTGGCCCGCACGGTCGTAGAACACGCCGTTGCGCCCCACGAACAGGAAATCCACATCGCCTGCCGTGAAGGCCGCGACGATGATTTTCTTCTGCCCCTCGCGCTTGCACTCGCAATAGGCCAGATAGGTTTTCGCCATGGCGGCCAGCACCGAGTGGGCGGCGGCATCGGCCACCTCCACGGTCAGATCGCAGCTGCGGCCGTCCAGGAACAAGGTTCCGGCCTGGAAGGCCGCGCCTTCGCGGCGATAGAAGCTGGAGAAAGAGACAAAGTTATTGAGCAAAGGCAGCAGATCGCGCTGCAGCCGGATCAGCTTTTCCAGGGCCATGGCCTGCACGGCGTGCTCCTTCTCGGCATCGTCCTGGTCCAGCAGCTGCATCAGCGCGTCCTTCAGGCCGCTGGCCAGCAGTTGCTGCACCTCGGCCTCGCCGATCGCTCCCAGCGGCGTGGCCGGGCACTCCGCCAGCCATTGCTGGCAGTGGGCCAGCATGGTCTTGAGTTGATCCCACTGCGCCTCGGTCAATGCGCTCAGAGCCTCGCCGAACACGGGCTGCACAGCCTGCTCGCGCAGGGTCTGCAGGGCCGCCGCCCAGGCCGGGTTGACGCCATGCACCAGCGGCAGGCTGCGCTCGCCGGTGACGGCGGCCAGCGGCAACGCCGCCAGAGACTCCGAGGCATTGCTGAGTACCTGCGCACCCAGAGCCGCATAGCCTTCTTCCGTGGGGTTGAGCGGTGCCCGCGCATTGGCGTCGAACTCCACCAGTCGCGTGCGCGCAAAAAAGTCATCGACCTTGGCCTGCACGGCGTTCACGGCCTCGGCCGCCGCCAGTGCCAGTGCACGCGGCTGCAGATGGCAGCCCAGCTCGTCCGCCTGGGCAAACCAGGTCTGCAGGGCTTGCAGGTCCTCCCAGAAGGCCTCGGCCTTGCTGCGATCGATGCCGGGCACGCCATCGCTGCCGTCCACGGCACCGTACAGCTCCTGAATGCGCGCAATCAGAGCGGCCAGCGCCTCGTCGCCTTCGGCCGTGGCCGCACCGACGATGCCGTCGCCATTGAAGCGCAGGGCCTGCAGCGAGGCCATGCGCTCCTGCACCTGGGTCAGCGTGATGGCTGCGGCATCGGGCAGGCCCGCGAGTTCCAGCACGCGCCTGGCTTCGGCCAGCAGCAGCGCACCTTCCGGCGTCGCATCGTTGATGCTGCCCAGCTGCAGCACATCGCCGCCATCGGCCAGCACCTGCGGGTCACGCACTCTGGCCACGGCCCATTCACAGGCAGCCACCAGCTCGGGGGGACGGATCCGGCCGTCCTTGCTCTCGTCGATCAGATCCAGCGTCGCGCCGTCGAACTCGATGCCGCGTGTGGGACAGGCCAGGGCCACCCACAGCTTCTGATCCAGCTCACCAATATGGGCAATGTCCTGGCCCGTGCGAATGACCACCTGGTCCACCTCGCCGGCGCGGAAAAACTGCCACTCGTACTGCTTGTGCATGAAACTACCAACTCCCTGGCGGGGGATCTCCCCCTATCAAAGCGCATTGCAACCAATGGCTGCTTGCACTGTCCGCTATCAAAAGCTTGGAGTTTAAAAGTCATTTGCACCTACAGAATGGTGACATTTGTGAACTCTTGCGCTGCGCACGGCCAAGTGCACTGCAGGTCTCTTTCTCATTGATCCATTCCGGGCGCCTGCGTGCCCCTCTTAATAAAGTATTTATTTAGATACTTTATTTGCTACACTGACCCCGTCCAATCCGTGCTCATGACTGCTGTGTCCACCGCCTCCCAATCCCGCGACAAGCTGCACCTGCAGCTGGCCCGGCTGTTCCGCAACAAGATCGCGACCGGCGAATGGGCGCTCGGACACAGCATTCCCACGGTCGAAGAGCTGGAGGCGCTGCACAGCGTCTCGCGCACCACGGTGCGCATGGCCGTGCATGCGCTGGTCGACGAAGGCCTGCTGGAGACCCGCAAGCGCGGCGGCACCAGGGTGGTGAGCCAGCCCTGCAAGCCGCCGTCCTTTCTGCTGCCCACCAGCTGGCGGGAGCTCGTGGCATTTGGCGAGCAGATTCAGCAGACCACGCTGCAGCAGGCCAATGACTGCGTGCCGCCGATTCCGGCCGGCTTTCCCTGCCCTGGCGAACTGGCCCCGGCCTATACCTATTTTCTGCGCGTGCACAGACATGGCGAGGCACGCTTTTGCCTGTCCGAGCTGTACCTGGAGCAGAACCTCTATCCCAGGCTGCAGGAGCAGCTGGAGCGCGCCACGCTGGCGCAGGCGCTGGGCAATGACCCCGCGCAGATCGCTGCAGCGCGCCAGTACCTGAGCGTGGCCCCGGCCGACGAGCTGATTGCCGAGCACCTGGGCGTGCCGCTGGGCACGCCGCTGATGCAGGCGCTGCGCTGGGCCCGCAACCCCCAGGGCCTGGTCGTCTACTGGGCCAAGGTGCGCTTCATCAGCGAATACGTGCACATGGAAATGGACTTGCTCAAATGACCGCCGTCCTGCCGCTGAACCCGCCCCTGTCCAAACCCCATGCCGGTCGTGTGGCCTGGATCACCGGCTCCACCAGCGGCATAGGCTGGGCCGTTGCCAGGCAGCTGGCCAGCGAAGGCGCCGCCATTGCCCTGCATGGCAGCGCCCAGGCGTCTGCCAGCACCGATGCCCAGCTGGCCGAGCTGCACGCACTGGGCGTGGCCGCCCGCTATTACCCGCTGGATCTGAGCGACGGCCAGGCCATTGCGCCCCTGGCCCGGCGCATCGCCGCCGAGCTGGGTGCGGTGGACATTCTGGTCAACAACGCCGGCATGCAGCATGTGGAATCCGTGCTCAGCTTTCCGCCAGACCGATGGAACACCATGCTGGCCGTCAACCTGAGCGCACCGTTTCACACCATACAGGCCTGCACGCCGGCCATGCTGGAGCGCGGCTGGGGGCGCATCATCAATATGGCCTCCGTCAGCGGCCTGGTCGGCGTGGCCCACAAGCCCGCCTACGTGGCCAGCAAGCACGGCCTGCTGGGCCTGACCAAATCCGTGGCACTGGAGCTGGCCACCACGCCCGTGACCTGCAATGCCATCTGCCCCGGCTGGGTGCTGACGCCGCTGGTCCAGGCCCAGGTCGATGCCCTGGCGCAGCGCGAGCAGCTGGACGAGGCGGCAGCCCGTGCCAGGCTGCTGGGCGCCAAGCAGCCTTCGCGGGCCTTTGTGACGGTGGAGCAGGTGGCGGCCCTGGTCGGCTTTCTCGCCAGCGACAACGCCGCCCAGGTACGTGGCGCACAGTGGAATATGGACGGGGGCTTCACCGCCGCTTGAGTGCGGCATCGGCAAGACTCCATCTATCGGTCACCCATTCACGGCTGATGGCGCTGGGCAGATAAGCGCTACAGCCTGTTTAGTAGGACTTACGCAAGCAGGAATGCATCATCGGCCAGCCTCCTGAGGCAGTCGCCTTGCCTGAACCGGTTTTGCGTAAGTCGTGTTTTATTCAAATCGTTCCAAGGAGATGAACATGGCATTGAACGAAACCCACGACGCCGGCCTGCAAAGCTGGGTCGCAAGCGCCAACACCGGCAGCAGCGACTTTCCCATCCAGAACCTGCCGTTTGCCGTCTTTCGCCGCAAGCGCAGCAGCGAAGCCTTCCGCGGCGGCGTGGCGATTGGCGATCAGGTGCTGGATATGGCGGCCGTTCGCGATGCCAAGGCACTGGACGCCGATGTTCAGGCCCAGGTCGCAGCAGCGGCGCAGGGCCAGCTCAACAGCTTGATGGCCATGGGCCCTGCGGCATGGTCGGCCCTGCGCCTGGCCCTGTCGCGCGCCCTGCGCGCCGGTGCTGCCCGGGAAGCCGCACTCAAGGCCTGCCTCGTGCCCCAGGCCGATGTGGAGTACAGCGTACCCGCCCAGGTCGGCGACTACACGGACTTCTACACCTCCGTGCATCACGCCACCAATGTGGGCAAGCTGTTTCGCCCCACCAACCCGCTGATGGAAAACTACAAGTGGGTGCCCATCGGCTACCACGGTCGCGCCTCCAGCATCCGCATCTCGGGCGTGGACTTCAAGCGCCCCAACGGCCAGCTCAAGGCCCCCGATGTCGACCCCGTGCTCAAGCCCTGCAACCGTCTCGACTATGAGCTGGAGATGGGCATTTACGCAGGCACGGCCAATGCCTGGGGCGAGGCTGTCGACATCGAGGATGCCGACCGGCATATCTTCGGCCTGTGCCTGCTCAACGACTGGTCGGCCCGCGACGTGCAGGCCTGGGAATACCAGCCGCTGGGCCCATTCCTGTCCAAGAACTTCGCCACCAGCATCTCGCCCTGGATCGTGACGCTGGAAGCACTGGAGCCCTATCGCACGGCATTCGTGCGCCCGTCCGACGACCCGCAGCCCCTGCCCTACCTCAGCTCCGAAGCCAACTCGCAGCGCGGAGCGCTCGATGTGCAGCTCACGGTCGCCATCCAGACCGAGAAGATGCGCGCCGACGGCAAGGCCGCCGAGCAGATCACCCGGACCAGCTATCGCCACGCCTACTGGACCATGGCCCAGCTGATTGCCCACCACACCGTCAACGGCTGCGATCTGCAGCCCGGCGACCTGCTGGGCACGGGCACGCTGTCCGGCCCCACCATGGACCAAGCCGGCGCCCTGCTGGAAATCACCGAAGGCGGCAAAAAGCCCCTGAGCCTGAGCAACGGCGAAACCCGCACCTTCCTGCTCGACGGCGACGCCGTGGTCTTTACCGGCTGGTGCGAAAAGCCCGGTGCCGCGCGCATCGGCTTTGGCGAATGCCGCGCCACCGTGCTGCCCGCGCACCAGGCCTGAGCGCCTTGACCATCCCGCAAAGAACCGGCCTGGCGCCGGTTTTTTGTTGGGAATCTGCCCTCGGCCTGTTCGTAACGCCATGACACAATTGCAGCCATGCCTTCCGCTTCGGACACCCCCACCCCTGCGCTCGCCCCCACTGGCCGGAACCCGCGCCAGGAACCTGTGCTGGACCAGCCTCTGCGCTCGGACGCCAGCCCCCTGCCTGCCTCCATCGCCGGAGCCTTTGCAGCAGCGGCCTATTCCATGCAGCACAGCCTGCAGCACGAGGCCGGGCAGACCGCTGCGCCCGAAGAGGAGGACAGCGGTCTGCTGCCTCAGCTCTATGCCAGCCGCCTGAACCCGCGCTCGCGCGACTTCTACCTGGCCCAGTTCAAGCGCTTTGACGCCCTGGACCGCAGCCTGCCCAGCTGGAATATGGCGGCCGCCTTGCTGACCCTGGCATGGTGCAGCCTGCACGGCCTGTGGCGCGAGGCTGCCAAATACTTCGCAGCCGTCACGGCAGCCGCGCTGATCTGGTGGTTCGGCCTGCGTCCTGCCCTGCCCGAGGCCATGGCTCTGGGACTGGGCATTGCCCTGTGGCTGGTCGCCGTGGCCGTGCCCGGCCTGCTGGGCAATGGCTGGTACTGGCGCAAGATCAGGGCCCAGACGCTGCAGGCGATCACGGACGCACCCAATATGGCCGCAGCCCATGCCAACCTGCAGGAGCAGGCTGCAGCGCCGCGCAACAGGACTGCCGCCATGCTGGTTCTGGCCCTGCCTGTGGCCGCAGCCGCAGGTGCAGGCCTGGCACTGCTGCCGGCCAAAAACCCGGCGCCGCTGCCAAGCGCGGACCCTGCACCCATCACCAGGCCCGCAGCCGACAGCGCCACCAGCGCCGCCGCCCCTCGCACCATGGCAAGCCCGGTCCCGGCAACTGCTGGCGCCGCTGCCACCCAACCCGAGACCCGCCCGCCAGAGCCGGCGTCCACCGCAGCAGCCGAGACGGGCGCCAGCGCCGTCAAAGCGGCGCCCCAAGCCCCTGCCCTGGTGCCAGACAAGACAGCGGCCCAAGCCGAGCCCAGCGAAAAACCGCCGGCAACACCGGCTGACAAGCCCGCGGCAGAGCCCAAAGAGCAGCCCGTAAAAGCCGCGTCAAAAGAAGTGCCGCAAGCCGGCACGGATCTGGTTGCAGGCAAGTTCTATCTGAATCTGGGCGTCTACTCGGAGGCCCGCAATGCCGAGAAGATCGTGGCCCAGCTGAACCAGTCCAAGCTGCCCGCACTGACGCAGAAGATGGCCAGCAACAAAGGCGAAGTCATCCGGGTACGCAGCGGCCCCTTCGAAAGCCGCAAGCGCGCCGAAAAGGCCGCGCGCAAGCTGCAGGCAGCGAATATCGAAGCCGGCATCTTTCAGAGTGCGGACGGAACCCACAAGCCATAGGGCAGACGCAAGCACGCCAGAAATTGATGCAAAAACACCGTCAATCCCTTGATGGCATTGCGCTTAAAGCTATCAGTTCTGACGACCATCTTGTTGCACCCGCTTGCATATCGAGGTCTGGTCTGGCAGGCGCGGGTATCTGGGGGCGCTATGGTGTGGGGCATGAAGCATAGAACCACTCCTTTGCCAATTTCCACCCGCGCCTTGCTGGGCCTGACCGGTGCCACTGCGGCCTTGCTGATGGCCGGCTGCGCCAGCCATGGCGCAGCCACCGACGGCACGCGCGCGCCGCCTGCACGCCAGCTGCAGGTATGCCATGCCGAACCGGTACAGATCTATCTGGGCCACAACACCGTGGCGTCGACGCTGGAGACCATCCGCCAGAAGTCCGGCTCTTACCTGCTGCGCGTGCTGCGCGAAGGTCAGCCCGCCACCATGGAATACAACCAGGAGCGCCTGAACGTCATCACCAATGACGCGGGCAAGATCACGGCGCTGCGCTGCGGCTGAATCTCTTTGCCGGACCTACAGGAACATTTCCTGCAGGTCGCTGAGGAAGTCGAAGCCGCGCTCGGTCGGCACCACACGGCCCAGGTCGCGCGTGATCAGGCCCTTGGCCTGCGCCTGATCCAGTCCCTTGGCGATGGCTGACATGGGCAGGCCCGTGCGCTCCATGAACTCCTGCAGCGCGAAACCGCCGCGCAGGCGCAACGCGTTGAGCATGTATTCGAACGGCAGCTCTGCGCGCTTGACCTCGTTGTCCTGTGCCAGCGGCGTGCCGGCCAGCGCCATGTCCATATAGCGGGCCGGATCACGGAAACGCACCTGGCGCACGATGCGATGGGCAAAGCTCAGCTTGCTGTGTGCACCCGCGCCAATGCCCAGATAGTCGCCGAACTGCCAGTAGTTGCTATTGTGAAAGCACTGGTGGCCTTCCTTGGCATAGGCCGAGACTTCGTAGCGCTGCATGCCGGCTCCCTGGGTGCTGGCCGTGATCAGGTCCAGCATCTCATAGGCCGTATCGTCCTCGGGCACCAGGGGCGGGTATTTGGCGAAATAGGTGTTGGGCTCGATAGTCAGGTGATAGATCGACAGATGCGGCGGCGCAAACGCCAGCGCGGTGTCCACATCGCGCTGCAGATCGGCAAGACTCTGGCCGGGCAGCGCATACATCAGGTCGATATTGAAGGTCTCGAAATTGTCGGCTGCCTCGCGCACCGCCGCCTGGGCCTGCGCGGCGTCGTGCACGCGGCCCACGGCCTGCAGATAGCGGTCGTCAAAGCTCTGCACCCCTATGGACAGACGGTTCACACCGGCCGCCCGGAAAGCCTTGAAGCGGTCCTTCTCGAAGGTGCCGGGGTTGGCCTCCATCGTGATCTCGCAATCGGGCTCCATGCGCAGACGCGCACGCAGACCGGCAATCAGCTTGTCTATGGACTCGGGCGAGAACAGGCTGGGCGTGCCCCCTCCCATGAAGACGCTGTGCACCGTGCGCCCCCAGATCAGCGGCAGTGCGCTCTCCAGATCGGCCATCAGGGCATCGATATAGCGGTCCTCGGGCAGTGCATCCCCCTTGGCCCAGGCATGCGAGTTGAAGTCGCAATACGGGCATTTCTTGAGACACCAGGGCAGATGCACATACAACGACAGCGGCGGCAGGCTGCCCAGCTGCAGCGTGCCAGGCCGCATGTAATGCTGAATATCGCGCTGCACCGCCGCTTCGGCAGTCTCTGTTTGAGGCTGAATGGGGATCATGGGAAATATGCTTTTCTAGCGCAAACAAAACCGACGCCGCTAAAACTAGCACAGCCCCAGCTCAGAGATGCCTGGCAAGGGCCGCCCCCAGAGAGGGCATCGTCCCCCTTCCATAGCGCACAGCGCGTAGAGAAAGGGGCGCCCGGCTAGGGGGAAGGCGCGGGGCCGTCTAGGCAGAGCGCCTCAGGGGGTTACAGCCAGCGCTCTTTCACCATCTCGATCATGGTGCGCGAAGAACGACCACGATGGCTGTGGGCATGCTTGAGTTCGGGCGTCATCTCGGCAAAGGTCTGGCCCAGCTCGGGGATCAGCAGTACCGGGTCAAAGCCGAAGCCATTGCTGCCACGGCGCTCGGTCGTGAGCAGGGCCTGCACACGCCCCACGGCAATCAGCGGCTCGGGGTCCTTGGGCGAGCGCACGCCCACCAGGGTGCTGACCATGGCGGCACGGCGATTGGCCACGCCTTGCATCTGCTCGAGCAGCGCGCGCACATTGTTGTCGTCGCTTTTCTCGTAGCCGAACTGGGTGCAATAGTAGGCCGTATCTACGCCAGGCAGACCGCCGAAATGATCCACGCACATGCCGGCGTCATCGGCAATGGCAGGCAAGCCGGTCTTCTCGGCCGCAAAGCGCGCCTTGGACAGCGCATTCTCGACAAACGTGCCATAGGGCTCGGGAGCTTCGCCTTCGAACAGATCGCCCTGGCGAATCAGCTCCACGCCCAGCGGGGCAAACATGGCCTGCAACTCGACGAGCTTGCCGCGGTTGTTGGATGCCAGCACAATTTTCATCATAAAAATCCATGCAAACGCTTGTGGCGATTGCGCAATCAGCTATTGATTCAGTAGTTTCAAGCCCAGGCCTGCTGCAGCCTGCAACCCGATTCAGGTCTTGGCTTTCTGGCGCTGTGCCGAGCGGCGTATGGCCTCGTTGATTTCGGCGATCGATCGCTCGATGGCCGCGTCGTCGAGCTCATCCTCGCAGTCTTCGAGCGGCCCCACCTGTATCGTGGACTCAAAGCCCTGATCCTCGATCTCCTGGGTGGAGATGGAGGACGGTTCGAAATTATTCGGTGTTTCCCATACCAGTGCCAGCACGGTGACATTGTCGCTGCTGTCCCCGGCGCGCTTGAGTGCGGTGTCGACCAGCATGGGCACAAAGTGGGCCACGGCCTTGCCGTTCATGATCTGGAGTATTTCCGGCGTCGGCACCGCACCCCAGAGACCGTCCGAGCACAGCATCAGCTGATCGCCCTCCTCCAGCCGCCTGGTCTCGCTCACATCGAAGATGGGCTTGGAGGGCGAGCCCAGGCAGGTGAACAGCACATTGCGGTTGGCCTGGGCGAGCACCGCCGAGACCTTGCGCATCTCGGTGTACGAGTGGTCGCGCGTGCGCTCCACGAGCTGCCCCTCGCGCACCCAGTACAGGCGCGAGTCGCCGCAATGAATCCAGGTCACCTTGCCTTCCTGCAGCACCGCCGCCACCAGCGTGGTGCGCGGCGTGTCCATCATGCCCTTGGTGCTGGCATAGCGCAGGATCTGGCGATGGGCCAGCAGCAGCGCCTCTTCCAGGAACGCGGCCGGATCTTCCACCAGTGGCCTGGCCTTCTGCTGAAACAACGTGGAAACCACCTGCAGTGCAATCTGCGCGGCCACCTCGCCGTCCGGATGCCCGCCCATCCCGTCCGCCAGCACGAACAGCGCCGCCTCTCGCGTGTAGCAGTAGCCCATGCGGTCTTCGTTGAGGGCACGGCCTCCGCGGCGGCTGAGCTGGAAGACGGAAAATTTCATGGTTTGCGATTGCTGTCGGTCACCGCTCCACGTTCGGAGCCGCCGAGTTTCTGAAGATTCTTCCTGGCGTCATGCACCATATTGTCGAACTGCATGCGCATGCGCTCCTGCACGCTGAGCTTGGTATAGCGACGCTCGCCCTCGCGGCTCAGCTCTTTTTGCAGGGCAAACACCGACTGCGGGCGCGAGAGCGGGTCCATGGCCATGCACCATTCCACCACCTCGATCAGATTGTCCGAATACACGCCGCGCAGCTTGTTCAGGGCCAGGGCCAGGCGGTCCTTGTCCTGACGCTGCGGTGCTTCGTTGGGCGGTATGCCCTGCATGCAGGCATAGATGCAGGCGCCAATGGCGTAGATATCGGTCCAGGGACCCAGCTGGGAGTCGCGCCGATACATCTCCGGGGCGGCAAAGCCAGGGGTGTACATGGGACGAATGAAGTTTCCCTCTTTCGACAGCACTTCGCGCGCCGCGCCGAAATCGATCAGCACGGCCTTGTCGTCATTGGTGATGAAGATATTGGCGGGCTTGATGTCCAGGTGCAGCATCTTGTGCTGATGCACGATGCGCAGGCCGCGCAGCACCTCGTCAAACAGGGAGCGGATGGTCGACTCTCTGAAGACCTTCTCGGCCTTGAGCTCGCGCGCCGTGACGATGAACTCCTGCAGGGTCGCCCCTTCCAGGTAGTTCATCACCATGTAGACGGTTTCGTTTTCGCGAAAGAAATTCAGCACGCTCACCACGGAGGCGTGCGAGATCTGCGCCAGCGAGCGCCCTTCCTCGAAAAAGCTCTTGAGCCCGAGGCGATACAGGGACAACTTCTCTGGCGCCACGACGGGCTGCAGTTCGGCGGGCGCCCGAGTGGCAAGCGAAGCAGGCAGATACTCCTTGATCGCTACCTGCTGGCCATCGCCATCCAGAGCCAGGTAGACAATCCCGAACCCCCCCGAGGAAATCCTGCGTACCACCCGGTATCCGCCTATGGTGCTGCCCGGCGGTAGGGGCGCTGGCTTGTTTTTAGTAGACATTTTTTACCGGTAAACCTCAAGGATGATTCGAAACCCGGATAATCGGGAAATTGCAAGCATCCATCAAAAGTCCAATGCCAGTTTACAGCATGACCGGATACGCCAGTGCCCAGCACAGCGCATCCGCTGAGGGTGGTCAAGAGTCCCAGTCCAACAGCCGTCTGGGCCTTGAGATCCGCGCGGTCAATAGCCGCTTTCTGGATTTGTCCTTCCGCCTTCCCGACGAACTGCGCGCCCTTGAGCCGGCCCTGCGCTCCTTGCTCACCGCTCGCCTGAAGCGCGGCAAGGTCGAAGTGCGTGCCGCCATCGACGTCTCCAGCAACCAATCCCTCCCCCTTCCTGCTGCCTCTCAGCTGCAACGCCTGCTGAGCCTGCAGGACGCCGTCCAGGCCTGGCTGCCCAAGGCACGCGACCTGTCCGTGGCCGACGCGCTGCGTCTGTGCAGCGGCACCGGTGCAGCCACCACGGACTGGAGCGAAATCGCTCCGGCCCTGGCCGAACAGGCCATCACCGACCTGCTCGCAGCTCGTGCCCGCGAGGGCGAACGCCTGGCCGACATGCTGCTCGACCGCATCAAGCAGCTGCGCGCGCTGGCCAAGACCGCCGTGCCTCTGGTGCCGCAGCTGGTGGAGCAGCAGCGCCAGAAGTTTCTGGAGCGCTGGAAGGAAGCCATGGCCCTGGGCGAAGGCTCGGTGGCCCCCGAGGCCGCCCGGGATCGCGCCCTGGCCGAAGCCACGGCCTTTGCCATCCGCATCGATGTGGCCGAAGAAGTCACGCGTCTGGGCTCTCACCTCGACGAAATCGAGCGTCTGCTCAAAAAGGGCGGCGACATCGGCAAGCGTCTGGACTTCCTGATCCAGGAACTGCACCGCGAAGCCAACACGCTTGGCTCCAAATCAGCCACGCTGGAGCTGACCCGCATCAGCGTCGACATGAAGGTGCTGATCGAGCAAATGCGCGAACAAGTGCAGAACATCGAGTAAGCAAGCCCTGGGCGTACCCACACCGTACGCTCGATTCGTGCCCAAAGTCATGCCCAAAGTCATGGACCATCCCGGAAATCTATTTGTCGTGTCGGCACCCAGCGGTGCCGGCAAATCCTCCCTGGTACGCGCCCTGCGTGAATTCGACGCACGCGTCTACCCCTCCGTCTCTCACACCACGCGCGCGCCGCGCGGCCAGGAAAAGCATGGCCGTGAGTACTACTTCATCTCGGACGCCGAATTCGACGCCATGGTCGCCAACAACGGCTTTGTCGAATGGGCCAATGTGCACAGCCGCCGCTACGGCACGGCCAAGAGGTCTCTGGAAGAGCGCATCCAGAGCGGCACCGATGTGCTGCTCGAGATCGACTACCAGGGTGCCCTGCAGGTCAAGCAGGCCTTTCCCAATGCCGTGCTGATCTTCATCCTGCCGCCCAGCTGGGACGAGCTGCGCGCGCGCCTGGAAAATCGCGGCGAGGATGCACCCGAAGTCATTGAGATGCGCCTGAAGAACGCCGAAGAGGAAATGGCGCAGGTCGCAAAATTCGACTTCGTTATAATCAACGAACTGTTTGAGAGTGCGCTCTTTGATCTCAAGGCGATCATTCACGCGCAACGCCTCAAATATGCGGCCCAGCGGCGCCTTCGCGCCGACACCTTCGAGTCGCTCAATATCCCTGAATCCAACTGACCGTTCCCGGAGTTCCTGATGGCACGCATTACTGTTGAAGATAGCCTGGAGCAGATCCCCAACCGCTTCCAGCTCGTTTTGGCCGCGACTTACCGCGCCCGCATGCTCAATCAAGGCCACACCCCCAAGATTGAAACCAAGAACAAGGCCAGCGTTACCGCCCTGCGTGAAATCGCAGACGGCAAGGTAGGCCTGGAAATGCTGAAGAAGGTGCCGGGTTAAGCTGTTGCATCGCAGCACCAAAACAGACAATTAAGCACCGCTCGTCGGTGCTTTTTTGTACCTATCACCTTGCACTCGGTACTTGCAGGCTACATTTAAGGAATATGACAGCGGCCCAGAACTCGACGATTGCACCTTCTTCTACGGCACCGGCCAAGCCTCAGCGCATGCCCGCTGAACAGGCTGCACGGGTGTCGGCTGCTGCTTTTGACGGGTTGATGGAGCATCTGGGCTATCTGGATGCCGACAGCGCCGAGCGCGTGCGCCAGGCCTATGTCTACGCAGACCAAGCACATACCGATCAGTGGCGCAGCAGTGGAGACCCCTATATCACCCACCCCATCGCGGTCACGGGAATCTGCGCCAACTGGAAGCTCGACGCCCCTGCCCTGATGGCGGCCCTGCTGCATGACTCCATGGAGGATTGCGGCATCACCAAGCTGGATCTGAAGGAGCGCTTCGGCGAGGATGTGGCCGAGCTGGTGGACGGGCTGACCAAGCTGGACAAGCTGCAGTTCAATACCCGCGAGGAAAACCAGGCCGAATCCTTTCGCAAGATGCTGCTGGCCATGGCGCGCGATGTGCGCGTCATCCTGATCAAGCTGGCCGACCGCACCCACAACATGCGCACCATGAGCGACATGCCGCGCAGCAAGTGGGGCCGCATCTCGTCCGAAACGCTGGAGATCTATGCGCCCATCGCGCACCGCCTGGGTCTGAACCAGACCTATCGCGAGCTGCAGGACCTGTCGTTCAAGCATCTGCATCCCTGGCGCTATGCCACGCTGGAAAAAGCCATAGGCCGCTCGCGCACGCGCCGCCGCGATCTGGTGCAGCGCGTGCAGGACGAAGTCAGCACCGCCTTTGCCACGCACAGCCTGGCGGTGCGGCTGCTAGGCCGCGAGAGCACGCTGTATTCGCTGTACCAGCGCATGCAGAAGAACCAGCTGAGCTTTGCCAAGGTCACCGACATCTACGGCTTTCGCATCATCGTCCCCAAGACGCTGGACTGCTACACCGCCCTCGGTGTGCTGCACCAGAAGTACAAGCCCATGCCGGGGCGCTTCAAGGACTACATCGCCATTGCCAAGAGCAATGGCTACCAGTCGCTGCACACCACGCTGGTCGGCCCCTCCAGCGTCAGCATCGAATTCCAGATTCGCACGGAAGAGATGAACATCGTGGCCGAGGCCGGCGTCGCGGCCCACTGGCTGTACAAGGCCCAGCAGGGCCATGACTCCGAGCATCTGTCCACCCAGTGGCTGCAGTCCCTGCTCGATATCCAGAACGAGACCCGCGACGCGGCGGAGTTCTGGGATCACGTCAAGGTGGATCTCTTTCCCGATGCCGTGTACGTGTTCACGCCCAAGAGCGAGATCATGGCCATGCCGCGCGGCGCCACGGTGGTGGACTTTGCCTACGCCATCCACAGCAAGATCGGGCATCGCACCACGGCGGCCAAGATCAATGACGAGGAAGTGCCGCTGCGCACCGAGCTCAAGAGCGGCGATGTGGTGCAGATCATCACCTCCGAAACCTCCACGCCCAACCCGGCCTGGCTGAGCTTTGTGAAAACCGGGCGCGCGCGCTCCAAGATTCGCTCCTACCTCAAGAATGCGGCCCAGACCGAAGCCGGCCAGCTCGGAGAGTCGCTGCTGGCCCAGGCCCTG
Source organism: Comamonas sp. Z3 (assembly GCF_008121565.1). Taxonomy (NCBI): domain Bacteria; kingdom Pseudomonadati; phylum Pseudomonadota; class Betaproteobacteria; order Burkholderiales; family Comamonadaceae; genus Comamonas; species Comamonas sp. Z3. The sequence continues at coordinate 55,476 of NZ_VOQU01000006.1, forward strand.
CGCGCCGAAGGCATTGACAGCGTGCCGTCGCAGGACGATGCCAACAGGGGCGTCTGGGACGAAATCCTGCGCATCACGGGCAACCGCACGCCGGCAGACCTCATGGTCGATATCGGCATGGGCCGCCGCATCGCCTCCCTGGTGGCCGCGCGCATGACCAGCTTCATGACCAAGCAAGGCGTGCGCCCCGATGCGCTGCTCATCACACAGGAGCGCTTCAACACGCACAACCGCCCCTTCCAGGGCGCGGTCACGCTCAACGGCGACGAGAGCAGCTCGGTCTACTACTCGCACTGCTGCCGCCCCGTGCCGGGCGATCCGATTCTGGGCTACCTCGGCGGCCAGGGCCTGGTCGTGCACCACGCCCATTGCAACAATGCCATCAAGCTGCGCGAAAAGGATGCCGACCGCTTCATCACCGTGGACTGGTCGGACGACATCACGCGCCTGTTCGAGGCCGGCATCGTGGTCACGGTGCAGAACAACAAGGGCGTGCTGGCCCGCGTGGCGGCCGAGCTCTCGAATGCCGAAGCCGATATCGTGCGCGTCGAGATGACCGACGAAGCAGCGATCGGCACCACCGATCTGCGCTTTGTCATCTCCGTGCAGAACAGCGTGCAGCTGGAGAATGCGCTGCGCAATCTGCGCCGCCTGCATTCGGTGATCCGCGCCAGCCGCGTCATGGCCTGATCTCTTACATGCTCCACAAGGCCGCCTCGGGCGGCCTTTTTCATGGGTGAAAGATTTTGTTGCATTCTGCGCGCGCCATCGCGCCCTGCAAGGGCCTGCCGGCCACGACAGCAGGCGACAATGGCATTCATGCTCCAAACCGCACCTTCGCTCCCGAATGCCCGCCAGCAGCTGCTGATCGCCGCCATTGCGGCAGCCCTGCTCGCAGGCTGCGCCACCCGGCCCGAACCTCCTGCTGCGGCCGCGCCCGAGCCGGTGATCGCCGCCAAGGCAGAGCAAGCCTCGGGCGAGTCGGCAGCAGCGGAAAACCCCATACAGGCCCGCAACTTCGCGCACTGGAAGCAGGAATTCGCCCCGCGAGCACGCGCCGCGGGCATTTCGGAACGCACGCTTGGCAGTGCCCTGGCCGGCGCCAAGCTGCAGCCCAGCATCGTCAGGCTCGACCGCTCCCAGCCCGAGTTCACACGCACGCCCTGGCAATACCTGGATAGCGCCGTCTCCGCACAGCGCATCAAGACCGGCAAGCTCAAGATGCAGGAACACGGCGCCAGCCTGCAGGCGGCCAGCCAGCGCTATGGCGTGCCAGCACCGGTGATTGCCGCCATCTGGGGCATGGAAAGCAATTACGGCAGCAACTTCGGCAGCTTCTCGGCCGTGGATGCGCTGGCCACTCTGGCCTTCGACGGCCGCCGTGCCGAGTGGGCACAAAAAGAGCTGATTGCCGCGCTGCGCATCATCGACAACGGCGATATCGACGCCGCTCACATGATCAGCTCCTGGGCGGGCGCCATGGGCAACACCCAGTTCCTGCCCTCGGTATTCCTGCAATATGCCGTGGATGCCGACGGAGACGGCCGCCGCGACATCTGGGGCTCCATGGCCGACGTGGCCGCATCCACGGCCAACTATCTGGCCAGCGCGGGCTGGAACGCCAGCGAGCCCTGGGGGATCGAAGTGCGCCTGCCGGCCAATTTCGACTACGCGCGCGCCGAACTCGCCACGCGCCAGAACAGCCCGGCCTGGGCCGCAGAAGGCGTGCAGGCCGTGAACGGCCAGGCCTTGCCCGCCATGGCCGGCGCCAGCATCATCGCGCCGGCCGGCGCTCGCGGCCCGGCCTTCATGGTGGGCAGCAACTTCCGCGCCATCCTGCGCTACAACAACTCCACCAACTATGCGCTGGCCGTGAGCCTGCTCGCCTCGCAGCTGGCAGGCAATGGCGGCGTCAACGCCGAGTGGCCGCGCGAGCTCGGCGCCCTGACGCGGGAGCAGACCAAGGCGCTGCAGACCGCACTCACCCAGCGCGGCTTTGCCACCGGCACCGCCGACGGCGTGATGGGTCCAGCCACCCGGGCCGGGCTGCGCCAATACCAGCAAAGCGAGGGCCTGGTGGCAGACGGCTACCCCACGCTGGAGCTGCTGCAACGCCTGCAGGCTGGCAACCTATCTCAAAAACAATAGCGTTTAGCGCTTGATGATCAACGAATTCAATACCAAAACTATCTGAAATCATTGAACCTCAAGTGAGTGCAGCTCACAAAACAAAAGCGCGGCATCCACATCGGAAGCCGCGCTTTTTTGCAGCTCGTGCACTCAGGAACGTGCTGCAGGCTGCGGATAGCTGACGTCCAGAATCTCCAGCATGCGCACACCGGCCGGCGTGGGCAAGGCCACCTCGTCGCCCACGCGCGCCTTGAGCAGCGCGCGCGAAACCGGGGCAATCCAGCTGACCTGGTTCTGCGCGCTGTCCGCCTCGTCAATGCCCATGATGGTGATGGTGCGCTCCACGCCCTCGTCATCCACATAGCTGACCGTGGCGCCGAAAAAGACCTGGTCGCTGCCCGCATGCACGGCAGGATCGACCACCTCGGCAATCTCCAGTCTCTTGGTGAGAAAGCGGATGCGGCGGTCGATCTCGCGCAGACGCTTTTTACCGTAGAGATAGTCACCGTTCTCTGAGCGGTCGCCGTTGCTGGCTGCCCAGTGCACGATCTCCACGATCTTGGGGCGCTCGTTGTCGATCAGATCCAGCAGCTCGTCCTTGATGCGCTGGTAGCCCTGGGGCGTGATGTAGTTCTTGCCGCCGGTGGGCAATGGCGGCAGAGCGCCGACGTCGTCATCGTCGTCGCCGTCCGATTCTTTGGTGAAAGCCTTGCTCATGAGGCCGATCTTCACACAGATCCGCGCCTGCCTTGGCCAGCCCCTGTCAAAGTCCGAAAACGAAAAAGCCTCAGAACCTTGCAGTTCTGAGGCTTGTCGTTTGGTGCGGCTGGCAGGAATCGAACCCACGACCCCTTGGTTCGTAGCCAAGTACTCTATCCAGCTGAGCTACAGCCGCTAAGCCTCGAATTATATACAGATTTAGGAGCCGCTCGGTGGAAACCCGGATTTTTCTTCAAAGACATCCAGCACCGGCAATCCTGCCGCCACAGGCAAGGCAGAAACGAAAAAGCCTCAGAACCTTTCAGTTCTGAGGCTTGTCGTTTGGTGCGGCTGGCAGGAATCGAACCCACGACCCCTTGGTTCGTAGCCAAGTACTCTATCCAGCTGAGCTACAGCCGCTAAGCCTCGAATTATATACTTATTTTCAGGCCTGTGGAAAAGTCTTCCAGAAATTTCAGATCCCGCGCGCTGCTTCGGGACTGCAACCACATGAAAAGCCTAATTCCAAGCAAATGCATATGCGCTAATCTTGGGCGTTGAAGCCGGGTGCCAGCAAGCTGCTGGCGGCCCCAGCGATGCCGCGTTCATGGGCCCCGAAGAACCAGACCCCGCGCATCGGGGCAGCCGGTCGCCGCGCGCTGCGGCAGTGCATTCAGAACCATCAATGACGACAGACAGACAACCGGCATCGCCTTCCATTCCTCCATCCGTGGCCATGTGGGAGCAGCTGTTTCGCCGCAGTGCCAGGCCCTCCCTGAGCCTTCAGGGTCAGATTCGCGAGATGCTGGTCGATGCCATCCTGACCGGCATTCTCGCGCCTGGCGACGCCGTTCCATCGAGTCGCGAGCTGGCCAAGCTGCTGGGCGTGGGCCGCATCACCGTGGTCATGGCCTACCAGCAGCTGACCGAGGAGGCCTTCTTGCTGAGCCGCGAGAGAAAAGGCCATTTCATCCATCCCGACGTGCTGCAGGGCCGCACGGCCGAACGCACGCCGGGAGGCGGCAGGAGCTCGGACGCCGAGGCGCATACCGACTGGTCGCGCCGCCTGTGGCTGCGTCCCAGCCAGCAGCGCAGCATCGTCAAGGAAGACGACTGGCAGCGGTTTCCCTATCCATTTCTCTACGGCCAGTTCGACAAGGACTTGTTTCCCACGGCCGCCTGGCGCGAGTGCTGCCTCAAGTCCCTGGGCGTGCTGGACATCCGCATGTGGGCACCCGATCACATCACGCGCGACGACGACAGCCTCATCCAGCAGGTGCAGACCAAGATCCTGCCGCGCCGCGGCGTCTGGGCCTCGCCCGACGAGATCATCATCACCGTCGGCGCCCAGCATGCGCTGTACATGGTGGCCGATCTGCTGATGCGCGAAGGCACCTGCGTCGGCATCGAGGACCCCTGCTACCCCGATGCGCGCAATATCTTCAGCAGCCGCACCTCGCAGGTCATTGCTATCGGCGTGGATGGCGATGGACTGCCCATCGTCCCGGCCATGCGCAAGCTCGAGTACCTCTACGTCACGCCCAGCCACCAGTGCCCCACCGGCGTCACCATGCCGCTGGAGCGGCGCGAAGCCTTGCTGGAGGCCGCACAAAAGCACGATCTCATCGTCATCGAGGACGACTACGAAAGCGAAAGCAGCTTCGATGAACAGCCCATCCCGGCGCTCAAAAGCCTGGACCGCAACAACCGCGTGATCTATATCGGCAGCCTCTCCAAATGCCTGGCACCGGGCCTGCGCGTGGGCTATATCGTGGCTCCGCCCGAACTGATCAAGGAACTGCGCGCGCTGCGCCGCCTCATGATCCGCCACCCTTCCACCTTCATTCAGCGCACATTGGCCATGTTCATCTCGCTGGGTCATTACGAGGCCCAGCTGCGCCGCCTCGGCCAGGCCCAGAAGGAGCGTCATGCCGAGCTGACGACGGCCATGGCCCGCCACCTGCCCCAATGCCGCATCACCCCCGTGCGTGGCGGTGGCTCGTGCTGGGTGCAACTGCCGGACCACATACCCGCCCAGGCACTGGCGCGCCAGGCCGCCGAGCATGGGGTGCTGATCGAGCCCGGCGATGTGTTCTTCACTTCTCCCCGCAACACGGGCAACTTCATCCGCCTGGGCTACCAGTCCATTCCTGCGGCACAGATCGCCCAGGGCATCAAGGCCCTGGCGCAGGCCATGCAGCGCATGTAGGAATGCAAAAAGCCCCGGCCTTGCGGTCCGGGGCTGTGCTTGACGGAAGCCTCAGTTCTTGCGCAGCTTGGGCGGTGCCAGCTCGTCGAGCAGGTTCTCGGGATTCACCCCGCGCCGCAGCGTCTGGCGCACGCCATAGGCAATCAGCAGGATGCACAGGCTGGCCACTCCCAGTGCCAGCGGCGTGCGCTGCTCGGGGATAAAGCCCATGGCCACCACGATGGACAGCATGCCCACAATCGCCAGCCAGGTCAGGTAAGGAAAGCACCACATGCGCACCTTGAGCAGATGCGGCGCTTCGCGCTCCAGACGCGAGCGCAGGCGCAGCTGGGAGATCGCGATCAGGATGTAGACAAAGATGGCCACCGTGCCGTAGGAGTTCACGAGAAAGGCGAACACCTTGTCGGGAGACAGATAGGACATGACGATGGCGCCGTAGCCGAACAAGGTGGCCACCAGGATGGCGTACACGGGCACGCCGTTGCGGCTGACCTGGGCCAGCACCTTGGGCGCATCACCGCGTCGCGTCAGCGCAAACAGCATGCGCGAAGAGGCATAAAGCCCGGAGTTGAGCGCCGACAGCACGGCCGTCAGCACCACGGCATTCATGATCTGGGCGGCCGCCGGCACGCCCATGGCATCGAGAGCGCTGACATAGGGCGTGGACATGCCGTTGGAGTTCCACGGCACCAGGCAGGCCACCAGCAGCACCGATCCCACATAGAACACCAGCACGCGCAGGATGACCGAATTCGTGGCCTTGGCCACGGCCTTCTGTGGCTCAGCAGTCTCGGCCGCAGCAATCGTCACGATCTCCGCTCCGAAATAGAAGCCGGTCGCGGCCACGGCCCCCGTGAGCACCGGAACAATGCCGTTGGGCATGAAGCCGCCGTTCTGGCTCAGATTGGCGACATGCATTCCGCCGCCGCCCGGTGTCAGGCCCAGCACATAGACGCCGGCGATGAACAGAAACACCACGATGGCGGCCACCTTCACGGATGCCAGCCAGAACTCGCACTCGCCAAAGGATTTGACCGAAACCAGATTGGTCAGCGTCATCATGACCAGCAGGACCAGACTGATGCTCCAGGCCGGCACGTCGGGCAGCCAGTAGCGCACCAGCTCGGCCCCCGCCACCGCTTCGATGGCCACGACGATGACCCAGAAATACCAGTACATCCAGCCCGTCAGAAACCCCGCCAGCTGCCCCACGGCGGGCCGGTCGCGCCAGGCTTCGCGGGCGTACTCGTAAAACGAGCCGCCTGTCATGGAGCAGGCCATCTCTCCCAGCATGCGCATCACCAGCACCACCAGCAGGCCGGTGATCAGAAAAGAGATGACGGCTGCCGGTCCGGCCGACTTGATGACCACGCCGCTGCCGACGAACAGCCCGGCACCGATGACGCCGCCCAGGGCAATCATGGTCATGTGCCGCTGTTTGAGGCTGTGCGACAGCCCGTCCGGCGACGAATGCGGATTTCCAATCATTTTTGTCTCCTGTCTTGCCGGCATGGGAATACCGGTCGCCACGGCTTTATGTATCGGGTCGTGCCTTGCTGCTCATGCAGGCCGTTGCCGTGGTCGTTCAGTTATCTGCTTGAAAATTGTCGTGTGAAGCCCTGCGTGCAGCGCTCTCCTGCCATGAAGCAAGAATGCGCGCACGCCGGCCTGGCACGTGTCAGGAAAGCGCTACCGGTGGACGGTCCTTGCGGTAGGCGTTCTTGACGGCGATCTTTCCGTCGCGGAAGGTGAACACATCGACCATGCGAGCTTCCACACGCAGGCCGTCGGCCTTGGTGCCTTTGAAGGTGCTTTCCGAAACGCCGCGCACTCCCTGGACAAAATGCTCTCCATCCACCCAGGCGGCATCGGGGAAGGCTTGCCAGGCCAGCTGAAAGCCTTCGCGCACGGCTTCACGGCCCACAAAGCTGCGGCCCATCAGATCGGGGCCGGCTACGGCATGAAACTCGCATTCATCGGCCATGAAGTCCATCAGTGCATCGATGTCATGGCGATTCCACGCCTCGGAAAAACGTGCCAGGAACTGGACATCGGGTTGGGATTCTTGCTTGCTCATAGGTTCTCCAGATTGCTGTCATTTCTTGGCTTCCGGCCCTTGCAGGAGCGGCCGCCCGGGATCGAAAAATGCCTGAAATTCCGATGGCTCATCGTAGGTAGCACCGGCTCCGGTTCGTAGAACCAGTTACCGGCAATCGTTAAGTCCAAGGCCTTGGTGCTTCACGGCGCTGGGACCTCGAGAAACGACGGCAGCGCACGCGGCAGCTGCCCCGAAAGAACCCGTTTCTCCTCTGGGCGCTGCGCTCTGCCGCTGCGCTTGCAGATGCAGGCCCAAGCCATGGGCAAGCGCTTCTGATCCCGCTTCAGTTAGGTGAAAACGATAGGAGAACACCGGCGGGCGCTGCAGGGGTATCGCGGTCGGCGGCGCGAAAGCGGACTGCCCGAAGATCCGCTTGCCGACCTGCCAGAGCGCCCGGGCCTCGGGGTCGCATGAGCCGTCGGTGCGCTGGCTCCATCAAAACCTGCGCCGTGGCCCTAACCAGCCGCGCAAGGGGCTGGCTATGCTGCTCTGGACACCGCAAGCAGTGGCCTGCAACGGCATCTGCATTGACTTTGCGTCCATCCATTCCATCGCCATAGAACGCCGCTTCAAACGCAGCCACACCAGGAGACGATCGCCATGAAAGCCGAGGACATCCGCCCCAGCCACCTGAATCCGTACGACCCGCAATACGACCCTCTGGTTGCGAGAAATCCCGGACATGGCGCTGGCTACGCTCCGACCTACTGGGTAGGGACGGCAGGCCGGCCGCCCGACGACGACGGTCCGGTCTGCGGCGACATGGAAGCCGATGTGGTCATCGTCGGCTCGGGCTTCACGGGCCTCTCCACCGCCCTGTTTCTCGCCCGCGAGCACGGCATCCGCGCAGTGGTTCTCGAAGCCAACCAGAGCGCCTGGGGCTGCACCAGCCGCAACGGCGGCCAGGGCCAGAATGCCAGCGGCCGCCTCTATCGCTCGCAATGGATAGAGCGCTGGGGCAAGGACGTGGCCCTGAAGCTGGACGCGGAAATCCGTGAAGGCTTCGACACCTTCAAGAACCTGGTGGCCGAGTTTCCCGAATGCGAGCCGCAGCCGGGAGGGCATCTGTATATTGCCCACCGAGACAGAAAGATGGATTTTCTGCGCAACGAGACCCGCGTCATGCGCGAAGTCTTCGGCTATGACGCCCGCATACTCAGCGTCGATGCCGTGCGCCGCGACTATGTCGACGACGCCGACTGCCGTGGCGCGATGCACGAGCCCGACGGTATTGGCGTGCATCCGCTCAAGCTGGCGTTCGGCTATCTGCGCAAGGCCCGCGAGCTGGGAGTGAAGGTGCACCCCGCCAGTCCCGTGCTGGGCATGGAGACACGCAACGGCGTTCACTACCTCCGGACACCGGGCGGCACGGTCAAGGCACGCGCCGTCGGCTTTGCCACCGGCGGCTACACCAGCAACGGCCTGCACCCCAGCCTGCGCTCGAAGATCATGCCGATTCTCTCGAACTCCCTGGTCACGCGGCCCCTGACTGAAGAAGAGCTGGCGGCCACCAACTTCAAGACCACGCAGGTCATCACCGACACCCGTACCCTGCGCTTTTACTACCGCAAGCTGCCCGACAACCGCGTGCAGATCGGCAGCCGCAGCGCCATCACCGGAGCCGATGCGCCCAATCCGGCCCATATGGCCAAGCTGGTCGAGGGACTGCACCACAAGTTCCCGGCCCTCAGGGGAATCCAGGTGGACTACTCCTGGTGGGGCTGGGTCGATGTGAGCCACGACATGATGCCGCGCATCACCCAGCCCGATCCCGGAGAAAGCGTCTTCTATGCGGTCGGCTATGGCGGCAACGGTGTGTCGTTTTCTGCGCATGCGGGCCGGCGCATGGCACAGCGCATCGCAGGCCAGAAGATCAAGGCTTTCGAGTTGCCAATCTACAACTCATCGCTCGAATATCCGAATGTGTTCAATATGGTGCGCTCGGAGGCCTTTGCACCATTTCGCCGCATGGGCCAGCGCTTTCTCTACCACTGGTATCACATGAACGACGAGAAGAACTGACCCTTCCAGGCGCCGTGCGGCCGCACGCAACGAAGAGCACCTTCCACCAGGAAGGTGCTTTTTTTCATGCTATCCACGGATGCGGTGCAGCGCCCCCCGGGCGCCCCGGCCACAGGAAAAATCCGCCCCTCTGGCACACATATTGCGCAAGCATTCATGCCTCCCGGACAGCCCAATCCTCCCGCCTCTGTCCGTGATCAGTGAATACACCTAAGCCCATGCAGACGCCGCAAAAACGCCTTCCAACAGGACCGAGATATCCCGCGCAAGCCTCGCCCTGCAAGGCTTTGCCATGCACGGTCGCGGTGCACGCCAACCCATGCTGCGCGCACCATCCAGGACCGTGCGCGACTGGACCTAACGATTCACATCAACTGGCCCTACTGGCTGCGCAAGGTTGCTCACTACGATCCGCTCAGAAAGCTCTTTGAGCCTCGCGATGCGGCTTTCAACCGGTTCAGCCAGAAGCGGGAATGGGAAAGCAAGCCAGCAAGAGTGAGCACAGCAAGGGTTCTCTGGTCGAAGACTTCCACCGATATCGCTCTAACCATGGAGAAATTGGCAATGAAAATGCAAAAACGATGGGTGCTGAAAGCGGGTGTCGCAACAGCCGCACTGGCGATGACCGGCTTCGCGCTGGCGCAGCAGAAAACCGTGACCTTCGCCAACCAGGACATGCTGGTGCCTCTGCGCCTGGTGATGGAATCGGGCGAGTTGGAAAAGGAGACGGGCTACAAGATCAACTGGCGCATGTTCTCGGGCGGCGGCGACGTGATACGGGCAATGGCCTCAGGCGACGTGCAGATGGGAGAGGTGGGCTCCAGCCCGCTGACCGCTGCCGCCAGCCAGGGGCAGGACATCAAGCTGCTCTGGATCTCTGCGGACATCGCCGGTGCCGAAGCCCTGGTGGCACGCGACGGCGGCGGCATCAGCAATTTCAAGAGCATGGAGGGCAAGCGCATAGGCGTGCCGTTCGTCTCCACCGCGCACTACCAGCTGGTCGCGGCCCTGGGCAAGGAAGGCGTTGACGCGCGCAAGGTCAACATCATGAACATGCGCCCGCCAGAAATTGCCGCGGCCTGGGAGCGTGGCGATATCGATGCCACCTTTGTCTGGGATCCGGTGCTGGCCAAGGTCAAGCAAAAGGGCAAGGTGATTGCGACCTCCGGCTCCATTGCGCAGATGGGCTATCCCACCTTCGAGGGCATTGCCGTGAGCAGCAAGTTCGCCCAGGAAAATCCCCAGTTCATGGTGGCTTTCATCAAGGCCCTGAATCGGGCCAGCGCCCAGGTGCGCGACAACCTGGCCAAGTGGACTGCAGACTCGCCCGAGATCAAGGCGATTGCCAAATGGAGCAAGGCCGACCCCAAGGACGTGCCCGCAGCCATGGCGCTTTACCGCTTTCCCAGCGCCGAGGAGCAGCTTGGCGCGCAATGGCTCGAAGGCGGTGCGGCCAAGGCAATGACCAATACCGCAACGTTTCTGAAGTCGCAGGGACGAATCCAGGAGGTCAAGCCCGACTACGCCGCGTACGTGACCAGCAGCTATGTCAAGCAGGCGCTCGGCCGCTGACTGCCCGCCCACGACGGCCAGCCCCGTCGTGGCTCCCAGCTTTGTTTCACATAGGAGGGCAATGTCATGCCGACTCTGGATATACGCGACCTGACCGTCAATTACGAGGTCAAGGGCGGACACTTGCAGGCCCTGGCGCCCGTCAACCTGACCATGCATGAAGGCGACTTCGTGGTCGCGCTGGGGGCATCCGGCTGCGGCAAGACCACGCTGCTCAACTGCATGGCAGGTTTTCTGGCGCCTTCCAGCGGCCAGATCCTGCTGGACGGGAAACCCATTCAGGGCCCCGGAGCCAATCAGGGTGTGGTGTTTCAGAAGCATGCGCTGATGCCATGGCTCAATGTGATCGACAACGTCGCACTGGGACTGCGCATGCGCGGCATGGATCTGAAGACGCGCACGCAAATCGCCGAAGAGAAACTGGGCCTCGTGGGCTTGCAGGACTACGCCAGGCGTGCCGTCTATGAACTGTCTGGAGGCATGCAGCAACGTGTCGGCATTGCCCGTGCGCTGGCCAACGATCCTGCACTGCTGCTGATGGACGAGCCCATGGGTGCCCTGGACGCCTTCACGCGCGAGCAGGTTCAGGAAATCCTGCTGCGTGTCTGGCATGCCACCCACAAGATGGTGTTCTTCATCACCCATTCGGTGGAAGAGGCACTGTTTCTCGCCAGCCGGCTGATCGTCATGAGCCCCAGCCCGGGCCGTATCTCCCATGTCTACGACGACATGCCGTTCTGCCATGAGTTCCTGCGCACCGGCGATGCGCGTGCCGTCAAGTCGCGCCCCGACTTCATCAGGATGCGCGAAGAAGTTCTGAGTCTGATTCACCACCGGGAGCCTGCCAATGTCTGAAGCAGTCCAAATCAACCATCTGCCCGCCACCACCGCGCGCGTGCAGCCCAAGCCCCCTGCGCCACAGGCGTCGGGACCGGTGAAGACCAGTCGCTTCAAGACCCCCGGAGAAGGCTCCAGCCTCGGCATCAGCATCGTCACCGTGGCCTTGCTGCTGGCACTGTGGTTCGCCGCCACCAATCTCGGCTGGATCAAGCCCTTGTTCCTGCCCAGCCCGCAGGCTGTGTTCCAGCAGTTCTATGAATACCTGACCGGGCAGGCCAACGACAAACCGCTGTGGCAGCATTTCTCGGCAAGTCTGCTGCGCGTGACCGTCGCGTTCTGGCTGGCCTTCATGATTGCCGTTCCGCTGGGCATTGCGATGGGAATGTCACGCATCGCACGTGGCGTCTTCGACCCCCCCATCGAGTTCTACCGCCCCCTGCCGCCACTGGCCTATCTGCCGCTGATCATCATCTGGTTCGGCATCGATGAAACGCCGAAGATTCTGCTGATCTTCCTGAGCTGCTTTGCCCCCTTGGCCCTGGCGGCCCGCTCGGGCATGCGCAGCGCAGCACAGGAGCAGATCAATGCCGCCTATTCGATGGGAGCAAGCTACTTCCAGGTGATCCGCCATGTGATCTTGCCGGCGGCCCTGCCCGACATTCTGGTGGGCATGCGCATTGCCATCGGCTTCGGCTGGACGACTCTGGTTGCCGCCGAAATGGTGGCGGCGAACGTGGGTCTGGGTCAGATGGTGCTCAACGCCTCGAACTTCCTGCGCACCGACATCGTGATCATGGGCATCATCGTCATCGGCGTGATCGCCTATGTGTTCGACCTGTTCATGCGCTGGGTCGAAAAGCGCCTGGTTCCATGGAAGGGACGCATGTAAGTCCGGCCGCCTCCCCTGCGGGGATGACTGCGGCAAGCAGGCAGCGGGCAGGCATTGCGCCTTCCCGCTTTTCTGTTTTCCGTTGTTTCGGCTTGCTCTGCCTTGCGCGATACCTGTCGCACGCGCCACCCCGGTCATCGCCGGCACAGCATCTCGGCCACCGAAAACAGCAAGGCCTCGTCGATATCGTGCTGCAGATCGACGGCAAGCCTTTGACGGTAGAAGATCCCCAGATCCAGCCCGACGCCCAGGGCGCAGACCTTCACGCCGCCCATGCGCTCCTGGGCGGCAAGAACCTGCCGCAGGTGCTGATCCAGATAATGCTCGTCATTGGCCTGATGGGTCGCAGTGTCCATGGGACAGCCATCGGAGACGACAAGCAGGATGCGACGTTGCGCGGTCTTTGCACGCAGCCTCTGGCAGGCCCATTCCACGGCCTCGCCGTCGATGCCCTCACGAAAGATATCGGGTTTGCGCAGTGCCGCAATGCCGTGCCGGGCATGACGCCAGGGCTTGGCACCGTCCTTGAAGACAATGTGCAGGCGCTCGTTGAGACGCCCCGGAAACTGGGGCTGGCCCGCGCGCTGCCAGCGGCGGCGCGTTCTGCCGCCATTCCAGGCCTGGGTGGAAAAACCCAGGATCTCCACGCTCGCACCGGCCATCTCCAGCGACCGCCCCAGCACATCGAGCAATAGCGACAGGGGCCTGGCAAAGGTTTTCATGGAGCCCGAGCAGTCCATGAGAATAGTGACAGCGGTCTCGTTGACGGGGCGCTGCATTTCGTCCTTGAAAATCGCGCGCTGCTGCGGGTCCGTCACCAGCTGGGACAGACGGCTGCCGTCCAGATGGCCTTCCTCCAGCCCGAAGTTCCAGCCGTTGCGCTGCGTGCTGGCCAGGCGCTGCTGCAGATAGCGCGCCAGCCGCCCGGCCTGCTGCCATCCCGAACGCGCCAGCTCCTCGTCCATCTGCTCCCGGAACTGGGCCAGCTGCAGCGCACGGATCAGCTCACCGGCCTGCACCTCCCTATCGAACTCGCGCGTGAAAACCCGGTAGCTTTGAGCGGTTCCGGCCCAGGCCCGGCTGTCGCCGCTTTGCGCCACGGGCATGCCATCCTGACTCTGGGATTCAAAGTGCAGAGGCAGGGCAAAACTGCTGCGCCGCCTGGGACCGCCGGCACCGCGCGGCACATCCTCCTGCGCCGCACGCACCGCCATGCCGACCCAGCGGCTGACAGCCAGGGCAGGCTGGACAAACTGCTGCTGCCGGTCTCTGAAGCGGCGCAGCCGATCCCAGTGGCGGCCCAGCGGGCAAGCCATGGACATCCGCGTGGACTCCACCAGATCGGCCATGCGCTCAGGTATCTCGTGTCCGGTCAACCGGCTCCAGGCCGTGATGGCCACCGCAAACAGCAAGATGCCCAGACTGCTTTCCGTGAGGCCGGAATCCACGAATGCCTGGCACCAGTTCACAAAGCGCTGGCGCATGTTCTCGCGCGCTCCGGGCCAGGCCTCGGGCACCAGACTCTCCACGCGCAACTGCTCGAGCAGCTCGAACACCATGCGCTCCACCGGATCCTGAGGCAGATGCGCCTGAAACAGGGCCTGGTCGCTCCACTGCAGACGCAGCCCCATGCTGTCGAGCAGGCCTCGCTGATCCGTCTGCAGCAGCGGCACCTGGCTATGGTGGGCCGCCGCCTGGGGTATGGGCGTGGTGCCGCGGTACAGCGTCTGGCCACTCCACTGCAGGCTGGCGTCGCCGGTGATCGCGCGCAGCATGGCGCCGCCCCAGGCCTCCATGCGAGACAGCGAGGCAGGGCCGGAGGTCTCGGCGCTCATGCCAGCAACGCCAGTGCAGGTTCTTCGGGCTGCGCCAGCTCCTGGGCGAAGCAGCGCTGGAAATACTCGCGCACGACGGCACGCTCGGCAGGCTCGCATTTGTTGAGGAACGACAGCTCGAAGGCCAGCTTCAGGTCGTGGAAGATGGTGATGTTCTCGGCCCAGCTAATCACCGTACGCGGAGACATCAGCAAGGACAGATCGCCCACCGCAAAGCCCTTGCGCGTCAGCCCGGCCAGCGCCACCATGGCGTCCACCTTGCGGCGCCCGTCGGCCGTGGCCAGTTCCGGCACGCGCGCCAGCACGATGGCCGCTTCCTCGGCCGGGGGCAGATAGTTCAGGCTGGTGACCAGGTTCCAGCGATCGAGCTGGGCATGGTTGAGCTGCTGGGTGCCGTGATAGAGCCCGTTGAGATTGCCCTGGCCCAGGGTGTTCATGGTGGCAAACAGCCGAAAGCAGGGATGCGGCTCAATCACCCGCTTCTGATCGAGCAAGGTAAAGCTGCCCTCACGCTCCAGAACCCGCTGGATGACGAACATCACGTCGGGGCGGCCGGCATCGTACTCGTCAAACACCATGGCCACGGGCCGCTGCAGCGCCCAGGGCAGGATGCCTTCCTGGAACTGGGTCACCTGCTTGCCATCCTGCAGCACGATGCTGTCCTTGCCCACCAGATCCAGGCGGCTGATATGACCGTCCAGATTCACGCGCACGCAGGGCCAGTTCAGCCTCGCCGCCACCTGCTCTATATGTGTGGATTTGCCCGTGCCGTGCAGTCCCTGAATGACGACGCGCCGGTTGTGCGAGAAGCCCGCCAGGATGGCTTGCGTCACCTGCGGATTCAGGCGGTAGGCCTTGTCAATGGCGGGAACATGCTCGCCCGGCTCGGCAAAAGCCGGCACGCTCATGTCCGTGTCGATGCCAAATACATCGCGCACGCTGACGGTGCGGGTGGGCTGCAGCAGGCTCAGGTCAGTCATCATCGGCTTCCGGTGGAACGTCATCGTTAATGCGGGCGATCGCCGCGACGGCCGCCTGCAGCTTGGGAAGAAAGGACAAGGCCTTCTCCTTGGAAAAACGCATGATGGGTGCCTGCACGGCAAGCCCCATATTGGAGTTGCCCTGGGGTGCGGGCACCAGCACACCAAGGCACAGCAGCCCGGGCAGGAACTCCTCGTTGTCGAAGGCATAGCCCTGGGCGCGCACCTGATCGAGCTCCTGGTCCAGCGCCTCGAAGGTCGTCAACGTATTGCCGGTGAACGCTTCCAGCGGCACATTGGCCAGCAGCCGGCGGCGCTGGGCAGGCGACATCTGGCTCAGGAACAGCTTGCCCGTGGCCGAGCAGTGCGCGGGCACGCGCGAGCCCGGATGCAGATAAAAGCGCAGCGGCGCCGGCGTCTCCACGCGGTCCAGATACAGCACCTCGCTACCTGAAAAAGCCGTGATGTTGCAGCTCTCGCCGAGCTCGCGCACCAGCTGGGTCAGCACCGCATGCCGCGCGCCATGCGTGGTGTTGTTGAGCAACACGTTCTCCGCCAGCCGCATCAGCCGCTGGCCCGTGCCGTAGTGGCGACCGTTGCCATCCCTTTGCAGGATTCCGGCGCCTTCCAGCTGCGCAAGCATGCGGTGCATGGTCGGCTTGGGCAACCCTGTCTCTTCCACCATGGTTTGCAAGGTGAAGGGCTGACTCTTCTGCGCCACGGCTTCCAGCAGCGCGAACAAACGCAGATTGGGCGTGTCTCCGTCCAGGCGAGCCGAGGGGGTGTCTTCGCTGTGCTTCATATCGTTGTCGATCATATTAATTTCCATTTTTCGAGTCAATTTATTCCATAAAAAGAAATTTATTTGCACGAAAGCAAAAAAATGCCATAGACTGACATCGTTATTTCTTTTTTCGGAACCATAGGTTTCAAATTTTCAAGGAGACAGAGATGGCTGCAACGGACAATCGTAAAGTGGTTGAAGGCGTTCACAAGATGACCCCTTCGGAAGCATTCGTGGAAACCTGCGTCGCCAATGGCGTCAGCGAGATGTTCGGCATCATGGGTTCCGCCTTCATGGATGCCATGGACATCTTCGCCCCCGCAGGCATTCGCCTGATCCCGGTGGTGCATGAGCAAGGTGCGGCCCATATGGCCGACGGCTATGCCCGCGTCTCGGGTCGCCACGGCGTGGTGATCGGCCAGAACGGCCCCGGCATCAGCAACTGCGTGACCGGGATTGCCGCAGCCTACTGGGCGCACAGCCCGGTGGTGATCGTGACCCCCGAGACCGGCACCATGGGCATGGGCCTGGGCGGCTTCCAGGAAGCCAATCAGCTGCCCATGTTCCAGGAGTTCACCAAGTACCAGGGCCATGTCTGCAACCCCAAGCGCATGGCCGAGTTCACGGGCCGCGTCTTCGATCGCGCCATGTCCGAGATGGGTCCGACCCAGCTCAATATTCCGCGTGACTACTTCTACGGCGAGATCGAGTGCGAGATTCCCAAGCCCATGCGCGTGGACCGCGGCCATGGCGGCGAAGCCAGCCTGCAGGCCGCCGTGGAGCTGCTCAAGACTGCCAAGTTCCCGGTGATCCTGGCCGGCGGCGGCGTGGTCATGGGCGATGCCGTGGAGGAAGCCAGGCAGCTGGCCGAGCGCCTGGGCGCTCCCGTGGCCACGGGCTATCTGCGCAACGACGCCTTCCCCGCCAAGCACCCGCTGTGGGCCGGCCCTCTGGGCTACCAGGGCTCCAAGGCCGCCATGAAGCTGATCGCCCAGGCCGACGTCGTGATTGCGCTGGGCTCGCGCATGGGTCCCTTCGGCACCCTGCCCCAGCATGGCATGGACTACTGGCCCAAGACGGCCAAGATCATCCAGATCGAGGCCGATCACACCAACCTGGGCCTGGTCAAGAAGATCGCAGTGGGCATCAACGGCGATGCCAAGGCCGTAGCGGCCGAGCTGAGCAGGCGCCTGGCCGATGTGACGCTGGGCTGCGATGCCACCAAGGCAGCACGCGCCGACACCATCGCCACGGAAAAGGCCGCCTGGGAGAAGGAGCTCGACGGCTGGACCCACGAGCGCGACCCCTACAGCCTGGACATGATCGAAGAGGCCAAGGGCGAACGCACGCCGACCGGCGGCAGCTATCTGCATCCCCGCCAGGTGCTGCGAGAACTCGAGAAAGCCATGCCGGCGCGCGTCATGGTGTCCACCGACATCGGCAATATCAATTCGGTGGCCAACAGCTATCTGCGCTTCGACGAGCCGCGCAGCTTCTTCGCTCCCATGAGCTTCGGCAACTGCGGCTATGCCCTGCCCACCATCATCGGCGCCAAGTGCGCAGCACCCGATCGCCCGGCCATCGCCTATGCAGGTGACGGCGCCTGGGGCATGAGCATGATGGAAATCATGACCGCCGTGCGCCACGACATCCCCGTGACCGCCGTGGTGTTCCACAACCGCCAGTGGGGCGCGGAAAAGAAGAACCAGGTGGACTTCTACAACCGCCGTTTCGTGGCGGGCGAGCTGGAGAGCGAAAGCTTCTCCGACATCGCCAAGGCCATGGGTGCCGAAGGCATCGTGGTGGACCATATCGAGGACGTGGGCCCGGCACTGCAAAAAGCCATCGACATGCAGATGAAGGAAGGCAAGACCTGCGTGATCGAGATCATGTGCACCCGCGAGCTCGGCGATCCCTTCCGCCGCGATGCCTTGTCCAAGCCCGTGCGCATGCTGGACAAGTACAAAGACTTTGTCTGACGCCGTCTGACACCCCCTGAGGCGCTGCGCGCCTTCCCCCTCTCTACCTGCTGCGCGGAGGAGGGGGACGACACCCTCGGTGCGGGGCGGCCCTTCCTCGGTGTCCCTGGGTTGGGCCGCGCCGGTTTCATGCGCCTTGGGTAAAGCGCAAGGCCCTCGAAAGCCGACTCCCAGACCCCCTGCGTTGCTCGCGCCGGGCCTTGTACTTCCCCGCAGGAGCTTTCATGACTCCCCCACTCTCCCTTGCCGTGGCCGCCGACGATGCGCCCGCCACGCCTCGTCCCCATCTCCAGCAATTGATCGACCAGGCCCGGGCCCGCGGCCCGATTCCCGTGGCCGTGGCCTACCCCTGCGATGCCAGCTCTTTGCAGGCGGCCATGCAAGCGGCGGAAGCCGGCCTGATCAAGCCTCTGCTGATAGGCCCGCGCCAGCGCATCGAGGCTGCGGCTCGCTCTGCCGGTCTGGATCTGTCGGCCGCCGAGATCCACTCCACGGCCGACGACGCCCGCATCGCTGCGGCCCAGGCCGCAGTCCTGTGCCGCGATGGCCAGGCCCGGGCCCTGATGAAGGGCAGCCTGCACAGCGACGATCTGCTGGGAGCGGCCGTGGCGCGCGAAGCCGGTCTGCGCGGCAGCCGCCGGGCCAGCCATGTATTCATCATGGACATCCCCGGCTATGACCGCCCCCTGCTGATGACCGACTGCGTGGTCAACATCTTCCCCAGCCTGATGGAAAAGCGCGACATCGCCCAGAACGCGGTCGATCTGGCGCAGGCCATCGGCATAGTCCAGCCGCGCGTGGCCCTGCTGTCGGCGGTGGAAACCGTCAACCCTGCCATTCCCGGCACCATCGATGCGGCAGCCCTGTGCAAGATGGCCGACCGCGGCCAGATCACGGGCGGCATCTTTGACGGCCCGCTGGCCTACGACAACGCCATCTCCCTGCATTCGGCGCACAACAAGGGCATCGTCTCCGATGTCGCAGGCCGTCCCGATGTTCTGCTGGCGCCCAGCCTCGAAGCTGGAAACATGATCTACAAGCAGCTGGTCTACATGGCCAACGCCGAATGCGCAGGCCTGGTGCTGGGCATGCGCGTGCCCATCGTGCTGACCAGCCGCTCCGACTCGGTGGCCAGTCGCATCGCCTCCTGCGCCCTGGCCGTGCTGGCCAGTGCAGGAATGCAGGCATAGAGCCAGACCTGATCCAGGTCTGGCCGGACACCGCGGTGTCCGGAGCTTTTCTGCCAATCGCCCATCTCACGCAGACGCCAGAAACGAAAAAGCCTCAGAGTATTTCTACTCTGAGGCTTAACGTTTGGTGCGGCTGGCAGGAATCGAACCCACGACCCCTTGGTTCGTAGCCAAGTACTCTATCCAGCTGAGCTACAGCCGCATTGGCGGAGAGGGTGGGATTCGAACCCACGGTACGTTTGCACGTACGCCTGATTTCGAGTCAGGTACATTCGACCACTCTGCCACCTCTCCTGTGTCGAAGCATCTATTGTAGCCTAAAAATTCAGGCCTTCAGCAAAGTTTTGCCACCCATGTACGAAACCAGTGCTTCGGGCACGGTGATCGAGCCGTCGGCGTTCTGATAGTTCTCCAGCACGGCGACCAGCGTACGGCCCACGGCCAGGCCGGAACCGTTGAGCGTGTGTACCAGTTCGTTCCTGCCCTGCGCATTCTTGAAGCGGGCCTGCATGCGGCGCGCCTGGAAGGCTTCGCAGTTGGAGACCGAGCTGATTTCACGGTAGGTGCCCTGTGCCGGCACCCAGACTTCCAGGTCATAGGTCTTGGCAGCGCCAAAGCCCATGTCGCCCGTGCACAGGCTCATCACGCGGTACGGCAGACCCAGCTTCTGCAGCACGGCTTCAGCATGGCCGGTCATCTCTTCCAGCGCTTCATAGCTCTTTTCGGGATGCACGATCTGCACCATCTCGACCTTGTCGAACTGGTGCTGACGGATCAGACCGCGCGTGTCGCGGCCGCCGGAGCCGGCTTCGGAACGGAAGCAGGGGCTGTGTGCGGTCAGCTTGATGGGCAGACGATCTTCGGCCAGCACTTCGTCGCGCACCAGATTCGTCAGAGGCACTTCGGCCGTGGGAATCAGGTACAGAGCCGCGGTATCGGGCACGGGTTCGGCGTCCTGACCACCCTTGTTGGCAGCGAACAGATCGCCTTCGAACTTGGGCAGCTGGCCCGTGCCCTTGAGCGAATCGCTGTTGACGATGTAAGGCACATAGCATTCGGTGTAGCCATGCTGCTCGGTCTGCAGATCCAGCATGAACTGGGCCAGCGCACGGTGCAGGCGCGCGATCTGGCCCTGCATCACGGTAAAGCGGGCACCGGAGAGCTTGACGCCGGCTTCGAAGTCCAGGCCGATGGGCGCGCCCAGATCGACGTGATCCTTGATCTCGAAGTCGAAATTCCTCGGCGTGCCAAAGCGGCGCACTTCCACATTGCCTTCTTCGTCGGCGCCCACGGGCACGGACTCATGAGGCAGATTGGGCACGGCCGCCAGCATGGCCTGCAGCTCGGTCTGGATCTGGTCCAGGCGCGTGGCCGATTGTTCCAGCTCGGTCTTCATGGCGGCCACTTCGGCCTTGGCGGCTTCGGCGGCGTCCTTTTCGCCCTTGCCCATCAACATGCCGATCTGCTTGGACAGCTGGTTGCGCTTGGACTGCAGCTCCTCCGTGCGCGTCTGGATGGACTTGCGTTCGGATTCCAGCGCCTTGAAGGCTTCCACGTTCAGGAAGGCTTGGGGGTTCTTGCGGGTTTGCAGTCGGGCGACGACTGAATCCAGGTCTTTGCGGAGAAGTTGAATGTCGAGCATAGAGGGGGATTTTAGAGCGACTGGCCGCACCCGGCCGATACACGGGGGATGGCAGCAGTCAGCTATCAAAAGCAAAGCGCCTTGCGCAGGCTATTCATAGATTTTCAGATAGAAACCATCTGAAGTCTTTGAGTCCCATGCGCAAGGCGCTATGAAGTTACAAGCAGTCAGCTTGCCAGAGTTCAATGTCCGGTCTCGGGCGCCTTGCGCACTTCGATCTCCAGGCCCGTGGCCGCATCGATCTTCAGCCCCTTGGGCAGCGGGAACTTGATGGTTTCCTCGATACCGTCCATCTTGCGCACGGCGACTGCGCCCAGTTGCCGGATGCGTGCGATGACCTCGTCGACCAGTACTTCGGGCGCCGAGGCACCGGCCGTCAGGCCCACGCGGGCCGCATCGGCAAACCACTCTTCCCTGAGCTCGAGCGCGTTGTCCACCATATAGGCAGGCGTGCCCAGGCGATCGGCCAGCTCGCGCAGGCGATTGCTGTTGGAGCTGGTCGGGCTGCCGACGACGATCACCAGATCCACCTGGGGTGCCAGCACCTTGACGGCGTCCTGGCGGTTCTGCGTGGCATAGCAGATGTCCTGCTGCTTGGGCTCGCGCACCTGCGGAAAACGCGCCTTGATGGCGGCCTTGATGCCTGCGGCGTCATCGACCGACAGCGTGGTCTGCGTCACCACGGCCAGCTTTTCGGTCTGGCGCGGCGCCACCTTGGCCACATCGCCCTCGTCCTCGACCAGGTGAATGCCTTCGGAGAGCTGGCCCATGGTGCCTTCGACCTCGGGATGGCCCTTGTGGCCGATCATGAGGAATTCGTAGCCTTCCTTGGCCAGCTTGGCGACTTCCACATGCACCTTGGTGACCAGCGGGCACGTCGCATCGAAGATGGCAAAGCCGCGGCGCTCGGCCTCCTGCTGCACGGCCTTGGAGACGCCATGGGCCGAGAAGATCAGCGTGGCGCCGGGCGGCACCTCGTCGAGCTCCTCGATGAAGATGGCGCCCTTGGCCTTGAGATCGTTGACCACAAAGGTGTTGTGCACGATCTCGTGGCGCACGTAGATGGGCGCGCCGAACTTGGCCAGCGCCCGCTCCACGATCTCGATGGCGCGATCCACCCCGGCGCAAAAGCCGCGCGGCTCGGCCAGCAGGACTTCCTTGGCTCCCACCATTTCAATACCCCCTGGCGCTACGCACCACTCGCACGGCATGACACTGGCGCGCTTGAAGCGCGGGACGGCGGCACGGGCCGACCGCAGCATGGGCCGCCCCGCAGCAAAGGCCGTCGTTCCCCTTGAAGGGGGAAGCTGCGCAGCAGCTCAGGGGGTGTGTCATTTCAAAGTACCCCGATCAGCTTCACTTCAAACGTCACGGGCTGGCCGGCCAGCGGGTGGTTGAAGTCGAACAGCACGGCGCCGTCCTCGCGCACCTGCACCACGGCGCCGGCGTAGCTGCCGCTGCCGTCGGGCGTGGGGAACTGCACCACATCGCCCGCGGTGTATTGCTCATGCGGGTCGCCGAGCTCGTTCATGAGCTTGCGGGCCACCCACTGCATCATGTCGGGGTTGCGCTCGCCAAAAGCCTCGCCTGCGGGCAGCTCGAAAGTCGTGTGTGTGCCCTCGGCCAGGCCGATCAGCTTGTCTTCCATGGCCGGCGACAGCTCGCCCGCCCCCAGCGACAGCGTCGCCGGCTTTTCGTTGAAGGTATTGATCACATCGCCCGCAGGGCCCGCCAGGCGGTAATGCAGCGTGAGAAAAGAGCCTGCCTGCACGACGGGCAGATCCGAAGGGGTTGCGCTTGTGGTCATGAAAGTCCCGATAAACTGGGCTGCATTGTAAGAGCGAGCCTATAACCTCTGCGAGCCTGCGTTGAGATGGCCGGCCCGCCCTGGACTTCCCCGCCTTGTGTGAGCAAGCACTGACACCCATGCCCATCAAAGACCTGCCCCTGGATGCCCAGCCGCGCGAAAAGCTCGCGCAGCGGGGTGCGGCTGCGCTCTCGGATGCCGAGCTGCTGGCCGTCATTCTGCGCACCGGCATGGCCGGCAAGACGGTGCTGCAGATGGCGCAGGAGCTGCTGGAGCTGCCCGGTGATCGCCAGGCAACAGGCGGCCTGGCCGGACTGCTGGCCGCCGACTACCAGGCTTTGGCAACCGTCAAAGGCCTGGGCCCGGCCAAGCGCGCCGAGCTGATGGCCGTGCTGGAGCTGGCCCGCCGTGCCACGGCGCAGCAGCTGCGCGAGCGGGAAGTCTTTTCCTCCCCCGAAGCCGTCAAGCACTATCTGCAGCTGCATCTGGCAGCCAGGCCGCACGAGGTGTTTGCCGTGCTGTTTCTGGACAGTCAGAACCGCTTGCTGGCTCTTGAAGAAATGTTTCGCGGTACCTTGACGCAAACCTCCGTCTACCCTCGTGAAGTCGTGCTGCGCGCCCTGCACCATCATGCCGGCGCGGTGATCCTCGCGCACAACCACCCCAGCGGCAGCGTGCAGCCCAGCAGCGCCGACTGTGCGCTGACCGCCACACTCAAGGCCGCACTGGCCTTGATCGATGTGCGCGTGCTCGACCACATCATCGTCGGGCCGGGCGCTGCCTGCTCCATGGCCGAGGAGGCTCTGCTATGAGCCATGGACACCGCTCGCTGCAGGATCTGGCCGGCATCTCCCGCCATCTCAAGCAGCTGCGCGAACAGGCCGAAGCCCTGGCCCTCGCCCAGGCCGAAGCGCGTGCAGCGCGCGAACGCGAACGCAATCTGTTTGCGCTCAGCGTCGGCAAGGTCACGCCGCTGCGCTCGCGCAACGAAGTCAGCTTTCTGGAGCCGGCGCCCTCGCCGCTGCCGCTGCAGATGGTGCTGGACGAACAGAATGTGCTGCGCGAAGCCATGAGCGACGAGTTCGATGTCAGCACCCTGCTGGACGTGGACGATCAGCTGAGCTTTCGCCGCCCCGGTATCGGTCTCGACGTGACGCGCAAGCTGCGTGGCGGCCACTGGAGCATTCAGCGCCAGCTGGACCTGCACGGCCTGCGCTCCGACGAGGCCCGCGAAGCGCTGGGCCAGTTCATCCGGCTGTCGCACCGCACCGGCGTGCGTTGCGTGCGCATCGTGCACGGCAAGGGCTTGGGCTCGCCGGGCCGCACCCCCGTGCTCAAGGGCAAGGTGCAGCGCTGGCTGGTGCAGAAGAAAGAGGTTCTGGCCTTTGTCCAGGCCCGCCCGGCCGAAGGAGGCGCGGGCGCGCTGGTGGTGCTGCTGCAGCCGGGCAAGCGCAAGCTGTTCTGAGCCCCCATCCTTGCGATCCGATAGCTGCTCGCGCTCATCTACGCTGGGATCGAACCCGAAGGCTTATCTTCCCTGCGGCACGGTGTTGAGCGGCAAGGGCAGCGGCCGCATATCGCGGCCGTAAATGCGGCGTATGCGCTCGGGCACCGTGGGGTGGGATTCCAGCCAGTCTTCGATGCGGCTGGCATGGGGTGTCTCGGCCAGCAGCATGTGCTGCACGATGCGCTTGTCCAGCCCCTGGTGGCTGCGCGTGTCCTGCTCCCAGCTGCCATACTGCTCCTCGGCCAGCTCACGCTGCGTGAGCACCTTGCGCAGAACGCCGCCCAGGCCGTCCTTGCTGCGCGTCCACTGTACGGCGCGCGCATCGGCCAGATACTCGCGCTGGCGCGATACGGCGGCCTTGAGCAACTGGCCGCCGAGCCAGCCGACAAAGCCCGCGGCCTGGATGAAGAGGCCAAACCATTGCGTAAGAATGCTGTCGCGCTCGCGCAGGCTCTGGCCGAAGTTGTGAATCAGCTCCAGCCCGTAGACCATGCCGGCCAGCTGCATGTTCAGCCGCGTGTCGCCCTCGCGCAGATGGGACAGCTCATGCGCCACCAGACCCTGCATTTCCTCACGGCTGAGCTGGTCCAGCGCCCCCTGGGTCACGGCAATGACGGCGTCCTGCGCGTCCCAGCCCGCTGCAAAGGCATTGATGGCCTCGGTCCGCGCCAGCACCGCGACCTGGGGCGCAGGCCAGTGCGCCGCGATGCACATTTCATGGACGATGTTGCACAACTGCTGCTCGGCCAGCGAGCTGCCGGGTCTGGCCTCGCGCGCTCCCACGCGCTGTGCCAGCTTGCGCCCGCCGTGGCGCAGCTGGTCCAGCTCTATCCAGCAACCGCCCAGCACCAGCAGCAAGGTCACGCCGATATTCACCGTCGCAAAGCCCGTGGGATAGTCCCAGCCGCCGAATGCCAGAGTGCCAAGCCACCAGGCCAGCATCAGGCCCAGATGCACCGATGCCACCACGGCCAGCACGCACAGGCCGAACACCAGCAGCAACCAGCGCGTGCTGCGCCTGGCTTCGCGCTGTCGCTCCCAGAAACGCATGCGCTCAGAACCTGACCTGAGGGACGGCGCGCTCCTGCTCGCTCTGGGTCGAAGCCAGCATGTCCAGATGCACAAAACCCACCAGCCGCGCCACGATCAGGTCCGGGAACTGCCCAGCCTGGTTGTTGAAGTCCAGCACCTCGTCGTTGTAGGACTGACGTGCAAAGCCGATGCGGTTCTCGGTGCTGGTGATCTCTTCGCTGAGCTGCTGCATGCGGGCATCGGCCTTGAGCGTGGGATAGGCCTCGGCCAGCGCCATCAGACGGCCCATCTGGCCGCCCAGCACCTGCTCCGCCGCCATGAGCGCCCCCATGACTTGCGCTTTGCCCGGCGACTGGCGCGCCTTGTCGGCAGCGCTGACGGCCTCGCCGCGCGCGCGGATCACGGCTTCCAGCGTCTGGGCCTCGTGCTGCATATAGCCGCGGGCGACTTCCACCAGATTGGGAATCAGGTCATGGCGGCGCTTGAGCTGCACATCGATCTGCGCAAACGCGTTCTCCACCTGGTTCTTGTGCGTGCGCAAGCGGTTGTAGAGGGCAATTGCCCAGATCACGATCACCACCACCACTGCCAGCGCGATATATGCCGTCATACCCTCTCCCCTATCCCTGAAAAATTTCTCGCATCATAGCCAGTCCCAGAAAAAAGCCGCCGTGGCTTTTGCAGCCACGGCGGCAGTTGTTGCGGTAACGCAGCCTACCTGGACAGATCGAGCTGATATTTGCTCATGCCCTTGCCCAGGCCGTCATCCGCGGCCAGCACGGACACTCCCGTCAGGCCCGCGGCCTGGGCCACGCTCAAGGCATTGCTGCCGGAGCTGAACACCACCGGGCCGGCCGTCGTCACCTTGGTAAAGCGCCAGCTCTTGGCAGCGCCATTGGCAGCTCGGGTGATCTGCGGATTCTGGCGCACATACCCAATCACCACATCGCGGTTCGCATCGGGCGATGCCCAGATGGCCGACGAGCCGTCGAGCTTGGGGATGAAGCTGGCACCGCTGGTGGCACGGTAGTTGTTGGTGGCGATCACGAACTCCTGCGCCGTATCCATGGGCTTGCCCAGATAGCTCAGGTTCTTGATGCGGCTGCCCGGAGGCTGGGTGACATCGATCTCGTACTGCACATCGGCCGTGGTGAACATGTCGAAGTTGTAGCCCGGGAAGCTGCTGATCAACGGCTGCTCGGTCGTCTTGTTCACATCGATCTGGTTGAAGCGCTTGGCGGCAGCCTCCAGCCAGCTCTTGATGTCGGCGCCGTTGACCTTCACTGCGTACACGGTGTTGGGGTAGAGATACAGGTCAGCCGCGTTGTATATGGCGAGCGAGCCGGCAGCCACATCGGTGAAGTCCTTGCCGCCCTGGAAGCCGGACTTGAACGGCGCACTCACCGACAGCACGGGCAGGCTGGCGTACTGGGGCAGATTGGCCTTGATGTAGCTGGCCACATAGGCCTGCTGGGCCTGGTTGACGATCTGGATCGCACCGGGATCGCCCACATCGGCAAACAGCGTGCTCATGCGGAAGTCCGTGCTGCCGATGGGCGTCTTCACATAGCTGATGGCCGCCTGATGCTGTGCCTCGATCAGCGGCGCAACGGCCGGATCGGCATCCACAAACACCGAGGCACCTGCTGCATCCTTGTTCTGGATGTTGCGCAGCTCGCTCTTGCTGCCGGTCTTGGCCACGCTCCACTTCTTGCCGTCCCATTGCAGTGGCAGCTGGATCACGCCCAGCGCCTTGCCCCAGGAGCTGGCCATGACCGCAGGCACGCCGTTGATGGTGCCGGCCTGGTTGTCCACGCCGCTCTGGCTGTAGGCGGGCTTGGCCGACAGATCGGGGAACACGCTGTGCTGATGGCCCATGACCATGGCGTCGATGCCCGCGACCTTGGACAGATACAGGCCGGGGTTCTCCATGGTGGCCGAGTAGGCCGAGCCGTCCAGACCGCCATGCAGCAGCGCCACCACCACATCGGCGCCCTTGGCACGCAACTCTGGCACGTATTTGCTCGCCGCCTCGACCGCGCCCTCGGTGTAGACCTTGCCTTCCAGATAGCGCTTGTCCCAGTTCATGATGCCCGGCGTGGTGAAGCCGATCACGCCGATCTTGATGGGCAGCCTGACTTCCTTGCCGTCGCTGCCCTTGGCCACCATGGTGCGCTCCAGCACGGCATAGGGCTGGACCAGCGGCTTCCTGGTCTTGCTGCTGTAGACATTGGCCAGCACGGCCGGATAGCCGTTGCCTGCGCATTTCTGGCTGGCGTCCACGCCGTCCACATCCAGACCGCCGCCCAGCACCTGGTTGAGAAAGGGCAGACCGTAATTGAATTCGTGATTGCCCAGCGTGCCGGCGTCAAAGCTCAGCGCGCCCATGGCCTTGTACATGGACAGCTGCTGCGTGCAGGCGATGGGCTTGATCTCGGCCTCGTAGTCGGCCAGGGCCGTACCCTGGATGGTGTCGCCGTTGTCCACCAGCAGCGTGTTGGCAAATTCCTTGCGGGCCGCACGGATCAGCGTGGCCGTGCGCTCGAAGCCATAGGTCTTGTCTTCGGCCAGCTTGAAATAGTCATAGCTGCGCACATTGAAGTGCAGGTCCGTGGTCTCCAGAACGGCCAGCGTCGCCGTGGCAGGCTGCGCGGTGACAGGCGTTGTGCTGCTGTCGTCGCTGCCGCCGCAGGCGGCCAGCAAGGCGGCACAGCCCACGGCCGTCAGCACATGGCGGCGTTGCTGCAATGCCGAGAAGAAACCGCCCGAGCGCAGCTTTGCGCCAGGCAAATCGAAATCCTGCATGGTTGACCCTGCTTGTTGAAAAACAGGCAGTGTCTACAGGGCTTTTTACAGCGTCATGAAGGAAATTTGACGCTTTGCCACCGGGCCCAGAAACTCAGGCGCCGCGATTGCGCATCCAGTCCGCCGTGTTCATGAAACTGGCCTTGAGACGCGCGCGCAAGGCCTCGGGCACCTCGGTCTCGCCCATGGCCTGATCCATGCAGGCCACCCACTGGTCGCGCTCCTGGATGCCGATGGAAAACGGCATATGGCGCATGCGCAGACGCGGATGACCAAAACGATCCTGGTAATAGTCGGGGCCGCCCAGCCAGCCGCAGAGAAACCAGAACAGCTTCTGGCGCGCGTCGTCGAGCGTGCTGCCATGCGCGGCGCGCAGCTCCTTGTAGCCGGGCTCCAGGTCCATGAGGTCATAGAAACGGGCAACCAGCTGCTGGACTTTGTCTTCACCACCTATCCATTCATAGGGGGTATCAAACGGGGGCTTTTCTTCAATCTGCATGTGTAGCGGCTTTGCGAGTCAGTCCCGATTGTCGGACATGCGGCATGTCCGTACCCGAGCGCAGGAATGCGAAAACCCCAACAGCCGTCAGCACCGTCACGCCGGCCAGCACATCGAGCAAGCTGGAAAAAGCCAGGCCATAGGCCTTGAGCAGCTCGGCGACCGACGCATCCTGCATCAGCGCCAGCGCTCCCTGCATATTGCCGGTGACCAGCATCTGGGCCACGGCCGAGCCCTGCGTCATGGAGGGAGAGAGAGCCGCCAGCTCCCGCGCCAGCAGCGCGGCCAGCGCTGCCCCGACCACGGCCAGGGCAATGCCTTCGCCCGCCACACGCACGGTGCTGAAGATGCCCGTGGCCATGCCGGCGCGCTCGCGCGGCACCACGGTCACGGCAAGTCCGTCCATCAGCCCCCAGGGCAGGCCTATGCCCAGACCGATCAGCAGCAGCGGCGCGGCCATCTGCGCCAGGTCCGAGCCGGGGGCGCAGCGGCCCAGCCACAGCAAGCCCATGGCACAGACCAGCAGTCCCGCCCCGCACAGCAGGGCGGCCGACAGCCAGCGCGCAAGCCAGCCCGCCAGCAGCGGCACGCACAGCATGGGCAGCGACAGCACGAACATCCGCTGCCCGGCCGCGAGCGGCGCCAGGCCTTCCACGCCGATGAAGCGCAGCGGCAACAGCACCAGCAGCACCACAAAGGCATAGGCCGGTGCTGCGGCCAGCAGCTGCACACCGACAAAGCGCGAATAGCGGAACAGCGACAGGTCCAGCATGGGGTGGGCGCTGCGGCGCTCGATCTGTACAAAGGCCGCTGCCGCCAGCAGGGCGGCCGCCAGGGGCAGCCATGTGCGGCCATGCGACCAGCCCGTTTCCGGGACTTGCAGCATGCCCCAGGTCAACAGAGCCAGCGCCAGCGTGAACGACAGCGCGCCCGGCAGGTCCAGCCGCTGCGCCTGCGGATTGCGCGATTCCGGCATATGGCGCAGGCCCAGCAGCAGTGCCGCAAATGCTGCTGCGGCCGCGCTGAGCATCACGCTGCGCCAGCCCCAGCTCTGCAGCAACCACCCCGACAGCAAGGGCCCGAAGGCCAGTCCCACACCAAAGGAGGTGCCCACGACACTGAAGGCACGGGTACGCCGGGCACCATCGTAGGCCTGAGCCAGGCCGGCCGTGCCTGCCGCCAGCGCAGCGGCCGCGCCCAGTCCCTGCAGCGCCCGCAACAGATCGAAGCCGATGATGGCCCCCTTGCCTTGCAGGCAGACCTGCAGCAGCACGCTGCCCACCACGACGGCCAGCCCCGCAAGAAACACGCGCCGCCGCCCGTAGACATCGGCCAGTGCTCCTGCCGCCATCAGCGTGGCGCCGAAGCTCAGCATGAAGGCATTGGTGACCCAGTTCAGCGCCAGAGGGCCGCCGCCCAGTGCCTCGCGCAGCGCCGGCAGTGCCACGGCCGGCCCGGTAAAGCTCAGCGGCATGGCCAGGGCAGCCAGGCAGACCGACAGCAGCACCCAGGCAGGCGATGCGCGGCGGGCGCAAACCGGAAGATCCGCCCGTGGGCAGGATGGAGAAGTGGAGCAGGACATGGAGGACTGGCTTCGTGAATCAATCAGACATGAACGATAAAAGCGCTCCAATCAAACGAAAATAGCGTTAGAACTCCCAACAATCCCAACCCAAGGTTGCCAATCACCATGGACAGCTTCAGCGGACTAGAGTCCTTTGTACGTGCCGCCGATCTTCTGAGCTTTGCGGAGGCCGGCCGCGCGCTTGGCATCTCGGCCTCGGCCGTGGGCAAGAACGTGGCGCGGCTGGAGCAGCAACTGGGCCTGCGCCTGTTCCATCGCACCACACGCCAGGTGCGTCTGACGCAGGAAGGGACTCTGTTTCACGAACGCTGCCGGCGCATCCTCGACGAGCTGCATGATGCACGCGCGGCCATGCAGGCCGCCGCAGAAGCACCGCGCGGCCGGCTGCGTGTGAGCCTGCCCACCATCGGCTACCGTTTTCTGCTGCCCGTGCTGCCCGAATTCCAGGCCCGCTATCCCGAGGTGGAGCTGGATCTGGACTTCAACGACCATCTGGTCGATGTCGTCGAAGCCGGCCTCGATGTGGTCATCCGTAGCGGCGAGCTGGCCGATTCGCGGCTGGTGGCGCGCCGACTCGGACCGTTTCGCTTCATTCTCGCGGCCTCGCCGACCTATCTGGCCGAGCGCGGTCTGCCGCTGACGCCCGCCGACCTTGCCCGACACTCCAGCCTGCGCTATCGCTTTCTGAACAGCGGCAAGCTTGAGGAGTGGACGTTGCCCGGGCTGCCGGCCATGCCCATCTCCCTGGTCTGCAACAACATGGAAGCCATGCTGGGCGCAGCCGTCTCAGGCCTGGGCCTGGCCTATATGCCCGACTTCCTGGCCCGCGACGCACTGGCGCGTGGCGAGCTCCAGCAGGTCCTGGCGCAGCAGCTCACGCATAGCGGACAGTTCTCCGCGCTCTGGCCCTCCAGCCGCCAGCTCTCGCCCAAGGTCCGGGCTTTCGTGGACTTTGCGAGCGCGCGGCTGTTCAAGGGCTAGCCTTATTCCGCCGCCTGGCGCAGCGTGATCATCACGGGACGGCTGACTACCTCGCGCAACGCCCACCAGCCGGCCAGCCAGGCCAGCAATGCGCCCGCCAGCGCGCCCACCAGCGGCACCCACCAGAGCACATTCCACTCGAAATCAAACACCCAGCGTGCCAGCGCCCAGCCCACGGCCAAAGCAACGCAGCTGGCCAGAAAGCCGGCCATCAGGCCCACTCCGGCCAGCTCGGCACTCTGCACCTGCTGTAGCAGGCCCGACCGGGCTCCCACGGCGCGCATGATGGCGTATTCGCGCGCTCTTTCCTCGCGCGTTCCGGTGACGGAGGCAAACAGCACGACCAGACCCGCCACCAGCGTGAAGCCGAACAGGAACTCCACAGCGCGTATGACCTGGTCCATCACCTGCTGCACCTGGGCCAGCGTGCTGCTCAGGTCGACATTGGTGATGTTCGGAAATTCATTGACCAGCGCATTGTCAAAGCCCTTGATGTCGGGCGCACGATAGGCCGCCAGATAGGTCACGGCCACGTTGTCCAGATGCTGCACGGGGTAGATCACAAAGAAGTTGGCGCGCATGGAACTCCAGTCCACCTTGCGCAGGCTGGTGATGCGGGCCTCGCTCTGCTCACCGCCGATATCGAAGCGCAGCGTGTCGCCCAGCTCCAGGCCCAGGGTCTTGGCAATACCTTCCTCCATGCTGATCGCGCCCTGCTCGCCGGCCTGCCAGCGGCCGCCCACGATCTGGTTGTGATCGGGCATGGTTTCGGCGGTGGAGATATTGAACTCCCGGTCCACCAGACGCTTGGCGCGATCCTCCTCATAGTCATCGGGGCTGACGGCCTTGCCATTGACGGCAATCAGCCGGCCGCGAATCATGGGATACCAGTCATAGCTGTGCACGCCGGCCTTTTTCAGCGCGGCCTGAAAGTCCTGCGCCTGATCGGGCTGGACATTGATGACAAAGCGATCGGGCGCATTGGCCGGCGTGGCCTTGCGCCAGCTGGCAATCAGGTCGGTGCGCAGCAGCACCAGCAGCACCAGGGCCAGCAGCCCCACGGCCAGCGAGCTGACCTGCACCACGGCATACACGGGCTTGGCCGAGACCTGGCGCGTGGCCATAACCAGCCAGCGCGGCGCCGTGCTCTCATTGACCACCTGCCGCAGCAGCTTGACGGCCAGCCAGGCCAGGCCCGCGAACAACAGCACGGCGACGGCAAAGCCGCCCACGGCAATCAGGCCCAGCTTGATGTCGCGGCTGGCGACCATCAACAAGGCCGCAAAACCCGTAACACCCACACCCAGCACCAGCCACGATGCTGGCTTGAGCGCCCCCAGATCGCGCCGCATCACGCGCAGCGGCGGCACCTGCGCCAGCTGCAGCACGGGCGGCAGGCCAAAGGCCAGCAACAGCGTCAGCCCCATGCCCATGCCGAACAATGCGGGCCACAGGCTCGCCGCAGGCAGGGCAGACTCGACCAGTCCGGCCAGCAGCCAGACAAACACATGGTGCACGGCCCAGCCCAGCAGCACGCCGGCCGCGCTGGCAGCCAGGGCAATGCTCACGAACTCCACCACATAGGCCAGGGCAATGCGGCGCTGACTCTGGCCGAGCACGCGCAGCATGGCCGACGCATCGAGATGGCTGTTGGCAAAGGCACGTGCGGCCAGTGCCACGGCTACGGCCGACAGCAGCGCCGAAAGCAGCGCCACCAGACTCAGGAATTTCTCGGCCCTGTCCAGGGTCTGGCGCATTTCGGGGCGGCCGCTTTCCAGCGATTCCACACGCACGCCATGCAGGCTCTTGGCCATTTCCTGTGCCCAGCCCAGATAGTCCTGTGCGGCCCGCTGCGCGCCGCGCCCGGCATCTGCCTGTGCCGCCACGGCCAGCCGATAGGTGATGCGGCTGGCGGGCTGCACCAGGCGCGTTGCGGGCAGGTCGGCGCTGTTGATCATCACGCGCGGGGCAAAGCTCATGAAGCCCGCACCACGATCGGGCTCGATGGCAATGATGTGCGAGATATGAAAGCTCGCATCGCCCAGCAGCAGTCGGTCGCCGAGCTTCAGGCCCAGCGCCTCCAGCAGCGGCGCATCCACCCAGGCATGGCCGCGTTCAGGAATCGCCCTGACTTCCAGGTCTGGCTGGCCCGGTCCCTGATTCAGGTGCAGCACGCCGCGCAACGGGTAGCCGGGGTCCACGCTTTTGAGCGCCACCAGGCGGCTGGCTCCGCCCTGCTCCTGGGCGGCCCGTGCCATGGTCGGAAAGCTGGCCGTGGCCACGGTCTGCAGTCCCTGCTGCTGTGCCTGCTGCACAAAAACCGCGGGGGCGGGGTTGTCGCTGACCACCACCACATCGCCGCCCAGCAGCTGACGGGCGTCGCGCTGCAGGCCGGCCTGCAGGCGGTCGGCAAAAAAGCCCACCGAGCTCAGTGCCGCCACGGCCAGCAGCACGGCCACGATGATCAGGCGCAGCTCGCCAGCGCGCAGATCGCGCCAGAGATTGCGCAGCCCCAGAATCCAGACAGATGATGCTTTCATGGTCTGCACGATAGCGCAGCGGCCTGCAGCCATGCCAAAACTGCATGGCAATTCCCTGCCGACCGAAGACGATAATCGATGCCATCGGACGGAGACCAGAACGTGGAAGCAATGTTGCTCGTGGCCCTGGGGGCCGCTGTGGCGGGGTTTGTGCAGGGGCTTTCGGGCTTTGCCTTCGGCATGGTGGCCATGTCGTTCTGGGCCTGGGTGCTGGAGCCGCAGCTGGCCGCCGTGCTATCGGTCTTCGGCTCCCTCACGGGTCAGATCATCGCGGCATTCACCGTGCGGCGCGATTTCCACTGGAAGTCGCTGCTGCCCTTCATCGCGGGTGGCCTGGTCGGCATTCCCATGGGCGTGGCCGTGATGCCGCATCTCAATATGGACTGGTTCAAGCTCGGCCTGGGCTGCCTGCTGGTGCTGTGGTGCCCCACCATGCTGCTGAGCACGCATCTGCCCCGGCTGACGCTGGGCGGCGGCCTGCTGGCGCGCAGCAGCGATGCGGTTGCGGGCCTGATCGGTGGCGCCATGGGCGGACTGGGCGGCTTCAGCGGCACCGTGCCCACGCTGTGGTGCACGCTGCGCGGCTTTGAGCGCCATGTGCAGCGCACGGTGATCCAGAACTTCAACCTCTCGGTGCTGGCCGTCACCATGGCCGGCTATCTGGCCACCGGCCTGGTCAAGCCCGCCATGTGGCCCTCGTTCGCCATCGTGCTGCCGGCCGTGCTGGTGCCCGTGATCTTCGGCACCCGCGTCTACAAGGGCGTGAGCGATGCGCGCTTTCGCCAGATCGTGCTGAGCCTGCTGACCTGCTCGGGCATCGCCATGCTGGCGGCGTCCGTGCCGCGGCTGTTCCTGGCACCCTAACGTAAAACTGCCTACGGCAAGGCTGATCGCAAGCCACTACCATCTGCGGCATGAATGCCGCGCCTACTGCCCCCACACCTGAACTGACCGCCTTTGCCCATGCCATCCCCAAGATGGAGTTGCACTGCCACCTGCTGGGAACGGTCAGAAAAAACACCTTCATCGAACTGGTGCAGCGCGCCAAGGCGCCGCTGACTCCCGAAGAGATCGAGGCCTTCTACACGCGCGGCGAAAAGCCCGTGGGCGTGCTGCGCGTGCTGCGCGCACTCGACGAGTGGCTGCTGCAGACGCCGGCCGATCTGGAGCGCATTACCTATGAGTACCTGCAGGATGCCGCCGCCCACAACGTGCGCTATGCCGAATTCTTCTGGAACCCCACGGGCACGGTGCAATGCTCGGGCATGAGCTATGCCGTCGCCCAGCAAGCCATTCTGGCCGGCGCCGCAGCTGCGCAAGAGGATTGCGGCATACGTGGCCGCCTGGTGGCGTCCATCGACCGCGAAGCCCCGGCCGAAGCCGCCGTGCAGATGGTGCAATGGATGCTGGACAACCGGCATGACGATGTGCCCGGCATCGGCATCGACTACCGCGAAAACGAGCGCCCGCCCGAGTTGTTTGTCGAAGCCTATGCGCTGGCGCGTCGCAACGGCCTCAAGACTACGGCCCATGCCAGCGAGTTCGGCCTGCCCTGGAACAATCTGCAGACCGCCATCGAGACTCTCAAGGTGGATCGCGTCGATCATGGCTACACCGTCATCGACAACCCGGAACTGGCCCGGCGCTGCGCCGATCTGGGCATTGTGTTCACCGTGGTGCCGACCAACTCCTACTATCTGCGCACACTGGCCCCCGAACGCTGGGCGCTGGATCACCCGATACGCCAGATGCCCGGCCTGGGCCTTCGCGTACATCCCAACACCGACGACCCCACGCTGCACCATGTGAACCCCACGGGAGCCTGGACCAAGATGGTCAGCGACTTCGGCTTTTCAGTGGCCGACCTCAGGGACTTCATGCTCAACGGCATCGATGCGGCCTGGATAGACGAGAGCGAAAAGCGCAGCCTGCGCCAGCAGTGGGGTGCCGAGTTCGATGCATTGAGCAGCACACACCACTTCTAAACAAATATTGCCAAAGCGCCTGCCCTTCAAGCGCTTTCAGCTATCAGAATCGATTCAGGCTAACACCTGCCTCCTCTCTTAACGATCATCTGCCCTATGCCGTCAGACAAGCCCGCCAGCCTTGAAGAGATTCAGGCGTCCATTGCCAAGCTCAGAGTCACCGAACAGCAGCTCGAGGCCACCGCGCAGAAGTACGAGAGCAAGATGCAAAGCTCGAGGAAATGGAACTATCTTGCCGTGGCCATGGCTGTGGTGGTCTGCGCCGTGGCCTGGATCAACCAGGCCTCGCCCTGGCTGCGCTGGGGCGTGCTGCCCGTGGTCCTCTTCATGGTGCTGTTCTTCGAAGGCATGCGCCGCCTGCTGGGAGTGACCATGCAAAGCAGCATGCGCCAGCTCAAGACCCAGATCCGCACACTGGAAACCAGGATGGCCGAGGTACAGGCCACAGTGAAAGATCAGCCATGACTGCCGCCAAACCCGTTCGCGTTCTGATGGTCTGCACCGGCAACATCTGCCGCAGCCCCACAGCCCATGGCGTACTGGAAAAAATGGTCGCGGATGCGGGTCTGCAGCATCGGGTACAGGTGGACTCCGCCGGCACGCACGGCTATCACGTGGGCGAGGCCCCCGATGCCCGCAGCCAGCAACATGCACGCCGCCGGGGCTATGACCTCAGCGGGCAGCGTGCGCGGCAGCTGACGAAGCAGGATTTCGACGCTTTCGATCTGGTACTGGTGATGGACAGCGCCAATGAAACCGCCGCCCGCCGCCTCGCCAGTCCTGCACAGCAAGAGCGCCTGCATCGACTGACCGAATACTGCCAGCGCTTCGGCGACCAGGAAGTGCCCGACCCCTATTACGGTGGCGAGCGCGGCTTCGAGCATGTGCTGGATCTGGTCGAGGATGCCTGCAGCCATCTGTTGCAGTCTCTGAGTCAGGCATCAGACTGAGAGTCTTTCTTTTCTGGGCGTCATGGCCTGCGCAGCGTCAAAGCGGGCGCGCAGCCGTTTGCGGATACTGAAGGTAGATATTTACCCACTTCATGCTCCGCTATGACAGGCTCTCCCTCCTATTCCCGTCCCCTGATCCTGCTGCACTGGCTCGTTTTTCTGGCTGCGGCCCTGGCCGTGGCGGCCATAGAGATCAAGGGCTTTTTCCCCAAGGGAACGCCTGAGCGCGCACAGCTGGGCATGCTCCATGAAAGCCTGGGCATCATCGTGCTGGCCTTGATGACGCTTCGCCTCATGGTTCGAGCCTTGGGCAGAATTCCGCCACCCGCCAGCTCCTACTGGGTGGAAATGAGCGTGCATGCCATGCATGCCGCGCTCTATGTGCTGATGCTGGCCATGCCGATTCTCGGTTTGATGGCACTGGGCTGGTCGGGCAAGCCCGTGCCTCTCTTCGGTACGTCCTGGACCTTGCCCATGGCGATCGACATGCCGCTGGGCCGCAACCTCAAGCAGATTCACGAATTCGGCGCCAACCTGGTCTTCATCGCCGTGGGCCTGCATGCGGCAGCCGCACTCTGGCATCAGTTCGTGCTAAAGGATGGGCTGATGCAGCGCATGCGCCCGGGCCGCTGAGCAAGGGCCTCTGGCACAGAGCCTACTCGATCGCCTTCTTGAGCGCCATGCGCCGAACAGGTCTGCGCCCCCAGTTCATCACCCCCGTGCCCAGCACGGCCATGGCGCCACCCAGCAGCATGGAGCCGTCAACGCTTTCTCCCAGCAGCAGGGCCGAAAGCAGCACGCCGATCACTGGCACCAGCGTGATATAGCCCGAGGCGGCGCCCGCGCCCAGCGATTTGACGCCCGCGAAGTACCAGGCATAGGCCAGGGCCGTGGAGCCATAGGCCATGAAGACCATGGCGGTCCAGGCCATGCCACTGGCCTGAAATGCCGAAACCAGCCCCTGCGGGCCTTCCAGAACCAGGCTGGCGGCCAGCAGCAGCACGGCGCCGAAAAGGGAAGTCACGGTAGTTGCAGCCAGTGCATCCACGCCTGCCAGCATGGCGCGGCCGATCAGCGTGTAGCAAACCCAGCAGGCCACGCAGCCCAGAATCAGCATCTCGCCCGCCCCCACCGTTCCGTTGAGCAATTGCATGGGGTTGCCATGCGAGATGACCACCACAGCGCCGCAGGCCGCCAGCAACATGCCCAGGGCAATGGTGATGTTGATGCGTTCCTTGAACAGCCACACGGCAAAAGCCAGCGTGACCACCGGATTGAGCGTAATGAGCAGCGCCGCCTTGCCCGCAGGCAGATGCTGCAGACCGGTGAGGAAAAAGCTGGCGTAGCCGAACACCCCGGTCCCGCCTGCGGCAAACATGCCCAGCCAGGTCTTGACAGACCAGTGCCTGAGGGCACCCAGCCCGCCTGAGAAATACAGCCAGGGCAGCAACAGGGTTGCGGCCAGCAAAAAGCGCAGCGCCGATGCTGCCAGCGGCGGCATGTTGAGCGCCAGAATGCGGCCTGCCGGCCAGGAAGCGCCCCACAGCAGGGCCATGCCCAGAAGGCGCAGATGCGCGCTCATCAAAGAGCTTTTGACGGATTCGGAAGTCATGAAGATGGGCAACAAAAAAGCCGCGGCCATTCGATCGTGGGCAGCGGCGCAGATCAGGGATCCAAGAGCGTGTTTACGATCTCAACGCAGCCGCGTTGGAGCGCAATCGGGATGAGTTCGAAGCGATGGCTCGCCGCTTGCACCGGGGTGCAAGCAAGAGACTGCGCGCAGCAAATCGCCCGATTTCGCGCCACCCCTTCGGGACAGCGGCTTTGCGCACGCCCGGTCAGGGGCGGTCTGCGGCGTTGCCTCGCCGGCCGCGCGAATCCTCGCAATAGCACGGCTATTGCTGCGGTATCGCGCGCGGGGGCCGACCCCTGGCATCCTAGCCCGCAAAGCCTCTGTCGCGGCGCGAGGAGATCGTAAACACGCTCTAAAGACCCAATATACCCGCAACACATTCCGGATGGATGCATGGCGCTGCTGTCTGGCGCACCGCGCTATGCCTGCACAGGCTCCAGCAGCGCGGCATGCTTGTGCAACGCGTCGCGCACCAGAGGCCGCAGCTGCGCGGCCTCGGAAGGCTCGTTCAAGGCCGCCAGAATGCGAAGCCGCATGCGCGGCTCCCAGAACTTCTGGATATGCTGGGCCACACCGTCCAGCGCCTCGTCATGCTCGGGCATGGCCTCGAAGAACTCGGCTATGCGATTGGCCATGTGGATCAGGTTGTTCACGTCCATCATTGACCTCCCATCTCCATCTGCGCCGCGGCCAGATGACCGAGCTGCTGGTCGTTGAAACGCCTGTAGCCCTGCTGCCAGCTTGAGGGCTGAGTCACGGGCAATACCTGCACGGCCGTCACCTTGTACTCGGGGCAGTTGGTGGCCCAGTCCGAACTGTCGGTGGTGATCACATTCGCACCCGACTCGGGGAAATGGAAGGTGGTGTAGACCACACCAGGCTGTATGCGCTCGGTCACCGTGGCGCGCAACACCGTCTGGCCGGA
This sequence comes from Comamonas sp. Z3, assembly GCF_008121565.1. Classification (NCBI taxonomy): domain Bacteria; kingdom Pseudomonadati; phylum Pseudomonadota; class Betaproteobacteria; order Burkholderiales; family Comamonadaceae; genus Comamonas; species Comamonas sp. Z3. The sequence continues at coordinate 94,594 of NZ_VOQU01000006.1, forward strand.
GCGGCTTTCAATGCCCACCCAGTCGCCATCGCGGATGCCACGGTCCTGTGCGTCATGCGGATGAATCTCGAGCCTGTCCTCGCCATGCCACTGGCTGTTGGCCGTGCGCCGCGTCTGCGCACCCACGTTGTACTGCGACAGGATGCGTCCCGTGGTCAGCAGCAGTGGAAAGCGCTGCGTGACCTTTTCATCGGTGGCCACATACTGGGTGATGATGAAGCGGCCCTTGCCGCGCACAAACCTGTCCTTGTGCATGATGGACGTTCCCGCCTCTTCGGTGCCTTCATTGCAGGGCCACTGCACGCTGCCCAGACGCTCGATCTTCTCGTAGCTCACGCCCGCAAAAGTGGGGGTCAGGGCCGCGATCTCGGCCATGATCTCGCGCGGATGACCGTAGTTCATGGGATAGCCCAGCGCATTGGACAAAAGCTGCGTCACCTCCCAGTCGGCATAACCAGCCAGCGGCTGCATGAGCTGGGTCACGCGCGAGATGCGGCGCTCGGCATTGGTGAACGTGCCATCTTTCTCCATGAAGGAAGATCCGGGCAGGAACACATGGGCGTACTTGGCGGTTTCGTTGAGGAAGATGTCCTGCACCACCACACATTCCATGGCCGAAAGCGCTGCCGTCACATGCTGGGTGTTCGGGTCGGACTGCACGATGTCCTCGCCCTCGCAGTACAGACCCATGAAGCTGCCTTCCAGCGCGGCCTCGAACATATTCGGAATGCGCAAGCCCGGCTCGGGACTGAGCTTCACGCCCCAGGCGCCTTCAAATTCTGCTCGGGTGATGCTGTCCGAGATATGGCGATAGCCCGGCAGCTCATGCGGAAAGCTGCCCATGTCGCAGGAGCCCTGGACATTGTTCTGGCCGCGCAGGGGATTCACGCCCACGCCTTCGCGCCCCACATTGCCCGTGGCCATGGCCAGATTGGCAATGCCCATGACCATGGTCGAGCCCTGCGCATGCTCGGTCACGCCCAGGCCGTAGTAGATGGCGGAGTTGACCTGCCTTCCCTGCGGATGATCCGCACTGCCCAATGCATACAGCCGCGCCGCACCACGCACCAGCTCGGGAGCCACGCCGGTGATGTCGGCCGTGGCCTCGGGCGAGTTCTCCGGCCTGGCAACGAACTCCTTCCATTGCGCAAAGGACTTGGCGTCGCAGCGCTCGTCGATATAGGCATCGGCCAGCCAGCCCTCGGTGACGATCACATGGGCCAGCGCCGTGATCATGGCCACATTGGTGCCGGGCCTCAGCTGCAGGTGATAGTCGGCCTTGACATGGGGCGAGTTGACGAGTTCGATCTCGCGCGGATCGATCACGATCAAACCGGCGCCGGCACGCCGGGCGTCGCCACGCCGGGCGTCGCCACGCAGCCGCTTTTTCATGCGCGAGCCGAACACCGGATGCGCCGCCGTGGGATTGGCGCCGATGACCATGATCACATCGGAGTGCTCGACCGACTTGAAGGTCTGCGTGCCTGCCGACGTGCCATAGGTCTGGCCCAGGCCATAGCCCGTCGGCGAGTGACAGACACGCGCACAGGTATCGACATTGTTGTTGCCGAAGGCGGCGCGGATCAGCTTCTGCACCAGATAGGTTTCCTCGTTGGTGCAGCGCGACGAGGTGATGCCGCCAACCGAGTCCCTGCCATGCCTGGCCTGGATGCGGCGGAATTCGCTGGCCGCATGGCCTATCGCCTCCTCCCAGCTCACCTCGCGCCAGGGGTCGGTGATCTTGGCGCGGATCATGGGCTGGGTGATGCGGTCCTTGTGCGTGGCATAGCCCCAGGCAAAACGCCCCTTGACGCAGGCATGGCCTTCGTTGGCCTTGCCATCCTTCCAGGGCACCATGCGCACCACCTGTTCACCCTTCATCTCGGCCTTGAAGCCGCAGCCCACGCCGCAGTAGGCGCAGGTGGTGATCTCGCTGTGCTCGCTCTGGCCCAGCTCGACGACGGTCTTTTCCTGCAAGGTGGCTGTGGGGCAGGCCTGCACGCAGGCACCGCAGCTCACGCAGTCGCTGGCCATGAAGCCGTCGCCCTGCCCTGCCGTGATGCGCGACTCGAAACCGCGTCCGCTGATCGTCAGCGCAAACGTGCCCTGCGTTTCCTCGCAGGCGCGCACGCAGCGATTGCAGACAATGCACTTGCTGGGGTCGTAGCTGAAATAGGGATTGGAGGTATCGACCTCGGCCCTGGCTTCGCCCTTGAAGTGGTTGGCTCCATCCATGCCATAGCGCACCTCGCGCAGACCGACCACTCCGGCCATGTCCTGCAGCTCGCAGTCGCCGTTGGACGAGCAGGTCAGGCAATCGAGCGGGTGGTCGGAGATATAGAGCTCCATCACGCCCTTGCGCAGCTCCTGCAGCTGCGGACTCTGGGTGCGCACCTTCATGCCTGCTTCGGCAGGGGTGGTGCAGGACGCAGGAAAGCCCTTGCGCCCCTCGACCTGCACCAGACACAGCCGGCAGGAACCAAAGGGCTCCAGCGAATCCGTGGCACAGAGCTTGGGCACCTTGATGCCGCCATCGACGGCGGCGCGCATCAGCGATGTGCCCTTGGGCACGGTGACTTCGCGGCCGTCGATATGCAGCGTGACCAGTTCCTCGGACAGGCTGGCAGGCGTTCCGCAATCGGTGTTCTTCAAATGTTCCAGCATGGCTCTCTCCTCAGGCTGGGTTCACGGTCTGCACGGGCTCGATACCGAAGTCCTGCGGATAGTGCTGCAGTGCAGAGCGCACCGGATAGGGAGTCATGCCGCCCATGGCGCACAGGCTACCGTGCTGCATGGTGTCGCACAGGCTCTCCAGCAGCGCCACATTGGCTGCATGCTCGGCGCCGCCTTGACGCGTGATGCGGTCTATCACCTCCACCCCTCGCGTGGAGCCGATGCGGCAGGGCGTGCATTTGCCGCAGGACTCGATGGCGCAGAACTCCATGGCATAGCGTGCCAGCTGGGCCATATCGGCGCCGTCGTCATGCACGACCAGACCGCCATGGCCAACCACATTGCCCTTGGCGGCATAGGTTTCATAGTCCAGCGGATCATCCCAGTCCTCGGGCGCCACATAGCTGCCCAGCGGGCCGCCCACCTGAATGGCCTTGACGGTCCGGCCGCTGGCCGTGCCGCCGCCGAAGTCCTGCACCAGCTCGCGCAACGTGAGGCCGAAGGCCTTTTCCACCAGCCCGCCTTGCGCAATATTGCCCGCCAGCTGGAACGGCAGCGTGCCGCGCGAGCGGCCCATGCCATAGCCCTGATAGAAGGCCGCGCCCCTGGCCAGGATGATGGGCACGGTCGCCAGCGTGATCACATTGTTGATGACCGTGGGCCTGCCGAACAGGCCTTCGATCGCGGGCAGCGGAGGCTTGGCACGCACAATGCCGCGCTTGCCTTCGATGCTCTCCAGCATGGCCGTCTCCTCGCCGCAGACATAGCTGCCCGCACCCTTGCGCACCTGCAGATAGAACGCCTTGCCGCTGCCGGCCACATTGTTCCCCAGCCAGCCCGCGGCACTGGCACGTGCAATCGCCTCGTTCAGCACCGCAATCGCATGCGGATATTCGCTGCGCACATAGACATAGCCCTGCGTCGCACCGACGGCCAGCGCAGCAATCGCCATGCCCTCGATCAGGCAGAACGGGTCGCCCTCCATCAGCAGGCGGTCGGCGAACGTGCCCGAATCGCCTTCATCGGCATTGCAGGCAATGTATTTCTGCGGCGCTGGAGCGGCCGCCACGGTCTTCCATTTGATCCCCGCCGGAAATGCCGCCCCGCCTCGACCGCGCAGGCCGGACTCCAGCACCTGCTGGACGATGGCTTCGGGCGCCATGGCCGCAGCGGCCCTGAGGCCTTGCCAGCCGCCATGGGCCTCGTAGTCCTGCAGGCTCAGCGGATCGACGATGCCCACGCGCGCAAAAGTCAGGCGCTCCTGCCTGGCCAGATAAGACATCTGCTCGGTCAGCCCATGACATAGCGCATGGGGCCGGCCCTGCAGCATGCCGGCATCCAGCAGACCCGGCACGTCAGCAGCCCGAACCGGGCCGTAGGCCACACGGCCCTGCGCAGTCTCGACCTCGACCAGGGTTTCCAGCCACAGCAGGCCGCGCGAGCCGTTGCGCACCAGCACCACCGCCAGGCCTCGCGCCGCGCACTCGCGCTGCAGCGCCTCGGCCACCGCATTCGCGCCAACGGCCAGGGCCGCGGCATCGCGCGGCACATAGATGCGCGCGGCATCGACAACTTCATTTTCGATAGTTGTCCGCGATTTATCCGCCTTGGTTTCAAGCTGTTCTTGCTGTATTTTTGCCAGCAAGGCGTCGAGCCGGTCCTCAGTCATCCGTGCATGGACTTCGCTCTCGTCGACCATCACGGCCGGCGACTGGGCGCACAGCCCCAGGCAGTAGACAGGTTCCAGCGTCACGCTGCCATCGGCGCTCGTGCCATGGGCCTGGCAGCCCATTGCCGCTTGCGCATGGGCGAACAGTGCATCGCCACCACGTGACTTGCAGGCTTCGGCCCGACAGATCTGGATCAGCGTCCTGCCATGCGGCTGCTCGCGCAAATGCGGGTAATAGCTGACAACACCATGGACCTCGGCACGCGAAAGATTCAGGGCCTGGGCAATGGCGGGCACGGCAGCGCGCGGGATAAAGCCCAGCGCATTTTGCAGGGAGTGCAGCAGCTCGATCAGAGAGCCAGGGCGCGCTGCATGGTCGGCAATGGCGTGCTCGAGGGCTTCGCGTTCATGGCCACCGAGTGCGGAACCGGCACTGGCGGCTCCGTCGAAGGTGATGGGAATGATCTTCCCTTGAATGGCTGGCATGGATGTTCCAACGGGCTTTCATTGTGGAAGCGGCGCGGTCTGTTGCGCAGGCGCTTTGTCTCTCCTGCCATTTCAAGCCCTGAGCGGCAAGCCGTCAAATTCATATTCCTGATTGCACCATTCAATGCGCAAATGAGCTGACAGCCTGCGCCGATGCACCTGCAGGCCCTGATGCGCCCCCTTGCTGCACGTGCTGCTTTGACGCGATTTTGCAGCGTCTCGCCCATGCGCCTGGCTTGTCGCAAATCACGGTAACTGGCGTGATTTTTGGTAAGCTCACGCGAACCATGATTCAGCAGCCGCCATCAGCCATGACGCCACAGGATGGCTATCACTTTTCGGACCAGATCGGACACCTGCTGCGACGCGTCTATCAAAGGCATGCCGCGCTTTTCCAGCAGTACATTCCCGACTCTCAGCTTACGGCTGCACAATTCGTGGTGCTGTGCTCCGTGCGTGACAACAAAGGCAGCTCGCTCGCCGACATCGTCAAGGCCACGGTGATCGATCAGGCCACCATACGCGGCGTGGTGGACCGGCTCAAGCAGCGCGAGCTGGTGCAGGTGGAGCATGACCGCATGGACCGGCGCAAGGTCGTCATCAACCTCACCGAAGCCGGTCAGGATCTGGTGCATGACATGGAGCCATTTGCCAAGCAGATCACCGAAAGCACCTACGGCAAGCTCAATCCCGCGGAGCGTCTGGCGCTGGATTTCCTGCTCAGAAAAATGCTGGAAGGCAGCGACTCCGAATGAGTTGCTGAAGCTCCAAAGAAGCAAAGGCCAGAAGGAGCAATCCTTCTGGCCTTTTTGCTGAAACGATCGCTCAGACCTTCATCAATCCAGCGCCCGATTGCGCGACTCCACGTCCACCGCCCAGATCGCCAGCGCACCACCGACCAGCATCGCCGACAGCACGGCCAGGGCCATGGTGAAGTGGGTGGCCATGAGAGGCGCGATGATGGCCGGGGCGAACAGGCCGCCGAAACGCGCCACAGCGCCTGCCATGCCCATCCCGCTGGCGCGCAGGTCGGTCGGGTAGACCTCGGGCGTGAAGGCATACAACGCGCCCCAGGTACCCAGTAGCGAGAAGCTCATCAGCAGCGTCGATCCGATCACCACGAAGGGCGAGGAGCCCAGGCTGTAGAGCATGCAGCCCACGGCGCTCAGCAGCAGGAAACCGATCAGCGTAGGCTTGCGGCCCCAGCGCTCGACGCCGTAGGCCGACAGCGCAAAACCGGGCAGCTGCACCAGCGCCAGCACCACCAGGAAGACCTGACCACGCATGAAGGCAAAGCCTTCGCTGCTGAGCTTGACAGGCAGGTAGACAAAGACGCCGTAGTAGGCGATGGAGATCAGCGCCCAGGCCAGGAACAGCGAGAAGCTGCGACGGCGCAGATCCTGCGAGAACAGGGAGAAGAGAGACTTTCGCTCCTGCTTTTCAGGCTGCAGGGCCGGGATGTCGACCGTGTTTCCGTTGACCTTGGCCACCCGTTGCAGCACCTTGCGTGCCTCTTCGGACCTACCGTTACGGTTCAGGTACATGGGCGATTCGGGGATGTAGAAGCGCAGCACCACGCCGATCAGCGCCGGCAGTCCGGTCACGAAAAAGATCACACGCCAGGCATCCTCGCCCCAATATACGGCTACCAGCGCCAGGATGGCCAGGAAGATGGTGCCCACAGCCCAGAACGATTCCAACAGCACCAGCCAGCGGCCACGGCGGTCGCTGGGCAGGAACTCTGCCATCATGGTGTAGTCCACGGGAAGCGTGCCGCCCACGCCTATGCCAGTGATGAAGCGCAGCACCAGCAGCCAGGCGAACTCGGGCGCAAAGGCCGAAGCCACTCCCGCAAAGGCATCGATCACCACGGCCATCATCAGCACCGGACGACGGCCTATGCGGTCTGCCAGTCTGCCGAAGACGAAGGCACCGATCAGCATGCCGATGAAGAAGAAGGTGCCGGTCTGCAGCGCCTCGGGCACGGTCTTGCCGAAAGTCTTGGCAATGGACGGCGCACTGAAACCAATGGACAGCACCTGCATGGCGTCCGCCAGCCAGACCAGGCCGAAGATCACGAACAGCCGGTACTGAAACTTGCCCACACCCGCAGTCTGGATGCCTTTTTCCACTGAAATATATGTAGATGACATGCAGGGACTCCTTTTTTAGTCATCGCAATTGTTGAATCTGTCTTTCTCGCAAGCACCGCCATTCGGCCTCGGCCTATTCGTGCAGTGCTTTCCACCCATCACACATCCAGAGCGAACCACTCCCTCGGCGCCATTTCCATGGACCGATGAAAAGATTCCAGATGTCGGTATCTGCATCCAGGCGATGGGCACATTCCGTACGGCCGGCATAGCGATAGCCCGTCCGTGGCTGCCCATCCCCTGTCCCCAGCATCAGATGTCCGGACCCGGCCCCTGGAGAGATTCCAGGGCAAGAGATCCATATCCGCGGCACCGCCCATGCCGCCGCCCATTGCAGCCCCTAGGGCGCATGCGCCTGCACCTGCGCTCGCAGCCGCTTAATCGTCTTCGTATCGTCTGGCCAAGCTTTTTCCTCCGGTGCAAATCGTTGACGCAAATATCCGATCAGGTCCGCAATCTGCCTGTCATCCAGGCTGTCCCTGAAGCCGGGCATATAGCCCAGCGCATCGTCGGCGGGTGTCTGGATGCCGTTCAGGATGACCTGGAGCAGGTTGTCCGGGCTTGCGGCATGCAGGTTGGTGTTCAGGGCCAGCAGAGGCCTGACGCCGAACAGAGTGGGCCCACTACCCGCCTCATGGCAGACCGCGCAGGCGTTCTGGTAGATGCGCTCGCCGTTGACCTGGCGCTCCATCGCCGGGGGCGGCGTGGCCACGGGGGCAGCCACCGTTGTAGTCAGAGGAACGACGGGCGCGGCCTGGGCCAGTGCGGGCTGCGCATCCTGTGCCGCCTGGCCCGGCAGTTCCATCAGATACGTGGCCATGGCGCGCACATCGGCTTCAGGCAACTGGGCCAGGCCGTGGACGACGGGCGCCATGGGCCCCGCCGCCACGCCATGGCGTGCCGAGAAGCCCGTGCGCAGGTACTGGTACAGTTCCTCGCGGCTCCAGGGCAACTTGCCGCGGGCCAGCTGGTTGAGCGCAGGGGCGCTCCAGCCTTCGGCCTCACCGCCGCCCAGATAGTGCATGCCGCTCTTTTCGGCCCCCAGCGCATTGCGCGGCGAGTGGCAGGCCGCGCAATGGCCCGCGCCCTCGACCAGATAGGCACCCCGGTTCCATTCGGCGCTGCGCGCGGGGTCGGCCTTGAAGGGCGTGGCGTCGTGGAACAGCAGATTCCAGCCAGCCATGGCCGGGCGCAGGTTGTAGGGAAAGGCCAGTTGTGTCTCGGGGGCCTTGGCCTTCACGGCGGGCTGGGACATCAGGTAGCCATATAGGGCCTGCAGGTCGCCATCGCTGAGCTTGGCGAAGGCCGTGTACGGGAATGCCGGATACAGCTGACGTCCATCCTGGTGGATGCCGTGGCGCATGGCGCGCTCGAAGGCCGCATAGGACCAGCGGCCGATGCCTGTTTCGTTGTCGGGCGTGATGTTGGTGGAGTAGATGGTGCCGAACGGCGTCTCCAGCCCCAAGCCTCCCGCATTGGAGGCACCGCCCGGCGCCGTGTGGCAGACCACGCAGTCGCCCGCGGCAGCTACCAGACGGCCGCGCTCCAGGGCCTGGGGCGAATAAAGGGAGACGTCTGGCCCGTCGGTCAGCGGCAGGGCCGGCTTCAGCGGCCAGGCCATGGCAGCCATGCCGGCAAGGCCCGCGGCGCCTGCAGCCAGCCAGCCCCAGCCACGGCCGGACTTGGCAATGGATGATTTGCCCGCGCCCTCGCCGGCCAGCGCCAGGCGCAGTTGTTCGGGCCGAAAGGGCACTTCGCGCAGGCGCACGCCCGTTGCATGGTGGATGGCGTTGGCAATGGCGGCGGCGGCGGGCAGCGTGGCCACCCCGTCCAGCGCCAGACCGCCCTGGCGGATGGGTCCGACATCGCCGCGCGCCTGCTGCACCAGATCGGAACCAGGCCTGGCGATCACATCGAAACCGGTAGCGGAAGCGGCGGAACCAGTCCAGTCGTCGAAGGCGGGAGCCGTGCCCAGCAACCGGCGCGCATCGGCCAGCAACTGGGGGTCCTGCTGCACGATTTCGGGCCGCGTTCTGGCCGCCTGGGCCGCTTGCAGGCTGCGACTGTCATGGCCGGCCACCACCCGGGTCACCTCAATCTCGCCGGTGAGCGGATGCACGGCCACCTCGGCCACCCAGGCGCTCCAGGCATGCAGGTCGGCGCCCTGAGCATCCAGAGTCTGCAGCTGGGCAGTGGCAAAGCCTCGACCCAGCAGGCGGCCATCGGTGTCTTGCAGAATGTCGTCTTGCGGTGATACCTGCGCACGCTCGGCCACCTGCTGCGCGAGATCGCGCACCGGGCCTTCGGGCAAGTGCTGCAGGCGCCACTGCAGTGGGTCATGCCCCAGACCCAGGGCCTGCTCATGCCAATGGCTTTCACGGGCAAAGACCTGGGCGGCATTCAGATCGTCGACACCGGCATGCCGCAGGCTGGCCACAACCTTGCGCTCACGCACTTCGCCGGCATCGAGCACGGTGGCCACAGCGGCGGCTCGCGTCAAACCGGGCTGGCTCAGCAGGCGCGCCATGCTGGGGCGCACGGCCCAGGGGGTGTCGGACAGCAGCAGGTCGAGCTGCAGCGATGCATGGCCTTCATGGGCCTGCACCATCGTGCCGGCTTCAAGCGCCTGCGAAGCCTGCGCATCCACGCGCAGCACCAGCTCGCGGCCAGCGCCGGTACCCGCAGTCCCGGCCTCGCAGGCCACGCTGACGGGCCGGCCCACGGCATGGGACAGCAGGGCCGCATCGGCGGCCGCATCCATGAGGTCCAGCGGATGCACGCTGCCATAGCCCATGGCAGGCACGCTGAACAGCCGCAGCGCGGATTCCTGGCAATGCAGCAGCGCGACCAGTTCACGGCCGATCATCTGGCGTACGTCGGCTTCGCACGGCGGCAGCCAGAGGCTGATATGACCGTCCAGGCACCACGCGGCCACGCGTGCCGTGCCGGAACCGGCGCTCGCACCAGCCATGCGCCAGACATAGCGACCGGTATCGATCGACTCGTACGATTCCTGCGATCCGGGGGAGTGAGAGACGGGGCGAGCCTGCAAGGCCGCCTGCCCGTCTTTCCATACAGGCACCAGGCTGGCAAGCGCCTGCCGCGCATGGACGGGCGCCACGGCCACCACGCCCAGAAAATGCTCGCGCTGCACGGCGGCCACCACGCCGGACATGGCCTGCGCCTGGTCCAGCCGCGCATGGGCGGGCACGCTGCCTTGGTAGCGCAGCCCGTCCCAGGCCGCGACGGGCGGGCGCAACGTTAGCCCGTGCAGCAGGTCGCAAGGCAGGGCGGGGGTGTTGTCAGCCGTGTTCATGGCTGGACCTCGCCCGCGCTGGAAAATGGAACGCCGGAGGGTGCCTGCAGCGTGGCCCGTTCCGCACGCAGCTGCACGGCGCGCAGGGCCGCCTGCATGATTTCCACATGCGTGCCGCAGCGGCACAGGTTGTGGTGCAGCTCGTTGCGCAGTTCCTGCTCGGTGGGGTTCGGGTTGCGGCGCAGCAAGGCCTCCACCGTCATGATCATGCCGTTGAGACAGTAGCCGCACTGGGCGGCCTGGCAGTCAATGAAGGCCTGCTGCGTGGGGCCCGGACACTGGCGCGATCCCAGGCCTTCCAGCGTGGTCACTTCTCGGCCCACTGCCGCCTTCACGGGAATCACGCAGGAACGCGCGGCCACACCGTCGATCAGCACCGTGCAGGCGCCGCACTCACCCAGGCCACAGCCGTATTTGGGCCCGTTCAGCTCCAGGTCATTGCGCAGCACATGCAGCAGCGCCGTCCCGGGAGCGGCCGGCACCTCGCATGCCCGTGCATTGACCTGCAGGAAGATGAGGTGGGAGGGACTGCTTGAATGAACTGGGATTCCCATGGGACGAGGCTCTTGCAACTGCGGTTCAGGATGTGGGCGTTCTGCTGCCAGACGGGAGGGGGATATCCATTCCCTGTCCGGCAGGGCAGCGAGTATCAGGCAGCGGCCTTGACCCTGGGTTCGACCAGGGGCACGTTGAACACGTCGTAGCCGAAGCACCAGGACGGATCTTCGTTGGTGCGCAGCCAGGTGTTGTCGTGCGAGATGCGCTGCACCTTGCTGGCGCGCTCGGCACGGTTGGCCTCATACAGCGCGAAGGCCAGCTCATGGTTGTGCGCACCGACTTCCTTGAGGCAGCGCGCCAGCATGGCGCCGTCCTCGATGGCCATGGCCGCGCCCTGGGCCATGTGGGGCTTCATGGGATGGCAGGCATCGCCCAGCAGCACCAGGCGGCCACGGCTCCACAGCGGCAGCGGGTCGCGCTCCAGCAGCGACCATTTGGTCACTTCCACGGTGGCGTCGATCAGCGCCTGCACCGTAGGGTGCCAGCCCGAGAAGGCCTCGCGCATCTCTTCCTTGCTGCTGGGCAGCCAGCGGTCGTCGAGGTCCCACTTCTCGACCGGAACGCCGGTCACGTAGTACAGCTCGTCGGCCTTGCCGGTGACGAAGTAGGTCATCATGTGGCGGTCATCGCTCCACCACTTCACGCAGGCGTCGAAGGGCAGCATGCCGGCCTTGACTTCGGGCGTGGGGAATACGGCGCGGTGGGCCAGGTAGCCGGCGTACTTGGGCAGCTCTGGGCCCAGCAGCTCTTCGCGGATGCGCGAGTTCACGCCATCGGCACCGATGACGATGTCGGCCTCTTCGGTCGTGCCATCGGCGAAGTGCATGAGCACCACGTTGCCCCGATCCTCCACCTTGGTCAGGAACTTGCCATAGGCCATCACGCTGTCGGGCAAGGCCTCGATCAGCAGCGCATGGAAGTCGCCGCGGTGCACGGTGAGGTAGCTGGCACCGTATTCCTTGACGGCGTAGTCGCCCAGCGGGATCTGGGCCAGCACGTCGCCCGTCTGCCAGTGGCGGCTGTACCAGTAGTCTGGGTGGGAGCCCTGCTCGTTGAGCGCGTCCTCAATGCCGATGCGACGCAGGATCTTCATCACATTGGGACCGACGTGGATGCCGGCTCCCAGGCGAGAGAAGCTGGGCGCCTGCTCATAGACGCGGACATTGAAGCCTTCCTGGAGCAGCAGCTTGGCAGCAGCGGCCCCGCCGAGACCGGCACCGACAACGGCGATTCGAGGGGATTGAGACACAGTTTTTCTCCTTGCAGGAATGTTGAAAGCCAGACGGGGCAAGCGTTGCTTCGGCGCGTCCATGAATGCTTGAGAGCAGGAAGCGTGCCAGGCAACAAAACATTTAATTCAGGCGTATGCACTTAAATTTCCAAAATCACGCATGCACCATGGAGCGGCAGAATAAATTGAAATTCAACATTTTTGGTGCAAATTTCGCACCAAATAAGTACAAACACCGAGCAAACTCTCATTTGCAAGTCGGCATATCTTTTGCAAGAATAAAGCGTACACACTCATTTGATTCTGATCAGAAACCCTCAAAACTCTGCAAAGGCAAGCCATGACCCAAACGTTCCGCATCGGCCAGATCGTCCCCAGCTCCAACACCACCATGGAGACCGAAGTGCCGGCCATGCTGCAGGCCCATTCCACGCTGCGCCCCCAGGACCGCTTCACCTTCCACTCCAGCCGCATGCGCATGAAGAAAGTGGTGAAGGAAGAGCTGGCCGCCATGGATGGCGAAAGCGACCGCTGCGCGCTGGAACTCAGCGATGCGCGCGTGGATGTGCTGGGATATGCCTGCCTCGTGGCCATCATGGCCATGGGCCACGGCTACCACCGCGTCTCGCAGGCCCGACTGACCGAGCGCACGGCCAGCAACGGCGCCACCGCGCCCGTGATAACCAGCGCGGGTGCTCTGGTGGAGGCGCTGAAGGTCATGGGCGCCAGGAAGATCGCCCTGGTCGCCCCCTACATGGTCCCCCTGACCGAGCTGGTCAAGAACTACATCGCCGCCGAAGGCTTCGAGGTGGTGGACTGGCGTGCGCTGGAAATCCCCGACAACCTCGACGTGGGCCGCCACGACCCCGCCAAACTGCCCGGCATCGTGGCGGGCATGAACTACGCCGACGCCGATGTGATCGTGCTGTCGGCCTGCGTGCAGATGCCCTCGCTGCCGGCCGTGGCCCAGGTCGAAGCCGAAACCGGCAAGCCCGTGCTGACCGCCTCCATCGCCACCACCTACGCCATTCTCAAGGAGCTGGGCCTCGACCCCGTGGTGCCGGGTGCAGGTGCGCTGCTGTCGGGTGCCTATCCCTACGACACGGCGGCCGAGGCCTGAGGAGAAACCGCATGAGCAGCACATTCCTCTACGGCGGCAACGTCCATGCCAACGGCATACGCCAGCACTATCTGCGCTACGGCGGCGCCGATGGCGAGCGCGCGCAGCGCGACGCCGTCATCCTGATCCCCGGCATCACCAGCCCGGCCGTGACATGGGGCTTCGTGGCCGAGCACCTGGGTCGTCAGTTCGACACCTATGTGCTGGACGTGCGCGGCCGTGGTTTGTCCTCGTCCGGCCCGGGCCTGGACTATGGACTCGATGCCCAGGCCGCCGACGTGACCGCCTTCGCCCAGGCAATGGGCCTTTCGCGCTGGGCGTTGGTCGGCCACTCCATGGGCGGACGCATTGCCGTGCGTGCCGCGCGCAGCCAGCCGACCGGGCTCACTCGCCTGGTCATCGTCGATCCGCCGGTGTCTGGCCCGGGCCGTCGCGCCTACCCGGCCGCCCTGCCCTGGTATGTGGACTCCATCCGCCAGGCCACGCTGGGCATGGATGCCGAAGCCATGCGCGCCTTCTGCCCCACCTGGACAGAAGAGCAGCGCCAGTTGCGTGCCCAATGGCTGCACACCTGCCATGAGCCTGCCATCGTGCAGAGCTTCGAGGACTTCGGCCGTGACGACATCCATGCCGACCTGCCCCGCATCCAGCACCCGCTGCTGCTGGTCACGGCCGAGCGCGGCGACGTGGTACGCGACGAGGACGTGGCTGAGTGGCAGGGCCTGGCACCCCAGACCGAGCACGTGCGCGTGCCCGGTGCCGGCCACATGATTCCCTGGGACAACGAGGCCGGGTTCTATGAGGCCCTGGGCGATTTCCTGGGTGCGAGCATATGCCCCCCCTGAGCGGCTGCGCCGCTTCCCCCAGGGGGCCTACGGGCAGCCGACGACACCCTCGCTGCGGGGCGGCCCTTGCTTGGTGTCCCTGGCGAAATTCACGCGCCCACCACCCATATCCCAGTCAATCAAGGAGCCGACCATGTCCGTCAGCGATATCGATCTGATCCACGCCTGGAAACAGGTGCTCACGCTGTCCCGCCTCGAAGCCGGCCAGACCGTCACCGTGCTCACGGGCGCCGACACGCACCCGCAGACGCTGCGCTGCGCCGTCGCCGCCTCCAGCGAAATGGGCGCGCGCGTCAATCGCCTGGACCTGCCCCCCGTCAATGCTGAAAAGTCGCTGAGCCGCGACTCCCTGGCCTACCTGGGCACGACTCCGCTGACCGGCAACCCCGCCGCCATCGCTGCACTCAAGGCCAGCGACCTGGTGCTGGACCTGATGACCCTGCTGTTCTCGCCCGAGCAGCACGAAATCCTGCAGACCGGCACCAAGATCCTGCTGGCCGTGGAGCCGCCCGAGGTGCTGTGCCGCCTGGTGCCCACCGAGGCCGACCGTGCGCGCGTGCAGGCCGCGTCGAAGCGCATCGAGGCGGCCAGGCAGATGCACATCAGCTCGTCTGCGGGCACCGACCTGCACTGCCGGCTGGGCAGCTTCCCAGCCATCTGCGAATACGGCTTCGTGGATCAACCCGGTCGCTGGGACCATTGGCCAAGCGGCTTCGTGCTGACCTGGCCCGACGAGGGCGAAAGCAACGGCCGCGTGATCCTGGACCGAGGCGACATCCTTCTGCCCATGAAGGACTACGTGACCGACCCCATCGAGCTGGTCATCGAAAAAGGCTACGTCACGCGCATCAGCGGCGGCCTGCAGGCAGACATCCTCAAGGAGTACATGGCCTCTTACGAGGACCCCGAGGCCTATGCGGTCTCGCACATCGGCTGGGGCCTGCAGCCACGCGCCCACTGGTCCATGCTGGCCCACTACAACAAGGAAACCCACATCGGCATGGACGCGCGTGCCTTCGAGGGCAACTTCCTGTGGTCCATGGGCCCCAACAACGAGGCCGGGGGCAGCCGTACCACGGCCTGCCACATCGACATTCCCATGCGCCATTGCACGGTGACCCTGGACGGCAAGCCCACGGTCATTCACGGCGTGGTGCAGGACGAGGAAGGACTGGCGCGCGCCGCCAGAAGGGCAAGCCAGGGAAAGGACATCGCATGACAAACACCACCGCCAGCCAGGCCACCGGCGCGCAAAGCGTGCCCACCGAAGGAGTGCAGGGCGACATCTCCGCCTACGCGCGCCAGGGCTTCGGCACGCCGCTGCCGCTCAAGGCCCCCTTCGGCCTGCTCATCATCGACTTCGTCAACGGCTTTACCGACCCGGCCGTATTCGGTGGCGGCAACATCCCCGAAGCCATCGTCCAGACGCGGCAGCTGCTGGCCCATGCCCGCGCGCGCGGCTGGCCTGTGGCGCACAGCCGCATCGTGTTCTCGGACGACGATGCCGACCACAACATCTTCTGCCTGAAGGTGCCCGGCATGCTGACCCTGAAGGAAGACAGCCACCACAGCGCCATCGTGCCCGAACTGGCCCCGGCCGCTGGGGAGTATGTGGTGCGCAAGAGCACGCCCTCGGCCTTCTTCGGCACCATGCTCGCGCCCTGGCTGGCCCAGCGCGGTGTGCAGACCCTGGTGGTGGCCGGCTGCGTGACCAGCGGCTGCGTGCGTGCCAGCGTGGTCGATGCCATGCAGTCGGGCTTTCGCCCGCTGGTGGTGGCCGACTGCTGCGGCGACCGCGCCCTGGGCCCGCACGATGCCAACCTGTTCGACATGGCCCAGAAGTACGCGGCCGTGATGCCGCTGAGCCAAGCCATCGCTGCTACGGATGGATTGCCCCCCTGAGCGGCTTCGCCGCTTCCCGTTGCACGGCACCCCAAGGAGGTCGGCACCCTCGGTGCGGGGTGGCGCGGCCGGCGTAGGCCCTTCCTCGGAGCCTCTCGCTTGGGCACTGCCAAATCGTGCGCGGTCATCCTCGCTGACACCATGGAATGGCAAGCCGATCTACAACGTTGCTGCCGGCTCGCCAAACCTGTCCTACATTCGCTCTCATGAACCTGCCCCAGCCCCAAGCCCTGCACACACAGCTGCTCGCGCGCGCCGACACCCTGCTCGTGGTGCGCCAGCCCGTGGTGCCGCCGCGCCCCGCGCCCGGCCAGCCCGGCACGGCCACCGACTACGTGCAGTCCACGCCGGAAATCTTCGTCGCCGTGCTCGCCGACGAAGCCGCGCCGCAGGGCTGGCGCACCCTGGCCTTCAACGGCCATGTGGACCTGGGCACGGGCATACGCACGGCGCTGGCGCAGATCGTGGCCGAAGAACTGGAAGTGCCACTGGACCGCCTGGAAATGGTGATGGGCCACACGGCCGCCGCCCCCAACCAGGGGCCGACCATTGCCAGCGCCAGCATCCAGATATCGGCCGTTCCGCTGCGACGCGCAGCCGCCCAGGCACGCGAGCAGTTGCTGGCGCTGGCCGCGCAGCAATGGAACGCGAGGGCGGACCGACTCCGGGCAAGCGACGGTACTGTGCGCTTTGCCGACGGCAGCGATGCCCGCCAAATCGGCTATGGCGAGCTGCTGCGAGGCCAGCAACTGCAGCTGCAACTGGCGCCCCCCGAGCAGGAGGTAAAGCTCAAGCCTGCCAGCGACTACCGGCTGGTGGGCCGGGGAGCGGCTCGCGTGGACATTCCCGCCAAGGCCACGGGCGAGCTCAGCTTTGTCCACGATGTGCGCGTGCCGGGCATGCGCCATGGCCGCGTGATCCGCCCGCCGCATCCGGGCCGCGACGGCGGCGACTTCATTGGCCGCTGCCTGATGGCTGTAGAACGCGACTCCGTGGCCCACCTGCCCGGCAATGTGCAGGTCGTCATCGAAGGGGATTTCGTCGGCGTGGTCGCAGACCGCGAGGAACAGGCCATTGCCGCCATGCGCGCGCTGCGTGTGCAGTGGAAGGCCGCGCCGGCCGCGCCTGATCTTTCCGACCTGTCTGCGGCCATCCGCGCCAATCCCGCCCAGCACCGTGTCCTGGTCGATCAAGGCCTCGTGGATGACGCCTTCGCCGGCGCAGCCACCGTGCTGCGCCGCAGCTATCTCTGGCCCTATCAGATGCATGCCTCCATTGGCCCTTCCTGTGCAGTGGCCGATTTCAGCGAGGGACGGCTCAGTCTCTGGGCCGGCACGCAGAACCCCCACATGCTGCGCACCGACCTGGACCGCCTGCTGCAACTGGGCGAAGAGCGCATCGAGATCGTGCGCCTGGAAGCCGCAGGCTGCTATGGACGGAACTGTGCCGACGATGTCTGCGCCGACGCCGCCCTGATGTCCATGGCCGTGGGCGCCCCCGTGCGCGTGCAGCTCACGCGTGAGCAGGAGCACCAGTGGGAGCCCAAGGGCACTGCCCAGCTCATGGACGTGAGCGCGGCCATCGGCGCCCGGGGAGAGCTGCTGGCCTACGATTTTGCCGTGCGCTACCCCTCCAACGACGCGCCACTGCTGGCCCTGCTGCTCACGGGCCGCATACCGGGCCAGCCACGCACGTTGGAGATGGGCGACCGTACAGCAGTCCCCCCCTACCGCTATGGCAACCAGCGCATCGCCTGTCATGACATGGCGCCCATCGTGCGTTCGTCATGGCTGCGCGGGGTCTCTGCCCTGCCCAACTCCTTTGCCCACGACTGCATGATCGACGAGCTGGCCCATGCGGCCGATGCCGACCCTGTGGACTACCGCGTTCGCCATCTGGACGACCCGCGCGCCGTCGAGCTGATCCATGCCACGGCCCGCCATGCGCAATGGCAGCCAGGCCATCGCGGAAGCCGGGGACAGCCGGGCGCCGACGGCCTGCTGCACGGACGCGGCGTAGCCTATGCGCGCTACATCCACAGCCGCTTTCCCGGCTTTGGCGCAGCCTGGGCCGCCTGGGTCATCGACATCACCGTGGACCCCGCCAGCGGACGCATCGCCGTGCAACGCCTGGTCGTGGGCCAGGACACGGGAATGATGGTCAACCCCGATGGCGTGCGCCACCAGATCCACGGCAACGTCATACAAACGCTGAGCCGCAGCCTGATGGAAAAGGTGGCCTTCAACGACCATGGCGTGACCAGCCGCGAATGGGGCGGCTACCCCATCATCGGCTTCCGCGACCTGCCGCCCATCGAAGTCGTGCTGATGCCCCGCCAGGAGGAGCCGCCCATGGGCGCAGGCGAATCGGCCTCGGTACCAGGACCCGCCGCCCTGGCCAATGCCCTGTTCGATGCCACGGGCCGGCGGTTCTATGCAGCCCCGTTCACACCCGATGCGGTGCGTGCCGCGCTGCAGGCCACGCCCTAACGCGGGCAGGACCGGCCCGCCTGACCGCTCTCACTCCTTCAGCGCACCCGCATGCCGCAGGCACTGCACGCGCCACTCGTCATCGTCCTGCAGCTCCAGCGCGGCCAACAGAGCCCGGGTGGGCGCCATGCCCTGCTGGGTCATGAAGCCTATGGGCGTGAGCAACTCGGGCGATCGCAGCGGCCGTGCAATCAGGCCCGGCATGTGACGTACCGTGGCCACCATGGCGCCTGGCAGCACGGTGACCATGGCGCTTTCGTCCCCGGGGATGCATTCGGCCACGGCCATGACCAGACTCAGCACGGAATTGGTTTCCATGGCGGGCTGCACTTCGCGCTGCACGGCAGCAAAGGCCTCGTCGATCACCGTGCGGTTGTGCATGTCGGGCGTG
Organism: Comamonas sp. Z3; assembly: GCF_008121565.1. Taxonomy (NCBI): domain Bacteria; kingdom Pseudomonadati; phylum Pseudomonadota; class Betaproteobacteria; order Burkholderiales; family Comamonadaceae; genus Comamonas; species Comamonas sp. Z3. Next base: position 113,427 of record NZ_VOQU01000006.1, read on the forward strand.
AGCAGGCACAGCGGCAGGGCTGCCACCTCGCTCCAGGCGATGTCTGCCCCAAAGGCAAAGGGGCGGCTGTCGCACTGCGCATCCCGGCTCAGCAGATAGTAGTGCTCCTGGTACTGCAGCCAGGACTGCAGGCGCGGGCCACGCCGCGGCAGTCTGGCGCTGTAGCCCAGAGCCAGATCCAGGGACAGATCCTCGAGTCCGGTCTCTATCTCGGCCGAACTCATGGACAGCACCACGGGCGTGATGCCGGGATGCCGCTGGCGCAGCATGGCCGCAAAGCGCGTGAGCATGGGCATAGCCGTGGGCACGGCGGCCATGCGTAACTGGCCGCGCAGCGCTCCTGCTGAAGCGCTCAGCTCCTGGCGCAAACCTTCTTCCGCGCGCAGCATGGCCAGAGCCGTAGCCAGCACCTGCTCGCCCTCAGGCGTGAAACCTGCAAACGACCGCCCCCTGCGCACGATGACGGCCCCGAACTCGTCCTCCAGCGCCTTGAGCGCATTGGACAGTGCAGGCTGCGTGATATGGCAGGCCTGCGCCGCCCTTGCGAAATGGCGGTGCTCGTTGAGCGCCACCAGATAACGCATGGAGGTCAGAAGGTTCATCAGGTATTGCTGCTCACCGTGATCGTGGGGAACTTGCTGGAGAAGTCCTTGGCCTTGAGAGCCACCTTCACGGCCAGATCGCGCGCCACCTTTTTGTAGACCTGGGCGGCTTCGCTCTCGGGCTCGGCCACCACCGTGGGCTTGCCGCTGTCGGCCTGCAGGCGGATCTGCAGCGACAGGGGCAACGCCCCCAGATAGTCGATGTTCTGCTCGCCGGCCATCTTCTTGCCGCCGTCGGCGCCAAAGATATGTTCGACATGGCCGCAGTTGGTGCAGACATGGGCTGCCATGTTTTCGACCAGGCCGAGAATCGGCACGCCGACCTTCTCGAACATCTGAATGCCCTTCTTGGCATCGATCAGGGCAATGTCCTGGGGCGTGGTCACCACCACGGCACCCGTCATGGGCACGCGCTGGGACAGCGTCAGCTGGATGTCACCGGTTCCGGGCGGCATGTCGACCAGCAGATAGTCCAGATCCTTCCAGTTGGTCTGGCGCAGCATCTGCTCCAGTGCCTGGGTGGCCATGGGGCCGCGCCAGATCATGGCCTGGTCGTTGTTGACCAGCAGACCGATGGACATGACCTGCACGCCATGGTTCTCCAGCGGCTCCATGGTCTTGCCATCATGGCTTTCGGGCTTGCCCGAAACGCCCATCATCATGGGCTGGCTGGGGCCGTAGATGTCGGCGTCCAGAATGCCCACGCGGGCACCTTCGGCGGCCAGCGCCAGCGCCAGATTGGCCGTGGTCGTGCTCTTGCCCACGCCGCCCTTGCCGGACGAGATGGCGATGATGTTCTTCACGCCGGGCAGCAGTTGCACGCCGCGCTGCACGGCATGCGAGGCCACCTTGGTGAAGATGTTGACCGAGACATTGCCCACGCCGGCCACCGTCCTGGCCGCAGCGATGAACTGGCTGCGCAGCGCAGGATGCAGACTGCTGGCGGGATAGCCCATCTCCACGTCGAACGAGACGTCGTCACCGGCAATCTGCAGATTGCGCAGGGCACGCGTGCTCACAAAGTCCTTGCCAGTGTGCGGATCAAGCACCGTGGCCAGCGCGCTCAGAAGCGCTTGTTCAGTAACAGCCATTGGATTTAGTTTTCCAGAGGTTTCTTCAATGACGGATAGTCTAGCGAAGCTGCCCAACCCCTGTGCACAGGAGACAATGCAGCCCTTTGCCCAAGATTTGAGAGACAGCCCGTGAAACTGAAGATGGCCGAAAATTCCCTGTTCGCAGTCCTGATGCGCTCGCGCTGGTGGATCAGCTTTGCGATCTGCGCTGCGGTGGTGCTGGTGTCGCTGGCGGTGTTCCCCAAGGACATCTCGCCCTTTGCCGCCCTGGGCGCCTTCCCGTTCTTCATCGTGGGCTGCATCGCCTGCTACAGGCAGCTGCGGGCCCCCAGCCCGGCCAGGCTGGAACAGATCCAGCAGGTGATTGCCGAGCAGTCCTGGGCCGACTTCAGTGCCCAGCTGCAGACGGCCTGGCAAGCCGAAGGCTATGAGGTTCAGCGCCTGAACCAGGCCGGGGCCGATCTGCTGCTGACGCGCAACGGCCAGACCAGCGTGGTCGGCGCGCGCCGCTGGAAAGCCGCAGCCCATGGCGTGGAGCCGCTGCGCGAGCTGCAGGCCGCGCAAGCCCGGCTGAAAGCCGAGCTCGGCGTTTACGTGGCTCTGCAGCCACTGGGTGAGAATGCCGCCAGCTGGGCCGCGCAGCATCAGCTGGTGGTGCTGGATGCCAAGTCCATCGCCACGCTGATCGCCAAGAACCAGAAAAAGCGCTAAGGCCCACCGCAGGCCGTCACCGGGGCCGCGCAGCCCCCCGCACCTACCGCCTGCGGCCCAATCCGGGCACACTGCAGCCATGGCGGCAGAGCAGTTCTCACCCACCCTCCCTCCCAGTCTTGCCGAGACAGACCGGCAAAACTCCGCAGGCCCGAGCTCCAGCATCGGGCAGACCGGTCTGTTGCTCAGCGGCGGCGGCGCCCGGGCCGCCTATCAGGTCGGCGTGCTGGCCGCCATTGCCGAGCTGCGCCGTGCCCGGGGTCTGCAGCACGGGCCCAATCCCTTTCCGGTACTGGCGGGCACCTCGGCGGGTGCCATCAATGTCGCCGCCCTGGCCTGCCATGCCGATGCCTTTGACAGCGCCGTGCGACGCATGCTCCATGTCTGGGGCCATATGCATACCGAGCAGATCTACAGGGCCGACTCGCTCAGCGTGCTGCGCAGCGGTGCGCGCTGGCTGACGCTGTTGTCGCTGGGCTGGGCAGTGGCCCGCTGGAGCCGCATGCGGCCGCGCTCTCTGCTGGACAACACACCGCTCAAAAGCCTGATGAACAGCGAGCTCATGCCGTTCGAGCGCATCCCGCAACTGATCGCCAGCGGGCATCTGCACGCACTGGCCATCACGGCATCGAGCTACAGCAGCGGCCAGCACATCACTTTCTTCCAGACCCGCGAAACCCTGAGCCCCTGGATACGCGACCAGCGCAAGGCCGTGCAGACCCTGCTCACCGCCGATCACCTGCTGGCCTCGTCGGCCCTGCCCTTCATCTTTCCGGCCATGCCGCTGCCCATGGACGGGCATCTCGAGCATTTCGGCGACGGCTCCATGCGCCAGACTGCGCCCCTGGCCCCGGCCATCCATCTGGGCGCCAGCAAGCTGCTGGTCGTGGGCGCGGGCAGGCGCCACGAGCCCCTGAGCAGCCAGCCGCTGGCCGACGCCAGCTACCCCACCCTGGCCCAGGTCGCCGGGCATGCGCTGTCGAGCATCTTCCTGGACACGCTGGCCGTAGACATAGAGCGAGCCGAGCGCATCAATCACACGCTGAGCCTGATCTCGCCGGCCGAGCGCATCCACAGCCGGCTGCGCCCTGTCGAGGTACTGGCCATCACCCCCAGCGAGCGCATCGACGATATCGCCACGCGCCATATCGACAAGCTGCCGCGGCCGGTGCGGACCCTGCTGGCCACGCTGGGCGTGCGCGCCGGCACGGGCAACCCCGTGCGCGACGGCGCGCTGGCCAGCTACCTGCTATTTGAGCAGGGCTACACCCGTGAACTGATAGCACTGGGCCGCAAAGACACGCTGGCTCGAAGAGAGGAACTTTGCCGTTTCCTGGGCTGGCCGCTTTGATGTAACAAATGTTAATGATGCGAAAGGAGCCGGACAAATGATGCATGAGACACTTTGCTTGACCTTCATCATCTTTACTGCCACAGCCTAGTGACTCCACTTCCACAGCCCGTCCGCGCCTCCAAATCGCTCAAGCTCTCGCTGATCCTGCCTTTTGTCGCCCTGATTGCGCTGTTGACCTCGGCCCTGGGCATGCTCTGGTACTGGACCGGCAGCAACGCGGTGTCCGCCTTGTCCGAGCAGGTGATGGAAGAGAAGGCCGAGCGTATTGCGCTGATCGTGGACCGGCACCTGTACCCGTCCAGCGCCGTGCTGGAGGCCGCGTTTCCCAGCGGCGAATCGGTGCCCGCCGATATCCGCGACCATATCCCGGCACTGATCTCGCGGCTGTGGGTGGCCAGCTCGCTGCACACCCAGCCCAACGACTATGTCTACTACGCCAATGTTGCGGGACAAGGGATTGCCCTCAAGCGCCTGACACCGGAGCTGGGCCAGCTGCGCCTGAAGACCCGGGCCAGCGAGCATCGCAGCTATTTCAAGGTCGCCGGCATGCATGCCGAGCCGGTCTACGAGTCCACCGAAATCAATCTGTTCGAGCCACGCCAGCGCCCCTGGTTCAAGCTTGCGGCGGAGTCGGCCGACGTGATCTGGACGCCTGCCTATATCGACTTCAGCGCCAAGGATCTGGTGCTGACGCGTGCGCGCCGCATTCTTTCCAGCAAGGGGCGTCTCGAAGGCGTGGTGGCCACCGATATCTCCTTGCGCGCGCTCAATGAATTCGTCAACCAGCTGCACCTGAGCGAGCATGGCCGGGCCTTCATCATCGAGGCCGACGGCTCCCTGATCGCCGCCACCGGCATGCCCAATATCCACCGCCGTGAGGACGGCCAGCTGGAGCGCATGAGTGCCGCCAACAGCCAGGACCCGCTGATTCAGGCCGTGTACGACAAGATCCAGGGCGCCTTCCAGACCTCGAAGTCCGGCGCCGCTCCGGGCACCGCCCTGCTGGAAGATGCCGGGCACAGCAATATTCGCATCGCCTACCGGCGCCTGAACCTGGGCTCGGGCCAGGACTGGATGGCCGTGGTGGCCGTGCCGCACAAGGACATGCTGACCGGCGTCTACCGCCATATGGTGCTGGTGGGCAGCCTGGGTCTGCTGGCACTGGTCGTGGCCGTCGTCATCGGCACCCGCATCTTCGGCGCCGTGGCCAACGATATGCGCTCGCTGACCCGCGCCGTGCGCAGCGTGGGCCAGGGCGAGATCGACACCCCCATCGAGGTGCAGCGCCGCGATGAAATTGGCGAGCTGGCCCACAACTTCCATCGCATGCGCCACAGCCTGTTCACCGATCCGCTGACCGGCGCCAACAATCGCAGCGCGCTGCAGCATATTCTGGCCACGCTCACCCGCCCCCTGCCCGGCCAGAGCATGGCTGCCCCGTTTGCACTGCTGTTTGTGGACCTGGACCGCTTCAAGCCCCTCAATGACCGCTGGGGACATGACAACGGCGATCTGGCGCTGGCCGAGATCAGCCTGCGCCTGCGCAACCTGCTGCGCCCCGACGATGTCGTTGCCCGCCTGGGCGGCGACGAGTTCATCCTCATACTGCGCGGAGTCAGCGACGAGGAGCAGGTACAGGCCGTGAGACTCAAGATCGAGCATGCGCTGCAGCAGCCGCTGACCACGCTGCTGGGCATTCCCGAGGGCGAATCCGTGACCGTGGGCGCATCGGTGGGTCAGGCCCTGTATCCCAGGGATGCGCAGGATGCGCAAAGCCTGCTCAAGGTCGCCGACCAGGACATGTACCGCAACAAGGGGCCTTCGCTGCGATAGCCTGCCTTCCTGCTTCCGCTATCAATACGGGAGCTTTAAGCGCTTTATTTGCATTGAATTTATATATATTTCTTATTGAAATACTTATATTAAATACGATAGAAGCTATAAAAATCGAAGCAACCACCGATCGATAGCGACCCTGCCGGTTGCCGCCGCAAAACCCGCGCCCGCAGCCTGGAGCCAAGCCCTTCTAGAATGACGGGTTCTCTGTGAAAGCTGTTTCCTCATGACCGCACGCAAACTATTCGTCACCACCGCCCTGCCGTACGCCAACGGCAACTTCCACATCGGCCACATCATGGAATACATCCAGGCCGACACCTGGGTGCGTGCGCAGCGAATGCAGGGCAATGCGGTCAACTTCGTGGGCGCCGACGACGCCCACGGCGCGCCCATCATGATTGCCGCCGAAAAGGCCGGCAAGACGCCCCAGCAGTTCGTGGCCGACATCGCTGCCGGCCGCAAGCAGTACCTCGACGGCTTCCACATCGCCTTCGACAACTGGAGCAATACCGACAGCGCCGAAAACCACGAGCTGTCCAAGCAGATCTATCTGGACCTCAAGGCCGCCGGCTTCATCGAAACCCGCACCATCGAGCAGTTCTTCGACCCCGAGAAGAACATGTTCCTGCCCGACCGCTTCATCAAGGGCGAATGCCCGCGCTGCCACGCCAAGGACCAGTACGGCGACAACTGTGAAGTCTGCAGCTCGGTCTACGCGCCCACCGACCTCATCAACCCGTTCTCGGCCCTGTCGGGTGCCACGCCGGTGATGAAGTCCTCCGAGCATTTCTTCTTCAAGCTCTCGGACCCGCGCGCCGTGGAGTTCCTGACCGAGTGGACGCAGAACGGCAAGCATGTTCAGCCCGAAGTCGCGGCCAAGATCAAGGAATGGTTCGGCGTGCGCACCAACCCCGACGGCTCGACCAGCGAAGGCCTGGACGACTGGGACATCAGCCGCGACGCGCCCTATTTCGGCATCGAGATTCCCGATGCGCCGGGCAAGTACTTCTATGTCTGGCTGGATGCGCCCGTGGGCTACCTGGCATCGCTCAAGGAACTGCTCAACCGACGCGGCGAAGACTACGACGCCTACATGGCCGACCCCGCTCTGGAGCAGTACCACTTCATCGGCAAGGACATCATCACCTTCCACACGCTGTTCTGGCCTGCGATGCTCAAGTTCAGCGGTCGCAAGACGCCAACCAGGATCTGCGTGCACGGCTTCATGACCGTGAACAACGGCGAGAAGATGAGCAAGAGCCGCGGCACCGGCCTCGATCCGCTCAAGTACCTGTCGCTCAAGATGAACCCCGAATGGCTGCGCTACTACCTGGGCGCCAAGCTCAACGGCAAGAACGAAGACATCGACTTCAATCCCGAAGACTTCATGCTGCGCGTCAACTCCGACCTGATCGGCAAGTACGTCAACATCGCTTCGCGCGCCGCAGGCTTCATCAGCAAGCGCTTTGACGGCAGGCTGGGCGTGGTCAGTGAAGACGGCCAGACCCTGCTGGCCGCGCTGCGCGAACAGCAAGCCGCCATCGTCGCCGCCTACGAAGGCCGCGACTCGGCCCGTGCCGCACGCGAGATCATGCTGCTGTGCGACAAGGTCAACAGCTATGTGGACGCCAACAAGCCCTGGGAGCTGGCCAAGAAGGAAGGCATGGATGCCCGCCTGCACGATGTGTGCACGACCTGCATCGAAGCCTTCCGCATCCTGACCATCTACCTGAGCCCCATCCTGCCCGGCGTGGCCGCAGAAGTCGCCAACTTCCTCATCGTGCCGCCCGAGCGCTTTGCCGACGTGGTCAAGCCCCTGGGCGCGGGCCACCAGATCGGCATCTACCAGCATCTGATGCAGCGCGTCGACCCCAAGCAGCTCGAAGCACTGTTCGAAGCGCCATCTTCTGCAGGTTCGGGCCAGGCCGCCCCCGCCGCCGAACCCGCCAAGGCCGAGAAAAAGGCTGCCAGGAAGGCCGAGCCCGTGATCGACCCCCATGCCCCCGGCGGTGAGCCGCTGGCCGAGACCATCAGCATCGACGACTTTGCCAAGGTCGATCTGCGCATCGCCAGGATCTTGGAATGCAGGGCGGTGGAAGGCTCGACCAAGCTGCTGCAGCTGACCCTGGATGTGGGCGAGAAGGACGAGAGGGGCCAGCCCAGGACCCGCAATGTGTTCAGCGGCATCAGCAGCATGTACCAGCCCGAGCAACTGCAGGGCAAGCTGACGGTGATGGTGGCCAATCTGGCGCCGCGCAAGATGAAGTTCGGCCTGTCCGAAGGCATGGTGCTGGCCGCCAGCCACGCCGACGAGAAGGCCCACCCCGGCATCTATGTGCTGGAACCCTTCCCCGGCGCCATGCCCGGCATGCGGATTCATTGATCTCACCTATGATCCCCCCTGAGTCGCCTTCGGCGCCTTCCCCCCGGGGGGACGACACCTTCGCCGCGAGGCGGCTCTTGCTCGGTGTCTCCTCGCAGGGGCGTGCCTCATCAGGCTCCTACGGCTTCTGGCTGGCTGGAGCTTTTTTATGCCTGGCGCTCTCGGGCTGCACCGTGATCGCCGTCACCGGCACCGCCATCAGCGTGACGGCCGGGGCCGTGGGCCTGGCCGCCGATGCCGCCATCGGCACGGCCAAGATCGTGGGCAAGGGCGTGGGCAAGGCAGCTGACGCCTTGATGGATGACGACCCGCCCGATACCAGCGGCGTGAATATTCGCTACCGCGATCCGTCGGCCACCGCTCCCGCAGCGGCAGAAATGCCGGCAATGACCGCCAACCCCACGCCCTCAGCGCCCTCTGACGGACTGCCGCCGCAATACTGACGAACCGCCTGCATCCATTCACAGAAACCGCATTGCGCTACACATCAGATAGCACAATGCGGTTTTTTCATGCCCTGGCACGCGCCCGCAAGCACAAGCGCAGCGCATAACTAAATAACCAATAACTTCCTGTTACACCACCGGGATATTGAGCTTGTCAGAGCCAGTCCGCTTCCTAGAATCCGACTCCATCAGCTCTGCCTGCACCGCCCCTGCCCAGAAGAATGCTCGACATTCGCCACACATAACAAAGGCCGCGCACATTCAGGCATCGAGGTCATAAATCCCCCACGCGGCCTTGCGTGGGGACAACGGGAGGCCCCATGCGATCGAAACCCTTGCTCACTTCAGCGCGCTCTGCGCTATGGCTGGCTTTTGCCCTGGCAGCGCCGCTGCCCGGCCTGGCCAGCTCTGCCGCCACCTCCTTGCGTGTGCAGGATGTGGCCGTGCTGGCTGCCAGCTGCGCCAACTGCCACGGCCCGGACGGCCGCTCCACGGGCGTCATTCCCCAGCTGCGCGGCCTGCCTGAGGCTCATCTGCTGCAGCGCCTGCAGGCCTTCAAGGCCGGCACCGCCAAGGACGCCACCGTCATGACCCGTCTGGCCAAGGGCTACGACGATGAGCAACTCCAAGCGCTGGCCCAATGGTTCAGCAAGAAGGGCCCGTAAATGCAGATCAATCGTCGTCAAATTCTCGGTGGTGCCGCCGCCGGCGCAGCCACCTTCGCCATGCCCGCCATCGTGCAGGCCAAGGCAGCTTCGGCCCATGTGGTCGTGATCGGCGGCGGCTTTGGCGGAGCCACGGCCGCGCGCTATCTGCGCCAGTTCGCGCCGCATATCCAGGTCACGCTGGTGGAGCCGGCCGAGCGCTTCTATACCTGCCCCTTCTCCAATCTGTACCTGGCCGGCCTGCGCAGCTGGGACAGCATAGGCCACGGCTACGGCGGTCTGCGCAAGGCCGGCGTGAACGTGGTCCATGCGCGTGCCGACCAGGTCCTGACCGACTCCAGGCGCGTGCTGCTGTCCAACGGTCAGGCGCTGAGCTATGACAAGCTGGTGCTCTCGCCCGGCATCGACATGCGCTGGAATGCGCTGGAAGGCTATGACGAGGCAGCCGCCCAGCTTGCCCCCCATGCCTGGAAGGCCGGAGCGCAGACCCAGCTGCTCAAGAAGCAGCTCGAAGCCATGCCCGATGGCGGCAAGTTCGTGATGGTCATCCCTGCCAACCCTTTCCGCTGCCCGCCCGGCCCCTATGAGCGCGCGGCCATGGTGGCCCACTACCTCAAGCAGCACAAACCCAGGTCCAAGATTCTGCTGCTGGACGACAAGGATGCCTTCTCCAAGCAAGGCCTGTTCATTCAGGGCTGGAAGGCGCTTTACGGCGACATGATCGAATGGGTCAAGCAGGCCGATGACGGCAAGGTCGCACGCGTGGATGCCAAGAACCTGGAAGTGGAAACCGCGTTCGGCACCAGGCACAAGGCCGATGTGCTCAACGTCATCCCGCCCCAGAAGGCCGGCTTTATCGCCGACCGCGCCGGCGTGACCAATGCCAGCGGCTGGGTGCCGGTCAAGCCCGAGTCCTTTGAATCCACCCAGGTCCAGCATGTCTATGTGCTGGGCGACGCCACGATTGCCGCGCCCATGCCCAAGTCCGGCTTTGCCGCCAATACGCAAGGCAAGGTAGCCGCTGCCGCGATTGCCGCCGAACTGAGCGGCCAGTCCCTGCCTGCAGCGGCCTTTGCCAACACCTGCTACAGCCTGATCGGCACCGACTACGGCATCTCCGTGGCCGGCGTCTACCGCACGGCTGCGGGCAAGCTGATCGAGGTGCCCGACTCCGGCGGCGTGAGCCCCTTGAACGGCGATGCCGCCTTCCGCAAGGCCGAGGCCGACTACGGCGCAGCCTGGTACAAGGCGATCAGCGCGGATATCTGGGGTGGTTGAATAAAGGCTTCCCCCTGAGGCGCTGACGCGCCTTCCCCCTTCTCTCGTGGCGCTTCGCTTGCGGGAAGGGGGACGCTGGCTTTGCTGCGGGGCGGCCCTTGCTCGCCAGCCCGAGCGAAGGTTCACGCATCATGCGTCTGGTGCGAATCTCTGCCGCCCACCCT
>NZ_VOQU01000006.1:123951-471254 GCF_008121565.1 Comamonas sp. Z3
TTGTGGTCTGTTTGTTTGCTGGCCCTGAGGCGCTGACGCGCCTTCCCCCTTCTCTCGCGACACTGGGGACGCTGGCTTTGCTGCGGGACAGCCCTTGCTCGCCAGCCCGAGCGAAGGTTCACGCATCATGCGTCTGGTGCGAATCTCTGCCGCCCACCCTCATCTGCTTTATTGAACGACTGATATGTTGCTGTGGTCTGTTTTCTTGCTGGGCACGGCCTTCGGCATCGCCGCGCGGCTGGGGCGTTTCTGTCTGCTGCGCGGGCTGCGCCAGCAAATAGGGCGGGATGCGGAAGTCGCACCCGGTCAGGCTCCTGCATTGCAGGCCTTTGCCCTGGCATTGGCCGTGGCCTTGCTGGCCTCGCAGGGGCTGCAGGCTCTGGGAATGCTCGATCTGAGCCAGGCCGCCATTGCGCGGCCCAGCTTTTCCATCGCTGGCGTGCTGATTGGCGGTTTGCTGTTTGGCGTCGGTATGGTGCTGGCACGAGCCTGCGGCGCGCGCTCTCTGGTGCTGCTGGCTGGAGGCAATCTGCGCTCTCTGGTCACCCTGGTGTTTCTGGCGCTGGGCGCGCAACTGGCCATGACCGGTGTGCTGACGCCTCTGCGCCTGTGGCTGCAGGCCCTCACTCCCCTCACTCTGGCTCACGCCACCTTGCCCGCCTATCTGTCTTTCTTGAATACATGGCTGCTGACGCTTGGTCTGTGCCTGCTGCTGCTGGCCTATGCCTTGCTGCGCCCCGGCCTGCGCCAGAGCCACCTGCAGTGGGGCAGCGCGCTGCTCATAGGCCTGCTGGTGGCTGCCGGCTGGTGGCTGACTGCGCATATCGGGGTCGATGAGTTCGAGCCGGCCCGCCTCACCTCGCTGAGCTTTATCGGCCCGATTGCCGAGGCCCTGCTCTATCTGCAACTGTCCGTGGGACGCGAGCCCGGCATAGGCCTGGCGCTGACGGCGGGCGTGCTCGCCGGTGCCTTTCTCGCAGCCCTTGGCAGCCGCACGGCGCGCTGGGAAGGCTTTGACTCCACCAGCCGCCTGGCGGCCAGCGCCGGTGGCGGCCTGTTGATGGGCGTCGGCGGCGTGCTGGCCGCAGGCTGCTCCATCGGCCAGGGGCTGAGCGGGCTGTCGACGCTGTCGCTGGCCAGCTTTGTGGCGATTGCCGGCATCCTGCTCGGAACGCTGCTCAGCCTGCGCCTGCTGCGCCAGCAATAGCGCTGGCTTCGCTTGGGTATTCAACGATCCCGGATCAGGGCCTGCTCCTAGAATCTCCAGCCACCAGCTCTGCTTGTGCCGCGTGTCGGCTGAGAGGCAATCCCGCCGCGCTGCGCCCAAGCTTGCTTCCCCTGCCCGAATCCGAGGCCTCGATCAGGCCCCATTCCCATTACAGGAGCAATGCTCATGCAACGTCGCCATTTCCTCTGGACTCCGCCCGCACTCGCCCTGGGCGCTGCTGCCGGCCCGGCAATGGCTGCACCCGCCATCATCAGCAGCCAGTCGCCCATCCTGCCGCGCCAGGGCAAGGGTCCACGCATCGTGATCTGCGGCGGCGGCTGGGGCGGCCTCACGGCGGCACGCTATCTGCGCGAGCTGATTCCCGCTTCCGACGTCGTGCTGCTGGAGCGCAATCCGACCTTCTGGTCCGGCCCGATGAGCAACAAGTGGCTGGTGGACATCGTTGGCACGGACTTCGTGAACCGCGACATGCTGCACCCGGCCAACAAATACGGCTACACGCTGCTGCAGACCGAGGTCACGGGCTTCGAGCGCGACAAAAAGCTGGTGCGCACGGCCCATGGCCTGATCGAGTACGACTTCCTGATTCTCTCGGGCGGCATTCGCAACGATTACGAGGCCTGGTTCGGCAACGACCAGCGCGCCATCGAGTACACGCGCACCCACTTTCCCAACGCCTACATCCCCAACCAGGAAATGCTCTCGCTCAAGAGCAAGGTCAAGAACTTCAAGGGCGGCACGCTGGTGATGACGCTGCCGCCTCCGCCGCATCGCTGCCCGCCCTCGCCCTATGAGCGCGCCTGCCTGATCGCCTGGCATATCAAGAAGAACAAGATTCCCGGCAAGATCCTGATTCTCGACCCCAAGCCCAAGATCGCACCTATCGGCGTGGGCTACAAGCAGGCTTTCGAGGAGCTGTACGCAGACATCATCACCCATGTGCCCAATGCCGGCGTCAAGGAAGTGGACCCCTTCAACAAGCAGATCAAGACCGCAGCAGGCGACTTCAAGTTTGACGATGCCATCCTCATGCCGCCCCACCAGGCCGCAGACATGGTCTGGAAGGCCGATCTGATCGGCAAGGATGCGGCCACCGGCAAGCCCACGGGCTGGGCCGATATGCACAACCGCCTGTTCCATGCCAGAAGTGACGACCGCGTGTATTTTGTCGGCGATCTGATGGGCGCGATCTCGCCCCAGTTCGGCCACTACCCCAAGAGCGGCCATGTGGCCAACTACATCGGCAAGATCGTCGCCCGGAACATTGCAGAGCGCGTGGCCGGCAAGGAGGTCGTGGCCCGGCTGCCCGACAACCTCTGCTACATGATGGTCAACGGCGACCCTCAGGAGGAAATTTCGGTGAAGTTCGAATACGAGGTGGACGCCAGCGGCCAGGTCAACCAGACCCAGATCGACATGGATGTGCGCACCTCCGATCTGGTCAAGGAGGACTTTGCCTGGATCAACGGCAAGTTCGGAGATTTCCTGGGGGTCTAGCCATTCTCCCTGAGCCGCCGATGCGGCTTCCCCCTGCCGGATGACGCCCTCCATCGGCTCTGGCCTGAAGCTGGTGCGAGTTTTAAAGTTCTGTTGATTGGATTGAAGAAAAGCAATGTTCAAGCACACCTCCCGCAGAAGTCTGGTGCTGGGCGCGGCGGCAGCCGGCGCCAGCCTGGCCCTGCCCGCCTCTGCTCTCGCCCAGGCCAAGACTCCGTTGGTCGGCCCGCTGGCCCCCAACCCGGCCGAGTTCAGGAAAATCATGGAGCAATTCACGGGCAGCAAGCCCGGCCTGGCCGAAGGCCTGCAGCTGGAGCTGCCCGTGCTGGCCGACAACCCCAGCGCCGTTCCCGTCAAGATCAAGGTGACGCTGCCCATCACCGAGCAGGACTGGTGCGAGGAGATCATCGTGCTGGCCGAACTCAACCCCTCGCCGTTGGCCTGCCGCATGCAGTTCACGGCTGCGGCCGGAGCGGCCGAGGCGGCGGTGCGCATACGCCTGTCCCAGTCGCAGACCGTTCATGCCCTGGCACGCATGAAAAGCGGCAAGATACTGGTCGCCAAACAGGCGACGACCGTGGCCGCCAGCGGCTGCGGCATGTGAATCTAGGCATCCCCCCGAGTCGCTTCGCGCCTTCCCCCCACAGTGGGACAGCCAGCGCAGCAGGGCTGCCTTTGCGCGGCGCTTGCTGGACTCAAGCCCCCAGCCAATTCGGACATAGCGGCTTCCAGATTTACCCTGGATGCGTGAACCAAAAGGAATTTCAATGAACAAACCAGCTCGCGTATGGGTCAGCAATGCCAACCCCAAGAAAGGCGAAGTGCTGCGCGTGCGCGCGCAGATGGAACATGTCATGGAAAGCGGTCTGCGCACCGACCCGGCCACGGGCAAGGTGCGTCCGCGCAATATCGTGAGCCGTTTCGAAGCCCGGCTGGGCAACGCCTTGCTGTTCAGCTGGGAGCCCGGCATCTCGATTGCCCAGAACCCCTATATCGAGTTCACCTTTGTGGCCCGGGAAAGCGGCGAGCTGCAGATGCAGTGGAAGGACGATCAGGGCCAGACGCTGAGTGCCCAGAAGACGATCAGCGTCGCCTGATGGCGAGACACATGAAAAAGCCCCGCCCGGTTTGCACCGGGGCGGGGCTTTTTCATGGATGACAGACCTCAGTTGCCCTGATAGCGGCCGGGACGATGGCTGATCCACAGAAACATGCTCATGATCACCGCCGCCAGCACCGAGTACGCCACGCGCTCCAGCGGCACGATGGCCAGCGCCAGCAGCACCACGCTGCAATCGATCATCATCTGCACCTTGCCGGCGCGAATGCCGTAGCGGTCCTGCAGATAGAGCGAGACGATGGTGGCCCCGCCCAGACTGGAGCGATGCCGTGCCAGGAACAGGCAACCCGATCCCATGAGCAAGCCGCCAGCCACGGCCGCATAGAGCGGATTCAGGTAGTCGATATGGATGAAGCGCGGGCCCACATCGGCCATCAGTGCCAGCATGGCGACCGAGACAAAGGTCTTGACCGTGAACTCCGCGCCCATGCGCTTCCAGGCAAACCAGTAGAACGGCAGATTGATGACAAAGAAGACGGCACCGAAAGGCAGCCCCGTCACGTAGTGCAGCAAAAAGGCCACGCCCGCCGTGCTGCCCGTGAGCAGTCCCGCCTGCGCAAACAGCATCATGGTGATGGAGACAAACAGCGAGCCCGTGAACAGGGCCTGCGCGTCCTCGAAGCGGCCATGGCGCAGGCCCGAAGTGGCCGGTGCAGCAGCAGCGGAGGCATCCATGCGGCCGGCCAGAGTGGAGCTGGCCGAAGAAGATAGCGGTGTGGACATGTCGGGTAAGACAGCAAGATTGATGCCCATGATCTCGATAAAGACCGGGGCGTGCCGGTGCGGATAACACCGGGAAACCCCTTAATTTTACGGATGGACTCATGCTGTATGCACATGATTTGCTGCAACGCAACAAATCCAGAAGGGGAATTTCGGAAGCACCTCCATCAAGAATTTCGAGCTTTTTAGGCCTCCATCTCTTACGGTTAAAGCACTCAACGCTATCAATTCAGAATCGATACAGCGCACCCGTCACCAACGTATGCGCGCAGGCTTGCCTCTCAGATGCAAAAAAGCCCTGACTGCACCATCGCAGGCAGGGCTTTGAGCAGATCCGGCCGCTTTGCGGCCGCTCAGCCGCGCGACTCGTCGGGCAGACGTTCGCGGTTGAGCGTGCGCAGCACCCGGCCATCGGAGCCAAAGGTCACCGTGAACTGCATCTCGCGCGTGGGCGGATCGATGTAGTTCCAGTCCCAGTCGGTTTCCTGCTTGAGCTGGTAAGTCATCATCTTGGCGGGCTTGCCCAGCATGCGGCGCACCTCGTTTTCCTCCATGCCGGGCACGATCCTCGCAAACACATGCGGAGCCAGCACCTGGCGCAGCGCACTCATCTTGCCATCCGCGCCTATGGTGATCATGTAGTTCTTGGCACCGGCCGGCTGGCGGTTGTACTCCAAGGTGCGCGAGCCATCCTGTTCGTTCCAGATGCGTTCGGGCTCGCCAAACTTCGCTCGCACATCGGCCTCGGTGGACAGACCTTCCTCCAGCTCCTTGATCTTCTGCTCGTCGCAACCCAGCAGCGCCAGGGTGCTGATTGCAGCTGCCGCCAGGGCCGCCGTCATACGCGAAAAAATATTCATGGACTTGAATCACAATGCTTGCCAGACAGAATGCGAATTCTGACAGCAAGCCATCCGCGCACGCGCGCCACTTTTGCAAACGCTTGTCAAAACGGAGCCATCCCTCGTGAGCACAACCCTTGAGCAACTGTTTTCCCAATTCACCAACGCCGCGCAGGCGGCGCGGGATCAGCAGGACAAATGGCTGATCATCGACCCCGTCTACGAACACCTGGAGACACTGCAGGAAGCTGCACTGGAGCAGGTTCTGCCGCAAATCCTGACACTGATCGAAACCTATCCCGAGCTGGACTATGGCGGCCCTGGCCCGTTCGGCAGCCTGATCGAGGAACACCCCATGGCCACCTACACCCCGGCCTTGCTGGCGTCGCTGGAGCGTCAACCCAGTGTGCAGGTGATGGGCTGGCTGGACCGCACCATGCGCGTGGACGAGGACTTCCAGCGCAATGACCCGAACCCGGTCGGAGCTGCCGAATTTGCCGCCGTGCTGCGCAAGATCGTCGATTCGCCCCTGGCCTCGGCCGACTGCAAGGAGTTCGCGCAGATCTGTCTCAAGGACCTGAAATAGCCCGCAGCGGGCCTGCCGTCCGCGACGGGCTAAAATCCGCTGTTCTGAGAGGTTTTACACATATGTCTTTCTTCCGTCGCCCCGACTACCGTTCCGACACCACCAACTTCATCAACGACCTGAAGCAGCAAAAGCCCGAGCTGGACAAGCAGCAGCAAGCCGGTCGCGCCCTGCTGTGGGACAAGGACGTGAACTATGAAGTCTGGGAAGATCTGCGCGCCGGCCGCGTGGAACAACAGCCCTACGTGTACCAGACCAACCACTCCTGATCTTTTCGATGAAATCAGCCTCAAGCGCTTACTCGTCAAGCGCGCTCAGCTCTGCAATCCATAGCAGACCATGAGCGAGGCTGAAGAACAGACCCTGTTGCCGGGCCAGAACCCGGACGCCCCTGACCCGTCGCCTTCGGTCGTCGATCAGGTAGCTCTGGCACGCCTGTACGGTGAGCCGCTGTTTGCGCTGCCCCAGGATCTCTATATCCCGCCCGATGCGCTGGAAGTCTTTCTCGAAGCCTTTGAAGGCCCGCTGGACTTGCTGCTCTATCTGATCCGCAAGCAGAACTTCAACATCCTCGACATCCCCATGCTGGACGTGACGCGCCAGTACATGACCTATGTGGACGAGGTGCGCAGCCGCAATCTGGAGCTGGCAGCCGAATATCTGCTGATGGCGGCCATGCTCATCGAGATCAAGTCGCGCATGCTGCTGCCGCCCAAGAAGCAGGAGGACGGCGAGGAAGCCGAGGATCCGCGCGCCGAGCTGGTGCGCCGCCTGCTCGAATACGAGCAGATGAAGCTGGCCGCCCAGCAGTTGGGGCAGCTGCCCACCTACGGACGCGACTTTCTCAAGGCCACGGTCTATATCGAGCAAAGCCTGCAACCGCGCTTTCCGGATGTGGAAATCGGCGAGCTGCAAGCGGCCTGGCGCGACATCCTCAAGCGTGCCAAGCTGGTGCAAAGCCACAAGATCACGCGCGAAGAGCTATCGGTGCGCGAATACATGAGCCAGATCCTCAAGCAGCTGCAGGGCCAGCGTTTCGTGGAGTTCGAGCGCATCTTCAACCCGGAAAAAGGCTCGACCGTGCTGGTCGTGACCTTTATCGCCATGCTGGAGCTGGCCAAGGAAACGCTGATCGAAATCACCCAGGCGGAAGCCTACGCACCGATCTATGTGCGCCTGGCCTATACCCCGGTGTGAGGCCTGCGACCGCCTGCAAGGCAAGCGCCTTGTAACCCTATGGCCCACCAGAAGTTCAGCAAGGGCTTACATTCGCATCCCGGGCTGCAGCACGCCAGCCTCCTGTTCCACCGCGCCTTGACGCGACACATACGACATGACATACAGCGTCAAAGAAATTTTCTACACCTTGCAGGGCGAAGGCGGCCAGGCCGGCACGCCCGCCGTGTTCTGCCGCTTTGCGGGCTGCAATCTGTGGACGGGCCGTGAGCAGGACAGGCCCAATGCCATCTGCCAGTTCTGCGACACCGATTTTGTCGGCACCGACGGCACCCTGGGCGGCAAGTTCGCCACCGCCGATGCGCTGGCCGAGCGCATTCTGAGCCAGTG
This sequence comes from Comamonas sp. Z3, assembly GCF_008121565.1. Lineage (NCBI taxonomy): Bacteria > Pseudomonadati > Pseudomonadota > Betaproteobacteria > Burkholderiales > Comamonadaceae > Comamonas > Comamonas sp. Z3. Next base: position 131,514 of record NZ_VOQU01000006.1, read on the forward strand.
GCCTGCCGACGACAGCCAGCACCGCATGGTGGTACTGACGGGCGGCGAGCCTTTGCTGCAGGTCGATGAGGCCCTGATCGCCGCCCTGCATGCGCGCGGTTTTCGTATTTCGGTGGAAAGCAACGGCACGGTGGCCGCACCCGAGGGCATAGACTGGCTGTGCATCAGCCCCAAGGCCGGCGCCGACTGGATTCAGCGCAGCGGCCAGGAACTCAAGCTGGTCTGGCCTCAGCCCACATTCGATCTGGCGGCCATTGAAGCCAGCACCGATTTCCAGCACTATTTTCTGCAGCCCATGGACAACGCCCAGCAGAGCGGCAATATTACCGCCTGTATCGAGCAATGCATGCAACGCCCCGGCTGGCGCCTGAGCCTGCAAACCCACAAGCTCACTGGAATTAGATGACCCCCCTGAGTCGCTTTGCGCCTTCCCCCCAGGGGGACGACGGCCTTTGCTGCGGGGCGGCCCTTGCTGGCCGTCCGCCATGGGGTCCGTTCCCAGCTCAAAGGCCGAAGGCAATGCTCAGCGTCACCGATCACTGATATGCAGTTCACCGTTCACCAGCGTTTTTTCTTCGATGCCGCCCATACCCTGGAGCGCGCTATCGAGACCGAGAGCAGCCGCCGCATTCACGGCCATACTTACTGGGCGGAAGTCAGCGTGACCGGCCCGCGCAATCCGGACAACGGCATGGTCATCGACCTCGGCCACCTGCGCGCGCGCCTGGAGCTGCTGCGCGATCAGCTAGACCATCACTTTCTCGATGAAGTGCCGGGTCTGGGCAAGCCCACGCTGGAAAACCTCTGTCTCTTCATCGCCAGCGCGCTGGCCGACCTTGAGCCTGCGCCCAGCCGCATCCGCGTCTGGCGCGACAGCATCGGCGACGGCTGCGTGCTCGATCTGTCCTGAGGACAGGCGCACAGCTGCAACAAAAAAAGGCCCCGCTATTGCGGGGCCAGCTTGCTGAGAGTCAGACGGCTTTCCCACCAGGAGGCCTAACTCGGCAAGATCATCAGGCAGCGGAGTGCGGCAGCCGCCGCAGCTCTTTGCTGCCCATGCTCTTAGAAATTGTGGCGCAGGCCGATTTCGTAACCCGTCAGGCTCTTGCCCACAGCGGGTGTAGGGCTCAGCGACGAACCCAGCTTGCGGGAAGCCTTGTCGTCGTTGCTCATGCGTGCCACGGCCGCATAGATTTCGGTGCGCTTGGACAGCTTGTAGCCATAGCCCAGAGCCAGACGCTGGGAGTCCGCATCGCTTTGCTTCTTGTCCTTGTACCAAGTATAGGCGGCGCGCAGTTCGCCGGCGCCCAGAGGCATTTTCACGCCCAGGCTGTACAGATCGACACGCTTGCCGTTGCCGCGATCGGACGCGATCAGCAGCATGGGAGTGACAACACCGAAGTTGTAGGAAGCACCCAGATTCATGGTCTTGTAGTCCACGCCAGCGGCAGCCGTGCCGCCACGTGCGATGCCGTAGGCTGCAGCAACGTTCAGGGGACCGCTGGCATAGCCCAGACGCAGGCCAGTGGAGCTGGCCAGGCTATGGTCGTCGGCCTGCTCGCCAAAGCTGTGGGTCAGCTGACCATAGACGCCGCCCAGCTTGGGCAGCAGATAGCTGATGGCGTTGGAGTTGCGCTTGGGGTTGGAGCCTTCGGAGGTGCCTGCAGCCGAGCCGCTGATCAGGTTATGGCCGTTGATGGCGCCCATGCCAGTGTCACCGAAGGCATGGAAGGTTTCCAGGTTCTGGTAGGCGGGGGTCTTGTCACGACCCAGGCGCACTTCACCGAAGTTGCCCAGCAGGCTGACGGTGGAGCGGCGATCGAACTTGAAGCCGGATGCCGTGCCGTCGTCCACACTGAGGCTGCCTTCCAGCCAGAAATCGGCCTTCAGGCCGCCGCCCAGATCTTCCACACCGCGGAAGCCCAGACGGCTGCTGGAGTTGCCACCGTTGGCCAGACCGGAAACGCTTTTGCCGGTCGTGGAGATGTGGGCCACCGACACGTCGGCCACGCCAAAGACGGAAACGCTGGATTGAGCCAGGGCGCCGGCGGAGACGGTCAGGGCGGCAAGGGCGAGAAGAGTTCGTTTCATGCTGTTCACTGTGTTTGTAGAAATGAGAAAGCCCATGCAGTACGGCTACGGCCTGCCTTGGACGGGCCCCGTCTGGGACTGAAGTCATTAAACAAAGTGAAAATGAAACATTAGTTACAACCCTTAAATTCTCAACAAAACAACAACCACAACGACAATCGTCACATCGTCCTACATCAGCGACCGGCAGAGCTTTCACCGCAGGGATGCGCAGACACCGCATTTCCCTGTCAATGCCCTCAATGAACTACATGGGTTTTACCGATCGCATTTAGACTTGCGTGATTTTTCGCAAGCACAGGCCTGCCCCATTTCAGCAACGCGCAAAGCGCCCCAGAGAGACAAACATGTTCCGCACCCTGCTCAAATCCAAGATCCACCGCGTCAAGACCACGCAATGCGAGCTGCACTACGAAGGCTCCTGTGCCATCGACGAGGATCTGCTGGATGCCGCCAACATTGCTGAGAACGAACAAGTCCATATCTGGAATATCGACAACGGCGAGCGCTTTGTGACCTACGCCATCAAGGGCGAGCGCGGCACGGGCATGATTTCCGTCAACGGTTCGGCCGCTCGCCGGGCCAGCGTGGGCGACCTGCTCATCATTGCCGCCTTCGCCCAGGTTCATGAGAGCGATGTGGCCGAGCACCAGCCGCAGCTGGTCTTTGTGGACGACAGCAACAAACAGGTCGAGCTGCGCCACAAAGTGCCCACCCAGATGCTGTAAAAACGGCTTTTGCCTCCAAAATCGAGCGAGAGAACTCCATGCCTCATCTGCATATTGAATACACCGACAACCTGACCGGCCTGAACGAACGCGAACTGATGCGCGACATCAACGCCGTGGTCTGCTCCCACCCTACCGTTCTCGATGAAGCCGATGTCAAGGCCCGCATTGCCCGCCTGAACCTGGACCATGTCTATATCGGTACCCAGCCCGAGAACCGTGGCTTCGTCCATGTGCACCTGCAGCTGATGGCCGGTCGCAGCACCGAAGCCAAGAAGCAGATGTCGGACGGCATTGCCGAAGTCCTGCGTCGTCTGGTGCCCCAGCCTGCCGATGTGATGGTGCAGCTGAGCGTGGACGTGTCCGATATGGACAAGGCCACCTACTTCAAGGGTCGCCTGTAAGCCCTCGGCCACACAAGCCAGAGCGCCCGCAGCCATGCTTGCGGGCGTTTTTGTTTCAGGGACCTTGGTTTGAGATAAAAATCGCCTCAACCACTTACCCCAAAAGAGCAAGCAGCTCCTGAATCATGAGCAAACCCGAGCCTCGCCCCCGCTGCCCCCGCTGTCACCGGGCGCTGCGCACCTGCGTCTGCGCGCTGGCCAGGCCGGTCGCGCACCAGGTCGAAGTGCTGATCCTCATGCACCCCATGGAAGTGCACGAAGCCAAGGGCACCGGGCATCTGCTGCATCTGTGCCTGCCACACAGCCGGGTCATGGTGGGCGAGGAATTCGATGCCGCCGAGCTGGAAGCGGCGCTGCATGGCCGATCGGCCAGCTGGGCCGATACCGATGGTGCGCCCCGCCACAGCCTGCTGCTCTACCCCGATACAGCAGACCAGGATGCCGCCCTGGGGCTGGCTGCGGCCGCCCCCCTGCCTCTGCCCTGGCCGCAGCCGCCAGAGCGTCTGCGGCTGGTGATCATCGACGGCACCTGGCGCAAAAGCCGCAAGATGCTCTATCTCAATCCCGCACTGCAGGCCCTGCCGCGCCTGCCCCTGCTCGGCGTGGAGGACTCCGGATACGCCATCCGCAAGGCCCATCTGCCCGGACAGCTCTCCAGCTTCGAGGCTGCGGCCCTGGCCCTGGCACAGCTGCAGAAGCGGCCCCAGGATGCGACGGTCCATGCAGTGCTGCAGGAAGTCTTCAGTCAGTTTGTGGCGCAGCAGCTGCAGCTGCGCCAATGCAATCAGGCGCCCCCAAGGGGCGCCTGAGATTCAGCGGTCAACCCGTTTTCCGGCTCAGCGGTTATTGGCCACCTGCTCGGACACATCGGCGGACTTGGCGGGATCGGTCACTACCAGAGCGGGCCCGTTGCGCTCACTCTTGCCGCGCTTGCGCTCTGCCGAGCCATCGTCGGCGCTCAGGCTGTCGCGGGTGTTTTTCTGCACGGCAATCGCACCGAACAGGGCCAGCGCAAAAGCCATGGCATAGAAACCTTTTTCGCTGAGCTGCAATGTGGCATTGAAGAGACCTGTGCCCAGCAGCAGCACCGCGATGATCAGCGCCACCCAGCTGATGCCGTAGTAGATGCCGGTCACGGAAACACCCTCGAGCTTGTCGCGCACGGTTTTCTGCAGCGAAATGGCCGAGTAAAGACCCAGCACCAGCACGGCAAAGTAAAAGCCTTTCTCGTTGAGCTGCATGGCTGCATTCCACAGGCCAGCCATGAAAGCGACGACGCCCAGCAGCAAGGCGGCCCAGGATGCGCCGACAAAAGCGGAGGAAGGCTTGTGGCTGGTGATGGCTTGGGAGTTCATGAGCGGGTCTCGGAAGTTGTGGTGAACGGATAGTAGAAAATCCGCTCGCTCAAGCCAAGTCCTTCTTCACAAGGTATCGCAAAATGATACCCAAAGAGCTGTTTTGCTCGTCAGCCACAGCATCGTCTGAACCGGTCCGACCGCGCAGGCGCTAATCCTCGTCCTCGACTTCATCTCCATCCATGGCGGCATTGAGCTCTTCCTGGACATGGGGCGGCATGCCGTCTTCCCAGCCATGCTCGTCGACATAGGCATAAATATCGGGTTGCTCTCCGGGCACGGCCAGCAGCATGATGGCCGGAATCTGCCATTTGGCCTCATCGCCCTTGACGGCTTCGCTGGTCCAGTCATAGCCCGGGTGTTTTTCATTGCCCGTGGGCGAGGCCAGATCGTTGGCCGGATCCCAGCCGATGGTGGCGGGAGCCAGATTGCCCTGCTCGAAGCGCTGGCTCAGCGCCTGTATGCGGGCCCAGCCCGCGCGGTTGATGCCGGGCACCTTGTCCTGCGAGGCATAGTGCTGGAAGTAGCCCGGCTGCTGATACCAGTACAGCGCCTTGGCAACGGCGGGCTCCAGCTTGGGATGCTTGCTGATCCAGTCGGGCAAGGCGCTGCCGTTGTCGTAGTTCATGGTGGTGACCACGGCCAGCCATTGCAGTGGTGTCGCAGTGGCCAGGAATTCCTTCATCAGGTCCAGGTACAAGGCATCAAAGTCGTCGTCATCCATGGCTGAGACTCCTCCAGGTTGCTTACGTCCGCACAATAACAAACCACCCCTAGGTGATCAAACGAGCATCCAGCCAGCCGCGCAGGCTATTGATGAAGGCCCAGCCGCCGGCATGACGCGCCTGCTCCAGCGTCACCACCTGCTCCGTCAGCCGTCCCTGCGACAAGGCCAGCGCCCGCCCCACGCCCGGAAGCAAGCCGCATTGCAGCGGCGGCGTGACCCAGCGCCCATCGAGCTGCACGGCAATATTGCCGCGCGTGCCTTCGGTGATCTGGCCGTCCTCGTTGAAAAGTACGATATCGAAAATGCCGGTGCTCTGGGGTCTGAAAGCGTCGTAATGCTGACGTACCGAGGTTTTGAAACGCACCACATCGCTGTACGCCACCGCATTGGCGATGGGCCGATGCGCCAGCTGCAACGCGACGGGCTGAGCAGTCGGCGGCAGGGGCTCGGCCGTGATCTGCATCTCACCCGTGGCCGAAAGCGCCAGCCGCACGCGCCAGTCGCCCATGGAATGCGTCTGACTGGCTATGCGCTCCATATCGGACTCCAGCTGCATCTGCATCAGCGGATAGCGAAAATGCTGCGCCGTGATCTGCAAACGGGCCCAGTGCAAAGCCCAGTTCTGCCAGCGGCCATCCTTGAGAGCCAGGGTTTCGAGGATTTCAAGATTCGTGTTCATACGCCGACGCCTTGTTCAAGCACCTTCAGAAAAGCCTGCTTGTGTTGCCATTCCATCCATTCATCGGCCGCATTGGCGCTGGCCGTGATGCCGCTGCCTATGCCGCAGCTCAGACGCCCATTCTTGAGCACCACGGTGCGAATGGGAACATTGAAGCTGGCATGAATACGCCTCGGCCCGGCCCCCGGCCGCACCACGCCCAGAGCGCCGCAGTAGACGCCTCGGGGCTCGGGCTCCAGCTCGCGAATCAGACGCATGGCCTGACGCTTGGGCGCCCCGGTGATCGAGCCGCAGGGAAACAGGGCTGCGAACACATCCACCAACCGCACATCCGGGCGCGTGCGAGCCACCACATCCGAAGTCATCTGCCAGACGGCCGGCAGCGCCTGGACCTGAAACAGCTGCGGCACTTTCACGCTGTGCGGCACCGCAATGCGTGACAGATCATTGCGCAGCAAATCCACGATCATCACGTTCTCGGCCCGCTCCTTGACCGACTCGCGCATGGTTTGTGCAGCCTGTGCATCGGCTTGCGGGGTCTTGCCACGCGCCGCGGTGCCCTTCATGGGGCGGGTCAGAATCCGCTCGCCATCCCAGTCGAAAAACAGCTCGGGTGACAGCGACAGCACCTGTATGTCGCCGCTGTCGACCAACGCCGCATAGCCGCCGGGCTGGGCCTGCTGCAGCCTTGCGAACAGCGCCTGGGCCAGTGCGCCGGCATCGCCATGCTGCAGCGCCCCAAGCTCGGCAGTCAGGGGGGCCGTGTAATTGATCTGATAGCAGTCGCCCGCCGCAATCGCCGCATGGATGCGTGCCACATGGGCATCGAACTGCGCGCGGCTGAGCGCTGTCTGCCAATGCACCGCTGCGGTCTGCTGCGGCCGGGGCGGCACATCCATCGCCAGCGGCGCGCGATGCAGGCCGAACCAGGCCAGCGGCTGACCCGATGGGGAGCCATGTACAGCATCTGCATAGGCACGGTCAAAAGCTGCGGCCGCCTCGTAGGCCAGCCAACCCACGCACCACAGGCCTTGCTCGGCAGCCTGCTGCACGGCCTCCAGCACGGCAGGCACGTCCTCGGGGCGATGCGCCTGCAAGACTTGCTCGGGAACGCCAAAGCCATGCTGCAGACGGGCTGCTCCAGCCTGCCAGGGAGCGGTGAAATCAAGAATGGTTTTCAAGTCAGATCACCTGCAAGCGCACTGTCGACATGCGCGGAATGCTATCAAACTTGCTATATCCATCCGCCCGGCATTGCCGGCATAAAAAAACGCGCTGAAGGAATCCCTCAGCGCGCATCCACCAATGGGCCACCTCTGTCGGATGGCTAAGAGAGAACTCTGTTACTTGCCGCCCAGCTGCGACTGGTACTTGGTCACGGCAGCCGTGTAGGCAGGGCTGGCCAGCAGGCGCTGGTATTCGGCATAGGCCTTGTGGTATTCAGCGCTGAACTCGGTCTCGACATAGGCTGCGGGCGTGGGCATGTAGCCCAGGCCGGCTCGCTGGTACATCTCGAGGTCGGCCATCACTTCGGCACGGCTTTTGCTGGAGGTTACGGGAGTTTGGGGGAGGTCTTGAGCCATGGCCGCAGCGGCGCTGGCGGTCAGCACGGCGGCGGTCAAGATACGGGTAAGGGAACGCATTTTTCAATCCTTTCAACGGCGCAGCAGCGGAAAGAGGACCTGTCTCGCTGCTGTATGGCTGAACTATGCTCCCGGTCCCGCAGGCCGTCTGTGCGTTTTCTCACGCAAAAACTCATTCCACATTGCGGAAAATCAATGTGCTTCCTCGAGCAGAAGCCGCAGACCATCCACACGACAAAGACGCAGATTGCGTCCCTCGCGCCTGAGCAAGCCCAGGCGCGTGAGCCGCGACATCTCGCGTGCGACCTCTTCGCGGCTGGTGCCCAGCATCAGGGCCAGATCGTTCTGGCGCGGAGCCGGCGACAGCAGTGCCTCGTCGTTCTCGACTCCCGCCATCTCGGCACGCTCCAGCAACTGGGCATGCAGACGGCCGCGCACCGTGAGGGTTCCCAGGCTGACCACGCGCCGCGCCAGCACCCCTGCCAGTTCGCTGAGCCGCTGGACCACGGCCCGCATGACCAGAACATCGCTCATGATCAGCGTCTCAAGCTCGGCATTCGATAGCGATGCAACCAGGCTCTCATGCGTGGCCTGCACCTGCACGGAGACATGACGAACCGGTGGCTGCGGCGCGAACGCGCCAAAAAAGAAACCAGGTTCCAGATAACCCAGAATCATGGCCCGCCCGCTGGCGCTGTAGCTGCCGACACTGAGCTGGCCGCTGATCAGCATGTACATGCGTTGATCGGTATAGGCGCCGTGCAGCACCTGTCCCGCCTCCAGCCGGTGCCACAGGCATTGCCCCGCCAGCACCGACAGCCTCTCGTCGGACAGCGACTCCAGCCAGCTCACGCTGCGCAGACCCTGCCAGGCCACGGCTGACACAGGCGCTGAAACCGACGGCTGCAGGGACTCGAGCATGGACATGAACAACCTTGTGCAAAAAGAAATGGAAGGCCGGAAAGCGCTGGGCCATGCGAAGCTGAGCCCACAGCATAGTAAGGCGGACGACAGCAGCCATACCCTGTTTTAACGTGGCGCTGCAGCGCAGCATCGCATAGACTCGCGGGCAAATTTGCCTGCAGGCTTTTCTGCGGGGCCAGGCCATAGACATATCAGGAGACAGCTCATGACCGCTACCGGCACGCCTTACGGCACCATCCCCCCCTCTTCACCCCAGCCCCAGCGCCGCCCCGTCAGCCTGCCGCGACTGACCCAGATGCGCGCTGCCGGTGAAAAAATCACCATGCTGACCGCCTACGACGCGACGTTTGCCGCCGTGGCCGACGCGGCCGGTGTGGAGTGCATTCTGGTCGGCGACTCGCTGGGCATGGTCTGCCAGGGACTGCACAGCACCGTGGGAGTGACGCTTCAGGATATGGCCTATCACACGGCCAGCGTCACGCGCGGCCTGCACCGCGCCCAGGCCACGGCCTGGGTGATTGCCGACATGCCCTACGGCAGCTATGCCGAAAGTCCCGAGCAGGCCATGCGCAGCGCCTGCCAGCTGATGCAGGCCGGTGCCCATATGGTCAAGCTCGAAGGCGGCGGCTGGACGGCTCCCACCGTGCGCTTTCTCGTCGACCGCGGCGTGCCCGTCTGCGCCCACCTGGGACTGACGCCGCAGACCGTGCATGCACTGGGCGGCTATCGCGTACAGGGCAAGGACGAGCAGGCAGCGGCCACGCTGCGCCAGCATGCGCTGGAGCTGCAGGACGCCGGAGCCTCCATGCTGGTGCTGGAGATGGTGCCCGCAACCCTCTCCGCCCAGCTGACCGAGGAACTGCCGCTGTGCCACACCATCGGCATTGGCGCGGGCAATGGCACGGCCGGCCAGGTTCTGGTGCTGCATGACATGCTGGGCGTGAATCTGGGCAAGATGGCCAAGTTCGTGCACAACTTCATGGCCGATGCAGGCAGCGTCAAGGGCGCCATGGAAGCCTATGTGCAAGCGGTCAAGAATGGCAGCTTCCCTGACAATGCGCTGCACGCCTGGTGAACCCGGGCCTTTGTTTTCGTTTTCCCCCACTGTTCGAGTCATGCAAATCGTTCACACCATCGCCGACCTGCGCGCCGCTCTGGCCGGTCGCGGTCGCCCTGCTTTCGTACCCACCATGGGCAATCTGCACGAAGGCCATCTCTGCCTCGTGCGCCAGGCCCGCCAGCACGGCGATGTGACCGTGGCCAGCATCTTCGTGAACCGCCTGCAGTTTCTGCCTCACGAAGACTTCGACAGCTACCCGCGCACCTTCGATGCCGACTGCGCCAAGCTGGAAGCCGAAGGCTGCGACATCGTCTTCGCCCCCAGGGAGAAAGACCTCTACCCCGAGCCGCAGACCTTCAAGGTCCAGCCCGATGCGCAGCTGGCCGACATCCTGGAAGGCCACTTCCGCCCCGGTTTCTTCACCGGCGTCTGCACCGTGGTCATGAAGCTGTTCCAGGCCGTGTTTGCCACCACGGGCGGCGGCACGGCCGTTTTCGGACAGAAGGACTATCAGCAGCTGATGGTGATCCGCCGCATGGTGCAGCAGTTCGCCCTGCCCATAGAGATCATCGGCTGCGCGACGGCACGCGCCGACAGCGGCCTGGCCCTGAGCTCACGCAACGGCTACCTCAGCGATGAACAGCGCGTGCAGGCCATGGCGCTGTCCCGGGCGCTCAAGGCCCTGGCCGATGCTGCGCGCCAGGGTGGCAATCTGGCCGATCTCGAAGCGCAGGCCATGGCCGCGCTGCGCGCCAAGGGCTGGGAGCCCGACTATCTGAGCGTGCGCCAGCGCAGCGATCTGCAGACACCTGCCGATGCGCGCAGCGGCGAGCTGGTGGCCCTGGGCGCGGCACGCCTGGGCAGCACCCGGCTCATAGACAATCTGGAGTTCTAGGATTGCGCATCCCTCTTAGGCGCCGGGCAAGGGCATGCTGCCCCTTGCCCGGCGCCTCTGATTCAGGCCGCGCCGGTGTCCAGCGTCAAGAACGATACAGAGGCAAGGAGCGCCATCAGCACTGGTAGGAGTCCACCGACGATTGACTGGGCAGAGCCTGCAGCGCAAGCCCCCGCCCCTTGAGCCGGCAAAACAGGCCGTCGCCCATTTCCAGCTCCAGCACAAAACCCGCATCGCTGGCAAAAGGCAGGGGCAGACGGTGCAGGCGCTGCCCGGCGACATGCAGCTGCGCTTGCCGAACACGGCCCAAGGCGGCCAGGATTGGATTCAAATCAGCCTCCAGCGCTTCGTCAGTCTGCGCAATGTGCTTGCATATCAATAGCAACGGCTGCCACAGCCCCTCGCCGGTTCCGACTCGCTCACCGTCATGCACACGGGCGGCGGAAAAGCGGATCTGCAACGCTCCATCCTGCAGGCTGATCGCGGCGACCTCGGAATCTTCAAACTCGAAATTCATGCGTCCAAGCATAGCGCTCTGGCACCTTGGCAACAGCGGCCGGGTTCGCCGCCGCGCATACTGTCGGCCACCCCATACACCGCCATGAAAGAGGACGCCAATGAGCGAGAAACTGTATCTGGATGATCTGTACGTAGGCCAGAAGTTCGTCAGCGACGGCTATCCGCTGGATGAGGCGCAAATCATTGCCTATGCCAGGCAGTTCGACCCCCAGGTCTTTCACCTCGACCCCGAAGCTGCCAAGCACACCTTCTTCCAGGGCCTGGCCGCCAGCGGCTGGCATACAGCCTCCATCAGCATGCTGCTGGTGACGCAAAGCATTCCCCTGGCCGACGGCGTGATCGGCGGCGGCATGGAAGAGCTGGCCTGGCCCCAGCCCACGCGCCCCGGCGACGTGCTGCAGGTGGAGTCCGAAATCGTGGAGATCATTCCCTCCCAGTCCAAACCCAACCGGGCCCTGGTGCGCGTGCTCTCCCACACCAGGAACCAGCGCGGCGAGGTGCTGCAGCGCTTCAGGCCCAAGATGGTGTGCTTCAAGCGCCCGGCCTGACCCTCAGGCAGCAAAAGTCCTGGGCACTGCTTAATATCGCCCACCGGCGCTGTCTGCTTTGCATGGGCAGCGCCTCACTTGCTGCTGCGATATGAATCCCCATTTTTCCCTGAGCCGATGGCGCGCCGAATGGGCGCCCAGCGTTCCGCGTGAGCTGCTGGCCGGCGCCGTCGCCACGTTTGCGCTGATTCCCGAGGTCATTGCCTTTTCCTTTGTCGCGGGCGTGGACCCGGCCGTGGGGCTGTACGCCTCCTTCATCATCAGCATCGTGATTGCCGTGTTCGGCGCACGCCCAGCCATGGTCTCGGCAGCGGCCGGCTCGGTGGCCCTGGTGGCAGCTCCGCTGGTCGCCTCGCATGGTCTGCAGTATCTGCTGGCCGCAGGCCTGCTGGCCGGCGCCATGCAGATCGCTTTCGGCCTGTGCAAGATGGGCAGCCTGGTGCGCTTTGTCTCCAGCTCGGTGCGCACGGGCTTTGTCAATGCGCTCGCCATTCTGATCTTTTCTGCCCAGCTGCCGCATCTGCATGGCGCCAACACCGCCACCTGGGCCATGCTGGCCCTGGGCCTGGCCCTGATCTACGGCCTGCCCTGGCTGGGACAGAGGCTGCAGCTCAAGGCGCTGGGCGCCATTCCCTCACCACTGATCTGCGTGCTGGTGCTGACCCTGCTGGGCAGCCTCATGGGTCTGCCGCTCAAGACCGTGGCCGATCTGGGCCATCTGCCGGACAGCCTGCCGCTGTTCGCCCTGCCCGAAATCCCCGCAAGCCTGGAGACGCTGCGCATCATCGCCCTGCCGGCCCTGGCGATTGCCATGGTGGGCCTGCTGGAGTCCGTGCTCACGGCGGCCGTGGTGGATGACCTGACGGGCACGCCCAGCAACAAGAGCCGCGAATGCACGGGCCTGGGCCTGGCCAATGTCTCGGCCAGCCTGTTCGGCGGCATTGCGGGCTGCGGCATGATAGGCCAGGCCGTGGGCAATGTGAAATACGGCGGCCGCGGCCGCCTGTCCACCCTGTTTGCCGGGGTGTTTCTGCTGATTCTGATGGTCGCCCTCAAGCCCTGGGTGTCCCGGGTGCCGGTGATTGCTCTGGTGGCCATCATGGTCATGGTGTCGGTCTCTACCTTCGACTGGAAGTCGCTGGGCAATCTGGTGCGCCACCCGCGCCTGTCCAGCTCGGTGATGCTGGTGACGGTGATCATCACCATCGCCACCCACAATCTGGCCGCCGGCGTGGTGGCCGGCGTGCTGCTCTCGGGCGTGTTCTTCACCTTCAAGGTGGCCAATATGCTGCAGGTCCGGGACAGCCTGAACGAGGCTGGCGATCTCTATACCTGGACGGTGAGCGGCCAGGTGTTTTTTGCCTCTGCCGATGCGCTGATCGAGGCCTTCGACGTGCGTGCCGCGGCTGGCAAGCAGGCCCGCATCGATGTCAGCGGCGCGCATTTCTGGGACATCACCGCCGTGGGCGCGCTGGACAAGGTCATGGAGCGTCTGCGCCAGCATGGCTGCCGCGTGGAGCTCAAGGGGCTGGATGACGCCAGTCAGCGGCTGATCGAGCGCATCCGGGTCTAGCTTGCCTATTTCAGGCGGGTCTGCGACAGGCGCTTGGCATTGGCCACGGCCTTGCGGCGAATCGGCGCCAGGCTCCTGGCCGCCACCTTGTCGGCGGCCACGGGCAGCTTCTGGCCCATGGTCCAGGGGTTGCGCATCCAGGCCAGACACAGCTGCTGCTGCACCTTGAACATCTCGGCCCCCATGGTCAGCCAGGCCTGGCTGAAGGCCACCTGCTTTTCCACCACCATGCGGGTGAACTCCTTCTGATCGCGCGCAGAAAGTACCGGGCCGCTGAGCGCCATGCGCGTGAGCCGGTGGTTGATGACCTGAGGTGCAGCCATGCTGATGTCCAGCAGTTCGCTGGCTGTGCGATGGGGAATGGCGGACTCAGGCATATGTAACTCCTTGGGTGCAGATGTTTATTGTGCACTGCAACATAGAAGTTTGCGCAAGCTCACTTTCGATAGCCCTATCGGCAACTTCAGGGCCTGCCATCCAGCAGGCTGAGTGCCTCCTGCTCCAGCGCCGCGATCAGCCAGGACAGGCCTGCATCCGCGGGCCGGTGCAGCGGCAGCAGCATATGCACCTGAAACGCTATCGAGAACGCCAGCGGCCGCACCACCAACTGCGGGCCCGCGCAGGCCCGCGCCGTCAGCGGGTTGACGATGGCCAGACCCAGCCCCTGCTGCACCATGGCGCAGACGGCGACGGCACTGGCGGTCTCCAGACTCAGCCGGCGCTGCACGCCGGCGCGGGCAAACACCGCATCGATCTGGGCCCGGTAGGGGTCGTCGCGCGCCAGGCTGATGAAGGATTCGCCTTCAAAGTCCCGCTCGCTCAGCAGCGCCTTCTGCGCCAGTGGGTGGTTGGCAGGCAGCACGGCCACTTCATCCATGGCAGGCAAGGGCTGGCTGCGCGTGCCCCGAGGTGCATCGGCCAGCTCGGACAGGCCCAGATCGAAGCGCTGGGCCGCCATCCACTCCTGCAGCAGCGGTGCCTCCTGGGTGCTCACGCTCACGGCCACCGCGCCGTGACGGGACTGCAGACGCGCCAGCGCGCCCGGCAGCAAGGCATGACTGAGTGCCGGCAGGCACAGCACGCTGATGCTCGCACCTTGCGGGCGCCCCAGCTCCACGGCGCGGTCGATCACGCGCTCCAGGCCCTGCCAGCTGCGCCGCACCTCGTCCCAGAGCAGCAAGGCACGTGCATTGGCACGCAGCCGGCCCTGCACACGCTCGAACAGCGCATAGCCCAGCAGTTGCTCCATGCGCGCCAGCTCGCGGCTCACCGTGGGCTGCGAGGTATAGAGCAGCTGCGCCGCGCCGGTGACGCTGCCGGCCGTCATGACGGCACGGAACACCTCGATATGGCGGTGGGTGATGCGCTGTGAAGCTTCTGAATCGGTCATGTGCAGAGCATATCAATATTGAATGATCTTCATAAATCAAGCTATTGGACTGAATAGATACCCCCGTGCATGATGCGCGGAACTATTCCCTTTCAAGAGACCGCCATGGCAAACCCCTTCTCTCCTGCACAGCTCTGGAACCTGGCCGACCAGTACGGCACGCCGCTGTGGGTGTATGACGCCGCCACCATCCGCGAGCGCATTGCCCAGCTCAAGGCTTTCGACACCGTGCGCTTTGCCCAGAAGGCCTGCTCCAACATCCACATCCTCAAGCTCATGCGCGAGCAGGGCGTGAAGGTGGATGCGGTCTCGCGCGGCGAAGTCCTGCGTGCGCTGGCAGCGGGCTTCACGCCCGGCTTTGGCGAGCCTGCCGACATCGTCTTCACGGCCGATGTGATGGACGAGGCCACGCTGGCCACCGTGGTGGAGCACAAGGTGCCCGTGAACGCCGGCTCCATCGACATGCTGCACCAGCTGGCCGCCGTGTCCAGGGGCCACCATGTCTGGCTGCGCATCAACCCCGGCTTCGGCCACGGTCACAGCAACAAGACCAACACCGGCGGCGAGCACAGCAAGCACGGCATCTGGCACAGCGAACTGGAAGCGGCGCTGCAAGCCATCAAGACCGGCGGCCTGGTGCTGGCCGGCCTGCACATGCATATCGGCTCGGGCGTGGACTACGGCCATCTGCAGGAAGTCTGTGGCGCCATGGTCAAGCTGGTCGAGCGCACCAAGGCAGCTGGCGTCGATCTGCACGCCATCAGTGCCGGCGGCGGCCTGTCCATCCCCTATCGTGCTGGCGATGCCACCATCGACACCGACCACTACCATGGCCTGTGGGATGCGGCGCGCCAGCAGGCCGAGGCCATCGTCGGCCACAAGCTGGGCCTGGAGCTCGAGCCCGGCCGCTTCCTGGTGGCCGAGTCCGGCGTGCTGCTGGGCACGGTGCGCGCCACCAAGAATGCGGGCAGCAATCACTTCGTGCTGGTCGATACCGGCTTCAACGAGCTGATGCGCCCCAGCATGTACGGCAGCTACCACGGCATGGAAGTGCTGCGCCGCGACGGCCAGAGCCTGCCCGCGCAGGACAGCGTGGTGGCTGGCCCGCTGTGCGAATCGGGCGATGTCTTCACCCAGGGCGACGGCGGCGTGGTGCTGCCGCGCTCGCTGGCCGGCGCCAGCGTGGGCGACCTGCTGGTGATCCACGACACGGGTGCCTACGGCAGCTCCATGTCCAGCAACTACAACACCCGCCCGCTGGCCGCCGAAGTGCTGGTCGATGGCGCACAGAGCCAGCTGATTCGCCGTCGCCAGACAGTGGAAGAACTGCTGGCCCTGGAGATTGGTTTGTAATTCCCCCTGAGCCGCTTGCCTGGGCGGCCCCGCGCCTTCCCCTGGCCGGGCGCCCCTCTCGCCGGGCGCCCCTCTCTCTACGCGCTGCGCGCTAAGGGAGGGGGACGACAGCATCGCTGGGGCAGCCCTAGCTGCAGGGCGGTGCGGCCGGCTAGGCCCTTGCTTGCTGCCTCTCTCTTGCGTCACGCCCCATGATTGAGTTCACGCCATGAATTCAATAGCAGCTAGCGCTTAGTCATCAGGCGCTTCAGGCCAAAATCACCTGAAATCTTTTCTCTCGGCACCGCCCAGTGCCCGGTAAGTTCGTCCATGTCACAGCACTCCGCCCCCTCGGTCCATCGCCATACGCTGACGGGCATCGGCTTCACGGTGCTGGCCTGCGCCTGTTTTTCGATACTCGATACGGGCTCCAAATATGCGGGCGCCCTGCTGCCGCTGCTGATGGCTCTGTGGCTGCGCTATGCGCTGCAGTCGGTGCTGACCGTGGGCTTCGGAGTGGCAAGACACGGGCTGGAGATTTTTCACACCCGGCGCCCGGGCTTTCAGTTTCTGCGCGCCATTCTGTTTTGCCTCAGCAATGCGCTGGCCATGCTCAGCCTGCGCTATCTGCCGCTGGCGGAGTTCACGGCCATCGTGGCGCTGACGCCGCTGGCCCTGACCCTGCTGGCCGCGCTCTGGCTGGGCCAGCAGGTCAGCCCCTTGCGCTGGGTGCTGGTGGCGCTGGGCCTTGCGGGCACGCTGGTCATCCTGCGGCCGGGCGGCGGCCAGTTCAGCGGCTGGGCCCTGGTCTGGCCTGCGCTGCAGTTGCTGGCCAACACGGCCTATCAGATCCTGAGCAGCCGCATGGCGGGCAAGGAGCGCCCGCTGACCACGCAGATCTACACCAGCCTGCTGGCCCTGAGCCTGACCTGCATGACCCTGCCCTGGGTCTGGCAGCTGCCGGACAGCGCCGCACTCTGGCTGGCCGCGATTGCCATGGGCGCAGGCAGCGCCGTGGGACATCTGATGCTGCTCAAGGCCTATGAAAAAGCCGAGCCTGCGACCATCACGCCGTTTCTCTACAGCCAGATTCCCTCCGCGCTGCTGGCAGGCTGGCTGGTCTATGGCCATATCCCCGACCAATGGGCCGTGCTGGGGATGGTCGTCATTGCGCTGTGCGGGGCAGCGAGTGCCTGGCTCAGCATCAGAGAGGCGAAGTAGCGCGCCTGAATTCGCCGGTCAGCGCCATAAAAAATAATAGCTGCCACCGCCTTTATTCATTGATTTTCAGATAGAAAAGTATCTGAAATCCATGAATATCAAGCGCTGACAGCTATCGTTTTATTGACTTATTCGCCGCGCGGATCGCGCACCATCAGATGCTGCACGGCTTCGGTGACCGGTAGCTGGCCGTCCAGCAAGGCCACCACGGTTTCGGTGATGGGCATTTCCACGCCGACCTGGCGTGCCCGGGCGAGCACGGTGCGGGCGCTGTACACGCCCTCGGCCACATGGCCCAGCGATGTCACGGCCTGCTCCAGGCTCTTGCCTTCGGCCAGCAACAGGCCCACCTTGCGGTTGCGCGAGAGATCGCCGGTCGCAGTCAGCACCAGATCGCCGAGGCCGGACAGGCCCATGAAGGTTTCGGCGCGCGCGCCCAGGGCCACGCCCAGGCGCGTCATCTCGGCCAGGCCACGCGTGACAAGGGCCGCGCGCGCGTTCAGCCCCAGCTGCAGGCCGTCGCAAAGACCCGTGGCAATGGCCAGCACATTCTTGACGGCACCGCCCACTTCCACGCCCACGATGTCCTGATTGGCATAGACGCGCATGGCTTCGCCGTGAAAGGCCGACACCAACAGCTCGCTCACGCCCTCATGGGCGCTGGCGGCCACCAGAGCCGTAGGCTGCTGGCGCGCCACCTCGGCCGCGAAGCTGGGGCCGCTGAGCGCACCGCTTTGCAGCTGCGGCGCGACCTGCTGGCAGACTTCATGCGCCATCAGCCCATAGCTGCCGGCAGGGGCATCGGCGGCCACAGCCTCGAAACCCTTGCACAGCCAGACCACGGGCCGGCGGCAATCCTTGAGCTGGCCCAGCCACTGGCGCAGCGCCGCCATGGGGGTGCCCAGCACAATCAGATCGGCATCCGCCACATGAGCCATTACATCGCCGCAGACCACCGTGAGCGCATCCGGAAAGCGGATGCCGGGCAGATAGCGGCTGTTGGCACGCTCGGCCTGCATGAGCTGCGCCTGCGCCGGATCCCGTGCCCAGAGGCTGACGCGACCCTGCTGCGGATGGGTGGCCGCGCTGATGGCCATGGCCGTACCCCAGGCGCCAGCGCCGATGACAAGAATTTTCATACCTGAATTTTGATAGCAGTTTGCGCACAACCCGCAATAAAAAGAGGCCTCTAGGGCCTCTTTTTTGCCTGGCTGCCGATTCTTGCACATCGCAGGAATCGGAAGCTGCCGTCAGCTTACTGGGGCAGTTGGCCTTCGGTCTGAGCGGCGGCAGCGGCTTGCTGCTGCTCGTACATGGCCTGGAAGTTGATTTCGGCCAGGTGCACGGGAGGGAAACCGGCGCGGGTCACCACGTCGGCCACGTTGCCGCGCAGATAGGGGTAGATGATCTGGGGGCAGGCAATGCCGATCACGCCGCCCATCTGGTCTTCAGGCACGTTGCGGATTTCGAAGATGCCGGCCTGCTTGGCTTCGACCAGGAACACGGTCTTGTCCTGAATCTTGGTCTGAACCGTGGCGGTCACGGCCACTTCGTAGACGCCTTCAGCCACGGGGGTGGCTTCCACGCCCAGCTGGATGTCCACGCTGGGCTGCTCCTGCTCCAGCAGGATGGCGGGAGAGTTGGGCTGCTCCAGGGACAGGTCCTTCAGATACACGCGCTGGATCTGGAACACGGGGCTGTTGTCTTGTTCGGCCATGATGAGCTGGGTCTTTCAGAAAAATCTTGAGAGGGAAATGAAAATGCCTGCACGGAGAATCAGCACGCAGCTATCCTCGCAGCAGGCATTTCCCAGAAAATAGCATTTGGCATTATGCAGTGGCCGCCCATGGCTGCATCCTGGCAGCCGGCACAAAGTGCAAATTCATGTCCTGGGACAACATGGGCGGCGCAGCTGCGTCAGCCTTGCAGCAGGGGCAGCAGACCGCCCTTGGCATCCAGCGCCATCAGATCGTCACAACCTCCCACATGGGTGTCGCCAATGAAGATCTGGGGCACGGTGCGGCGGCCCGTGGTCTGCATCATGTGCTCGCGGGCGGCGGTATCGAAGTCGATGCGCACCTCCTCGATCTGCTCCACGCCCTTGGATTGGAGAATCTGCTTGGCACGAATGCAGTAGGGGCAGACGGCGGTGGTGTACATCTTCACGGCTTGCATGGGCAACTTCCTTGGTTTTTTCAATGCAGCATGCAACGCTGCATTCGTCAGGGTTCTCAGATGGGGCCGGATCAGGCTTTTTCAACCGGCAGGCCGGCATCGCGCCAGGCCTTCATGCCGCCAGCCAGCGCCTGGGCCTTTTCGTAACCCAGCTTCTTGGCCACCGCCTCGGCGCGCGCGGCGCGGGCGCCCGTTGCACAGACCAGCACCACGGGCAGCTGCTTGTTCTTGACGGTGGTGGGCAGCTTTTCTTCCAACTGGCTCAGCGGCAGGTTCCTGGCGCCGTTGACATGGCCGGCGGCAAACTCTTCGGGCTCGCAGACGTCCAGCACCACGGCTTTTTCGCGGTTGATCAGATGCACCGCAGCCGCTGCCGACAGCGAACCGCCGGTCGCGCCGCGCAGCGCGGGCAGCAGCAGCATCACACCCGAAGCCACGGCAATCAGGATCAAATACCAGTTATCAATGATGAATTTCACGTCATTCCTTGGGATGGCAAACCGGACGATTTTAGAGGCAGGCCAGCCTGCGGGCCGCAGCAGCGGGCCACAGACCTGCAGCCTGCAAGCCCATAGCCCCGGTTGACGCGCCCTGGGCCGCAAGTGGGCGCTGCGCACAATCCCCGAAGCTCGCTACAGGAATAGCAGGCCGGCCGGCGCCGGATCGGTCCGGCTTTCCTTGCCTCAAGCCCGGACAAAGCCCAGCCCCTAAAATGCACGCTTTTGACTTTGTGTCATTACTGCTTTGCTACTTTGAGAGAATCCATGTACAAGCTCGTTCTGATCCGCCACGGTGAATCCACCTGGAACCTAGAAAACCGCTTCACCGGCTGGACCGATGTGGATCTGACTGCCACCGGCGTCGAACAGGCCAAGAAGGCCGGCCAACTGCTCAAGGCAGAAGGCTATGACTTCGATGTGGCCTACACCAGCGTGCTCAAGCGCGCCATCCGTACCCTGTGGCATGTGCAGGATGAAATGGACCGCACCTGGCTGCCCGTGGTGCATAGCTGGCGCCTCAACGAGCGCCACTATGGCGGCCTGCAAGGCCTGAACAAGGCCGATATGGCCAAGCAGTATGGCGACGAGCAGGTGCTGGTCTGGCGCCGCAGCTACGATGTGCCGCCTCCAGCCCTGGAAGCCACCGACCCGCGCAGCGAACGCAGCGATGTCCGCTACGCCAAGCTGCAGCCCGAGCAGATCCCGCTGACCGAGTGCCTCAAGGACACGGTCGAGCGCGTCGTGCCGTTCTGGAGCGAGTCCATCGCCCCCGCCATCAAGGCCGGCAAGCGCGTGGTGGTTGCCGCTCACGGCAATTCCATTCGCGCCCTGATCAAGTATCTGGACAATATCGCCGACGACAAGATCGTGGGCGTGAACGTGCCCAATGGCATTCCTCTGGTCTATGAGCTCGACGCCGATCTCAAGCCCATCCGCCACTACTACCTGGGCGATGCCGAAGCCGCAGCCAAGGCCGCAGCGGCCGTCGCGGCCCAGGGAAAGGCCTGAGACCTTGCACCACCCCGGTTCGGATCGCTGACGCAGTCTGAACCGGGCTGACACTGCAAAAGGCCTGCGGAACCTCGTGGGCCTTCTGCCGTCGAAGGTGTATATTGCGAATGGTTTAAGGGGTGCTATGGGTCAAAAAATCAAAATTGCAGGCTGGATCTCTGTGGGCGTGGTCGCCGGTGCGTTGACCACCGTATCCCTGCAGACGCTGGCCCGCGGGGGTGTGACACCTCTGCCACTTGAAGAAATCCAGCAGTTGTCGGCCGTCTTCGGCCTGATCAAGACCGATTACGTCGAACAGGTCAGCGACAAGAAGCTGATCACCGATGCCATCTCCGGCATGGTCTCCAGCCTGGACCCGCACTCCCAGTACTTCGACAAGAAGACCTACAAGGAATTCAAGGAAGGCACTTCCGGCAAGTTCGTTGGCGTCGGCATCGAGATCACCATGGAAGATGGGCTGATCAAGATCGTCTCTCCCATCGAAGGCTCGCCCGCTTTCCGCGCCGGCCTCAAGACCGGCGACCTGATCACCAAGATCGACGACACGGCCGTCAAGGGCCTGACGCTCAATGACGCCGTCAAGCGCATGCGCGGCGAACCCAATACCAAGGTGCGCCTGAACATCCTGCGCAAGGATGAAAGCCGCAGCTTCCCCGTCACCATCACCCGCGAAGAGATCAAGACCCAGTCGGTCAAGGGCAAGGTGATCGAGCCCGGCTATGCCTGGATTCGCCTGAGCCAGTTCCAGGAACGCACCGTGGACGACTTTGTGCGCAAGGTCGAGGAAATCTACAAGCAGGAACCCAATCTCAAGGGCCTGGTGCTGGACCTGCGCAACGATCCCGGCGGACTGC
Source organism: Comamonas sp. Z3 (assembly GCF_008121565.1). Lineage (NCBI taxonomy): Bacteria > Pseudomonadati > Pseudomonadota > Betaproteobacteria > Burkholderiales > Comamonadaceae > Comamonas > Comamonas sp. Z3. The sequence continues at coordinate 153,083 of NZ_VOQU01000006.1, forward strand.
TGGATGCAGCCGTGGCCATCTCGGCCGCCTTCCTGCCACCCGATGTACCCGTGGTTTCCACCAACGGCCAGCTGGCTGAAAGCAAGGCCGTCTACAAGGCATCGCCCGAGTTCTATGCCCAGCGCGGCTTTGGCGATCCCTTGCAGCGCCTGCCTGCAGCCCTGAAAAAGCTGCCCCTGGTGGTTCTGGTCAACGAAGGCTCGGCCTCGGCCAGTGAAATCGTGGCCGGAGCGCTCCAGGATCACAAGCGCGCCACCGTCATGGGCAGCCAGTCCTTTGGCAAGGGGTCGGTGCAAACCGTGCGTCCCCTGGGCCCCGATACGGCTCTCAAGCTGACGACGGCGCGCTACTACACGCCTAGCGGAAAGTCCATTCAGGCCAAGGGCATCGTGCCCGATGTGATGGTGGACGAGACGGCGGATGGTGACTTGTTTGCCGCACTGGGCATGCGCGAGGCGGATCTCGAGAAGCATCTGTCCAGCGGACAGGGTGCCGAGGTCAAGAATGACGCCCTGGAAAAAGCGCGCGAGGAAGCCCGCAAACGCCTGGAAGAGGAAGCAAAGAAGCCGGCCGCCGAACGCCGCCTGCCGGAATTCGGAACTGACAAGGACTTCCAGCTGCAACAGGCGCTGAACAAGCTCAAGGGCCAGCCCGTCAAGGTCAGCAAGACCCTGACAGAGCGCAAGGCCGAAGAAAAGCCCGGGGATGCGACGGCTGCAGACAAAAAGCCCGCTGACAAGAAAGCCCCCGAAAAGGGTGACTCCGACAAGAGCAAAAAATAAGCACCGGGTTGTCAAACCCGCTCAAAATCAGCCGGGCTTGCCCGGCTTTTTTCTTGGAACCATGGACGCAAACCGATGAATGACGATCAATTGCTGCGCTATTCCCGTCACATCATGCTCGACGAGATCGGCATCGAAGGCCAGGAACGTATTCTGGCAACGCATGCAGTGATCATCGGAGCCGGCGGCTTGGGCTCGCCTGCCGCACTCTATCTGGGCTCGGCAGGTGTGGGCCGGATCACCATCGTCGACAACGATGTCGTGGACATGACCAATCTGCAACGCCAGATTGCCCACACGACCGAGCGCATAGGCATGGCCAAGGTGGAGTCGATACGCACCGCCGTGCATGCCATCAACCCCGGTATAGAGATTCGCTGCATCCAGCAGCGTGCGACCGAGAGCCTGCTCGACGAGTTGCTGCCCGAGGCCGGCATCGTGCTGGACTGCACCGACAACTACAAGACCCGCCAGACCATCAATGCGGCCTGCGTACGCCATGGCGTACCTCTGATCGAAGGAGCGGCCATCCGTGTCGATGGCCAGTTGATGGTCATTGATCCGCGCGACCCCGACAGCCCGTGCTATGCCTGCGTCTTTCCGCCAGAGGCTGAATTCGAAGAGGTCCAGTGCTCGACCATGGGCGTCTTTGCACCGCTGGTCGGACTGATCGGAACCCAGCAGGCAGCTGAAGCACTGAAGCTGATTGTCGGTTTTGGCCGATCTTCTGTCGGACAACTTCAAATGCTTGATGCACGTTCCATGGAGTGGAGTAGGATGAAAATTGCTAGGGTTAAAACCTGTGATATCTGCGGAACGTCAAGCACAAATCACAAGAAACATCAATACAATGATTTTTCATAGGCCGTAATTGATTCCCCATACCGAGAATTGAACGACTCTCACAGCTTGATCCATGGCATCTACCTCAACTTGCTACCGTCGTGAAACTGCGTACCTTTTTTGTTGAAGACAACCCTACGATTCGCGACAACCTGATTGCGACGATGGCGGAGCTTGCCGATGTCGAGGCTGTGGGGGTGGCAGAGACCGAAGCCGATGCCGTACGCTGGCTCAGCCATAACCCGGACGCCTGGGATCTGGTCATCGTGGACCTGTTCCTGCGCGAGGGCAGCGGCCTTGGCATTGTCACCAGCTTTCAACAGCGACCGCGGCAGAAAAAGCTGCTGGTGCTGAGCAATTATGCGACTGCCGATATCCGCCAGCGCTGCCTGGAACTCAATGCCGATGCCGTATTTGACAAATCCAATGAAATCGATGCGCTTATCGATTTCTGCATGGATTTGAATACCAGCAAGTCTTGATAATAACAAAAAGTAAAAAAAGGCTTGAATCTTTCAAGCCTTTTTTATTGGAGCCCCATTAATCAATGAGGCGGTTTTTCAGCGCATAGTAGGTCAGATCGCTATTCGAGGAAAGCCCCATTTTTTCCATGAGCCTGGTTCGGTAAGTACTCACTGTTTTCACACTCAGGGAAAGCGACTTGGCAATATCTCCGGCCGTCTCGCCGCGAGCAAGCTTCAGAAACACCTGAAACTCGCGCTCCGACAATTGCTCGTGCGCCGGCACATCATCCTTGCGATTGAGCTGCTGGGCCAGGAGGTCGGCCACTGCGGGCGTCAGATAGCGCCTTCCCAGAGCCACGGTGCGGATGGCCTCCGCGATATCCTGGGGATCGCACTCCTTGTTGAGATAGCCGCTGGCTCCCTGACGAATCAGGTTGATCGCGTAATGCTCCTCAGGGTATCCACTCAGTATCAGGATGCCCATGTCGGGCGCCTTGGCCCTGAGCATGGCCAGGGCATCTATGCCGCTTTGCCCGGGCATGGACAAGTCCATCAGCAACACATCGATTTCATGTTCCCGGACCAGATCGATGGCTTCCCGTCCATTGCCGGCTTCTCCCACGACCCTCAGATCCACATGCTCCGACAGGAATTGGCGTAATCCCGAGCGAACGATCGCATGGTCATCCACTATGCCTACTTTTATCATGAACACCTCTTTTCATGAAACCGCGCTCGTCTCCAGGGCGCATAACATTTTAAGACCCGCACTATGATGTCAGTCGTTGACGCTACGGTTATGCAGAATATCAGGTAATTGCCTTGTCGGTGAGAGGATGTAGATGCGCTGGACCAATATCCGCAAAATTGCAGTCAGTTTGACGATCGCAGTCATTGCGGCAGTCTTAATGGTAAGCATTAATGAGGCAGGCTATAAGCGCTCCTTGCAGGCTCTGGACACGCTCACCAAGACACAAAGCACCAGAGCCAAGCTCAGCTTGCTGATGCAGCAGATGCTGGACGCTGAAACCGGTCTGCGCGGCTATCTGCTGACGGGAGAAGAGCGCTATCTCGAGCCCTACAACTCCGCTTCTGCCGCCATCAGCAGCAGCATGGACGAGCTGCGCAGCATCTTCATCATGGATCCCAAGGAGCTGGCCACCTTCACACCGCTGGCCCGTCAGGTCGAGCGCAAGACCAGCGAAATGGAGCTGAGCCTGCGCCTTTATCGCCAGGGCAACGACGAAGCATGGCGCTTTGTGATGTTCACCGATGTGGGCATGGAAAACATGGATGCCATACGGGGCCACATCAAGACCCTGATGGACAGCATCGACCAGCGCGTCAAGTCCAATCTCGCAGACATCGAGCAGACGCTGGGCCTGTCGCGCCTGGGCATTGCGACCGTGACGGCGCTCGGGATTCTGGGCTTCTTCATGTATCTGCGACAGGCCAATGCACTGCAGCACTCACATCAGCGCGAGCAGGAGATCCAGCGCGACGAGCGCAATCGCCTGGAGGAAGTCGTTCGTGACCGCACAGCGGCGCTCACCGAGCTGGCAACCCATTTGCAGCAGGTACGCGAAGACGAGCGGGCGCATCTGGCTCGCGAGCTGCACGATGAGCTTGGCTCGCTGCTGACCGCAGCCAAACTCGATGTTGCGCGACTCAAATCCAAGATCGACACTTCGGCACCCGAGGTCTCCGAGCGCGTCACCCATCTGATCGAGACGCTCAACAGCGGCATTGCACTCAAGCGTCGCATCATCGAGGACCTTCGCCCTTCCTCGCTTTCCAACCTGGGACTGACCACGGCACTGGAAATCCTGACCCGGGAGTTCGGCGATCGCAGCAACATCGAGGTGGAGTGCAGTCTGGAGCAGGTGGACCTGCCCGAGTCCACGCAGCTGACGGTCTATCGCGTGGTGCAGGAGTCGCTGACCAATATCGGCAAGTACGCCAGGGCCAGCCATGTCATCGTCACGGTGCACAACTACCCCACCTATGTAGCCGTGCAGATTCAAGACGATGGCCAGGGGTTCGAGCCCGCCAGCATGCGCCCCAACTCCCATGGCCTGGCCGGCATGAAGCACCGTGTCGAAGCCGTTGGCGGCAGGCTCACCGTGGCCTCGCAACCCGGCAAGGGCACCACCATCTCGGCAGTCATTCCCCTGAGCATAGCAACTGCCTGAAACCGGGTAGCGCTCGGCCGAGCAAGTCGATGTCGTCCTACACGGCTGTCTCTCAATACCCCGACCCAGGTGGCAGAAGCTCACCGTCAGGCACGGGCTGCTCAGTTCTCTACAGTCAATACATGGCCGCACAGCAATGCCTGTCGGTCTGCATTCGAAAGGAGAAAATCATGTTGCACTACGCCATTGTCTTTCTGGTGATTGCCTTGATCGCTGCAGTTTTCGGTTTCGGCGGTATTGCGGCAAGCGCCGTAGGCATTGCCAAGATCCTGTTTTTTGTCTTCCTGGTCATGGCCGTCATCACTTTCCTGATGGGCCTGGTGAAGAAATAGCAACGGCACCGAATGTGTAGAACTTTGTTCGTCCACATTGCACAAACCGGCAGTATTCGCCATGATCACTCTCAACTTCCGCCTCCTCGAGGCAGAGTTCCGCAGACTGGCGTTACTGCACGCTGTCACGAAAATTTTTAGATTTCAGGGAGTTCCAAACAATGAGCCAAGCCGTAAAAGACGCCAAGGACACGGTTGAAGACCTCAAGGGCGCCGCCAAGGATGTGGCTGCTGACGTCAAGGACACGGCAAAGCACGCCGCCCAATCTGCCCAGAATGCTGCGCACAAGATGGCCGACGCAGCGCAGGACGCCGTGGACTCGGGCAAGCAGGCCGCCCAGAAGATGGTCAATGAAGCACGCGACGTGGCCGAGGATGTTGCCGACAAGGTTGAGGACACCGCACGCCGCGCAAGGCGCACGGCCTCCGAGGCGATAGACTCCACAGGGCGCCATATACGCAATCTCGACGACAGCGAGAACCCGCTGATCGACAACCTGGCCAACCGGGCTCAGGATCTGGCAGAGCGCAGCATCAACTTCTGGGCCGACAGCTCGCACCGCGCACGCCGTCAGTTCAACACCGCAGCGGATGCAACCACCAAGTATGTGTCCGAACAACCCGGGCGTTCCGTGCTGATCGCCGCCGCGACCGGCGCGGCCCTGGCGACAGCCTTCTTTCTGGGCCGCTCGCGCAGGAAGTAACTCTTGGAACGTGTAGACGTTCCCAGCTTTCGCAGGCGTGCTTTGCGCCTTTTCAAAACCAAGGGAGAACCATATGAAAAATCTGACTCGTGCTTTGGCTTTCAGTCTGGTCGCTGCGACGACCGTGCTGGCTACCACAGCCTGTTCGGTGGCTCGTGACCAGCAGACTGTGGGCTCCTATGTGGATGACGCCGGCATTACCACTGCAGTGAAGGCCAAGATGGCCGAAGACAAGAGCGTCTCGGCAACCGCCATCAGCGTGGAAACCATGAACGGCACCGTGCAGCTGTCGGGCTTTGCCAAATCCGAAGCGGAAAAAGCCCGTGCCGGCGAAATCGCCCGCACGACCAAGCATGTGCGTGAAGTGCGCAACAGCATCGTGGTCAGGCCTTGACGTTGCGCACCTGAAGCCAGCCTCTGTCTGAGGGCTGCGCTTCCAGCCCAAAGCCAGCTTTCGAGCTGGCTTTGTTTTTTCCTGCCCCGATCAGCGTACTTAGCCATTAAAGTGTCCTCATGCAAGTTTTCAACTGCGAGGCCTGCGGCCATCTGATCTATTTTGAAAGCCTGCAATGCGTGCATTGCGGTGCAATCCAGGCATTCCTGCCCGATCAGCTGCGCGTCGGCATTCTGCCGCCGAACGCAGGCCCCACCGCACGCTATCGCGCCTGCGCCCATCGATACAACATCAGCCTGTGCAATTTTGCGATCGAGGCTTCAGACCCGCAGCCGCTGTGCGTTTCCTGCCGCCAGACCGAATGGCTGCCCGACAACGGCGATCCTGCCAACGAGCTGCGTTGGGCGAAGATCAAGGTTGCCAAGCGCAGGCTGTTCTACACCCTGGCCAGGCTGGGTTTGCAGGATCCCCATGGTCACTGCGTGGCCGAGCCGCGCTTTTCCCTGCTCGCGGATCTGCCCGGCCAGAGCCCCGTCATGACCGGCCATGCCAGCGGCATGATCACGCTCAATGTCGTCGAGGCCGACGACGACGAGCGCGCCAAACGCCGCCAGGCCCTGCACGAGCCCTATCGCACGCTGATCGGGCATCTGCGTCACGAATCTGGCCATTTCTACTGGGATCAGCTGATAGCCAACAGCGTGCATCTGGAGCGCTTCAGGGCGCTGTTCGGCTATGAGAACCAGGACTATGCCCAGGCGCTGCAGCGCCATTACGGCAAGGACCCGCTGGACAATAGCTGGCGCCATCAGTTCATCAGCGCCTATGCCACCTCGCACCCCTGGGAAGACTGGGCCGAAACCTGGGCTCACTATCTGCACATGGTGGATTTGCTGGAAACCGCAGCCAGCTACGGCACCTGCATCACCGTTCCGGATATCCCCGCCGCAGGCCAGCAGCGCATTCAGAACCCGCTCGTGCCGGTGCCGCCCGACTTTTCGGTGATGCAGTCCCAGTGGGTGCCGCTCACGCTGCTGCACAACAGCCTGAACCGCAGCCTGGGCCATGGCGATGCCTACCCGTTTGCGATTTCCGGCCCGGCCTGGGACAAGCTGCGCTTCGTCCACGAGACCATCAGCAGCTATCGCAGCAGATCACCCAGCCAGGGAGACTGACTGCTCAGGCCGCGCGGCCGACCTTGGCCATCAGGCGCTCATGCACGCCCTTGGAGACAAACTTGTCCACATCGCCGTTGAGCGTGGCAATCTCGCGCACAAAGGTGGAACTGATGAACTGATAGCGATCGCTGGGCGTGAGGAACACGGTTTCCACTTCGGGCATCAGCGTGCGGTTCATGCCGGCAAGCTGGAACTCATAGTCGAAGTCCGTCACCGCGCGCAGGCCGCGCACCATGGCCTTGGCGCCACGTGCGAGCACAAAATGCGCCAGCAGCCCGTCAAAGCTCTCCACCTGCACCTGCGGATAATTGGCGCAGGCCTCGCGCACCATGGCAATGCGCTCCTCCAGCGAAAACAGCGTCTTTTTGTGATGACCTGCCGCCACCGCCACGATGACCTTGCCAAACAGCTGTGCAGCCCGGCGCACCACATCTTCATGCCCCAGCGTGATCGGGTCAAAGGTTCCGGGGTAAACAGCAATCAGGTCTTGGCTCATGGCTTATCTCTCTCCTGCGGGTCTTGATGAGTGTGAGGGCTGCTGCAGTGCAGCGTAAAGAGATTATGCATTCAGGCCTGCGCAGCGCTGAACCATGCAAAAAGGAGCTGCTGACGCCTCTGCTCGAAGCGCCAGCAGCTCCCGGTTCGGCAGCAAGGCTTTACTGCTTCTTCAGCAGATGCGCATGGACGGCGCCGGCCTTCAGATAGCGGTGCAGCTCCAGCCCCATTTCCAGCAGGCGGTCCTCGGCCCAGGCTTCGGGAGCTTCCAGATAAATGAAGCCGCCATCATTCAAGGCCGCCGTGGCGGCCTTGAGCGCGGGCTCGAACAGCTCGGTCTGACCGAATGGCGGGTCCAGCAAGATCAGATCCTGCCCCGCCACGGTCTTCAGGCAGCTCAGCGCATCGCCACGCTGCACCTTGACCATCCTGGCATCGAGCTTTTGCTGAAGACGCTGCAACTGCTGCACCAGGGCGGCATCCTGCTCGTTCATGATGACGCTGCTGGCGCCGCGCGATGCGGCCTCGAAGCCCAGCGCCCCCGTGCCCGCGAAGGCATCAATGCATTTCCAGTTGCTCAGGTCCTGACCCAGCCAGTTGAACAGGGTCTCGCGCACGCGATCGGGCGTGGGCCGCAGACCGGGCTTTTGCGCCACGGCCAGACGCGTGCGGCGCCATTGCCCGCCGATGATGCGGATTTCACCAGCCCCGGTGGCCGCCGGCTTGGCGGCGGCAGGCTGGGCAGCCTTGGCTCCGGGACGGGCCGGGCGGCTGGCCGCCAGCTCCTGCGCCTTGCGCTCGGACTCGTGAATCATCTTGTCCAGCGCCTTGCGGCCTGCGGGTGTGTGTAGCTTGATGGCACTGCGGCTCATGGCTTGGCTCCGAGAGTGATGGTGACCATGCGCTCGGGCTGAACCATGCGCTGCATCGCCTCCTTCACGTCCTTGGTGGTCAGCGCCTGAACGCGATCGGTCCAGTGCTCCAGATAATCGAGCGGCAGCCCGTTCCAGGCAATGTTGGCCACATTGCCCAGCAGCTTGCGGTTGCTGTCTATGCGCAGGGCAAAGCCGCCGATCAGGTTGTCCTTGGCCGCCTTGAGTTCCTTGTCGGTAGGACCTTCGGCAATGAATTTGCGCAACACGTCCTGCGAGACCTTGAGCGCCTCGGCCGCCTGATCGGGACGGGTCTGCAGGCCGATGATGAAGGCACCGCGATCCAGTCCCGGCGAGAAGTCGCTGGAGACCCCGTAGGTCAGGCCCCGCTTCTCACGCACTTCTTCCATCAGCCGCGAGGTGAAGCCGCCGCCGCCCAGAATGTGGTTGCCCACCATCACGGCCAGAAAATCGGGGTTGTTGCGCGCAATGCCGGGCTGGCCTATGAGCACCTGGGCCTGGGCCGAATCGAACGGAATGTTCTCGACCTTGGCCTGCTTCAGGTCCTCCACCTTGCTCACGGCAGGCAGCGGCGGGCAGTCGTTGCCATTGGTGGCCTGCAGCGGCCCCAGCAACTGCTTGACCATGGCATCGGCCTGCTGGCGATTGACCGCTCCCACCACGCTGACCTTGGCGCGGCAGGCAGCAATCAGCTTGCGGTGAAAGTCCTGCATGGCCGAAACATCAATGCGGCCCAGGCTGTCGACCGTGGTCTGATAGCCATAGGGCGAGCTGCCGAACACGGCCTTGCGCAAGGCCTTGGAGGCCACGGTGCCGGGACGGGTGTCGGCTTCCTTGATGGAGGCGCTCCAGCGCTCGCGGTCACGCTGCCACACGGCCTCGGGCCAGCTTGGCGACGCGATCTGGCGCGCCGCCAGGGCCACGGCTTTCTGCTGCAGATCGGGCACGGTCAGCGTGCGCAGGCCGAAGCTGAAGCTGTCGCGCCCCGCGCTGGCGCCAAAGCTTGCGCCCAGGTCGGCCCAGGCCTGGCCCAGGCCGTTCTCATCCAGCGCAGGCGCATCGCCCGCCGCCTTGATGCCCTTGGAGGACATCATGGCCACGGCTGCCGCCAGGCCCAGCTTGTCCTCGGGATCGCGGCGGCTGCCAGCGTCAAAATCTACCTGCACATCCACCATGGGAATGCCGGGACTTTGCACCAGCCAGACCTGGGCACCGCTGGGCTGGGTCCAGTGCTCTATCGGCAGCAAGGCCCAGGCGGACTGGGTCAGAAAACCCATGCCAGCGCCCACCACAAAAGCGCCAGCAGCTATCTTCTTCATAGTTTTCATGTGTTCAACCTCTGTTTTCCATGACGCCGCATCAGCGAGGGCATGCCCCATGCGCAAGCAGCCCGGCACGGGCCGCCCCGCAGCGAAGGCTGCGTTCCCCTCCCCTGGCGCACAGCGCGTAGAGAGAGGGAAAGGCGCGGGGCCGCCCAGGCAGGCAGCTCAAGGGGGTTTGCATCAAAGCAGCTATTTCCACAACGCTGCGCCACCGTGGGCGCGCACCATGCGCGGGCAGCCGAGCAAGGGCCGCCCCGCACCGAAGGCTGCGTTCCCCTCCCCTGGCGCACAGCGCGTAGAGAGAGGGAAAGGCGCGGGACCGCCCAGGCAAGCGGCTCAAGGGGGTTTGCATCAAAGCAGCTATTTCCTCAACGCAGCGCCACCGTGGGCGCGCACCATGCGCGAGCAGCCGAGCAAGGGCCGCCCCGCAGCGAAGGCTGCGTTCCCCTCCCTTAGCGCACAGCGCGTAGAGAGAGGGGGAAGACGCAAAGCGGCTCAGGGGGTGTTTCATCAATGCACCGAACCGCCTGCATCGGCCTTGCCGGACATGGGACGCTGGGGCTTGGCGCCTGCGGGCAGCGGCTGGGGCACCAGAGTGCCGACGGTGAGCTGGTCGTCGCCGAAATACTTGGCGGCCACGGCCTTCACATCGTCGGAGGTGACTTTCTGCAGCTCGGCCAGCAGCTTGTCCTCGGCATCCAGCGGCATGTTCTGGATCCAGTAATTGCCCAGGTTCTGGGCCTGGCCCATGACGGAATCGCGCTCATAGACGTTGGAGGCCATCCACTGCGTCTTGACGCGGTCCAGCTCGTCAGCCTGCACGCCCTCCTCGGCCACCTTCTTGATCTGGGCGCGCAAGGCAGCTTCCACATCGGCCACGGTCTTTCCCTGGGCCGGAACGCCCGTCAGCATGAACAGGCTGGGCCCGCGCCCCAAAATGCTGGCCGAGCTGCCGGCGCTGTCTGCCACACGGCCGTTGGCCTGGCCTTCGCCCTGCACCAGGGCGCGCTCCAGACGGGCGCCGTCATAACCGTCGAGCACCGCGGACAGCACCAGCAGCGCCAGCGCATCCTTGTCCTCGGCCTGAAGCTTGTCCACGCTCTTCAGGGTGGGCGTGCGATAGGCCATGGCGATAAAGGCCTGCTCGGCAGGCTGCTTGACCTCGATACGGCGCACGCCGATCTGCCTGGGTTCGGTCTGCGGCTTGCGCTGCGGCAAGGCGCGCGCAGGAATGCTGCCGTAATACTTCTCGGCCCAGGCACGCACCTGGTTGACGTTCACATCCCCCACCACGACCACTGCGGCATTGGACGGCACATACCAGCGCTTGTGGAAGTCGCGCACATCTCCGGGCGTCATGGAGTCCAGATCGCTCATCCAGCCCACCACGGGGCGGCGATAGGGCGAGGCCATGAAGGTGGCCGCCATCAGCTGCTCCATCAGCATGGCGCGCGGCTGGTCGTCGGTGCGCATGCGGCGCTCTTCCTTGATGACCTCGATTTCCTTCTTGAATTCGGAGTCCGGCCACTGGTTGTTGGCAAAACGATCGGATTCCAGCTTCATCACGTCTTCCAGACGGTTGGACGGAATCTGCTGGTAATAGCCGGTGTAGTCACGCCAGGTGAACGCGTTTTCCTGGCCACCCAGCGCCGCCACGCGACGCGAGAAGTCTCCGGGCTTGACGCTTTTGGAGCCCTTGAACATCATGTGCTCCAGCGCATGGGCCACGCCCGTGGTGCCGTCGACCTCGTCCATGGAGCCCACACGTACCCAGACCATGTGCACGGCCGTGGGCGCGCGCCGGTCGGGCAGCACGATCAGCTGCATGCCGTTCTTCAGCGTGAACTGCTGCACTTGCGGCGCGGCCACCGTGGCAGCAGCAGGCACAGGTTGCGACGATGCGCCCGGCGCAGCCAAGGCTGCCCCAGCGCTCAAACAGGCCATTAAGCCCAGTACAGGGAGTGCGCGTACATGTTTCATAGAATGATGCGATTCTAAAAACCCGCCAATGTTCAGTTTTTTCAAGAAAAAGCCCAATTCACCCGATGTGGTGAACACCACGCCCGCTGCCGAGACAACCGCGGCGCCTGCGTCTGCGTCTGCTGCGCCAACCAGGCCCGCTTCACAGGATACGCCTGCTGCGCCTGCCGAAAATGGCAACAGCTCCTGGTGGCGCAAGCCCTTTGGCGGCGGCGCGACGGCCAAGGCCGGCGAAGATCAGCCTGCTACTCAGGATTTTGTAGCAGCCCCCGAGCCTACCGCAAAGCCGCAAGCCCCAAATTCCCGTCAAAGCTGGATGGAACGCCTGAAAGCCGGTCTGCGCAAGACCGGCTCCAGCATTGCCACCGTCTTTACCGGCACCCAGATCGACGACCGGCTCTATGAAGAGCTGGAGGACGCGCTGCTGATGGCCGACACCGGCGTCAAGGCCACCCAGCATCTGCTGGAAGACCTGAAGCGCCGCGTCAAGGAAACCAAGACCACCGAGCCCGCCGCCGTCAAGGCACTGCTGGCCGATGCGCTGACCGATTTGCTCAGGCCGCTGGAAAAGCCGCTGACCATCGGCGAGCACACACCGACCGTCATCATGGTGGCCGGCGTCAACGGTGCGGGCAAGACCACTTCCATCGGCAAGCTGACCAAGCATCTGGCCGACGGCGAGCAGTCCGTGCTGCTGGCCGCCGCCGACACCTTCCGCGCCGCCGCGCGTGAGCAGCTGGGCGTCTGGGCCAATCGCAACACCGTGGAAATCATCAGCCAGGACGGTGGCGACCCCGCCGCCGTGAGCTTCGATGCCGTCTCCGCCGGCAAGGCGCGCAAAAAGGATGTGGTGCTGGTCGATACGGCCGGACGCCTGCCCACGCAGCTGCATCTGATGGAAGAGCTCAAGAAGATCAAGCGCGTGGTGAGCAAGGCCGACGGCACGGCGCCGCACGAGGTGCTGCTGGTGATTGACGGCAACACCGGCCAGAACGCCCTGACCCAGGTGCGCGCCTTCGACGATGCACTGCAGCTCACGGGCCTGATCGTCACCAAACTCGACGGCACGGCCAAGGGCGGCGTGCTGGCCGCGATTGCGCAGGAGCGCCCCGTGCCCGTCTACTTCATCGGCGTGGGCGAGAAGATCGAGGATCTGGAAACCTTCAGCGCACGCGAGTTCGCCCAGGCCCTGCTGTCCTGAAGCACAAGAACCATAGCTGCCAGCGCTTTATCTATCGAGTTTTCAGATAGATTCAGCACTGAAACCCAATGAAGGAGCGCGCAAGGCGCTCCTTTTTTATTCAGGCTTCAGAGCTGCACCTGCTGCTTGATCCACTTGGCATAGTCGTTCAGGCAGCGCTCGGTGCGCATGGTGATCTGGGGAACTTCATAGCTGTGATGGCTGCGCAGCAGCGCAGTCAGCCGTGGCAGTGCCTCGGGCAGGGTCTTGCAGGTCAGGCGCCATTCGGGAGCGGTCTGCAGCACGCCGTCCCACTCGTAATACGAGGTGATGCGCTCGGTCTGCACACAGGCCGCAGCCTTGGCCGCGACCAGCGCCCGCGCCATGTCCTCGGCCTCGGCCGAATGCCCAACGGTGGTCGTCACCACGCACAGCGTGGCCCAATGACTGTCCTGCGCGGACGCGGACTTGAGAGTGGCGGTCTGGGTAGATGTGGTGCTCATGCAGCCTAGTCTAGGCCCAAGACCGCCCTGCCCGCCACTGCCTTACGCCGGATACAGACCCAGCTGCTGCGCGCGCAGCCGCGTCAGCCCCAGCAGGGCATCGGTGAACGGCGTGCTCATGCCGCACATGGCACCCATCTCGCGCACGGCGCCCACCAGGGCGTCCAGCTCCACCGGCTTGCCGGCTTCCACATCCTGGAGCATGGAGGTCTTGAAGCCGCCCAGCTTGAGCGTGACCTGATGGCGGTCCTGCGGGCTGTCGGCAATCGGCAGGCCGATGCGTGCGCCGATTTCCCGGGCCTCCAGCATCACGGCCGTGATGAAGTTGCGCACCAGCTCATCGCCCAGAATCCTGTCCGTGGTCGCGCCCGTGATCGCACTGACGGGGTTCATGGTCATATTGCCCCAGAGCTTGTACCAAGCGTCACGCTGGATGTTGTCGCTGAGCCTGACCTCGATGCCGCCCGCGCGCAGCAGCTCGGTCAGTGCCAGCAGACGCGGCGTGGGCGCATCGCCGGGCAGGGCCATGGGCTCGCCGACGATGAGGCTGTTGCCGAAATGACGGCGCACCACCCCCGGCGCATCGAGAGAGCAGCTGGCATGCACCACCGAGCCGAGCACCTGCCCGGTGGGAATGGCACGCGCAATCTCGCCCTGCGGGTCCACGGCCCTGAGCTGCAGGCCGCGCAAGCCGGCATCCACGCCACCAGCCAGAAACCACCAGGGAACGCCGTTCATGGCGGTCAGCACCAGGGTCTGCGGGCCGATCAGCGGTGCGACGGCACGGGCCACCTCGGGCATGGACGGCGCCTTGACGGCAATCACCACCACATCCTGCACGCCCAGGGCGGCCGGGTCCTGCTGCGCATTGACGGCCACGGTCTCGCGCTCCTCTCCATGCACCAGCGTCAAGCCGTTGTGCTGCAGCGCAGCCAGCGTCTGGCCCCGCGCCACGGCGCTCAGCTCGCAGCCGGCCCTGGCCAGCGCCACACCCAGCCAGCCGCCAATGGCGCCGGCACCGTAGATACAGACTCTCTTCAGACCCATGCTCTTGTCTCTCCTGTCTTATGGAACTCTCAAAAAGCAGTGGCTGCCGGTGCTTTACCGTAAAGCATCTGAAGACCTTGCCCCCTTGAAACCAGGCGATATCTTCGCGGCCGCCGCTCATTGTTGATACGTTAACAGCAGTATCCCCCCGCGCGACACTGAAGGCCGTTGACAGCTGGGCACCCCGCACTGCGCGCCATGCCAGCTGCCCTGTTCATCGACATTTCAAGGACCGACTCATGAGCTCCAACACCGCCGTCGTCAATCTCACAGCCCAGATCACGGCACTGGCCAGCGCCTTGGGCATCGTGCCGGACGCCAGCCCCCAGGCCGTGCAGACGCGCGAGCAGGTGGCTGCCACGCTGGACAAGCGCATTCACGATGTGCTGGAAGAAGGGGTCTGGGACAACGCCGACGGTGGCAAGACCATCAGGGCGGCGCTGCTGGGCTGGTCGCCACCGCGCCATGAAAAAGCCGGGCCCAGGGCCCGGCAAAGAGATGCAGCAAACCAGAGAACCCTCAAGGGCCGTGCTCACGCCAGCGTATAGGCCGTCTTCACCGTGGTGTAGAACTCCTGGGCATAGCGGCCCTGCTCGCGCGGGCCGTAGCTGCTGCCCTTGCGACCGCCGAACGGCACGTGGTAGTCCACGCCCGCCGTGGGCAGGTTGACCATGACCATGCCGGCCTGGCTGTGGCGCTTGAAGTGCGTGGCGTGCTTGAGGCTGGTGGTCGCAATGCCGGCCGACAGGCCGAACGGCGTGTCGTTGGCCATGGCCAGGGCTTCTTCGTAGTCCTTGACGCGGATCACGCTGGCCACGGGGCCAAAGACTTCTTCGCGGTTGATGCGCATGCCGGCTTCGGTGTCCACAAACAGCGTGGGCGCCATGTAGAAACCATCCTTGCCGCTGCCCGTGTGGCAGGCCACGCGGACGCCGCCAGCGGCCAGGCGCGCGCCTTCGGCCTTGGCGATTTCCACATAGCTCAGATCCTGCTCCAGCTGGGCCTGGCTGACCACGGGGCCCATGTCGGTGCCGGCGGCGCGTGCGTCACCGACCTTGATTTGGGCCATGCGCGCCTGCAGGGCCTCGATGAAGGCCGGGTAGATCCTGTCGGTCACGATCAGGCGGCTCGATGCCGTGCAGCGCTGGCCGCTGGAGTAGAAGCCGCTCTGGGCCGACAGTTCCACGGCCTGGTTCAGGTCGGCATCGTCCAGCACGATCTGGGGATTCTTGCCGCCCATTTCCAGCTGCACCTTCTTGCCGCTTTTCACGCAGGCTTCGGCAATGCCACGGCCCACGCCCGTCGAGCCCGTGAAGCTGATCGCCGCCACGTCGGCGTGGTTGACCAGGGCTTCACCGATCACGCGGCCGCGGCCCATGACCAGGTTGAAGACACCGGCGGGGATGCCAGAGCGGTGGATGATGTCGGCCAGGGCCCAGGCACTGCCGGGCACCAGGTCGGCGGGCTTGAGCACCACGCAGCAGCCGTTGGCCAGGGCCGGAGCGATCTTCCAGGCGGGGATGGCGATGGGGAAGTTCCAGGGCGTGATCAGGCCGACCACACCGATGGGCTCGCGCGTGATTTCCACACCGATGCCGGGACGCACCGAAGGCACGGTCTCGCCAGTGAGGCGCAGGCATTCACCGGCAAAGAACTTGAAGATCTGGCCGGCGCGGCCGACTTCGCCAATGGCTTCGGGCAGGGTCTTGCCTTCTTCGCGGGCCAGCAGCTCGCCCAGCTCCGCCTTGCGCGCCAGGATTTCCGTGGCTATCTTGTCCAGGGCGTCGGAGCGCGCCTGGATGCCCGAGGTGGACCAGACTGGGAAAGCGGCAGCGGCGGCGGCCACGGCGGCCTGCACGTCCTCGGCACCCCCCTGGGCGTACTCGCCGATCACGTCGGACAGGTCGCTGGGGTTGGTGTTGGGGCAATAGCTGTCAGCAGCCGTCCATTGGCCGTTGATGAGGTTGTGGTGTTGGGTCATGGATATGCTCTTGATAGAGGAGCTTGCTGCACTTGCTATTCATAGATTTCAGTATAAAAAGCACCTGAACTCCTTAATGAAAAAGCGCAACCAGCTCCTGTATTCATAGTCGTCTCAACGGGCCCAGCGCAGCACCAGCGGGTCCAGCCGGCGGGCGATGTCCAGCAACTGGCGTCGCACCTCGGGGTGCATGGGCGGCCAGGGCGAGCGCGGCGCATCGCAGGCGATCACGCCGCCCTCCTTCATCAGCGCCTTGGCGGCGAGGAAGCCGGCCTGGCGGTTTTCGTGGTTGATCAGCGGCAGCCAGCGCTGGTACTGCTCGAAGGCCTTGTCCTTGTCGCCTGCGCGGTGCGCCTCGATGATGGGGCGTATGCCGTCGGCAAAGCCGCCGCCCGTCATGGCGCCCGTGGCGCCGGCCTCCAGGTCGGCCAGCAGCGTGATGGCTTCCTCGCCGTCCCAGGGGCCTTCTATCGCTTCGCCGCCCAGGGTGATCAGTTCGCGCAGCTTGCCCGCCGCACCGGCGGTTTCCATCTTGAAGTAGCTGACCTGCGCTATCTCCCTGGCCATGCGGGCCAGAAAGGCCGGCGACAGCGGCGTGCCCGCGGCCGGTGCGTCCTGGACCATGATGGGGATGTCGATGGCGTCGGACACGCCCTGGTAGAAGGCCTGCACCTGGGCTTCGCCGAAGCGGAAGGTGGCGCCGTGGTAGGGCGGCATGACCATGACCATGGCGGCGCCCATGTCCTGGGCACGGCGGCTGCGCTCGGCGCAGATTTTGGTACTGGTGTGCGTGGTGGTCACGATCACCGGCACACGGCCGCCCACATGCTCCAGGGCCGTGCGCGTGAGGATTTCGCGCTCCTCATCCGAAACCAGGAACTGCTCGGAGAAGTTGGCAAGGATGCACAGGCCGTCCACGCCCGAGTCGATCATGAACTCCAGGCAGCGCTTCTGGCTGGTCAGGTCCAGCGTGCCGTCCTCGTGGAAGGTGGTGGGCACGACGGGGAAGATGCCCCGGTAACGGGGATTGGAGGGTGCTGGCATGCTGCGTCTCCTCAATCGATGATGTGGAACTGGTCCAGATACTCGGTCTTGAGCGTGAGGCCCAGGCCAGGCACGTCGTCGCGCAGTTGCAGGAAGCCGTTGTCGGCAACCGGTTCGCCGTCGAAGATGTACCAGAACAGCTCGTTGCCGACTTCCACGTCGAAGATGGGGAAGTACTCGGCCATGGGCGAAGCCAGCGTGCTCATGGTCAGGTGGTAGTTGTGCATCTGGCCGGCATGCGGGATCACGGGCACTGAATAGGCTTCGCACAGGGCATTGATCTTGTGCGCCGCCGTGATGCCGCCCACGCGGTTGGTGTCGTACTGCACGACGGAGACGGCCTTCCTGTCCAGCAGCTGCTTGAAGCCGTAGAGCGAAAACTCGTGCTCGCCGCCCGAGATGGGAACGATGTTCATGGCGTTGAGCTCGGCGTAGCCGTCGATGTCGTCGGCGATCACAGGCTCTTCCAGCCAGCGCGGCTCGAACCTGGCCAGCTTGGGCAGCATGCGCTTGGCATACTCCAGGTTCCAGCCCATGTAGCACTCCAGCATCAGGTCGGTGTCGTAGCCGATCACTTCACGGATGGCTTCGACGGACTTGAGATTCTCCTTCACACCGTCCTGCAAATGGGCGGGCCCGTAGCCGAAGCGCATCTTGAAGGCCTTGAAGCCCTGATCCAGGAATTTCTGTGCTTCGTCCTGCATCTCTTTCAGGTCGGTGCGGTAGAGCTTGCTGTAGTAGCAGGGAATCTTTTCCTTGGTGCGCCCGCCCAGCAGCTTGAACACGGGCTTGTTCACGCTCTTGCCCAGGATGTCCCAGATGGCCAGGTCCACAGCCGAGATGGCGGCCATCGTCACGCCCTTGCGGCCCCAGGCATGGGTGGCGCGGTACATGCGCTGCCACAGGTATTCGTAGTCCCAGGGGTCCTGGCCGATGACCAGGGGCGCCAGGTACTCGTCGATGATGGCCTTGGCTATTCTTGGCGCCAGGGCCACGTTGCCCAGACCGATGATGCCGTCATCGGTTTCGATCTCGACCACGGTCCACGAATGGAAGCGGAAGGTGCTCATGGACTCGGTGTTGGAGTACACCAGATCCATGGCGTTGGAGCAGAAGTTGCCCTGGGGCGGAACGGTCTTGCCCTTCCATTCATAGACACGGGCGCGGACGGACTTGATCTTCATACAGACCTCGGAAGCAAAGAGTGGGTAGGACAGGCGGCCCAGGCCGCCCGGAAAATGGGCTCAGACAGTTGGGGCGACCTGGCGATCACGGTGGGCGGCCCCCATGCGCGCGGCGATCTGCAGCGCCTGCCAGGTGGCTTCCACATTGGCCTTGCCCTGGCCCGCGATGTCGTAGGCCGTGCCGTGGGCCGGCGTGGTGATGGGAATCGGCAGGCCGCCCTGCACCGTCACCCCGCGCGAGAAGCCCAGCAGCTTGATGGCGATCTGGCCCTGGTCGTGGTACATGGTCACGATGGCCTGGTACTCGCCGGCCTGGGCCTTGAGAAAGATGGTGTCGGCCGGGAACGGGCCGTGGAACGGCGCATCGCTGGGCCAGTCGCGCGCCTGCAGGGCCTGGACGGCGGGCGCGATGATGTCGATTTCCTCGCGACCGCAGGTTCCGCCATCGCCGTTGTGCGGGTTGAAGCCGGCAATCGCCACCTTGGGAGCAGCCAGGCCGCTGGCGCGCAAGGCGTTGTAGATCAGCTCGGCCGCCTGGCTGATGCGCTCCTGGCTCAGATAGCCGGCCACATCCTTGAGCGGCACGTGGGAGGAAATGCGCGAGGTCCAGAGATCGCCCAGCGTGTTGAACTCGCAGAAGTAGCCGGTCACGCCCAGGTACTCGGCAAAGTGGTGCAGCTCGTCCTCGTGGTGCAGGCCGCCCAGCTTCATGGCCTGCTTGTTCAAGGGCGCAAAGCAGATGGCGTCGATATCGCCGGCCAGGGCCGCATCCATGCATTGGTCTAGCACCTGCAGTACCGAGCGGCCGCCTGCCGCCCCCACCTGCCCCTGCACCACATCGGCCTGGGCGATGGTGTCCACGGCCACAAAGGCCGGCAGCCGCGTGTCGGCACGCTCGCGCGCGGCAGACAGGCCGGCCAGCGCCGCGGTTGCCACCTGCAGTCCGGCGATACGCTGGCCCTGCTCCCAGAGCCAGGGATCGCCTATCAACACCAGGTTCGCCTGCTCGGTGGCTTGCGGCCTGGCCAGCAAACGTGCAATCAGTTCGGCGCCGATGCCGGAAGGATCGCCCAGGGTCAGGGCGACAACGGGAAAAGAAGCCTTGCTCATGCTCAGTCCAGCTTGATGTTGTTCTTGCGAATGATGTCGCCGAAGCGTTTGTACTCGGCGAGGTGAAAACTGCCGAAGTCGGCCTGGGCCATGGGCCGCAGCTCGGCACCCACGGCTTCGAGACGGGTCTTGGTCTCGGGCATGGCGATGACCTTGTTGACCTCGTCATGCACTTTCTGCTGCACAGCCTTGGGCGTGGAGGCGGGCATGTAGATGCCGTACCAGGCGCTGATCTCCACGTCGCGCAGGCCCGCTTCGGCCATGGTCGGCACCTGGGGCAGCTGAGGGTTGCGCTGGGGAGAAGTGACCGCCAGAGCGCGCAGCTTGCCGGCCTTGATCTGGCCTATGACCGAGGGCATGGTGTCGAAGCTCATCTGCACCTGGCCGCTGACCAGATCGACCAGGGCCGCGGCACTGCCCTTGTAGGGCACGTGGGTGATCTGAATGCCTGCGGCATCCTTGAACACCTCGGCAGCGATATGCTGGGTGCTGCCCGTACCGCTGCTGGCGAAATTGATCTGACCGGGATTCTTCCTGGCCATGGCCACCAGCTCCGCCACCGTGTTGGCGGCAACGGAGTTGCCCACCACCAGCACATTGGGCACCGAGCCGACAAAGGCCACGGGAACCAGATCCCGGTTGTTGTCATACCCCAGCTTGAGCAGATGCGGTGCGATGGCATGGGCCGTGACCACGCCCATGACCATGGTGTGCCCATCCGTGGCCTTGGCCGTCATGTCCACGGCCAGCGTATTGGAGACGCCGGGCCGGTTCTCCACGATCACCGGCTGCTTGAGCAGCGGCCCCAGTCGGTCGGCCACGGCGCGGGCCATGGCATCGGTGCCGCCTCCGGGCGCAGAACCCACCAGCATGCGCACGGGCTTGACGGGCCAGTTCGCAGAGTCCTGTGCCTGGACCTGCCAGGGCAGCGCGGCGGCGCCGCACAGGGCGGCTATGGAAAGTAGATGACGTCTTTGCACATTTGTCTCCTTGGCTTTTTTATTTCATCGCAGCCCGATCCTAGGGAAGCCGCTGATATGCGTAAACTGAAAGTTATTGATTAATCGATAACCTGAAGCAATAAGAAACCATGCCATGGGATCAATCGACAAAAGCGACAACACGCCACAGCTGCTGAACCGGCTGCGCATGCGCCAGGTGGCCTTGATACTGGCCATCGACGAGCGCCAGACCTTGCGTGCAGCAGCGGCCGAGCTCGGTCTGACCCAGCCGGCAGCCACCAAGATGCTGCAGGAGCTCGAAGACGCCCTGGGTCAGCGGCTGTTCGAGCGCGTGGGCCGCCGGCTGCAGCGCAATGCGGCAGGAGAGCGGGTGCTGGAATATTTCCGTTCGCTGCGCGGCAATATCGAGGCCCTGAATCGCGAACTGGGCGAGCTGCGCCAGGGAAGCTCCGGACGGCTGGCCGTGGGCAGCATCATGGCCGCCTCACCCGGGCGCCTCACCCAGGCCCTGCTGGAGCTGAAGCAGCAGTTGCCCCTGCTGGAGCTGGAAGTGGCCGTGGACACCAGTGATCGCCTGCTGGCCCAGCTGCGTGAAGGAGTGCTGGAGGTAGTCGTCGGGCGCATGACCAATGAAGCGGGCAGCGATTGCCGCTTTTGCCCGATCGACGACGAGCAACTGGCCTTCATCGTGCGCAAGGAGCATCCTCTGCTGTCGCTGCAGCGGCCCGGTCTGCAGGCCTTGCAGGGGCATGGCTGGGTGATGCAGCCGCCTGGCAGCCCCATGCGCAGCTTGATCGAGCAGGAGTTCCGCGAGCACAGTCTGCCGCTGCCGCGCGGCCTGATCGAAACCGGCTCCATACTCACCACCATCAATCTGGTGCGAAGCTCGAATATGGTGGGCGTGATTCCGCGCACGGTGGCGGACCTTCATGCTGCCCACGGCATGCTGCATATCCTGCCGTATCGGACCAAGCACAGTCTGGAGGCCTACGGCAGCCTGGTACGCAAGGACAGGCCCATCAGCCGCTCGGCACAGATGTTCCTGGATCTGCTGCACCGTCACGATGCAGCAGCCTGAAGCGTGGCGTGGCCGGTCGTGACAAGCGGCCCTTTTTCAAGACCGTCAGACCAAGGCCGCTGAGGTTCGGTGAAAGACCCCGGTCCTCTGGAAGCACTGGCCGCCAGGGCCCGGCTCCCGGCACATGCCACATCAACCCCGAAGCATCGATGAATGAGTGCTGTGCCTGTTAGATACAACGCTTGCGGTATGCAAAACCGTCATGGACGTTGAACACATCAAGGCCTCGGAGCTGCTCTGGGGCCGTCCAGCACCGGCGATTAGGCCAGGGGCTTATGGCGTCTGCTCCTCATGGCAAAGGGCCTCGGCAATGCGTGCACGGATGGCCAGAAGACTCGCAGACCACCGCACATCAGTTACATGCTGACAAACGAAGGCCAGGGCTTTCGGCTGCTGCGTCAGCACGGCCCTGGCGCGCTCGCACTGCGCCGTGGCCTTGCCTAGTCACGCCGGCGGAAGCACAGCAATACATTCAAGAAACAGGATAGTCATCCCAATAAATTTGCTTATCAAATTTATTGCCGCCATCCAAACTGTCTTCAAGACATACGAAACCTGGAGACACCCGTTGAAGCAAACGATTTTCAGTGCGCCTGGGCATTTTTTCCGCCCCTCGCGTTCACACGCTGTGGTTATTGGCGGCGGAACAATGGGAGCCGATGTCGCGGTCGTCCTTTGCCGCGGAGCTTGCAGAACGACGGTGATCGAACCCGACGCCGACCGGGCCGCCAAAGTCCCTGAGCAAGTCCGTGAGGGATTGATCCAGCTGGGCGCGGCTCAGCACCTTGCCCGGCTGTCCGTCGTATCGTCCTTGGACGATCTTGACTGGAACTCTGTGGACCTGGTGATCGAATGCATCCCGGAGCGTTTGGACATCAAGCAAGCGCTTTTCAGGCAACTCGAGCAGCGCGCCCGCAAGGATGCATTGCTGGCCAGCAACAGCTCGAGCTTTCCCATCACCGCAATTGCACAAGGCCTGCCAACACAGGAACGCATGCTGGGTCTGCATTTCTTCATGCCTGCGCACCTGACGCCTCTCGTTGAAGTGGTGTGTGGCGAGGCGTCCCGCATGGAATGCGCAGAGAACCTTCATGCCTTCATGCGCCAGTGCGGCATGGTTCCGGTGCTGGTCAGGAAGGATTTGCCAGGCTTTCTGGCGAACCGCCTTCAGCACGCGCTGGCTCGCGAGGCTTTTGCACTGATTGAAGCGGGCATTGCATCGGCCGAGGATGTGGATGCAGCCGTGCGCTTTGGCTTCGGATTCCGCTTTCTCGCAGCAGGTCCCGTGCTTCAGCGCGACCATGCGGGTCTGGAAGTCCACTGCGCCGCTGGAGCAACGATGTACCCGTCTCTGGCGGCCAACAAGGAGCCTAGCCCATGCCTGTCGCAAAGAGTGGCTGAAGGCAAGTTCGGCATGAAGTCCGGAGAAGGTTTTTTCAAGTGGACTCCGGAGAGCATCGCCCAAGAGAAACAGCGCTACCAGAGGACACTGCTGGCAGGTCTCGAACTTCTCAAAAGCGAACTGCCTGCCGTGGGCGATGCCGCCGAGCAAGAAGAAAGCGCATGATGAATACACCGCTGATCATCACCGTTGCTCCCAACGGAGCCTACAAGACCAGGGAACAGCACCCCGAGGTTCCATTGACTGCCGCCGATCTGGCACAGACCGCCAAGGAATGCCTGGACTGCGGTGCGTCCATGATTCATATGCATGTGCGCAAGCCTGACGGCAGGCATTTGCTCGATGCCCACGCCTACCTTGAAGCCACTGCCGCAGTGCGCAAAGCGGTGGGCCAGGAACTGGTGGTTCAGGTCACCACCGAAGCGGCTCAGGTCTACCAGCCACACGAGCAGATGCGGGTCGCACGAGAAACGGCGCCGGAAGCGATCTCCGTCGGCTTGCGCGAGATACTCAAACCTGAAGTTCCCGAAGCGGATATCCACTCCTTCTTCACATGGCTCAAGCAGAGCAATGTGATGACCCAGATCATCCTGTATGACGTGGCGGACGTGCAGGCCTGGCAACGCCTGCGTGCAAGCGGCGTCATCCCGGAAAACAAATGGTTTCTGCTTTTTGTACTGGGCCGTTACTCTGCCGGTCAGACCTCTTCGCCCATCGATCTGCTGCCGTTCCTGAATGCCCATGACGATGTCTATCCATGGGCAATGTGCGCCTTCGGCCCTCAGGAAAACGCGTGCGCGATGGCTGCAGCCAGCCTGGGAGGGCATGCACGCGTCGGCTTCGAGAACAACCTGTTCCTGAAGAGTGGTGAGCCGGCTGCAAGCAATGCCGCCCTGGTCGCCCAGGTCTGCCAGGGGGCCGCAGCGCTGGGCCGTCCGCTGGCCACGGCTGACGATATTCGAAGCCTGTTCCTAAACTGATCAGCACTTCAAGGCAGCAGCGCCTCTTGTGTCTTCAGGTAATGGTCTCTTGGAGGCACAAGATGCTCTGCGGTCAGACGGATCAGGCGCTCCCGCGAGCCCTCCCCCTGCGCCAGTACCGCCAGCAGCTCGTGATGCTCCTGTTGGGATTGCAACTGACGCTCTCTGGACATCAGCGTTCCAAATCGAATCGCATGCGTTTGGCGGGCGAAGTCTTCGATGGATTGCGACAGGAAAACATTGCCGCATTGCGCAAACAACAGCCGATGAAACTCCTGGTTGGTCCGAAAAATGCCGCGCGGCTCCTGTTGCTGGATCGCTGCGTCGTGCCCGGCCTGAATGCGCCTGAGCTGCTCCAGGGCATCACGGTCCAGAGGCAGCGCAATTCTGCGCATCGCCTCCAGCTCGAGCAGCTCTCTCATTTCGTAGAGATGAATGACCTCGTCTCTGCTGAAGGCCTTCACCATGGAGCCAATATTGCGCCTGCGCTCAAGCAGACCAGCGCTTTCGAGCCGAGCCAGCGCGTCTCGCACCACATGGCGTTTGGCTGCGAACCGTTCCATCAGCTCGTCTTCAACAAGACGCACTCTGGGAGCCAAGAGGCCCAGAACGATGTCTTCCTCCAATGTCGCGGCAATCACGGATGCACCGTCCTCGGATGGACGGCGCTCCCTGGCAAAAGCGCCCGTCGGCATATGAACTTAACTCCTTGGAATCGAACCCTTGCGCTGCGTCGCAGTCAAGAAATCAAAGTCTGCGCCACGATCAGCCTGCAAAACAGTTTTCTTGAACAGATGCGCGTAGCCACGCTCTGCGGCAGGAACTTGAACAGGCTTGGCATTCTGACGCATAGCCAGCTCTTCCTCACTGACCAGCCATTCAATACAGCGCTCGCGCACCGACAGGCGAATTCTGTCCCCGGTTTGCACCCAGGCCAAGGGCCCGCCAATTGCCGCCTCGGGCGTCACATGCAGGACGATGGTGCCGAAAGCGGTGCCACTCATACGCCCATCGGAGACACGCACCATGTCTTTCACGCCTTGGGCAGCGAGTTTCTGGGGAATGGGCAGGTAACCCGCTTCCGGCATCGCCGCTCCTTTGGGGCCGATGTTCTTGAGCACCAGCACATCCTCGGCCCGGACATCCAGCTCGGGCGAGTCGATACGCGCGGCCAAATCCTCCGCATTCTCGAAGACAACGGCACGGCCCTCATGCTCCATCAGCTCGGGGTTGGCTGCGGACTGCTTGATGATGGCTCCTGCCGGGGCAAGATTGCCGTGCAGCACGGCAATGCCGCCCTGTGGATACAAGGGAGCATCCAGAGTCTTCACCACATGCTGCTTGAAGCCGGGACCTGCCGCCTCCAGCTCCTCGCCCAGGGTGCGCCCCGTCACGGTCAGAGCATCGAGGTGCAGCAGGGGCTTGAGCTCTCGAAGCAGGGTATGCATGCCGCCCGCGGCATGAAAGTCCTCCATGTAGTGGTCGCCGGACGGCTTGAGGTCGAGCAACACCGGAGTATTGCGGCTCATGACGTCCAAGGCCTTGAGATCCAGCTCGTATCCCAAACGACCTGCGATCGCTGCCATATGCACGATGGCATTGGTCGAGCCCCCCATGGCCAGCAGCACGCGCATGGCGTTTTCGAAGGCAGCTGGTGTGAGAATCTTGTCAATGCTCAATCCTGCACGCGCCATGTGCACAGCCACCTCACCGGATCGCTCTGCAACCCGGATGCGGTCGGCAGTGACCGCTGGAGGGGTCGCGCTGCCAGGAAGGCCAATTCCCAGAGCTTCTGCGATACAAGCCATCGTGCTGGCAGTGCCCGCCACCGAGCAGGTGCCCACACTGGCGACGAGCTGATTGTTGACGTCGGAAATTTCCTCCGCATCAATTTCTTCGGCACGAAATTTGCCCCAGTAGCGTCGGCAATCGGTGCAGGCCCCCACTCTTTCGCTTCGATGCGATCCGGTGAGCATGGAGCCGGTCACCAGCTGAATCGCCGGCAGTCCGACCGAAGCCGCACCCATCAGCTGGGCCGGCACCGTTTTGTCACACCCCCCGATCAGCACGACCGCATCCATGGGCTGCGCTCGCAGCATCTCCTCTGTGTCCATGGACATGAGGTTGCGCAGATACATGCTGGTCGGCTGGGAAAAGCTCTCGTGCAAGGAGATGGTCGGGAAGTCCATGGGCAGCCCGCCGGCCATCAGGATGCCGCGCTTCACCGCCTCAATCAGTTGCGGCATGTTTCCGTGACAAGGGTTGTAGGAGCTGCCGGTGTTCGTGATACCGATCACAGGCCTGTCCAGCGCCTTGTCGGTATAGCCCGCTCCTTTGATGAAGGCCTTGCGCAAAAAAAGAGAAAAGCCGCGATCACCGTAGTTGGTGAGTCCTTTGGAGATGCCGCTCGAAGCGGCTTCCGGATGAATCGTGGCTTGCTGGTCTGGCTTGTTCGTCATGGAAGGGTTAACCATTGTTGATGCACTGATTATTAATAATATTATTGATTAAAAGAAAAATCGAGCGCTCGAACCAGAAAGCGCATACCTGAAAACCCTAAGGAGACTTCATGAAACCCACAGACCCCGTCAATCCGGGCATGTACCGCCGCAAGCTCGTTAACCTGCTTGCAACCGCCCTCGTTGCAGCCGGCGCATCGGGAGCAGCCAGTGCGCAGACCGACTACCCCAACAAACCCGTGAGGCTGGTGGTTCCCTATGCGCCGGGCGGAGCGACCGATGTCATTGGCCGCGTTCTCGCCAAACAGCTTTCAGACCAGCTCGGGCAGCAGTTCGTCGTCGATAACCGTGCCGGAGCTGGCGGCAGTCTGGGGGCGGGTCAAGTTGCCAAATCACCTGCCGATGGCTACACCTTGCTGATGGGCGCCTTCACAAGCCACACCATCAATGCAGCACTGACGCCTGCGGTGACTCCTTTTGACATCCACAAGAGCTTCGCGCACATCTCGGTGGTTGGCAGCGTTCCGCTGGTATTTGTAGTCAATCCCAATGTTCAGGCGAAATCCGTCAAGGAACTGGTCGCCCTCGCCAAGGCCAGCCCTGGCAGCGTCACCTTCGCTTCCGCAGGCAATGGCTCGCCCCAGCATCTCTCGATCGAGATGTTCAAGCGCCAGACGCAGGTGGAAGTCGTGCATGTACCCTACAAAGGCAGCGGCCCCGCTCTTTCCGACCTGCTCGGCGGTCAGATCAATGCCATGATTGACACCGTTCCTGCCGCACAAAGCCAGATCAAGGCAGGCAAGCTCCGTGCCCTGGCCACCACCACCAAAGAACGCGTCGCCTCGGTTCCAGATATCGCTACCGTGGTGGAAGCCGGATTTCCAGACATGCAGGTCAGCTCCATGTTTGCGCTCACGGCTCCTGCAGGAACGCCAGTTGCAGTCATTCAGAAGATCAATTCGGCGCTGAAAGTGATTCTGTCCAAGCAGGATGTCAAGGACTCCATGCTTGCCCAGGGCGCCATTGCCACCTACAACACGCCTGAAGAGTCGGCCAAGATCATCAATGCCGAGTACGCCAAGTGGGCCAAATTGATCAAAGACAGCGACATCAAGGCTGAATAAGCGCAGATGGCGGAGCTGCAAAAAGCTGCAGCTCCGCTACCTATACTGCTGTGGTGGAAGCCAATCTATCAACCAAAGACCTGAGGGCGGTGGTCGCTCTGAGCCAGACCAAGAGCTTTGGCCAAGCCGCGCTCCAGGTTCACCTCTCGCAGTCTGCGCTGTCGGCCCTGATTGCGCGTGTAGAAGCCCAGATCGGAGCAAGACTGTTTGAGCGCACTACTCGCGCCGTCGAGCTGACCGATGCGGGCCATGTCTTTATCGCCCATGCCCAGGAGATCTTGCGCGATACGCAGCGTGCCTTGCGCGCCGTGACGGACACCGTACAGCTCAGAACTGGTTCGGTGACGGTTGCTGCACTTCCCTCTCTGGCCGCCTCGCTGCTGCCAAAGGTCTTTGCCGAATTCACGCGGATTCACCCCGGGGTGCGCCTTGCCTTGCTTGATACCTTGTCGGGAGCAGCGTTTGATCTCGTTCGTGATGGCAAGGTCGACTTTGCACTCACTGCAGCCGATCCCAAGCAGGAAGACCTCGCCTATGAACAACTGATGGAAGACCAGTTCTTTATCATCTGTCCCGATGACCATCCTCTATCCAGGCAGGCAGGTCCCATCCCGATCGAGACCACCCTGGACTACCCGCATGTCTCCATGCCAAGCTCTGCCAGCGTGCGCCAGTACATTGATGCGGATCTGCTCTCAAAAGGGCTTTATTTCGCTCCTGTCTTTGAAGTTGACCATATAGCAACCATAGGAGCTCTGGTCAGTGCGGGCCTGGGCATCAGCGCGCTACCCGAAACAGCCATATCGCTGCTACAGGCCGACCGCCTCGCGCAGATTCCCTTGTCGGCCCCTGGAATTCAACGTCCTTTGGGCATAGTGATGCGCCGCCACGCACCTCGAAGCTCGGCTGCTAGGAAATTAGAGACATTAATCAGAGCGAGCCTGCAAAACCTGGCCTTTCATTCCAGCTAGAGCACCGCTCCGGAGGCCGGAAAAGACAGAGATCGAAGGGAATGTAAGAAATTCTCCATGAATCGCTACAAACCGCCTGCGCCATCAGAAAACCAACAAAAGCTGTGGGAACTTTGTCTTTAGCACTCTCTCTAACGGAGTGCTAATATGAAGATCATGGAAGAAAGGAAACCTGCAATGAAAACTGCCTCCGGCTCCATTGCTACTGCCCTGGCGCCCGCGAACCCCTGGGCGCTGGTACCTCCGCTGGGCAACCTGGATGCCTATATCTCGGCGGTCAATCGTATGCCAATGCTCACCCTTGAGGAAGAGCAGGACTACGCTCGCAAGCTCAAAGAACACAATGATCTGGACGCCGCCGGGCGTCTGGTGATGTCTCACCTGCGTCTGGTCGTCTCCATCTCACGCCAGTACCTGGGCTATGGCCTGCCTCACGGCGACCTGATTCAGGAAGGCAATGTGGGCCTGATGAAGGCTGTCAAACGCTTCGACCCTGATCAGGGTGTGCGTCTGGTCAGCTACGCCATGCACTGGATCAAGGCGGAAATCCACGAATACATTCTGAAGAACTGGCGCATGGTCAAGGTCGCCACGACCAAGGCCCAGCGCAAGCTGTTCTTCAATCTGCGCTCGATGAAGCATGAGCTGAAGTCCGATGCCGCCATGGCCGACGATGAACTGGCCCTGCGCGAAACCCTGACCTCAAACGAAATTGACGCTGTCGCTGCCAAGCTCAACGTCAAGCGCGAGGAAGTCATCGAGATGGAAACCCGTCTGGCCGGCGGCGATGTGCTGCTGGATCCTTCTCCCAGCGACGACGGAGAGCAGGCCTTCGGCCCCATCGCCTACCTGGCCGACGCCAGCCACGAGCCTACCGCCATGCTTGAATCGCGTCAGCGCGATCATCTGGCGACCGATGGTCTGGTCATGGCCCTGGAGGGCCTGGATGACCGCAGCCGCCGCATCGTTGAAGAGCGCTGGCTCAAGGTCAATGACGACGGCTCCGGCGGCATGACGCTGCATGAGCTGGCTGCCGAATATGGCGTGAGCGCCGAGCGCATTCGCCAGATTGAAGTAGCCGCCATGAAAAAGATGAAAAAAGCGCTGGCCGAGTTTGCGTAAACGCCAACTTGCGCACCAGGGCCTTAAAAGGCTGAAATGTTGAACCTCAAACCCGGATAATTTCCGGGTTTTTTATTTTTCGGAATCGATGCATGTTTTCATGCACAGCGATCACCCATCAAAAATTCAAAAGAGACCTGCCATGCCTATTCGCACTTCGCAAATTCTGAAGAATCTGTCCCGCCGCAGCCTGATTGCTGCAGGCGTCACCATGATGGCGACTGCCATGGCTCCAGCCGCCATGGCGGCTGACAACTGGCCCGACAAGCCCCTGCACCTGATCGTGGGATTCCCCGCCGGCTCCTCGCCCGATCTGAGCGCGCGCGCACTGGCCGAGCCTCTGGAAAAAAAGCTGGGCCAGACCATCATTGTGGAAAACCGTGTGGGTGCAGGCGGCAATATCGCCGGTGAATACGTGGCCAAGGCCGACGGCTACACCTTCAGCGTGATGATCAACGGCAATATGACCATTGCCAAGATGCTCAACCCCGCTGTGCGCTATGACCCCATCAAGGATCTGCAGCCCGTGAGCCTGATCGGCGTGGCGCCGCTGGTGCTGGTGGCCCCGTCATCGGCCCCGCAAGGCAAGGCCTTCATGGAAGCGGCCGCCAAGGCTGGCGACAAATGGAGCTATGGCTCTCCCGGCGTCGGCACCGTGGGCCACCTGGGCATGGAATTGCTCAAGAGCCGATCGGCCATCAAGGCCGTACATGTGCCCTATACCGGCTACCCACAGGTGTTCAACGGCATTCAGGGCGGCGATTTGAAGCTGTCCATGCTGCCTCCGGCACTGGCCATGGCGCAGATTCAGGCCGGCAAGCTGCATGGCATTGGCGTGACTTCTGCCGCACGCAGTCCGCTGGCTCCCGGCCTGCCCAGCCTCAAGGAACTCGGCGTCAACAACTTCGACCTGGAAATCTGGAACGCAGTGGCAGCGCCCAAGTCCATGCCCAAGGCCCATGTGGACAAGCTGGCGGCAGCCGTCAGCGAGATCGTGCGCACGCCAGAAATGCGCCAGAAGCTGTCCATGCAAGGCTGGCAAGCCGTGGGCAGTTCGCCCGAAGGCCTGAGCAACCGCATCCAGCAGGATGTGAAGGCCCTTGGCACCATCATTCGCGAGCAGGGCATCACGGCACAGTAAACACGCCCCCCTGAGCCGCTTTGCGGCTTCCCCCGAGGGGGACGACAGCCTCGCTGCGCGGCGGCGCTTGCTCGCTGTCACGCAGATGACGTGCGCCAGTTTTGCTCCATCCCACACGCTGAAGCTACTCCGGGTATCAACGAGAGCTACCGCAGCGTCCTTTATCATGCGCCCGACAGGCATGGGTTTACGCTATGCCGTCGGGCGCATTGTTGTTTCTGGAGCAGCGCCACCGCTTTTGGAGCCTTCATGGACGCTGGTACCTGGTTCACGCAGCTCAATGCCTGGCAAGTCATGGCCTTGGGTCTGGTTTTTTTCGGGGGTATTTATCTGCTGGGCGGCCTGCTCATGGCGGCACTGACAGCGGCCCTCGCGCGCGCGGGCACAGGCAGACCGCTCGATACGCGCCCGCTCAAGCCCGAGCAGCTAAAGCGTGAATGGCGCCAGTCCTTTCATTCCATACTGATCTTCGGCATCGGCATGATCGTTCCCTGGGGTCTGCTGCAGCTGGGCTGGGCCCAGCTCTCGCCCACGGCCAGCGCCGGACGCATTGCGCTGGAGATCTTTGCCTTGCTGATCTGGAACGATGTGCACTTCTGGATCAACCACCGCCTGCTGCACACGCGCCGCCTGGTGCGCTATCACGGCGACCATCATCGCTCCGTGGTGACCACGCCCTGGTCCACCTACAGCTTCCACCCCATCGAAGCTCTGATGCTGGGCAACATCATCTTGCTGCCCATGCTGGTGCATGACTTCTACTTCTGGTCGCTGGCCTCGGTACCAGTGCTGAGTCTGATCCTGAATCTGATCGGCCATTCCAACTATGATTTTTTCCCCGAGGTCTCCGACACGCACCCGCTGGCTGCCAGCCGCCGTCACCATCTGCACCACGCACGCCCCGCCGGCAACTATGGCTTTGCTCTGGCCTTCATGGACCAGATCATGGGAACGCGGGTCACGGACAGCGCTCCCCAAGGCCCTCGTCGCTGAATGAACAGGCGCCGCTATCCCGCCCTGCGTCATTGGCGCGACTGGCAATCCGTCCTCTACATGCTGCTGCTGCCGCTGCTGGTATGGTGGCAATGGACGCAGGGCTTCAGCTTCATTCTCTACGGCGTCGAGCTGTTTCTGACCCTGGGTGTGGGCGTGATCCACCACAACCACACCCATGCGCGCATGTGGCGGGGGCGCCGGACCAACCGCCTGACCGATTACTGGCTGACCCTGCTGCAAGGCCATCCCACCTTTGTGTTCTGGCCCGCTCATGTGGCCAACCACCACCGCTTTCGCCACGGACCGCGCGATCTGGCGCGCACCTACCGGCCCGAATGGGGTGGCGATACCAACCATCTGTGGGGCTACCTGATTCACCCGGTGCAGGCGGCTTTCGTGCTGTATCCGCTGTTCTTTCGGTGGCTGAACAATCTGCGTCTTCACTGGCCCGGAGCCTTTCGCTACTGCATGGGGCAATACCTGCTGTGGCTGGGCAGTTGGGGCTTTTTTCTCTGGCTGGACTGGCAGAAGGCCCTGATTTTCATCATCGTTCCCCAGTTGCACGGCCTGCACTGGCTGCTGGCCACCAACTATCTTCAACATGCCCACGCCGATGGAAGGCCGCTGACCAGAGCACAGCGCAATACTCCGGGTATCGAGCTGAACTACGCGCGCAACTTTGAAGGCCTGGTCAACCCCCTGCTTTTTAATATTGGCCTGCACACCGCGCACCATGAATGCCCGCATGCCCATTGGTCCGAGCTCAGCGGACTGCATGAGCGCATTTACCGCCAACGGGTCACTCCCGCATTGAACGAAGGTGGCCTGCTGCCTTATATGGGACGCGTGTTTGTATTGGGTCTGGTCTGGCCCGCGGCAAGAACCGAGCCGCAGATGCCGCCCGACGCTGTGAAGTAAAAACCTGTTGAGGATCTATGCCCGTCGCCTATTCCAAGGTCTATCTGCAATCTGCCGGCATGTTTCTGCCTGGCGCCCCGGTGGACAACGCTGGCATGGATGCGTTTGTCGCACCGCTGAACCGCATCTCCGAGCGCATCAAGCGCCGCATCCTGGCCGAGAACGGCATCCAGACCCGCCACTACGCCATTGATGGTGAAGGCCAGACTGTCTTCAGCAACGCCCGCATGGCGGCCCGCGCGATCGAGGAGACCCTGGCCCTGGCTGGCAAAAAGCTCTCCGACATCGGCTTTCTGTCCAGTGGCTCCTCGGGGGGCGATGCACTGATGCCCGGCTTTGCCAGCATGATTCAGGGCGAGATGGCCGCCCCGCCCATGGAAACGCTGTCCGTGCATGGAGTTTGCGCCGCCAGTGTGGGTGCCATGCAAGCTGCAGCCATGGCCGTGGAAAGCGGCGCCCATGCGCTGGCCCTGTCGGTGGCCAGCGAAATGCCTTCGCGTCTGTTCAAGCGTTCACGCTTTGCGGCCCAGGGCTATGACACCGACTTTGACGCCCACTTTCTGCGCTGGATGCTGTCCGACGGCGCAGGCGCCGTGTTGCTGGGCGGCCCCAAGGCCCTGCCTCAGGCCAACGGGCTGCGCCTCAAGCTCAGGTGGACGCACCAGCGCAGCTTTGCCGGCGACTACCCCGTGTGCATGCAGCTGGGCATGACGGCCGATCGCGGCAAAAGCCATCTGGACTTCCCTGCCTGGAGCGATGCCGAGGCCGCAGGCGCTCTGGCACTGCGCCAGGACATTCGCCTGCTGCCGCATCTGTTCGATGTCTGCATTCACGAATATGCAGCCCTGGCCCACCAGGGCTGGGTGCCCGAACGCGGCATCGACCACTTTCTCTGCCACTACTCGTCGGAGCGCTTCATTCCCGTGGTCGACGAGTTGCTGGGCAAGGCCCAGCTCAGCATTCCACGCGAGCGCTGGTGGAGCAATCTGGCCTGGCGCGGCAACACGGGTGCCGCCTCCATCTTCATCATGCTGTCGGAGTTTCTGCAAAAACAGGGCCAGCACCTGAAAGCCGGCGACACCGTACTGTGCTTCATCCCCGAGTCGGGCCGCTTCACCGCAGGCTACATGCTATGGGAAGTAGAGCTTGATACGCATACGCAGAAAGCGATTGAGGTCAATTTCCCTCAAGAATCCGTGCAGACTCCGGCGCAAGCCGATGATGCGCTTCCAGATGTTTCGGGCATCGCCGCACCGCATGACCCGGCCACCGCTCCAGCGCAGTTGGCGCCGCTGCTGACCGAGCTGGCCAGCATCTGGCAGGACTACCGCAGCAATGTCTGGCGCACTCCCCTGCTGCAGCGCATGCGCACGCGCCGGTTGCAGATCACCGACTATCTGCGCTGGATGAGCCACTGGATTCCCCAGGTGCGCGAAGGCAGTCTGTGGATGCGAGAAGGCGCGGCCTCGCTGACCGGAGACTACGCAACGCTGGCCTCGCTGATCGACCTGCATGCAGGTGAGGAGCAGAACGACTTCAAGATTCTGCACAGCGACTATCTGAAGGCCGGCGGCACCGAGACCGACATCAACCGACTACGCCGCAACCCCGGCGGCGAAGCGCTCAATGCCTATCTGCACAGCCTGGCTGCCACGCCCAACCCGGTCGGCCTGCTGGGCGCCATCTACATCATCGAAGGCACGGGTCAGCGCATCGTTCCGAGCCTGCTGCCCCTGCTGCGCCAGAGCCTGCCGCTGCCGCCCGATGCCTTCCGCTTTCTCGAGTACCACGGCGCCAACGACGAGAACCATCTGGAGCGCTGGCTGCTGGCCGTGCAGATGGCACTGGAGCTGGACAGCGAAGGCACGGCCCAGCAGGCCATACTGCAGACCGCACGCAACACCGCAGCCATGTACCTGATGCAGTTTCAGCATGTGCTGACAGAGCGCTAAACAGAAACAGCAAGAAGCACCGCGAGGAGCCATGAAGAACGAATTCAACGACCATGTCTGGGACGAGCGCGACCCCAGTCCCTGGCTGGCGCTCTACCTCGACCAGAGCACGCCTCTGCCCGATGACGTCAAGGCCGCCTGGCTGCGCGACTGCAGCAGCAGCTCGCGCCAGTTCTTTCTGCCCGCCATGCGGCCGCTGGCGCGGCTTTCCATGATCATCATTCAGGCGCTGAAGATCTTTCTGCCCAAGCGCTGGTCGCACTCCATGCTGCTGCACCGCCTGCTGGCCTTCGGCATGAAGAAATTTCTCTCTCCGGAGGCCAACTGGCTCATCATGCGCCACTTTCATCTGGGCTCCCAGGTACTGGCCTTCGTCGCAGCCAATGCCCCGACCAAGGTCAGCACCGCACCCTTGATGCCCATGGAAATCGACGATGTGAAGGACGAGCTGTTTCTCAAGCACGACCTCAACCTCTTCAACTTCGTGATCCGCCTGAACAAGGCACTGCGCGAGAACGGGCAGGAGCTGGTGCCCGTGGCCGAGCCCGACTTCTCCATGATCCGCGAGCCCGATCTCAGGCTCGAAGACATGCCGCGCGGGCGCTTCAACGTCATCGATCTGCAAAGCGCCATCGAGCTCTACACGCCCATCTACCAGTTGCTGCTGACCGACAACGACTTCTGGCGCGCCAGCAACTCGCTGCAGCTCGACGAAACCGTTGCCATCTACTGCGCCAAGATCCTGGCCTCGCCCGAGCATCTGGTGCTGCTCAACAACAAGCATCCCATGGTGCCGCTTTCCACCCTGTATGCAGCCTACCGTCTGGTGCTGCACGGCCTCTCCACCGAGATGCTGCACTCGCTGCTGACACGCATGGCCAACGGCGAGCACCCCATTCCCGCGCGCGAGCTGGCCAAGATGCACCGGGCCGCCGAGACGGTGATGGATCAGACTGCCGCACAAAGCTGAACCATGGACCCACGAAGCAACCGCATCACAGGCGTTCGCATCGACGAGCAGACCATCTGGCTTGCACTCGCGGATGGACGTGAACTGGCCGAGCCCATCAAACGGCATATCCGCCTGAAAAGCGCCGCGCCCGAGCAAAGGCTGCACTGGGTTCTGACCGATGAGGATCACGGTCTGAACTGGCCGGCACTGTGGCAGCCCTCTGCAGCGGGCATGGTCAGCGTCTGGGACCTGGATCAGGACAGTCTCTACAACCAGGCTATGGGCGCGCTGCTCGCCGCCCAATGGGACATCACCCGGATATCCCGTCTCCAGCATGAGCTGGTGGCTCTGTGGCGCATGGAAGCCGATATCAACAACGGCGGCTTTCTGCAGTTTCTGGGCAACTGGGGGCTGGCCAACCATCGGCTCAGCCTGGAGGCTCTTCAGGCCATAGGCGCGCCCATCACGCGCCAGTGTCTGCAGGACATGTTTGCGGTGCTCAAGCGCTTCGAGGAGGAGCCAGAAAATGTGGACTACTCCGATCTGCCTGCACTGCTGACGGATGCCGAGCATGAGCAGTTGCAGGAGCTGGAAGAAGCCTTCTGGGACTACCCGGAGCCCCTGAACAAGCTGGTGGTCATGCACTACGGACCCGCCCAATGAAATCTGAAAACAAATCCGGCGAGACCTATTCGCTGGCGTTTCGCAAGGCTCTGGTGGACGAAGCGCTGAACCGCACACCCGGCGGCGGCTTTCCGGAACTGGAAAAGCGCCACCGCCTCAAGCCCGGAACCCTGTTCGGCTGGGTCGAGGAGCTGGGTCCGACACCGCCGCCCGCGCCTTTTTCCGCACTGCATTTCTGGATCGGCAACACGCCGCTGGGCGAGGCGGAGTTTGGCCGCTACTTCGACTATGCAGACAGCTACTGGGAGCTGGAAGTCGAAGGTATCGAAAGCAGCCGCGAAGATGTCACGGGCTGCGGCTTCTGCCGGGATCTGGGCAGGAAGTTTCTGTTCGACGAAGACCTGCTGCTGATGATCTGGCTGCCCGAGCCTGTTCCTGTCGCCGCCTTGGTGCGCCACAGCACTCTGGACTCCGACGCATCCCTCGCGCTCATCGTGCAGGCCTGCGAGGCACGGGGCATTGAGACTGCCAACGCCATGTTTGTCTATGCCGACCCCACCGAGCCAATCACCGAGCCGGACAAGCTCTACAACGGATTGCGCTACATAGGCCTTTTTGACGACTGACGCAGTTTCGACGTTTTTTCATCTTCTGCATGCACGACTTTATTGCCGAGATTTCGCAGCAATGGCTGCAGCTGCCGGATTGCCGGGCCGAACACCAGGACGTGGCCAGAACACGCATTACCAGCGGCGTGGTAGCCGGCTGCATGGAAGTCGAGTTTTTTGTGCACCGCAATGGCAACGGTGCCTTCTCGGCCACCCGCTATGAGGAGGCCATGCAGCTTGGCGCCGAGCACAGGCTGCATGCCTGGATCACGCTGCGCGATGCTGCCACAGAGGTCATCCACCATGAAGTCAGCTGCAACCCCGGGCGCTTTGCACAGCTGCTGCACGAATGGCGCACTGCACCTGATGCGGCACCGGCGCAAGTCACCATCCGGACCACGGCCTTCACTCCATCTCTTGCGGAGACTGCAGCCCGTGCCCCGTCAATGGGTCAGGATCTGAACCTCGGCCTGCTGGACCAGCTCGCGGATTCCCAGCAGGCGCTTGAACGGCTCAAGGCCGATGTATCCGCTGTCGACCTCATGCGCCTGCTTCAATCCTGGCCGCGCGATGATCGCGGGCGACTGGCGGCACGCACCACCGCCGTGCTCGCGGCCTATGGCCCCGCCAGCCGCAAGCGCCAGCCCTGCCTGCTGGCTCGATCGGTGATGCAGTCAAAAATGCCCGGCTGGCAATTGCTTCTATCGTCCGAATTTCTCTACAACTGCCGCCATCAATGGAGCGATGCCCGCTGGCTATGGTCGTCAGCAGACGCCCCCAAGGACGCCGCGCTGGAGCGCAAGGCACGCCAGCTGATGGCGCAGGGCAGGATCAGCGAGGCCTGCGCACTGTATGGCGTCGAGCTGCACGAGCGCGTGCGAAGACTGTCCGCAGGCCAGTCATTCCAGCGCTTCTCGCCCGTGCCAGAGCCTTGGGTGCAAGAGCTGCAAGCGGCGCTTCTGCAACTGGCACCATGGCGTCTCACAGCCGGGCTGCAGCGCATCCAGGAGCATCTGA
Organism: Comamonas sp. Z3; assembly: GCF_008121565.1. Lineage (NCBI taxonomy): Bacteria > Pseudomonadati > Pseudomonadota > Betaproteobacteria > Burkholderiales > Comamonadaceae > Comamonas > Comamonas sp. Z3. Next base: position 191,017 of record NZ_VOQU01000006.1, read on the forward strand.
GTCAGGCCAACCGCAAGCCGCCCAAGCCCGGCAGCTGGGAGCGCAAGCTGTTCTGGTTTTCGGGTCAGCGGCAGCAGGCACGCTGGGGCCCCGGTGTGCGTCTCGACAAGCAGGGCAAGCCGGTACTGGACCTGATCGTCACCGCATCCAACGAGCATTTTCCCGAGCCTGACTGGAAGCAGTAGCCACACTCTTTGCGTCACGCCGCCAGCCAGTCCCGCACCTGCTCGGCAGGCATGGCGCGTGAATGCAGCCAACCCTGGAAAAACTCGCAGCCGATATCGCGCAGCAGCTGCAGTTGATCGGCCTCTTCGACGCCTTCGGCCACCACCTCCAGATCCAGTGCATGGGCCATATGCACAATGCCACCCATCAACCTGTCACGGCTGGGCGAGGGAAACAGGAATTCCCGCCCCAGCTTGACGCGCTGCAGCGGCAAATACTGCAGATAGGCCAGTGAAGAATGGCCGGTGCCGAAATCATCCAGTGCAATCGTCACCCCCAGCCGCGCCAGCCCCTGCAGCACCTCACACCCCTGATCGGGATTGATCATGGCCTGGGACTCGGTCACCTCCAGCTCCAGCCATTGCGGCGGCACCTGATAGCGCTGCAGACAGCTTCTGACCTGCTCGACCAGATTCACCTGCCGCAGCTGATAGGCAGAGAGATTGACCGCCACCCGCAACGGCGTACCAGCCTTGAGCCACAGGGCGATCTGCTTGCAGGCGGCGTCCAGCACATAGTTGCCCAGAGCCACGATCTGGCCCGAAGCCTCGGCCACCGGAATAAAGCGCGCCGGACTGACATTGCCCAGCAGCGGATCATGCCAGCGCAGCAAGGCCTCCACCGCCACCACCGTGGCGCCCTCGACCTTGACCTGGGGTTGGTAATGCAGCTGCAGGCCACCATAGCTGAGCGCCATGCGCAAGCGCTCGGCCAGTTGCACACGCTCGGCCATTTCCTTGCCCATGCCGGGTTCGAAAAACACCGCGTGGCCGCGTCCCTGGGCCTTGGCGCTGTACATGGCCATATCGGCGAAGCGCATCAGGTCGTCGCCGGTCTGCGCATTGTCGGGATAGAGGGCAATGCCCACGCTGGCACCGAAATCCAGTGCCAACCCGTCGTGCCTGAAGGGGATGGAGAGCGCCGCCAGTATCTGCTCGCTCCAGAACCGGGCTCGGGTCGCGTTCTCGCCCACCAGCAGCACCATGAATTCGTCGCCCCCCAGGCGCGCCAGAGTGCCTTCGCTGCGCAACTGGGACTTCAGCCGCCTGGCGACCTCTCTCAGCAGTTGATCACCAGCGGCATGTCCGTAGCCGTCGTTGATGGCCTTGAAATTGTCGAGATCCAGCTGCAGCAGGGCCAGGGCCTCGCCCCCGGCCTGCGCCAGCTTGAGCTGCTCCTGCAGCTCCTGGCCGAACTGCCAGCGATTGTTGAGTCCGGTCAAGGTGTCCTTGGTGGCCTGGAACTTCAGGCGCTGCTGCATCTGATGCAGCTCGGTCACATCGCGCACAAAGGCAATCGCCAGGCCTTTGTCGTCATCCCCGAAATAGCCCAGGGCAATGTCCACCGGCACGGCATTGCCCTGCTTGCGCTGCAGCCACAGCACGCCGCCCAGACCCATGGGCCGGCGCGATGGCCGGGAAAAATAGCTGTTCAGATACTGGCCATGCCCTGCCTGAAACTCGGGCGGCAGCAGCATGTCCAGCATCCGGCCTTCGAGCTCGTCGCGCTCATAGCCGGAGATGGCCAGCATGGCGGCGTTGGCCGTCACCATCTTCCCGTCACGTTCCACCAGCAAAATGCCGTCGGGCGCGGCGTCCAGCGCCTGGCGCTCGCGCCGGCTCAACATGACGGAAAGACTCACCCCCTCCTGCCGGGCCGACATGGCTAGTCCCAAACGGCGCTGGCAATCCGCCAGCGCCAGTTCAGACACGGGTTTGAGCATCGAGGAAAAAGGGCACTCGGCCATACGCAAGCTCCAGACATCCACTCTGGCGTTCCTGCGTGCAGCCACTCTCCATGCCGCATCCACGGCCTGCATGCCCGGCTTCCGGAAGCCGGATCGAGCCTTGCCAAGTGTTTGAAGGCGCCCACTATGCGCGCGGCATCACGGGCTCCCTTTGCGCTATATCAAACACCAACATGTAACAACAGATTTCAAGAAACTCCGGCACCCGTGGCCCATGCGGCCCTGGGTGCTTTGCTTCAGCCCAGCAGTGCCTTGACGTCCTGGGTCAGCAGCTGCGGTCCCGCGCCATAGCGCTCGTACACGCGCAAGCGGCCCTGGGGATCGAAAAGATAGGTGCCAGCCGAATGGTCCAGGGTGTAGGTGCCTTCGACCTTGCCTGGCACCTTCTTGAAGAAGATCTTGAAGTCCTTGGCCACGGCTGCAATTTCGTCGGCCGTACCGCTCAGCCCCACAAAGCTCTCGTCGAAGTTGGCCAGATAGGCCTTGAGCACCTCCGGTGTGTCACGCTCGGGGTCCAGCGAGACAAACACGGCCTGCAGCTTGTCGCCATCGGCGCCCAGCGCCTGCTTGACCTCAAGCAGTTCCTGCAGCGTGGTGGGGCAGACATCGGGGCACTGGGTGTAGCCGAAGAACACGGCCACCACCTTGCCCGAGAAGTCCTTGAGGCTGCGCTTCTTTCCGTCGACATCGGTCAGCGGAATGTCCTTGGCGTAGTCTGCGCCCGTCACATCCACGCCCTGAAATTTGGGCTTGCTATCGTCCTTGCAGGCGGTCAGTGCGAATGCGGCCGTGCAGGCCAGTGTTGCGGCGCCCATCGCGCGCAGCGCAGCTCGTTTATCCATGGTCGGTCAGGCTAGGTAGTGATCCACCAGCAGCGCGGCAAACAGCAGGCTCAGGTGGATCAGTGAAAAGCGGAAGGTCTTGCGTGCCAGCGCATCCGAGTAGTTGCGCAGCAGTGCCCAACCATAACCGCAAAAGCCCAACCCCAGAATCACTGCGGCAAAAAGGTAGAGATAGCCGCTCATGCCCACCACAAAAGGCAGCAGACAGCCGGCAAACAGCACCAGGGTATAGAGAAACACTTGCAGCCGCGTGAAGGCATTGCCATGCGTGACCGGCAGCATGGGCAGACCTGCGCGGCGGTAGTCCTCCACGCGGTACAGCGCCAGCGCCCAGAAATGCGGCGGCGTCCAGAGGAAGATGATGAGAAACAGCAGCAAGGCCTCATGGCCGACCTGTCCGGTCATCGCCGCCCAGCCCAGCACGGGCGGCATGGCGCCCGATGCCCCGCCGATGACGATGTTCTGCGGCGTCAGGGGCTTGAGCACCAGGGTGTAGATCACGGCGTAGCCGATGAAGGTGGCCAGCGTCAGCCACAACGTGAGCGCATTCACCGCCAGCAGCAAGATGGCGGAACCTGCGGCGCACAGCAAGGCCGAAAACAGCAGGGCCTGGGAATGCGAGAGCTCGCCACGCGCCGTGGGCCGCCAGGCCGTGCGCTTCATGCGCGCATCGATACTGCGCTCGACCAGGCAGTTGAACGCCGCTGCCGCCGCGGCCACCAGCCAGATGCCTGTGCAGGCCGCCAGCATGCGGCCCCAGTCCTGCCAGCTGGGAACGCCAGGCACAGCCAGCACCATGCCGATGAAGGCGCAGAAGACGATGAGCTGCACCACCTTGGGCTTGGTCAGCGCGTGGTACTGCGCCCAGCGCGAGGAAGCCGCCATGGCGTCTGGAACAACCACTTTCAACTCCGAGATGTCTGCCTGCATGCGGCCCTCCTCGCTGACCATGATTCAGATCGCTGATAGCGCTTTGCGAAAGCCGGCTATCGCGGGTTTCAACAGCTATTTCTGCGCCGTGTCGGCCGTGGATCGCCCGGCCTCATCCCAGGAGGCAGAGGCGCGCAGCAGCCGCTCCAGATCGCGCTTGGCCTTGCCGGCCGTGGCTTTGCCCATATCGGCAGGAAAGCGCATCATCCAGTGGCCCTGGGGATCGACCACATACAGATGCTCGTCCAGCGCATGGCCGGCCTCGGGCTTGAGCCAGTTGCCGATGACCGCAGCCGGCACGCGCAGCGTTGTCGCCTGCTCGGCCGCGGGCAGGATGGCCTCGGGCACGGGCTGCTGGTCATCAATGAGCCAGACCCAGTCCAGCCGGTCCTTTTCACGGCCCAGGGTTTCACGCAGCTGGCGCTGCAGATAGAGATGATCCTGACAGCGTTGCCCACAGTCCCCGGCACTGGTGCTGATCAGCAACCACTGACCCTTGAGGCTGCCCAGATTCACGCTGCTCCCGTCCAGCGTCTGCGCCTGCACATCGGGCAGGCCGGGCTGCTCGGCAATCAGCTCGCCATAGCTGCGCTGCTGCGAGGGACGCAACACGTAGTAGGTGAAGTAGGAGGCCAGCACCGGCGCCGCACAGACCAGCAGCACGGCCAGCATCTTCCAGCGACCGCTGCGCGCCTGCATCTGCCGTGCCTGGCTCTGCGAGGGATCGGGCAGGCTGTGGACCGCAAAGCTCAGCGGCTCATCCCCCGGGCTGCGCTGCGCGGCGGCGGGGGTAAAAGCGTCGGACGAGTTGAAACCAGACATAGAGCAACACCACCAAGACACTGAGTCCGAACCACTGAAAAGCATAGCCGTAGTGCTTTTGCACACCGGCATTGATCTGCGGCCAGTCGCGCAGCAAGCCTTCGCTGGCGCTGCCGCTTTGCACCACGCTCAGGGCCAGCAGCGGCAAGCCGCCTTGCTGCGCCCACAGGGCAATGTCTGCATTCTGTCGGATGCGCGACTGTTGCTCATCAGGGTCTGCCCCGCCATTAGCCGTTTCCAGCTCCATCAGCCTGGACGGTGGCGCCTCCAGCCGGCCCTCGATGCTGACCGTGCCTGCAGGCGTCTGCACCTCTGGCAGGACCGAGCGGTCCATGAAGTTGCGCGGTGCCCAGCCGCGCTGCACGACGACAACCCTGTTCGCGTGAGGCGCACTCAGCCTGAACGGCGTGAGCACATAGAAGCCGGCCCGGCCCTGCATCTGCCGGTTGTCCAGAAAGAGGGTCTGCTCGGCCAGCCACTGGCCCTGCAGTTGCACGGGTCTATGCAGCAGCGTCGCCTTCTGTGCCTCGCCGGTGGATTCGGCTGCCAAAGCCACCTCGGCGGCCAGCTCTGCGTTGTGCCAGGGCTCCAGCGCCTGCTGACGCTCGATGGCATCGAAAACAGCCTGCTTGTGCGCTGCCCGGCTCAGTTGCCAAAATCCCAGCGATGCAGTGACGGCCACGCAGGCCAGGGCCGCCGCAGAAATCAGTAGAAACCGCCAGAGGTCTGGAAATCGGGAAATGCGCACCAGATAATCCGTTCATGAAATTCGTGATCATTCTCGCCTTTCTCGCCATCTTGGCGAGCCTTGGCAGTGCGCTGTTCTTCATGATGCGCCGGGGCGACGGCGGCGAAAGCTCGGAGGCCGACGATGCCGAGCGCAGCCGCAAGATGTTTCGCGCCCTGGCCCTGCGTGTGGCTTTGTCGGTTGCGCTGTTTCTCTGCGTTCTGATGGCAGCCAAGCTGGGCTGGATACAGCCCACGGGCTGGCAGCCTGGGCAATAGCCGGTTGCACGCAGCGCCTTTTGGCACTATCAAAATAAAAGCACCTTGCGCTTTCCATTCATTGATTTCAGTGCTATTTGATGCTGAAATCAATACTGGACTTGCGTAAGGCGCTTCTATTTTTGATAGTCCTACATCCAGTACACCAGGATGTAGAGGAAGACCCAGACCACGTCCACAAAGTGCCAGTACCAGGCCGCACCTTCAAAGCCGAAATGGTGCTTGTCGGTAAAGTCCCCCTTCATCAGGCGGATGGTGATGAAGAACAGCATCAGCATGCCGACCAGCACGTGGAAACCGTGAAAGCCCGTCAGCATGTAGAAGGTGGAGCCGAAAACGCCCGAGTTGAGCTTGAGGTTGTAGTCGTTGTAGAGATGGTGGTATTCGTAGCCCTGCACGCAGAGGAAGACGAAGCCCAGAATCACCGTCATCCACATGAAGCTGATGCAGCGCGCGCGGTTGTTGACCTGCAGCGCATGGTGGGCGATGGTCAGCGTCACGCCCGAGGTCAGCAGCAGCGCCGTGTTGATGGTGGGCAGCCAGAACGGCCCCACGGTCTTGAACGGCTCGACGATATTCGCGGGCGACGCCGTGGCACCGGGTGCCACACTGGGCCACACTGCCTGGAAATTGGGCCACAGCAGCTCGTTGGCGAGACTGCCCAGTGCCGGCACCGAGTGCGCGCGTGCCCACCACAGCGCGGTGAAGAAGGCGCCGAAGAACATCACCTCCGAGAAGATGAACCAGCTCATGCTCCAGCGGTAGGACAGGTCGATCTTGCGGCTGTTGAGCCCGGCCTCGCTCTCGCGCGCCGCATCGCGGAACCAGACGAACAGCACGGCCAGCCACCAGACCAGGCCGAAGAACAGGGAATACATTCCCCATTCGTGGCCGTTGATCCAGGTGCCGGCACCCAGAATCACGAAGAACAGGCCGATGGCCGCCATCACTGGGTGGCTGGATTCGGCTGGCACATAGTAGTAAGGGGTTGCGCCCTGCGGGATTGCACTCATCACTCGGCTCCTGACTCTGTTGATCGTTGTTCTGACCGACGCTCCACTAACACTGGCACTGCATTCGCCACACCTGCCCTCAGCCAGAGGCTAAACGACCAGGTTGACGATCCATATCAACGCTAATACCAAGGCAAAAATCGCCACCAGCCCCACGGCAATCACATGCAGCGGCGTGATGCTGGCGAAATCCTTCTCGTACTCCTTGCCCTTGCGCACGCCCAGCATGGCCCAGGCGACGGCCACGATGCTGCGCCAGAAACCGGTCTTCTTGGCGTCCTGCGTCATGAGCTGCCTCCGGGCGTGATGACTGCAGCCGTGCTGCCTTCAGGCGCTGCGGGGGTCTTGCCGCCCACCTCGAAGAAGGTGTAGGACAGCGTGATGGTCTTCACATCCTTGGAGATGCGCGGATCGATGACAAAGGCCACCGGCCACTCACGCTTCTCGCCGGGCTCCAGCGTGTACTGCGAAAAGCAGAAGCACTCCATCTTGTTGAAGAAGGCCGTGGCCTGGCGCGGCGCATAGCTGGGGATGGCCTGGGCGGCCATGCGCCGGTTCTGCACGTTCTGGAATTCGTACATCACCGTGGCCAGCTCGCCGGGATGGACCTGCACCGAACGCTTGGCCGGCTTGAAGTCCCAGGGCCCGCGTGCATTGGCATCGAACTCCACGGTGATGGTACGGCTGGTGTCGATCTGGCTGTTGGGCGGAAGCTTCACGTCGCGGCCCGCCACGCCGGCACCGGGTACCTGCTTTTCGGACAGCGACAGGATGTTGATGCCCGTCAACTCACAGATATGCTTGTAGATGGGAATGAGCACATAGCCGAACGCAAACATGCCCAGGGCAACGATCGCCAGCTTGCCCACCATCTTCGCGTTTTCCTTGGCTATGCTCACCTCAAGCTCCTTCACTCGGTTGCCATCGGCCTGCCTCAATGCAGCCAGGCCATCTTCACCACAAAGCCGATAAAGAACACGGCAGCCGTGGAGGCCAGGATCAGCCCCAGCCTCCGGTTCGCCTTGCGTTGTGCCTGTGTCGTCATGCGTGCCTCCTCAGCCGATCACCTTGGTGGCGGTTTCATCGAGCTTGGGAGGCGTCTCGAAGGTGTGGAACGGAGCTGGAGAAGGCACTTCCCACTCCAGGCCTTCGGCCGCTTCCCAGGGCTTTTGCGGCGCCTTCTCGCCATGACCGCGCATCGCGGGCCAGACGACGAACAGGAAGAAATACACCTGCATCAGACCGAAGCCAAAGCCGCCCAGGGAGGCAATCATGTTGAAGTCGGCGAACTGCATGGGGTAGTCGGCATAGCGACGCGGCATGCCGGCCAGACCCAGGAAGTGCATGGGGAAAAAGGTGATGTTGAAGAAGATCAGCGAGCCCCAGAAGTGGATGCGGCCGCGCGTTTCGGAATACATCACGCCCGTCCACTTGGGCGACCAGTAGTAATAGCCGGCGAACATGGAGAACAGCGAACCGGCTACCAGCACATAGTGGAAGTGGGCCACCACGTAATAGGTGTCCTGCAACTGGATGTCGATGGGCGCCATGGACAGGATCAGTCCCGTGAAGCCGCCCATGGTGAACACGAAGATGAAGCCCACGGCGAACAGCATCGGGGTTTCAAAGCTCATGGAGCCGCGCCACATGGTGGCCGTCCAGTTGAACACCTTCACGGCCGTTGGCACGGAGATCAGCATGGTCGCGTACATGAAGAACAGCTGACCCGTGACCGGCATGCCGGTGGTGAACATGTGGTGCGCCCAGACGATGAAGGACAGGATGGCAATCGCCGCCACGGCATAGACCATGGAGGTGTAGCCAAACAGCCTCTTGCGGCTGAAGGCTGGCACGATCTGGCTGACGATGCCGAAGGCCGGCAAGATCATGATGTAGACCTCGGGGTGGCCGAAGAACCAGAAGATGTGCTGGTACATCACCGGATCGCCACCGCCTGCAGGGTTGAAGAAGCTGGTGCCGAAGTGGCGGTCGGTCAGCGTCATGGTGATGGCGCCGGCCAGCACCGGCATCACGGCGATCAGCAGATAGGCGGTGATCAGCCAGGTCCAGGCAAACAGCGGCATCTTCATCAGCGTCATGCCGGGCGCGCGCATGTTCAGGATGGTGACGATGATGTTGATCGCGCCCATGATGGAGCTGGCGCCCATGATGTGCATGGCAAAGATGCTGGTGTCCATGGACGGACCCATCTGCAGCGTCAGCGGGGCATACAGCGTCCAGCCGGCCGCGGGCGCACCGCCGGGCATGAAGAACGAGCCCACCAGCATGATGCCGGCAGGAATCAGCAGCCAGAAGCTGAAGTTGTTCATGCGTGCAAACGCCATGTCTGAAGCACCGATCTGCAGCGGCAGCATCCAGTTCGCGAAGCCCACGAAGGCCGGCATGATGGCACCGAACACCATGATCAGTCCGTGCATGGTGGTCAGCTGGTTGAACAGCTCGGGGTTGACGATCTGCAGGCCGGGCTCGAACAGCTCGGCACGGATCAGCATGGCCAGAATGCCTCCCACCATCAGCATGGTGAAGGAGAACAGCAGGTACATCGTGCCGATGTCCTTGTGATTGGTGGCAAACAGCCAGCGACGCCAGCCCGAGGGCATGGCGTGGTGATGGTCGTCGTGCCCATGGTCGTGACCATGGCCCTCATGGGTGTGGACGGGAGGAACTACGGCGCTCATATTCTTTTCTCCAATCGGTCTCTATACCCGGGCTTACTTCGCGGCCGTGATGTCAACACGGCGTGCCTGCTGGTCCGCGCCTGCCGCAGCCGTGATGGTCTCGGGCTTGCGCAGCTCGATGCGGTCACCCGCAATGCCGCTGTCCTCCAGCAGCTTGGCCACGGCCTTGGCTCGCTCCTTGGCCAGCTCCGCGTTCTTGTCGGCGTTGCCGGTGGAGTCCACAAAGCCCGACAGGGCAATCTTGCCGTCCTTGTGGGCCTTCCAGTACTCGGCCGCCTTCTTCACCGCAGCCTGAGCCTGATCGTCGAGCGCGCTCTTGCCGGTCTCGAAAAAGACCTGATAAGGGCCTGCATCACTGGCGGCAGCGGCTGCACCTTGCGCAGGAGCGGCAGAGTCGGCAGCCGCAGCTGCGGGTGCCGCACTTCCGCCGCCTTCAGGGAATTTGCCGCCGCGCGCAGCCACAAACTGTGCCGGCTGCACCAGCTGGCCGGTCTGGTTGCTCCAGTGGTTCTTGGCAAAGGTCACCACTGCGGCCAGCTCGGTGTCGCTCAGCTGCTTCCAGGCCGGCATGGCACCGTTGGCGCGGCCTTCGAGCACCGCATGCATCATGTCGGCTGTGGGGCCCAGCACCACGGGACTGCCGTCCAGCGGCTTGATGGGACCGGCTCCCTTGCCATTGGCCTGGTGGCAGGCTGCGCAGTTGGCGGCATAGACTTTTTCGCCACGTGCCACCAGATCGGCCAGTACCCAGACCTTGTTCGGATCATCGGCCTTGGCAGCCAGCTTCTTCTTTTCTTCGCCCACCCAGGCGCTGTAAGCCTCGGCAGACAGCACCTTCACATGGATGGGCATGTAGGCATGTTCCTTGCCGCACAGCTCGGCACACTGACCGTAGTAGTCGCCGGTCTTCTCGGCCTTGAACCAGGTGTCGCGCACAAAGCCGGGAATCGCGTCCTGCTTGATGCCAAAGGCCGGCACCATGAAGGAGTGGATCACATCGTTGGCCGTGGTGATGATGCGCACCTTCTTGCCCACGGGCACGACCAGCGGGTTGTCGACTCTCAGCAGGTAGTCGCTGGGCGCGTTGCTCACATCGCCGCTGTTGGACATCTGGCGCTGGGCGTTATCCAGCGTGGACACAAAGCCCAGGCCTTCGCCCTCGCCGCTCAGATAGTCATAGCCCCATTTCCACTGGTAGCCGGTGGCCTTGATCGTGAGGTCGGCGTTGGTCGTGTCTTTCTGTGCCACCAGCACCTTGGTGGCAGGCAGCGCCATCAGGATCACGATGATGAAGGGAGCCACCGTCCAGGCCACTTCCACCTTGACCGATTCATGGAAGTTCGCGGCCTTGGCTCCCTGGGATTTGCGGTGCTTCCAGATGGAATAGAACATCACCCCGAACACCGCGATGAAGATCAGCGTGCAGATGATGAGCATCATCCAGTGCAGCCAGTGCTGCTCCACGGCAATGCGTGTCACAGGCGGATGCAGATTGAGTTGGTTGACGGCAGGGCCTCCCGGCAGATCCTGCGCCGCAAAGGCCATGGAACTGCCCCACGCCGCCAAGGCCAAACTCCAGGGAACCAGCTTGGTGGAAATGTTTTTCATCGTTTTCACTTACCTCAAAGCCTCAGTTGTCCACTCGCTCACACCGCTTCCGCCGCTGCCGGCCGATAGGCTGTGACACTCACACTACCTCGCGAACTTCAACGCAGCATGCCCCAGAATTTGATAGCACTGTCTGCGCGCATTCACTAATGCATGTACCGGAAACCCATGCCAACCGGGCTTGCACAGGCAAGCCTGACCGGACTTGAAACTCGTACTGGCAAGCGCACCTCACGGCAAACGCCGGACATGGCTGAAACTGGCCTGGCAGCCAGGACAGGAAGAAGGGAGATGGGACGCTGCTGTACCGCGGCCACCGCCGGGCACAGGGATGCATCAGCGCAGCAGGAGGCTGGCTTGTGGTGATGATGAAATGCGAAAACCGGCCGCTGTCGAACCCGCTGGCCAGTCCCCTTGGCAAAGCGAAACACCCGATATCCCCCCCTGGCGGCTTGGGCCGCACTGTCTGTTTTCCTTCAGGCAGGAGAGAAGCCCGAAGGATTGCTGCTATCCATGAAGTAACTAGGAGAAATTGTAGGCAGCTTTGTGTCGAATCAATGACCGGAAAACGACAGATGTGCTATCGCAAACCCGTGTTGCGCGGCTGCTTGAGCATGGCCTTCATGTCTTCCAGCGACACGGCGCTATTGGCTTCCAGACGCAGCTTGGGCTGCGGTTTGTAGGCGTGACCATAGACGATCTCGAAGGTCAGCGAGAGCTGTCCATCGGGTTGCTTGTCGGCCCAGTGCTGCTCTATTTTCTGCAGCAGCCCGGCCTTCCAGCCGCGACCGCGCAGGCCGGCAAAACGACCGGGGTGGAAATTGCGGCCCAGTTCGCGCAGCTCCTGCAGCAGACGCTGCGGCGTGGCAAAGGTCAGGGTGATGCGCTCCATGTCCATCACCGGTTCGGCAAAGCCGGAGTGCACCAGCATATCGCCCCAGTCATGCATATCGGTAAACGTATGACCTGCCGGCCCCCAGCCGAGTTTGGCGTAGAGCCTGTGCAGCTGCTGCACGGTATCCGGCCCGAGGCAGGAGAACATGACATAGCCATCGACCTTGAGCGCCTTGTGCCAGCGCTCGATCAGGGTCTGCGGGTCGGCTGCGGTATGCAGCAGCATATTGGCCCAGAGCATGTCCATGCTGCCGTCAACCGGCTCGGCCACGTGCACTGCCGCCCCCTTCCAGCGCGAGAGCTGCCACCAGCGGCTGCCGAGCTTGTCCTGCGCCACGGCCTCGCGGCGGGCCACGGGTTCATGGATCGTGCATTCGGCCTGCGGATAGCGCTCGCGCAGCAGATGGTGTGCCTGCATGCCACCCCGCACCGGCTCCCAGTGGCACCAGGTCTCTGGCGGCTTCACGATCCAGTCCAGGCGCTGCTGCATGCGGCTGGCCACCTCCTCGTGCAACCAGGGAGATTCGGCCGGAGCGGCCATTTGCCAATGGTTTGCAGCGATGGAGTCAATTGTGGGTGGCAGGGCGTGGGACATGGGCAGACAGGAGCGGGCAGATGGTTGAAGAAGCGCTCCGCTCACCAGCTGCCGGAAAGAAGATCAATGCGGCGCGAGTATATTGATTCCATGCCCGACCTTCATGCGACATGGCTTTCGCGCCTGCACCGCCAGCAGCAGCGCTGGCTGGATGCGCTGCCCAGCCAGTGCGCAGTCTGCGGACGCTGGCCCGGACCACGCATCTGCCACGACTGCCAGGCGCGCTGGGCCCGGCAAAAGCACCGCTGCCATAGCTGCGCCCTGCCGCTGCCCTCCCTGGTCAGCCTCTGCGGCAGCTGCCTCAAGCAGCCGCCCCGGCTCAAACGCTGTACCTCCGTGCTGGACTATGCCTATCCCTGGCAGGACCTCATCACGCGCTACAAATTTCAGGCCGACCTGGGGTTGGCGCGCAGTCTGGGCAGGCTGATGGCCAGCCACCCCGAAGTCAGAGAGCAGTTGCGGGCCTGCGCTGCCTTGCTGCCCATGCCGGCCTCCGATGAGCGCGTGCGCGAGCGTGGCTTTGACCACTGCCTGCTGCTGGCACGCGCCCTCAGCGAGCAGTACGACACCTGCTTGCCCTTGCTGAGCGGGGTCGTGCAGCGCAGACATCTGGAGCTGCCCCAGCATGCCTCCAGCCGGGAGCAGCGGCTGCGCCAGCTGCGCAATGTCTTCAGCCTCGACCCTGCCCGGAAGGCCCTGATTGAAGGGCAAGCGATCTTGCTGCTGGACGACGTGATGACTACCGGCGCCACGCTGGATGCACTGGCCCGCTGCCTGCTTTCGGCGGGTGCCGCCTCGGTCAGTGCCGTCGTGCTGGCGCGCACGCCTTGACCCATATCTGCCAGTCTGGAACTGCGGGGCCGGCAGCGCAGCTAACAGCCGGGCGGCACAATAGCGCCCCATGTTTCATATCGTTCTTGTGGCGCCCGAGATTCCCCCCAACACGGGCAATGTCATCCGTCTGGCTGCCAACACGGGTTGCAGCCTGCATCTGATCGAGCCACTGGGTTTTTCCATGGAAGACCGGCATATGCGCCGTGCCGGACTGGACTATCACGAGTACGCCAATGTGGCCCGCCACGCCAGCTGGGACGCCTTCATCGACAGCTGCCAGCCCCGGCGCGAGCGCATGTTTGCCATGACCACGCACAGCAGCAGTCCGGCCCATGCCATGGAATTCAAGGCGGGCGACTGGCTGGTCTTTGGCTCTGAAAGCAAGGGTCTGCCGCCCGAGGTACGCGCCCAGTTCCCCAACGAGCAGCGACTGCGCCTGCCCATGCTCGCCTCTCAACGCAGCCTGAACCTGTCCAATGCCGTGGCCGTGACGGTGTTTGAAGCCTGGCGCCAGCAGGGTTTCGCGGGTGCTGCCCTTGCAGAGCCCAAGACTGGGCTTTAAGTTCCCGCTTATTGTCTCTAATTTCGGAACAATAAGTTGCGCAACAGGGGGTTTTTCTCCTGATTAGATCGTCCTAAAGTACGACTCATGGACTTGCAGCCGACCGACGATATCCGCCAGGACTGCAGGCCCGACGTACCAAAGGACGAATCATGAAATACGCCAACCGCTTTGCCATCGTTGCCGCCCTGGCCATGTCCGCCGCCGCTGCACAGGCTGCAAGCTTTGACTTCACCGGCGATCACTACCCTCCCGAAGTTGCAGGTCAATCCACCCTGACCCGTGCTCAAGTCAATGCCCAGGTGCAGGACGCTATGGCCAAGGGCCAGCTGCAGCTCGTTGGCGATGCCTATCTGCCCCTGTCCCAGCAACAGCAACCCAGCAACCTCAGCCGTGAGCAAGTGCGCCAGGAAACCATTGCCGCAGGCAAGGCCGGTTTGCTGGACAACTATGGCGAATGACGGACTCTGCGCAGCACCCTGCTTTGCGAGGTGCGGCTCAATAACAAAGCCCCAAGGCGCAAGCCGAGGGGCTTTTTTCATGGTTTGAAAATCACGCCGCGAATCAGGCCGCCGCACCAAAGCTGCGCGCCAGCGACTCGGCCACGCATACAGGCTTGTCGCTGCCTTCGCGCTCCACCGTCACCAGCCAGGTCATCTGAATCCCCTCAGGCTCGATGCGTTCCGCCGCCTGCAAGGTCATGCGCGCCCGCAAGCGGCTGTTGACAGGCACGGGAGCCATGAAGCGCACACGGTTGAGCCCGTAGTTCACCCCCATCTTGGCGCCTTCGATCTTGAAAGTGCCTTCGAAGAACTTCGGCAGCAGGGACAGCGTGAGAAAGCCATGGGCAATCGGCGCGCCGAACGGGCCCTGGGCAGCTCGCTCGGGATCAGTATGAATCCACTGCTGATCGCCCGTGGCGTCGGCAAACATTTGAATCTGGGCCTGGGTGATGGTGATCCAGTCGCTGACGGCGACTTCCTGCCCAATCGAGGCCAGCACTTCGGAGTAGGAGCGAAAGGTTTTCATGCCCCCAATGTAGAAGCCCCCTGCCCTATGTCATGTCTGACGCGGGACAAGGGGCTTACCCTAGATTATTTGATCAAATATGCCGACAGCCCAATATGGGAATGCGCCTAAAGCTATGCTTTTTGAAGCAGCTCAGGCTTCACTGGAGCGCTGAACAAAGAACAGGCCTGTGCCCACGGCCATCAGCAGGCCGCCGAACACGCGGTTCTGATTGCGCATGGCGCGTGCGCTGCGCATCAGGCCGCGCAAGGCGCTGGCACCTGCTGCATAGCTGTGCATCACCGTGGTGTCCACGGCCAGCATGGTCACGGCCAGAATCGCCAACTGCGGAGCCAGGGGACGGCTGGTGGTCATGAACTGGGGCAGCACGGCAACCATGAAGATGATGCCCTTGGGATTGGTGGCATTGGTCAGAAAGCCCGTCAGCACGCGCTTTCTGAGACTGGCCTCGGGCGCGGCCTCTTGCGCTGCCAGCGGAGAGCCGCCCGAACGCCACTGGCTGATGCCCAGATAGATGAGATAGCCCGCGCCCACGATCTTGACGGCATTGAAGGCCCACTCGGACGCCATGAGCAGCGAGCCCACGCCGGCACCTGCTATCAACAAGATGAGCAGCAGCCCGAGCTGCAGACCCATGATGGTGGCGCTGGTCTTGCGCACGCCATAGGACAGGCCATGACTCATGGACAGCACAGCCCCCGAGCCCGGCGAGACCGCGATGATCCAGGAGGCCACAAAAAAAGCAAACCAGGTGTGCAGATCCATACTCACTCCAAACGCCGATCTAAAGCGCCAGTCACAAAGCGCCTATCTTAAAAGTTGCGCTGTCAACTTGCAGACGCAAGGTTGACCAGGCGCTATAAGCACCAGGTACGCATTCATCTGCTTTTTCTTTCTGTCAAAAATCTGACGCTTGGCTGCGGGTGCCAAAATGGAATCTCTCTAGGGTTAACACCACATAACATTCCCATGGAACACGGCTCTCCCATCTGGCTGACTTACGGCTTCATTTATCTTACGGCAGCAGTTCTGGCCGTCCCCATCGCCAGAGCCCTGGGCCTGGGAGCCATCATTGGCTACCTGGGCGCCGGCATTGCCATGGGACCCTGGGGCTTTGGCCTGGTCCGCAATGTGGACGACATCCTGCACTTTGCCGAGTTTGGCGTGGTGCTGATGCTGTTCGTGATCGGACTTGAGCTGCAGCCCAAGCGCCTTTGGGAGCTGCGGCGCCCCATCTTCGGCTGGGGCATGGCCCAGATGGTGGTCTGCACCGGCATTCTGTTCCTGGCCGCCTGGGCCTTCGGTCTGTCCTGGCGCGTCAGCCTGATCGCAGGCATGGGCCTGGCACTGTCATCCACTGCCGTCTGCCTGCAGATCATGGCCGAGCGCAATCTGATGCGCACTCCCAGCGGACAGGCCGCCTTCTCCATCCTACTGTTCCAGGACGTGGCGGCCATCCCCATCCTGGCGCTGATTCCGATTCTGGGCGCTTACAAGGCCGCCCATGCCAGCCACGGCGACAGCCAGGTCTGGCTGGCCATTCTGAAGACCGTGGGCACGATTGGCGCCGTCATCATCGGTGGCCGATTGCTGCTGCAACCGCTGCTGCGCTGGATTGCGCGCAGCAAGACCCCCGAGATCTTCACCGCCACCTCCCTGCTGCTGGTCGTGGGCATTGCCATGCTGATGACGCAGGTGGGCCTGTCCATGGCGCTGGGCGCCTTCCTGGCCGGCGTGCTGCTGGCCGACAGCGAATACCGCAGCGAGCTGGAAACCAATATCGAGCCGTTCAAAGGCCTGCTGCTGGGCCTGTTTTTCATGGCTGTGGGCATGAGCATCGACTTTGGCGTCATCCTCCAGTCCCCCTGGACCATGGCCGCCATGGTGACAGGCTTTATTGCGCTGAAGGCAGTGATGATCTTCGGTCTGGCCAGATTCATGCAGATTCCCTGGCGCGAACGCCCGGTGTTCACGCTGATGCTGGCGCAAGGCGGGGAATTCGCCTTTGTGGTGTTCCAGACAGCCGCGCAGTACAAGGTATTCCGCCACAGCGTCTCTTCCATGCTGGTCGCGGCCGTGGCTCTGTCGATGCTGCTGGGCCCGCTGCTGCTGGTGCTGCTGGACAAACTGCTGCTGCGCCGCTTTTCCACCATCAAGGATGAAGAATGCGGCTCCGACAAGGCCAAAGAGATCTCCGAGCCTCAGGAATCGCCCATCATCATCGCCGGCTTCGGCCGCTACGGCCAGATCGTGGCCCGCGTGTTGCTGGCCCAGGGCATACGCCCGACCATCCTGGACCATAGCGTGGAAATGCTGGAGGCTGCGCAGATCTACGGCCACCGCGTGTTCTACGGCGATGCCACACGCATGGACCTGCTGCGCATCGCCGGTGCGGCCCAGGCCCATGTACTGGTGATTGCCGTCGACACCACCGAGCAGTCCCTCAAGATAGCCAGTCAGGTGCGCAAGCATTTCCCCAACCTCGAGATCGTGGCCCGTACCCGAGACCTGGATCACTGGTTCCGCCTGCGCGATCTCGGAGTCGAGCATGCCCAGCGCGAAGTCTTCGAATCCAGCCTTATCTCGGCCCAGTCGGTGCTGGAGCTGCTGGGTCAGAGTCCGGCCGAAGCCAAACGCATCACGGCACGATTCAGGGAGCACAATCTGGCGCTGGCCGAGCGCATGTACCCACACTACAAGGACAAGAACCAGCTGATTGCAGTGGCCAAGCAGGGCCGCCAGCAACTGGTGGAGCAGATGGCCAAGGAGCGTGCCGATCTGCTGGCCGACAACGCAGATGTACCCGATACGCCCCTGGCCAGCGAGCAAGACCACAGTCCAACTGATGCCCGGCAGCCGTGATACGCTGCGCGCCATCATGTTCAACCCCAGCCAAGCCGACGTACGGCGATTTTTTT
Organism: Comamonas sp. Z3; assembly: GCF_008121565.1. Classification (NCBI taxonomy): domain Bacteria; kingdom Pseudomonadati; phylum Pseudomonadota; class Betaproteobacteria; order Burkholderiales; family Comamonadaceae; genus Comamonas; species Comamonas sp. Z3. The sequence goes on from NZ_VOQU01000006.1 coordinate 208,740, forward strand.
GCGGTGTGCGCGCCAAGATGATCAGCGGCGCGCCCATGGAGGCCATCGAAACGCTGGCCAGCCTGTGGATAGACGAGCACCCCGAGTACTTCGACGAGCTCTCCGACGTGGATGTTGCCGTGGCGCGCAACTACGATGCGGAGACTGAGCGCACCAACCCGTTTCTGCACCTGTCCATGCATCTGTCCATCAGCGAGCAGTGCAGCGTCGACTCGCCCCGCGGCATACGCCAGGCCGTGGAACTGCTAACCAGAAAGCGTGACCTGCATGACGCCCATCACGCCGCCATGGAATGCCTGGGCCAGATGCTCTGGGAAAGCCAGCGCTCGGGACGCCCGCCCGATGGCGAGGCCTATGTTGCCGGAGTGCAGCGTCTGGCCACCACCGACGGCAGTTTCAAAAGCAACCTCTGAGGCGCCCTCTGAAAAACACAAAGCCCGCCTTGGCGGGCTTTGTGTTTGCCGAAGCTGGTTTATTTCTGGCCCAGACGGAAATGCGGCTGCACCACCACCTGCATCTCGCTATCCAGACTGCCTATGTATCGGGCCAGCTGCTGCAACTCGTCGTTCTTGAACTGTTTGGCAATGCCGGCCATCACGCCATTGCTGCGCCCGATGATGGGATTGCCCTCGGTCCTGTAGGCCTGCAGGGCCCGGAACACATAGTCCGAATACTGCCCTGCCACCTTGGGATAGGACGGATCGATGGGCTTGGAAAAGCCTTCGCCATGGCAGGAGAAGCAGGCGCCTTTTTGCAGCAGCGCCGTGACGGCCGGGTTCGCTTCCTTGGGCTTGCCGTCCTTGGCCTTGGCATGCCCCGCATAGTAGGCAGCCACATCAGCCATGTCCTGCTCGCTCAGCGAGTCGGCAATGCCGCGCATGGTGGGGTGTTTGCGTTCGCCTTTCTTATAGGCGTTCAGGGCCGAGACGATATAGGCCTCGTTCTGCCCACCGATCATGGGTACTTTGTATACCTCAGGGAAGCTGGCCTGATAACCGGTGATGCCATGACAGCCTATGCACATGGCGATCTTGCCTGCGCCAGCCTTTGCATCGCCCTTGACAGCCTGGGCGCTTGCCGCGCCGGTCACTGATGCGACAACTACTGCCAATACCGTGGTCCAAGTTTTTATCATTTTGCGCGCACAATCCTTCAAGAGTTCAGACGGGTGCTCAAATGCCTTGCTGCAGTGCAAACGATTATGGCAGTGAGAATTTCGCACGCTTATCAATACTTACGCTGATACCGCCCATGAAGTTTCAAGGTTCCGACAAATACGTGGCCACGCAAGATCTGATGCTGGCCGTCAACGCTGCCGCTACCCTGCAGCGCCCTCTGCTCATCAAGGGCGAGCCCGGCACGGGCAAGACCATGCTGGCCGAGGAGGTCGCGCAGGCGCTGGACATGCCGCTGCTGCAGTGGCACATCAAGTCCACCACCAAGGCCCAGCAAGGCCTGTATGAGTACGACGCCGTGAGCCGCCTGCGCGATTCGCAACTGGGTGACGAGCGCGTCAAGGACATTCACAACTACATCGTCAAGGGCGTGCTCTGGCAGGCTTTCACGGCGGAGCGCCCCGTGGCCCTGCTGATCGACGAAATAGACAAGGCCGACATCGAGTTCCCCAACGACTTGCTGCGCGAAATCGATCGCATGGAGTTCTATTGCTACGAGACCCACGAGATGATCCGCGCCAAGCACCGCCCGCTGGTCTTTATCACCTCGAACAACGAAAAGGAACTGCCCGACGCGTTCTTGCGCCGCTGCTTTTTCCACTACATCAAGTTCCCCGATGCCGACACCATGCGCCAGATCGTGGCCGTGCATTTCCCCAAGCTGCAGGGTGAGCTGCTGAGTGCCGCGATGAAGGTCTTCTACGATGTGCGCAATCTGCCCGGCCTCAAGAAAAAGCCTTCGACCAGCGAGCTGATCGACTGGCTCAAGCTGCTGGTCGCCGAGGAGATTCCCGCATCGGCCCTGCAGTCCGAGGAAGGCAAGGTCAGCGTGCCACCCCTGGTGGGTGCACTGCTCAAGAACGAACAGGACATGAGCCTGTTCGAAAAGCTGGTCTTCATGAACCAGCGCAATCGCTGAGCCGACATCAAAAGCCGAGGAGACACAGCCCATGAGCACCGCACAACAACTGCTACTGGAAGGCGGCTCCGACGCCGTCGGCTTTGTGGGCGGCGCCCTGCTGGGCTGGGGCCTGTCCCATGTACTGGGCCTTGATCTGTTCGCCCAGGGTTATGGCGCCGGCAGCATTGCCGCCATCGCCATGGTGGGCCTCGGCGGCGGCCTCGGTCTCAAGTTGGCCCGATTCTGGCGCAGCAAGCGCAAATCTCTTTGAGTGAGCAAGCCATGACTTTTGTAGAAACCGTGACCCTGCGCGACCGCGGCGTGCGGCTGGAGCCGCTGGCCCTGAGCCATGAGGCGGGTCTGGCCGCAGCCGCTGCCGATGGAGAGCTGTGGAAGATTCGCGTGACTTCCGTGCCCGAGCCTGGCGAGGTGCGCAGCTATATCGAGGCCGCGCTGCTGGGCCGTGACCAGGGCCACCGCTTTGCATTCGCCGTTCTCGACGATGCCAGCGGCAAGGTGCTGGGCACGACCAGCTATCACGACATTGTTCCCGCCATTCGCCGCGTGGAGATTGGCTACACCTGGTATGCCAAAAGCGTGCAGCGCACTCACGTGAACACCTCGGCCAAGCTGCTGCTGCTGGCCCATGCCTTCGGTACGCTGGGGTGCCATGTGGTGGGCTGGCGCACGGACAATTTCAACTTCGCCAGCCAGCGCGCCATCGAGCGCCTGGGTGCCAAGAAAGATGGTGTGATCCGCGGCCATGCGCTGCGCCGCGACGGCACGATTCGCGACACCGTGATGTACAGCATGCGCAGTGGCGAGTGGCCTGAAGCCCGTGCACAACTGCTGTATCTTCTGGAGCAACATGCACCCGCTGCATAAGCGCTGGAGGCATTTTTCATGCTGATCGATTTTTTCTATACCCTGCGTGCAGCCAAGCTGCCTGTGTCGGTCAAGGAGTTTCTGGCCCTGCTGGAAGCGCTGGACGCAGGCCTGATCGGCCCCAAGAGCGAGGATCGCTGGAGCCTGGACGACTTCTACCACCTGGGCCGAACCATTCTGGTCAAGGACGAGAAGCACTACGACAAGTACGACCGCGCTTTTTCCGCCTATTTCAAGGGCGTGGAGATGCTGGCCGACCTGACCAAGGAAATTCCGCAGGACTGGCTGCAAAAGCTGCTGGAGCGCGAACTCAGCCCCGAGGACAAGGCCAAGATCGAAGCCATGGGCTGGGACGAGCTGATGGAAACGCTCAAGAAGCGCCTGGAAGAGCAGAAGGAGCGCCACGAGGGCGGCAACAAATGGATCGGGACAGGCGGTACCAGCCCCTTCGGCCATGGCGGCTACAACCCGGCAGGCATACGCATTGGCGGGCCGGGCCGCAACAAGAGTGCCGTCAAGGTCTGGGAGCAGCGCGCCTACCGCGACTATGACGACACCCAGGAACTGGGCACGCGCAATATCAAGGTCGCGCTACGCCGTCTGCGCAAGTTTGCGCGCCAGGGCAGCGAGCTGGAGCTGGATCTGCCGGACACCATCCGTTCCACGGCAGCCAATGCGGGCTATCTCGACATCAAGATGATTCCCGAGCGGCACAACAATGTGAAAGTGCTGCTGCTCATGGACGTGGGCGGCACCATGGACGAGCATATCCAGCGTGTGGAGGAGCTTTTCTCGGCCGTGAAGAGCGAACTCAAGCATCTGGAGTTCTATTACTTCCACAACTGTGTCTACGACTTCATGTGGAAAAACAACCGCCGCCGCTTTGCCGAGAAGTTTCCGACCTGGGACATCATTCGCAAGTACAACAAGGACTACAAGCTGATCTTTGTCGGCGATGCGACCATGAGCCCCTACGAAATCCTTCAGCCCGGCGGCTCGGTCGAGTACATGAACGAGGAGCCCGGTGCCGAATGGCTGCAGCGCCTGACGAATGCCTTCCCGCACTTTGCCTGGATCAATCCGGAGCCCCAGGGCGTATGGCAGTACCGCCAGAGCATCAGCATCATCCAGCAGTTGATGGGTGACCGCATGTACCCTTTGTCGCTCAAAGGCTTGGAAGACGCCATGCGCATGCTGTCAAAATAGGGCCATGCCCCAGACCTTGCCCTTGAAAAAGCCGGCCTTGAGGCCGGCTTTGCTTTTGGGAGCCGCCTTGCTCCTCAGCGGCTGCAGCCTGCTTGCCCCCAAAGACAAAGAAGCCGAAGCCATGGGTATCGATACCAGCGGCCCGCCGGCCTTCACACTGGAAGTCGATGCCCCCAAGCAGATCCGCACGCTGCTGGAGCAGCATCTGGAACTCAAGCGTTTTCGCCACCAGCCCGATCTGCAGCGCCGCGAGCTGACACGCTTGCTGGGTGCAACCGATGCCAATGTGCGCGAGCTGATCGGCACCCTGGGCTATTTCAGCCCCACAGTGACTGTCGAGCTGACCGATACCCCCGAGGAAGAGGCACCACGCAAAGTGGTGGTCAAGGTCGACCCAGGCCCGCCCACCATCATTGAAAAATCCGAGGTGCGTTTTACCGGCGTCAATGCCAGCGACGAGCTGGGAACCTCGCAGCGCCTGCAGATCGAGGAAACCTGGCCGCTGCAGGCTGGCGAGCAATTCTCGCAATCGGCCTGGAGCAGCGCCAAGAGCGGTGGTCTCAAGGAGCTGCAAAAGCGCCGCTACCCGCTGGCACGCATAGATACCAGTCTGGCCGATGTGGATGCCGACACCAACAAGGCACAGGTCAGCGTGAGTTATGCCCCCGGCCCTGCCTATACCTTCGGTCCGCTGCAGATTGATGGCGCCGAGCGCTACGACCCGGTGCGCACGGCCCGCATCGCGCGCCTGCCCGAGGGCCAGGAATACGATCTGCAAAGCATGCTCGATGCCCAGCAGCGCCTGGTCAGCAGCGGCTATTACGATTCGGTATTTCTTTCTCTGGCCGACTCCCCGCAACAGGCCACCACCGAGGCTGAACGTGACGAGCAGCGCAAGAGCCAGGGCGCAGCCATCACCTCGCCCGTGATTGCCAAGGTGCGCGAAGCCAAGCTGCAGAAATGGGTGTTCGGTGTGGGCCTGAGCACGGATACCGGACCGCGCCTGTCCATCGACCACACTTACAACAAGGTGCCCGGTCTGAACTGGCGTGCCGTCAGCAAGCTGCAGCTGGACAGGAAGAACCCGCTGATCTCCACCCAGCTGGTCGGCCTTCCCGGCGAGGATCTCTGGCGCTGGTTTGCCAGCGGCAAGCTCGAGCGCGCACCTGCGGGCGACTTCTACACCAACAGTGCGCAGATGCGCTTTGGCCGCTCCAAGGCCGAAGACCGCATAGAACGCAATATGTACCTGCAGTACGACTATGCCAAGACCCAGGGTGCAGGCGCTCCGCCCGGTGCCTCCTCGTTGCTGGCCAACTATGGCTGGACGGCCCGCTATTTCGACAACAATCTGCTGCCGACCTCGGGCTTTGGTCTGGCCCTGGAAGCCGGTGCAGGCACCACGCTGACGCCGCAGCGCTCGCCGTTCGGGCGCCTCACGGGCCGCTGGCTCAGCCTGATACCGCTGGGCGAGCGAGACGAGGAAACCAGGCGCCGCAGCCGTCTGCAGATCAAGGCCGGAGTGGGCGCCGTCATGGCCAAGAAAGATGTGGATCTGCCCACCACCATCATGTTCCTCACTGGTGGCGACAACACGGTGCGCGGCTATGGCTATCAATCGATTGGCGCACGCACCGACAACGGCCGCGTGATTGCCGGCCGCTATCTGGCCATGGGCAGTGTGGAGTGGCAGCGGCCCATCACCATCAAGGGCAATACGCAGGACTTCGAGCACGCCGTCTTTATCGATGCAGGTACGGTCGGCGACGATATCAACCGGCTCTACACCCGCGTCGGCTTTGGCACCGGCATCCGCTGGAAAAGCCCGGTCGGTCCGATTCAAGCAGATCTCGCCTGGGGCGCTCAGGAGCAGCAACTGCGCCTGCACCTGCGCCTGGGCTTCACGTTTTAAGCATGGCAGAACAAGACACAACCCCCAGTGGCAAGACCTCCTCCCCAACCCCCAGACGGCGCCGCTGGTTGCGAGCACTGGGCTGGGCGGTTGCGGCTGTCCTGCTCACGCTGGCACTGGCACTTGGCAGCCTGCTGTGGTGGATTGGCAGGGATGACTCCCTCAACCAGACGCTGCAGCGCGTGGCGGGCTGGCTGCCCGCCGACCAGAGCCTGGTGGCCAAGGAGGTCACGGGCAGCGTCAAGAACGGCGGCCGTATCGGCTGGCTGAAATGGCAAAGCCCGACCATGCAGGTCGAGGTCAATGAAGCACAGATCGGCTGGCAGTTCAGACCTTTGCTGCTGTCCCGTACGCTCAAGCTGGGCGAAGTCCATATCGCCGAGTTGCGCATTGCCAGCACCCCCGACCCCGACAAACCCGCCAGCGAACCACTGCAGTCGCTGACCCTGCCGGTGAAGATAGAGCTGCCCTTCAGGATCGATCAGATCATCTGGCAAGGCCCGCCTGAAGCCGTGGTTCAGGACCTCCGCGGTCGCTATGAATACACGGGCACAGACCATGAACTCAAGGTCAGCAGCCTGCGTTTTGCCCAGGGCGCCTACCAGGCCCAGCTGAAGCTGCAAGGGGCGGCCCCCATGGCCTTGCAGGCCGAAGCAACAGGCGATGTGCAAGTGCCCAATCCGCTGGACAAAAGCGCTGACGCTCTCAGCACCATTGCCGTGCAGGCCAAGGTGATGGTCGAAGGCACGCTGGCCACCGACGCGGCCAGACTAGCGATCAAGGCCAATGCCAGCGCTGAAGCATCGGCCCCCGACCCGGGAGCTCAAGACCCGCAGGCAACCAAGCCGAAGCAAGACAGGAGCGGGGGGGCGCCCGAAGCAGCAACGGCAGCGGCAAGCCCCATGCAGGCCGATGTGGAGGCCAGCATCATGCCCTGGCGCAGCCAGCCGCTACTGGCAGCCAAGGTCCGGCTCCAGAATCTAGATGTCTCGGCTTTCTGGCCTCAAGGGCCACGCACCCTGTTGACCGGCCAGTTGCAGGCTGGCCCAGACGAGACCGTTCCCACAGCTGCGAACCTGGAAGCGCAGCCCTGGCTGCTCAACACCCGTTTCAGCAACGCACTGCCCGGCCCCTGGGACAGGCAGCGCCTGCCCGTGACCGAGCTGACAGCCCGAATCGATTTCGATGGTCAGCAATGGCAGGTTGGCGACTCCCGTATCCAGATTGGCAAGGGCCATATCGCACTCGGCGGTCAGTTCACTCCGAGCACCCGGTTGTTCGAAGGCCTGGCCACGGTGGAACAGCTCAACCCGGCCGATCTCTACAGCACTCTGGAAGCCTCGCCCTTGCAGGGCCGGATCAGTGCCAGGGCCGTGCAGGCCGATGTCGACAGCAGCGATCCAGCAGCCAGCAAGATAGTGTTTGACGCCAACCTGCAGGCGGCAGGCAGCAAGCGCGACAGCCGGGCGCTGCGCATTCAGACCCTGGCTGCCAGCGGCCAGTGGCAGGCCCCGCAGTTGCAGCTGGAAAAGCTGCAGCTGCAAGCCCTGCAGGCCAGCGTCGATGCCAGGTCCGTGGAGTTCAATACCGAAACCCAGCAGGCCAAGGCCAGGCTCAAGGTCGTCGCTCCCGGTGCGCAACTGAGCATCGAAGGGCAGATGGGCCCGGCCAGCGGCGCTGTCCAAAGCCAGCTGCAGCTCGGCTCCATGAGCACGCTCACGCAATGGCTGCGCAAGCTGCCGGGCGTCAAGGACCCGCTGGGCGGTGCGCAGCTTGATGGCAGCGCAGATTTGCAACTGGCCCTGAAGGGCGGTTGGGAAAATCTGCTCAAGCGCCTGAGCGCCGCCCATGGTGCGGCCACTCCCGCCAGCGACTTGCAGATTCAGGCCAAGCTGCGCGCCGAGAAAATCCGCTATCTGCCCGTCGGCACCGCAGCCGAGCAGAGCACCGTCCTGCCTGCGCTGGCACTGAGCATTGACGGCAGCCCCGAAAATGCCAAGGTCGGCCTGACCGCGCAGGCCCAGCAAGCCGGCAAGAGCATTCAGCTCGACACCGCTTTGCAGGCCGGCCTGGCCAGCGGCAAGGGCATGGCCCCGCTGGACTGGCAGGCCAGCCTGGAAAAGCTGCAGGCCCAGCTCACCCCCGACAAGAGCAAGCCCGGCCCCTGGGTCGTGCAGCTTCAGCCCGGTGCCCCCGTCCAGATCCAGCAGCGCACCAGCGGCAGCACGGTACTCAGCACCGTCTACCAACTCAGCGCCGGCAAGCTGCAGATCACGCCTCCGAAACTGGACCTCAGGCGTACCAGCAGCGAGCCACTGCCTCCCGCCCAGCTGACATGGGAGGCGAGCTCCGTCACCCGTAGCGGCAGCGGCCAATGGGGTGTGCGCAGCGCAGGGCAGGCACTTGGAATTCCACTGGCCTGGGTCGATGCCTTCAGCCTGGGCGATGACGATCCGCCACTGGAAGCCGCTGGGATTTCCGGCGACCTGAGCTTCAACGCGCGCTGGAACCTGGACACCCTGGGCAAGGATCTCAAGGCCGATCTCACGGTCGAGCGCGCCACAGGCGATCTGCGGCTGGCGGTGGACGATGGCTCCAGCACCACCGTCATCCAGACCACCGGCCCCACTGCCACACGCGCCGGCGGCACGCGCACGCGCCAGATCGGCGGCGCAGGCATGCGCTCGCGCATCAAGGACATGCGCCTCAACGTGCAGGCCCAGGGCAGCCAGGTCAACGCCAAACTGCTTTGGGACAGCGAGCGCGCAGGCAAGCTCAGTGCCGACCTGCGCACCCAGCTCAGCTACCAGCAAGACGGCTGGACGCTACCCGCCACAGCGCCTCTGTCCGGTCAGCTGCACGCCAACATGCCCGACATGGGGCTGTGGTCCTTGTTTGCGCCACCAGGCTGGCGCATTCAGGGCAGCTTGGCTGCGGATGCCAGCATCAGCGGCACCTTGCAGGACCCCAAGTGGCAGGGCGATATCAAGGCCGATGGGCTCAACATCGTGTCCTTGCTCGATGGCGTGGACCTGCGCGACGGCATTCTGCGCGCCAAGCTGCAAGGCACCAGACTGGACATCACCGAACTGCGCCTCAAGGGCGGCAAGGGCAGCCAGGCGCGCATTTTGGGCTATAGCGGCAATCTGACCCGAGCTCCCGAAGACGGCGGCCAGCTGAACGGCTCGGGCTATGTCCAGTTCACACCACCGGGTACGGGGGCCGAATCGGGCCTGAGCATGAATCTGCAGGCCAAGGCCAGCAAGCTGCAAGTCCTGGTGCGCGCCGACCGTCAGGTCAGCGTCTCCGGCGATCTGCAGGCCCGGCTGGAGCAAGGCCAGTTCACGCTGCGTGGCGACCTGACGGTCGACAGAGCCTCCATCATCCTGCCCGAAGAATCCGCGCCATCGCTGGACAAGGATGTGGTGGTGCGCTCGGCGGCATCGCGCAAGGCCGAAGAGGAGGATCGCCGGCGTAGCGAACAACAGGCCCGCAAGGAGCAGGCCCGCGCCACGCCGCGCAAGGTGCCAGACATTCTCGTCAAGCTCGACATGGGACGTGACTTTGCACTGCAGGGCTTTGGCATCACCACGCGACTGCTGGGCCAGCTTGAAGTGCGAGGTGCCAGCTACATCGGCGGCCCGCCCAGCGTGACCGGAGAAATCCGTACCGAGGAAGGCCGCTACCGCGCCTGGGGACAGTCGCTGAATGTGGAAACCGGGCTGATCCGCTTCAACGGCCCCTACAACAACCCCTCGCTGGACATACTGGCGCTGCGCCCGAATATTGCCGTCAAGGCCGGTGTGCAGGTGCTGGGCACAGCCAGCGCGCCACGCGTGCTGCTGTACTCGGACCCGGCCCTGCCCGACGCGGAAAAACTCTCCTGGGTAGTCATGGGCCGTGACCCTGCCTCCGGCGGGGCCAGCAGCGCCCTGCTTCAGCAGGCCGCCATGGCCTTGCTGGCTGGCGGCAACAGCTCCAGCGGCAAGATTGCGGGCAGCCTGGGGCTCGATGAAGTCGGCTTCAAAGGCGGCGGGGATGGCACTGATGCAGCGGGCGCTGCGCTGACCATGGGCAAGCGCATCTCGGACAAGCTCTATCTGACCTATGAGCAAAGCCTGTCGGGAGCCATGGGCATCATCTACATCTTCTACGACCTGTCTCGCAGCGTCACCTTGCGCGCTCAGACCGGCATGACCAGCGCCATGGACATCGTCTATACCGTTCGCAAGGATTAAGCGTGAAATATGCCTCCAACTCTTTACTGGTAAGCGATAGAAGCTATCAATTCTGAAGTGCCAAGCAGCCGCACCGCGCTGGAGCAAGCCGCTGGCAAGCTCATACTTCGCATCCAGCAGGAATGGATGCAGGAACTGGGCGAGCCCGCGGCCGCAGACAGCGAGCAGGTCATGAACCGTGCTCATGACCTGCTGCAGGCCGCATCGGCCCGCCGGCCCGGCCTCGGGCTGCAGCAGCAGTCGATTGAAGAATTTCTGGGCAGGCAATGGCTGCACGGCCATCCTGGCGTGCAGCCATTCGTCAATGATCTGGCGGCGCTGGTGCAATCCTGATCCACCGCTTCATCCATGCAGGCCGCCCACGCCTGCAGCCCGGCCCTATTTGACGTAGGAACGCAGCACCTTCACGACCAGTTCCAGGTCCTGTTCACGCTGCTCGGGCATCGCGGCCTCGGCGCCCAGATGCTCGCGCACATGGCCTTCGAGCAACTCCAGCATCAAGCCGTTGACGGCCCCGCGCACGGCTGCCAACTGCTGCAGCACCACGGCACAGTCCTGCCCCTCTTCCAGAGCCCGCTCCAGAGCCTGCGTCTGCCCCTTGATGCGGCGGATGCGCGCGAGCAACGGTTTTTGATTCGAAACGGTATGCGACATATGCAGGAATTGTAGTTCTCATGCCGGCATGGAAAATATACTGGGGTAGAGTATATGAAAACAAGCCAATCATGACCTCATGCACCGACTCCCCCTTATCCCGGCAACACTCCCACAGCTTTGACCAGGGCAATCCGCTGGGCGAAAAAAATGCCAAGCTGGCGATGCTGCTGACGCTGGCCATGATGGTGCTGGAAATCACCGCCGGCTATTACCTCAACTCCATGGCCCTGCTGGCCGATGGCTGGCATATGAGTTCACACGCTCTGGCACTAGGCCTGTCCGTCAGCGCCTATGCCGCGGCGCGCAAGCTGGCCAATGACAGGAGCTTCAGTTTCGGCACCTGGAAGATAGAAATCCTGGCGGGATACACCAGCGCCATCTGCCTGCTGCTGGTTGCCGCCCTGATGGCTTTTGAATCCATACAGCGCCTGCTGTCTCCGGCCGCCATTCAATACCAGCAGGCCATAGGCGTGGCAACTCTTGGCCTGCTGGTCAATCTGGCTTGTGCCTGGCTGCTCAAGGATGGCCATCACCATCACCACGGCCACAGCCATGAGTCCCACCACGATCATCACCATGAACACGACCATGCGCATGGCGACCTGAACCTGCGCTCGGCCTATCTGCATGTGATTGCCGACGCGGCCACATCAGTCATGGCTATCGCAGCCCTGCTGGGCGGCATGATGCTGGGGCTGGCCTGGCTGGATTCGGTCATGGGCCTGGTCGGCTCCGTGATGGTCGCTGCGTGGGCCTTCAGTCTGCTGCGCGATAGCAGCCGCGTACTGCTCGATGCCGAAATGGATGCCCCCGTCGTGCAAGAGGTACGTGATGCCATCGCGCAAGGCCCGCAGCCCGTCAACATCACTGACCTTCATGTCTGGCGCGTGGGCAAGAATCACTATGCCTGCATCATCGCAGTCGAGGGCGCTGCCACCGTCACCCCCGACTACATTCGCCAGCTGCTGTCGGTACACGAAGAACTCACCCACGTCTCTGTCGAAGTCAACCGCACAGAGCCGGCATAAATACGTCGGTTGAAATCAGCAAGCTGGTAACGCAGGTAGAATCCAGCGTCCCTCCCCGTAGTTCAATGGATAGAACGGTCGCCTCCTAAGCGACAGATACAGGTTCGATTCCTGTCGGGGGGACCAAATTCAAGGCCGCGAAGGTGCATAACCTTCCGGCCTTTTTCTTTTTTCCCTCCGCAGACTTCAATTGAAAGTACGCCGAAGCCCGTAGAACAGTACCTCAATCCGAGGACTTCCTAGGGCACATCTCGGGGCATATTTCATTTGCCCATGCATTCCAGTCATCACGGGCCGATAGGCGCGCATGCCCAGATTCGCCCGATCTTTGGCGTTTGCCTGCGCCGGCTCTCGCTACCCAGCGCCCTCCCTGCTGTTCGGTGGAAGCACATTTGACTTGGCTCCCTCTCATGCAGCTCGCCAAACAATCCGACAACTCGGCTGGTGTGCTCTTCCAGTCCATGCCGGAGGAACCCGAGCTCGACCGATGGGGTCGAAATTGGTACTGCACGAAGCGTCAGGTGTGGCAAGGACGTCAAGGACGAGAGGTGGTCAAGCGAAACTCTTGAAATAAAAATCGTTCGTATTTCACAGCAATGTTAGAGTCTCACCTACATTGAACACGACTATCGAAAATCAATACTTATTGCATCGATCAACTGCGCTTCATTCACCCGACGTCCGAGCTAGAGAGACCATATGCCAAGGAAAAGCACGTTACGTTCCACCAAGCATGTCATTCCCATGGATGAGGTTCTGGCACGGACAGCGCTTTCCAAGTCAACGCTCTACAAGCTTTTGCGGCAGGACAAGTTTCCTCATCCCACGCCGATGAGCAACAGAAGCATTGGCTGGTTCGAGGTTGATGTCGAAAACTGGCTGCAAGGCAGCAAAGCAAATCGTCAAGCGAACCTCGCGCTTCCCGTCATCTACATGGCAGGCAAAATGGGAGGGCCTGAAGACAATCAAAAGCCAGACAGCCATTTCTCTTGCTGGCGAATCTTCGACGTTTCCAGATCCAGTGCTCGCGGAAATCTGGGAACTGAAAGCTCGGAAACCGACGTGCTGATTGCTCCGCCGCAAGAAATGGTCTTTCACGGAACGCGTACGAGGTTCATGTATTCAGGTCCGTGGAAAGCCCAGGGCATCGACCACGGATACCTGAATGGCGTCAGCTCATCCTCGCCCGATAGAGCTCAGAATGCCGCATACCGTGGAGCTCTGCAAGGCATCTCACGGGCCGATGTCGTTGTGGCCTATCTCGAAGACCTCGAAGCCTATGGCACCATGGTCGAGATCGGCTACGCACGTGCGACAAACAAGAGGGTGATTGTGATTACTTCACCAGCACTTCATAAGCCACCGCTCAACAACGGCTGGGGCAGCGGGCTCTGGTTTGCGATCAGGGCGGCCGACCGGCATATTGAATTACCCGATCGGCCCGACAGCACTCCAAAGGATCACTGGCGATTGGCCCATGCACATGCAGCAATGACCATTTCGGAGTGGTATCCGAACACCATAGCCCACGCCCCCTGAGCGCCTGTTCTTCCAGCGATCTTCAAGAGACAAAAAGCTGTGCCGCATAGGCCGCCCGATGAGCTTGAAACCTCGCATGCTTCATGCTCTGCCAGAGTTCTTGAAGGTCTCAAACGTTCCTGCAACGGCAGGGTTTCGCTCCCATAGAACGTGACCGACATCGCCAATGCCTGGCAGGCGTTGCCGCAGCGATGCGCGACAACAGATTGCTCTTACCGGCTATTGCCAGGAGTGAGGGCACTGATCTCGTTTTGTGCCGCAAGCTCGCAGACGGACATCCGCTTGAGCCGTCCGGTTTGCCGCTCAAGGCATGGCGATACGCCAAGACAATGATCAGCCACTCCAATGCATTCCATCGACCCTCATGCCCCACAGCAGTCGGTGGCTGACTGGTCCAGGGCTTGAGAAATTGTGTGCCGGTATGCTCGCCGAATCGTTCCGTCCCCCGCCTAGCCTAGAGAAGGCGCAGACAGCGCAAGCGACACAGGCGTGCAATAGCAGCGCAATGCCGGGCACAAAAAGGCAGCTTAAAAGCTGCCTTGCACTGCGAGGTCGATATTGCCGATCAAAGACCCTCGTCGGCCTTCTCTCCCTTGCGATAAGTCGAATAAATGATCACCGGGATGCCTGCCTCACCAAGGTACTGAGAAATCAGAGGTTTCACATCCTCCCATTCCAAGCCACCCACACCGGTTGCAAGACGGGGCAATGCAACGCTTCGGATCTTCTCTTCCTTGATATATCTCGACAGGTTCTGCAGTGCGCGGCGCACGTTTTCCACGTTCGCTTTGCCGGGCTTGGCGCCAGGCCCCTGCCCCATCGTGTTCTGTGTGACTAGATTGATGATCTTGCGCACACCACCACCTTCCTGCACGCCCGTCCAGCCCCAGACATCGCCGGGAACAATGGACTTGTTGCGCGTGTCGTGACGGTAATCCTTCACCAGAGAGGGCCAGCGCTCACGCAAGGCCAGAGCCAGGCCGCTGTCAAAGGGATCGAACGCCGAGATACCGTGTCCCAGCAAATCTGCATTGCTCAAGAGAATATCGCCGCTAACTTCCTTGATCATCAATTACTCCTTTATCGGTGAAATAATACTTATCTGCATTCACTATTGAATATATTTAAATGGAAATCTCCAAATGACAAACGGACTGCAGGCAATTCGATGAAATAGTCATGAACGACTGTAGAATAAAGTTAACCATTCCCAGTGGAAACAACTCTTAACTTGATTTCATTGATTTAAATCAGCATCAGCTCAAAGAAAATACGAATACAAAGCTCTTTCTCAAATGCTCATCCAGTCTGCCGCTCGCGCCGCAAGACGTGACGCTGCAACTGCAGATGCCTCGCAGCAGATGGGCACTGCAAACCTGAGCAACAGAAACCGAGCCGGCCAGTTCATGCTGCACACCAGAAGCTGATGCTGAAAATAAAACTGCCGAGCAGCTTGCTCTCCCATAAATACCGATGAAGATGCAGCCGAATAATATCGCCGGGTATTCAATCAGGACTGAAAATAGCGAACCAGCTTTGAAGCTAGGGTGTTGACGCCACTTTCATTCATCGCTTCAACAATGACGAATGCGGACATGCGTCCAAGGCTTTCATTGCGATTCATGAAAAAAACCTGGCCGTGTTCTCTTTTTTACCGAACCGAAGGATCAGCAGTCAGAGTTCTATTTCCATCATGCCGTCGACTTCAGCGGCCGGCCTCCAGGCGAGCCATCTCGTCCGAAGCCAGAACGACCAGCCCCAGTGCCACCGGTACGGTATGCAACAGCGCCAAAGCGACTGCCCGCGCATGGACTGGTCGGTACTTGCCGGGGAGCAGCGGAGCCAACAGCCTGGCGATTGGAATTGCAAACCGCTCGCCAAGGCGCGGCGGCTGCTGCAGCCCATCACGTTTATCGAGAAGCAGCGATGGTTGGGCGATCACCAGCACCAGGAGATCCAGCGTCTTCAACGCATCCTCCAACTCGCCCTTGACGCGGTTGTAGAACGTCGAAGAGCGTGCGCTGGCACCCACGGCACTGACCAGACCCACTCGCCGGGCTCCCGCAGCCACCGCGGCCCTGGCTACGGCCAGATTCGCGTTCAGGTCGACGGCACGGAATGCGTCCTGACTGCCTGCCACCTTGATGGTCGTTCCCAAAGCCAGATAGACCTCATCGACCTCAGGCAGCGCGGGAAGGTGGTTGAAATCGACGATGTGCACCTGGAGCTTGGGATGGCTGATGTTCAGCATCCGACGACTCAGTGCATGTACCTGCTCGACCTGGCCGTCGGCCAGCAAGGCTTGAAGCAGCATGCTGCCGACCAGCCCTGTCGCGCCCGCCAGCAACACTCTTCTTCCATTGGAATGTGTGGTCATGACAGTAGCTCTCAACTCAAACGCATCGTATGACGGCGGTTCGGGCGCCTGTCCACTCCAGCCGTAAAACCGTCGATGGACAAGCTCAGTAATTCTCAGCGTCGAGCACACAAGGCGACCGCTCATCCTCGCATCGCATCGCATCGCATCGCATCGCATCGCCAATACTCTCATAGCAGCGGCGAGCTGAGCCAGCACGTTTCATTATCCAGGAACGAGCAACTGCTCATGCCCCGTCGCCCAGACTGGCGCGGACATGCCCGAGGACTGCAGACCGACTTCCTGATGTGCAGACATCCGTTCTGCCGCTGAATGAGAGTTTGCTTGAGCCAGACACTCGCACTTGCTGCTGGCACTGGCGCCAGGTTTCCCTAGCCCGAGATGGACTGCAGGCGCGCCTCTCGCTCGGATGGCGATTCGTCACGCAATTCTTGAATCACTTGCTCGCGGGTTTTGCTGGACCCGCTGCGGGGAATCTCTCTCGGAAAACTGCTTTCGCCAAACGACAGACCACCCTGCTTGATGGCCGCCTCGGTTTCGGCTTTGACCTGAGCCCTGGTTTTCTGGCTCACGAAATGATCCGGGTGAACGCTCACCCCTTGCTCATTGTTCGCCGGATGCTCATAGGCAGCAGAGGCCATACCCGGAAGAGCAAGTGTGATGGCTGTGGCCACACCGGCCAGTGCAAGGGACAGTGAAATGCGATGTTGAGACATGGTTGGCTCCAGAAAAAGTCTAGGGAACACAACTCCTTGGCCTGCTTCAGGCTGAGGAGAAGATGTGTTGATGCTAGAGATCGGAGCCCATCAAAATCGGGACAGCGCGATGACATTCTTGTCAGCTCTGCCGCAGCCTTGGCGCATGACTCGGAGGCTTGGCCACCGCCGCCCGAGCACGGGCAGCTCAATGCCCAAAACAAGGGCGCACGCGTGTTGCGCCATCAGGCCTTGGGACGGGGTTTGAAGATATGGATGGTCTCACCGCGGGCAAGCATCGCCACCAGCTGCTCGATGCGCCTGGCACGTGTCTCGGCCTTGGCGGCTGTCTGGATACGCCACAGTATCGCGTAGCGATTGGAGGCATTGATGGTTGCAAAAAAGGCCTTGGCTGCAGGCTCTGCCTCCAGCGCCGCTTGCAGATCTTCAGGGACCGTCGACGTACGCGCCCCATCGTAGGCCCGCTCCCAGCGTCCGTCAGCCTTCGCTGCATCTATCTGAGCCTGACCCGCTGGCTGCATTCGACCCGCTTCAATAAGAGCCTGCACCTTCTCGACATTGATCTTTGACCAGACGCTGCGCGCGCGCCTGGGCGTGAAGCGCTGAAGATAGTGCTGGTCGTCAAGGCTTTTCTTCTGTCCATCGATCCAGCCCCAGCACAGCGCAACCTCCACCGCCTCGGGATAGGTGACGCTGGGCTCATTGGCACCTCGCTTGGCGATCCTGAGCCAGAGTCCGCCGGAAGCAGCGTGATTCTTCTTCAGCCAGACCTCGAAGGCTTTGGCACTCTTGAACAGGGTCGGAGCCCGTTCGAGCGGGATGACGGATTTGACGGAAGGCATCACCTGGACCTATGCGGCATGGGCGCCAGCGCGGCTCGTGGCAAGGAGACTGGCGCCTGGTGGATGGTACGGGAGGTCAAGTTTAACCAGAGCTCCCGGCCAGTGGCAGTCGCTGAACGCCCATGACTTCGCCCAGTGCGAGGTCTTGGCCTATCTCCACAATTGAACAAGCAGCCCCATCATCCCGGCCGCGATGATGACGTAGATGACATTGATCTTGAAGCGGAGCAAGGCGATGCCCGCTGCCAGCCCGATGGCAATCGAGGGCCACTCCATGTGCCCTGCAAAGCCTCGGGGCCAAATGACATGGTAGGCAAAGAAGACGGCCAGATTCAGGATGACTCCCACCACCGCAGCGGTGATACCGACCAATGGCGCAGTGAACTTCAGCTTGCCGTGGGTGGACTCGATGAAGGGAGCGCCCAGCAAAATGAAAAAGAACGACGGCAGAAAAGTGAAGAAGGTCGCGATCACTGCTGCGACGACTCCGGCCAGCAGCAGCGAATCCGCACCGAAGATCGCTTTGGTCCAGCCACCTACAAAGGCCACAAAGGACACCACCATGATGAGAGGACCTGGAGTGGTCTCTCCCAAAGCTAGGCCATCGATCATTTGTGTTGCAGTCAACCAATGGAAGTGCTCCACCGCCCCCTGGTAGACATAGGGCAGCACCGCATATGCGCCCCCAAAGGTCATCAGCGCAGCCTTGGTGAAGAACCACCCCATTTGCACCAAAGGAGACTCCAGACCAAACGCCGTGGCGAGCACGCCCATCACGCTGGCCCACAGCGTCAGGCAGACCAGCGATACCCGCCAGAATCCTCGCCAGGAAAATCGCGCATGCGGCGGAGTGGGAGTGTCGTCATCGATCAATGCAGCACCGAGTGACCGATACGCATTGCCTTTTTCATGGCTGGAGCCACCAAAGGCTTCGGGATGCAATTTACCCCCTACGAAGCCGATGGCTGCAGCCGCGATGACGATGAGCGGAAACGGAATATTGAGTGTGAATATGGCGAGAAAGGCAGCTGCCGCAATGCCCCAGTGCCAGCTGCTCTTGAGCGATCTGGAGCCCAACCGGCAGGCGGCCTGTGCCACAAGCGCCGTCACCGCAGGTTTGATGCCGTAGAAGAAGCCCGCAATCAGCGGCATGTCGCCATGGACCATATACAGCCAGGCCAGAGCCATGATGATGAACAACGATGGCAGGACAAAGAGAACCCCTGCCAGAATGCCGCCCCATGTCCGGTGCAGCAACCACCCCAGGTAAGTGGCAAGCTGCTGAGCCTCGGGCCCCGGCAGCAGCATGCAGTAGTTCAGGGCATGGAGAAATCGCTTCTCGGAAATCCATCGACGCCGATCTACCAGCTCCTCATGCATGAGTGCTATTTGACCTGCGGGGCCGCCAAAGCTGATGAAGCCCAGCTTCAACCAAAAACGCAGCGCTTCTGATAGCGCAAGAGAGGTGGGCGCAACCGGATCGGTGGGCCTGGGCAAAGCGGTGTCCATAAAAGCTCCATAGGGAATATCCAGCTCTTGGACGGGACACCGTCTACCCTTGCGGGACGGGAGGCTGCTTTCCCGATGCAGAAATTCTAGCCCAGTCGCCCGGGCACTCGTACACGCCGAGGACAAAGTCTGCAGTCACCGAGAGCAACGCCAGCACATGGAACACAGCCGCACTTGCTCTGTTCCACCAAAAATTGCAGGACAGCCCTCTACGCCCAGGGCTTCTTCGCCTCAGATCTCTCCTGCAGACGCAGCCACCAGGCTGCCAGAATTTCCACTCCCTCGAGGCACAGTGCAGCTCGGATCACCAGAACTTCATCACCGTAGAGCTGCTTGCAATCTTCAGGCGGCGCCCACAATCGACGAGACATCCAGCACATACATCTGGCGCTGCCCCTCGTGCACCGAGTCAATGCAGACCTGCTTGCCATCCCGACTCCAGCGTGGGTGCAGGTCACAGCGGTTTTCCTTGCTCAGCTCGGGAGTGGCATAAAAGCTCCCCAGATTGCGACGCTGGCCGGTCTGCATGTCGAACAGGAACAGAAAGCGCTCGTGCGTGCTGTCGTCGGGATAGGTATCACTGAGCATCCAGCGGGTGCTGACAGGAGAGAAGGTCATATGGCCGTTCTCCACCAGCACATCGCGGCCGATCACCTGCACCTCGCCTTCGTCGACATCGTGATAGAGGTGGTAGTGGATCTCGCCGGCATGCGGCCCCCAGACGATGATGTGCTCGTTGTCCTGCCACAGGGGGTGAGAGATCTGGTACTCCGACTTTTCATAGTCAAACGTGCCTACGGCATCGGGGTCGAAGTCGTCGGCCAGTTGCGGCAGCGGATGATCGGAGCACTCCAGCAAGCGCATCTCGGATCCGTCCGGATTCATGGTGATCAGGCGGTGCAGAAAGCAGGTCTCATCTTTCACACGCTCTGTCCAGCGATGCAGAAAAAGCATGCGTGAGGAGGCCGGGTTGACCTCGATATGACTCACCCAATGAATGGCCTTTTCCATCGACGCCACAGGATGGAATGCCTTGAGTTGCGCATAGCTGACCAGCAGCCGGGCATCGCCTGTCGCCAGCTCCATGCGCCAGATACCGTCGTCGGCGGGTGCCAGAGGCAACTCAAACGGCTGGCCCGGCTCGCTGTAGCCAATGGTCTCGTGCGTGATGTAAAGACGCCGGTAGTTGACCGACAGTGCCCAGGCACTGCTGGGTGCCACCACGTACACAGGCATGGGCAGAACACGGCGCTCTTGCGTATCCACATCCACCACCACGGCGCCAAAGCCCGGGTAAGGAGCGGACATATCGCCCGTGCGATCGTTATAGATCAACTTTCTGCCCGAGGCACCGTCCAGCCATTGCAGCTGACTGCCCATCTGGAAATTCCAGGCGCCGGTCTCGCCCACGACGTGAAAGCGGTCGCCGTCCTGGGTGTCGAAATAGCCGATCGTGGCCTTGACCTGCGGCGTCAGATAGATGTCCATCCAGGGGGTCTGCTGCGCCGCGAGCAGGCTATTGCTTCTGTCCCAGTTGGACTTGTTGTAATAGCCGAAGAAGTGATGCAGGCTGCTGCTGCCCACGCGGCGGCAGGGAACAAAGGAAGAGTCAAAGGAAGTAGTCATTGGATGTCAAGCAGTAGCGTCGCAGCGTCGGGCTGCGACTCGAAAGCGGTTCCGGTCCGGCACAGAGGCCCGGCTCTGGTCAGTTCGCCGTGATCTTTCCGGCGGCGATCACCTGATCCCAGCGCTGTTTTTCCCTGGCCACAAAGCTCTGCGCTTCTGGCAAGGTATTGGCCACGGCACTCATCCCCTGCTCTTGCAGCCCCTTGCGGAACTCGGGCGTATTGACCACCTTGCGGATGTCTTCGCTGAGCTTCTGCACCACGGCCTGAGGCACCTTGGAAGACACGGCGACCGTTGTCCATGACGTGGCCACATAGTCCTTCATTCCGGCCTCGCTGGCCGTCGGCACCTCCGGCAATGCCGCCAGGCGTTCATTGCCGGTCACCGCCAGCGCCTTGAGCTTGCCGCCCTTGACATGCGCCAGCACCGTCGGAGGGTTCTCGAACATCAGCTGGATCTGGCCACCCAGCAGATCGTTGAGCGCGGCAGAACTGCCACGATAAGGAACATGAACAATAGGCGCACCGGACTGCAGCTTGTACAGCTCCCCCATCATGTGAACCGACGAGCCCACGCCGGCAGAGCCAAAGTTGATGCTGCCTGGCTCCTGCTTGGCAAGCGCGGTCAGTTCCTGCAGATTTCTCACTGGCAGATTGGGGGTTGCCACCACCACATGAGGCATCTCTGCCAGCACGGTGACAACGCGCAGCTCCTTGGCGGGGTCGTAAGGCAGTTTTTTGTAGACCGCGTAAGCAGCATGCAGCCCTATGGACCCCACCATCAGCGTATAGCCATCTGCGGGCTGGTCGGACACATATTTCCCGCCCAGATGACCGCCCGCCCCGGGCTTGTTTTCCACCACCACCGGCTGGTTCCACAGGCGACCCAGCCTGTCGGCGAGCATGCGGGCTTGCACGTCCGAGCTGCCACCTGCAGTGAACGGCACGATGATGCGAATCTGACGAGCAGGATTGGGATATGCAGAGCTTCCTTCAGCCCAGGCAGAACCGACGCCTGCCAGCGTTGCGGCAGCCAGCACACCCAGACACAGAGAGCGACGAGCGCTAATGCAAACCATCTAATGACTCCTTGGATTTATTTCTGCGCTCTCGATGCCTGAAAGCGCATGCATTGTTTCGTTGGAAGTCAGTGTAGAAAGCCAGCCCTACTCAGAAAAATTCATTTTTCAAACCTACCTATACGCAGTTGGTATACCCTTTCATCTCACCATCGAACCGCCTGCGCCATGCCACGCCCTTTGAGTTTTAAGGAAATCGAAGCCTTTCGTGCCGTGATGCAAACCGGCACCACGACCGCTGCGGCCCAGTTGCTGCACACCACGCAGCCGTCCATCAGCCGCCTGCTGGCTCAGATGCAGACAGGTGCGGGCCTGAAGCTGTTTGATATGCACAAAGGACGGCTGCGCCCGACCGCAGAGGCAAGGGAACTGTTCTCGACCGTGCAGCAGCACTTCGTCGGTCTGGAGCGCATAGAGCACGACCTGCAGGGACTGCGGCAATTCGGTGCCGGTACCTTGCGCATAGGCTGCACTCCGGCACTGGGTTTGTCCATTGTTCCTGCTGCACTGCACAACTTTCTGCCCTACTACCCGGGCACCCACATCAGCCTGCAGACGCTAGGCACCACGCATCTTCGGGAAGGGCTGCTGCACGGCCAGTTCGATCTGGTGGTCAGCACCATGGCCATTGGCTCGCCCGAACTCAACGCAAGCGTGCTGCATCAGACGCGGGCAGTGTGCGTGATGCATCCAGATCATCCGCTGGCGCAGCGCAGCAGCCTGCATGTCAAAGATCTGGAGGGCCAGCTGCTGCTGACCTTGAATTCGGACGACAACATCTACCTGCAGCTTCAGCGAACCATGCTCGAGCATGACGTCCGTCCAGGCTCAACCGTCGAAACCACCTACTCCTCCACCATCTGCTGCCTAGCTGCGCAAGGTACGGGATTGGGTGTGGTGAATCCCTATGTGGCGGCAACGTTTGCCTCAAGCCTCTGCATCAAGCCCTTTCTGCCCGAATGCTCCGTAGAAGTCGTGCTGGCGCTGCCAGGGCATTCCGCGCCTTCGGAGCGCACGCAACGCTTTATCGAGGAGTTGCAAAAGCAGCTGACAGCATAAGGCGATCAGATTCGCGAAAAAGGCCGGCCCTTCACCCGGCCTGCGCATCAGAGACGGTGCGGCCATAGGTCTGTACCCTCTACCCAGCACATAGACCGGAATGGAGTGATGACAGGCAAGCGCGGTATCAACGGGCCTTGCATTGAATCGGCACCATGCGGCCGATCTCCACCGTCAGCTCCGGCCCTTTGCCTCGAATGGTGTTGGGCCCGTTGCTGTATACAAACCCGGAACCGCTGGGTTGCTGCGACAACTCAACGCTTTGACCGCCACGTATCAGGACTGCCTTGCTGCTGGCCGGCAAAAAGCGCACCGAGATCGATTCTCCATTGCTACAGGCGAAGGCCACTTCACGCTCCGCATCCCGAGGTGGCACAGCACTGCAGGCACTGACAGCGATGGCGATGAACAAGGCGGATCCAGTGACTCTCATAGATTTCTCCCCTGACATTTCAAAGCAGGACTGAGGCAGCCGGTCGATGCCAGTTCCAACGTCTGCCGAGCGATCTGGACCGCGCCACCCCCAACCTGATTCAGGCAGGGCTCACACGCCTGTCGCGCTCCTTGTCCCGATACAGGCGCGCCTTTTCAGCATACATCGCCTTGTCGGCCCCCTGAACAATGCTCTCTATAGAGGTGCCCTCCTGGCCGCAGGCATGGCCCATCGAGACCTGAATACTGTGGCCCGGATAGAACTGATTGTTCAACTCCAGCAAGGACAAGATGCGCTCCTGCAATGCCATGGCACCGCGCTCATCGGTTCCCGGCAGGAGCACGACAAACTCGTCGCCGCCGATACGGGCTGCACAGGCCGGCGCATCGACGGCCTTGGTCAGAACCTCTCCCATACGCCTGAGCATGGCATCGCCTGCCGTATGGCCATGTTCGTCGTTGACGACCTTGAGGCCATTCATATCTATGGCGATCATGGACAAGGGCCAGGGGCCCTTGCGCGACAGCCGGTTCAGTTCTTCGGTATAAAAAGCACGGTTGCGCAACTGTGTCAGTACATCATGCTTGCCCAGATATTCAAGATAAGCCTCTGCCTTCTTGCGCGCCGTGATATCCACCAGTGACAGCAGCACCAAGCCCCATTTTTCCGCGTGGCTGCTCATGATGGCGAACTCCATGTGAATATGGAGCACATCACCGGCCAGCCCGTAGTTCACCACTTCCCGCTGCTGCACCAGCTTGCCGTCCCAAAGGTCTATCAGTTGCTCGGCAAACGAGTCATACATTTCGCCCCTGAAAACCCTGGACAGGTTCTGCAGCAGCTGCTGCTTGCTCTCGGCACCGAACATCTGCAGCGTCTGGCGATTCACATCAAGGACCTGGATTTCCTGCATGCAGCGCGTCACGAACTCCGGGTGCACCTTCAGAAAGGTCCTGAAATCGGTGATCCCGCGCGCCCGGACATCGTCCATCAGGCGCTTGACCACGCTGAAGTCCTCGACCCACAGCGACACCGGTGAGTACTCGAACAGGTCACGGGCGTACTGCTCGCTGCTCTGCAGCCGCGTCGTGCTCTGCACTTCGGCCGTCACATCCTCCAGGGAGACCAGCACCCGGCTCCAGCTTTGCTCGTAGCCCGGCAGCACACGTGCCCTCACCTGCACATCGAGTCGCCGCCCATCCAGTGCATAGTTGACCGAACGGGTCTCGAAACTCAGCACCCCGTCCCAGAGGGCGAGCAGCTCATTCATGATGCTGTCGAGCATGTCGCCGCGAAAGACTTCGCTCAGCCGGCTCTTCAGGGTTTGCTCGTCTGCGGCCTTGAACAGATCCAGCGTGTATTGGTTGACCCGCAGCACCTTGTAGGACTGACTGCACAGCTTGAGCCGCTCCGGATCCTCTCTGAGGAAGCTCAGCAGATCGCTTACCCCATCCGCTCGCCACTGATCGAATATCTGTCTGAGGCCGCTGTAATCCTCCATCCAGAGCGATACCGGGGCCAGGTTGAACATATCCTCGAAGTCCAGACCTTCAGCGAGAGAATTTTTCACAAACGATACCTCCGCCAACAATTATTACCGAGACGACAGGCCTGTGCGCATGCCCTCTTGCGCAGGATCGATGGGCTGTCCCGACGCCATGAAAAAAGACTCCCGTGGGAGTCTCTCGGCTCAGATCGCCTCGGGCAGTCTCTGCCGCGTGGCTTTCACCTTGTACATCGCGGCATCGGCTTTCTGCAGGGCATCGTCCACATCGGTTTCATCGGGCATCAAGCAGACCATGCCCACGCTGGCTCCGGCATAGTCGATCTTGCGCCCGTCGGACAGTTGCAAGCTGGTGGCAGAGGCCTTGCTCAGCCTCAGCTGCATCTCCCTGATCACGCTGTCACCGTCTTCATCGAGCAAGGGCCCTGTGCCGACCATGACGAATTCATCGCCGCCAAAGCGAGCCAGCATGTCACTGCTGCGCAGGCCGGCTCGCAATTGCTCGGCCATGGAACGCAGCAACGCATCCCCGGCTTCATGACCAAACTGGTCATTGATCTGCTTGAAGCGATCAAGATCCACGAATCCCACCAGCACCCATTCACGGGTACGTCGGCAATGGGCGATGAGCCGGTTGAGCTCCTCGGTCACGCAGCGGCGATTGGGCAATCCGGTCAGGGCATCAAGCATGGCGAGCGAAGCCAGCTCCTCGTTGGCATGCTGCAGCGAGCGCACCAGTTGCTCGCGCTCGGCAAAGCCTGCAATGATCTTGGCGAACAGGCGCAGCAAATCCTCGGCCTCGCCCGCCAGCGCGACGGAGTGATCGCTGGCGGCACACAAAGTGCCGAACAATGCCCCATTGGAAAAGCGCACGGGCGTGCTCACATAGGTCTGGATGCCCAGTTGGCGCGCGGCATCCGAGTCGCCCCAGCACTCGCCAACATTGTCCGTAAAGGTACGCCCTTCATCGAGCGAGCGCTTGCACAAGGTGTCGTGCCAGGGAACCTCCAGTCCTTCAGGAATCGTCATCCCTCCCGTATTGAGGGAGTACAGCACATTCTGAATACCGCGTGCCTCATCCACCGTGGTGAGATAGGCCGAATCGAGATCCGTCACTTCCACCATGATTTCCAGCAGAGGCCGCGTGAAGCTGGGCAGATTCTGAGAATTGGATACGGTCTGGGAAAGGCGCTGAATAATTGATGGCATGGTGCAATTGGAGGGAAGGAACACACGACAAGTGCGGCTGCTCAAACAAGGTCTGAAGTCTCGACATCATCGCTTGCATGCGGCTCAGACAATTCGCCAATCATGCAATGAAAGCCGGATTTCAGCGCCTGTCATTTCAAGCAATCGATTGTCGGACTAGGCCTGAGGCCACAGGACCCGGACACGCAGGCCGCCCAGTTGCGGTGACTCGTCAAGCAAAAGCTCAGCACCACTGCTTTTTGCAATGCTCTGCACAATTGCCAGCCCCAGTCCACTGCCGCCGGCCATCCCACCAGCACCCTGACCACGCACAAAGCGCTGCAGAACGCGCTCGCGCTCGGCCGCGGCGATGCCCGCGCCCGAATCCTCCACCACCAGCGCCCGCCCTTGCTCGTCCTGCAGCCAGCCCACGTCGACACGCCCGCCTGCAGGCACGTACTTGATCGCGTTGTCCAGCAGATTGCGCAGCAGTACTGCCAGCGCCTCCGCGTCTGCAGGCACGCTGAATGAGGACTGCTGCTGCGGCTCCTCACTCAAACCCATGTCCAGCCCTTTGGCCTGGGCTGCCGGTGCGGCATCCACCAGAGCCTGTTCAACCAGCAAGCGCAAGTCAGCCAGCGGCGCGCCTTCGGCCTGCGGCTTGGCCTCCTGCCTGGCCAATGCCAGCAATTGCTCCACCAGGCGCCTGGCGCGCTCGATGCCTTCCGCGAGGCGAGCCTGTGCCGCCTCGCGCTCGACGCTGTCCGTAGCTTTGCGCAGCAGCTGCAATTGCAGCTGCAAGGCGGCCAGCGGCGAGCGCAACTCATGTGCTGCGTCTGCCACGAAATTCTGCTGAGTCTCAAAAGCCTCGCGAACGCGCTGCAGCAAGCTGTTGAACTCCTGCACCAAAGGGCGCATTTCATCCGGCAAATCATGCTCCGCAACCGGCGCCAGATCCTGGGGCTGACGCAGGGCCAACTCCCTGCGCACCCGCTGCACGGGCGTCAGCGAACGCCGAATCACCCACCATACGGCCAGAGCCAGCAGCGGCAGCAGCAACACCACAGGCAGCAGGCTGCGCCAGGCCGCAGCGCGCGCCAGAAGTTGACGCACGCGCATGTCCTGGGCAACCTGAATCACCTGAGAGCGTGTCTGCAGCGAGAACACACGATAGGTGGTGCCACGCGCCGGCACATCGGCAAAGCCCAGCACGGCCATCTGGGGCAGAGCCTCGCCCAGGGCCGACTCGAAGATTCTCAGGCCCTCATTGGTCCAGACCTGCACGATGAATTCGTTGTTCTCATCTTCGGGCGGTGCCCCCTGCGCCCGGCCTTTGACATCGACTGGCAGACCCGCCCGCAGCGCAAACGCCGTCTGCTGCATCTGGTAATCGAACAAGGTATCGGTCTGCTCCAGTGCATTGCGATATGCAAATGCCCCCTGCAGAACAGCCACCAGCAAAATCGCCATGCCGATGAACAGCAACAGGCGTCCGCCCAGCGAACCAGGCAGCCTCGGCCGCTTCAATGCATGGTTTTTGCTCATGGTCTGGGCACCATATATCCAAGACCGCGCACATTGAGCACCGCTGCGGCGCCGAGCTTTTTACGCAGCCCGTGGATATAGACCTCCACGGCATTGCTGCTGACCTCATCGCCCCAACCGTAAAGCTTGTCTTCGAGCTGCTGGCGCGACAGCGTGGCCCCGGGCCTTGCCAGCAATGCCTGCAGCACCGCCCATTCACGGCCTGACAGGGTGACCGGCTGACCATTCACGCTGGCTTCGCGGGTATTGGGGTTCAGCATGATGCCGCCATGCTCGTACACAGCCTCCAGATGCCCGGCCGCGCGGCGTGCCAGTGCACGAATGCGGGCCAGCAGCTCATCCATGTCATAGGGTTTGATGACATAGTCATCGGCCCCTGCGTCCAGGCCGGCAATGCGATCACGCACCCCATCACGCGCCGTGGCGACCAGCACGGGCGTTGCGTCCTTGCGCGCGCGCAGCTGACGCAGCACCTGCAGGCCGTCCATTTCCGGCAGCCCCAGATCGAGCAGAACCAGATCGTACTGATGTCCGCGCAAGGCCATATCGGCCCGGGCTCCGTCCTGAACCCAGTCCACCACATAGCCTTCGCCACGCAGCAGTGCCTGCACGGCCTGGCCGATCATGGTGTCATCTTCAACGAGCAGTAAACGCATGGCGCAAGGATAGCGCCGCTAAAGCGGGAATGCCCAGTACCAGAAACAAAGGGTGCATCGCAAGCCGCCTGCATGCCCGCAAGGCGAAAGGTGGCAAGCGATGCAGCCTCGCCCTGAGCGGGCAAGCCGCCGCCTCACATGAAGGGCTGCCGGTTACACCGCAGCTTCGATGCCCGGCATGGCCATGCGCGCCTTGGTCAACGCCATGCCCAGATTGGCAGTACGGCGGCAGACAAAGACGGCCACATAGTCGGGCACGGCCTTGCTGCGCAGAAAGACATGAATCAGGTTATCGCTGTTGATGATGATTTCCTGAAAGTAGTGATGGCCATCATCGCTGATGCCGCGCGAACGCTTGAACAAGGTCTCGATCATCGAGACATTGGGGCCGTTGAACAGATCGGCCGTGGCGGCCGCCACCAGATCAATCACTTCGCGCGGGTGGGAATCCACGGTGCGAATCGATAGCAGCATGCCCGAGGCAGCATCCACATAACCAGCGGCCAGACATTCAGGCACCGAAGCCACGGCCTGCGTCAACACAGCATCCAAACTCATTGGGTTCTCTCTTTCCTATTGCTTATCTTTGGCGTCATGCACCCTTACCCAGTCGGCAAGGAACATGTCAAAGCGGTCTTGAAAACATCACGCCATCTTCTGCAGCAATGCGTTTTCGAATTCATATAGCAGCGCCTCCTGTGTCTCGGACTGCACGTACTGCGCGTCAATCAATCGCACACGACGCAAAGCCTCTTCGGCAGTCAGGCCCTCGCGCACCAGCCAGGCCGCCAGCACGGTGCCGGTGCGACCCAATCCGGCAAGACAGTGCACGGCCAGCACCTCGCCACGACGCAGGGCGGCAGACATGCGCGCCAGCAGCATCTGCATCTGTGCCACCGTGGGCGGCTCGTGGTCATAGACAGGCAGGTGAAAGTTCCTGAGCCCGTTGCGGGCCAGCGCCTCCTGCGGGAAATCTCTCTCCGTCAGCGTGATCAGCATGGTGACGCCACAGCGACCCAAGGCCTTGAGATCGGCGTCCATGTCGTGCACCACGCCCGGCCAGGGCGTACCTGCCAGCCGCCCTGGCACCAGCCAGGAAAATCCGCTCGGGCCACGGCTGGCTGGCACGGCATTTTCAGCGGCCAGCAATGGCTGCATTTCCATCAGCACGGCCGCATTGACGGGGCGAGGCTGATAACGGTCTCTAGCGGTCGTGCCAGATGCCGCTAGCCCTGCGGCCGCAACCGGCCTAGGCGCCGCAGGCTCCGATGCCGATACAGGCTTTGCCGCAGGCAGCACGGGTTCCACGACCTCGCTCACGGCTGAAGACGATATGCGCAGGTCGGAAAATTCAGCAATGGCCACCAGGGCTGCAGCAGGCAAGGGAGGCGGCGGCAGCACATCGTCGGCCAGCTCATGCACAGGCGTTCCCGGCATGGGGACGGCGCAGCTGCCGCTGCGCACAAACTGCTGACCGGCAGCGCTGAGCGGATGCTGAATGAACTGCGCCATTGCCGCAGCTTCCTGGATACGCCCACCGGCGAGCAACAGCATCTGCTGCGCAGCAGCCTGGGCATGCTGCTGCTGGTGCGTGACCAGCAGCACACTGCGGTGCTGACCGATCTGCTTGATCACGTCCAGCAGCAAAAATGCCTCATAACCCTCCAGCTCGGCCGTGGGCTCATCGATCATCAACACTGCCGGCCTGGCCCAGGCCTCGCGCAAAATGGCCACGGCACGCTGCTGCACCGCACTCAACAGCATGGTGGGCTTGTCCAGCACCTGGGCCAGCTCGGCCAGGCCATAGTGCTGCAGTTGCTCGCTCACCCAATGGCGCCATTGCAGTGGTGCACGTGGCTCGCTCTGGCGCGCCTTCTCGATCAGCGCATCCAGGGTGTTGGCGCGCATCAGCCTGGCATGCTGCTGCACCAGGCGAGGCAAGACCTGCTCGCCATCGGCGCTCAAAGGCATGTGCAATGGCTGATCGGCATAGACCACCTGCCCCCAGCTGCGAAAGCGCGGATTGCTCGCATTCAGTCCAGCCAGCGTGCGCAGCAGCGTGGACTTGCCCGTGCCCGCAGGACCGAGCAAAGCGGTTACGCCTGATTGCGGCAGCGTGAAATCCACTTCGGCCAGAACCACTCGTGGACCGAATGAAGCGCCCAGGCCTTGCACTTGCAGACTGTGTTGCTGATCCAAGAATGTCCCCTTCGCAGCGCCTGCTTCGAGGGCCGTCACGATTTGTTTGCGGCCACACCGAATCGCCACCGCATGGCGCCAGAAAAGGCGAATGAATGTTTGGCCGGCAGTCTATGGCATTACATCCTCAGCAACTCGTTACCTCTGGAAACATGACAACAACATGGGGAAATCCACTTTAAAATCATTTATTTAGATGTTTTTTGTTTTAAATCAATAAAAAGCGGATAAAGAAAAACCGCAACCGGAGCGGTTGCGGTTTTCTGCGTAGTCAAGGCGCCATTCAACCCAGTCGCACCGGCACAAAGATCTTGTTGCCATCGCGCCAGATCAGCACGGCCACGGTCTTGTCCGCCTTGGCGACTGCGGCCCGCACCTCGTCGACATTCCCGGCAGGCGCGCCGTTGATGGACAACAGCACATCGCCCTGGCTGATGCCTGCGGCAGCAGCCGGACCGCTGGCCTGGGCCACCAGCAGACCGGAATCCACGCCGATCTGCTGCTTCTCCTCGGGCTGCAGGGGGCGCAGCGCCAGACCCAGCTTGCCCTTGTCACCATCGGGTGAAGACTTGGCCACCTTCACCGCCTTGTCACTGGCATCGCCCAGAGTTGCGCTCAGGGTCTTGGATTCACCCTTGCGCCAGACTTCCAGTGTCACTTTCTGCCCGGGCAGGGCCTGGCCGATGAAGGCTGGCAGATCGCCGGAGCCGACCACAGGCTTGCCATCCACCTTGCGCACCACATCACCAGGCTCCAGACCGGCCTTGGCGGCGGGGCCGTTCTTCTCGACACTGGCCACCAATGCACCTTCCGGCTTGTCCAGCTTGAAGGAGTCGGCAAAGGCCTGGTTGACCTCCTGCACGCTCACGCCCAGCTTGGCATGCTGTGCCTTGCCTGTTGTCTGAATCTGCTGTTGCACACGGGTTGCCAGTTCGATGGGAATCGCAAACGAAACCCCCTGATAGCCGCCCGAGCGGGTGTAGATCTGGCTGTTGATGCCCACGACCTCGCCCTGGGCATTGAACAGCGGGCCACCGGAGTTGCCGGGGTTGATTGCCACGTCCGTCTGCAGAAAAGGCACAAAGGAGTCATCAGGCAGAGAACGCCCCTTGGCACTCACCACACCGGCCGTCACGCTGTTTTCAAATCCGAAGGGCGAGCCTATCGCCAGCACCCAGTCCCCCACACGCAGCTGGCTGGTCTGGCCCAGCTTGACCGTGGGCAGACCGCTGGCGTCAATCTTGAGTACCGCCACATCGGTCTTGGGATCGGCTCCCAGCACCTTGGCCCTGAACTCGCGACGGTCGTTGAGCTTGACCGTCACTTCCTTGGCTCCGCGCACCACATGGGCATTGGTCAGAATCACGCCATCGCTGGAAACGATAAAGCCCGAGCCCTGTCCGCGCATGGGTGTATCGGGCTGCTGCGCACGCGGCCCCATGCCTTGACCACCGGGCATGCCTGGAATGCCGAACTGGCGGAAGAATTCAAAGAAGGGATCGTCAGGGCTGATGCCTGGGCCCTGTGGCTGACGTTCGCTGGCTTGGTCGCCTTCATCGTCGCTCATGGCACGAGAGGAACCCACCACGCTGATATTGACCACGGCCGCGCCATTACGCGCCGTGATATCCGCAAAATTGGGAGCATTCACCGCAGGCAGGTTAGGCGCTGCGGGCTGCACAACCACTGCAGACTCGGTGGCCTGGGCTGCGCTGCGGGTTCCCACCAGACCGGCACCGGTGGCGCCCAGTGCGCCAATCGCACCAGCAGCCACCAGGGCCATCACCAGTCGGCGAGGCGTGGACAGAATTGTGTTCATGGTCATCCTTTCAAAGAAAAGCACCGGATCGGTGTCATTGAAGGGAAGTTTGACCATCCACACTTAGGCGAGACTTAGGCGCTCTCGGTTTTCAGCAAGGCACCTGAATCGGCATCCACCGCCGCTTGCCGCCCCGTGACCCAGGCCTCTTGCGCCTGAGACTCGCCTCACTCAGATCAGCTCCAGTACCAGCTCCGGCGGACGGCAAAGTCTGGCGCCCTTGGGCGTGACCACGATGGGGCGATTGAGCAGCACCGGATGCGCAGCCACGGCCTGAATCAGCTGCACATCGCCGACAGCGGCGCTGTCCAGACCCAGCTCCTTGAACTGGGCCTCCTTGCTGCGCAGCAAGTCGCGCACAGGCACGCCCAGATGCGCCACCAGCTCGGCCAGCTCTGGCGCAGTCAGTGGTGTGGCGAGGTAATCCACGATATTGGGTTCGATGCCACGCTCGCGCAGCAATGCCAGAGCGCCACGCGAATTGCTGCAGCGGTTGTTGTGGAAGATGGTGACATCGGGACGATTCACGGGGGTGTCTGTACTTGTACTCATGGCGGCAGTGTAGCGAGCCCGGCGTTGCCCGCAGTCGCTGCATAGCAGCTATGCCGGCAGCGCCAGAGCCAGGCTGTGCGCCATCTCATAGACTGTCTGCAAAACATCAAGAGGAGACATCAATGACCGCTTTCACCGAGCACGAGCCCCTGGCGCTGACCCGTCGCCAGTGGAGCCAATGGGCTGCAGCAGCCGCACTGGGAGGGCCGGCCGGGACAGCCCTGGCGCAAGATGCCAAATACCCCGCCAAGGCCATACGCCTGGTCATCCCGTTCACTCCCGGCGGCTCTGCCGACATTCTTGGACGTGCTATCGGTCACGAGCTGACCCTGGCCTGGGGCCAGAGTGTGGTGCCGGAAAACGTTGCCGGCGCAGGCGGCAGCATTGGCGCCGACCGCGTGGCCAAGGCCGTTGCAGATGGCTACACCCTGCTCATGGGCCATGTGGGCACGCTGGCCGTCACACCCACGCTCTACCCCAAGCTGCCTTACGACCCGATCAAGAGCTTTACGCCTCTGGCCTGGGTTGCGCGTGTGCCCAATGTGCTGGTCGTGCATCCTTCGCTGCCGGTCCATGATCTGGCATCGTTCATCAGCTATGCCAAGGCCAATCCCGGAGCGGTGAACTTCAGCTCGGGCGGCAACGGCAGCGCCGCGCATATGACCATGGCCTATCTGAGTCTGCAAGCAGGGCTGAAGATGCAGCATGTGCCCTACAAGGGCACGGCCCCCGCCGTCAATGATCTGGTGGCCGGTCAGGTGCAGGCCCTGTTCACCGGCATTCCCGCCGTGCTTGCGCAGATCCGCGCAGGCCAGATCAAGGCGATTGCCGTGTCGTCACCGCAGCGCATCCCTGCGCTGTCCAATGTGCCCACCGTGGCCGAAGCAGGCCTGCCCGGCTTCGAGGCCGACCAATGGTATGGCGTGGTCGGCCCGGCCAACATGCCTGCCGATGTGGTCGCCAGGATCAATCAGCAGATCAACGCGTCGCTCAAAAGCCCTGCCATTCTGGAACGTCTGCAAAGTGAAGGCGCCCAGCCCATGCCCGGCACGCCCAAGGTCTTTGGCGATCTGATCGTCAAGGACCTTGCGCGCTGGCGCAAGGTCATCATCGACAGCAAGATGACGCTGTGAGCGGGCAGCACTGAGGCGTCAGGCCGCAGCAGAAGTGGCGGTCACGGCAGCCGTCGCCGGCTCCAGCTCTTCCTCATGCGCATCGAGCTCGCGCCCCGGCAGCAGCAGATTCAGGCCTACGGCCACCAGCGCCCCCACGGTGATGCCTGAACCAAAGACCTCGCGTACAAAGGCTGGCATCTTGGAGAGCAGATCGGGCCGCACCGTCACGGCCAGACCACAGCCCAGCGAGACCGCAATGATCAGGCCGCTGCGACGCGTCTGCTCTGCGCTGCTGAGCATGCGGATGCCGGCCAGAATGATCATGGCGAACATCATCAGACCCGCGCCGCCAAGCACGGGCTGGGGAATCGTCACCACCAGCGCGCCAAGCACCGGGAACAGTCCGGCCAGCAGCAGCATCACGCCGGTCAGCATCACCACATGGCGGCTGGCCACGCCGGTGAGCGAAACCACGCCCACGTTCTGCGCGAAGGTGGAAACCGGCGGGCTCGACATCACGGCAGCAAAGGCCGAGCCCACGCCGTCACACAACATGCCGCTGGCCAGGCGCTTGCCGCGGATCGGCGTCTGCGTTGCCGCGCCCAATGCCATGAAAGTGCCGGTGGTCTCGACAATGGTCACGAGAAAGGCGATGGACATGGCAACGATGCCCGATACCGGAAAGCTCATACCGAAATGCAACGGCTGCGGAATCGCGAAGATCGGCGCCTCGCGCACCTGGGTGAAGTCGATCAGACCCAGGGCCAGGCACAGCAGATAACCGCAGGCAATCCCCAGCACCACGGCCGATGCAGAGATCACGCCCTTGCCCCATTGCACAAAGCCGATCACCAGCGCCAGCACAAAGCCCGCAATCGCCAGATTGCCCACGGCGCCGTAGCTGCCGCTGCCCACGCCGCCTGCGGCCCAGTCCACGGCGACGGGCGTGAGCGACAGCCCGATCATGGTCACGACCACGCTGGTCACGGTATGCGGAAAGAAGCGACGGATCACCGGCATGAAAAAGCTGCCGATGATCATCACCAGCGAGCCCACCAGTGAGGAGCCCAGGATGCCGGGAACGCCATGCTCCAGCCCCACGCTGATGCCCGCGCCGACAAAGGCAAAGCTTGTACCCATCACGCAAGGCAGGCGTATGCCGACAGGTCCCACGCCGCGGCACTGGATGATGGTGACGACGCCCGAGCCCAGCAAAGCCGCATTGACCAGGGCCACGATCTGGTCGGCCGGCAGCTTGAGCGCACCGCCGAACACCAGCGGTACGGCGATGATGCCGCCCAGCGCGGCGAGCAAGTGCTGCAGCGAAAGCAGCGTGGTGGTGATGAGGCTGGGCGGACGGTCTTCCACCCCGTAAAGCAGTTTTTCCATGGTCTTGTCTCCTGTTTTTTAGGTATGCAATCGCCGGGGAATAGGCTTCCCCGCGAAGGCCACAAGACTAAGCACGCAACCGGGAGCTCTCATATGCCGTTGCCGATACAGCCCATGCGCGGCGCCGTATAGCTTGTCCGGAATCGAGAAAGAATTTCTGGCACTCCAAGTCACCTGACACCAGTCCCGAGCCCACTTTTCTTCCAGTGCCACAAAGGCTTGGAATCTCTCTCACACCGATGTCCGGCCATCGCAATGGCCCCACGATGACCGTCATCGGAAAGTCTCAATGCCCTGCTGCAGCCCGCTCGAACAGGCTGCGCGCAAGATGGCGGTGCTGGCCCAGCACGATGGGCAGATCGGCGGTCAGCAGGCGTCCATCCTCGACCACCACACGGCCGTTGATGACGCTGCTGGACACATTGGCCGGCGTGCAGAACACCAGCGCCGCCACGGGGTCATGGCCTGCGCCCGCATAGCCGACAGCCTCCATGTCGAAGGCCACGAAGTCGGCCGACATGCCGGGAGCCAGCGCACCGATGTCGTCGCGGTTGAGCACGCGTGCACCGCCCAGCGTGGCAATTTCCAGCGCCTCGCGGGCACTCATGGCCGCCGGGCCGTAGCCCACGCGCTGCAGCAGCATGGCCTGGCGCGCCTCGCCCAGCATGTGGGCCCCGTCGTTCGATGCGCTGCCGTCCACACCCAGGGCCACGGGCACGCCCGCATCGCGCATGCTGCGAATGGGCGCGATGCCAGAGGCCAGGCGCATGTTGGAGCATGGGCAGTGCGCCACACCGGTGCCGGTGCGTGCAAACAGCGCAATGCCTTCGGGATCGAGCTTGACGCAATGCGCATGCCAGACGTCGCGCCCTACCCAGCCCAGGTCCTCGGCATATTGCGCCGGGGTCAGGCCGAACTTCTCCCGCGAGAAAGCCACGTCGTTGTCGTTCTCGGCCAGATGGGTGTGCAGCGATACGCCATGCGCACGCGCCAGCACCGCCGATTCGCGCATCAGATCGCGGGTCACCGAGAACGGCGAGCAGGGCGCCAGCACCACGCGCAGCATGGAGTGGCGCGAGCCGTCGTGGTACTGCTGGATCAAGCGCAGGCTGTCGCGCAAAATGGCCTCTTCCTCCTCCACTACCACATCGGGCGGCAAGCCGCCCTTGCTGCGGCCCAGGCTCATGGAGCCGCGCGCGGCGTGAAAGCGCATGCCCATCTGCTGCGCAGCCGCGATGGAGTCGTCCAGGCGCGAGCCATTGGGAAACAGGTACAGATGGTCGCTGGTCGTGGTACAGCCCGACAGCATGAGTTCGGCCATGGCGGTCTGGGTCGAGACATGGATCATCTCGGGCGTCAGGTGCGACCACAGCATGTAGAGGTTCTGCAGCCACGAGAACAGCTCGGCATCCTGAGCGGCCGGCACGGCACGCGTCAGGCTCTGGTACATGTGGTGGTGGGTGTTGACCAGGCCCGGCGTCACGACCTTGCCTCGCATGTCCAGCACGCGCGCCTGGCCCTCGTCTGCCATGCGGCGGTACTGCGCCGGCAGTTCGGCCGTTGCGCCCACCCACAGCAGGGCTGGGCCGTCCGCCACCAGCGCGCCATCTTTGATCTCGCGGCGCTGCGCATCCATGGTGACCAATACGTCGGCATTCAGGGCTATCAGGGTCATGGTTTCTTTCTCTCTAAACAAGAAGCGCAAGTCTAGAGAGCCGCCCAAGCGCGCGATAGCGCTGAATTCCGCCAACCATGTCCACAAAATGTGGACAAAGAATCAGTGTTTTCTCGCGTAGAGCCGCGCCAGCGCGGATTCGATGCTTGCCGCCATGAGTGCTGCGGCGGCACTCAGCTCCGCGCCCTTGCGCACAAACAGCATCAGGGTCTGGCGCTGCAGATGTGCGTCGCGCAGAGGCACGAAACTGAGCGAGCCGCGATCCAGCTCCTCCAGTACATCCAGCGCGTTGAGCAGGGCAATGCCTTCGCCCAGCATGACCAGGCGCTGTATCAGGGCCATGGAGGTGGACTCGGCCACCGGCGTCACCTCGATGGCACTGCGCGCGAAGGCTTCGTTGAGCAGACTGCGTATGGTCAGGGCCGGTGCCGGCAGAATCAGCGGATGACCC
This sequence comes from Comamonas sp. Z3, assembly GCF_008121565.1. Classification (NCBI taxonomy): domain Bacteria; kingdom Pseudomonadati; phylum Pseudomonadota; class Betaproteobacteria; order Burkholderiales; family Comamonadaceae; genus Comamonas; species Comamonas sp. Z3. The sequence continues at coordinate 246,014 of NZ_VOQU01000006.1, forward strand.
ACGCATTCGCTGAGCAGCAGCGACGACTGATGGGCCAGTGGGTGCTTGACCGGCAGGATGGCTCCGATCTGCCATTCGCTGGCTGCCAGCATGCGCAAACCGGGTCTCGGAGCCAGATCGTAGGCAAGACCCAGGTCCACCTCCCCTGCTTCCACGGCAGACACAATGGCCTGTATGGGCAGGTCGATGACACGCACGACCATCCCCGGATGGCTGCTGCGAAAGTCATGCACCAGCGATGGCAGCAAGGAGCCCGCCAGGCCGGACGTCGCCGCCACCGTGATCTCGCCGCGTCTCATGCCCTTGAAGTCGGCAATGCGTTCGCACAGCGCTGCATGTTCGCGCAAGGTGCTGCGCACATGGGTCAGCACCATCTCACCCAGAGGCGTCAGACGCAGGCGATTGTGGATGCGGTCGAACAGCGGCGCACCCAGCTCGGCCTCCAGATCGAGGATCTGCCGGTTCACGGCCGTGGGAGCCACATGCAGGTACTCGGCCGCCTTGCGGATGGAGCCGCGGCGGACCACTTCATCGAGATAGCGCAAAACTCTGGCGTGCATGCGCGCAGCCTACACGGGTTTGAGCGGCTGCGGAAAGCGCCGGCAGAGCACCTAGTTCTGGCGCAGCCTGTCCACCTCGGTGTGCAGGTCCTTGGCCCAGGCGCGGCGGTCGCGCCCCTGGGCAGTCTCTGCCTCGCCGTAATGCACCACGGCAATCAGCTGTTCCGAGCAAAGCACGCGCCAGATGGAGCCCAGCAGGGTCTCGTCGCCCACATAAGTGGCGGCATAGCTGGTGCCGCCGGTTGTGCCGTCGACAAAGCGCAGCCCCACGGGCTGCACCGGCGCATCGCATTGCACGGCAGCCTCGAGCAGATTGGAGTGAAACGAGAGCAGGCTGCGCCCGTCGCCCGTCGTCCCCTCGGGAAAGACGGCCAGGATTTCGCCGCGTTTGAAGGCCTCTTCCATGGCGCCCACCATGCGCACTGCATCGCGGCGCGAGCTGCGCTGGATGTAGAGCGTGCCCGCTGCCGTCGCCAGCGTGCCGATGATGGGCCAGCCCTTGACGTCGGACTTGGAGATAAAGCGGCAATGGCGTGCCGCATGCAGCAGGGGAATATCGAGCCAGGAGATATGGTTGCTGACCATCAGCACCGGCCCCTTGGCTGGCGGCAGGCCTCTGACCTCCAGCTGCACCCCGGCGCGCAACAGCAGCGCTGCGGCCCAGGCCTGCACATGCTCGTGCTGCTGCTGGTAGTGCAGCTGCGGAAAGCGAAACGCCACGATCCAGGTGCCCTTGGCCACATGGGCCAGCAGACGCAGTCCGCGCCAGACTGCGCGCAAGCCGGTTCTGATTTTGTGCAAGCCGTTTGCCATGATTTCCAGGAAGTTTAGCGACTCAACTCAGAGGAGATGCAGCAACTTGAAACGGATAACGCCTAAAACCGACGCACACCAACAAAGTGACAGCGAGCAAGGGCCGCCCCGCAGCGAGGCTGTCGTTCCCCTCCCCTAGCGGGAAGCGCGTAGAGAGAGGGGGAAGGCGCAAAGCGCCTCAGGGGGTGCTTATCTCTGATAAGCGACAGCGCCGTCAACGATAGTCGTTACCACGCGCGCGGGCAGCTCGTAGCCATTGAAGGGAGTGCTCTTGCCCTGGCTTTGCAGCGCCTTGGGATCGACCGTCCACTCAGCCTCGGGGTCGACGATGCACAGATCGGCCACGCCGCCCACGCTGAGCCGTCCCAGCAGGGACTGCTGTTCGCCCAGCGCACTACCCAGCACGGCCACGGGCGCCGAAGTCACGACGGCCAGTGCGCGGTTCAGCGGCACCTTGTAGTCGCGGCTCCACTTCACGGCGATGGACAGCAGCAGCTCCACGCCGGTCGCACCGGGCTCGGCTTCGGCAAAAGGCAGCACCTTGGCGTCTTCGTCCACCGGGCAGTGATCGGACACCAGCGCATCGATGGTGCCGTCCGCCAGTGCGGCAGACAGTGCATCGCGGTCGCGCTGCTGGCGCAGCACGGGCACCACACGGGCGCTGCTGTCGAAGTAGCCGATATCGTTCTCGGTCAACAGCAGCGAGTTGATGGACACGTCGGCGGTCACGTTCAGGCCTTCGGCCTTGGCTCGACGCACCAGCTCCACGCCTGCGGCGCTGGAGATGCGGCACAGGTGAATCCGGGTCTGCGAGCCACGGATCAGCTCGAAGATGGTGTGCAGCGCAATCGTCTCTGCCGCCACGGACACCCCGGCCAGACCCATGCGGGTAGCCAGCGCGCCGCTGGCGGCCACGCCCTTGCCCAGATCCTTGTCCTGCGGGCGCAGCCACACGGCATAGCCAAAGGTGTTGGCGTAGCTCAGCGCACGGCTCAGCGTGGTGATGCTGGACAGCGGCACGTCCGCCTGGCCGAAGGCCACGCAACCGGACTCAGTCAGCTCGGCCATCTCGGTCAGCGTTTCGCCCTTGAGGCCTACGGTCAGCGCCCCCATGGGGAACAGACGCGACTTGTGCTGCTTCTCGGCACGGAACTTGAGCATTTCCACCAGGCCCTGCTCGTCGAGCACAGGCTCGGTATCGGGCGGGCAGACCAGGCTGGTCACGCCGCCTGCCACGGCAGCCGCCATCTCGGACTGCAGCATGCCTTCATGCTCGTGGCCGGGCTCGCGCAGGCGCACGGCCAGGTCCACCAGACCGGGCAGCACCCACTGGCCCGAGGCGTCGATTTCACGCTCGGCCACAAAGCCATCGGGCACCGTGCCGATGGCGACGATCACGCTGCCATCGATGGCGATATCGGCCTGCTGGTCAAAACCTCGTGCCGGGTCCATCACCCGGCCATTGCGAATCAGAATTTTCATGGTTTGGCACCAAATTGGCCACCAGCCCTTATCCCATAAGCGCCAGCAGCTATAAAAATATCTCTAAAAACCGTCTCCACCAGCAACTGCCGTTTGCTTCGTCGACTTTCGCACGGGACACCGAGCTAGGGCCGTCCCGACGCGAGGATGTCGTCCCCCTCCCGCCTTGCGAGAGAGGAGGAAGCCGCACAGCGGCTCAGGGGGTGTTCAAGCCTCGTTCCCCGCGACGATGGACATGACGGCCATGCGCACCGCGATACCGAAGGTCACCTGCGACAGGATCACGGCCTGCGGGCCATCCACCACGGCGGAGTCGATCTCCACGCCGCGATTGATGGGGCCGGGGTGCATGACGATGGCATCGGGCTTGGCCAGCTCAAGGCGCTTTTCGGTCAGGCCGAAGCTCTTGAAGTATTCCTGGCTCGAAGGCAGCAGCGCCCCGCTCATGCGCTCGTTCTGCAGGCGCAGCATGATGATGACGTCGCAGTCCTTGATGCCCTCCTCCAGATTGTGGAAGACGCGCACGCCCATGCTGGCCATGTCCGAGGGCACCAGGGTACGCGGGCCGACCACGCGAACCTCGGCAGCGCCGAGCGTGGTCAGGGCGTGGATGTCCGAGCGCGCCACGCGCGAGTGCAGCACGTCGCCCACGATGGCCACGCGCAGATTGGAGAAATCCTGCTTGTAGTGGCGGATGGTGTACATGTCCAGCAGACCCTGGGTGGGGTGGGCATGGCGGCCGTCGCCGGCATTGACCACATGCACATGCGGCGCCACATGTTTGGCGATCAGATAGGGAGCACCGGACTCGCTGTGGCGCACGACAAAGATGTCGGCCGCCATGGCCGAGAGATTGTCGATGGTGTCCAGCAGGGTCTCGCCCTTGCTGGCCGAGCTGCGCGCAATGTCCAGGTTGAACACGTCGGCCGACAGGCGCTTGGCCGCAATCTCGAAGGTGGTGCGGGTACGCGTGCTGTTCTCGAAGAAGAGATTGAACACGCTCTTGCCGCGCAGCAGAGGCACCTTCTTGACTTCACGGTCGTTGACGCTGACGAAGTTGCTGGCCGTGTCGAGAATCTGGGTCAGGATGTCCTTGGACAGGCCTTCGGTGGAGAGCAGGTGGATCAGCTCGCCGTTCTTGTTGAGTTGTGGGTTGCGCTTGTACAGCACGATCAGGCCTCTTGAATGCGGAAGTGGAAAACACCGCTCTCGTCGCGCGCCAGCGCCAGGGAACGGTCGGCCGGCAGCGCCACGCGCGCTGCGGCAAAGTCGGCCTGGATGGGCAGCTCGCGCCCTCCCCGGTCCACCAGAACGGCCAGTCGCACACTGGCGGGACGGCCGTAGTCATAGAGTTCGTTGAGCACGGCACGCACGGTGCGGCCGGTGTAGAGCACATCGTCCAGCACCAGCACATCGGCGCCGTTCACATCGAAGGCGATCTGGGTCTGAGCGCTGGAAGCCATGCCGCGCTGGGCAAAATCGTCGCGGTGCAGCGAGGAAGACAGCACGCTGGGCTTGCCCTTGAGATTCAGATCCTTGTGCAGGCGCTCGACCAGCCAGGCACCGCCCGAGGTGATGCCCGCCAGACGGGTATTGGGGCCCATGATGCGCTGCACACCGCGCAGCAGCTCGCTATACAGGGCTTCGGCGTCCAGGATCAGGCTGCCTTGTCCCGGCTGGTTTCCTGCAATGGTTTCACTCATGGGAGACTCCTCAAAAACTGTTCAAGAATGATGCAGGCCGAAGCCGCGTCGGCGTCGCGTGCGCCACCCGCCAGGGCTTCGGTCGTGCTGTAGCGTTCGTCCACCTCATACACCGGCAGCTTGAAGCGGCTTCTGAGCTGGCGGCCGAATTTCAGGGCCCGTGCCGTGTTCTCGTGCGCCGCGCCATCGGGATGGTAGGGAACGCCTATCACCAGGGCATTGGGCTGCCACTCGCGGATCAGCTTTTCCACTGCGGCCAGGCGTGCATCCGCCCCGTCGGCCCTGATGGTGGGCAGCGGGTTGGCGCCGCCCAGCACGCGGTTGCCCGAGGCGCAGCCCGTGCGCTTGATGCCGAAGTCAAAGCCCAGGAACTGCTGGAAATGGGCCGGCACCTCGGGCTTTTGCGGTGCGGGCGCCGCTGCAGGCCTGGCAGCCGCATTGTCGGCCGAGGAAAAAGTCGAGGAAAAGGCCGCATCGGCGGCCTTGTTGGAAGAGGAAATATCGTTCATGCGCGACCCGACTCAGGGGACAGCATCCAGCGCTGCAGACCCAGCAGGCCCAGAGCACGGTCATAGCGCTCGTCCACCGGGGTGCTGAAGATCACCTCGGGGTCGGCTTCCACGGTCAGCCAGGCGTTTTCGCCGATTTCGGATTCGAGCTGGCCTTCATCCCAGGAGGAATAGCCCAGCGTGACCAGCACGCGCTTGGGGCCGGCACCGTCCGACAGGGCTTCGAGCACATCCTTGGACGTGGTCATCTCCAGACCGCCTGGAATGGTCATGGTCGAGGCATAGGCCGATTCGTTCTCGGGCGCACCTTCGATGACCATGGGCTCATGCAGCACAAAGCCGCGATCGGTCTGTACCGGGCCACCGGTAAAGACCTGCTGATCGCGCAAATCATCGCGCTTGAGACCCAAATCCACTTTTTGCAGCAGGCCTTGCAGGCTGAGCTTGGAGGGCTTGTTGATAATCAGACCGAGCGCGCCACGCTCGCTATGCTCGCACAGGTAAACAACGCTGCGCGAAAACGACTCATCTTCCAGGCCGGGCATGGCAATCAGGAAGTGGTGCGTCAAGTTGATAGGCGCAGATTCTGCAGACATACAGCGATTTTACTGGCGATCCATGACTCCTTCTTACCCTGTGGGCTTGATCTGGCTGCGGCGCGACCTGCGCCTGGCCGATAACGCGGCCCTTTATCATGCATTGCAGCAATGTGAAAAGCTGTATTGCGTCTTTGTCTTCGACGACAGCATTCTTGCCGCCCTGCCACGCGCCGACCGCCGCGTGGAATTCATCTGCCAGAGTCTGGCCGAGCTGGATGCGGCCCTGCGCGAGACCACGGGGCGCCCGCAGACAGGGCTGATCACGCGGCGCGGCCTGCCCCAGGACATCATCCCGGCCCTGGCCCGGCAGCTGGGCGCGGGTGCGGTCTTCTGCAACGACGACGACGAGCCGGCGGCTCTTGCCCGCGATGCCCAGGTGGCGCGCAGCCTCAAGAGCCAGGGGCAGTTGCTGCTGCGCTTCAAGGACCACCGCATCTTTGCGCGCGACGAGGTGCTGACCCAGAGCCTGTCGCCGTTTTCGGTCTTCACGCCCTACAAGAACGCCTGGCTGCGAAAAATCACGCCGTTCTATCTCTCGGCCTACCCCAGCGAGCGCGATCTGGCGAGCAAGCTGGCCGACCTGCCGGACACCGAGCGCCGCACGATTCCCTCGGCTGCGGATCTGGGATTCGCTCCGGACACGCTGGCCGGCCTGCGCCTGCCCACCGGAGTCAGCGGAGCACGCCGGTTGCTGGCCGATTTTCTGCCGCGCCTGCCGCAGTACAAGGCGGCGCGCGACTTTCCTGCCCTCAAGGGGCCCAGCTATCTCAGCGTCCATCTGCGCTTCGGCACCGTCTCGATACGCGAGCTGGCCCGGCTCGCCCATGAGGCGGCGCACCACGAGGACTGGTCTGCCGCAGCGCGTGAAGGGGCGGCCACCTGGCTCAGCGAGCTGATCTGGCGCGACTTCTACTTCCAGATCCTGGCCCACCAGCCCTATGTCGTGGAACGCAGCTTCAAGCCAGCCTATGACGCTATCGAATGGGAGACGGGAGCCGAAGCCGACGCCCTCTTTGCCGCCTGGTGCGAAGGCCGCACCGGCTACCCGCTGGTCGATGCCGCCATGCGCCAGCTCAATACCAGCGGCTATATGCACAACCGGCTGCGCATGGTCACGGCCAGCTTTCTGGTCAAGGACCTGGGTCTGGACTGGCGCCGGGGCGAAGCCTATTTCGCCGAAAAGCTCAATGACTTCGATCTGGCGGCCAATAACGGCGGCTGGCAATGGGCGGCCTCCACGGGCTGCGATGCCCAGCCCTGGTTCCGCATCTTCAACCCGGTGACCCAGAGCGAGAAGTTCGATCCGGAGGGCAAGTTCATCGTGCGCTACGTCCCCGAGCTGACGCCTTTGCCGGCCAAACTGCGGCATGCCCCCTGGCTGGCCAAGCCGCTGGAACTGGCCGAAGCAGGCATCGCACTGGGGCGCGACTATCCCTTGCCCGTCGTGGATCATGCGGCAGCGCGGGAGAAAACCCTGGCACGCTACGGAATCCTCAAGAAGGAGTCCTGATCTGCCTCCTGCCTTCCGGCCCTGTGACGGTCCTGCCCCAAGGCACAGTACATGCTGCTTTACACGAGGCTGTCAGGTGCTCAGTCGGCACCCGTTCAAAAAAAGAAGCGGCTTGCGCAAGCCTATCCTACATTTCAGACTTATATCAACCTGAAATGCAATACTGACTGGCGCAAGCCGCTTCCTTATCAGGAGCAGCGCTTATTCGACCGCCACTCCTGGCTCCTCGGCAGGCCCGCCAAGCGGGCTGCGCTCGGGTGCAGGACCGCTGCGCTGCAGCGCGTAATGCCGGATCAGGCCCAGCAGTTCCTCATCGGAATAGGGCTTGCCCAGATAGTGATTGGCGCCCAGATCACGGGCCATTTCACGGTGCTTCTGGGCAATGCGTGAAGTGATCATGACCACGGGCAGGCCTTCCAGCGTCTGATCGGCGCGGATATTGCGCAGCAGATCGAAACCGTCCATGCGCGGCATTTCGATGTCCGACAGCACCAGGGTCGGGCGCTCGTCCTGCAGACGCTCCATGGCTTGCAGGCCATCGGCAGCCAGCGTGACGCGGTAGCCTTCGCGCTGCAGCAGACGCTGGGTGACGCGGCGCACGGTGATGGAGTCATCCACCACCAGCACCAGCGGCACCGTGGTCTGCGCGGCATCGGCGCCCAACAGATCGACACCCCCGGCCTCGGCCTGCTGGCCGCCTTCGGCGGCCGCCTGCTCGGCCCTGGCCAGCATGGCGCGCACATGCTCGCCATGGACGTTGGCCAGCGCCACCGGGTTGTAGATCTGCACGACAGCACCCGAGGGCAGCACGGACATGCCGGTCAGGCCCGGCAGGCGCGACAGCTGCGGGCCCAGGTTCTTGATCACCACTTCCTGGTTGCCCAGCACTTCGTCCACATGCAGCGCCACGCGCTGCGAGGCACTGCGCACAATCACCACCGGGCGCGTGCGGCCGAGGTTCTCCTCGCTGCGCAGCGAGGTCTGCCACAGCGCGCCGGCCCAGTAAAAAGGCATGACTTCGCTGCCGTCCTGGAACTCCTGCCTGCGATAGCTTTGCTCCAGCACATCGACAGGTACGCGGCGCACGATTTCCACCAGATTGGCGGGCACGCCCATGGACACGGCCCCCATGCGCAGCATCACCACCTGGGTCACGGCCGTCGTCAGCGGCAGCACCAGACGGAAGGCGCTGCCTCTGCCGGGCTCGGTATGGGTCTCGATACGACCACCCAGGGCGTTGACCTCGGAGCGCACCACATCCATGCCGATGCCGCGACCGGCAACGCCCGTCACCTCGCTGGCCGTGGTAAAGCCCGGCTCGAAGATCAGGCGCGCCGCATCTTCCAGCGTCATGGGACGCTCATCAGTCCACAGCTTGAGGCTGAGGGCCTTGCTGCGAATCCGCTCCAGGTCCAGCCCGGCGCCGTCGTCTTCCACCGACAGTGCCACGTCGTTGCGCTCCTGGCTCAGCACGATCTCGATGGTGCCGACAGCCGGCTTGCCCAGCGCCTCGCGCTGCTCGGGCGATTCAATGCCGTGAGCCACGCAGTTGCGCAGCAGATGCTCGAAGGCCGGCATCATGCGCTCCAGCATGCCGCGGTCCATTTCGATGGTGCCGCCCAGAATGTTCAGGCGCACCTGCTTGCCCATCTCCTTGGAGGTCTGGCGCACCACGGCATACAGTCGCTCGGCAAAGGAGTCGAACTCCACCATGCGCGTGCGCAGCAGATCGCGCTGCAGATCGCGCGCCTGCCGGCCCTGGGCCACCAGATCGTCTTCGGCTGCCGCCAGATCCCGCTGCAGATTGCGCTGCACGGTGGCCACGTCGTTGACCGACTCGGCCATCATGCGCGTGAGCTCCTGCACGCGCGTGAAGCGGTCGAACTCCAGCGGGTCAAAACCGGCCGCCGTGTCCTTGGACAGGGCCAGACGCGACTGCATCTGGCTTTCGGCCTGCACCTCGATGTCTCGCAGCTGCGTGCGCAGACGCTCCAGGTTGCCCGTCAGATCATGGAGCGCCGAGCGGGCCTGCGACAGACGCGCATCGACACGCGAGCGCGCAATCAACACTTCGCCGGTCTGGGAAATCAGGCGGTCCAGCAGCTGGGCACGCACGCGCACGGTCTGCTGCGAGGCGGCGCGTGGCACCACCGGCGCCGGCAGCTGAATCGCCTGCGCGGTCTCTGCGGCGCTCTTCTCGCCGGCCCCGGCAGCCGTCGCGGTCGGCGTCGCCTCGGTCTCTGCCGCACCCAGATGCAGCGCTGCCTGTGCCAGGTGGTCGTCCAGCTGCGCCAGCGGCTGCTCGGGCTCCTGCTCGCCGGCCATGCGCAGCACATCGAAGCTGGCCTGCAAAGCGTCGAAACTGCTCAGCAGCGGCTCTATCGCGTCGGCAGCGGGACGCTCCTGATCGATGCGTTCCACCGCCGATTCCAGGCGGTGGGCCATTTCGCCCATGCGCATGGCACCCGCCAGGCGGGCGCTGCCCTTGATGGTGTGCAGGGCACGCAGGACTTCGTTACGGGCTTCATCCAGCGCCGGACGACCATGCCAGCGGCGCAGTGCAGCGCCGAGCTTGGGCAACAGGTCGATGGCTTCTTCCTCGAAGATGGGGAACAGGTCGGGATCGACCTGATCGAGCACATCGATGTCGTCTTCGTCATCACCGGCATGCACCGCCAGCGCGATGGCTTCATCAATGCGGCGTTGCAGCTCGGCCTCATGCTCCACGCTGCCTCCGGCAGGCACCATGGAGTACGGCGGCTGCTGGGCTGGAGGCGGCGCCACATCCAGCAACGGATCGGCGGCCGCTGCATTCACGGCTTCCTCGGCGGGCTCCACGGCACCCGCATCGCAAAGCTGGGGCAAAGCCGCTTCCCCAGATAGCTCGGCGGCAAAATCCAGCGGCAAATCCTTGAGGTCGGCGGGCTGCTGCAGCACCTGCACCTCGGGCCACTCTGCCTCGTCCAGCCCGGCCAGATCGACTGGCTCGAGATCGACCGACTCGCCCAGAGCGCTGGCATCGATGGGGGTGTCCAGAATTTCGCGCAGCACTTCTTCGACGGCCGGCAAGGCCTCCTTGAGAAAGCCCGCCGCAAACTGATGCAGCAGACGACGCACCTCATCGGACGCGCTCAGGCATTGCTGAATCTGCAGCGCGCTGGCGTAGCCCTGAGGCTGCAGATGCAGCAGTGCATGCTCGAGCAAACGTGCCAGCTCCGACAAGGCCTTGAAGCCCACGGTGCCGGAGCTGCCTGCCAGCGAATGCGCCAGCGCGATCGCATCGTCGGGAATGGCTTCGCCGGGCTCCTGCAGCCACTGCTGCAACACCTCGCCCAGACGCTCGGACCAGTCGTCTGCTTCGTTCAGATAGACGTTGTACAGCGCTGCGCTGATGCGCAGGCCGTCGATATTGCGATAGCCGTCGTCCGGCTCGGCTGTCTGCTCGGGCGACGGCTCCGTCGCCGGGACTTCGGGCTCTGCCGCCTGAAGCGGCTCTTCGACCATGACTGGCTCGGGCACGCCATCCAGCAAGGCTTCAATCGCCTCCAGCTCAAGCACGGCCTCTGCGGACGGCAACTCGGCCACCGTGTCCATGGAAGCCGCCTCAGCAGAGGCCGTCTCAAAGGAGGCTGTCTCAGCGGAGGCCGTATCCACGGGGGCCGTATCCGCCTCCAGCGCGGTCTGCACGGCGATGGCAGCCTGTTCGCTTTCGCGCATGGCCGCTTCGAAGGCGGCGAAGTCCAGCTCCTGCACCTCGTCCGCACTGCTGCTTTGCTCTGGCGACGACTGAGCCTCGATCACAGCATCGGCAGCCGCATCTTCGGTCCGCTCTGGCGCAGGCTCGCCTTCCGACTCCAGCGTGGGCAGCGCGGATGCGTCGAGCAGCTCCGGGGCCGCCAGCTGCAGCAGCAGATCGTCGGGAATATCCAGCTGCGGCAAGGCAAAGTCGGTCGTTGCCGCCTCGGGTTCAGGAACAGACTCCTGCCCGGGCACGGAAGGCAGCTCCTCCAGGGAGAAGTCCAGTTCCGGCATGGCAAATGCGGGCTCGCTCCGGGCAGTCAGGGCATCGGAGCCGTGCTCTGCAGCCTCGGCCTCGAACTCCTGCGGCCACTCCTGCACTTCGGCGGCCAGCGCGGGGGGCAGCTCCGGCACTGGCACTGGCACTGGCGCGTGCGCGTGCGCTGCAGCGGCCTGCGCCTCGGCTGCGTCCCACACCGGCTCCATGCGCTCCGCGCGACGAGGAACCAGGGCCACGTCGGCACGCTCGCCCTGCAGACGCATGGCGTCGGCGGCAGCTCGGAAGGCCGTGGCCGACCAGTTCTGCGCCTGCCGGCTCTCAATATCCCGGGCCCAGGCGGCAAAGGCTTTCAGGGCATCCTGAGCCAGTTGCTGCATGGCCTGCGGCATGGGCCGCTGCTCTGCCAGCCAGGCATTGAGCATCTGCTCCATGGCCCAGCCGGCTTCGCCAAATTCATCCAGCCCCACCATGCGCGAGCTGCCCTTGAGCGTGTGAAACGCCCTGCGCAGCGTGGTCTGCTCGCTCAGGTTGCCGGGCTCATCGGCCAGAGCCTGAAGGGCCTGCAAGCCGTTATCCACGACTTCACGGGCTTCCTCCAGGAAGATCGACAGCAGTTCATCGTCGCCGTCCAGCGCTTCGGCACTCAGCTCGGCGGACGCAGACAGGGGCTCTGTCGCAGCAACTGCTGCGCTGCTCGGGCCGGCCAGATCCTGGCCGGAATGGGAGGCGGTGACGGCATCATCCGCTGCCGGCCTGCCCGATTGCATGTCCGCAAACACCTGGGCCATGGCATCGGCCAGGGCATCGGAGCCTGCCACCGCCGGCTCGGCCACAACAGGTGCAGGCATTGCCTCGAAGTCGGGCAAGGCACCTGGTTCGGTTGCGGCCCAGGCCGGGGTGTCCTCGTCGTCTGTGAGCCGCGCCTGCAAGGGCTGCGGCTGCGCCGCAGGCCGCAATTCGGCGGGCGGCGGCGGTGCAGCGACCGAAGGCTCGATGGCCGCTGCAGCTGTTGGGATGGCCGCTGTGGCAACCGCTGCGGCCGCAGGCTGCGCAGACGGCACGCCCTCCATGGGAATATCCACGGTCGGCCGGAAAGCTTCGGGGCCGCGACTGCGGCTGTGACCCATGACGATGCGCAGTTCGTCCTTTTCCTCGTCATAGACAAACAGCTTGCGCGCCATATTGCGCTGGTAGCTGAGCATGTCGATGAGAAAGCCCATGGCACCCAGACTGCTGCCCAGCTTCTCGAAGATACGGGGCTGATTCTCGATCGTCACCTCGCCGAGCATCAGATGCTCGACGGTGTCACGCATGCGCTGCATGGCGGTCGCGGCCTGCTCGAAGCCCAGCACCGACAGCACGCCGCGCATCTGCGCCATCTGGCCCGGCACCGAGGCCAGCACCGAGGTATCGGAGGGGTTGCGAAAGAACAGATCCAGCTGCTTCTCGGCCTCACCCAGGGTGATGCGCAGCTCGCCCACCACCGATCCCATGGTCTGCTGGTCGCTGGCCTGACGGTAGAGCTCCTCCATCCAGATTTCCAGCGGCTCGGACTGCGCGCCATGCAGCGCCGCATCCAGACGCTGGACCAGCACGCTGGACTGGGCGGCCTGTATCTCGTCGTCATGCCCGGCGGTCATGAAGCTGGCCTGCAGATAGAGCACTGCGGTCGCCACCTCCATGGCCAGCTCGGCCGGTGGTGGCTCGCCGATGCGTTCCACCGTCTCGGCGACACGAATCAGCGCGCGCGCCAGACCGTGGCTGACAGGCTGCAGCTTGACCAGCGACTCGGACACCAGCCCGAACTGCTCGGCCATGGACCGGATCTTGCTGCGGTCGCCACCGGCGACCGCTGACCAGGTTTCGGCGGCGGCCGCAATGCGCTTGCGCGCCTGCACCAGCACCGAGGGATCGAAACGCCCATAGCGCGCCACGTGGTAGTCCACCACCGGCATGTGCTCCATGGCATAGGCCTCGTGCACGGCCTTCAGGCTCTCGCCGGCCTGCTCGCGGGGCCTGGCCTGCGCGCAAAAGAACATCAAATCCTGCAGCAGTCGGGCGGGCGGCAGGCTGTCGCCCTTGGCCATGCTGGCGTACTGCATGAGCACGCGCGAGGCCATGCGCTTGACGTAGATGTCGGCAGTGATGAGACCGCGAGCCTGAGCATCAAAGAAAGCTGCGGCAATCTTCCAGAAACTGCGCGCTGCCACATCTTCGGACTGAGCGGCGGCAAAGCGCCGGCAGAGCTCGCACATCTGCGCAGCTGCCTCCCGGTCGTCGCTCTTGACCATGCGCAGCACCACGCCGTCCAGCATGGCGCGTGCATGCGGGCCATAGGCCAGAGGCTCGGGCATGGCTCCGCTCCAGCGGGGCTCGCGCGCACGGCGCTCCGCAGGCCACAGGTCTGCCGGGTGTGCCTTGTCGTTGCCGGCCAGCACCTGGGTCTCACGATACTGGGGGAACAAGGCTACGGCAGAGACCTGCTGACCGGCCAGCACGGCCTCCAGGAATTCCATCAGCGCAAAATGCGTGCGCTCCAGCGTGGTCGCCGCTTCCTGCGTGCAGTATTCGGGGCGCTGCACGAAGCGGTTGACCGCAGCTTCCATGCTGCGCATCACCTGCGCCGGAGCGGTGACGCCCACCATCTCCAGGGCGCCGCAGGCCTGGTGCAGTTGCTGGCGAGCAATGCGCAGCGCCGATGTATCCAACTCCTCAAGATCAGACAAACGGGCTGCATCCGCATCGCGCATGAAACGGTTCACCGCCTTGGACGCTGCCTCCAGCGACTTGCGCACTTCATCGAGCACCCAGGCCAGCGGCCCCAGATCCTGCTCTGCTGTTGCAGACATGGCTGCACGTATTGGCGAGTCGTCAACCACTGACATGCTCTAGTTCCTTAACCCTCAAGGGTCGTGCATTTTTACGAGAGAAAGAGCCAGTCAAATCAGGCAATCTTGAATCGGGAAACGGACTGACGCAGCTCTTCGGCCATATGGGAGAGCTCGCGCACCTGCTGTGCCGTGGTACGAGTGCCCTCGCCGGTTTGCTCGGTCACGGCAAAAATGTGCTGAATGTTTTCCGCCACGCCGTTGGCCATATTGGCTTCACGCGAAGTGGAGTGGGAAATCTGCTCGATCAGCTCGGCCAGTCGGCGCGACACGCTGTCGATTTCAGACAGTGCGGTACCCGCCGAGTCGGACAGACGGGCTCCTTCAACCACACCCTGGGTAGAACGCTCCATGGCGGCCACGGCATCCTGGGTATCGGTCTGAATCGCCTTCACCAGCGCGGCAATCTGTCGCGTGGCGTCGGCAGAGCGCTCCGCCAGACGCTGCACTTCTTCGGCCACCACCGAGAAGCCGCGACCGGCTTCACCGGCGGACGCGGCCTGAATGGCGGCATTCAGCGCCAGCACGTTGGTCTGCTCGGTAATGTCCGAAATCAGTTCGGTGATTTCACCGATCTCCTGGGACGATTCGCCAAGGCGCTTGATTCGCTTGGATGTGTCCTGAATCTGATCGCGGATGGAGTTCATACCGCCGATGGCGTTCTGCACGGCCTTGAGACCCGAGTCCGCAGCCTGCAGCGACTGGCGGGCCACCTGGGCCGATTCCTGCGCCTGGGCCGAGACGTTGTTGATACGGCCGGCCATGTCCAGAATCGACTTGCCGGTCTCGCGAATTTCATGCAGCTGCTCGTTCGATGCAGCCAGCAGCTCGGTCGAGGTGACGTCCACCTGTTCGGTGGTCTGGGCCACTCGGGTCACGGTGTTCTGCACCGAACCCACCAGCGCGCGCAGCTCTTCCACCGTGTAGTTCACCGAGTCGGCGATCGCGCCGGTGATGTCCTCGGTCACGGTGGCTTCCTGCGTCAGGTCGCCTTCGGCCACCGACTGCAGCTCGTTCATCAAACGCAAAATGGCGGCCTGGTTGGCGTCGTTGATGCGCTTGGCTTCCTGCTCCTGCAAACGGGCATCGACCTGATGGCGCTCGGCTTCCTGCTGGCGCGCACGGCTGTCCAGCAGCTGCACGCGCGAGATGCCGATACCGCTCAGAACTGCGGCCAGAATGGCCACGGCCAGCAGCGCCAGCTGCAGCATGCTGGCTCCGCCCAGTCCCTGCAGAGCCGTCTGCAGCTGCTCCAGCTGCTGACGCAGCGGTTCGCTGTCGTTGTTGATGCTGGCCTGCGCTTCACGGGCCGACACCAGACCTTGCAGATTGCCCAGAATGGCGCTGGCCTGCGTGCGCGTGTCGTCGTACTGCTTGATCAGCGTCTCGAGCTGTTCACGCACCTGGGGATCGCGTGCCGCCGACAGCCGCATTTCGGCGCTGCCGTTGAGCAGACCTTCGGAGATTTCCTTGAACGAGTTCAAGTCCTTGCCAAGCAGGAACACAGCCTCGGGGCTCACGCCCTCCAGGGTCTGGAATTCATTGGCAGACTTGGCAATCCGCTGGGTCAGCATCACCAGCTGGCCGGCAGCAGAGATCTCGGCCGCACCGGCACCCTGCTGCAGCTTCAGCGAAGAAATGGTTTCCGCGGTTTCCAGCAGATCGGAGGACTGACGGTTGATGGTGCGCAGCGCGTCGCCCACCTGGGTCAGCGTCTTTTGCTGCCCGAGAATCAGCCCCGCACTCTTTTCCGCGCGCTCCATCAGGGTGCTGATGGAGCTGAGCTCGTCCTGCAAGCCGCCGCCCAGCGCATTCACGCCCAGGTCGGAATCGCCGGCAGCCAGCGCTCGCACGTTGCGCGCCAGAACGCCGGCGCTGTCCTTGACGTCGGCAAACGCAGGAGCGGCCCCCGTCATGGCGATGGAGACCGACTTGGCCAGACGCTGCGACTGCATCAGCGCCTGGCCGGTTGCCGCCAGCTGCTGGTTGGAGTTGCTGGCTTCGCGCAGCATCCAGGCCGACAGCACCACCAGCACCAGCACCGAGCCACCGAGCAGGGTGAACAGGGTGCGCTGGTGCTTGGCCGTCGTGGCCGTGCCGAGAATGGGCAGGCTCACCAGCTCGTCCGCACGACCGGCTTCCTCGACGCCGAAGACGGAAGGTGCCCCCTGCACGCTGTTGAGCGAGCCGTCATACAGATCCTGTACGACCGTGTCTCCCATCATGCTGCTATCACCACTGGCGGCTGCCGCGATGGGCTTGCGTCGGAACAACTGATTTATTTTCTGTGCAAAGGACATAGCGCTGTATCCAGGAACCTCAAGCACGAATGCTCAAAAATTTGGCGGTTTGAGACAGGGGCTGCAATTTCAGCTCCTGCCAGCGGCGGCCGCTCGCATCGATATGGACGGCTCCAAAGAAACTCGGGGAGTGCTCAGGCGCGGGCTCGGACCTGGAAAAAGCGTCGGCGGCACGCAGGCCCAGCAGACGATCGGCCAGCAGGGCCGCGTTGACCTCCAGAGCCGGGTTGAAGGCCAGCAGGCTGCAATCCATCAGCTCCTGCTCATTGCGGACATTGCCATGGCCCAGCAACTGAGCCAGGTCCACCACGCCCATCAGGGAACCGCGCAGATTGGCGATGCCCAGAAACCAGGCCTGTGTGTAGGGGACGGGCTGAACGCCGGTCCAGGGGAAGATCTCTCCCGCCTGGTTCAGCGGCAGCAAATAGTCCCGTCCGCCAGCCTGCACTGCCAGCCAGGCAGCCACGCTGACGCCTTCGCTGCGTGCTGCCTGCAGGCGCCCGGCCAGACGGGATTGAAGATCTCGGAGGGCTTCGCGGTTCGCCATAAGCAGCGCAGCTCGTTACAGAGCGGCGATCTTGGCTTGCAGCTCGGCGGCATCCACGGGCTTGGTGATATAGCCACGTGCGCCCTGACGCATGCCCCAGACCCGGTCGGTTTCCTGATTCTTGCTGGTGCACATGATGATGGGCACATCGGCATACAGGGGATCGCGCGAGATGGCGCGCGTCAGCTGAAAGCCGTTTTGTCCGGGCATGACCACGTCCATCAGGATCAGGTCTGGCTTGTCTTCGGCCAGGCGCTTCATGGCTTCCTCGCCGTTTTCCGCAGTGCGCACCTGCAGGCCCTGCTTTTGCAGGATATCGCTCAGAGCCATCAGCTCCGTCTTGGAATCGTCAACGACCAGAACTTTTTGAATTGTCATCATGCAGCTCCCACATCTGCAGCTTGCAGCGCGAACTGTTGTACGGCTTGCAGCAATTGATCTTTGGTGAAGGGTTTGGTCAGATAGTCCTGACAGCCCACCATGCGTCCACGGGCCTTGTCGAAGACACCGTCCTTGGATGACAGCATCACGATGGGCGTATTGGCAAAACGCGCATTGCGCTTGATGATGGCGCAGGTCTGATAGCCGTCGAGCTTGGGCATCAGAATGTCGCAGAAGATGAGCTGCGGCTGGTAGTCGTTGACCTTGGACAAGGCATCGAAGCCGTCATCGGCCAGAAGAACCTCGTAACCACCTTGCTTGAGGAAAATTTCAGCGCTGCGGCGGATGGTATTGCTGTCATCCACGACCAGAACGCGCAAAGGCGCAGCAGATGCTGTCACGGTGAAATCCCTCCCAATTCGGTCGTCAATGGAATCGAGTGTCTGAGGCACTCAGATTTCCACCATTTCAAAGTCTTCTTTGCGCGCACCGCATTCCGGGCATGTCCAGTTCATGGGCACATCTTCCCAGCGGGTGTTCGGAGCAATTCCATGTTCGGGGCAGCCTTGGGCTTCGTCATAGAGCCAGCCACAGGTCAAACACATCCAGGTTTTAGGGTCAGTCACAGCTTAAAGGGGCTTCACATAGAATGCAACGATTGTATCTAGTCACAACCCCGGCTCCCACCCTTGCATTCCCGGGTGCAAACTGGGGTGCGCCATGGCATTGAATCCCATCTCCTCCCCCCCCCTCGCCGCACCCGCCAGGAAGAAGCGACAGAATCCGCTCCCGTCTGCGTGCTGTCCTTCAACAGCAGTGACCCCAGCGGAGCCAGCGGACTCTCGGCCGACATCGCCACCATCTCCTCCATCGGCGGTCATGCGCTGCCGGTGGCCTGCGGCGCCTACGCCAGAGACACGGCGCGCATCTACGAGCACTTTGCACTCGACGACGACGCGGTGACCGAGCAGGCACGCATGGTGCTGGAGGACATTGCCGTCACCGCCATCAAGGTCGGCTTCGTGGGCAGTCCTGCCAACCTGGCCGCCATTGCCACGATCTCCTCGGACTACCCCGACATTCCCATCATCAGCTACATGCCGGACCTGTCCTGGTGGGAGGACGACAAGCAGGATCAGTACCTCGATGCGTTCAAGGAGCTTGTCCTGCCTCAAACCTCGGTGTTGGTTGGAAACCACAACACGCTGTGGCGCTGGCTGCTGCCGGACTGGGAAAACAGCCGTGCGCCCACGGCGCGCGACATTGCCATGGCCGCCGAGGCACTGGAAGTGCCTTATGTGCTGGTGACCGGCATCCCCCTGCCCGACCAGTTCGTGGACAACGTGCTGACCACGGCCCAGTCCGTATTGGGCAACAGCAAGTACGAGATGTTTGACGCCACGTTCACAGGTGCCGGTGATACGCTGTCCGCAGCGATCACGGCCCTGCTGGCCACCGGCAACGACCTGGGTGCTGCGACCCTGGAGGCGCTGGAATACCTGGACCACAGCCTGGATGCAGGCTTTCGCCCCGGCATGGGCCACTATCTGCCGGATCGTCTTTTCTGGGCACAGCCCACCGAGGACGAGGAGTCCGAAGACGAGCAGGCCGAAGACTCCACCGATGACGAACCCGACTCCAAGCCGATTGAAGGCTTTGTGATTCCTTCCCATGACACAAAACACTGATCTGAATACTGCACTGTTCGAGCGCGCCAAGGGCGTGATCCCCGGCGGCGTGAACTCGCCCGTGCGCGCGTTTGCCGCCGTGGGCGGCACTCCCCGCTTCGTGAAGCGTGCGCAAGGTGCTTATTTCTGGGACCAGAACGATCAGCAGTTCACCGACTACATCGGCAGCTGGGGCCCCATGATCCTGGGCCATGGCCACCCCGAAGTGGTCGAGGCCGTGCAGGCCGCAGTGCTCGAAGGCTTCAGCTTTGGCGCCCCCACCGAGCGCGAAGTGGTGCTGGCCGAGAAGATCCGCGCCCTCGTGCCGAGCATGGACATGGTGCGCCTGGTCAGCTCCGGCACCGAAGCCGGCATGAGCGCGCTGCGCCTGGCGCGCGGCTACACCGGCCGCAACAAGATCATCAAGTTCAACGGCTGCTACCACGGCCATGCGGATTCGCTGCTGGTCAAGGCCGGCTCGGGTCTGGCTACCTTCGGCGCCTCGTCCTCGGCCGGTGTGCCCGCCGATGTGGCCAAGGACACCATCGTGCTGGAGTACAACGACATCGCCCAGCTCGACGAGGCCTTTGCCAAGATGGGCAGCGACATCGCCTGCGTCATCATGGAGCCGATTGCCGGCAATATGAACTTTGTGCGCGCCTCGGTGGACTTCACCCGCCGCATCTCCGAGCTGACCCGCGAGCATGGCGCGCTGCTGATCTATGACGAAGTCATGACCGGCTTTCGCGTCGCCCTGGGCAGCGCACAAAGCCTGTATGCCAAGGAGATCGAAGGCTTTGCGCCCGACATCACCGTGATGGGCAAGGTCATCGGCGGCGGCATGCCCATGGCGGCGTTCGGTGCGCGCCGCGAGATCATGGAAAAGCTCTCGCCGCTGGGCCCCGTCTACCAGGCCGGCACGCTGTCGGGCAACCCGATTGCCACGGCCTGCGGCCTGAAGACGCTGGAGCTGATCAGCCGCCCCGGCTTCCACGCCGAGCTGCACCTCAAGACCGGCCACCTGATGCAGGGCCTGAAGGCCGAAGCCAATGCCGCCGGCATTCCCTTCAGCGTGGACTGGCAAGGCGGGCTGTTCGGCTTCTATTTCCTGCCCGAGCTGCCCACGCACTACGCCCAGGTCATGAAGACCGACGGCAAGGTCTTCAACAAGTTCTATCACGGCATGCTGGAGCGCGGCCACTACTTTGCTCCGGCACTGTACGAGGCAGGCTTTGTCAGCGCCGCGCACAGCGACGAAGACATCGACCGCACCATTGAAGCGGCACGCGAAGTCTTCAAGACACTGTAGTTCCCAGCCCGCCCACCAGGCCCTGCAGTCTATGTCTGCAGGGCTTTTTGTTTTTTGCGGCAGACGGTGACCACACCTCGGCAGCCGGCCAGCCTGGCCCAGCCCTCGATGCCCGGCAAGCTGCACGCCAGGGACAGCTGCCAGGGCGCAATCTGGCAGTTGCTCAGGGCCGCTGGAAAGCGGCTCTGGCGCGCTCGACTTCGGCTCTGGTGATGCAGCCCGGCGCGTGGTCGTTGACCATGCCCATGGCCTGCATCAGCGCATACATGGTGGTCGGCCCGACAAACTTCCAGCCGCGCTTCTTGAGCTCCTTGGACAGGGATTGCGACTCCGGCGTCTGGGCCTGGATGGTCGTGCCCGTCGAGGGCACAGCCGGCTGATAGCGCCAGAAGAACGCGGCCAGCGTGCCTTCGGCCTGGACCATTTCGATGGCCCGCCGGGCGTTGTTGATCACGGCCTCTATCTTGCCGCGGTGGCGCACAATGCCCGCGTCCTGCAGCAGGCGCTGCACATCGGCCTCGCCGAACTGCGCCACGCGCCGGAAGTCGAAACCCGCAAAGGCGGCCCGGAAGTTCTCGCGCTTGTTGAGAATGGTCAGCCAGCTCAGGCCGGACTGGAAGCCTTCCAGGCAGAGTTTCTCGAACAGGCGCTGATCGCTGTCCACCGGGAATCCCCATTCGCGGTCGTGATAGTGCACATAGCCCGGCGTGGCCAGACACCAGCGGCAGCGCTGCTGGCCATCTTCGGCGGACTGGGTGGGGGAGCGGGTCGGCGTGGTCTCGGTGGGTTCGGTACTCATGCCCAGCACTCTAACCAATGCAAAAGCCCTGCAGGACGTTCCGTGCAGAGCTCTCTTATTAATAGCTACTTACGCTTGATATAAAACGATTTCAGATATAAAACATATTGAAATCAAGCAATATCATGCGTTTATAGCTCACTTTTTATCCGACTGAGCCAGGCGCGAATGGCGCATGCCATAGGCCATGTAGATCACCGCACCCAGCGCCATCCAGCCCACAAAGCGCAGCCAGGTCAGCGTGGTCAGATTCAGCATCAGATAAAAGCACAGCAGGGCCGAAAGCAGGGGCAGCACCGGCACCCAGGGCACGCGGTAGCCGGTGCCGGCGTCGGGGCGCTTCTTGCGCAGCAGCAGCACACCGATGCTGACCAGCACAAAGGCCGACAGCGTGCCGATGTTGATCATCTCCTCCAGCAGCTCCACCTTGGTGAACCCTGCCAGGACCGCGACCACGGCACCCACCATCAGTTGCAGGCGTACCGGCGTCTTGCGCCTGGCCGAGGTCACGCTCCAGCTGCGCGGCAGCAGGCCGTCGCGCGACAGCGCCATCAGGATCCGGGCCGAGCCCATGAGCAGTACCATGACCACCGTGGTCAGGCCCAGCAGCACGCCCACGGCGATCACCTGGGCGGCCCAGTTGGCGCCCACGCTGATGAAGGCCGTGGCCAGCGAGGGATTCTCGGCCTTGGCCAGCTCGGTATAAGGGACCATGCCGGTCAGCGCCAGCGTGACCAGGATGTAGAGCAGAGTCACCAGCGCCAGGCCGCCGAAGATGCCGCGCGGCAGCGTTTTCTGTGGCTCCCTGACTTCTTCGGCCGAGGTGGCGACCACGTCGAAGCCGATGAAGGCAAAGAACACCAGCGATGCACCCGAGATCACGCCCAGCCAGCCGTACTGGCTGGGGCGGGCACCGAACAGCCAGGCCAGCATGGGCTGGCCCCAGACATCGGCGGTCACGCCATGACCTGCCACGGGCGGCTGGGCCGGCGGCACAAAGGGCGTGAAGTTCTTCAGGTCCATATAGGTGAAGCCCACCACGATCACGAACAGGGTGATGGCGATCTTGATCAGGGTGAACACATTGTTGACCCGAGCCGACTCCTGCGTGCCCAGGATCAGCAGCCCGGTGAACACCGCCACGATGAAGAACGGCCCCCACTCCAGGCTGATGGCTCCCAGATGCAGGGTGCTGGGAATGTCCACGCCTGCCGTGGCAAACACCGTGGACAGGTAGATGCCCCAGTACTTGGCGATCACCGCGCCGGCGGCAATCATCTCCAGCAGCAGATTCCAGCCGATGATCCAGGCCACGCCCTCGCCCAGCGTCAGATAGGTATAGGTATAGGCGCTGCCCGTGACCGGCACGCTGGAGGCGAACTCCGCATAGCACATGGTGGCCAGCGCGCAGGTGGCGGCCGCCAGGATGAAGGAAAAAATCACGGCCGGCCCGGCAAAGCTGCCCGCCGCACGCGCGCCGACCGAGAAAATGCCGGCACCGACGGCCACGGCCACGCCGAGAATCATCAGGTCGAACGCGCCCAGGCTGCGTTGAAGTTGACGGCCCGGCTCGTCCGAATCGGCCAGCGCCTGTTCAATGGTTTTGGTTTTCAGCCACTGCATGCATATCTCCGGACTCTTGGCCGCATTGGTGGTGCGGCGTCTTCGGCCCGGTCCTTTTGTTCAAAACGGCATCCTAGGGATTCCACCAATAACGCGCAGATTCCCTGCAGCATCACCAGTCCGTTTGCATGTTTTGTGCAAGCCTGGCAGCACAGCCTTCGCAAAACCGACTAGCCAGTCGCGTGCTTCACGAAGCCTGCACAGGGCGCAGGAACAGCGCCGCAGAACTGCATGCAAGCGATCACTGACGCAGGATTCGCAATGGGCCGGGCCTGCCCCGAGAGCTCAGATGCGCGGTGGCTGCGGCGGCACATCGGCCGGGCGAATCAGCACACAGAGCACGGCTGTCAGCAGCAATGCCGTGACCACGTCCAGCACATGGTGCTGGTGCACCAGCATGGTGGAGGCGCAGATGGCCACACTCCACAGCACCATGAGCACGCACAGCGCGCGGCGACCGCGCGGCCATTGCGCCTGGCAGATGGCCAGACAGGTCAGCGCCGTGTAGACAATGTGCAGCGAGGGCAGCAGATTGTGCGGCTGGTCCACGAAGAACATGGTCGAGAAAATGCTGCGATAGGGCTCCACCTCGGGGATCACGCGGTCGAAGGCCAGATTCGCCGGAAACAGCACAAAGACCAGACCGCAGATCAGCGTGGCCAGCACCTGGCGCTTGCCCAGCGCCGCCGTATCGGGCTGGCCCACCAGCCAGAACGGCAGGGCCAGAAACGGGAAAAACGAGAAATAGACAAAGATGAATTCCGGCACCAGCGGAATCATCGCGTCCCAGCGCGTGATGAAGTCATAGCGCTGATCGCGCAGGCTGGCCAGCCAGTTGGCCGTGGGATAGATCGCGTAGGTGGCGATATTCACCCAGATGGCCCAGAAGACAAAGCCACGCTGACGCGCCGGGGCATGCACAGGCCTGTGCAGGGCTTGATCGGCTTGACTCAGCACAGGAACGGGCGCGGGCGGTTTTCTCATGTGCGGATTATGAAAGCAAGGCCGGCCACCCTGCGCAGGCTGCAAAGCAAAAAAAGGCCACCAGCGCAAAGCGCCGGCAGCCTTTGAATTCACGCAGGATCTCGGCAACCGGGCTTATTGAGCCGCAGCCGCTGGCGCCTGAGCCGACAGCACCCAACGGGCCATCTGCAGAGAATCGGCCTCGCTGATTTGCGGGTGGCGCGGCATGATCACATTGCCCCAGACACCCACGCTGCCACTGCGAATCTTGTCTGCCAGATAGCTCTGGGCATCGGCTTGCGAGCCATACTTCTGTGCGATCTCCGTAAAGCCAGGGCCCACAAATTTGCGGTCCAGACCATGGCAGCGCATGCAATCTGCGCCCTCCACCAGCTTTCGGGCCGCCGCCAGCTCGGGCTTGGCAGCCACCAGCGCATCCGCCGCCTTCTCGGCCGTGCTGACCCGCATGATGCGCCAGCCGATATTGGCCACGCCTAAGGCGCTAGCCACCATGACCAGCCCGATCAGCCAGCCCATCCAGCGCGGCCTGGGCGGATAGTTTTCTTCGTCGTCGATGGGATCTGTCATACCAAGCACCAGATTGAAAAAAAATGGCCAGCAGATGCCGGCCACAGAGCACAAAGCACAAAACTGGCGCGCCCTAAAACCAGAGACACCAAGGAAGCGCCGCCGCGCACCGAGGGTGTCGCCCCCCTCCGGCGCTCAGCGCCAGAGAGGGGGAAGGCACGATAGCGCCTCAGGGGGAGCAATTAGTGCCTGAAATGGCGCACGCCGGTGAACACCATGGCCACGCCACGCTCATTGGCCGCATCGATCACTTCCTGATCGCGCATGGAGCCGCCGGGCTGGGCCACGCAGGTAGCGCCTGCATCGACCACCACGTCCAGGCCGTCACGGAAGGGGAAGAAGGCATCCGACGCCACGACGGTGTTCTGCAGCGACAGCTTGGCGGCTTCGGCCTTGATGGAGGCGATGCGCGCCGAATCCAGGCGCGACATCTGGCCGGCACCCACGCCCATGGTCATGCCGTTCTTGCAGAAGACGATGGCATTGGACTTGACGAACTTGGCCACGTTCCAGGCGAACAGCAGGTCCTGCAGCTCTTCGGGCGTAGGCTGCTTGACGGTCACGACCTTCAGGTCGGCCAGCTTGAGCTCGTGGTTGTCGGAGGTCTGCAGCAGCAGGCCCGAGCCGATGCGCTTGGACTCGATGGCGTTGCGGCCGTTGTCCCAGTCGGTTGCGCCGCCCGCGGGCAGAGCGATCTTCATCAGGCGCACATTGACCTTGGCCTTGAAGATTTCCAGGGCTTCGGCGCTGAAATCGGGGGCCATCAGCACTTCGACGAACTGCTTGGACACGGCTTCGGCAGCAGCCTTGTCCACGGCGCGGTTGAAGGCGATGATGCCGCCGAAGGCGCTGGTGGGGTCGGTCTGGAAGGCCTTGGAGTAGGCTTCGAAGGCGCTCGCACCCACGGCCACGCCGCAGGGGTTGGCGTGCTTGACGATCACGCAGGCGGGCACGTCAAAGCTCTTGACGCATTCCCAGGCCGCATCGGCGTCGGCGATATTGTTGTAGCTCAGTTCCTTGCCCTGCAGCTGCACGCCCGTGGCCAGCGAGCCGGGTGCGGGGTACAGGTCGCGGTACCAGGCAGCTTGCTGGTGGCTGTTTTCACCGTAGCGCAGATCCTGGATCTTGACGAACTGGCTGTTGCTCTGGCCGGGGAACAGATCACGTGCAGGCACGTATTCTTCGCTGAGCTTCTCGTCTTCGAACCTGACCGAGGACAGGTAGTCGCTGATGGCGCCGTCGTACTGGCTGATGCGGTTGAATGCTGCCACGGACAGCGCAAAGCGCAGCTTGTCGGACAGTTTGCCGGCAGCCTTCAGCTCGCCCAGCACGGCCTCGTACTGGTCGGCGGCAGTGACCACGCCCACATCCTTCCAGTTCTTGGCGGCGGAGCGCACCATGGCGGGGCCGCCGATGTCGATGTTCTCGATGGCGTCGGCCAGGGTGCAGCCCGCCTTGGCCACGGTGGCTTCGAAGGGGTAGAGATTGACCACCAGCAGGTCGATGGTCTCGATGCCATGTTCCTTGAGCGCGGCCATGTGCTCGGGCAGGTCGCGACGAGCCAGCAGACCGCCGTGCACCATGGGGTGCAGGGTCTTGACGCGGCCATCCAGCATTTCGGGGAATCGGGTGACTTCAGCGACTTCGGTCACGGGCAGGCCCTTGTCGGCCAGCAGCTTGGCAGTGCCACCGGTGGACAGCAGCTGCACGCCAAGAGCGTGCAGGGCCTGCGCAAATTCGACGATACCGGTCTTGTCAGAGACGGAGATCAGAGCTTTCATGGGCGTCAATTCAAAGTTTGGATAAAAACAAGCTGCAAGTGCAGATGGATCGGCGCTTGCAGCTATGGATTCGGTAGCCTCGTCGTTCAGAGCAACTCGTGATCGACCAGCTTTTTGCGCAGGGTGTTGCGGTTCAGGCCCAGCCATTCGGCAGCGCGCGACTGGTTGTTGTCGGCCTGGCCCATCACCACTTCCAGCAGCGGTTTTTCAACCAGACGAATCACCATGTCGTAGACATTGGCCGGTGTTTCGCCCTCGAGATCGCGGAAATAGCCCTCCAGGCTATCGCGAACGACTTGTTCTAAATTCTGATGGCTCATGCAGTCATTTCTGCCGGTTCATCCAGCTCGCTGCTTGCTTCAGCAGCGGCCGTGGCCGCCGGGATACGATCCATCTGCTGCCCGAGGGCCTCCAGATAGTCGGCCACGGCCTGCCATTGCACCGCACAGTCCTCAATGGTGTTGATGTGTTTTCTGAACTCTTCCCCGCCCGGCAGAGCACGCAGATACCACGCAATATGCTTGCGGGCGCTGCGCACGCCGACTCCCTCGCCGTACAGGCTGTAGTGATCTTGCAGATGCTCGAGCAGCAGGCGGCGCAGCTCGGCCACCAGAGGCGCAGCCATATGCTCGCCGGTGGCCAGAAAGTGCGCAATCTCGCGGAAGATCCACGGCCTGCCCTGCGCTGCGCGGCCGACCATGATGGCATCCGCCCCCGTGTAGGCCAGCACATCGCGGGCTTTTTCGGGGCTGTTGATATCGCCGTTGGCCACCACGGGCACCCGGACCGCCTGCTTGACGGCCGCAATCGTGTCGTACTCGGCAAAGCCCTTGTAGCCCTGCTCGCGCGTGCGCCCGTGCACCGTCAGCATCTGGATGCCGACCTCCTCGAACTGGCGCGCCAGCAAGACAGCGTTCTTGTGCGTGTCGCACCAGCCCGTGCGCATCTTCAGGGTGACGGGCACGTTGTAGGGGCGTGCGGCTTCCACGACGGCCTGGGCGATCTCCACGGCCAGCGGCTCGTTCTGCATCAGGGCGGAGCCCGCCCATTTGTTGCAGACCTTCTTGGCCGGGCAGCCCATGTTGATGTCGATGATCTGCGCGCCGCGCTCGATGTTGTAGACGGCGGCTTCGGCCATCATGAGCGCTTCGGTGCCGGCGATCTGCACGGCAATCGGTCCGGGCTCGCCTTCATGGTTGGCACGGCGGCTGGTCTTGAGACTGTTCCACAGATCCTTGCGGCTGGTCACCATCTCGCTGACCGCATAGCCGGCCCCCAAGGCCTTGCACAGCTGACGAAACGGCCGGTCCGTCACTCCCGCCATGGGAGCGACAAACAGACGATTTGCCAATGGAATATGACCAATGTGCAGGGCGGGCATGGAGAAAGTTGGCTTCGGCGGCAGACAGGGTCTGGCGCAAACCGGGCGCTGGAAAAGAGGGCCGGATTATACCTGCCCAAAATTTCAGCAGAACCAAACACCATGCATCACCCTGCGGGTCGAATCACTATCAGGCGCTGCGGCCCCGGCGCCTCAGTTGCTGCGCACCGGCATGTCGAAGTACTGCTCGGAATAGGGCTCGCCGACCAGCGTGTAGTGCCACCACTCCTCGGGCAGATTCTTCCAGCCGTTGCGCTGCATCAGGCTGCGCAGCCAGCGCCGGTTGTGCTGCACATCGGGCGACTGCTGGGCATTGTCGGTATGCGACTGCTCGTCAAACAGATCGAAGGGCGTGCCCATGTCCACCTCGATGCTGTCGGCCAGCGGACCGCGTACCCACTTGCTGGCGCGCCTGGCATCCACCACCAGCAGCGTCATGTCCACGGTGCTGGCACGGCTGTGACCCGACTTCTCGGCGATATAGCCGCGCTTGAACAGCTCGCTCTTGGGCACGCGCGGGTAATACATGTCCTTGTTCTTCTGGTCGGCCAGATCACGGCCCCAGCGCACAAAGTCGTCGACGGCCTTCTGCGGGCGGTAGCAGTCATAGACCTTCAGGGCCAGGCCCTGTCCTGCCAGCTCGCGTTGAACGGCGGCCAGGGATTCGGCGGCCGCGCGGCTGAGCCAACATTCCCCGGCCTCATAGCCGGCCACGGGACGGCCCAGGAAGTTGTGGCGTGTTGCATAGCGCATATCCTGGCGCACGCCCGGAGCCACGCTGGAGAGCTTCACCAGGCGCGCCGTGCCGATATCGACCGGTGCCTGCGTGCCCGGCGCCACGCCCGTGAACGAGACGCAGCCCGCGATCAGGCCCAGGGCCGTGGCCGCCAGGCCCGTCTTGAACCATTGCCCGGCCATCGCCACGCGTGCTGTGTTGAAAGCCATTCCTACTCACTCCTTTGTTCTTGTGCGTGCACACCATACCTCAGCCCATGCCCTGCCCGCCGCAAAATATTCTCGCGCTGCCATGCCCCACGGGCCCTGCTGCGGTCCAAGGGAAATCGCGCAGCGCCTAAACTCACCAGCCTATGGAAGCTTGGATGCATCAGTTGCTGCAGTGGCTGGCCCTGCCGCAGTTCGGTTTGAGTACCGTGTTCATCGTGGCCCTGGTCTCGGCCACGCTGCTGCCCCTGGGTTCGGAGCCTGCGGTGGCGGGGCTGCTCACGCTCAATCCGCACCTGTTCTGGCCGGCCATCCTGGTGGCCACGGCCGGCAACACCGTGGGCGGAGCCATCAGCTGGTGGATGGGCCTGGGCGCCCACAAGGCCTGGAAGCTGGCCCGAAGCCGCCGCCATCAGGGAGACGAGGCGCCGGCTCCGCCGCACAAGCCGCCCCACAGGCAGTCACGCTACCACCGTCTGGCACGCTACTGGCTGCGGCGCTTCGGCGCCAAGGCCTGCCTGCTGAGCTGGCTGCCCGTGGTGGGCGATCCGCTGTGCGCCGTGGCCGGCTGGCTGCGCCTGCCGTTCTGGCCCTGCGTGCTGTACATGGCCATTGGCAAATTCCTGCGCTATCTGATCATGACGGTGGTCATACTGCACTTCATCCCCTGAGAACCTGCTGGCGTTCCAAGCCCGGCAGCCGTTGCCGCCGCATCAGGGCAGAAAGGGGGCCGTCAGCAGGCGCAAGCCCACCGAGATCCAGCGCTGGCTACCGTCACCGAAGCGATTGCCGTAGGTGGCATCGATCTGCACACGGTCGGGCACCAGCCAGTGGCGCAGCCCGACCTGCGCCAGGGGCCGGCCCGAGCCTCCGCCATAGGTTTCGGCAATCAGCCAGGTACGGCCCGTCAGCTGCGTCTCCGAACCCAGCCCCCAGGTGAAGCGGTTGCTGTGCACGCCCTGATCGCGCCGCCAGCCCACATTGGTGTGCAGCACCACCTTGTCGTCAAGGAAGGAAAAGCTGGCCGGCACATAGGCATAGGTATCGTGGCCGCCACCCGCATCGCGGCGCGGGTCGCGTGCCAGCCCCATGACCAGGCCCACGCCCCAGCCGTTGGTCTCCAGCGGCTTGAACAGGGTCTTGCCCTGGATCACCTGGGCGCTGGCGCGCGTGCTGCCATCCATGCGCGTGAGCGCGCCGCCCATGGTCAGCTCCAGATTGCCTGTGAAATTGCAGGCCGGCAGGGCCCAGAACTCGGCATGCCCCTTGGGGTGGCGTACCCAGCTCTCGAGCTGGCAGGCCTTGGCGTCGACAATGCGCGCATCGTCGGTGTTCATCGGGCGCGCGGCATGGGCGCTGCCGGCCAGTACGGCCATGGCAGCGGTCAACAGTGTCATGGGGCGCATCGGTTCTTCCTGGTCTGTATAGGTTCTTCTGAGGCCGCGCAAGCGCATGTTCACGCTCCGAGCCCGACAATTTAGCGCCGCACTGTGACACAGGTTTGGCAGGCCTGAACAAAGCCGCGCCGATTCAGGGACGGGCCGCTGTGGCATGTGCAGACGGCAAAGTCTCTGGTCGGCTCAGGGATTAATAAATTAATAGCTTCTGTCGCCTTCTGATAAACAATTTCAATATGAAAACAAACTGAATTTGTTTATTTATTGGCGATTACAGCTATCAAAATTATCGGTTCACCCTCAGTCCACCCCCAGCCCCAGATGCTGTGCGAGCGCCGCGTAGCGCTGCATGTCTGCCTGTATCCGCGCCTCGAACTGCGCGGGCGAATCCGAGGCCAGCACATAGCCCTGCTCCTGAAGCGCCTGGCGCATGGCCGGCTGATTCAGGATGCGTGCCAGCTCCTCGTGCAGTCGCGCCACCACGCCATCCGGAGTGGCCGCCGGCGCCAGCAGGCCATGCCACTGCTCCACGGCAAAACCCCTCACGCCCAGCTCGGCCACGGTGGGCACGCCGGCCAGCTGGGCCACGCGCTGCGGGCCGGTTACAGCCAGAGCGCGCAGACGCCCGGCCGCAATCAGCGGCGCGGCGCTGCTGATGGTCACCACGCCCAGCGGCACCTGGCCTGCAGCCACGGCCATGGCCGCCGGGCCGCAGCCCTTGTAGGGCACATGCTGCAGCCGCGTGTGCAGGGCCTGGGCCAGCATCTCGGCCGCCATGTGCTGGGGCGTGCCGTTGCCGCAGCTCGCAAAGGCCTGGGCAGCCCCTTCCGCGGACGGGGCCAGCACATCCGCCAGAGCCTGCGCGCCGGTGGGCGCGGCTCCCTTCTGTGCGCCAGCGCCCTGCGGGGCATATTTCGGAGCGACATCCTCCGGCGGCAGCACCAGTACCGAGGCGATGGTGCCCGCGTTGAACACGGCGCGGAAGTCGCGCTGCGGATCGAAATCCAGCTGCCGGTAGACGCCGGGATTGATGGCAAACGAGCTGTTGACCATGAGCAGCACGCTGCCGTCGGCCGCAGCGCGCGCCACTTCGCGTGCACCGATGTTGCCGCTGGCGCCCGGGCGGTTGTCCACCACCACGCTCTGGCCTATGCGCTCCTGCAGAGCCGTGCCCAGCCGACGGGCCAGCAGGTCCGTGCCGCCGCCGGGCGGAAAGGTCACGACGATGGTGACGGGCTTGTCAAAGCGCATCGTGGCCGCAGCGCCCCTGTGCGATTGCCACAGGCCCACAGCCACGACGGCCAGGGCCAGCGTGGCCGCCGCAGTCATCCCGATGCGGCGAGCGGCCGGTCCTGCCGCGAGACGCGCCATCTCAGGCGTCGAGGCCAATGTCGAGCACGCGCGCGCTGTGCGTGAGCCAGCCCACGGCGATCTGCTCGACCCCCGTGGCGGCCACGGCCGGCGCGGTCTCCGGCGTGATACGGCCCGAGGCTTCGGTGATGGCCCGGCCCTTGCACATGGCCACCGCCGTGCGCAGATCCTCCAGGCCCATATTGTCCAGCAGCACCACGTCCACGCCCAGCTGCAGCGCCACGTCCAGCTGCGCCAGCGTGTCCACTTCCAGCTCGATCTTGACCATATGGCCCACGCCGGCGCGGGCGCGTCTCACGGCCGTGGCGACATCGCCGGCCAGCGCGATATGGTTGTCCTTGATGAGCACGGCGTCATCCAGGCCAAAGCGGTGGTTGCTGCCGCCGCCGACCCGCACGGCGTATTTCTGCAAGGCACGCAGGCCCGGCATGGTCTTGCGCGTGCAGGTCACCCGCGTGCCAAAGGGCTTGATGGCCTCGGCGATCGAATGCGTGGCCGTGGCCACGCCGCTGAGATGACAGAGGTAATTGAGCGCCGTGCGTTCGGCCGTGAGCATGGCCCGGCTTTTGCCGCGAATGCGGGCGATCTCCATGCCGGGCTGCAGCCGCGTGCCGTCTGCGCAGCGAACGTCAAACTCCAGGCGAGCGTCCATCAGCACGAAGGCCAGGCGTGCCAGATCGAGTCCGGCCAGCACGCCCTCCTGCCTGGCCACCAGGCGCAGCTCATCCACGGCATCGGCGGGAACAATGGTGTCGGTGCTCAGGTCTCCGGCGCGCCCCAGATCTTCCAGCAAGGCCATGCGCACCAGCGGCTCCAGCATCACATCGGGCAAGGAGGGGATGGGCAAGGCCGCAATTTTATTAATGCTCATTTTGAGTATTTATGGTTCAATAAAAAACGCGAAGGCATCCGGATCACTGCCGCGCCTCGCGCAAACCGACTTATGCTAAATCTGAGCATTACTTAAGTCAAGCCGTCGCCGCAGTGAAAACAGTTCCCCATCCACTGCAGGAATCAGGCCGTCAATGACTTCTTGCCAGCGGCAGCTTGTTGCCTGCGATGGCGCGCTCCAGCATCACATTGCGCCGGAAGCGGAACAGCTTGGCCGGGCGGCCCGCACCCACGGCCGTCACCTGGCCGGTCTCCTCCACCAGTGCCTGCTGCTCGATCAAGCGACGGAAGTTCTGCTTGTGCAGACCGCGCCCGGCCAGCGCCTCCACGGTCTGCTGCAGCTGCAGCAGCGAGAACTCCTCGGGCATCAGCTCGAACACCACGGGCCGGTACTTGATCTTGGCGCGCAGGCGGGCCATGCCGGTGGCAAGAATGCGGCGATGGTCATTGCCCATGGCCGCACCGGGCAGCAGCGAAGCGGCAGCATCGCCCTCCCCCTCTCCCCAGGCTTCGGGCACCACGGCGGCCTCGAACAGCAGCTCGTAGCGCTGCAACACCAACTCCTCGTTCCACTCGTGCTCATCGAGACCAAAAGTCATGGCCGCTCTTTGCCATCTGGCGCTTCTGGCCACGCTGTCCGAAGCTTTTTCGCTCCAGGCATGCAGCGCTGGCGCAATGCGCTCGGCGATCACGCCGGGCATGCCTTCGCGCCAGTCCTCCCAGGGGAAGTAGCGGTACCAGTCCTGCCAGCCCGGCTGGGCGGCACCGGTCTCGTCCAGCTCCTGTGTCAGCGCCAGATAGCTGATGGAGATGACATGCATGCCCAGTTGCTGCGAGCGCTCGCGATCCGCAAAGGTATAGAGCTGCTCCACAAAGCCCAGCGGATGGTGGGTCTGCTTCTCCACCCAGGCGCGCAGGCTGGCCTGCAGCGAGCGGTGGTTGCTGGTAAAGGGCCCGGCAGGCAAGGCCCGCCCGGACCCGGTGGTCAGGATACGGGGCTGGCCGCCCGTGACGGCGACCAGCACTGCCACCAGATCGGCCTGCACGGAATGCAGTTCTGAATTGTTCAAACCACTCAAAAGCTTTGGAGACAAGGTCGGGAAGAAAGACAAATTCTACGGTGCGGCCGACCCTGTCCACGGCTTATCCGGGCTCTGCCCCGAAAAGCTCAGGGCATCGCACTGCGCAAGTGCCTCGGGAGCCTGCACCAGCGGCATGTTCATCGACCCCGTGGCAATGGCTACCTGATTGCGGCCCCGGTGCTTGGCTCGGTAGAGCGCGGCATCTGCGCGCTTGAGCAAATCGTCCTCGGTCTCGCCCGGCTCCCAGAGCCCCACGCCCAGGGAGATGGTGAAGCCCCCGGCCTCGGGGTCCGAACATGCCTCCACGGCGCAACGGATGCGTTCGGCCAGGCTCACGGCCACGCCGAGGCTGGCATCCGAGAGAATGATCAGGAACTCCTCGCCGCCCCAGCGCACGGCATGGTCATAACGACGGACCTTGCCCGAAAGTACCTGCGCCACCATCTTGAGCACGCGGTCTCCGGCCACATGGCCGAAGCGGTCGTTGACCTGCTTGAAAAGATCGATATCGCCCAGGATCACCCCATAGGGCCGCAACTGGTTCTGGGCCTGCAGCTGGCCGCGCTTGAGTTCGGCCTCTCCCGCATGGCGGTTGAGCAAGCCCGTCAGCTTGTCGCGGTTGGCGCGCTCACGCAGCTCCATCTCTCGCTTG
The DNA here is from genome assembly GCF_008121565.1 of Comamonas sp. Z3. Lineage (NCBI taxonomy): Bacteria > Pseudomonadati > Pseudomonadota > Betaproteobacteria > Burkholderiales > Comamonadaceae > Comamonas > Comamonas sp. Z3. Next base: position 279,770 of record NZ_VOQU01000006.1, read on the forward strand.
ACCATGCGGCTGATGTCCTTGGATGCCCCCACATAGTGGCTGACCTGGCCCGACTCATCGCGCAGGGCCGCAATGCTTTGCTCGGCGTAGTACACGCCACCGCTTTTGTGGCGGTTGATGAAGGTGGCGCGAAAGTTGTGCCCCAGACTCAGGGCCTCCTGCAGCTGGGCGTAGAACTCGGGCTCGTGCAGACCCGAGCGCAGCATCTCGGTCGGCTGGCCCAGCAGTTCCGCCGCGCTATAGCCCGTCAGGGCTTCAAAAGCCTGGTTGACGAAGACGATGGTGGAGTGGCGGTCCGTGATCAGAATGCCATCATTGGCCGCATTCAAGGCCCTGGCCAGCAGCGCGCGCTCCTGCTCGGCCTGCACACGCTCCGAGATATCGCGCTGCACGGCCACAAAATGCCGGATCACGCCCCGCTCGTCACGCACCGGAGAGATATTCCACTCCACGTGGTAGCTCTGGCCGTCCTTGCGGTAGTTCACCACACTGCCCTGGAACGGCAGACCCTGCTCCAGCGAGTCATGCAGGCGCTGCAGCTCCATCAGGTCCGTCAGCGGCCCCTGCAGCATGCGCGGCGAGCGGCCCAGCAGCTCTGCTTCGGCATATCCGGTCATCTCGCACAGGGCCGCATTGCAGTACTCGATCACCGGCCCTTCGCCGCCCAGACTGGCATCGGTAATCATCACCGCACAGAAGGACTGGCCCATGGCGATCTCCAGCAGCTGGCCGGTGATCGTTCGCTTTGCGGTGGCATTGGCACGAATCATGTTGGGGACCTCGAGCGCGCTGTGCAGTCGTGAGGGCTCATTATTCGTTACTTTGCGTCACTTGCGTATATCAAAGATTTCTGTGCTCCGCTGGTCCCTGCCTCGCCGCCGGCCCTGATGGATGGCGAAAGCCCAGGTTGGCCCCTGCATATTGTTCTGAGCGGCGTCAGCAAGGCTCGGCAGCGCCAAGAACACCCGGACCGCCAGAGGTCCGCGAGACTTTGAGGCAGAGACCAGACGCAGCCGCATCCTGGCCCTTGCCGCCGAAAGCCCGCATAAAAAAAGCCCCGCCATGGCTGGCGGGGCTTTTAGCGCTGCAATGCGCAGCAGGCGTCAGACGTTAAACAGGAAGACAACGGCCACAACCCTTGAAAACACTCGATTCTCCGTCATACCACCTCTATCCATACCCGCTTTTGTACCCACTAAAAAATAGGTGACATCGCTTGGTCTCTGCGCGACCCCAACCCTTCTCATTGCTGAGTGAGTAAGCGAGCCTTCGCTGGCCGATCACCATCGCTTCATTATCACCACAATGCAGGGTGACAGGTGATGCACGCATGGTGCTACGCCGGCTCATTCCATAGCTAGACAGCCATCATCCGGCTTCACGCCCCCACGTCAGTTACAGACATCTCGAATCTGGATGCAGCGATCGGCAACAAAGATCATCGATGGCAAGGCTCGCACCTGGTCAACCACCACCTTCAGGACCGAGCATGCCCTGGAACGCCAGCACGTGCTCCAAAACCTGTAATGCCGTGTCCGTGCCCCATTCGATGACGTCGGCCAAGCTCATGCAGGAAGGGTTCCACAACCCATCGCACCAGCAACAACTGACCTCCCATTTGACTGCACTCAGCCGCTCAAAAACCGGGGGGTGCAGTTGTGCTGCCTTCCAACGTTTGGCGATCGCCAACTGCAGATTGGCTGACAGCACCCCCTCGCCTTGCAGCCGTAAGCGCACGCCCAACCCTGATCCCCACCCCTATTGACTTAGCTGCACCATGGTCAAGTTGGGCCACGCCGGTGCGGCACCAAACGCACGAGGCAGCTGAATTGCCAGCATCGGGTGCCCTTGTCGCAGGTGCACAGCCAGTGACAGCGGCAAAGTCTCCGTCACGCCCTGCACTTGCAGTTTGACGCTTGGGGGATTCGTCAGTTGAGCCTGCAAGGTTCGCTTTACGCACCTCCACCATGCAAGGCGCTGTTCAGGCCCATCATCCAATGCCCGATAAAGCCGTTCGTGCCACGCGATGCGTCTGGCCAAAGCTCTGGCACTCAGGCCCATGGCCTCGGCTATTTCCTGAATGGCCAGCATGATGTGCCCATGCGCAGGGGCTTGACCCAGCACCCGCCTGGCAAACTTCAGTACCCACGGCACATCGCAGCGCCCTAGGTCTAGGAACCATACCAACGCTGCAATCATGTCTGCCGGCAGATGTTGTGCACCTTGCAGGACAGCTTGCGCATCTGCCGAATCCCGCCACTGCAGCCAACTGGCAGCATTGGTGAGACCCAGCGTTTCCAAGAATGTGACTAGGCTACGCAAACACTGCACGGCCTTGATGGCACATGCTGATTGGGCAATTTCTCCATGCCACAGCAAAACGGCCAATTCAGCATCTTCATCAGACCCATACTGTTGCAGCAGCATCACCAGCCGTGCCAAGCTGCCCAAGCCCTGCTGCGGCACCGCACACCGTGCAAAGGCTTGCCATGCAGCGGTGCGCTGGCTGATCGGCTCAATCACCTGCAGCGCTGCATCGGCTAATTCCAGCACCATGGCCGATTGCAGCTCCATACAGGGCCTTGCAACATGCACATAACGTCCAGCCTCGGCACAGCCGTTAAAACAGCATGGCCACTGACCGCTGCATTCGTGCTGAACGGGTGTAGCCGTATCTAGGTCGGGCAAGGTCATCACCGCTGCCAGCAAGCGCCGGTAGCGGTGCCATCTCAAGTGATAAGGGTACATGGTGGAGCTTTCAAACAGGCACGCCGCAACGGCACCTAAGCGCAGCCTTAAAGGCAAAACACCAGGCGCACCACGTGCACTAGGGAAATCAGGAAAAAGAGAGCGGGAAACTGAAGCCGAGGCTCAAGTCAGTTGAATGGCCTTGCCACGACGGACACGCAGGCCCACCTGCACCACCTTTTCCATGGTGGCTTTCTCGGACCAGCGGGCATTGGTGTTGCGCAGCTTCTTGCTGCCCCAATGCTCCAGCAAAGCATTCCATGGGGTCAGTGGCACACCGTCCATCAAAGGATCGAGCACCAGCAGGGAATGCGGCTTGTCCTGGACATACATCACCCCCACCGCCAACACCCAATGGCTATAGCTGGGCGATGTGAAGCGCACCAAGCACACATGATCGGACTCGAGGGCGGCTATCGTGCGAGCCTCAACATCACGTCGCAAGGGACGGCAATGCACCTGTTCAGCAAACGGTGCGAACTGCTCCTTGAGTTGCGCAGCAGAACACCCGGTGAAGTAACGGGACTGCCCAATGGCACAAACCTCGGCTAGGCGCTCATCGGGCTCATCCTCATACAAGGCATCGCGCGACACCACGCCCAGCAACATGAGCGCCATCAGCACGCAATGATGGCCGCAAGCCATATCACTCTCGCCCTGGCGTAGTAACAGCTTATCGCTGTGTGCCAGTGCCCCCTGGCGCCCCACACTCAGCTCGGAATGCATCACAAAGCGCTGTCTTGCCATCAATACTCCTCGGGCAACAGCAGCGTTGTGCTGCTGCGATCAGCTTCCGTGATGATCCACAGCCGCTGCGTAGGCCCCAGCACATACACCGACATCACCCGTGCGCGGTGCACCAGGGCCTCTGCATTGGTCTGCCGATCCTCCTCACAGACATCGCCCCAATCGCCCGCCATATGCCGCAGCACAAACCGCAGCGGGGTCAGTTGCAAAGAGCGAAGCAACTCCAAGGCCCCTGGTGTGGCCAGAACTTGGCCGAGGGGTAACAAGGGAACTGCAACGCCAGACGCAGAAGAAGAATCATTCGGGCATGCGGCGGCCTGACCTGCATCAGTCATAGAAAACTCCAGAAAGGGAAAGTCAAAGGGGAAACAAGGCCCAGAGGCTCGCCGGCCACTTACCTCAAGCCCACGCCAAACGACAGGCACAGCTGCGCCGCACAAGCCTTCAAAGGCGTGCGCGGGCAATCGGCCTAATCAATTCAGACGGAGAGCAAAAAAAGAGAGGGAAGTGCTCGAGAAACTGAGCGGAGAACGGTACCCGTGAGCCCACGCCAAGGCAGGAAGGGCACCGGCATCACCTGCACTGATTATATCAAATATAACCAAAACACATATTTATTTAAATTTATATTCCAAAATGAAAAATAAACATCTTCCCAGCAATATTGATTTGGCCAGCCGACAGCAACGCCTCTCTGCTAGCAATCAATCTTCAGCGGGCTATGGAATCTGTGCAGCATTAGTGCTGTTAAAGGCATGCCAATTAGCCCCTGTCGCGCCTCAATCATCTAAATTACACTTCGTAACTTAACTCCTCCCGTTGTGCTCGGATGGAACACAGCCCGCATTCTGCCAAGAAGATGTCAATGAAAAATAATCCTGCCGGCTCAACATGGAAGAAGTGGGACTTGCACGTCCACACGCCTTCGTCGTTGGTCCACAACTACCCTGGAGCAAACCAAGACGAAGCCTGGGAGACGTTCCTGCTCGACCTCGAAGCTCTGCCCGCTGAATTCAAGGTTATCGGCATCAACGACTACATCTTCATCGATGGCTACGAACGGGCGTGCAAGGCGAAGTTCGAGCAGGGCCGACTCAAAAACATTGACCTGCTGTTGCCCGTAATCGAGTTGCGCTTGGACAAGTTCGCTGGGGTGGTCAAGAAAGAAAAGGACGGCTCCTACTCGCAGTCAGGCTGGAACCGTATCAACCTGCATGTCATCTTCGACGCGATGGAGCCGCAGGTCATCCAGCAGCAGTTCCTGAACTCTCTGACACCGGGCTATCAACTGATCCCCGACTCCCACGATTGGAGAGGCAAATGGAAGGGCATCATCACGCGCGACAGCTTAGCTGAGCTCGGGAAGATGATCGTCGAATCGGCGCCGCCCGAGAAAAGAGGGGACTACGCACCGCATCTGCAGGAGGGTTTCAACAACCTCTGCGTTAGCTTGGAGAAGGTCGTCGAGGCCCTTAACAAGCCTTACTTCGCTGGCAAATACCTAATCGCTGTTGGCAAGACGGAATGGGACAACCTGAAATGGGATGACCAATCCATCGCCGAGAAGCGCAACATCATCAACCAAGCCGATCTTGTTTTTACCGCCGCTGCCAACCCCGCAGCATACGACTCCGCCCGAAAGAAGCTCTCTGAGTCCAACGTCAAAGCCACCCTGCTCGACTGCTCGGATGCCCACGCCCCGAGGGCCTCGGAGAACAAGGACCGCGTTGGCAACTGCTTCACATGGATCAAAGCCGACGCGACCTTTGCCGGCCTTGTCCAGGCCGTCACCGAATTCGAGGACCGCGTGTTCATTGGCGACATGCCGCCCAAACGGATTCTGGTCGAAGCAAATCGCACCAAATACGCATCGAAGATTCGCATCAACCGCAAAGCTGGATCCACGCTAATTGACAACTGGTTCAACGTGGACATCCCGTTGAGCCATGACCTTGTAGCCATCATCGGCAACAAGGGTAGCGGTAAAAGCGCCATGGCCGACATAGCGGCGCTTGCTGGTGACACCAAGAACTTTAAGAGCTTCTCGTTTCTCAACGACAAACGCTTCCGCAATCCGAGGAGCAAGCTCGCGCAGCATTTTCTGGGCACGCTGGGCTGGCACGACGGCACGGAGTCCGAGCGGCAACTCGACCAAGACCCACAAGAGACTAGCGTGGAGCGTGTCAAGTATTTGCCACAGAGTTACCTTGAGACGCTGTGCAACGAACTGGGCGACGGCGGCTCGGCGACGTTTGACACTGAGTTGCGCAAAATTATTTACACCCACGTCCCGGAAGAGGCCCGTTTGGGCTACAACTCCATGGACGAGTTGCTCGATTTCAAAGTTGCTGAAATTGACAGCGCGCGCGAACAGGTGATTAAGGAAATCTCGAAGATCAACTCTGAGATTTTGCAAACAGAGCGTCGCCTTACTCCAGAGTTCAAGCAGACGTTGCAGGAGCAACTCGACGCCAAGGTTGCCGAGTTGACCTCTCTGGACGGATCGAAGCCCACGCCGGTTGAGGACCCGACGCAGTCAGATGCTGCCATGGAGGAGTCGACTGCGGCAACCGAGAAGATTCAAGAGCTCGATGACGAGCTCAAAAAGCTGCGCGACGAGGAGAGGCAGCTTCGGGACAAAAAAGCTTCTGACGCTAAGAGGCAAGCCGTCTTGAGCCGGATCGCTCAGGCCATCACCAACCACAAGAAGGCGCACGACCAATTCATCGCCGATTTAACCCCAATGCTGGCTGAAGCGGGTGCAGATTTGAATGCGTCCGAATTGGTGGAGTTAAAGATCGACATCGCACAGATAGATGCGCTTAGCAAGGCCATTAAGGAATCGATTGCGACCGTGGACGCGGCACTTGCCAGCCAGGAGTCTACCGGACTCGGCAAGAGGCGCGAGGTGGCTGAAGCCACTATGGCTGACATCAAAAGCAAGCTCGGTGAAAAGCAGCGCTTGTTTGTCATCTTCAAGGATCAAGTCGCCAAGTGGGAGCGTGCCAAGGTAGAGCTAGTGGGCAGCAAGGACAAGGCCCAATCGATTGAATGGTTCAAGGCAGAGATCGCATCGCTGGCCACGCTTCCCGCCAAGCTTGTCGAGCTGCGTGCAAGCCGCGTGGAACTGGCCAAAACAGTCCACGAGCAAATCGGAAAAACTGTAGAAGAATATCGCCGGCTGTACGAGCCCGTACAGCAGTTCGTCAAGTCAGCCGCCCAGATGGATATGCATCTGCCGTTGGACTTCGACGTCCGCATCGAAGAGTCGAACTTCCAAGAGCAGTTTTTCCCTCGTATCAATCGTCAATCCCGTGGAAGCTTCTCTGGTGTGGATGAAAGCAGCCAACTCATGCGCGGCCTATTGAAGGAAGTCAACTTCGGGGACATGGGCTCGACGCTTAATTTCCTCGAAACTATTGACGACATGCTTCACTTCGACCGCCGTGAGTCTGGCGCAGGCCGCGAGACAAAAATCGTCGATCAGCTTCGGCGAGGCGGCGACCCTCAGGATATCTTCGACTACCTCTACAGCATGAGCTATCTCGTGCCTCGGTATTCACTCACGTTCGACCAACAAGAGATCAGCCAGCTCTCGCCAGGTGAGCGTGGCCTACTTCTGCTCGTTTTCTACCTCTTAGTGGACAAGGACGATACACCGATCATCATCGACCAGCCTGAGGAGAATCTCGACAATCAAACCATCTTCAGGGTATTGGTGAAGTGCATTAAGGCGGCTAAGCAGCGTCGACAGGTCATTATGGTGACCCACAACCCCAACCTCGCGGTGGTGTGTGATGCCGAACAGATAATCTATGCTGCATGCGACAAGGCGACGAGCACTTTCAGCTACATCTCAGGGGCCATTGAGTCACCAGTTATCAATGCCAAGGTCGTTGAAATTCTTGAGGGCACTGAACCAGCCTTCAAGAATCGCAAGCAGAAATATGGCCTGTGAGTTTGTTTCATGATGGAGCTCTCTCTATGAGGACAGGATCGATGTATTCAGATTTACCGCCAACGGCGGGTGTCCGCATTCAACGAGAAAGCTGCCGGCCGTCTACTTAGCAACGGTTGATTCCTATGACTGGCGATGGTTTGACGGCAGCTGTGAGGCCCAAACCGGCCACTCATTTCAGCTGGCCTAGGAGATCGGGACGATTCAATTAACAATGTAGCGCTCCTATAAGCGCGCAAACCGGTGAGACAAGCCCAGCGGGTCCAATCTAAGCCATGTCGACATTAAAGCCTAAAAGCTCCAAACTTATCTTCACGCGCACGGTTCATCCCATCCACTTCAAAGATTTGTCGGGCCGCGACTTCGAGCGCATGGTCTTCGCAACGCTCATGCGCATGCGAGCATGGCGCTCGCTGAACTGGCACGGGCAAACCGGCGGCGACAAGGGGCGCGACATCATCGGCGTCTGCGAGGATGAACTTGGCAACGAGGCCACTGTCGTGGTCGCGTGCGCGAACTGGCAGAAGTTCACGCTGGCCAAAGCCAAGAAAGACATCGACCGACTGACGAGCACGCAAGCCACGCCGCCCCACGAGGTTATCGTGATAGCCGGGGGGGACGTGAGTGCCGAGACCAAAGACAAGTGCAAAGCCCACGCGGACTCCAAGAAGATCAAGATTTGCCAGGTGTGGTCTGGCTCGGATTTCGAGGAGCATCTGCGCTTTCACGCGCCGTCAGTCCTTAACCGCTTCTTCAACGGCGACCTGTTGCCCGACGAAGAGGCAGAGCTTCGCAAGTTCATGCTGGAGCTCGATCCTGAGACCGAGAAAGAGGCTGGTTTGCTTGTTGCGCGGTTGTTCAATCGGCCTGCTTTTCAAACGCCGATCCACTGCGAGAGCTCAATGCCGGCATTCAGGCAGGCCATCGCGGACACCATTGGGGCCCTTAACACCGGCATTTGGCGCGACCGCGAGGGGGCGATCATTTCGCGCGTGCCGCCAAGCCACGTCTTCCCAGACGCGCGTGTCTCGGGGGGGCTCACGAGTTGCTCAAAGAAGCTCAACACGTTGCGCATGACGCTCGACGAAGGCATCAAGGCGAACGCCATCCGACCCTGTCAATGCAACAACCCGCTTTGCACGACCCACATGATCGACCCGCCTTACCCGCAGCGGCTCGAGCAGGAGCGAGCCGAGGCGCTTCGACAGGCCGCTGACGCTCTCGCCCTGCTGGACGTTCAACTATCCTGAGCAAGCGCTTGTGTGGCGACGTCGAAGTGGCCGACCGCATTCGCCGCACCGCCGTCATTCAACTTCGCTAGGCGACTGGCAGCAACGGGTAGATAGCGCCAGTTCGCAGCTTATGAGAGCTGCCGTTAAGGTTGTCTGGCGCACTTCGATCCAGTCAGCTTCCGGTTTGAAGCCCACAGCGGACGTCTGGCCAGATAGCAGGTCAACGTCTTGTATCGGCGGCAGCGGTCATAGGCTTGCCAAATCTCAGTGGCCACACCCAACTGTGTATTCAACTGATCCAGGCCAGGAGACCACTCAGCCGCAACTGATGCAGGCAGCCATTTCAAATGAAACCTTCACTCTTGTCACCCAAATGACACATCGCTGACGCAATACGCCTGCCTCACGGGCTTCTGTGGTCACGCCATGCGGCAGTCGCATGGTTGAACCACGGAGAGCCCATGTCGGCAACGAAGACCAACACCCCCTACCCGCTTGATCGCCAAATTTTTCTGCAGAATTTTTTCGAGCATGCCGACAGCTTTGGCGATGTGAATGAACAAGAGGTACACGAGCATCACACCAGCTTGCTAGCACTGCAAACCTGCGAGCAATCCACACTGCGCCGCCTGCTGAAAGCGCTGTGCATCGAATATGGCGAAAGCTATACCTATCTGGTGTGCCTACATGGGCACTTCTTGCTCAAAGACACTCAGCGGATTTTTCAGCACCTGCAAGGGTTTGATGTGTCCATCAGCTTTTTCCACCACACGCTGGAACGCGGCTATGCCGCAGAGGTGATGGTGGGCAATCGCAAGACCCTGCTTCGATAATGTGCGCCGCGCGCATTGCATCAGCACTTTCAAGCGCCCTGCACGCAGGGCATTCTTCATGTTTTCTAGCCATGTCCATGACCGATACCATCGCCGTGCGCGCGCTGTTGCAGCACCCGTTGTTGCGCACGTTTCAAGAACAGCAACGCCAGACCAGCGCACACCACAACATCTTTCAGCTCTTTGGCCTGACGCTGAATGAAAACGCCCACTCGGCCTTTCTGGCGTACTTGCTAAATCCCATGGAGCGCCATGGCCAAGGCACGGCGTTTTTGGATGCCTGGTTGCAGTGGCTGCAGCCCCGCTGCTCAGAGCCGCTTTCCAGCCATGGTGCACATATCGTGGCTGAGCGCTATGCCGGTCAGTGGGGGCGCATCGACATCGTGGCGGAGCTGCGCGATGGCACCCTGATCGCCGTCGAAAACAAGGTACGCGCAGGAGAGCAAGAGGATCAGCTCGCACGCTATGGCGATTGGCTGCATGCACAGTCAGGGTCGGGCCAACGCTTGCTGGTATTTCTCACGCCAGATGGCCGCGATGGCGCCACCGCGCGCGCAGGGCAGTCCGTGATTTGCATGTCCTATCGCGATCTTGCCCAGGTGCTGGAACAGGCCCTGTGTGCGGTACCGGATACAGCCCATTCTTTAGGTGCCGACGTAGGCCAATACATACGGCTTTGCCGCCACCTGCACATCTCTCTTTCGGAGCTTCCCATGGATACCAGCAACACCGACATTCTGAAATTGCTCGATGACCCGCAGCATCTGCAATCTGCACTCGCCCTGATGCGTAATATCGAGGTCAAAACGCAAGCAATTCGCAGGGAATTTCTGCAGCATGTGGTCAGCGCATTGAATGAACAACTGCTGGAGAAATTTGGCAATGAAAATCGCACATGGGCGGCCAAGATTGAGCCCGGATCAGCAACGATTTTTGGGATTGGTCATGCACAGCACTTCACTCAGAACTATCGCTGCGTGGTGGAGCTTCTGAATGACAGCGTGTCCGTTGGCTGGAGAAAGGCCCGTGGAGGTCAAATTTGCTCATCGCCGGAGCTTGGGCAGATCATGTGCAAGCAGCTACACGCAGTGCCCGAGAATTGGTGGCTGTGCCAACGTACTCTGCCTACAGCACAATGGCGTGCCCTGCAAATCAGAGCGGCAGCATCCGAGCTACTCCTCCAGTTGCAGGCAGACAATCAAGCAACGCATACCATGGCAAAGCAACTGGCAGCAGAGGTCTGGAACTGCTTTGAAGCCTTCGAGCAGCGGGTGAGAGAGCTGGCGGAATTTGATGCCCATGTGCCAGCCGCCACAGCCTGAGCACCCCTGCCTGTTTTATTGGACAGGCCCTATTCTCAATAGCATGACGAGCCCAGGCCAATTCTCTTGGCTACATGGGAAACAGAGCATGTGCTTAACTTAGGTCTTCAGCAATTGCAGCACGCTTTGCGGCATCTGGTTAGCTTGCGCCGCCATGACCACGCCTGCCTGCTGAAGGATCTGCGTACGACTCAAGTGCACTGTTTCCACTACGTAGTCAGCATCCATGATAAGGTCACATGCTGCGGCCGTATTTTCTTCAGCGATACGATTCAAAGCGCGACTGCATTACGCCGACATCAGCGCGTGCACTGCTCACCTGTTTGATCGCTGCATCGTAGATGATCAATGCCCGACTCGCCAAAGCGGGTGGCTGCTATAGAGCTGTGACCGATAGGCCGCAGTGTAGCTACGAGTAACGGAAATCGCTGCAAAACCGACGCGTGGCTGGCCGGCACGTTGTCGCCGGAACTGCACATTGCTTCTCTATTTGCAGCTCTGAAGCGAAGCAGAACACCATACACAAGCCAAAGAGGTCTTGAACTCAAAACCTCCTTGGCCGACTCTGATGTCCCGGGTAGCTCTTAGCTCAATCAGGAGAATAGTTTAGACCAAAGCGAAGTTTTTGCTGGTACGTGTGCAGACTGATGTGAGGCTGTAACGGATTTCTGCGCAACCGTCTCGATAATGGGCGTGGTATCAAGCACGATATCGGGCACTTCTTCCCAAGCTTCCTGGTAACTGCCACTGCTACTGTTGATTTCGCGAAACTCTGTGTCGATGGCTGTGCCGGTGCCGTACCATTTCTTGAAGCGCACCTGACGTTCTTGCAACATGTTCATCTCATCATCAATTGCAGAAAGCTGCTGTTTGAGAGTCGTAAAAGCCGGGAAGAAGCGGTCTGCAAATTCTGGTGCATCGATCAGTTGAATAACCTCCTTAGACTGCATCTGGAAGTTAGAGATCATGCTTCTGATGGTCTCGGCGAATTGAGCTTGGCGCTCTTGCTCCTTGTAGCTGTCCCACGCCTCCAGCGCAATACCGACCACTGCCAGTGCGCTACCGAGACCATTTGCCAATTTGGTGGCCCCCCAGGGTTTGAACTTGAGGTACTTGCTGATGTCAAGGCCGACCAGTTTGGTTGCTGTATTAATGCCGTCACGTACCGCGAGCACGCTGCCATTGGTGATCACGCCTGGCTTAGACAGGAATTTAACTCCTTTCTTGCTCATGGCATTCAGGACATCGTCATAGTGCATCAGCTCGTTGTTGACGTTCATCTGAATCCGGTACAGATCGGTATTGATACCGCCAATTTCGTCGCTGAAGATTTCCTGAATACGTTGCTGAACTAGGCAACCCTCGTTACCAACTTCCCTGTGCATGAAGTCGTTGAAAGTGGAGATTCCGACGTTGCGCGTCTGCAGTTGTAAATCCTCGAAGTAGCGCAAAAGACGACCGCGCAAGCGCACCTGCGCATTTCCAATATTGGTATGAGCCTTCTGTAACTCTAGTCCTTGGCTTTGCTTGATCTCCGTGAGGCGTTGCGCTTCATCAGCCAGTAATGCATAGGCTTCTTTGGCTGCAGGCAATTGTTGGGTGATAACGTCGGAGATGATGGACTTTTGGGTTTCGTGCGCAAGGGCGAGCAGCCCACCATTGTGCTTAATTTTCTGCTGAGTCGCGCTTTGCAGAAGACCTATGCGTGAGAGGTTACGAAACTCAGCAAGATTACTAAGCCAGTGTTCCACGCCCATATCAAAGGGATTGGCAGAGACCGCGACGATGGAGAGATCGCTCTGCTCCTGTGGCGTTAGTGCAAGCACGTCGTTGAGGCGCTTTAGGACAGAACTCTTTTTGACTGAGAATTTATCCTGATAGTCAGCGTCTTCCGATACGTCTGCAACCTCGTCGAAACGGCTAAGAACGAACACCGTACGAGGCAACAGATTAAGTGTGCGGAACAACCATTTCAGATCGTCTGTGTGACTCTCCTTGACCGGGTTGGCGGAGTTCATCACATAAAGCACGAGATGAGCCTCGCTCACATAGTGCTTGGTGATGTCCTTATATCTCTCAATTTCTTGGCTGGTTGCGTTGGTCTTTTCCTTGAAGCCAAATAGACCGGGCGTGTCGATGATCTGCAGTTGATCCTTGTATTCGTAAATCTGGACCTCGTTGGATGATTCTGCCTGGCTAATATTCATGCTACGCCGGTCAAGCTCTTCCAACCAAGCTGCAGCGATTGATGTCTTGCCTTCGGAGAAGCCCCCTATCAAGGCGACCTTGAGCTTTTCTTCACTGGCACTCTGAACCGATTTTTGGAGCTTCTCTACCAGATCTGGGTGAATATGAATCCCCAGTTTGCAGCCTTCCTGAACGAAAGCAGATAGGCTTGACAGAATACCGAGTGCTTGCTGCTTCTGCTGCTCAAACGATTGAATTGCGCTGGTCATATATTTCGTTCCAGAAGTTAAACGATAGCTGGGGCTGTAGCAGGCGTAGATGTGCGAGCTGCTACGTTAGTGGATTGCTTGGGGACGAGTTTTTCGCGCAGCACGGCCATCTTGCTGGCGATGTCCTCTAGGGCGACCTTAGTGTTGATACTTTGCTCATAGGGGATGCGCATCTTCGTCTTAGTCTCCAGCAATGCCTCGTTGATCTTGGCACTTGCTGAGTCGAGGTTGCTATCGAGCATTTCTGTGAGTTTTTCAAATACCTTGTCGAGATTCTCGTCAGCGGATTTTCGCTGCTGCTCTTTTTTGTATTCACTGCTGAAGAAGCTGCGGACGGCCTTGTAAAAGCTAAAGACGAGACCCACTGCACCTAGAACTGCGGCAGTGCTCCAACCAACCGGATTCGAGGCAAGAAACGATGCCCAGACCAAAGCTGCAGCCCCGCCTAATGACGAGATGAGTGCAATCACGTTGATGCCGTTGTCCATCTTGAAATCAGTGTTGAAGCTGAGCTTCAACGACGAGAATGGGTCATCGATCGTGTAGTGCAGGATTTCGCTGACGTTTTTTTGATTTTTCTGAATGATGGCCTCTGCCTCACTCGTGAAGGACTTGAACACTGTGGCGAAGCGTGCCTCCAGATCGACTCCCATGCTCGTCTTGAGCTGATCGATTTCTACAGTTAGATACTCCTTGAAGTCATCGTTGCTTGGCTCGTTATCGATGTAGCCGTAAATTGCTGTGCGCATGGAAGTCTTCTTGCTGTTCAACTCGTCATGGCATTCACTTTTGAGCTTTTGCGATGTGCCAGCAAGTAATCCATCGATTTGGGAAGCAGCAGATTTCTGCTGAGCTTCAAGCTTTTGTGCTGCGTTGGCGAAATTGTCGCGGGCCTGGTTCAGGTGAACAATGCCATCTTGCAGGCAACTGCGAACCTTCTTCAGATTTGCAGTGAGGATCTTGGCCTTAAAGTTCTGGCAAAGGTCTGAACGTAGGAACTGCAGAAAAGCGTTCATGCCACTGCGTTGCAGGATTTCATCGGCCTCCATGGCCAAGAGGAATTTTTCCCGATTTCTGACGTGTGGATTGTTGGGAACAAAGCATGAGGCCGAGGCCAAAAACGCAGGCATACCGCTTACGCACAGATGCCCCTTGTAGGTTTCGGTGCCAAGCGACGCAGTCAGTGACTTGCCCATTTCCGCAAGACCGACAGCATCGTTCTGATTTATCAGTGACTGGCCTTGCAAGACCTGTGGATTCGTCGCGCTTTTATTGAAGATAGCCCACACTTCAGTCTGCTTCCCAAGCTGGCGTTTGATCTTGTCGATCGTGCCTTCTTGCCCATCACTGCCAGAGCCAGGGGGGGTAGCATTGCGAGTCACATAAAACACCGCGTGGGCTTTCTTGACGGATGCATCGATCGCGCTCATCACCTGCTTCTCATCGCCTTCGATGCCAGGCACGTCGACCAGTTGGAATTTCTGCCCTTCAGCAGCGAAGTGGTAGGCATGTGATTGAAGTGTGAAGTCCGAGCGTCCATTGCCGATGATGAGGCCATCCTGCAAAGGGATCAGTTGCTCGAACGTGCTTTCCACCTTGGCTAGATCGCTTTTGCAAGCGTCAAGTTTGCTCTGAATGCGAAGTGGCTCAGAGGCGATCGATTCAAGCTTCGCCTTTTGGCTTATCTTGAGCTGCGCCAATGCCTGCTCTTGTGCAGGAAGTGCTTTTTCCTCATCCAGCTTTTTGAATAGGTGCACCAGTTTCTGCCAAATACTCAGGTTTTTTCGCTTGTTCGCGATGGTTGCGATCAGCGCAGTGAGGTGAGCATGTTGCTGGTTCTCTTCATTCAAAAGCTGCTTCGCGAGCGAGTCAGCATGACGCTGACTCTCTGTAAGTTGAGCCTGCAACTGCTGGACCGACTTTTCAAGTGCAATGAGGCTTTCAGCATCAATGTGCAACTCCTTAGCCAAGGTTTGGAATTTTTGCTGCGTAGCGAGTTTTTCGCTGTCGCCCAAGAGGATACGAAGTGTCTCGATCAGGGTCGACTTGCCAGCATTTGTCTCACCATAGAACGCAATGGTGAACGTCTCCCATTCAGAGAGTTCGCGCAACTCGCGGATATCTTCATGGGTCTTGTCTCTGAATTTTTCGAGTAGTGTCCTTGAACTCGCAATCGCACTTTCCAGATCGACGTAGCCCGTCCTTGAGGCACTTTTCTGAAGAACTGCTCCAAGCGACTGATCAACAAAAGCCGTCACTTGGTCATAGATCTGGCTCATCTTGTGAGTATTGGACATACGTATTTATATGAGGTTATTAAACGAGTAAAACGAAGCCTTGATCCGAAGAGGCTGATGTGGCATAGCGATGCTTTTGGGTGAGGCTGATTGGGTATTCATAATTCCCAGCGACTGAGTGCGCCCCGCAAGCCAACCAAAAGCTCCTGATGCCACTCAACAGGCTGAATGATTCGCACATTTGGTAGCCAATACCGCACCACCGGCAGCAGTTGGTCGATGTGATTGATATGCGTGGTGACTAGCAAGGAACCGTCACTATCTTGCCGTTGATGCTGTTGGGGCAATAATGGACGACGAATAAAGTAATGCGCTGCTTCAGGAGCCACACGAAGCAGGACTTCTGTGGTGCCTTCAGTAAACCAAACGTCATCCTTGGCCTCGATGTATTCCTTGTGGCTGCGTTTAGGTAAAAAGAGACTGCTTTGATCTACCAGCAAGTTTTCGATCAAGCCAACGCTGAAATTTTTCAGCTTTGAACCTTCTTCCGCTGCCAAGTACCACACGCCATTTTTGTGGATTAGCTTGTAGGGCTGCACATTGCGTGCTTTGCCCTTATAACTAAAACTGCATATATGTTTTTGCTCGATGGCAGTTTGGAGTTGCAAAAAATCTTGCGTACGCGGCCGCAAGTCTTCATGTGCAATTGCCTGCACATGCGTTGTGCGCTGCTGTTCCGGGGTATGAAGTTGTTCCAACAGGTAGCGCAAGCTGTTATCCGGAAACAAGTGCTCCGTCCCCGACATACGTGCATAGCCATGCAGGTGCTTGGCTGGAATACTGCTTCTCGCTGTGCGCGTCAGTTGCCACTGACCATCAGCACTTCGCTCAACGATCCCGCACAAGCGCTCGCCAAGGTCGCGTTCAATGGTACGCACATCCACTTGAAAGTCTTGGGCAAGCTGGTGCTTGTCAACCGCATCACCTTGATGCAGGCGAGCAAGAATTTGAGACAAGCGCTGTGCCAGTTTTTCGCCTTTTGATGCTGAGCTAGCCAGAGTTGAAGCAGGCATTCAAGAGCTGAGAAGTAATTCAATGAATGTAACTATAAGTTGTTTTTAAGACAGGTTGTGTCGCACCCAGTCCTGCCACAGACCAAGTTGACTTACGTGAATCATGTGAGTTGCGACTCACTCTCTGATTAGCACTTAATGCTTTGGCATTCATCCATGTCTCTAGGGTGCTAATCAGCACTACCAGCTGATGTTGCAGCGAGTTGCTGCAAACCTTCAAATGGAGTAAAGCCATACTGATCTGCTGCACCAACGCCTCTTTTGTGCAAGCGTGTTCGTGATCAAGCGCACCTCCCAAATCGCATTGCAATGCGGTGTGTACACCCACTAGGTGCAACGTGTCTCGTAAAGCCTTGGAGCCATTCAAATAGGAAGTACGTTCTGAAATTATTTGCTTAAACTGAGCAATGCGACGCAGTGCTAACTGGTGGTACAAAGTAATGAAATCCCCATCCAGAGGGTCTGCGCCATCAAGTGCCAGGATACTGGGGCCGAAGTGCGCAAGTGCTGTTGATATCTCTTGGGACAGACGAAGATCCAGTTCGCTCTCACGCGCATGCAAGACTTTTACTCGTCCGTAGAGGTTTCGTATCACAGTATCGCTAACTCGCATGAAGGCTCTTCCAATGCAAAAAAACTGAAGGGAGCTCAAACTTTAGGAGTCGATAGCGACAGCGTGTGTCGCTTGAGCATGTCCTTCTATTGCACCGAAGCTGAAGTTGAGCCCCTGTACCCGATAGAGCTAATTACTGCGGCAAATAAGCTCTCAAACCCGAGGTCAGACCTCGGCTGCAGCGGGAGCTACCGCCTACCTATCGTTGAGTAATACCAGTTTTTGTGCGGCTACGACCGAATGCGCCTGTGCCAGCATTGCTGCACTGGCATCCTGCAGAATTTGCTACTGAGCCAGCTTTGCTGTTTTCACTGCATAGTCACCCAGCCCGGTCATGGAACGCAATGCCACGCATTCCTTCGGAAGGAATGCGTGGCGAGCGGGCCATCTCCTCTGTTAATCCATCGGCAGCGCTTTCGGCTTGCAAGCGGCAATGCTGTTCTTGTTGTGGTTGGCAATGGTCTTCATGGCTACAGGCCAGCCGACATTCTTGCCTTTAAAGTCCATCCAACCTTGCTGCCACAGGGCCTGAAAAAGCTTGCTTGCCTCATCGTGCCCCGCGCCCGCCTTGGGGTTCATGATTGGATGCATGAAAACCAACTGTACTTTTGATGTGTCCTGTATCAGCCAAGCGATGTTGGCGTTGACGGGCGATGCGTAGCGCTGTTCCAGCTCTTTATGCAGTTGCTGCAAGCTGTCGTGTGAAACGTTCGTAAACAGACGCTCCATCGTGCTGACTTTGAAGTCACCGTCGCTATCGGTCTGCACCGCGACCGTTGTTGAGTAGCCGGATTTACTCTTGTAATGGCCTTCGAGGTGGAATACGCCGCAAAACACGGGCTTGGTTTTAGCCATCAACTTGGGCAAGCCCTGGTCAAAGTACAGGCTTTTGCCTGTCGCGAACGACATGGGATAAGTCTTGATGTTCACTGTTTGGTGAAGGCCATTTTTACGATTCTCAGGCTGGGGTACAAAGTACATGGCAAGGTCTGCGGTATCTGCATTGCGCTTCCCTCCCAATGCTTGTTCCGCTAGTTCGTATGCCTGCACCAGATGGAAGAGGTTTCTACGCAATTGGTCGCGCTCATAGCCAGGGCTAGACCAGGTCGCCACCTCCTTCTCAAGCCCGTCTTTGTCACCCTTGCGGTAAAAAGCTTCCATGCGCTTGAAGCTATCTTCGGCATGGG
This sequence comes from Comamonas sp. Z3, assembly GCF_008121565.1. Lineage (NCBI taxonomy): Bacteria > Pseudomonadati > Pseudomonadota > Betaproteobacteria > Burkholderiales > Comamonadaceae > Comamonas > Comamonas sp. Z3. The sequence continues at coordinate 298,176 of NZ_VOQU01000006.1, forward strand.
GAGGCAGCTTGCTATTTGCGGTGAGGCCGGAGCGCAATTGCTCACTCAAAGTCATCACCGGCTCAAAAGGCGCGTTCAAAGTCTGGATGGATGCGCCCAAGCAGATGCCATCCAGGCATGGAAGCTGCACAGCTGGAGAGGCTTCAGAAGTTGAAGTAGCAGTTGCTTTGGGGCCGGTCTTTTTCACACCAAGTTGTTCAACGGATGTTCCCTCAGTCCTAGTGGGCGATGCCGAAGATGATGGATTAGATGGCCCTGCTTGTCCTGTCCGCGCTAAGCTGCTAGTTGCAGCTGGCTCTGACGATCTTTCACCACGTGCTGTCGGTGCCGAACCGGAGCGTGATGCAGTGTTCGCAACCGTTGTGGCTGACGTGGGTAATGCGGGCTGTGGCACTGCAGGAGGCGGCGTTGAAGCGGCGACTGGTACTGGCTTGCGTGCGGCATGTGCCAACGCAGTTTTGTCATAAATCAGCTTCAGATGAATTGCATGTACGTCTCCAGCGTTGGATGCTACACGTAGCACTTTCACGGCGCTCTTCGCGGGTTGGAACTTGCGCAAATCCACCACCCAGTGCGCCCCTAGGTCATCAAAGGGAATGTCGGGAGTGAGCACCGTGTACATGTACAGCGATGGCTCAGGGCTTTTAACGGAGCACAGTTCCGTGTCAGGGTTGTGGCATTCCGCATAGTAGTCATGCACCCTTGATGCCAGTTGAGTACCTTCACGAGCACCGGCAGACTGCACCCAAGCGCCCACAGCAAACCCCAACACGCCCAGCACTGTGAGCCAGCGCGTTCCCTCTCTCATTACCATGCTTTGTCCTTTTATTGGGCTGGGCAGTTGCTTCTTGCCTCAGCAATGCTACGTAACTCGTAGTATCGAGAATAAAGCATAACTACGAATCTCGTAGCCTTTTGAAGGTGCGAGATGTCCGACGCGGATGAACAATGGGGCGCGAGGCTCAAACAGGCCCGCCTAGCTGCGGGGCTGTCGCAAAAGATGCTGGGAATTGAGGCGGGAATCGATGCGTTCGTGGCGAGCACGCGCATCAATCGCTATGAGCTTGGCATCCACAAGCCAGACTTGCTGACTGTGCGCAAGTTGGCTCAGGTGCTGAAGGTGCCTGTGGCGTTTTTCTACGCCGACACTGACGATGAAATTGCTGAACTGTTGTTCAAGTACGGAAAGGCTGATGAAGAAGTTCGCCTGAGGATTCAAACGCTTCTTGCTGACCAGCCTCCCCAAGACACGTAGCAGATACGTTTACGCCATGTAGGGCATATATAGCCCATGCATGGCTGCATTGTGAAAAATGATTTACTGAGTCGTAACTAGGCGGGCTGATTGAACGTCGTACACCACATCGGTGAGCGTTCCATCCACGATCCGCAGCACAACCTCATCAATCACATGCAAAGGCACAAGAAACCATTCACGCGGCTTCACCGGCTTGCCAAAACGGTCTTCCAGGGTGAGGTCTAGTTGCGCAGCACCAAACACGCGGTGAAACAGTGCTTCCAGCTTCACTCTGTTGACGTTGTGAAGCTTGTAGGTTGCGACAATTTCCACGCCAGCCAATAAGTATGTTGCTTGGTTTTCAGAACCCGCAATCCGAGTCTCAACCTTGCCCCCTGTCACCCCGATTTTGTGAATCAACTCGCGATGTTGAGCCACAAACGGATGCTCTGACTTGCTGCGCAGAACGTAAATGGTGCCCGTCTCAATGTCTTCTGGCTCTACTTCGCCACTGAACAACGGGCCCATATCGGGGTCGGTCAGCCGCCGACCTGTATCGTCTTTATAGAGCGCACGTTGCAAAGAACGGAGCAGCAGGTTGCTTTCAGTACCGTTGGCATAAATGACTCTCAGACGCGCATCATTGTCGCCATTCGGTGCCTTGATCGTCTCACCGACCTCTGCCACATAGGCAAGTTGACCACCCAAAATGAAGTAGTTGCCATCGGCCACGCTGGCATCACGTCCGAAACGAAGCGTTTTCCTCACACCCGACTTCAGGTCCTGTTCAACCTGTTCAAACAACGGGCGGAATCGCTCAAAGTCTTCGCAGGCATTACGCTCAGCCACTTCCTCAGCTGCACGTTTTTCCACACTGGACCGGACATGCCGTAGCACAGTGATATCACCGGTCTCTGCCATCTCCTCGGCAATACCCAACTCAGCAAGCAATGCATCCTCGTCAAGCGCATCAATATCCACGGCCGGAACCTGATTGCCTTCTAGCAGCTTGGGTATATCGAGCTCTGCCAACAATGCATGGGCCTCTGGCAACTTGCGTAGTTGATCTAAACGAACAGCGTAAAGCCGCTCAAAAATATCGCGTTCTTCACCATGCTGAGGTGCTCGACCATGAGTTTGATGAAAACGCAGAATGTCTTCAAAGCCAGCAACGATGCGCTCTTCGCGCGGGGTACGGCTGGAAGTTTTGAGCGGGGTAACCTCTACACCCAGCGCATCCAGCAGATCGTCATCATCCATATCAGCCATTGCTCAAAGCTCCTTGTGCCTGGGCAGATTTAGCCAATGCACGATAGCGTGCAAAAGCCGCCACGCCCTCGGCCATGCGCTTTTCCCAAGCATCGGCAGAGTTGATGTCCGGCAAGCGGCCACGTTCGTTCTTGAACTGCAAAGCTCGCTTGGAAAGGTCGCGCGCCTCTTCCTCAGTTAGGCTTACCTTCTTGGCGGCAATGGCAGCCTGTACCTGCCGCAGCGACTTCTCATCCATGGCCTTGGCAAGCACTGCGTAGGCGGCATCAAATGGGTTGATGCGGTCAATCAGATCGATGTCTAAGTCCTTCACATTGACAAACTTACGCACACCGTCAATCAATGCGGTACTACCTTGGCTACCACCACCATTGGCGTCTGCCTGAGCCAAAGCCAACTTCGCTTGCTGGGTGATGTTCATCGCGGCAATAGCATGCTGGCGGATCGCCTCTTGGTCCGCATCGCTCAGCTCTGGGTAGCGCTCACGCACGATCTTTCCCATGCGCAGTTGCGTCAATTCCTCGGGCAGCGTGTTTTCCTTGTCGAACAGCCCACGTTCGAGCGCAGTCTTGTCTTGCAGAAAGCTTGTGACTACCTCGTTCAAGTCTTCCTTGCAGATTCGAGTCGCTTCGTGTGTTTCAGGTTTGGTCAGGCCGGCAATCTCCAGGTGAATCTGGCCAGTGTCCTTGTTCACCCCGATGTTGTGCCCACCCTCTTTGTAGCCCTCTTCACCATAATCGAAGCCTTCCTGAGGGCCAGCGTTCTTTGGTGTGAATTCGTAGCGGGGGGCCAGAACCTGCTCCATCAACAAGCTGGCAGAGATGGCTTTGAGCATGTCGTTCACAGCCTCGGCCACTGCTGACTGGTCAGCGGTAGGCTCTGCAATCAGATTGGTGAACCGAGACCGCTCTTTGCCCTTAGCATCACGGGTTGCACGGCCAATGATCTGCACGATTTCTGTCAAGCTGCTGCGGTAGCCAATGGTCAGCGCATGCTCACACCAGATCCAGTCAAAGCCTTCTTTGGCCATGCCCAGCGCGATGATCACATCCACATGGTCACGGTCGTTTTTATGGGCTGGGTCTTTCAGTGCCGACAGCACGCGAGAGCGCTTTGCCGGATCACTGTCGTCAACAAGGTCAGCCACCTTCAAGATGCGGCCTTGTGGGGACTCGACCAAATGGAAGCCGGTGTCGGGGTCCACGCCCTTCCACGTGCCCAGACCATGCATGATCTCGTCCACCTCGCGCTGCTTGTCTTTCAAGCTCTCACGCGCATTCACGTTGGGGATGTGAACAATGGTTTTGAGCGAAGGGTCGAGCACCTTATTGACCGCATCTACGTAAGCCCCGGTATAGAAGAAGTAGCCGATGTCCAGCGATTTAAGCCACTGGTAGCCGTTGAGCTGCTCGTAGTAGGTGTAGGTCACCGTCTCGAACCTGGCTTCGTCTGCAGGGCCCAAAACGGCCTCGCTGTCCCCTCGGAAGTACGAACCCGTCATCGCCACCAAGTGAACCTTGTCACGGGCAATGAAGGCACCCAATTGGCTGCCCAGCTTGTTGTCTGGGTTGCTGGACACGTGGTGAAATTCATCAACCGCGATCAGGCGGTTATCAAAAGCAGTGATACCCAATTCCTCCACGGCAAAGCGGAACGTGGCGTGGGTACAGACCAGCACCTTGTCATCGCTGGCTAGGAATTCACGGACAGCCGCCACCTTGGACTTGGCCGCACGTGGCTCATCTCCGCCAGGGGCATTACACAAATTCCACTGAGGTGCGACCTTCCAGTCCCAATAAAAACCAAATTGCGTCAGTTGCTCATCAGCAAAACTGCCACCAATAGAGCGCTCGGGCACCACCACGATGGCCTGTTGCAAGCCCTGGTTATTCAGCTTGTCCAGCGCAATAAACATCAGGGCACGGGACTTGCCGGATGCAGGGGGAGACTTGATCAACAGGTATTGCTCACCGCGCTTGGCGTAGGCGCGCTCTTGCATGGCACGCATGCCCAGTTCATTGGCCTTGCTCGACGCGCCAGTACGTGCCGTGTTGATGGACACCGATGGCACGGTATACGCATTAGTCGGGTTGCTTGCTTGATCGCTCATACGGTTTTCTTCCTCCCTCTGGTTGCCTTGGCAGCAGGCTTGGCCTTGTCTGCGGCAGTCATCTTGGTGTACAGCTCGAACATTTTTTCCAACCGCTCTGTGTCGTTCTTGAATCGGCGACCGATGTAGATACGCTCCAACACCTCGTCATTGCGCTCATGGGCATGACGCAGGTTGTCCGGCATGGTTTCCGGGTCATACAAATCGGCGATGGTGGCGGGGAAGTGGGATTCACGGGCTAGCAGGATGTCATCAGCGCAACGAGTTAGGTCAGCCTTGTTCTGTTCGGTAAGCAGTGGGACTGGGAAGGTGTTCCAGCCAAGGGTATTGGAGTATGAAAAGTCGGTACGCATCCGCACGCACACAGTGCCAATCCAGACCCAATGCAGACGAGAGGCGATCACCGCCAAATTCCAGAGTGGCGCATCGTAAAGTGCAAAACACTTATTGGAGACAATGGCCTCCTTAGTCAAGTAGTCACACGGCAGATATGGCCTATTCTCGGAGCTCACGCCTGGAACGAGTATTTGGTTTTTTCTGGCAACGCCCGCAATTTGAACGAATCGGTAAGGGCGATCTGCAAACTGCCGAGTGGACTCAGCGTCGGACTCGCGACGGTTTTCAGCTACTCGAATGAGCCGATCCGCAACGAATGCACTTTTGCGAGCTTTCTCAACCTCACCTTCTTCAATCCAGAGGCAGTAGCGCAATCTGCCATTGATAAGCTCGTCAGAGCCGTAAAACCGTCGAAGGAATGCGCGAGCTATTGGATCTTCACTCCCTATCCTGAGTGCTAAGTCGCCGTCGAGAAACAAGTTCCCGCCATCGCGAGGCATGTTGCCGAACAGCATGGTCGATTGTTCGCCAATTGGTGCAGTTGCTTTCTGTACGTACGCCAGGCTATCCGGAACAAGATATGGGCCAATGGCTGAGCATTGCTTGACCAGTTCATCTTGGAACAGCCTTTTTGGTCTTGACGACTTCTTGCCGAGGCCAATTACAACGACCGTGACCCCTGCGTTATTACTAGCTAAATTGGCCCATTTGAAGGACGTATGCGCGAAACGTATCTCGCAGTCGCGCGCGAATGCCACTGGCCACACATCAATCGCCTGCTGACCCTGAACTACGCTATTTGTTGCCACGAACGCGGCTACAGCGTCAGGCACTTTGTCTAGGTAGTCAAAAAAACGGGCAAACCACCCAGTGACAAAGTCAGTTGTCTTTGCAAGCCTTGGGTGCTTGATCCAAGCATTCGCCAGGTCGGCTTTTTGACCTTCGGATTGCCATTTACTCCCTTTGTAAGGAGGGTTCCCACAGATGTATGTTTCACCGCCTTCATTCTCGAAGTCAATCTGCGCTTGATCAAGCGGGGCCTCAAACAGGTCATCGGCTACGAGCTTTGTATCCAACCCTGTGGCGGGACAAACGCCCAACCAATCCAATTGCAATGCATTCCCACAGACGATCCAGTTCTGAGCATCCAGCGGCAGGAACTCGGCCAGAGCATCCTTCTGACCGCGATAGAGCACGTCACACTGGAACTCCGCAATGATGAGCGCCAGCCGTGCAATCTCAGCGGGGAAGTCACGCAGCTCGATGCCTCGAAAATTGGTCAGCGGAATCTCGCTTCGCAAGTGCAGCTCATCTCTGCGGCGGTTGATCTCGGCTTCTATCTCGCGCATCTGCTTGTACGCGATAACCAAGAAGTTCCCCGATCCGCAAGCCGGGTCAAACACCCGGATGCGGGCCATGCGCTTGCGAAGGTTAAGCAGCTTTCGTTCGTTGTCGCCAGCATCAGCCAACGCGGCTCGCAGGTCGTCCAAGAACAGCGGGTTAAGCACCTTCAAGATGTTGGGCACACTGGTGTAGTGCATGCCTAAGGCACCACGCTCATCATCATCAGCCACCGCTTGAATCATGCTGCCGAAGATGTCGGGGTTGATTTCCCGCCAACTCAATGCACCAGCATGCATCAGGTAAGTGCGAGCCATACGTGTGAATCGCGGCACCTCGGTGCTACCGGAAAACAGCCCTCCGTTCACATAAGGAAAACCGTTGGCCCAATTTGGCAGGCGCGGATCGGCGTCAGCACGCTCAGACACCTTGATGTTCATGGCGCGGAAGATTTGACAAAGCACCTCATGGGTGTTGCTTCCATCGCTCGCGCTCATCTGGTCAACCGTCTGGGTGAACAGGCCCTTGCCGTTGAAGATGTCCGTGTCTTCGGCGAAAAAGCAAAACACCAGCCGTGCCATGAAGTGATTCATGTCGCTGCGACGTTCTTCCTTGGCCCAGTCTGGGTTCTCACGCAGCAGTTCGACGTAGAGCTTGTTCAGACGCCCTGTGGCTCGAACGTCGATAGGGTTGTCTTTAATCTCCTTAATCGTGGAGATACCTGCCAACGGCAGTAGGAATCCAAAATGATTCGGGAAGTCCTCAAAGGCACAGGCGATAGTCTCGCCGCTGATCAACTCCTCGGCTTCTAGCGTCTGACCGTCGGTCGCCAGGATGAACTTGGCTTTTGCCTTGGTTGTGGCTGGGCTGTCTCGCAGAGTGTGGAGCATGTTGCCCACGGTGCCCGCATCGCACACCGCAATGTGAATGTTGTTGCGCAGGAGAACCCCACCAGGCACATCCGAGGCGTTGTTGTTGCCCGCGCGAAGCTTTCTTAGCGTCGTTTCCTTGTTGCCAAAGGCCGCTAAGAAGGCGTAGGGAAATTCAGCAGCGTTAAAGGGTTGGGCAGCGAGATCCGATACGGCTGACTCGATTTCGACCGCATTCATATTTTTTGGAGGGAGCAGTTCATTCTCTTGGAATGGTACCGGCATTTGCGCCTGAACCTACGGTGGTTGCGTGCATTCCGCAGCTATCTCATTGATTGAAAAGCCCCAGAAGAGCCCTGTGCACTGCCCCTGCTGAAGCAACCGCAAACAGAGTCTTGAGTCTGCCAAGGAAGTTGTGCGCAGAGACAAGCACAGCCTGCGCACGAATGTGCCCTGACTCAAGCAACCTCGGCCCGCGACACCAGGGGCGATGCAACCGTACTCGTACAGCACCGAATCCTCTTGTCCAACTACCCAGACACCCTCAGCACCATGAACTATTGGGAGCCTCCAAATGCAAATGACGCAATACTTGGATTGCGACATGTATTGCGTCAAGCAAGTAACGACAAGCTGCAAAACAAAAAATGGCATGCAACCGCCAGGTCACATGCCATCAAAGTCAAATAATTCGCCTATCAATCGTCAGTCAAATTTGAAATATTTGGAATATTCAAACTTCCAAAACCACGATAAGGCTTCGATTTAATTGTCTTCTCTTTCTCATCTACATGGGCATCACCCATCAAGTCTGATATATCTGAAGTACCACCATTATTTTTGACATTAAACTTATTTACCTCTGCTTGTATAATTTTTTCATAAAAAATCGGCATATTCTCCATATTAAATACATGTGGCAATAGGTCAGGATACTTCTTTGAAATTTTCGGCATTGAAGGCTGAACACACCACTTCCAGGCTTTTAGTTGCTTGTGCTTTCCCCACGGAATAGTAGGATCGATCCGCGCAACCTTCAGAATCTTCTTTTTCAGTTCATAGCGCTGACTCTTTGTTAGACCTTCAACATATGAACCTTCCGCACCAACGTAATAGAGCTTTAGAAAATCCTGAGTCTTTTGATCAAACTTAGCCAAGTCATTGGGACGGTGTTTATTATGGCGAAGGTTATCGCCAAAGCGCAGCATAGAACGAAAATGCTCAAACACCTTGCCAATCACATCATCTGCTTTCGCCTTATCTTTCCAAGCCGTAACGCGGCTCATGCCAGGCTCAAGCTTTTCCAAATAAGCACCATTGACGCACAGTTCAATGCGGAGCCCACGTTGGCTCAATTCATAGATTTTCTCTTTCGTAGCTCTATCTAAATAATCAACATCAACTTCACAACCATATTTCTTCTTTTCTTTAATATCCTTATATTTAACATATGCACGAACATAAGGATGGTTACGAATTTTCAAGTATACAGTTCGACCTGCATCTTCACCCACATGCTGCCTATATGATGTGGACAAATAATGATAGAGGGCATTGATTCTATCCTCTAACTCATTACGCTTAAGCACTGCATCATCTATATCAAGGCACTTCAGCAAGTAGGTAAAGTCTACGAACCTAATAACCGCATTACTCAGGCTGATAAGCGTCAGACTCTTGCGACTAACACCGATGTTCTTGAGGTAATGCTTCAAAAGCAGCATTGCAATTTTGGCAGCTTCATATGGAAGAACGTGCACAAAAGCGTTATTCCCAATAACGCATGCTGGCACATTCATACTTACCCGAAAACCTACAAGGAATTTCTTTTCCTTATCCAAGCAAGGCATCATCTTGAAGCCAGCACCCGTAATCGGCGACTTCAGTGTAAGCATATCTGCATAATTGACTTGACCTGTTTTCAGTGAGACTTTGCACTCAAATTCAAACTGTTCACTAGCTTCCTCAACTGGAATTAGTTGGTCAAGATTAAACATTAAATCAAACGAGTCACACATTTCTATTCTCTTCGTAAATTGTTTTTCACTGGTGTTTGATAGCTATACGATATTTACATCATTACTAGCTCAATAAGCCAGCCGCTACATTGATCTAGCGCCTCTATCGATACAGCATTTAAACCACTATTTCTGCAGCTTTTCTTTTATTCTTCATGGCTTGAAATTGCTGCTTCGTCCGATTCATCAGCCATAAATCTGACATTTATGCAACTTTTCAGCAGCAGACTTTTACAGTTTTTCGCATGCAAAAGTCAGGCAGCGAATTAGGCTCCACTCATCTCTTTAAGGCGCTTGCGCAATGCTCCAACTTGCCAAACCGTTATGCGCTCTGAGAGTTTCACAGGGGCTGGAATTTCTGCAGTCTTGACGCGACGCCAAACGGTTGCGCGTGAGCACGCAAACAGTGCCTGCACGGTATGCAAGCGCACAAAAGCGAGATCCGGCAAGCTATCGAAGGCGAACAATGCGGGGTCAATACGAGGGCCCTTCGCATCGACAAGGGCATCGTTTTGAGCGGGCTGTGCAGAGGTAGGAAGTTGGCTTTTTGCCATGAAATTTCTCCAGCTGCTACGAGCAATCTGCGACATACAGAAGCTCTAGCCCTAACCCTTTACAGATTTCAAAAAATCGCTCTGCAACCTCAAAAAATCGGCGCTATTGCTAGTTTCCTTGAGTGAGGTGTGAGGTTTTTGAGACCACTCACGCCTTCTCCTATGAGGTGTCGTGCCTCTCGATACTATGTGAGGTGTGAGGTGTGAGGTGTGAGGTAGGATGCGTACTTTGCACCTATGCAAAACTGGGTGTGCGGTGTGCGGTGTGCGGTGTGCGGTGCGCGGTGTCCAGCACGGCTCCTATCCGCCAGAGCCATTTGTGGTTATTAAATATTTAGCAAATACTATGAAAATAAATACTTCTATAGCTAGTGAATGGACCTATAGTGAATTCATCACAGTATTGCTTTCTCTAGATCGTTCGACGAAAACTCAAGAATATCTTGAATGGCTAATCAAAAATCAAGATTTAAAAGCAACCGAAAAACATCTCAATCGAGATAAAGAGATCAATATCTCTTTCGGTCAGGTATCTAGGATTTCCAAAATAACTGATTATTTAAGTGATTCCATACCAAGCCACACAACGGGCAATAAATTATCCATTGCATTTTGGATGCGAGTTGGAATACATTTAAGCACGCACTATCAAGAGGATATAGACAACCTCATCGAGAACTACTGTGAATGGAAGGATAATCAGGGCAGAGAATATGTTCTTATAGCAAAGCAAAAAAACAATAACTCCAATGACTCTAGCTATTCTTTAGATGCATTTATATCCAGAGGCGCATTCAAAGACAAAAGCAAGGCAATTCCTGAAGAAAAATGGAAAATCATCAAGGCTAAACTTTTAGAAATAAATCCTAAAGGTAAAAAACAAAAAGATCCTTTCCGAGGAATTGGGAAATACAAATATACTGAGTTAAAAACAGTTATAGAAAAAGAAATTGAGCGATCTTATATTAAAGACTTACGACCAAGAACCGGCCCCAGTGGGAAATGCGAATATAACAACAAACGGGAAGAACTATATAGAGAATTAGTAGAAAAATACAAGATCACCTTAACCATCAGCAGTTTCAAAAAAGCTATAGGTGATTTTGTAAAATGCTATTCCAAAGGTAATATGCCAATTATAAAGAGCAAAAGGGATGCTTTTCTCCATCAGCAATCTCACAAAAATGACGAAGAACGCAGAAAAATCACATCACCGGATAAAATCAGAAGTCTCAAAGAGTAGAAAACAGATCCAAAAAAATGGCGCATTTGCGCCATTTTTCTCTTATACATATCTACATCTGGAATTAGCCTTCACAGTTCAACCCCATATGACGCCGATTAGTCAAATTTCTAGAATTTAGGTTCCGCACCACTCTCCAAATCCTTCAACATATTTGCCCACTTCTGCATCATCTTCGCTCGATCCGACAGGTAATCCGCATGGTTATATGTGCGTCGTACTGAGTTAGGTTCAATATGTGCAAGTTGACGCTCTATCCAATCTGGGTGGTAGCCCATTTCATTTAGACGTGTACTACCCGTGGTTCTCGTGGCATGCGGGCTAAATTTCCCTGCCCACCCTAATACATGGAGCATTTGCCGAAAAGATGCCACACTCATAGGCTTGCTTCGATCATCTCTTCCAGGGAAAACATGCTCATAGTGCCCAGTCAAACCATTTTGGGCACGCAGCATTTCAACTGCCTGTGTCGGCAGTGGGATCACATGCTCCTTACGCTTTTTCATCCGCTCGGCACTAATTTTCCATAGTGCCTTATCGAGATCGAACTCCGACCACTTAGCCTCCACCGATTCACTGGGGCGGCACAAAGTCCACCACATCAATCGAAAAGCCCCAATAGTCTCGTAGCGACCACCATGGCTGGTTAGGTCACGCAAAAGTTGCCCAATTTCTTCTGCAGTCAAAGGCCGCTTGTGCTGAGTTTTGTTGGCAGGAAGGGCCTTACGTACAGGATGCACCGGATCAATATCCGCGCGCAGCGTCGCGATTGCCAGTTCAAAGACCCCACCCATAGTTCGCCGCGCCTCAGCAGCAACAGAAGGGCCGTTCTGTTTGTGGGCCGTTTGCAGAACATCGAGCACATGCGCCGATGTGACTTGCTTTACAGGAAGCACTCCAATTTTGGGAAACACCACACGCTGCAGCATGTCGAGGCGGCGCTTCTTGGTCGTGTCCTCCCAGTCTTTCATGGTCAGCCATTCGCGAGCAACGGCCTCAAAGGTGATTGCACTTTGCTGCACTCGCTTAATCTTGTCAGCCTGTCGCTGATGGGCAGGGTTGATGCCTTGCTTGACCAAACCACGTGCCTTGAGCCGTTCCTCGCGAGCTTCAGCAAGCGTGAAACGCCCACCAGCACGCCTTGCTTGCGCAGCTTCGACAGCCTCTCCCGCCGGAGCACTCCCGTAATCACCAATCGCAAACACGCTTTCTTTGAGCTTCCCATCCTTTTCAAGCTTGAAGCGATAGCGCCAAGCCTTGGTACCGTTCGGCTTCACCTCCAAGTACAACCCCTTGTCATCACTGAGCTTGTAAGGTCGATCTTTAGGCTTAGCTGTACGGCATTGCGTGTCATTCAACATGGTTTCTCTCTCTACAAATCCTCGTACCCACTTTTCTGATGGGTACGCGGTGAGCGTACCCATCATCGTACCCACTTTCATTCGAGACAACACGAGGCACCGTGAGACAAACAGGAAATGAAAAAGCCCCGTAAACCTTTGATTTACGGGGCTTTCGATACCTCATGCGACCGCATGAGACAACAGTCTGAAGTTAGACGTTGAACAGGAAGTTCATCACATCGCCGTCCTTGACGATGTATTCCTTGCCTTCGGCGCGCATCTTGCCGGCATCCTTGGCACCCTGCTCGCCCTTGAAAGCGATGTAGTCTTCAAAGGCAATGGTCTGGGCACGGATGAAGCCGCGCTCGAAGTCGCCATGGATCACGCCCGCAGCCTGGGGGGCCGTGGCGCCGACGCGCACGGTCCAGGCACGCACTTCCTTTTCACCGGCGGTGAAATAGGTCTGCAGGCCCAGCAGCTTGAAGCCGGCACGGATCAGGCGGTTCAGACCCGGTTCTTCCAGGCCCAGTTCCTGCAGGAACATATCGCGGTCTTCATCTTCCATCTCGGCCATTTCGGCCTCGATCTTGGCGCAGATGGCGACCACGGGTGCGCCCTGGGCTTCGGCGTATTCCTTGAGGCGATCCAGCAGAGGATTGTTCTCAAAGCCGTCTTCGGAGACATTGCCCACGAACATGGCGGGCTTGGCGGTGATCAGGCAGAAAGGCTTGAGCAGGGGCGCGTCTTCCTTGGACACGGCCACCACGCGAGCCGGCTTGCCTTCATTCAGCGCCGCCTGAATGGGCGTCAGCAGCGCAACCAGCTTGGCGGCTTCCTTGTCGTTGCCGGACTTGGCGGCCTTGCTGTAGCGGTTCAGCGCCTTTTCCACCGTGGCCAGGTCGGCCAGGCACAGCTCGGTCTGGATGACTTCGATGTCGGCAATCGGGTCCACCTTGCCTGCCACGTGGATCACGTTGGGATCTTCGAAGCAGCGCACCACGTTGACAATGGCGTCGGTCTCGCGGATGTGGGCCAGGAACTGGTTGCCCAGACCTTCGCCCTTGGAGGCGCCAGCCACCAGACCGGCGATGTCCACAAACTCCACAATGGCAGGAACAACGCGCTCGGGCTTGACGATCTCGGAGAGCTGATCCAGACGCGGATCCGGCACTTCCACGACGCCGGTATTGGGCTCGATCGTGCAGAAGGGATAGTTCTCGGCGGCGATGCCGGCCTTGGTCAGCGCGTTGAAAAGAGTGGACTTGCCCACGTTGGGCAGGCCCACGATGCCGCATTTGAGGCTCATGGAATTTCCTTATGTATCAATGCACTATCGAGCACCACACCCATGTGGCGGAAGTGCCCGATCCGCATCGGCGCGAATCTGGTTCTTCTGAAGCGTGACCCCTGGGCACTCTGTCCGTCCAGAGTTTCGTCCCGGTTTGGCCACGGAAAGCCCATGATTGTAATGACCCGGCAATCTCTGCTCTTGTGCGGTAGATTGCACCGCCCTTGCAGCTGCCAAGCAAAAAGCCCGCCGCAAGGCAGGCTTGAGAGAGAAAATGCCGAATCAGCTTGCGCTCACCGCCGGCGAGCAAGTACGCATGGGGCCAAACAGCTGCTCCAGCCCTGCGGTCTCTTGCAGCCTTCGGAACTGGGACTGCGAGCGGCACAGATACTTGGTCATGCAGGGGGTCTGGCAGCCGCGCATCAGGGCCGGCACCTTCTGGGCAAACTCCAGCACCCAGTCTCCAGCCTCGCAGCCTATATGACCATGGCCGTCCGGCAGGCGGAAGTCGCCGTCAGGCGTACGAAACGTCAGACGGGCGATCTTTCCGGCAAAGGCGCTGCCGCCGGTGAGAACCACGAAATCGCCAGACTTGAATTCAGCCATGCTACCCTCCCCTCGTTGCTGCTGCCAATGACCCTATTGGACACTGCTTCGGCGGCATCCCTATTACAGGGATGCCCCAAGTCCTTGAAAGACAAAGACCTGCGCCACCCTCAATCAAAGCGCAGATGGCCCGCCAGCTGCTGACCCACAGCCAGTTCAGCCCCTGAACCGGCGGCATCGGACAGGCCCAGCACCATCGCATTCATGCCGAAAGTAATAGCACCATCCACACGCGGGTCCTGACGGTAACCGGAAATTGAATCTCCCACAGCAGTCCCGGGCACGGCGGTATCGGGGTCCACATCGGGAATCGGGCAGCGCGTACAGGGCTTGCAGGGTTTCAGGCTCAGGCCGGGCAGCTCCTGCAGATCCAGCTGCTCCACGCGGTCTTCATCGTGGGCTTCTATATCGGCAATCACGATATTCGGACGAAAGCGCCGCGCATCGACGGCGGCTTCGCCGGCCAGCGTGAGTCGCTGGTTGAGATCGTCCACGGCCGACTGGCTGAGCAGCAGCAAGGGGTAGCCATCGGCAAAGTGCACCGGGGCATCGCCATCGCCCACCCAGCGCTCGCTGGCCCGGCGCGGCCGGGAAGCATCGAAGCGCACCAGGCGGCAATCCTCGGCCAGCACCTGGCTCAGCCAGCTGCGCGCGTGCTGCGCCCATGCACCGAGATCCCAGGCATCGACCGTGTCCTTCCAGACCCGAACGCGGCATTGGCCGCCCTGCAGCTCCAAGGGAATCTGCAGGCTGTCCATGCCCGGAAAATGCAGCAGCAAATACGCATCCGTAATCTCGGGGCGGATCAGTGCCATGCGCGGATGACTGCGCTGGGTCAAAAAAACTCCATTCGCATCCACCACCATCCAGTGCCTGTCCCATTGCAGGCCATGGCGCGAAAGCCTGGCCCTGGACAGGGCAATGCCGGCACAGGATTTGACAGGGTAGATCCACAGCTCGGCAATCCTGCCCTGCACGTCATAGCTGGAGTCGGTCATCACATCTCCTTCGATTACGGATTCTTCATCATTTTGCGGCCAATCCCTTGCCTGACATCCGCAGGCCGCTATCAACAACATAGTCGCCCGCAACCGGCGGTCAACCGGCCTGAGGTTTCCGCTCTGAGCGCAGGCCCTGTCCGCGCCTCCTACAATGCCGGACATGGCGCAAACCTTTGATGTATGTATTCGTGGAGCCGGCATTGCGGGCCGGACCTTGGCTCTGTTGCTGGCGCGTGAGCGTCTGCGTGTCGCGCTGGTGGTGCCTCCGCAGCCTCGATCCCCGCAGCACAGGGATGTGCGTGCCTATGCGCTCAATGCCAGCTCCAGGACCGTGCTGCAATCGCTGCGCTGCTGGCCCGACGAGCAGGATGCGACGCCCGTGCTCGGCATGCAGGTGTTTGGCGATCTCGACGGCCAGGTTCAGTTCAATGCAGCTTCCCAGGACGTGCAGGCCCTGGCCTGGATCGTCGACGTGCCTGCGCTGGAGCAGCGCCTGGCCGAGGCCGTGCGCTATCAGCCTCAGGTGGAAATCGTCGCGGAACCCGTGGAGGCCGCCCTCACCGCCGTCTGCGAAGGCCGTCACAGCAGCTCACGCAGCGAATTCGGCGTGGAGTTCTCCGTCACTCCCTATTCCCAGCACGCAATTGCCACACGCCTGCGCTGCGAGCTGCCCCATGGAGGCATTGCACGCCAGTGGTTCACACCCGAAGGGATTCTGGCCTTTCTGCCTTTGGGCGGGGCCGAGGGTCATGAAGTGGCCGTGGTCTGGTCGCTGGAACACTCGCTGGTGCCCGACTGGCTGGCAAGCGACGAAGAGAGCTTCACCACCCGCCTGCAGTCCATCAGCCAGGATGCACTGGGCCAGCTGGAGCTGGTGGCCGAGCGTGCCACCTGGCCCCTGCAGCAGGCCGTGGCCGACCGCTGGTGCGGACCGCTGGACAGGAACAGCCAGCAAAGCTGGGTGCTGGCAGGAGACGCCGCCCATAACGTCCATCCGCTGGCCGGCCAGGGTCTGAACCTGGGCCTGGGCGATGTGCAGGCGCTGGCGCGCGTCCTGCAGGAGCGCGACTACTGGCGCAGCCCCGCCGATCTGAAGCTGCTGCGCCAGTACGAGCGCGAGCGCAAGGCGGCCCTGGCCCCCATGGGTCTGGCCATGGACGGGCTGCAGCAGCTGTTTGCCCGCCCCGAAGTGCCGGTGCAGATGCTGCGCAACTGGGGCATGAAGGGCTTCGAGCGCAGCGGTCCGCTCAAGTCCTGGATGGCCAGGCAGGCCATGGGCCTGCTCTGAGAAACTGCTCGGGGAACCCTTGGCGCGACCCGCACTCCAAGCAACAGACCTGCCATCCATGTACCGTGGATGGCAGCCGACTTCTATCCTTTCACGCTGCAGCCTGCTGCAGCCAAGACACCATCCATGAAACTTGTTGCCTTCCTGCTGGCCACCGCCAGCCTGACCTTCGGCCTGAGCGTGCACGCCCAGGACGCCAACCTCAAGAAGACGCTGACCGAGCGCATTCCCCAGCTCGAGAAAATCGACGAGGTGCGCTCCACCCCCATGAGCGGCCTGTACGAGGTACGCGTGGGCACGGACATCTTCTACACCGATGCCAAGGGCAACTATCTGATTCAGGGCGAGCTGATCGACACCAAGGCGCGCCGCAACCTGACCGAAGACCGCATGACCCAGCTCACGGCCGTGGACTTCAAACAGCTGCCCATCAAGGACGCCATCACCATCGTGCATGGCAAGGGCGAGCGCAAGATGGCCGTGTTTGAAGACCCGAACTGTGGCTACTGCAAGCGCTTCGAAAAAGACCTGCAGAGCGTGGACAACGTCACCATCTACCTCTTCCTCTACCCCATCCTGAGCCCGGACTCGGCCGAGAAGTCGCGCAATATCTGGTGCGCCAAGGATCAGGCCAAGGCCTGGCAGGATCAGATGCTGAACAGCAAGAATGCGGCTGCCGCCCAGTGCGACCCTGCCGCCATCCAGCGCAATCTGGCTTTCGGCCGCAAGTACAAGATCACCGGCACCCCCACCGTGATCTTCTCCAACAATGTGCGTGTGCCCGGCGCCATCTCGGCAGCCGAGGTCGAAAAGCACCTGGCCGCCGCCAAGTAATCTCTGTCTCTTTGCCGGAGCAGCGCGCACCTGATGCAGTTTCAGGCGCGCTGCGCTAGGTTCGCATGCTCCGGCCCGCATTTCTGGAGCTGCCATGACCTCTGTCCCCAACACATCCGGCATTCGCCCCGACATCCGCTTCGTCGTGCAGGCCAACGCGGTGGACGCCCATCTTTTCGATGTGCAGCTGCATATCGCCCGGCCCGCCGCGCAGCAGTTGCTGTCGCTGCCGGTGTGGATTCCTGGCAGCTATCTGGTGCGCGAGTTCTCCAAGAACCTGCAAGGCTTGAGAGCCGTGCAGAACGACCAGCCCGTGGCCGTTCTGCAACTCAGCAAAAATCAGTGGAAAATTGTCTGCAATGCAGATGCAGCGTGCGTTGTCAGCTATCAAGTTTGCGCCTATGACACCTCGGTGCGCACGGCCTGGCTGGATCGCCGCCGCGGTTTTTTCAACGGCACCAGCCTGTGCCTGCGCGTGCATGGGCAGGAAGAGCACCCCCATGCGCTGGAGCTGCTTGGCAGCCCCGCCACCGAGGACTGGCAGGCGGCCACCGGCCTGAAGCCGGCACAGGTCGACGCCAACGGCTTCGGCCTCTACCAGGCCGCCCACTATGACGAGCTGGTGGACTGCCCCGTCGAAATGGGCCGGTTCTGGCGCGGCAGCTTTGAGGCCGGCGGCGTGCCCCATGAATTTGTCGTCGCCGGTGCCGCGCCCAGCTTTGATGGCGAGCGCCTGCTGGCCGATACGAAAAAGATCTGCGAAGCCGAGATCGCCTTCTGGCATGCCGACGGCAGCCAGCCGCCCATGGACCGCTATGTCTTCATGCTCAATGTGGTGGATGACAACTATGGCGGCCTCGAGCACTGCAACAGCACGGCGCTGATCTGCGGCCGCCGCGATCTGCCGCGCAAGGGCGAGGCCAAGGCTGGCGAAGGCTATAACACCTTGCTGGGCCTGATCAGCCACGAGTACTTCCACACCTGGAACGTCAAGCGCCTGCGCCCGGCCGAACTGGCCCGCTACGACTACGAGCAGGAGAACTACACCGAGCTGCTGTGGTTCTTCGAAGGCTTTACCAGCTACTACGACGATCTGTTCCTGCGCCGTGCCGGACTGCTGGACAACAGCCAGTACCTCAAGCTCGTCACGCGCACCATCAACCAGGTGCTGCAGACACCGGGCCGCCTGGTGCAATCCGTGGCCGAGGCCAGCTTCGATGCCTGGGTCAAGTATTACCGCCAGGACGAGAACACCGCCAATCACACGGTCAGCTACTACACCAAGGGCTCGCTGGTCGCTCTGTGCCTGGACTTGGCCCTGCGCGCCAATGGCACGAGCAGCCTGGACGATGTGATGCGCGGCCTGTGGCGTCAAAGCGCGGGCGGCCCCATCAGCGAAGCCGATGTGCTGGCCGTGGTCAGCGAAGTGGGCAACCCCGACATTGCCGGACAGCTGCAGACCTGGGTGCACTCCACCGGCGAGCTGCCACTGCGCGAGCTGCTGGCCACGCATGGAATCAAAAGCAAGGCCGAGCCTGCACAACTGGCCCAGAAGCTGGGTCTGCGGGTGCAGGAAAACCACAGCGTGCAGATCAAGACCGTGCTGCGCGGCGGTGCGGCCGAACAGGCCGGCATGATGGCCGCAGACGAGTGGCTGGCCGTTGACGTCAATGGCCAGCGCTGGCGCATCAGCAAGCTCGACGATGTGTTGCTTTACGCGGCCGGAGCCGATCAGCTCACCGCCTGGGTGACACGCGACCAGCAGATTCTGCAGCTGACGCTGAACCTGGACGGCCTGCTCGCCAAAGCCGCCAGCGAGGATGCAGATAGCGCCAGCCCCATCAGCAATCTGGGGCTTGAAATCAGCGACAAGGCCGCCGCAGAGCGCTGGCTGACGGGCATTGCGGCCTGAACCGCCCCCCCAGGTGGCGCTGCTGCGCGACAGCCGGCAGCCAGACTCAGCGGTTATTCTTGGCAGCAGCGATTCATTCTTTAGCAGGAGACAAACTTGGCCTACGAAACCATCGAAGTCCGCGTGGAAGCGGAAAAAGTCGGCATCATCACGCTGAACCGTCCCAAGCAGCTCAATGCCCTGAACGACCAGCTCATGGACGAACTGGGCGATGCGCTCAGGAAGTTCGATGCCGACAAAAGCATTGGCTGCATGATCATCACCGGCAGCGAACGTGCTTTTGCCGCCGGTGCCGATATCGGAGCCATGGCCAAGTACAGCTTTGCCGACGCCTATGGCGGCGACTACATCACGCGCAACTGGGAAACCATTCGCAGCATCCGCAAGCCCGTGATTGCCGCCGTCAGCGGCTTTGCCCTGGGCGGTGGCTGCGAGTTGGCAATGATGTGCGACTTCATCATCGCCGCCGACAATGCCAAGTTCGGCCAGCCCGAAATCAAGCTGGGCGTGATTCCCGGCGCCGGAGGCACGCAGCGCCTGCCGCGTGCCGTGGGCAAGGCCAAGGCCATGGACATGGCACTGACGGCCCGCATGATGGACGCCACGGAAGCTGAGCGTGCCGGCCTGGTCAGCCGCGTCGTGCCTTTTGACAAGCTCATGGAAGAGACACTGGGCGCCGCCATCATCATCAGCGGCTTCTCCCAGCTGGCCGTGATGGCAGCCAAGGAGTCCGTGAACCGCGCCTTCGAAAGCGGACTGTCCGACGGCGTGATGTTTGAGCGCCGCCTGTTCCACGCCCTGTTTGCCACCCAGGACCAGAAGGAAGGCATGGACGCCTTCGTGAACAAGCGCCCCGCCAACTTCACCCACCAGTAATCCGCAGATTTTTCGCAAGAAATTTCAGAGAACCGATTGAAGCAGCCATTTTTTGCATATAATCGCTGTCTTCGGTCGTATAGCTCAGTTGGTTAGAGCGCAGCATTCATAATGCTGATGTCGCAGGTTCGAGTCCCGCTACGACCACCAGACAGGAACCGCAGTGCTTGCAAAAGCACTGCGGTTTTTTCTTTGCCGCAACGCTCTCTGCGGTCTGCGCACAAAAATTCCCAGCTTGGCTGCCAAGGCCATTTCTTCCTATACAATTGCGGGCTGTCGGTCGTATAGCTCAGTTGGTTAGAGCGCAGCATTCATAATGCTGATGTCGCAGGTTCGAGTCCCGCTACGACCACCAAATCCAGGCCCCAGTTGCTCACGCAGCTGGGGCTTTTCGCTTTTTACAGAGGCGACATGGCGCCGCACTGCCCTTTCTGCCCTGCAGAAATCAGCGCAGATCGCGCCGCCATGCTCCAGCCGCTCAAACTCCCCTTCAAGGACTTTTTCGTGCCCGTTGCACCTCAAGGATGCCGCACGCACGCTGCGTGCCCGCGCGCTGGTCTTGCGCCCAGCGAAGGCCTGCTTTTTTCTGCAAAAGCCGGCCTGCAGGCACCCGAAGTCCGTCTTCGCTCAAGGACTCTCCCGTGACCACACAAACCACAGGCGCCGTGGCAGGCATAGCCGCGCCCGCCGCTCCAACAGAAGTCAACGGATACAGCTGGAAAGCACTCATGGGCTCGGCCGTCGGCTACGCCATGGACGGCTTTGACCTGCTGATTCTGGGCTTCATGCTCTCGGCCATCTCCAAGGACCTGAACCTCACGCCCGGCCAGGCTGGCTCTCTCGTGACCTGGACCTTGATCGGCGCCGTCTTCGGCGGCATCGTCTTCGGCATGCTCAGCGACAAGTACGGTCGCATCCGTGTGCTGACCTGGACGATTGTGCTGTTTGCCGTCTTTACCGGCCTGTGTGCTTTCGCACAAGGCTATTGGGACCTGCTGATCTACCGCACCATTGCCGGCATCGGCCTGGGGGGAGAGTTCGGCATCGGCATGGCCCTGGCCGCCGAAGCCTGGCCCGCACGCCATCGCGCACGCGTCTCGTCCTATGTGGCACTGGGCTGGCAGCTGGGCGTGCTGGGCGCAGCCATGCTGACCCCGCTGCTGCTTCCTTCCATCGGCTGGCGCGGCATGTTTCTGGTCGGCGTGATTCCCGCTGTCGTGGCCTGGGTCATCCGCAACAAGCTGCATGAGCCCGAAGTGTTCGTGGCGCGCAGCAAGAAGGAGCAGCCCTCGGCCATGCAATGCCTGAAGCTGCTGATGAAGGACAAGGCCACGCGCAAGATCAGCCTGGGCGTGATCGTGCTGACCTCGGTGCAGAACTTCGGCTACTACGGCATCATGATCTGGATGCCCAGCTTTCTGTCCAAGCAGATGGGCTTCAGCCTGACCAAGTCGTCGGTGTGGACGGCCGTCACCATCATCGGCATGTCGCTGGGTATCTGGGTCTTCGGCCAGCTGGCCGACCGCATCGGCCGCAAGCCCACTTTCCTGATCTTCCAGGTCGGTTCCGTGATCTCGGTGCTGGCCTATTCCCAGCTCACCGATGCCACGGCCATGCTGTGGGTGGGAGCCATCATGGGCCTGTGTGTCAACGGCATGATGGGCGGCTATGGTGCCGTCATCAGCGAAGCCTATCCCACCGAAGCCCGCGCCACGGCACAGAACGTGCTGTTCAACATCGGCCGCGCCGTCGGCGGCCTGGGCCCGGTCGTCATCGGTGCGCTGGCCATGGCCTACTCCTTCCAGGTGGCGATTGCGCTGCTGGCCGCCATCTATGTGCTGGACATGCTGGCCACGGTGTTTCTGATTCCTGAGCTCAAGGGCAAGGAACTTCAGTAAGAATCGCTGCCATCGCAATCCTGCAAAGCGCCAGAGCCTGAAAAGCCTGGCGCTTTTTTCATGACTGACGGGACGTCCCCAGGCCACAAGCGGCTCCCTCGGAATGTCCAGCGCGAGAATAAGCGCGGGGGCTTCTGATGAGCCGGGCACTCTATCTGCGCTGCCGGAACACTTCGCTGACCAGCTCCCGCAGCCATTGGTTTGCGGGCTCCCGGGCAAAGCGCCAGCTCCAGTGCAGCGACACATCGAAGGCACTCTCGGGCAGATCGGCCTGCAGCACCACATAGCCGCCCTGTGCCTCAAAGGTTTCGGCAATCTCGGCAGGCATGATGACGGCCAGATCCGTCTGCTGCACGATGGAGGGCACGGCCATGAAGTGGGCCGCCGACAGGCGCACCTGATCCTGCAGCTCGAGCTTGCGCAGAATGCGCAGTGTCTCGGAGTGCGAGCGCACGGCCACATAGTCGAGACCGCGCAAATGCTCGGCATCCAGCTTCTGGGACTTCAGGCCCCTGAGCACCGGATGTCCCCGGCGCAGCAATAGCGCGTAGTGGTCGGACAGCAGCACCTTCTGCTGCGTGCCCGTCACACCGGGCAGAAAGCCTATCGCGATATCCAGCGAGCCGCGGTCCAGCGCATCGGCAATCTCGCCCATGGGCATGGGCAGGGTTTCCAGCTGCACATGGGGTGCCCGCCCGCGCAGGGCCTGCATCAGCGGCGGCAGGAAGCGCGCTTCGCCGATATCGCTGAGGTGAATGCGAAAGCACTGATTCGCCTGCAAGGGGTCGAAGGTGTGCGCCTCCGCCAGAGCCACTTCCAAGGTTGCCAGCGCCGTCCTCACCGCCTGCGCCAGCCGCTCGGCACGCGGCGTGGGGCGCACGCCGCCATGCATGCGCTCGAACAGCGGGTCGCCCAGCAACTGGCGCAGCCGCGTCACCGCCTGGCTGGCGGCGGGCTGGGACAGGCCCAGCTCCTGCGAAGCACGGCTGACGCTGCCATGGCGAAACACCGCATCGAAAACACGCAGCAGATTGAGGTCCAGGCCCGATATATCCATAAAACGAATATCTCTTAGATGCTTTATTCAATTGCTGGAAATTATGCCGCCATGCAAGATAGGCCTGAAGCGCTCCACCCCACGAAGAGCGGCCAGATCAAGGAAACCTACTGTGCAAGTCACGCCTCAAGTCGCCACCCCGTCCGATAGCTACACCGTTCGCCACGCCGTCATCGCCATGCTGCGCGAGCTGGGCATGACCCGCATCTTTGGCAACCCCGGCTCGACAGAGCTGCCGCTGTTTCGCGACTACCCCGAGGATTTCTCCTATGAGCTGGGCCTGCAGGAGGCCGTGGTCGTGGGCATGGCCGATGGCTATGCCCAGGCCACGCGCAATGCCAGCTTTGTGAATCTGCACTCCGCCGCCGGTGTCGGCCACGCCATGGCCAATATCTTCACGGCCTTCAAGAACCGCACGCCCATGATCATCACGGCCGGCCAGCAGGCGCGCTCGCTGCTGCAGTTCGACCCGTTTCTGCACTCGCGCGATGCCGCCGAGCTACCCAAGCCCTATGTGAAATGGAGTTGCGAGCCGGCCCGCGCCGAGGACGTGCCCCAGGCACTGGCCCGTGCCTACTACATCGCCATGCAGGAGCCGCGCGGCCCAGTGTTCGTCTCGATTCCCGCGGACGACTGGGACAAGCCCTGCGAGCCTGTCACGCTGCGCCATGTGGGCTTCGAGACCCGCCCCAATCCGCAGACGCTGAGCGCCATCGGCGAGGCGCTGGATGCGTCCCGCTCCCCGGCCTTTGTGGTCGGTGCTGCCGTGGATCGCGGCCAGGCCTGGGATGCGGTCGTGGCGCTGGCCGAGCGCCATCAGGCCCGCGTTTTCGTGGCCCCCATGAGCGGGCGCTGCAGCTTCCCCGAGGATCACCCCCTGTTCGCCGGCTTTCTGCCTGCCATGCGCGAGCGCATCGTGGAGCTGCTGGGCAGCCACGACAAGATTTTTGCGCTGGGCGCAGCCGCCTTCACCTATCACGTCGAAGGCGCGGGCCCCTTCATCCCCGTTGGCTCCGAGCTGTTTCAACTGATTGACGATCCCGCCATTGCTGCCTGGGCCCCCGTGGGCACGGCGGCCGTGGGCAATATCCGCCTGGGCGTGCAGGAGTTGCTCGAGCGCCCCCGCATCGCCGAGCGCCCCGCCCCGGCGCGCAAGCCCGCACCGGCCACTCCCGCAGCCCCTGCGGCCGGCGAACGCATGTCGGTGGCCTATGCCATTCACACTCTGGCCAGCGTGCGTGATCCGCAAAGCATCATCGTGGAGGAAGCCCCCAGTTCGCGCCCCACGATTCAGACCCATCTGCCCATCTTCCACAGTGAGACCTTCTTCACCATGTGCAGCGGCGGCCTGGGCCACAGCATGCCCGCCGCGGTCGGCGTGGCCATGGCCAAGCCCGAAAAAAAGGTGATCGCCGTCATCGGCGACGGCTCGGCGATGTATGCGATTCAGGCCCTGTGGAGTGCCGCCAATCTGCGCCTGCCCATCACCTTTGTGATCCTCAAGAACCGCCGCTATGCGGCACTGCAGGATTTCTCCAAGGTGTTTGGCTACCGCGACGGCGAAAAGGTCGAAGGCACGGAACTGCCCGATATCGACTTTGTGGCCATGGCCAGGGGTCATGGCTGCGACGGTGTGCATGTCGAGAACGCCGCCGAACTGGCTCAGGTGCTCGAGCAGGCCATTGCCCATCCACGCCCCATCGTGGTGGAAGTCGAGGTGGCCTGACCGCTTTCCCGAGCCGCTTTGCGCCTTGCCTTCTCTGGGGGCGAAGACGGCTTTCTCGCCATGCCCCCAGCGGGCATGGCAACACTCACAAACAGAACCCAAACAGGAGACAAAAAACCATGGCCTCAAAGCCTGTCATCAATCGCCTGCGCCGTCTGGGCCTGGCTGCTCTTCCAGCCCTGCTCTGCGGCGCCTTTGCCACCACCGCCTCGGCCTCCGACAAATGGCCGGATCGCCCCATCCGCCTGATCGTGAACTTCGCCCCCGGCGGTGCCGCCGATGTGATGGGACGCGCGATTTCCCCCACCATGAGCCAGGTGCTCGGCCAATCCGTGGTGGTGGACAACAAGCCTGGGGCCAACGGCAATATCGGCATCGGCGAAACCGTGCGCTCGGCCAAGGATGGCTACACGCTGCTGCTGAGCAGCGGCGGCGGCATCAGCATCAATCCGCTGATCTACAGCAAGCTGCCCTTCAATCCCGAAAAAGACCTGATCCCCGTGGCCGCCGTGGCACGCGTTCATGTGTTTCTGGAAACCAATCCCAGCCTGCCCGTGAGCAATGTGCAGGACTTCATCAAGCACCTGCAGGCCAACCCCGGCAAGCTCTCCTATGGCTCGCCCGGCCCCGGCAGCTCGCCCCATCTGGCCGGCGAGATGTTCAAGCGCGCAGCCAGGGTCGATGCCAGCCATATCCCCTACAAGGGTGCCGGCCCGGCCCTGACCGATGTGCTCAGCGGCCAGTTGCAGTACTGGTTCGATCCGGGTCCCGGCCTCAAGCAGGTGGAGGCCGGCAAGCTCAAGCTGCTGGCCATCGGCAGCCCGCAGCGCTCTCCTCTGTACCCCAAGGTCCCCACGCTGGCCGAAAGCGGCCTGCCCGGCTTTGATGCCGACACGCTGTTCGGCATCTACGCTCCCACCGGCACTCCGGCACCCGTGGTGGAGGCCGTGCGCGCCGCCGTGCTCAAGGCCCTGGAGCAGAAGAACGTGATCGAGGTGCTGCAAGGCCTGGGCTCGACGCCCGAGCCTCGCATGAGCCGCCAGGATTTCGTGGACCATCACGCCAAGGAGCGCGCTCGCTTCGCTCCGCTGATCAAGGAAATCGGGTTGAAGGTGGACTAGAGAATTTCGACTCAATGCGGGAGTCCGGTTGCCCGAACACTCCCTTTGGGCCGCCCGTCCGCAAGGACCGGCGGCCTTTTTTACCCCTCTTGCACAGACCTGCATGCACAAGAGGCATGCCCATCGGCGGACACCAGAGCCGGCCCGACGGGACACAAGTCGTGTTCAGTGGGATGCCACCGCCACCACCACCGCAGACTCGGCCACCTCCAGCCAGACATGGTCATTGGCCACCAGCCCGCTCATGGCCGGCGCAAAGCCCACGATCTGCGCGCCCCAGCCCAGGCGGCAGATGGCCTCGTCGCTGGCCAGGCTTTCTTCGGTCACCGTGGCTGCGCCATAGGTCGCGCGCTGCACCACGGCCGGCCAGATATTGATGGGCTGCGAGGCCGCTGCGGGCCGCTCCTGCCCCAGCCAGACCTTGACCGCCGTGGCCTTGCACAGCGCCAGCACCTGCACGCCGGGTGCCAGACCCAGCAGCTCATAGCTTTCGGGCGTGATGCGCGCGGCAATCGTCCAGTCCGAGCCCGCATCGCTTGCGGCCCGCAGCCAGACACGGATCTGCCCGCCTATGGACTCGACCTTGAGCACGCTGCAGGGCCACTGATTGCGCATGCTGGTCATCAGGCCCAGATTGGGCTGGCCACCACCGGGCGTGCCGGCCTGCATGCGCTGCAGCAATTCGCTGCGCAGGCGCATCATGGCCTCGGCAGCATGCAGCAGCTCCTCGCCCGCCGGCGTGATCTGCGCACCACCGCCACCGGCGCCGCCCACGCTGCGCTCGACCAGCGGCACGCCGGCCAGATTGGTCAGGGTATCGATGGCCTGCCAGGCCGCCTTGTAGCTCACGCCCACATCCCGTGCGGCCTGGGAGATCGAGCCACTGTGCGCAATGCCACGCAGGATGGCGATGCGGCGATCGGCCATGTCGTAGCCCAGCGCCTGGGAGACCGAATCGGACGATAGCGCGCCACCCTGGCTGGCCTCGTCGCCGGGCATATCCAGTTGTTCTTGTTCGAGATTTTCTGTGTCAGACATAGACCGCCATCATGCCCTGACAGCCAATTTCCTCGCTCGACCTCAGTTGTTCATTCACGCTACACTCGCTATTCCAACAATGAATAGCGAAATCTCAATGACTCAGATCACTGCCCGCCCCACCGGTTTCTCCTTTCAGCTGGCTCGCTCTGCGGCCGTGATCGCGACCATGACCAGTTCGGCCGTGCTGGGCCTGTGGTCGGCGCAGGCACAGGCGGCCGAAGTGACGGTCGCCGTGGCGGCCAACTTCACCGCGCCCATGAAGAAGATTGCAACCGAGTTCGAAAAGGACACCGGCCACAAGGCCGAGCTGTCTTTTGGCGCCACCGGCAAGTTCTACGCCCAGATCAACAACGGCGCGCCGTTCGGCATTCTGCTGGCCGCCGACGACACCACGCCCGAGAAGCTGGCCAAGGAAGGCAAGGGCGTGGCCGATTCGCGCTTTACCTATGCCATCGGCACACTGGTGCTGTGGAGCCCCAAGGCCGGTTATGTGGACGACAAGGGCGAAGTGCTCAAGACCGGCGACTACAAGCACATCGCGATCGCCAACCCCAAGCTGGCGCCTTATGGCACGGCGGCCATGGAAGTGCTGAACAAGCTCGGCCTGAGCGCACAGGTGCAGCCCAAGGTGGTGATGGGCGAGAACATTGCCCAGACCTATCAGTTCGCAGCCACCGGCAATGCGCAACTGGGTTTCGTGGCCCTGTCCCAGGTCATGGAGAATGGCAAGATCCGCGAAGGTTCGGCATGGCAGGTGCCCGGCAACATGCATGAACCCATCCGCCAGGACGCCATCGTGCTCAACGGCGCCAAGGACAACGAGGCCGCCACGGCTTTGATGAAGTACCTGCGCAGCCCCAAGGCACACGACATCATCCGCTCCTACGGCTATAGCTTCTGACGCTGACCCACCTAGAGCCGATTTAGCGCAAACTGTTCCGCTCTACCCTTGGCGCTGCTCGGCTAAGCTGGGCGCTCCAGGGGTCTTTTTTTACGACTGCGCAAATTCGGGTCGGTCAGGGCGTTGGGTCGATGGAAATGTCCGTTGCGCCCCCTTGTTTGCGCAAGTCCTGTTTTTGATTCCATGCAACTGAATGCCGAAGACTACGCAGCCATCTGGCTCACGCTCAAGCTTGCGGGCGTGACCACCGTGCTGCTCATGCTGCTGTGCACGCCGCTGGCCTGGTGGCTGGCCCATACCCGTTCGCGCTGGCGCGGCCCGATTGGTGCAGTCGTGGCGCTGCCGCTGGTGCTGCCGCCCACCGTCATCGGGTTCTATCTGCTGGTCACCATGGGCCCCAACGGGCCCATAGGCAAGCTCACGCAGGCCATGGGCCTGGGCAATCTGCCGTTCACCTTTGCCGGCCTGGTGGTGGGCTCGCTGATCTACTCCATGCCATTCACCGTGCAACCTCTGCAGCGCGCGTTCGAAGCCCTGGGACCGCGCCCCATGGAGGCGGCGGCCAGCCTGGGCGCCAGTCCGCTGGACCGCTTTCTGACCGTGGCCCTGCCGCTGGCGCGGCCCGGCTTCATCACCGCTGCCGTGCTGACCTTTGCCCACACCGTGGGCGAGTTCGGCGTGGTGCTGATGCTGGGCGGCAATATCCCCGGCGTCACGCGCGTGGTCTCGGTACAGATTTACGACCATGTGGAAGCCATGGAATACGGCCACGCCCATCTGCTGGCAGCCGGCATGGTGGTGTTCTCCTTCATCGTGCTGCTGGCCCTGAACTGGTTGCAACCCAAAGCGGAGCGCCGCGCATGACCGCTGCCCACTTCATCACTGCCCAGCTCAAGCTGACCCGGCCGGACTTTGCACTCGATGTGGATCTGCAGCTTCCCGGCCACGGGGTGACGGCATTGTTCGGCCACTCGGGCTGCGGCAAGACCACCTGCCTGCGCAGCCTGGCCGGACTGGAGCGCGCGCAAGGCCGCGTCACCGTCAATCAGACCGTATGGCAGGACGATGCCGGCCGGCAATGGCTGCCCACGCACCAGCGCGCGCTCGGCTATGTGTTCCAGGAGGCCAGCCTGTTCCCGCATCTGTCGGTGCAGCGCAATATCGATTACGGTCTCAGGCGCACGCCGCAGGAACGCCGCAAGGTCTCCAGGGAAAGAGCCGTCGAACTTCTGGGCATTGCCCATCTGATGGAGCGCATGCCCGCCACGCTCTCGGGCGGCGAGCGCCAGCGCGTGGCGATTGCAAGAGCGCTGGCCACCAGCCCCGAAGTGCTGCTCATGGACGAACCGCTGGCTGCGCTCGACGCCCAGCGCAAGGCCGAAGTCCTGCCCTATCTGGAGCAGCTGCAGCGTCATCTGCAGATTCCCGTCATCTACGTCAGCCACTCCATGGACGAGGTCGCACGCCTGGCCCAGCACATGGTGCTGCTCGGTGCGGGCAAGGTGCTGGCGCAGGGCTCCGTCACCGAGCTGCTGTCCAGCCTCGATCTGCCACTGGCCCATGGCGACGTGGCCTCCAGCGTGGTGCATGCCACGGTGCATGACCATGACGCCGCCGATCATCTGAGCACCCTGGTCTTTGACGGAGGCCGGCTGCAACTCGTCATGGCCCGCCCGCGCGAGCCCGGCAGCACGGTGCCGCTGCGCGTGCAGGCGCGCGATGTCAGCCTCAGTCTGCTCAGGCCCGAAGGCAGCAGCATTCTCAATATCCTGCCGGTGCAGGTGCTGGACCTGCGCGAGGACGGGCCGGGCCAGGTCATGGTCTCGCTGCAGGCGGGCGGCACGCGGCTGCTGGCCAGAATCACCCAGCACTCGGCCCGGGCCTTGCAGCTGCAGACCGGCATGCCGGTGTTTGCCCAGATCAAGGGCATGGCGCTGCTGGACTGAGCGCAGCGCATCCGCCCCTTGCCGGCAAGGGATGCGCCTGCTGACTATCATCAGCCCATGACCGAGTCCTCCTGCCCCATCCCGGCCCAGCCGATCGCACCGCTGCACACCCGTGCCGTGCGCTTCTTCAACGCCGGGCAGCAGGAGCGGCAGGAACGTGTGCTGGCGGCCGAGGTGCCGATCGCACTGGTCTTCAACGGCATCTCGCATGCGGTGATGATGGGCTCACCCACCGATGTGGAGGACTTTGCCCTCGGCTTTGCGCTGACCGAAGGCATCATCGACAGCGCTGCAGACTGCTACGGCATCGAAGCCCGCGCCATATCTGCCGCCGCGGCCGGCCTGCCCGAAGGCATGGACGGCATGGAAGTGCAGCTCGACATCGCCTCGCGCTGCTTTGCGCGACTCAAGGACAGGCGCCGCAGCATGACGGGCCGCACGGGCTGCGGCGTCTGCGGAGTGGAGAGCTTTGCGGCGCTGGATCTGTCGTTTGAGGCCCTGCCGCCCCAGGACTGGCTGGAGCAGGTCGACGCCGCCACCGTGCTCAAGGCGATCGGCGCCCTGGCCCCGCACCAGATCCTGAATGCCGAGGCCGGCGCCATCCATGCCGCAGGCTGGGCTACGCTGGCGGGCGACATCACGGACGTGCTGGAAGACGTGGGCCGCCACAATGCGCTGGACAAGCTGGTCGGCCGGCTGTCGCGCACGGGCCGCCTCGGCGAGCCCGGCTTTGTACTGCTGTCAAGCCGCGGCAGCCATGAGCTGGTGCGCAAATGCGCCAAGGTCGGCATCGCCGCCCTGGCCACGATTTCGGCACCCACGGACATGGGCGTGCGCATGGCGGAACTGACCGGCCTGCGCTTCTGGGGACTGTGCCGCCCGCCGCGGGCCGTGCTCTATGCCGCGGGCGGCAAAGCCTGAGCAAGCCCTGCTGCCAAGCGCCAGCCTCTAGAATCACGGCATTGCGGCCATGACTCCAGCTCTGACCGCCCCACGATCAGCCCCTGGATATACACCATGAACCGCTGCACCACCGACCTCATCAGCCGCCGCTGCGCGGCCTGCGCGCTGCTGGCAGCCGTCGCCGGCGCCGCCCTGCCGGCCCTGGCCCAGGGCCTGCCCTCGGACGAGACGCGCAACTTCCCGCCGACGGCCCAGTTCGGCGAGCTGACGGTGACCAACTTCCCCGAAGTGGCCATCAACGGCACGGCGATCCGCACCACGCCGGGCTTTCGCCTGTTCAGCCGCGAGCGCAGCATTGTGTTTGCCAGCAACTATGCAGGCCAGAAGATGCTGGTGGGCTACGTGATCGAGCCACAGACCCAGGGTCTGCACACGGCCTGGATTCTGACCCCTGCCGAGATCGAGAAATACAAGCCGATTCAGCCGCGCACCCTGCTGCAGCGCGTTTTCGGCAGCTGAGTTCGGCCCGCGCCGACCGCTATTGTTTAAAGAGCTGCTTGCGCTTTTTCTGCAAGCACCTCAATTCATTTACCCATTGAAACCCAGTGATGGCAGGCGCCAGCCGCTATCACTTTGTGCTTGCAGACACTGCAGGCCCACCTGACAAGAGCGCCCCATGAGCAAGAAAGTCTTTATCAAAACCTTTGGCTGCCAGATGAACGAGTACGACTCGGACAAGATGGCCGATGTGCTGGGTGCGGCCCAGGGTTACGAGCCCACGCAGAACGTGGACGAGGCCGATCTGATCCTGTTCAACACCTGCTCGGTGCGCGAGAAGGCCCAGGAAAAAGTGTTCAGCGATCTGGGCCGCATCCGCCATCTCAAGGAAAAAGGCGTGCTGATCGGCGTGGGCGGCTGCGTGGCCAGCCAGGAAGGCGCCGAGATCATCAAACGCGCTCCATTCGTGGACGTGGTCTTCGGCCCCCAGACCCTGCACCGCCTGCCCGAGTTGCTCAATCAGCGTGCAGCCAAGGCCAAGCCCCAGGTCGATATCTCCTTTCCCGAAATCGAGAAGTTCGACCACCTGCCACCGGCACGCGTGGAAGGCGCTTCGGCCTTTGTCTCCATCATGGAAGGCTGCTCCAAGTACTGCAGCTACTGCGTCGTGCCCTATACGCGCGGCGAGGAAGTCAGCCGCCCGTTCGAGGACGTGCTGGTGGAAGTCGCGGGCCTGGCCGAGCAGGGCGTGAAGGAAATCACGCTGCTGGGCCAGAACGTCAACGCCTACCTGGGCAAGATGGGCGACACCAGCGAGATGGCCGACTTCGCCCTGCTGCTGGAATACGTGGCCGAGATTCCCGGCATCGAGCGCATCCGCTACACCACCAGCCATCCCAACGAATTCACGCCGCGCCTGATCGAGGCCTACGCCAGGATTCCGCAGCTGGTCAGCCACCTGCACCTGCCCGTGCAGCATGGCAGCGACAAGATTCTCATGGCCATGAAACGCGGCTACACGGCCATGGAATACAAGAGCACCATCCGCAAGCTGCGTGCCATCCGTCCCGATCTGGCCATGAGCAGCGACTTCATCGTGGGCTTTCCCGGCGAGACCGAGGAAGACTTCCAGAAGATGATGAAGCTCATCCACGATGTGCGCTTCGACAACTCGTTCAGCTTCATCTTCAGCCCCCGCCCCGGCACGCCTGCGGCCAATCTGCACGACGACACGCCGCACGAGGTCAAGCTGCGCCGCCTGCAGGAGCTGCAGGCCGTGATCAACAGCCACATCAAGGAGATCAGCGAGGAGCGTGTCGGCACCGTGCAGCGCCTGCTGATCGAGGGCGTGAGCAAGCGTGACGGCAGCGAACTGATGGGCCGCACCTATTGCAACCGCGTGGTCAACTTCCCCGGCAACGCACGCCTGATCGGCCAGATGGTGGATGTGAAGATTACCGAAGCCAAGGCTTACACCTTGCGCGGCGAAGTGCTGCTCAAGGATTGATGGCCCGACATTCCCTGGCCTCATCTACCAAAAGCCTGCCGGCCATGCCGCGCAGGCTTTTTTCATGACTGGCTATAAATTTTGTAACAAATAGTCATGCCTTGCCGGATGGCACACGCCCTTGCAATCCGCAGCTAGGATGGTGGCCTATTGGGGCCAAGCTGCCTCGGATTGAACTCTGTACACCATGAACCAAACTGCTGCACTGCAAGGCGACGCCATCTACGCCCTGCTGGATCAAGCCCATGAGCTACTGAACGACTACAACGACGACAAGCCCGGCAGCATCAGCCGTCAGGACCGCATCGCGGCGGCGGTGGAATTGATGGGTCAGCAGAACTTTGCCCCGGCCACCGTGCAGGAACTCGAGCGCGTGCACGACTTCTGGCTGTACCTTGATCAGCCCGAAGCGGCCAACACCTTGCTGCAGCAGCATCGCGCTGCCGTCCTTTCCGGCGCCGACGAGCTGATTCCTGCCGAAGCAATGCTGCGCCTGAACCTCAGCGACATCCAGAGCCGCATGGGCTTTGACCAGCCCTCCGCGCGCGCCCTGCTGGGATCGGCAGCGCTGGCCATTGCCCGACTGCCCGAAGCCGTGGACAGCGACAACTACTGGTATGGCTGGCACTGGATGGCCTCGGAGCTGCAGGCCTGGGATGCAGCAGCCACCGGGCTTGAGCTGCAACGCGGCCAGGAGCGCCGCAATCCCGATCTGGCCGAAGATGCGGCCTACCTCGATGCCATCGTCTGCGTTCGCAAGGCGGAAATGGCCCACAAAGGCGGCCACGTCAGCGAGGCTGCCAGCCTGGTGCAGAACGCCATCAACCTGCTGCGCGATGCCGCCCCCGACCAGCAGGTGGACTTTGATCGCTGGATGACGCTGGCCGATCATGTGCTGCCGCTGGCTCCGCAAAGCCTGCCGGCCTTGCTCATGGCCTGCGAGCAGCAGCTCGGCGTCCTGGAAAATCCCCCGCCTTCGCAGGCCGTCAAGGCACATCGCCAGGTCAAGATCCTGCGGCTGCAGGCCCAGGCCTGCGCGCAGGCCGGTCAGCTGGAAGCGGCCCTGCAGCTGGCCCCTCAGGGACACTTCGGCCTGACGGATGATTCGGGCGATCCCTTCACCGCCTCCTGGCTGGGCTGGCTGGAGCAGACCGGCCGCTTGAAGCAAGCCGCCGATCTGGCGCTGGAGAGCGTGCTTCACGCGCGTCCCGTCTCGGCCGTCGCCGCCTTCGAGCTGGCCAAGAAGCAGTTCAGCAACGACCCGGCCAACGCCATCACCTGGGCCCTGGTTCTGGCCATCGCCCAGGCCGACGAGGACATGCGCCAGCTGCTCGCGCAGGAGGAGATGCCGCTGCACCCGGCGGATTTCTATCTGAACATGGTGCGTGCGGCCCAGCCAGCCCATCCGGTGCTGGCCTTGCTCGACGGCCTGCGTCTGGCACGCAAGCGCCAGATGGAACAGGCCCTGCCGCTGCTGGAAATCGGCGTGGGCCAGCATCCCGAGATGGCCGACAGCGACAAGCTGCCCACGCTCTGGGCGGCGCGCTTTGCCGCACTGCCGCTGGAAGAAGCGCTGGCCAGGCCCTTCCCCGACGCCCATGGCGCGCACTGGTGCTATGCCGCCGGCGTGGTCCTGGACGATGCCGACGATCTGGCGCCGCTGATGGGCGGCAAGAAGAAGGTGCCGGCACAGGAGGTGCGCGAGCCTCTGGTGGTGCGCTACTACGAGCAGGGCCTGGCCCGCTTCGAGCACTTCTGGACCAGCGGCCAGGGCCGCTTCAAGGACGCCGACCTGCATGTCTACTCCATGCTGTGCAACAACCTGGCCATCAAGTACCGCTTCATGGACCGCTACGACGAGGCCGCCGAGCTGCACCACAAGGGGCTGGGCAGCAGCCCGTTTGCCGAGCACCACAACGGCCTGCTGTGGTGTGCCGTGGGCAAAGACGACGACGCGCAGACCGTGGTCGAGGCCGAGCGCCTCTGGCATTTCGCCCAGGAGCATGGCTACAGCCGTCATGAGCCCACGCGCTATTTCTCCACCGTCGCACTGTCGCTCTACAAGCTCGACCGCGACGACGAGATCAGCATCTGGATGGAGCGTCTGGACCAGTGGTTCCACGACCTCGACGAGGACGAGCAGCGCGGGGTGCGACGTAACTACCTGGCGTCCCTGATGTCCATGCTGGACTTTTTCTCGAGCACGCGCCCCGAGCTGGTGCTGCCGCGTCTGCGCACACATCAGCAGGAGATCGTTGCGCTGCAGGACTGCTATCCACTGCGCCGCCTGGCCTGTGCGCTGGAAGCCTATCCCGAGCTTCTGGAAGAGTCCGTGGCGCTGCACAAGCAGGCCAACAGCTATCTGGACCAGGACGACGACGAAGACGAGCGGCGCATGTCGCAGTCCGGCATCGAGCGTGCCGAGCGCAAGCTGGCCGAGCGCGATGCCCAGGCCGGAGCTGCAGCAGCGGGTCGCAAGCCATGGTGGAAATTCTGGTGAATCAGGTCATAGAGAAAACCGCTGCCGCCAGCGCCTACAAGGCGCGCGATGTGGTCAACGCGCCGGCCATCAAGCAGCGCATCAAGGAACGCAGCGCCGAGCGCGGCGACGCGGCCGAGGTCGCGGCCTGGCTGGGCAATCACTTCTACCGCCATGTGGTGGGCAATCTGCAGGCCGACGAGCCGGCCGTGCTGCGCATTGGCGATATCCAGCAGTTGCAGGAGCTGACGGGCCGCCAGCAGCCGCCAGCCTGGGCGCTGGAGCGCCTGGAGCGCAGACAGGCCGGCTTCGAGCTGCCCGAGCTCTGGTGGGTGCAGCCCGACAGCGCAGCCCTGCTGGCGCTGGAGACGCGACTGGTGGAATTTCTCTCCACCCGTAAGGGCACTTCGCTCGAAGGCAAGCTGCAGCGCGTGAACTGCCCTCAGGCGCTGGCGCGC
This sequence comes from Comamonas sp. Z3, assembly GCF_008121565.1. Taxonomy (NCBI): domain Bacteria; kingdom Pseudomonadati; phylum Pseudomonadota; class Betaproteobacteria; order Burkholderiales; family Comamonadaceae; genus Comamonas; species Comamonas sp. Z3. The sequence continues at coordinate 333,836 of NZ_VOQU01000006.1, forward strand.
TGGACGCTGGAGCATCTGGCCTTCGAGAAAAAGCAGAGCAGCGGCCGTGTCGAGCACAGCTCGGGCGCCGTGCACGGGCTGCTGCGCGGCCAGCACGGCACGTTCGTGGAGTTCGACGCCACAAGTGCGCAGGTGCGCCAGGAAATGGCCTATGAGAGCCAGATGATGGGCCACTGCGTGGGCCAGTTCGCCAACCGCAAGTCCTTCAGCGGCGGCTATGGCGAGCATTACGCCGAGGGCCTGGAATCGGGGCGCATGCGGCTGTTCAGCTACCGCACGGGCACGGCCCAGCCGCGCATCACCGTCAACGCCTATGTGCAAAAGGACGGCAAGCTGCAGATCGAGCAGATCAAGGGCAAGCAGAACCGGCCGCCGATCGCGCGCTATATGCCCGATGTGGTGACCTTGCTCAACCATCTGCCGCTCAATGACGAGGTGCCCGAGGACGCGCTGTCCATGGGCATTGTGCGCCGCCCGCCCGAGGTGCTGAAGTCCCATCCGGGGCTGGCGCCCTGGTGCTCGGTGCAGGAGTTGCAGACCGACGCCGAGCAGCTGTGGCTGATGCAGCAGCACCCCGCACTGCTGCCGCAGCTCAATCTGCAGTCGCCGCTGATGCAGTGGATGGTGGCTGCACGCAAGGACTCGCTGGACAGCGAAGTCATCGAGCGCATGCCCAAATCCGCCGCGCTGCAGCAGACCTTGCTGATGGCCAGAAAGCGCCCTGGCCGCTCAGGAGTGCGCTCATGAACGCATGGACGATTCTCCTGCTTGTCGTGGCCCTGATTTTCTGGGTGCTGCGCGGCGGCTTCAAGCGCCTCAAGGAGGCCAAGCAGCGCGGCGACCTCATCAGCTACCAGGCCGGCAGCCAGGAACGCAACTGGGCCCTGGCCCTGGCCCACCCCATGGCCTACCACGCCATGCAGGGCGGCTTTGCCAGCGATCTGCATGGCGCCGACGATGCACTGGCCAAACAGCTGCGCCCCATGATCCTGCACCACCTGGGCCTGCGCACCGACCTCAGCGACGAACAGGTGCGCCAGCAGCTGCCCGATGCCATGCGCCAGCGCTGGTTCATGCTGGATCTGCAGCGCCTGCAGCGCAGCGACGATGCGCGCGCCGCCATGGCGTTTGCCTGCGCGCGCGTGACCTTTTTTGTGCGCAGCGCCAGGCTGCTGGACTGGGTGGACGAAGCCCTGCACTGGGACATCCTGCAGCTCAATGCCCAGCGCGCCCAGCAATGCTTCGACAGCTGGCTGGCCTTCGGCCAGGCCTATGCCCAGGGCCGCACCCAATGGCTGGCGCAGGGGCGCAGCGATGTGCTGGGCAAGGCCTTCACAAGCGAAGAGGTGGCCCAATGGGTGACGCAGGAGCAGCACCCCTGGCATGCGATGCGCTGGGATCTGCCCCTGAGCGGCGATGGGGCTGCAGCGCCCGCGGCATAGGCTGACAACGCAGGTAAAAAAGGGACTGCCAGGCAGTCCCTTTTCGCATCCGCCGCGCGCCGCTCAGGCAAAGATGCTGCGCGCTTCGGTGAATCGCTTGGCGAAGTACACATTGTCCATGCGCACCCGCTGCACCGTCCCGCCGCTGGACGGCGCATGCACAAACTGTCCGTTGCCGACAAAAATGCCCATATGGGAATAGCGCCCGCCCAGGGTGTTGAAGAACACGAAGTCGCCGCGCATCAGATCGCGCCCGTCCACCGGATTGCTGGCCTGTGCCCATTGCGATGTGGTGCGGGGCAGACGGGTTTCCGTGATGCCGCCAACGGCCCACTGGATCAGTCCGCTGCAGTCAAAACCGCCCTCAGGGGAATTGCCGCCGTAGGTGTAGGGCGTGTTGACCACCAGCATGGTGCGCGCCAGCAGGGACTCGCGCAGCTCGGCATCCAGGCTCAGCGCATTGAGCGGGCGCACCGATGAGCCACCTTGCGCAGCAGGCCGGGGCTTGTCTTTGGTGGTGGAGCACCCTGCCAGCAGCGCAAGCAGCGAGCCCGCCAGCAGCAGCGCGCTGCGGCGCTCCAGACATTGAGGCAGAGGTTGCCGCTGACCCGCCTCCCCGAAAGTCCTGTCTTGTAGCTTCATGGAAAGGCATGTTCTCAGAAAGCCGCCTGCACATCCAGCAATTGCCCCGGATTGGCGCGCTTCTTTACAAAAAAGTGAGCTGCTCTCGCTTGTCATGCCTTTGATTCAGATGCATTTCTCATCCAAACCCATAAACAACAAGCGCAAGCAGCTCACTTTTTTAAATACCCTTAGAAACTGACACGCCCCAGCAAAGGGACAGCCAGCAAGAGCCGCCTCGCAGCGAGGCTGTCGTCCCCCTTGGGGGCGCCCGGCCAGGGGAAGCCGCGCAGCGGCTCAGGGGGGATCAAATATCAGAACGGCAGCTTGGGCATGCCGCCGCCCATCATTCCCTTCATACCCTTCATGCCGCCCATCTTCTTCATCATCTTCATCAGGCCGCCGCCCTTGAACTTCTTCATCATGGTCTGCATCTGCTCGAACTCCTTGAGCAGGCGGTTGACCTCCTGGACCTGGACGCCGGCGCCGTCGGCAATGCGCTTCTTGCGCGTGGCCTTGATGATTTCAGGCTTTTTGCGCTCCTTGAGCGTCATGGAGCAGATGATGCCTTCCTTGCGCTTGATCTCGCGCTCGGCCTTGTCCATATCGACCTGACCAGCCTTGCCGGCCAGCTCGGCGGGCAGCTTGTCCATCAGGGTCGAGAGACCGCCCATCTGCTTCATCTGCTGCAGCTGGGCCAGAAAGTCGTTGAGGTCGAAGCCGTCGCCACTCTTGAGCTTCTCGGCCATCTTCTGCGCGGCTTCCATGTCCACGCCCTTGGTGACCTGCTCGACCAGGGCCACGATGTCGCCCATACCCAGCACGCGCTGTGCGTGGCGGTCGGCGTCAAAGACTTCCAGGCCGTCGATCTTTTCCGAGACACCGGCGAACTTGATGGGCGCGCCCGTGATCTGGCGCACCGACAGCGCCGCACCGCCGCGCGAATCGCCGTCGAGCTTGGTCAGCACGATACCGGTCAGCGGCAGCGCTTCCTTGAAGGCCTTGGCGGTGTTGACCGCATCCTGGCCCTGCATGGCATCGACTACGAACAGGGTTTCGACGGGCTTGAGCGTGGCGTGCAAATCCTTGATTTCGGCCATCAGCAACTCATCGATGGCCAGACGGCCGGCCGTATCCACCAGCAGCACATCGAAGAAATGCTTTTTGGCGTAGTCGATCGCAGCCACGGCGATATCGTGGGGCTTCTGATCGGGCGTGGAAGGAAACCACTCGGCGCCGGCCTGGGCCGTGACGGTCTTGAGCTGCTCGATGGCCGCAGGGCGATACACGTCACCCGAGACCGTGAGCACCTTTTTCTTGCGCTTCTCGATCAGATGCTTGGCCAGCTTGGCCGTGGTGGTGGTCTTGCCCGCGCCCTGCAGGCCGGCCATCAGAATGACGGCGGGCGGCTGGGCATTGAGGTTGATGTCGGCCACGCCTTCGCCCATGGTCGCCGCCAACTCCTTGTTGACGATGGACACCAGCACCTGGCCGGGCTGCAGTGAGCTGATGACTTCCTGGCCCAGCGCCTTTTCCTTGACGCGGGCGATGAAGTCGCGCACCACGGGCAGGGCCACGTCGGCCTCCAGCAAGGCCATGCGCACTTCGCGCAGCATGTCCTGGACGTTGGATTCGGTGATGCGGGCCTGGCCGCGCATCTCCTTGACAAGGCGCGAGAGTTTATCGGTGAGTGCGGAGGCCATAAGCAAAAAGCATTCGAAAGTTATGGATGGGGAGTCGTGCGCGAGCGCGGCACGGGTCTCCGGGCAGCTTGCAGGCCGAACCTGGCGGGACCCGGATGGGCGGGACGAAGCGGCATGAACCCGCATTTTACCCGCTGCCCTTCGCGAACGATGCCCTGCAGGCTTGCCGTGACCTGCCCCGGGCGCGCAAAGCCCGTGCAGCCCCTCGCCAGAGGCGGGCCGGGCCCGCAAGAGAGCGACCCGGAGCACTCTGCAAGACCTTGGGCATCGCGGGAGATTGCGCCAGCCCGGCTGCCGGCCGCCAGGCGAAAGCCCTTGGAAATGAGGCTCGACGTCTGCTCGGCGGCTGTGCAGGCGCTCAAACCCAGGTCGCAAGCGGCTTCGGCTGCGCTTTATGCGCAAATTTGACGCATGGCAGCATCCTGCAAAGCATGAGTGCAGGCCCGCGGCACTATCATAGAAAGCATGCTTTCCCAACCGCTCACTGCAGCTGGCCCCATTGGCTGGATTCTGGCCCTGGCAGCAGCCATTGCCTATGCCATCCCTGCACTTGCCAGCCGGCATCTGCAAGAAACCGGCGCCCGCCGCTGCCTGCGCCTGGCCTGGGCCCTGCATGCCCTGCTGCTGGGCTGGGGCCTGCTGGGCGAGCAGCCGCGCTTCGGCTTCGCACCCGCACTCTCGATCACCGCCTGGCTGGTGCTGACCGTCTATGTGGTCGAGCAGCAGCTGTACCCGCAGCTGCGCTCACGCTGGCCGCTGTCCATACTGGGAAGTGTGGCCGTGCTGCTGGCCGTGGTGTTTCCCGGCACTCCGCTGCATGTCAACGCCTCGGCCTGGCTGCCGCTGCATCTGGCCCTGGGCATTGCTTCCTACGGCCTGTTTGCCGCAGCCGTCGTGCACGGGGCGCTGATGAGCCATGCCGAGCGGCAGATGCGCCAGGGCGGCGACCATGACAGCGGACTGCCTCTGCTGACCCTGGAGCGGCTGACCTTCCGCTTTGTCGGTGCCGGCTTTGTGCTGCTGACCGCCACGCTGGCCGCAGGCTGGCTGTTTGGCGAGCAGCTCTACGGCAAGGCCTGGGTGTGGAATCACAAATCCGTTTTCTCGCTGCTGTCCTGGCTGGCTTTCGCCGTGCTGCTGTTCGGGCGCAAGCGATTTGGCTGGCGCGGCCAGAGCGCCGTGCGCGTTCTCTATATCGGCGCCATCTTTCTGCTGCTGGCCTATGTCGGCTCGCGCTTTGTGATTGAAGTCCTGCTGGAGCGCGCGGCATGAAGTATTTGCTGGTCCTGCTGGTCGTGGTGGTGGCAGTCGGCATCTGGCGCAGCAAGCGCCGCGCCGAAGCGGCAGAGCCCACCCGGACGGCCACCACTCTCCCGCAAGCTCAGACCATGGTGGCCTGCGCACACTGCGGCCTACACCTGCCGCAGGCAGATGCCGTAAGCGATGCCTCGGGCCAGAGCTTCTGCAGCACGGAACATCGCCGCCTGGCCCAGCAAGAACCCGGCAGCCACTGATCCCATGGTGAACTCCACCTCACCCTGGCAGCACACCGCCATTCCGCTGGATGCGGCCATCAGCCGGCGCGCGGACGCCAGCCTCAACGCCCCGTTTGTGCGCCTGTGGCAGGCCTTCCTCAGCGGCCGCGTGCTGCTGGCGCTGGCCCTCATCCTGCTTCAGACGCTGAACCTGCAGCTGCAGAACATCAGCTCGCCCCTGGCCTGGCTGATCTGTTTCACCTATCTGGCACTCACCGTGGTGCTGCGTCTGGCTGCAGCACGGCATTTGCCAGCACCTCGCGCAGCCCTGCAATGGCTGCCCGTGATCGGTGTCGACATCGCGGTGATCTTTCTGCTGCAGATCTTTCAGGTCGGCTCGCTCAACTACACGGCGCTGCTGGCCATTCCCGTCCTGATCTCCTCGGCACTGGGCGGGCTGATGCTGGCCTTTGGCGCCACGGCCGGCATCACGCTGCTGACGCTGGCCTACACCTTCTGGCAATACCATGGCGGCCTCAACGATGGCGCCCAGTCCTATTACCAGGCGGCTTTTTCCTGTGCCGGCTATTTCTGCGTGGCCTACCTCACGCACGAGCTGGCCAAGCGTGTCCGGCGCGAGCGCTCCCAGGCCTTGTTCGACCGCTTGCGCACCCAGACCCAGGAGCAGGTCAACAGCCTGGTGATCAACCACTTCTCCGACGGGGTGCTGGTGGTCGACTCCAGCCTGCAGGTGCTGCAGGCCAACCCCGCCGCGCTGCAGCTGCTGGGCCTGACCATGGATCACCCCCAGCCTTTTTCCCTGCAGGCCCACAACTGGTGGGAGCCTCTGGCGCATGCAACACAGGCCAGCTTTGCCCATGCCCGCCCGCTGTCCGCCACGATCCATCTGCAGGCCCATGAGCGGCACGGCGCCACGGGCATCCATGTGCGCACACGCATCACCGAGGTTTCGGCGCCCTATCTGGACGAAGGTCCGCAGGCGCAAGCCAGCCACTCGCTGTGCGTCATGTTTCTTCACGACCTGCGCGAGATGGAGGCGCAGCTGCGCACTGAAAAGCTGGCCTCCATGGGCCGCATGTCGGCCGCCGTGGCGCATGAGATACGCAATCCTCTGGCCGCCATCACCCAGGCCAATGCACTGCTGGCCGAGGACCTGAGCAGCCAGCCGGGCCCCCAGCAGCTATGCCGCATCGTGGGCCAGAACGCCGACCGGCTGGCCCGCATTGCCGAGGAGATCCTCAATCTGGCGCGCGTGCAACAGGACTCGGAAACCCATCAGGGTCAGTCGCTGCCGCTGGACAATCTGCTGGCCCAGATCAGCCATGAATGGCGCATGCAGGCCACGCCATCCCGCCAGCTATTGCTGCGGCTCAATGCAACGGCTCGCCATATCCTGTTCGATGAAGAGCATCTGCGCCGCGTGCTGATCAACCTGCTGGACAATGCCCAGCGCCACCGCAGCAACGCCGGCGATGAGACGGGCCTGCGGCTGATCAGCGGCCATGGGCCTCTGAACGGCCAGCTCCAGGGTCTCGCGCCGCAGGACGACATCTGCTGGTTCATGGTCTGGAGTGACGGGGCGCCGCTGGATTCCAGCGTCGAGCGCCATCTGTTCGAGCCCTTCTTCTCCTCCCAGAGCCGCTCCAGCGGCCTTGGACTCTATATCTGCCGAGAGCTCTGCCAGCGCTACGATGCCTCCATCAGCTATCAGCGCCTGAGCCTGCACACGCCGCAAGGCAATGTGGACGGCAACGCCTTTATCGTGACTCTGCGCAGCGGCCCTGCCTCGCTCGCAAGCCACACCCTGTTTGACTCGATCATGGTGTAAGCCCAGTGACATCCTCGCCTCACTCCTCCGCAGCAGCCAGCATTCTCGTGGTCGACGATGAACCCGATCTGCGCACGCTCTACGAGCTGACGCTGCTGCGCGAAGGCTACCGCGTGGAAACCGCAGGCTCGGTCCAGGAAGGCAGGGCCCAGTTGCAGAAGCGCCATTTCGATGTCGTGATTACCGATATGCGCCTGCCCGACGGGATCGGCATGGAGCTATTGCTGCAGCTGCGCGATCCGTCGCGCAGCGAGCGCTGCATCGTCATGACGGCCTACGGCTCGGCCGAGAATGCCGTGGAAGCCTTGCGCGCCGGCGCCTTCGACTATCTGACCAAGCCCGTGGACCTGCGCCAGTTCCGCCAGGTCGTGGCCTCAGCCGTACAAGGCATGGGCGCAGTGCCCAAGCCCGGCAGCCAGCAGGCCGGCGAAAGCGCACCGGCCCATGGAGCGGGGCCGGCAGCCCAGCCTGGCGCGCTGGAAGCGCTGGTGGGCAACTCTCAGGCCATGCAACGCGTCAAGCAGCGCATCGCCAAGGTCGCCAAGGGCATGGCTCCCGTGCTGATCCACGGTGAATCCGGCACGGGCAAGGAGCTGGTGGCGCGCGCCCTGCATGCCTGCAGCCAGCGGGCCGAAGGCCCCATGGTCGCCGTCAACTGCGGCGCCATCCCGGAAAACCTGCTCGAAGCCGAGTTCTTCGGCGCCCGCAAGGGCTCCTATACCGGAGCCACGCAGGACAGGCCAGGCTACTTTCAGGCCGCTCAGGGCGGCACCCTGTTTCTCGACGAGATCGGCGACCTGCCCCTGGCCATGCAGGCCAAGCTGCTGCGCGCCATCCAGGAGCGCAAGATCCGCCCGCTGGGCAGCACCCAGGAAGAAGCCGTCGATGTGCGCATCCTCAGCGCCACCCACCGCGACCTGAGCGCGCAAGTGCAGTCCGGCAATTTCCGCCAGGATCTGTTCTATCGGCTCAACGTCATCGAAATCGAGCTGCCCGCGCTGCGCGAGCGCCGCGAAGACCTGGGCCAGCTCTGCCAGGCTTTGCTGCAAAAGCTGGCCCGCGAGTCCGGCCTGCCCACGCCGGAGCTGGACGAGATCAGCCTCCGCCAGATCGCCGGGCTGCCGCTGCCCGGCAATGTGCGCGAGCTGGAAAACGTGCTGCACCGCGCCATTGCACTGGGCGATGAAGGCCCGCTGCGCCTGCCCGAATCCGGCCCCGGCCCCGGCGCCGGTGCTTCGGCAGCGATGCCAGCCCCGGTCTCAGGCACTCAGGCATCGGAGACCGGCGCACCGGCGCCTCAGCACGCGGGCAGTCCGGCCACGCTGCCCGAGGATCTGCAAGGCTGGCTCGACGAGCAGGAGCGCAGCATTCTGGTCAGAGCCCTGCAGGACAACGGCTTCAACCGCACGGCCACGGCGGCCAGGCTGGGCATCAGCCTGCGCCAGATCCGCTACCGCATCGACCGGCTGGGCATCGACCTGCCACACCAGAGCGACAATGTCTGATACCGCCCCCCTTGCCCAAAACCTGCCGCAGCAGCCGGCGTGGCAGGCCGGCTGGTATGGCGCAGCGCGCCACCTGGCCTCGCCCAATTTCGGCCCGCGCCCCGAGCAGGCAAGGATCGACCTCGTCGTTATCCATTCCATCAGCCTGCCTCCGGGCCAGTACGGCACGGGCGCGGTCCAGCAACTGTTCACCAATCAGCTGGACTGGGACGCCCATCCTTATTACCAGGGCATTCGCGGCCTCGAAGTCTCGTCCCATTTCTTTGTCACGCGCCAGGGCGAGATCTGGCAGTTCGTCAGCTGCGACGACCGTGCCTGGCATGCCGGCGTAAGCCAGTGGCGCGGGCGCGATCGCTGCAACGACGACTCCATTGGCATAGAGCTGGAAGGCCTGGAAGGCCTGAGCTTCGAAGCCCCCCAGTACCAGGCCCTGCAGCAGCTTTGCAGCGCCATCGCCGCGCAATACCCGGTGCACTACATCGCCGGGCACGAGCACATCGCACCCGGACGCAAGCAGGATCCCGGCCCTGGCTTTGACTGGCAGCGCCTGCAGCAGCAGCTGGGCAGCGCGGACGGCACCCGGTCATGGGAATTTCCGCCACGCGCTTCACAGCCGGCCTGATTTTTTCATAGCACCTTCCACTCTCCATATCTTGAATTTCTGGTGATTCAGCACTGAAGTCGCCTGATGACAGGTGTCAGACGCTCCTCTTTTTGTAGGCCCGCATCATCCATCGCTTCCGCACCTGTAAGCGGCATGTCAATGGCGCGCGCAACAACTGTCGCCTGCATCAAACACGCAAATTTTTTACATATTTCCGGTCCGCTCTCCCGCCGCGCGCAACCGCGCCACAGGCCTTTATTCATGCGGGATGAAGTCATTTTTTCAGCTGTCAAGCGGTGGCCGAAATGTCAGATTCAGTAGTTTCATCAGGTCAGCCAGTTTTAAGCGCGATACACTACCGGTAGTGTTTAAGGGCGCCTCAGACCCCATATCTAGTGTTTACAAGCTGTGCACACCCTGTGCAAACCATGTGTAGACCAAGGCGCCGAATCGTGTTTTTGATGGCCTGCCCACAGTGCAGGCCTTTGTCTGCCTATCCACATACTGACTCAGAGGAACTTATGCAAGAAGCGTTGAACTCACTGCCTTCTGCCGCACCTGCCGGTGCAGCCAATTCTTCCTCCCCCAATGACAGCTACCAGATCATCCGCCGCAGCGGCGATGTGGTGGCTTTCGCACCCCAGAAGATTGCCGTGGCCCTGACCAAGGCTTTCCTGGCCGTGCGCGGCGCGCAGGGCGCGGCTTCCGCCAGCGTGCGTGACACCGTCAACGAGCTCACCGACGGCGTGGTGCGCGCCCTGGTGCGTTCGCGTCCCGATGGCGGAACCTTCCATATCGAAGATGTGCAGGACCAGGTCGAGCTGGGCCTGATGCGCGCCGGTCACCAGGACGTGGCCCGCGCCTATGTGCTGTACCGCGAGCGCCGCAACCAGGAACGTGCCGAGCAGAAGAAGGTCGCCGAAGTGGCAGCCGCTGCCGCCACCAAGCCCGTGCTGCATGTGACCGACAACGGCCAGCGCGTGCCGCTGAACCAGGAGCGCCTGGAAGCCCTGATCGTCGCTTCCTGCGGCAATCTGAATGCCGACATCCAGTCCGCCCCCATCGTGGCCGAAACCCTGCGCAATCTGTATGACGGCGTGCCTCTGGCCGAGGTCTACAAGGCGTCCATCCTGGCCGCACGTACGCTGATCGAAAAAGACCCCGACTACACCTACGTCACCGCCCGCCTGCTGCTGCACACCATCGTGCGCGAAGTCATGGGCCGCGACGTGCAGCCCGCAGAAATGCAGGCCGCCTATGCCGACTACTTCCCCGGCTTTGTGCAAAAAGGCGTGGACAACGAGCTGCTCAACCCCGAGCTGCTGAACTACGACCTGCCCCGTCTGGCCAAGGCCCTGAAGGCCGAGCGCGACGAACAGTTCGACTACCTGGGTCTGCAGACCCTGTACGACCGCTACTTCCTGCACGTGCGCAAGACCCGCATCGAGCTGCCCCAGTCCTTCTTCATGCGCGTGGCCATGGGCCTGGCACTGAACGAGCCCGACCGCAACGCCCGTGCCATCGAGTTCTACGAACTGCTGTCGTCCTTCGACTTCATGTCGTCCACTCCCACGCTGTTCAACAGCGGCACGCTGCGTTCGCAGCTGTCGTCCTGCTACCTGACCACCGTGCCCGACGACCTGGACGGCATCTACGAATCCATCAAGGAAAATGCGCTGCTGTCCAAGTTTGCTGGCGGCCTGGGCAATGACTGGACCCGTGTGCGTGCCCTGGGCTCGCGCATCAAGGGCACCAACGGCGAATCGCAAGGCGTGGTTCCCTTCCTCAAGGTGGTCAACGACACAGCCGTTGCCGTGAACCAGGGTGGCAAGCGCAAGGGCGCGGTCTGTACCTATCTGGAATCCTGGCACCTGGACATCGAAGAATTCCTGGAGCTGCGCAAGAACACCGGCGACGACCGCCGCCGCACCCACGACATGAACACGGCGAACTGGATTCCCGACCTGTTCATGAAGCGCGTGATGGAAGCAGGCCAGTGGACCCTGTTCTCGCCCGCCGACGCTCCCGATCTGCACGATCTGTACGGCGAAGCCTTCGAGAAGGCCTACACCGCCTATGAAGCCAAGACCGACAGCGGCGAGCTCAAGCTGTTCAAGCGCGTGCCTGCCGTGGATCTGTGGCGCAAGATGCTCTCGATGCTGTTCGAGACCGGCCATCCCTGGATCACCTTCAAGGACCCTTGCAACATCCGCTCGCCCCAGCAGCACGTGGGTGTGGTGCACTCGTCCAATCTGTGCACCGAGATCACGCTCAACACCAGCGACACCGAAACCGCTGTCTGCAACCTGGGCTCGGTGAACCTGGTCCAGCACATCAAGGACGGCAAGATCGACCACGACAAGCTGCGCAAGACCGTGAACACGGCCATGCGCATGCTGGACAACGTGATCGACATCAACTACTACGCCGTGCAAAAGGCCAAGGACTCCAATCTGCGCCATCGCCCTGTGGGCATGGGCCTGATGGGTTTCCAGGATGCGCTGTATGAAATGCGCACCGCCTACGCCAGCCAGGGCGCAGTCGAGTTTGCCGACGAAGCCATGGAAGCCATCTGCTACTACGCTTACTGGGCATCGACCGAGCTGTCCAAGGAACGTGGCACCTACTCCACCTTCAAGGGATCGCTGTGGGATCAGGGCATCCTGCCCCCCGACACCCTGAAGCTGCTGGAAAAGGCCCGCGGCGGCTATGTGGAAGTGGATCGCTCCGCCAAGCTGGACTGGGACGCCCTGCGCGCCAAGATCGCCAAGGACGGCATGCGCAACTCCAACTGCGTGGCCATCGCCCCCACCGCCACCATCTCCAACATCGTGGGTGTGGATGCCTCGATCGAGCCTTCGTTCGGCAACCTGTCCGTGAAGTCCAATCTGTCGGGCGAATTCACCGTCATCAACCAGTACCTGGTGCGCGACCTCAAGCGCCTGGGCCTGTGGGACGACGTGATGGTCATGGATCTCAAGCATTTCGACGGCTCGCTGCGCGCCATCGACCGCGTGCCGCAAGAGATCAAGAACCTCTACGCCACCGCGTTCGAAGTCTCGCCCGAATGGCTGGTGGAAGCCGCCTCGCGCCGCCAGAAGTGGATCGACCAGGCCCAGAGCCTGAACATCTACATGGCCGGTGCATCGGGCAAGAAGCTGCACGACACCTACATGCTGGCCTGGCTGCGCGGTCTGAAGACCACCTACTACCTGCGCACCACCAGCGCGACCAATATCGAGAAGTCCACCGTGCAAAGCCGTGTGCTGAACGCCGTGTCCTCCGGTGCTCCTGCCGCTTCGGCGGCCCCTGCGGCCAAGCCTGCGGTCAGCGCACTGGAAGCGGCTGCCGCCGCTGCCCGTGCCCAGGCACCCGCCACGGACATCAAGTTCTGCGCGATTGACGATCCTGGTTGCGAGGCTTGCCAATAAGCTCCCCCTGAGGCGCTTGGCCTAGGCGGCCCCGCGCCTTCCCCCTCTCTCGCTACGCGGGAGGGGGACGACACCCTCGGTGCGCAGCGGCGCTTCCTCGGTGTCTCTCGCTTTAGAGTGCGCCAGTATCTGAGTGGCGCCACTCCATCAATAAATGATTGAAAAGCTGGATGTCGATTGCACTGCGCCCAGCTTTTTCCCTAAAGGAATAACTCATGCTGAGCTTTGACGACGACACCTTTGCCTCTTCCGCCACCAGCGCAGAAGCTGGCGCGTCCACCAGCACCCACAAGCGGGTGAATGCCGCAGACAAGCGCATCATCAACGCCAAGACCGACGTGAACCAGCTGGTTCCCTTCAAGTACAAGTGGGCCTGGGAAAAGTATCTGGCCACCTGCGCCAACCACTGGATGCCGCAGGAAGTGAACATGACGCGCGACATCGCACTGTGGAAGGACCCCAACGGCCTGACCGAAGACGAGCGCCGCATCGTCAAGCGCAACCTGGGCTTCTTTGTGACGGCCGATTCGCTGGCCGCCAACAACATCGTGCTGGGCACCTACCGCCACATCACGGCGCCCGAATGCCGCCAGTTCCTGCTGCGCCAGGCCTTCGAGGAAGCCATCCACACCCATGCCTACCAGTACATCGTGGAATCGCTGGGTCTGGATGAATCGGAAATCTTCAACGCCTACAACGAAGTCCAATCCATCCGCGACAAGGACGAGTTCCTGATCCCCTTCATCGAAGCGATCATGGACCCCAACTTCCACACCGGCACGCCCGAGACCGACCAGACTCTGCTGAAGTCGCTGATCGTTTTTGCCTGCCTGATGGAAGGTCTGTTCTTCTACGTCGGCTTCACGCAGATCCTGGCTCTGGGCCGCCAGAACAAGATGACGGGCGCTGCCGAGCAGTACCAGTACATCCTGCGCGACGAGTCCATGCACTGCAACTTCGGCATCGATCTGATCAACCAGCTCAAGCTCGAGAACCCCCATCTGTGGACGGCCGAGTTCAAGCAGGAAATCACGGAGCTGTTCCAGAGGGCCGTGGAGCTCGAATATCGCTACGCCGAAGACACCATGCCGCGCGGCGTGCTGGGCATGAATGCATCCATGTTCAAGGGCTATCTGCGCTACATCGCCAACCGTCGTGCCACGCAGATCGGTCTCGAAGAGCTGTTCCCCGGTGAAGAAAATCCCTTCCCCTGGATGAGCGAAATGATCGATTTGAAGAAAGAACGTAACTTCTTTGAGACACGAGTGATCGAGTATCAGACCGGAGGCGCACTTTCTTGGGATTAATTGCTTCTAAGCAGGCACAATGCGAGTCATGACTTGCTTCACTTCATTGCTACAAAAAACTGAGATTTTGGCGTGAAGCAAATTTGTGTTCCTAGCGATGCGTAACTCCACATCGCTTTGAATCGTCCGGCACTGCAAAGAGCCGGACGTCTTATGCAAATCAACGAAGGAGAAAATGATGGCAACTGCGAAGAAGACGGCCGCCAAGGCCACAACCGAGAAAAAGACACCTGCCAAAAAGGCGGCCGCGCCCAAGGCTGAAGCTGTGAAGAAAACAGCTGCAACCAAGACTGCTGCTCCCAAGGCTGCTGCTCCTGCAAAGGCTGCACCGAAGAAGGCTGCAACTGCTGCCAAGGCGGCTGCCCCCAAGAAGGCTGCAACAACCGCCAAGGCCGCTGCTCCAGCGAAGGCTGCCCCCAAGAAGGCTGCAACGACTGCCAAGGCTGCTGCTCCAGCAAAGGCTGCCCCCAAGAAGGCTGCAACAACTGCCAAGGCCGCTGCTCCAGCGAAGGCTGCCCCCAAGAAGGCTGCAACTGCTGCCAAGGCCGCTGCTCCAGCGAAGGCTGCCCCCAAGAAGGCTGCAACTGCTGCCAAGGCCGCTACCCCAGCGAAGGCTGCCCCCAAGAAGGCTGCAACTGCTGCCAAGGCCGCTGCTCCAGCGAAGGCTGCCGCCAAGAAGGCTGCAACTGCTGCCAAGGCTGCTGCTCCAGCGAAGGCTGCCCCCAAGAAGGCTGCAACTGCTGCCAAGGCTGCTGCACCAAAGAAGGCTGCAACAACTGCCAAGGCCGCTGCTCCAGCGAAGGCTGCCCCCAAGAAGGCTGCAACTGCTGCCAAGGCCGCTGCTCCGGCGAAGGCTGCCTCCAAGAAGGCTGCAACTGCTGCCAAGGCCGCTGCTCCTGCCAAGGCTGCCGCCCCCAAGAAGGCTGCAACTGCCAAGGCTGCTGCTCCCGCCAAGGCTGCCGCTCCCAAGAAGGCTGTAGCTGCCAAGGCAGCCGCCCCCAAGAAGGCTGCAACTGCTTCCAAGGCCGCTGCACCAGCGAAGGCTGCCTCCAAGAAGGCTGCAAATGGTGCCAAGGCTGCTCCCAAGAAGGCTGCCACACCTGCACCTGCCGCCGTGACCGAAACCACCGCACCCGTGGCGCAGACCCGCCTGGCACCTCAAGCCGCCTGGCCCTTCCCCACAGGCAACAAGCCCTGATCGGTTCGCTGACCTGCACGCCATAAAAAAGCCCGAGCTCTCTTGCGAGAGCCGGGCTTTTTTACATGCGCCGCGATCAGTACCCTCAGGGCACTGACATCGCATCAGGGCTGGAAGTCCAGCTGATAGTTCTGCGGGCCGCGTTGCGCAATCTTCAGCGCCCCCAAGCGGTTGCCCAGTTCGGCGCAGCGCAGCAGATCCCAGCCACGCTCCAGACCAAACAGGAAAGCACCGCGCCAGGCATCGCCACAACCCGTGGGGTCGACCACAGCGGCGGGCTTCACCGGCGCCACCAGGGTCTTCTCACCCTGCTGCCAGACTTCGCAGCCTTCGGCACCCAGGGTCACGACCAGACCGCGCACCTTGCGCGAGATCTCGTCAAAGCTCAGGCCCGTGCGCTCGCTGAGCATCTTGCCTTCATAGTCGTTCACTGCCACCCAGTCGGCCTGCTCGATAAAGGCCTTGAGTTCATCGCCGTTGAACATGGGCAGGCCCTGACCCGGATCGAACACGAAAGGAATGCCTGCAGCCTTGAACTGGGCGGCGTGGTCGATCATGGCCTGGCGGCCATCGGGAGCAATGATGCCGACCTTGACCTC
The DNA here is from genome assembly GCF_008121565.1 of Comamonas sp. Z3. NCBI lineage: Bacteria > Pseudomonadati > Pseudomonadota > Betaproteobacteria > Burkholderiales > Comamonadaceae > Comamonas > Comamonas sp. Z3. The sequence continues at coordinate 349,570 of NZ_VOQU01000006.1, forward strand.
GGCGGCCATATCGGCCGTGATCCGGTTCTCGTGCGCCTGCATCATGGCTCCGGGATGGAAGGCCGTGATCTGGTTGTTGTCACGATCGGTCATGATCATGCACTGCGCCGTGTGGGTGCTCTGCAGCTGGCCCACATGGCGGGTTTCGATGCCCAGGTCCCTGAAGCGCTGCACATAGTCCACGCCGTCGCTACCCACCATGGCCATGGGGTGAGCATCACCACCGAGCAGCCTCAGGCTATAGGCAATATTGCCGGCGCAACCGCCAAAATCGCGGCGCAGCGTGGGCACCAGAAACGACACATTGAGGATGTGGAGCTGGTCGGGAAGAATCTGGTCGGCAAAACGACCTTCAAAGGTCATGATGTTGTCGAATGCCAGCGACCCGCAGATCAAAGCGGCCATGGTGCGTTCTCTTTCAGAAATGAATGAAGGGGGGCTTGCGCCAACAAGGATGTACAACGGGCATTTCTATTGACGAGACACCCTGCCTGATCCGAATTGGCACAAGCCGTATTAGGGGTAAAAAACCAGCGCCCGGTAACCCGCCACGGCAGCGCCAAGATCCTGCACTTGCACAGGCAAGTTGACGCTCCACTCCTGGCGGGCTTGCAGCTGCTCCGGGGCACCAAGAGGCTTCAGGTCGATGACTCGGCGCAGCAAAGGTCTGTCCTGTGCATCGGTCAGGGTCAGCTCGGCCATGGGCATGGCCACCGGCACATCGGAGCGATTCTCCAGGGTCAGGCTCCACTGGTACTGACGGGCATCGGCAAGCTGCTTGAAGCCCGAGCCACTGATCACCACATCGGCAATCGCGCGGCGGGCCTGCAGCTCGCAGCCTGCCAGACTGCAGGCCTTGGCCAGCACGGGAGCCAGTGCCGGATACTGCGCTGCCAGCACATCGCGCTGCTGCCAGGCATGCTGTCCGACGACACCGGCAGCAGCCAGCAGCGAACCCAGCACCAGCGCCACGCGCATTCCTGCCGAGTGCCAGAAGGCCTGCCGACGGGCCTGGCGCACAAAGCCAGGCTCATTGCCAGCGATGGCACCAACCTCATCCTGATCCGCATCCGTGACGCCCTGCGCCCGGTCCCTGGCGGGTTGTATAGCGCCGATATCGGCGTGCGGCGGCGCCTCGCTCCGGGCTTTATCCTCGAGGCCATGCTCGGCCTCGGGCATCAGGACTTCGCTTGGCGGCACCAGCAGCTCCGGCTCCGGCTCGGCGGGAGCGGGAATATCACTGGTTTCCAGCCTGTCTTGCGGCTCCCTCACCTCGGGATGAGGCTCATGCAGGGCAGCCTCTGCATCCTCTTCAGTCAGAGGACGCGCCTGATCGACAAACGAGGGCTGCCCATCCGCCATCCCGGGCATGGACCCGCAAGGCTCTGGTTCGGAAACCGCATCGGCAGACTCCGCTGCCGGCGCGGCTTCTGCGGTCTGAGCAGCAGTCGCTGCCGCGTCTACCGAATCCGAAGCCGAATCCTGCAGAGCCTCGGCCTTCTGCACATCGAAGCCGGGAACATCCGCGACATCCTGCTGCGGCCAAGCCGGCATCTGCTGTTCGCCGGCTTCCGTCTGCCGCACCTCCTGCTCGGCCGGCTTCTGCGGCGCATCAGCAGCTTCCGGCTGCAGCAGCTCGTCGGGCACGGACTGCAAATCCTGCGAGGCATCAAAGACGCTTTGGCACATCCCGCAGCGCACCCAGCCCTGCGAGATACGCAGCTGGTCGGCAACCACTTTGAAGCGGGTTCCACAGGAAGGGCAACGGGTGACTTGGCTCATCAAGATGTCATTGTAGGCAGCAACCACCCGCACACCTGCTGGCGGCGGGTCTGTCTCGCGATCAGGCCGCGCGCCGGGCGGTCATGAGAATCCAGCCGTCCTCGCTATCGGCCACCTCGAGCTTGAGATAAGGCGCATAAGCCTCTTTCAGCTCGTCGGCCTGGCGCTCCAGAATGCCGGCCAGCACCAGATGGCCACCGGCCTGCACACGGCCGCACAGCAGCGGAGCCAGCACCTTGAGCGGAGTGGCCAGAATATTGGCCAGCACGGTCTGGTACTCGCCGTCGGCCGCATCGGGCAGACCGGCCTTGACCTCCACATGGTTGGCGCTGCTGTTGTAGTTGGTCGACTCCACGGCAGCGGGATCGATGTCCACCGCATCCACATCGGTCGCGCCGAACTTGGCGGCACCAATGGCCAGGATGCCCGAGCCGCAGCCGTAGTCCAGCGTGCGTCCCAGCGTCGCCTGGGGCTGGCGCGCAATCCAGCGCAGGCACATGCGGGTGGTGGGATGGGTGCCGGTACCGAAAGCCAGACCGGGGTCCAGACGGATGCTGACCTTGGCCTGCTCGGGCAGCTCATGCCAGGTGGGCACGATCCAGAACTCGGGCGTGATGTCCACGGGCTCGAACTGCGACTGCGTCAGGCGCACCCAGTCCTGCTCGGGCACGGGCTTGACGGCCAGAATCTTGCAGCCTTCGAAAAAGTCCTGCGGCAGCAGCAGATCACGCGCCTCGGTAGCCGCAGCTTCGCTGGGATAGAGGGCGATCACGCGGCTGCGGTTCCAGCCCTCCTTGGGCGCGGGCATGCCGGGCTCGCCGAACAGCGCCTGCTCGGCCTCGGTCTGCGCATCGGCATCTTCGACGGACACGCTCAATGCATCGAGTGCATCCAGCGCTTCGCTAATGGTTTCGACCCGATCTTCGGGGCACAGCAGGCTCAGCTCGAACATGGCCATCCTTTCTAGCAACCGCGTCATTCATGTCAGGCCGGGGCCGAAGACGAGAACGCAAGTTGTACTTTCCTGAAAAACGAAAATGCTGGCCTCCGTTGCCAGAGGCCAGCATGGGAACTCAGAGCTGCAAGGCTCCTGATCTCATCGCTTGTTGGGCGTGCGATGCGTCAGCCACTCTTCCAGGTAGTGGATGTTGGTGCCGCCTTCCATGAACTTGGAGTCGACCATCAAATCCTGGTGCAGCGGGATATTGGTGTTGATGCCTTCCACCACGGTCTCCAGCAAGGCGGTACGCATGCGGGCCATGGCCTGCTCGCGGGTATCGCCATAGGTAATGATCTTGCCGATCATGGAGTCGTAGTTGGGCGGCACGAAGTAGTTGTTGTACACATGGGTGTCCACACGCACGCCAGGGCCGCCGGGAGCATGCCACATGGAGATGCGACCGGGCGAGGGGATGAACTTGTACGGATCTTCCGCGTTCACGCGGCACTCGATGGCGTGGCCCTTGAACTCGATCTGGCGCTGCGTGAAAGGCATCTTCTCGCCGGCCGCGATCATGATCTGGGTGCGCACGATGTCGATGCCCGTGATCAGCTCGGTGATGGGATGCTCCACCTGCACGCGGGTGTTCATCTCGATGAAGTAGAACTCGCCGTTCTCGTACAGGAACTCGAAGGTACCCGCACCGCGATAGCCGATCTTCTTGCAGGCCGCGGCGCAGCGCTCGCCGATCTTCTCGATCAGACGGCGGGGAATGCCGGGAGCCGGAGCTTCCTCGATCACCTTCTGGTGGCGACGCTGCATGGAGCAATCGCGCTCGCCCAGATACACGGCGTTCTTGTGCGTATCGGCCAGCACCTGGATTTCCACGTGACGTGGGTTCTGCAGGTACTTTTCCATGTAGACGGCAGGATTGCCGAAAGCAGCGCCGGCCTCGGCCTTGGTCATCTGCACGGCATTGATCAGTGCAGCTTCGGTGTGCACCACACGCATGCCGCGACCGCCGCCGCCGCCCGAGGCCTTGATGATCACGGGATAACCGATGGTCTTGGCAATGCGCTTGATGAGTGCGGGATCGTCGGGCAGTTCGCCGTCCGAGCCGGGCACGCAAGGCACGCCGGCCTTGATCATGGCTTGCTTGGCCGACACCTTGTCACCCATGGTGCGGATGTTCTCGGGCGTCGGGCCGATAAAGGTGAAACCGCTCTTTTCCACGCGCTCGGCAAAGTCGGCGTTCTCGGACAGGAAGCCGTAGCCGGGGTGGATGGCTTCCGCATCGGTCACCTCGGCAGCCGAAATGATGGCCGGCATGTTGAGGTAGGACAGCGGGGAAGGAGCCGGACCGATACACACGGCCTCATCGGCCAGCTTGACGTACTTGGCATCACGGTCGGCTTCGGAATACACCATCACCGCCTTGATACCCAGCTCACGGCAAGCGCGCTGGATGCGCAGGGCGATCTCGCCCCGGTTGGCAACCAAAATTTTCTTAAACATGAAGTTCCTCGCAGCTTGGTGCCTGTGCCGCAGCACAGACCACTGCCAATGACTCAGTCGCGCAGCCAGTGGCTAGCGCACCTCGGCGCTGCAATGCGAACTGCATGCAACGCCTCATGATCTATCACTCGATCACGAACAGAGGCTGGCCGTATTCCACAGCCTGGCCGTTTTCACCCAGAACGCGAACGATGGTGCCGGTCTTGTCGGCTTCGATTTCGTTGAGGATCTTCATGGCTTCAACGATGCAGATCGTGTCGCCTTCCTTGACCTGGCTGCCCACATCCACAAAGGCCTTGGCGCCAGGGCTGGAGGCACGGTAGAAAGTACCGACCATGGGCGACTTGACCACGTGACCTTCTGCAACGGCCGGGGCGGCCACCGGCGTGGCGGCTGCGGCAGCCACGGGGGCGGCCATCATGGGAGCAGCTTGCACGGGGGCAGCGACGTATTGGTGGACCACACCTTCGCTCTTGACGATACGGACCTTGCCCTCTGCTTCGGTGATCTCCAGTTCCGACACATTCGATTCGGACACCAGATCAATAAGGGTCTTGAGTTTTCGCAAATCCATGGGAGCTCCAGCGACGTAATTCTAAACAGGGCGCGAATTTACCTCAAATTCGGCCTTCTGCGTGCATTGGCAGATATTTTTCACTAACGTCGCCATGGAATTTAGTTACCTACACTTTTCTGACGACAAGAGCAATGTTCGTTCGCTCTATTTGCTCCAATCTGTCAGATCTTCGCGGGAAAGCTCGCCTATTTTACGTTGTCGCACTTGCCCCTTGGCGTCAAAAAGAACCGTGAATGGCAGGCCACCCTGCAAGTTACCGAGGCTACGGGTCAGCCCCAATCCCCCTTGCATGGCAATGGCTACCGGAAATTGCACGGGTTGGCGCTGCAAAAAACGCATCACTGCTTCGGATTTGTCGACCGCTAACCCCACGACCTGAATGCCTTTTGCGCCCTGCTGCGCCGCAAACTCGCTGAGCATGGGCAGCTCCTTGACACAGGGGGGACACCAGGTGGCCCAGAAGTTCACCAGCAGGGGACGGCCCTGTAAACCAGCCATGGCAAAAGGCTTGCCATCGGGAGTTTCAAACGTCTGACTCCATAGCTGTGCCTCGACGCCAGGGCCCATGGCCTGCGGCTGGCTGCGCCACCAGGCCACACCGGCGCCCCCCCCGGCCGCCACTGCGGCCACCGCGCCGGTCAGCCACAGACGGCGCGAGCCATTGGTCGACTTGTTCTCAGGGGTGTTTTCACTCATCGCGGCTCTCCTGCAGCAGCTTGCGCAAGGCCTTGGCATCGCCACGCGGGCTGCGGCCATGGCTGTCGGGCTTCATGGCGCCGCGCATATCGTCATGGTCGTAGACCAACAGGTGCACGCCCACGGTTTCGTTGATCGGCTTGCACAGTGCGTGAACCGAAAGCGCCTCGACCGGCTTGCCCTGAAAGCCGGTGACCGTGCTCGGCTCGTACTGCACATGATTATTGATGAGCGCTATTTCGGCCGACTTGGGATCATCGCAGAACAGCTGCAGATAGATGTCCGACAGCCGCGTGGCCGTACCGCGCCAGACGGCTCCAGCCAGATGCGGGCGAAACTCCTGCAGCCTGTCCATCCAGACCAGGGCCAGCTCGCGCAGCGCCTGAAGCTCCTGCGGCTGCGTGTCGCCGCAGAACAGCTCTATATATTCGCGCACGGCCTCTTCAAGCTGGTCGTTATCGGGCAACGCCGAGCGGCCGGGCAGACCGAGCTGGCGCACGGCCCGCTGCTTGGCAGGACCCCATTCCAGGCCTTCCTCCACCACCAGACGAGCCGCTGCCTGAGCGATTTCAGCAGTCACGTTATCCAAACTCATAGCGCCATTTCATCACGCCCACCGCAGCAAGCGCAGCAGGTCATTTACGCATTGTGACCCAGATGAATGACCGCACTTTGACCTGGCCCGTAGAGGCCAATGTTTTGATAGCTGCTGGCACCCTCTTTGTATGGAACTGAAAGTAAAAACACATTTAGATCTATATAGATCATGCGCAACAAGCTATCAATTTGATAAGAAAGGTTACCGCCAGTACCCAGGCGGGTCATGGCTCGCCGCCAGGTCATGTCGGCAAACGTAGAATCCCCGGCCATGCACATACATATTCTGGGCATTTGCGGCACCTTCATGGGAGGCCTGGCCGCCTTGGCACGAGAAGCCGGTCACAAGGTGACGGGCTGCGATTCCGGCGTTTACCCGCCGATGAGCGATCAGCTGCGCCAGCTGGGCATCGAGCTGATCGAGGGCTATGGCGCCGACCAGATCGCGCTCAAGCCCGATATGTATGTGGTCGGCAACGTGGTCAGCCGCAAGCGCCTGGCCGATGGCTCGCCCAAGTTTGCGCTGATGGAAGCGATTCTGGACACCGGCGCCGCCTATACCAGCGGTCCGCAATGGCTGGCCGAGCATGTGCTGCACGGTCGCCATGTGCTGGCCGTGGCCGGCACCCACGGCAAGACCACCACCACCTCCATGCTGACCTGGGTGCTGGAGTGCGCGGGTCTGCAGCCCGGTTTTCTGGTCGGCGGCGTGCCGCTGGACTTCGGCGTCTCCGCCCGCCTCGGCGCTGCCAGACGCCCCGTCACCGGCCCCGGCCCCGTGGGCGATCAGCCCGTGTTCGTGATCGAGGCCGATGAATACGACACCGCATTCTTCGACAAGCGCAGCAAGTTCGTGCACTACCGCCCTCGTACGGCCGTGCTCAACAACCTGGAGTTCGATCACGCCGACATCTTCGACGATCTGGCTGCCATCGAGCGCCAGTTCCACCATCTGGTGCGCACCGTGCCATCGACCGGGCGCGTGGTGAGCAATGGTCTGGAAGAAAGCCTGAGCCGCGTGCTGGCCCAGGGCTGCTGGAGCGAAGTGCGCAGCTTTGGCGCAACTGTCAGCGATTTCAGTGCCGATGGCGATCCCGGCGACTTTGCCGTGCTGCAGCGTGGCCAAAAAGTGGCGCAGCTGCGCTGGAGCCTGACCGGCGTGCACAACCAGCTCAATGCGCTGGCCGCCATCGCCGCCGCCGACCATCTGGGCGTCAGCGCCGAGCTGGCCTGCGAAGCCCTGTCGCGCTTTCAGAACGTCAAGCGCCGCATGGAGCTGCGCGGCACCGTCAACGGCATCGATGTCTATGACGACTTCGCGCACCACCCCACAGCCATCCGCACCACCCTGGACGGCCTGCGCCGCAAGCTGGGTGCACAGGCCCGCATCCTGGCGGTGTTCGAGCCACGCAGCAACACCATGAAGCTGGGCACCATGAAAAGCCAGCTGCCCTGGTCGCTGGAAAGCGCCGATCTGGTCTTCTGCCACACGGCGGGCCTGGACTGGGATGCCGCCGAAGCGCTGGAATCCATGGGCGTAGGCCCCAGCCAGCGCGCTCAGGTCGCCGGAGATATCGAGACCCTGATAGCGCAGATCACCGCGGTCGCACGCCCCGGCGACCATATCGTCTGCATGAGCAACGGCGGCTTTGGCGGCATCCACGCCAAGCTGCTGCAAGCGCTGAAATAAGCCCGGATAAAAGCCAATGCCCGCTCTACGCGGGCATTTTTCATTGCTCGGGCACAGACCAGGCCAGAGACGCCAAGTAAGTGCCGCCCTGCAGCAAAGGCGTCGTCCCCCGGGGGGGGAAGCCGCAAAGCGGCTCAGGGGGATCAGTAACTAATCGACATCGCCGGCACATCCACCCGGATCAGGGGCTTGGCCAGCACGGCATGGGCAGCCAGGGCATAGCTGTTGCGCCAGTCCTGGTTGTCAAACAGCTCGGGACGGTTGCGCGCCTCACGCGCCACCACCACCAGCTTGTCGGCCAGCAACACCTTGCCGGTAGCCCGCAAAGGCTCGCATTCGAGCGAGACAAACTGCTGGTCCAGCCAGCGTCGGCCTTCGTCCGAACTCACAGGGGACAGCGACTGGGTATCGACCCGGTATTCACGGTCGCCATCCAAAACCACGATTACTTCACTACGCATAAATCTCCTCTGACCTGGTGACTCTTGCACCATTCGTTGTCGTGGCCACAGCTTAATGTGTGGCCGCGGTGCTGAAGACGCTGCAAGCTGACGGCTTGCAAACAGCTGCGGCAACCCATGCAAGGCCTGAAAGCGTGCCTCAAGCATCACAGCGGTTACGGGAACATGGTGTGCAAAGCAATGCAAAACACAGTAAATTTCATAGCATTACTCACATACTTGGCATCAATATAAGGGCAAAACTATCTTTTTCAAGTGCTCTTGCGACCTCGTAACTCGCTGGTTATCTCCAGGCCGTTCGCTATCTTGAAAACACGATGAGAGGACTCAGATATTGGGCAGCTCTTTGACGAATGCCAGTTTGCAAGGCCGTTGCAATGCCTTCAGGAACCCTCACCATGACCGCTGAAAACATCCATCAAGAAATACGCGAGCATCTGCTACAGCTGGAGGCCGAACTTCAAGTCCAGAAGCTCTGGTCTGCCGTTGCCCCGGACCCCAAGGCACTGGAATCCACCACGCCCTTCATGTACGACACGCTCAAGCTGCACGAATGGCTGCAGTGGGTGTTCATCCCGCGACTGCGCGCCGTGATCGATGCCAAGGGCAGCCTGCCCCACCAAAGCCATGTCTATCCGCTGGCCGATCACGAGTGGCAGCAGCGCACCGACTTTGACAAGCAGCATCTGCTGCGCCTTCTCAACCGCATCGATGCCACGCTCAACGGCTGCGATATGACACCTGAGCCGGGACCGGACACCAAGCACTGAGCCTCCAGACAGTCCGCTCCATTCCATCTCGAAAGGCAAACAGGCCACAGGGAACACTCCCTGTGGCCTGTGTCGTTTATGCCCGTTCTGTCGATCAGGCCGGTACTTCAGCTTCCTGCTTGCAGGCTGCAGCCGCCGCTCGGCGCTGGCTCACGGCCTGCGACAGCTCCTGCAGCGTTGCCAGGGAATCGTCCCAGCCCAGGCAGGCATCGGTAATGCTCTGGCCGTAGGTCAGATCGCAGACCTCGTCCTTGCCGGGAGTGAACTTCTGGGCACCGCCGACCAGATGACCTTCGACCATCACGCCGAACACGCTGCTGGAGCCACCGGCGATCTGCGCCGCGATATCGCGGGCCACATCCTTCTGGCGCTCATGCTGCTTGTTGCTGTTGGCATGGCTGCAGTCCACCATCAGCGAAGGCGTGAGGCCTGCTGCCTCCAGATCCCGGCAGGCCGCCGCCACATGCTCGGCATCGTAGTTGGGGGTCTTGCCGCCGCGCAGAATCACGTGGCAGTCCTGGTTGCCTCCCGTGTGCACGATGGCGACCTGGCCGTTCTTGTGCACCGACAGGAAGTGGTGACCGCGGCTGGCCGACTGAATCGCATCGGTGGCAATGCGGATATTGCCGTCAGTGCCGTTCTTGAAGCCGATCGGCGCCGAGATGCCCGAGGCCAGTTCACGGTGCACCTGGCTTTCCGTGGTGCGGGCACCGATGGCACCCCAGCTGATCAGATCGCCGATGTACTGGGGCGAGATCACGTCCAGGAACTCGCTGGCCGCAGGCACACCCAGGCGGTTGATGTCGATCAGCAACTGGCGCGCGATGCGCAGGCCTTCGTCGATGCGGTAGCTCTGATCCAGGTAGGGGTCGTTGATCAGTCCCTTCCAGCCCACGGTGGTGCGGGGCTTCTCGAAGTAGACGCGCATCACCACTTCCAGCGTGTCCTTGTACTGCTCGCGCACGACGGCCAGGCGGCGGGCGTAGTCCAGGGCAGCGGCCGGATCGTGAATCGAGCAAGGACCGACGATGACCAGCAGACGGTCATCCTGCGCACGCATGATGTTGTGGATGCTGCGGCGGGTGTCGCTGATCAGCGTTTCCACGGCGGTGCCGCGAATGGGGAAGAAGCGGATGAGGTGCTCTGGAGGAGGTAACACTGTGATTTCCTTGATACGTGCGTCGTCGGTCTGGCCTGTCTTGGGAGAGCCGGCGCGATACCAGGAATCGGTGGATGAAGTGTTCAGAGCAGTCATGGCTATCTTTCGTGAGGTGTTTGATCGTTGAAAACCGGGGGTGCTGAAACGTAGGGGTGAAAAAAAACCGCCGGGCTTTGCAGCTTCGGCGGTTCTTTGGGAGGTGTTTGCAGGGTGCGCGCGTTTACCTCTCAGCCGCCGGGGGCGAGAACCAAAAGTAAAAGAAATAAGCGCGTTGCGTTTGCATGTCTTTCAATGTAGCACAGCTCTTTTGCATTGCAACATCCGCGGCCGGCGCGGCAGTTCTGTCAAAAACAGGTTTCCCCTCTGACATGGCGCATTTTTCACAATTTTCTTTCATGCAGGTTTTTTGTGTTTTTTCTATATTTTCAGAATTTTATTGATATAAATTTCCATATACCCATATTGAATGCAATTTTTCAGCGAATCGACAATATTCGCGCTCAGACATCAAAACACCCTTGAAAGACCCTGCTGGCAGGCGATTGCCGCTCTCGGAAACGACAAGACCCCGGTCTGCCATGCAGAGCGGGGTCTTGCTTTCGGCGGGAAGACCCGCCGGGGGGAATCTCCGTCAGGCCGTGCCGCCGACCGTCAGGCCGTCGATGCGCAGCGTGGGCTGGCCCACGCCCACAGGCACGCTCTGACCTTCCTTGCCGCAGGTGCCCACGCCCGAGTCCAGGCGCATGTCGTTGCCTATCATGCTGATGTGCTTGAGTGACTCCGGGCCGCTGCCGATGATGGTCGCTCCCTTGACGGGGTACTGGATCTTGCCGTTTTCCACCCAGTAGGCTTCGCTGGCGGAGAACACGAACTTGCCGCTGGTGATGTCCACCTGACCGCCGCCGAAGTTGGTGGCGTACAAGCCCTTCTTGATGGAGCCGATGATCTCCTGCGGATCCTTGTCGCCACCCAGCATATAGGTGTTGGTCATGCGTGGCATGGGGATGTGGGCGTAGCTTTCGCGACGGCCATTGCCCGTGGGCTTGACGCCCATCAGGCGCGCATTCATCGAGTCCTGGATATAGCCCTTGAGAATACCGTCCTCGATCAGCACATTGCTCTGGCTGACATGGCCTTCGTCGTCCACGTTCAAGGAGCCGCGGCGATCGGCAATCGTGCCGTCGTCCAGCACGGTCACGCCCTTGGCGGCCACGCGCTGACCGATGCGACCGCTGAAGGCGCTGGAGCCCTTGCGGTTGAAGTCGCCTTCCAGGCCGTGGCCCACGGCCTCGTGGAACAGCACGCCGGGCCAGCCCGAGCCCAGCACCACCGTCATCACGCCTGCCGGTGCGGGACGCGATTCGAGGTTGACCAGGGCCGCGTGCACGGCCTCGTCCACATACTGGCTGATCTGTTCGTCGCTGAAATAGGCCAGACCGAAGCGACCGCCACCGCCGGAGGAGCCCACCTCGCGGCGGCCCTTCTGCTCGGCGATCACCGTCACCGACAGGCGCACCAGCGGACGCACGTCGGCCGCCAGCGTGCCGTCTGCGCGGGCCACCAGCACCACATCGTATTCACTCGCAAGGCCGGCCATGACCTGCACCACGCGCGGATCCTTGGCGCGGGCCAGCTTTTCCACCTTGCCCAGCAGTTCGACCTTGGCCGTGCTGTCCAGCGTGCTGATAGGGTCCAGCTCAGGATACAGGGAGCGGCTTTGCGCAATCTTCTGAGCCCCTGCCTTGACGCGGCGCGTCTGGGTCGCGCTGGAGATGGAGCGCACGGTGCGTGCAGCATCCAGCAGCGAGGCTTCGGAAATGTCGTCGGAATAGGCAAACGCCGTCTTCTCGCCGCTGACCGCGCGAACACCGACGCCCTGATCGATTGAGAAGGAGCCGGTCTTGACGATGCCTTCTTCCAGACTCCAGCCTTCGGCGCGGGTGTACTGGAAGTAGAGATCGGCATCATCCACCTGGTGCGAGCGAATTTCGGCAAGCGCGCGCGCAAGATGGGTTTCGTCCAGGCCGAAGGGCTCAAGCAGCAACTGACGGGCCGTGGCCAAGCGTTCGATGGTGGGTTCGCGGGAAATCATGAGAGCATTGTAGAGACAGCTGCAAGTCCTGACTTGTCTCGGGCTGCGCATAAAAAAGAGCGGAATGCTGCCCCACCAGGCTGAACAACATTCCGCTCCATTCACTTAGCTTCACACTTGCCGGGTTCCGCCCTGCCCGCTTTGCATGGCAGAACCCCACCTGGGTCTTTGCCGCTCCCGCTTGATCGGTCTTTTGACCCCCAGAACCGTTTGTAAACGCTGTTTACAGTCCAGGCAAGGCCTTGGACGGAACTACTGACATTTTTCAACGATCTAAGCCTGCCACCCCGCCGCGCACTTTCCTATAAAACCATTACTCAAAGCTTGCAAAACATGAGATAGCAGCTCTTTTTTTAAGAGCACAGCAGCCCGATCACGGGTCTTCACGCATGGGGAATATGCCCATCACCACCGGGCAGTTGCCGCTGTGCCCGCGACACCGACATCAAAACGCCCAGCGCCAGCCCCAGCGTGACCATGGCCGTGCCGCCATAGCTGATGAAAGGCAGGGGCACGCCCACCACCGGCAGGATGCCGCTGACCATGCCCATGTTCACGAACGCATAGGTGAAAAAGATCATGGCCACGGCAGCCGCCATCAGTCGGCCGAACAGCGAGTTGGCGTTCATGGAAATGGCCAGCCCTCGCCAGACCAGCAGCAAGAAGCCGACGATGATGAACAGATTGCCTATCAGGCCGAACTCTTCGGAATAGGCAGCAAAGATGAAGTCGGTGGTGCGCTCGGGAATGAATTCCAGGTGGGTCTGCGTGCCGGCCATGAAGCCCTTTCCCCAGACGCCGCCCGAACCGATGGCGATCATGCCCTGAATGATGTGGAATCCCTTGCCCAGGGGATCGCGCGTGGGATCCAGCAGGGTGCACACGCGCGTGCGCTGATAGTCATGCAGAAAATACCAGCTCACGCCATCGGCGCAGAGCTGGGGCTCGAACCAGACGATGAGGAAAATGCCGACCACGGCCAGCAGCACGGGCGGCACGATGAGCTTCCAGGGCAGGCCGGCAAAAAAGATCACGGACAGGCCGGCAGCCATCACCAGCAGCGAGGTGCCCAGATCGGGCTGCTTCATGATCAGGCCCACGGGCACCATCAGCAGCACAAAGGCGATGACAAAGTCCGAGGCGCGCAGATTGCCCTCGCGGCGCTGGAACCACCAGGCCAGCATCAGCGGCGTGGCGATCTTCAAAAGCTCCGAGGGCTGAATCACCACCCCCACGTTCACCCAGCGTGTGGCCCCCTTCTTGGTGATGCCGAACAAGGCCACCGCCACCAGCAGCACCACGCCCAGGGTGTACAGCGGCACGGCCACCTTCATCAATTGCTGGGGGGATATCTGGGCCAGCACGAACAGCAGACCCGCCGCAATCAGCATATTGCGTCCATGATCCACAAAGCGCGTGCCGTGATCGAAACCCGCCGAATACATGGCCAGCAGCCCCGCACCCGCCAGCATGGCGATGAAGAGAAGCAACAGGAAGTCAAAGCCGCGAAACAGCGGAACAATGCGTTGCAGCAGCGAGGGCTTATCGAATTCGATGGCGGACATGGGCCGCAATTATCGGGGGAGCCGGCTGCCGTGCAGTCTGCAGGGTTGAGCTTTGCTGACGGCTCAGCACTGCCTGACCCCATTCACCCTGTCATAGGCCTTGCCCCCCTGATAGTCTTGAGGCAGACAGTCCACAATGGCCGGGACCAAAGCGCATTCACAAGAGGAGATTGCCACCATGACAACCACCCACCTGCTGTACCTGCACGGCTTTCGCTCCTCCCCCCAGTCCAACAAGGCACGCATCATGGCGGACTATGTGGGCGCCAGGCATTCCAAGGTACGCTGGTGGTGCCCGCAGCTACCGCCCTCGCCGCGCGAAGCGGCAGCCGTGATCGTCGAGGGCATCGCCAACTGGCCGCGCCAGAACATGGCCGTCATGGGCTCGTCGCTAGGCGGCTACTACGCCAGCTGGGTGGCCCAGCTGGCGCGCTGCAAGAGCGTGATGATCAATCCCGCCGTAAACCCGGCCCGCGACCTGGAAAAATACATCGGCGAGCAGTCCAGCTGGCATGACCCCGAGGAAACCTTCTTCTTTCGCCCCGAATACATAGAGGAACTGCGCCAGCTCGACACCCGCGCCATGACGCCGGCAGCGCCCGAGATGGTGTTGATCGCCCAGGGCGACGAGGTGCTGGACTGGAACGAAATGAGCGAGCGCTACCCTCACGCGCTGCAACTGGTGCAGGAAGGCGGCGACCATGCCCTGAGCAACTTTGCCGAGTATCTGGACCGGATCGACGAGTTTCTGGCCCTGGCCTGATCCCCTTCTGGCCGCCATGCGCCGCCCTCCCGGCAGCAGCTGCCACACTGCAGATCGCCGCTTTGTTCGCAGCGCCCGCCTTGGATATTGACCGATCTCAAGCATGAACTGAATCACTTCCGAGCGCCAAATGTTCGGCTCGTGGGAAAATGCGCGGTTATGCACGCACTGTTTGAAGAAGCCGGCAAATTTCTGGCCGGGCGCATCCTCTCCGAAGCCGAATCCTCGGCCCAAGTCGAACTGGACTCGGGCAAGCGGGTCAAGGTCAAGGCCGCCAATATCCTGCTCAAATTCGAGAAGCCGGCGCCTGCCGAGCTGATCGCTCAGGGCCAGGCCCAGGCCGCCGAGATCGATCTGGATCTGGCCTGGGAATTTGCGCCCGAGGAAGAGTTCGGCTTCGCCGACCTGGCGCGTGATTATTTTTCCGAATCCGCGACGCTGGCCCAGCAGGCCGGCGCGCTGTTCCGGCTGTACGACGCACCGCATTATTTCCGTCGTGCAGGCAAGGGCCGCTTCAAGAAGGCCCCTGCGGAAATCCTGCAGCAAGCCCTGGCTGCCATCGAGAAGAAAAAGCAGATCCAGGCGCAGATCGATACCTGGGCCGAGGAGCTGGGCCGCTGCGAGTGCCCGCAGGCGATTCGCGAGCAGCTCTACAAGATTCTGTTCAAGCCCGACAAGAACGCTCCCGAATACAAGGCCGTGGTCGACGCCAGCCGCGCCACCAAGCTGGCCCCGCTGGAGCTGCTGCACCGCGCAGGCGCCATCGACTCTTCCTACCAGTTCCACTGGAAGCGCTTCCTGTTCGACAACTTCCCCAAGGGCACGGGCTTCCCCGCCGTGCAGGCTCCCCAGCCGCCGGCCGATCTGCCCGTGGCCAATGTGCAGGCTTTCTCCATCGACGACTCGGCCACCACCGAAATCGACGATGCGCTGTCCGTCACGGGCCTGGGCACGGGCACCGTCACCGTGGGCATCCACATTGCCGCTCCCGGTCTGGCCATCACGCCCGGCGGCGAGCTCGACAAGCTGGGCCGCGCCCGCCTGTCCACGGTCTACATGCCCGGCTACAAGATCACCATGCTGCCCGACGACGTGGTGCATATCTACACGCTGGACGAGGGCCGCTCCAACCCAGCGGTCTCGCTCTATGTGCAGATCAACGAGGAAACGCTGGAGACCGTCTCCAGCGAAACCCGTCTCGAGCGCGTGCCCGTGGAAGTCAACTTCCGCTACGACAAACTCGATCACATCGTCACCGAGGAATGGCTGACCGACTCCTCAATCCAGGTTGAAAACACGCCTGACTCCTTGCAGGGAAAGCGCAAGGAGCTCACCTTTTTGCAGCGCTGGTCCAAATTCCTCAAGGCCAATCGCGAAGTGGTGCGCGGCAAGCCCGAGAACTTCAACCGCCCGGACTACAACTTCCGCCTCGTCGGCAACGACGGCGCCGAGCCCAACGGCAGCGAGCAGGTGCAGATCACCGTGCGCAAGCGCGGCGCACCGCTGGACCTGATCGTGGCCGAGGCCGCCATCGTGGCCAACAGCACCTGGGGCCTGATGCTGGCCGAGCACGGTGTGCCCGGCATCTACCGCAGCCAGGCCAGCCTGGCACCCGGCGTCAAGGTGCGCATGAGCACCAAGGCCTTGCCGCATGCAGGCATAGGCGTGAAGGCCTACTCCTGGGCCACCTCCCCGCTGCGCCGCTATGTGGATCTGGTCAATCAGTGGCAGATCATTGCCTGTGCCCGCCACGGCAAGACGGCGGCCCTGGCCGCCCCGTTCAAGCCCAAGGATGCCGAGCTGTTCGGCATCATCAGCAGCTTTGACGGCGCCTACAGCGCCTACAACGGCTATCAGGCCGGCATGGAGCGCTTCTGGACGCTCAAGTATCTGGAGCAAAACGGCATTACCGAGCTCACGGCCAGCGTCTTCAAGGAAGGCCCCAACGGCTCCTTCCTGGTGCGCGCCGACAATCTGCCGCTGGTGCTGCCCGTGCTGGGTGCGCAGAATCTCCCGCGCGCAGCCCATGTACGCGTCAGGCTCGGCGAGATCGACGAGATCTCGCTGGACATCTCGGGCACGCTGATCGAGCGCCTGGATGCAGATGCCGAGGCCGGGAACGACAGCGAGGACAGCGGCGAGGACGATGACGACACCGTGGCCGGCCCCATCTCCATTGCGGTGGACATGAACGACGCCGATCCCGCTGCAGACCAGCCAAAGTCCTGATCTCCACACCTCATCGCCCTGACGCTGCCGTGAAACTGCCCACCTCTCTTCAACGACTGAGCACGCTGCAGCTGGCGCTGGGCGTGTCCATCGCCGTCCATGCCGTGTTGCTGACCATCCGGTTCGTGGATCCGGAAAGCTTCGAGCGCGTGTTTCAGGACACACCGCTGGAAGTGATTCTGGTCAACGCCCGCGCCAACGAGGTGCCGGACAAGGCGCAGGCCATCGCCCAGACCTCGCTGGCCGGAGGCGGCGATGCGGACCAGGGCCGGGCCACCAGCCCCATGCCCTACTCGGCCCTGACGGCCGTGGGCGACGACTTCGAGGAAAAGCAGCGCCAGCTCGATGCCATGCAGGAGCAGCAGCACCAGCTGCTGACGCAGCTGCGCCAGCAGGTGGCCGCGCTGCCACCCATCGATCCTCGCCTGAGCGCCGACAACAAGGCCCTGGAAGCCCAGGAAGAAAAGCGCCTGCAGCTCATCAAGCTGCTGGCCGAGATTGAAAAGCGCATCAACGAAGAAAACGCGCGGCCCAAGAAGCGCTATATCAGCCCAGCCACCAAGGAGGCCGTCTACGCCGTCTACTACGACGCGCTGCGCCGCAAGGTGGAAGACAAAGGCACGGAAAACTTTCCCGAAAACAAGGGCAAGAAGCTGTATGGCGAGCTGGTCATGATCCTGACCGTGAACCATGACGGCCGCGTGCTCTCCACCGAGGTCGTGCAGGGTTCGGGCAACCGCATGCTCGATACCCGTGCCGAGGCCATCGCCCGGGCCGCCGGCCCCTACGGCCACTTCGGCCCGGCCATGCGCACCAAGGCCGATCAGATCGCCGTCGTCTCGCGCTTCAGGTTCACACGCGAGCAGACACTGGAAACAGACATAAGGTGACCCCCTGTACCCCCTTCGACGTCTTTCCCCGCTCTCGCGCGGGGAGCGCAGCCAGTGCGCCGGGACGGCTCTTGCACGGCTGCCTTGGCTTAGACTGCGTCGGTTTCGCAGGCCACTGCCCCCAAGCGCACCCCACTCTGTTGAGCGATTTCTTTCAGCCTTTGTATGACAAATACGCTTGATGCCTACTGCGTCATGGGCAACCCCGTTGCCCATAGCCGCTCCCCCTGGATCCATGCCCGCTTTGCCGAGCTGACCGGCCAGCCCGTCAGCTACGAGCGCGCTCTGGTGCCGCTGGATGGCTTTGCCGATTTTGTGCGCGAGTTTGCCGCGCGCGGCGGCAAGGGCTGCAATGTGACCGTTCCCTTCAAGCTGCAGGCAGCCGAGCTGGCCACCAGCGCCAGCGAACGCGTGCGTCTGGCCGGTGCCGCCAATACCCTGGTATTCGGCAGCAACGGCATTCATGCCGACAACACCGACGGTCTGGGCATCGTGGCCGACATCACCCGCAATGCCGGCGTGCCCATCACCGGGCGCAATGTGCTGCTGCTGGGTGCGGGTGGCGCAGCAGCCGGGGCACTCGGTTCGCTGATCGAGCAACAGCCGCAGCGCATCGTCGTCACCAACCGCACACAGGCCAAGGCCGTGGCGCTGATTGAGCAGCACGCGGCCATTGCCGCACTACATAAAGTAGAGCTGGCAGCACTTGAAAGACAAGTGCTTGAAACCGATTTGACCCAGAATTTCGACATCGTCATCAACGCCACGGCCAGCAGCCTGGCCGGGGCTGATGTGCCCGCCCCCGCCAGCGTTCTGCACGCACGCAGTCTGGCCTACGACATGATGTACGGCCCCGCCGCCCAGAATTTTCTGAACTGGGCCGGCAGCCATGGCGCGCTGGCGCGTGATGGCCTGGGCATGCTGGTGGAGCAGGCCGCCGAGTCCTTTACGCTCTGGCGCGGCGTGCGTCCGCCGTCGGCACAAGTCTTGGCCGAGCTGCGCGCTCTGCTGCACGCCGAAGCCACGCCACCATGAAAGCTCTCGGCCGACTGCTATTGCTGGTGCTTTGCGCCACCTTGCTGCTGCAATTGTTTTTTGTGGCACGCATCGCAGTCATGGCCTGGCTGGATCCTGACTCCACCAGCTATCAGCGCTCCGAAGCCTGGCAGCTTGCGCACAGCAGCGAGGGCCTGCGCTGGCGCCAGCAATGGGTGAACTACGACCAGATCTCCGGCAACCTCAAGCGTGCGGTGATTGCTTCCGAAGACGCCGGCTTCATGGAGCATCATGGCGTGGAATGGGATGCTGTTCAGAAGGCCTGGCAGCGCAATGCCAAAGCCGAGTCCAGAGCCGCCGGAAGCCACAGCAAGCCCGCCAAGATCTATGGCGGCTCCACCATCACCCAGCAGTTGGCCAAGAACCTGCTGCTGTCGGGCGAGCGCAACTTTCTGCGCAAGGGCCAGGAGCTGGTGCTGGCGCAATTGCTGGAGCTGATGCTGAGCAAGCAGCGCATTCTTGAGATCTACCTCAACAATGTGGAATGGGGCCAGGGCGTGTTCGGTGCCGAAGCCGCCGCCCGGCACTACTTCCGCAAGAGTGCGGCCCAGCTCAATGCAGCTGAGGCGGCCAGACTGGCCGCCATGCTTCCGGCGCCCAAGCGCTTCGAGAAAATGCCGCAATCGCGTTATCTGGCGCAGCGCAGCCGCACAATTGCACGCTATATACCGATGGTGACAGCCCCCTGAGGCGCTTCGCCTGGGCGGCCCCGCGCCTTCGGCAGCATCGCCACGAGGCGGCTCTTGCTTGATGCCACCCGCATGGAGCGTGAGGGTTTTGTACGTGGATAATCGACAGCCATGCGAATTCTCGGAATCGACCCCGGTCTGCAGACCACGGGTTTTGGCGTCATCGACATGGACGGTCAACGGCTGTCCTATGTGGCCAGCGGCACCATACGCACCAACAAGATGGAACTCGGCGACCTGCCGGGCCGTCTCAAGGTGCTGTTTGACGGCATCTCCGAAGTCGCCTCGCGCTACCAGCCCGAGGTGGCTGCCGTGGAAATCGTCTTCGTCAACGTCAACCCACAGTCCACGCTGCTGCTGGGCCAGGCCCGAGGCGCGGCGCTGACGGCCCTGGTCAACGCCAATCTCGCGGTTTCCGAGTACACCGCACTGCAGATGAAAAAAGCCGTGACCGGCCATGGTCGCGCGGCCAAGAATCAGATTCAGGAAATGGTCAAGCGCCTGCTGCAGCTGCCCGGCCTGCCCGGCACCGATGCCGCCGATGCGCTGGGACTGGCCATCACCCATGCCCATGCGGCGGCCGCCATGGGACTGATGGCCAAGTCCACCGATCTGCGCCGCAAGCAACATGCCATGTACCGGGGTGGACGGGTTTATTGAGCCAGTGCGGACCTGAGCCTGATCCACTGCGCGATCCTGGGAAACACATCGGATTGCGCATTGCCGGACATCAGCAACCGACTGTGGCTATAGTCCTCCGCAAAGCCAGCAGCCCTGCCACACAGCACAAACTCCACATCTGCCCCACCGAAGGTCCTGGCCAGGGCTTCGCAGCCCCGCCAGGGAGCGATCACACGGTCCGCAGATCCTGCAAGTGCCAGAACGGGAATCCGAACCTGGGCCAGGCTGCTCGGGTAATCCATGCCGTCCTTGCCGACAAAGCTGCGGCGCAGGTTCCAATGGCACCACTGTCGCATCAGGCGGGCGCTTTCCCTCTCGGGCCCCACCATGGAGCTTGCGGCCAGCCATTGCCTACGACCTATCCAGGCCCTGTACCCGTGGATTGCGATCCGCGCTGAAAAGGTGGCAGCTGCATGGGTCGTCTGGGCGGCCAGCAACACGAGACCGGCCAGATGCGCCTGCGCACGCTCGGGCTGGCGCGCTGCCCAGATGGCCGCGGCAATGCCTCCACTACTATGCCCGATGAATACCATGGACCGACCTTGCTCCTGGCGGAGAATCTCTTGAAGAGCGCTGTCAACATCCTGCTCGGCCACGGTTTCAAGGTCGTAATCGTGGCTGACTGACTGATTCAGTCCATGTCCTCGCCAATCGAAAAGCCAGACGCCAAAACCCTGCGCGGCGAGAAATCGACCCAGCCTCTGGCATGAAGAGGCGCTGGAAAACGTGCCGTGCGTCAAGACCACCACAGCCCCCCCCGCGGGGCCGATGCGTGTCAGCACGATGGAATGCCCATCCCTGGTCGGCACCTCGACTCTTCGCATATAAAGTCAACCCTCCGTGATCCGCTCCCGGTCTGCATTGCAGTGCGTCCGCAGAATGTTCGGCCAGATTCTGGAGATGGTCAATTGCATGACCCAAACTGAGCCTGCTTTACAGGACTTCCATACAAAACAGCCGCGGCAGGCCACGGCTTTTCGAGGGGTGTCAGGGCTTAGTAATTGCCCAGCACCATGGAAGCGATCACACCGGTGGCAATGGCGACCAGCAGATAGTCGCCGCCGTTCTGGATCCAGTGATAGCCGCGCGGCGGGGCCGACAGGCGGTGGCCGCGCCAGTCATTCACCACATAGTGCTGGCTGCGGTATTGGGGCGGCACGCGGCTGCCCTTGTACCAGTTATGGTCGGGACCGCCGCCACGGCGGCCGTTGTCGTGGCGCTCGGCACGTCGGTCATCGCGCCGGTCATAACGCTGCTCATGCCGGCCACGGTCATCATGACGACCGCCATGGCGCATGTCCTGCGGCCCATGACCGTTGCCACGGCCCGGAGGTGGGCCGGGCTGCGCCTGTACGGCCAGACTGCCCAGACCCAGACAGGCGGCAACCGAGGCGGAAAGAATGCGGGTAGTCAAACGGGACATGGATACTCCTTTGTCGAATCGTTTCGGTCAGCAAGCGGTGCGGCACGCCATGGCGACCGCAGGCATTCCATCTTCGCCCCATTTCGGCAGTGCCTGACGTGAGCAAATGCCGATTTACCACTTTTTGCCGGACATTTACAAAGCAGAAACCAATGAAACGCCTGTCCGGCTTGCGCAAGCAGCTATCAATATGACTAGCTTCTCAGACAATGCGCCCCACCAGCATCACGGCAAAAAAGGCCAGACCGGCGATCACCGTCCACTTGAACAGCAGGAAACCCAGACGCTTGTACTGGGCCTTGCCGGTTCCCAGATAGAAGGCAAAGCTCAGCGCCGAAGCCAGAATCAGCAGGCTGGCCAGCCAGCGAAAGATCAGCATGGAGCTCCGCTCACCAGGCCTGGGCAGGCATGGCAAAGCCCTGAGGAGCCTGGCGCTCGCTCTCGAAGGTCACCATCTCCCAGGTCTCGGGCTGCGCCACCATGGCGCGCAGCAGCTTGTTGTTGAGGCCGTGGCCCGAACGAAAGGCACTGTAGGCTCCGAGAATGGGCCTGCCGATCAGATACAGATCGCCGATCGCATCGAGGATCTTGTGCTTGGCAAACTCGTCGTCATAGCGCAGACCGTCGCTGTTCAGGACCTTGTAGTCATCCATGACGATGGCGTTGTCCAGCCCGCCGCCCAGTGCCAGGCCGTTGTTGCGCAGCATTTCCACATCCTTGGTGAAGCCGAAGGTGCGCGCGCGGGCGATATCGCGTGTGTAGTTGTCCAGACCCATGTCGAACTCCACGCACTGCCCCGTGGAGTCCACGGCGGGGTGAGCGAAGTCGATCTCGAAGCGCAGCTTGAAGCCATGGTAGGGATCAAAGCGCGCCCATTTGAGGTTATGGCCTTCGCCTTCACGCACCTCGATCGGGCTCTTGATACGGATGAAGCGCTTGGGGGCCTTTTGCAGCTCGATTCCGGCGCTTTGCAGCAGGAACACGAACGAGGACGAGGAGCCATCGAGGATCGGCACCTCTTCGGCCGTGATGTCCACATAGAGGTTGTCGATTCCCAGGCCGGCGATGGCCGACATCAGGTGCTCGACCGTATGCACCTTGGCACCGCCGCTGCCGATGGTGGAGGCCATGCGCGTATCGGTCACGGCCTCGGCGGAAATGGGGATATCCACAGGCTCGGGCAAGTCCACGCGACGGAACACGATGCCGGTATCAGGCTGGGCAGGGCGCAGCGTCAACTCGACACGCTGGCCGCTGTGCAGGCCCACGCCTACGGCACGGGAAATGGTCTTGATGGTACGTTGCTGAAGCATCTCTGTATTTTAAATGGGACAACCCCGAGCCGGCTTACACCAACCCAGGGTTGTCTTAATCGCTGCGATACAGCGAACTGATGGGCCTTCAGTCCTTAACGAACCAAAGGCCTTTGCGGCTGACGATCAAGCCCTGGCGTACTCGGAAGCAGCGACACCGAGGAAGGGCCTGGGCGGCCCCGCCGCCCCGCACCGAGGGGTCGTCCCCCTCCGGCGCAAAGCGCCAGAGAGAGGGACGCGGCAAAGCCGCTCAGGGGGAGCTCAATCAGCCTGCTTGCGCAGGAAGGCCGGGATCTCCACATCGTCCATGCCGCCAGAGGCCAGCGCGCTCACACGCTCGGAAGCCTGGGTGCGGTTGGTGCGCCAGACGCTGGGCACATTGGTGTTGGCCGTGCCGTATTCCATGCCGCCCAGGGGAGGCAGGCCCACGGCCACGTTGTCGGTACCGGTACGCAGGCCGCCTTGCACCACCTGGATGTTCTGGCGACGCACATTGGGACGCGACAGGCCGGTGGCCACCACGGTCACACGGATCTCGTCGCCCAGCGAGTCGTCATAGGCGGCGCCATAGATCACATGCGCATCGGGAGACGCGTAGGCGTTGATGGTGGACATGGCCAGACGCGACTCGGACAGCTTCAGACTGCCCTTGGCGGCCGTCACCAGCACCAGCACGCCCTTGGCGCCGGACAGGTCGATGCCTTCCAGCAGCGGGCAGGCCACGGCCTGCTCGGCTGCGATGCGGGCACGGTCGGGACCGGCTGCCTTGGCCGTGCCCATCATGGCCTTGCCGGGCTCGCCCATCACGGTGCGCACGTCTTCGAAGTCGACGTTCACATGGCCGTACTCGTTGATGATTTCAGCAATGCCGCCCACGGCGTTCTTCAGAACATCGTTGGCATGGGCAAAAGCCTCGTCCTGGGAGATATCGTCACCCAGCACATCGAGCAGCTTTTCGTTGAGCACAACGATCAGCGAGTCCACATTCGCTTCCAGCTCGGCCAGGCCGGCGTCAGCGTTCTGCATGCGGCGACCGCCTTCCCACTCGAAAGGCTTGGTCACCACACCCACCGTCAGAATGCCCATTTCCTTGGCCACTCGTGCGATCACAGGCGATGCACCGGTACCCGTACCACCACCCATGCCTGCCGTAATGAAGAGCATGTGCGCGCCTTCGATGGCAGCGCGAATATCTTCCACAGCAGCTTCCGCAGCGTCGCGACCCTTGTCGGGCTTGCTGCCGGCACCCAGGCCGCTGCCACCCAGATGGATGGTGCGGTGAGCACGGCTGCGCAACAGAGCTTGAGCATCGGTATTGGCCGTAATGAATTCGACGCCCTGCACGCTGCGTTCGATCATGTGGTCGACGGCATTGCCGCCGCCACCGCCGACGCCGATCACCTTGATCTGCGTGCCTTGGTTGAATTCTTCGGTTTCAATCATGTCGATAGGCATGGTGGTGCTCCTGTTCTCTAGTGGTGGTTTGTCGCTGCTGTGGAAAAGAAATTTCGAACTCTTGAGGTCTTCGCGGTCTTCGTCGTCGATGCCGCGAAAAATCCATCGTTGGTGGTCCGGTGATGAACATGCGATAGGTGCTCATATCAGAAGTTCCCCACGATGAAGTCCTTGAACCGGCCGAAGGCGGTCTTCATGGAACCGCTCTTCTGGGCCACCTTGTAGCCACGCAGACGTGCCAGGCGCGCTTCATCGAGCAGGCCCATCACGGTGGCGGCACGGGGCTGGGCGACCATGTCGGCCAGCGCACCGGAATATTTGGGAAGACCGCGGCGCACGGGCTTGAGGAAGATGTCCTCGCCCAGCTCGATCATTCCGGGCATGACGGCGCTGCCGCCCGTGAGCACGATGCCCGAGGACAGCACTTCTTCGTAGCCCGACTCGCGGATGACCTGCTGCACCAGCGAGAAGATCTCTTCCACGCGGGGCTCGATCACGCCGGCCAGGGCCTGCTTGCTGATCATGCGCGGGCTGCGGTCACCCAGGCCCGGCACTTCGACCTGGGCATCGGGGTCGGCCAGCAGCTGCTTGGCGTAGCCGCTCTCGACCTTGATGTCCTCGGCATCCTTGGTGGGAGTGCGCAGGGCCATCGCGATGTCGCTGGTGATCAGGTCGCCGGCAATCGGGATCACGGCCGTGTGGCGAATCGCACCGCCGGTGAAGATGGCCACATCGGTCGCGCCCGCGCCGATATCCACCACGGCCACGCCCAGCTCGCGCTCGTCGTCGGTCAGCACGGCCTGGGCCGATGCCAGCGGGTTGAGCAGCAGCTGCTCGACCTCCAGGCCGCAGCGGCGCACGCATTTGATGATGTTCTCGGCCGCGCTCTGGGCACCGGTGACGATATGGATCTTGGCTTCAAGGCGAATGCCGCTCATGCCGATGGGCTCGCGCACCTCGTGGCCGTCGATGACGAACTCCTGCGCCTCGACCAGCAGCAGGCGCTGGTCCGACGAGATATTGATGGCCTTGGCGGTTTCCATCACGCGCGCCATATCGGTGGACGAGACCTCCTTGTCCTTGATGGCCACCATGCCGCTGGAATTCAGGCCGCGGATATGGCTGCCGGTAATGCCGGTGCACACGCGCTGAATCTTGCAGTCGGCCATCAGCTCGGCCTCCTTGAGCGCCTGCTGGATGCTCTGCACGGTCGCATCGATGTTCACGACCACGCCACGCTTCAAGCCGTTGCTGGGGGCAACGCCCAGGCCCGCCAGCTTCAGCTCGCCATTGGACATGACCTCGGCCACCACCGCCATGACCTTGGCCGTGCCGATATCCAGCCCAACAATCACATCCTTGTATTCTCTTGCCATATCAGCTTCCGCCCCCGGTAGGTTCTGTCTTGTCTTTGTGTGCGCCTTGCATGTCTGTTCCCCTGCTCCCGCTCATCGTCTGGCCCTGGCAGCAGCTGCCGGCGCGGAGGTTCCAGTGGTCACGCCCTTGAGTCGCAAGGCATAGCCGTCTTCGTAACGCAGGTCTGCAGACTCCACTGCTGCAGCCGAGCGCTTGTATTGAGAGGTGATCTGAGGCAGCGTGCGCACAAAGCGCTGCACACGCTGCAATATGTCTTCGGTGGTGCCACCGCCCAGTGTCAGCAGTGCATCGTTGTCCAGCACGAGTTCCCAGCTGCCACGCGCATCCAGGGTCAGGCTGTCCAGCTCCACATCGAGTGGCTTCAGCGCCGGCGCCAGTGCGTGATACATCCGCAGCACACGCGGAGCCGAGCCCTCGGGGCCTTGCAGACGCGGCAGTCCTTCGCGGTCCAGCTCGCCCAGATTGGCTTCGAACACTTCGCCGGCCTTGTTGACCAGGCCGGTGCCGGTCTCGGGGCCCCAGAAGGCCTCGGCCACATGCTCCTTGAGCGCCACGCGCAAGCCGTTCGGATACTCGCGGCGCACCTGCGCCTCCTGTACCCAGG
This sequence comes from Comamonas sp. Z3, assembly GCF_008121565.1. Classification (NCBI taxonomy): domain Bacteria; kingdom Pseudomonadati; phylum Pseudomonadota; class Betaproteobacteria; order Burkholderiales; family Comamonadaceae; genus Comamonas; species Comamonas sp. Z3. Next base: position 375,894 of record NZ_VOQU01000006.1, read on the forward strand.
GCACCTGCTCGAATGCGTGCTGCGCCGCCTTCAGGTCCACCGTGAAGAAATTGCCCTTGAGCACCGGTGCCACATTGGCACGCAGCGTCACGGCGTTGTTATGCACCAGCTCGCCTTCCACCACGATGCGGCCGATATTGAAGGCCGGAGTTCGCATCAACCACCATCCCACGGCCATCACGCACGCCGTCAAGCACCCCATGAACATCACCGTGGCAGTGATGTTCATGAGCTTGACGTCGAACGGGACGACGGCTGTGGGCTGGCTGCGGTTCATGGCTGCTCCGCTTCTCCATCCAGCGTGCTCATGGCCAGGATGCCAAGGCACAGGTTTTCGTAGCTCACGCCGGAGGCGCGCGCCGCCATGGGGACCAGAGAATGCCCGGTCATGCCAGGCGAGGTGTTGATCTCCAGCAAGAAAGGCTTGCGGTCGCTGGCGCGGATCATGATGTCGGCACGCGCCCAGCCGCGGCAGCCCAGGGTGCGGAAGGCTTTCTCCACGATGCGCTGGATCTCGGCTTCCTCGGCAGCCGGCAGGCCGCTCGGGCAGTGGTACTGCGTCGTATCGGTGAAGTACTTGTTCTGATAGTCGTAGTTGCCTTCGGGCGCCACGATGCGGATCACCGGCAGCGCAGCGGCCTTCGCTCCCGTGCCCAGCACGGGGCAGGTGGTCTCGTCGCCGGCAATGAACTGCTCGCACAGCACTTCTGCGTCGTACTGGGCCGCCAGCTCGTAGGCCCTGGCGCATTCGTCGGCATCCATCACCTTGGTCAGGCCGATGCTGGAGCCGTCGCGTGCAGGCTTGACGATCATGGGAGCACCCAGGGCCTGCAATGCGGCGCGGGTAGCTTCGGCCGAATCGACCATACGCCAGTCCGGCGTGGGCAGACCTTCAAAGCGCCAGATGCGCTTGGTCATGATCTTGTCCATGGCTATGCTGGAAGCCATCACACCCGAACCCGTGTAGGGGATGTCCAGCAACTCCAGCGCGCCCTGCACCGTGCCGTCCTCGCCATAGCGGCCATGCAGCGCGATGAAGCAGCGGTCAAAGCCTTGCGCCTTGAGCTGGTCCAGGCCCTGCTCGGCGGGGTCGAACTTGTGGGCATCGACGCCCTTGGACTGCAGCGCTGCCAGCACGCCGGTGCCGGACATCAGCGAGACCTCGCGCTCGGACGAGCGCCCCCCCATCAGCACTGCGACCTTGCCCAGTGCCTTCACGTCGATATTGGTACCAAACATGCTCATTGCGCGCTCCCTGCGGGCGCAGCCAGCTCTTGTTTCTGAAGCATTTCAACCAGTTTCCCGGGCACGGCACCAATCGATCCCGCTCCCATGCACAGCAATACATCACCTGCTTGCGCATTGGCGGCGATGGCTGCCGGCATATCGGCAATGTTTTCCACAAATACAGGCTCGACTTTGCCGGCCACGCGCAAAGCGCGGGCCAGGGAGCGACCGTCGGCGGCCACGATGGGAGCCTCGCCTGCGGCATAGACCTCGGCCAGCAGCACGGAATCGGCGCTGCCTATGACTTTCACGAAGTCCTCGAAACAGTCGCGTGTGCGGCTGTAGCGATGCGGCTGAAAGGCCAGCACCAGGCGCTGGCCCGGGAAGGCGCCGCGTGCTGCAGCCAGCGTGGCGGCCATTTCCACAGGGTGGTGACCGTAGTCGTCGATGACGGTGAACATGCCGCCATCGGCAGCCGGCAGCTCGCCATAGCGCTGGAAGCGCCGTCCCACGCCCTTGAAGCCTTCCAGGGCACGCAGCAGCGCTTCATCGGAAATCTCGAGCTCCATGGCGACCGCCACGGCAGACAGGGCGTTGAGCACGTTGTGCTCGCCGGGCAGACTCAGAACGACTTCGAGGTCGGGGTAGCTCTGTCCGTTCTGGCGTCGCACGGTAAAGCGCATGCGACCGGCTTCGGCACGCACGTTCACGGCACGCACCTGGGCATCTTCGGCAAAGCCGTAGGTCGTGACCGGGCGGGCCAGCCTGGGCAATATCTCGCGCACGGCAGGACTGTCGACGCAGAGAATGGCACGGCCGTAAAACGGCATGCGGTGCAGAAAGTCGACAAAGGCCTGCTTGAGACGGCCAAAGTCATGGCCGTAGGTTTCCATGTGGTCGGCGTCGATATTGGTGACGACGGCCATCACGGGCAGCAGGTTCAGGAAGGAAGCATCGGACTCGTCGGCCTCGACCACGATGTAGTCGCCGTGACCCAGCTTGGCATTCGCGCCAGCGCTGTTGAGCTTGCCGCCAATCACGAAAGTAGGGTCCAGGCCGGCCTCGGCCAGCACGCTGGTCACCAGGCTGGTGGTGGTGGTCTTGCCATGCGCGCCGGCAATGGCGATGCCCTGCTTGAAGCGCATCAGCTCGGCCAGCATCAGGGCACGGGGAACCACCGGAATCTTTTTCTCGCGGGCCGCCAGAACCTCGGGGTTGTCGCCCTGCACGGCCGTGGAGGTCACCACGGCATCGGTGCCGGCGACGTTCTCGGCCGCATGACCGACAAAGGTCTTGATGCCCAGGCCGGCCAGGCGGCGCAGCGTGGCGCTGTCAGCCAGGTCGGAACCTGAAATGGCGTAACCCAGGTTGTGCAGAACCTCTGCAATACCGCTCATGCCGGCGCCGCCAATACCGACAAAGTGAATGTGATGAATGGCGTGTTTCATGCTGCCAACTCCTCACAAGCGGCGACCACCTTCGCGGTGGCATCAGTCTTTTGCATTTTCTTCGCGAGTTCAGCGCGCTCCAACAGCGTCGCACGCTGCATATTTTGTAGCATTTCCGCCAACCCTTGGGCGCTCAAAGTACTTTGAGGCTGTAACCAACCGCCACCGGCATCCACCAGGAAGCGGGCATTGCTGGTCTGGTGGTCATCCACCGCCGCCGGGAAGGGCACATAGACCGCTGCAGCCCCTACGGCAGCGATCTCGGTCACGGTGCTGGCACCGGCACGGCAGACCACGAGATCGGCATCGGCAAAAGCCTTGGCCGTGTCGTCGATGAAAGGAGTCAGCTCGGCCTGCACGCCGGCAGCCTGATAGTTGGCACGCAGCGCATCGATCTGGGCCGTACCGCTTTGGTGCAGCACCACGGGGCGCTGATCGGCAGGCATCAGGGCCAGAGCCTGGGGCACGATCTCATTGAGCGCCCTGGCTCCCAGGCTGCCGCCCACGACGAGCAGCTTCAGCGGGCCGCTGCGACCGGCAAAGCGCTGGGCCGGCTCGGCCTGCTCCAGAAAAGCCTGACGCAGCGGGTTGCCCACCCATTCGCCCTTGGCAAACACCTTGGGGAAAGCCGTGAACACGCGCCTGGCCACCTTGGCCACGACCTTGTTGGCCATGCCGGCCACGGAGTTCTGCTCGTGCAGCACCACGGGCACGCCGGACAGCGCGGCCATCAGGCCTGCGGGCACGGTGAGATAACCGCCCAGGCCGATGACCACATCGGGCTGCACGCGCCTGATGACGCTGCGCGCCTGTGCAAAGGCCTTGCTCAGCTTGAAGGGCAGCTGCAGCAAAGTCTTGACGCCCTTGCCGCGCACGCCGCCGAACTCGATGGTCTCGAGTGCAAAGCCCTGCGGCGGCACGATGCGCGACTCCATGGAGCCCGGCGCGCCCAGCCAGTGCACATTCCAGCCGCGTGCGCGCAGTTCCTGCGCCACGGCCAGCCCGGGGAAGATATGGCCGCCGGTTCCACCGGCGATCACCAGCGCGGTGCGCTGCCTGTTTTGCTGAACGGGAAGCGTCATGCGTGACCTCCCTTCATCAGCAGCTTGTTTTCGTAATCGACTCGGAGCACCACAGCTATCGCAATCAAATTCATCAAAATGGCCGAACCGCCAAAACTCATCAACGGCAGAGTCAGGCCTTTGGTTGGCAGGGCGCCCAGATTCACACCCATGTTGATAAAGGCCTGGAAGCCCATCCAGATCGCCACGCCCTCCGCCACAAGGCCGGCAAAGACACGGTCCAGCGCGATGGCCTGACGGCCGATCAGCATGATGCGGCGGGTGAGCCAGAAGAAGACTGCCGCAATCAGCAGCAGACCGACCAGACCGAATTCCTCGCCGATCACGGCCAGCAGGAAGTCGGTATGCGCTTCGGGCAGCCAGTGCAGCTTTTCCACGCTGCGGCCCAGGCCCACGCCAAAGATCTCGCCCCGCCCGATGGCGATCAGCGCATGCGAGAGCTGATAGCCCTTGCCCAGCGCATGCTTTTCATCCCAGGGATCAAGGTAGGCAAAAATACGTTCGCGTCGCCACTCCGAGGTGGCGATGATCATGCCGAAGGCCAGCACCACCAGCAGCGCGATGATGAAGAACATGCGCGCATTCACGCCGCCCAGGAACAGAATGCCCATGGAGATCACGACGATCACCATGAAGGCCCCCATGTCGGGCTCGGCCAGCAGCAGCACACCCACCACGACCACGGCCAGCCCCATGGGCAGCACGGCGCGGAAGAAGCGCTCCTTGACCTCCATCTTGCGCACCATGTAGTCGGCCGCATAGATCAGGATGGAGAACTTGGCGAGCTCCGAAGGCTGGAAGTTCATGATGCCCAGCGACAACCAGCGCCGCGCGCCGTTGACCACCGTGCCCACATGCGGAATCAGCACCGCCACCAGCAGCACGATGGAGATCAGGAACAGCTTGCGTGCCACCTTCTCCCAGACATTCATGGGTACCTGGAAGGCCAGCAGCGCGGCCACAAAGGCCATGCCTATCGACATGGTGTGGCGCAGCAGGAAGTGATAGGGCTCGATCTTGCCGAAGCGCGGGTTGTCGGGCATCGCAATCGATGCCGAATACACCATGACCAGACTCCAGGACAGCAAGGCGATGACGACCCAGATCAGAGCCTGGTCCAGCCCCAGGACGCTGGCGGGCGTGCGGGTCGGACGGTCGTACACGGGCCCGCCCACGCGCACCGGCAGCACGTCGATGGGCTTGTCCCCGACCGTACGAAACCACGAACGCATGCGGCCGGAGAGGCTGGTCATGAAGGCGGCTGTCATGCGCCGTCCTCCAGTTGCTGGCCGGCTTCCAGCGCCAGCTCGCGCACCGCTTCCACAAACTGGTGGGCGCGGTCCGCGTAGTCCTTGAACATGTCCATGCTTGCGCAGGCCGGCGAGAGCAGCACTGCATCGCCCGCATGGGCCAGACGCGCGGCCTGCTGCACTGCGTCCTGCATGGTGGCGGCATCGACCAGGGTCACGCCGGTGTCGCCCAGGGCCTCGCGAATCTGCGGCGCGTCCTGGCCGATCAGCACGGCCGCGCGCACATAGCGCGAAACGGGAGCAGCCAGCGGCGTGAAGTCCTGGCCCTTGCCCAGACCGCCCAGAATCACCACGATGCGGTGGTCCGGCCCCAGGCCCATGAGGGCGGCCACGGTGGCACCCACATTCGTGCCCTTGCTGTCGTCAAAGTATTCGACATCGCCCACCCGGCCCACGGGCTGTACGCGGTGCGGCTCGCCCCGGTATTCGCGCAGGCCGTAGAGCAGCGGTGCCAGCGTGCATCCCGCGCCGGTCGCCAGCGCCAGGGCCGACAGCGCATTGATGGCGTTGTGGCGGCCGCGGATGCGCAGCGCATCGGCGGGCATCAGGCGCACGATGTGCAGATCGTCGACGTTCTTGCCCTTGCTGGTTTCGTCGGCCTCGTGGGCGCGCACCAGCCAGGTCATGCCGTTGACCACCTCCAGACCGAAGTCGCCAGGGCGGCGCGGCATGTCGCCGCCAAAGGTGACATGGGCGCGCTGGAAAGTCTTGCCGCGCTTGCCGGGCACCGCCACAGGCGCGGGCAGCATGGCCATGACGACGGGATCTTCACGGTTGAGGACCATCAGAGCCTGCTCGCCAAAGACATGGGCCTTGGCGTCGGCATAGGCCTGCATGCCTCCATGCCAGTCGAGATGGTCCTGGGTGATATTGAGCACCGTGGCCGCCGTGGGCTCGAAGCCGCGGCAGTCATCGAGCTGGAAGCTGGACAGCTCCAGCACCCAGGCCTGGGGCAGCGTCTCGGCATCGATGCGCCCGGACAGGGTGTCGAGCAGCGTGGGACCGATATTTCCGGCCACGCCCACGCTCAATCCGCCATGCTCCAGCAGCTGACCGGTCAGCGAGGTGACCGTGGTCTTGCCGTTGGTGCCGGTAATGCCCAGCAACTTGGGCGCATAGCCATGGGCTTCGCGCAGGCCCTTGAGCGCAAAGGCAAACAGATCGAGTTCGCCGCCCGTGGGCAGGCCGATGCTGCGCGCGGCATTGAAGACCGGCGCCACGCTGGCCGGGCTCAGGCCCGGCGAACGATAGACGGAGCTCAGGCTCTGGCCATCGACCAGGGCCGCCGTGAATGCGCCGGCGACAAAGCGCACGCCGGGCAGCTCGGTCTGCAGCGCAGACAGATAAGGCGGGACTTCGCGCGTGTCTGCCACCGTGACGTCGGCACCGGCACGCACGCACCAGCGGGCCATCGCAATACCCGAGATGCCCAGACCCAGAATCAGCACGCGCTGACCCTGCAGATGCTGGGCCGCGCCTTGCGGCCAATGCACGGGGACAGGCGGCAGTTCCACCGCCTCCTGCTGCTCGGCTTCGGGCTGCGGCTCGGCGGCAGTCACTTCGGCGTCGGCCGCGTCGGAGATGCTGGGATCGGCAAAGATCTGTGCCACAAAGGCGGCCGCATCCCTGGCGGCCGTCAAGGTGGAGATATCGGGCACCGGCTCGGCATCCAGCGTCTTGGCGATGATGGCAGGCGCTTCTATTTCAGGAGCTTCTTGCGCTTGCTCCTGAATCATTTCAGACATATTTTCATCTGAAATGCTTTGCAGATCAACGATAGGCGCTTGCGTTTGCATAGCATCCACATCCGGCTGCAGAGCCTGATCGTCGAGCTTGAGGTCTTCGTCTTGCATGGCGACTACCTCAGCTTCAGGGTGGACAGGCCCAGCAGGCACAGCAGCATGGTGATGATCCAGAAACGGATCACGACCTGGGTCTCCTTCCAGCCGCTCTTTTCAAAGTGGTGGTGCAGCGGAGCCATCTTCAGCAGGCGACGGCCCTCACCATAGCGCTTCTTCGTGTACTTGAAGTAAGTCACCTGCAGCATCACCGAGATGGCTTCCGCCACAAAGATGCCGCCCATCACGGCCAGCACGATTTCCTGGCGCACGATCACGGCAATCGTGCCCAGTGCGGCGCCCAGCGCCAGCGCGCCCACGTCGCCCATGAAGACCTGGGCAGGGTGTGCGTTGAACCAGAGAAAAGCCAGACCGGCGCCCGCCATGGCGCCGCAGAACACCATCAGCTCGCCCGTTCCGGGGATACTGGGAAACAGCAGATAGCGCGCATAGGTGGCATTGCCGGTCACATAGGCAAAGATGCCCAGGGCCGTGCCGACCATGATGACGGGCATGATGGCCAGGCCATCGAGGCCGTCGGTCAGGTTCACGGCATTGCTGGCGCCCACGATGACCAGATAGGTCATGACGATGAAGCCCAGCACGCCCAGCGGGTAGCTGACCTCCTTGAAGAAGGGCACCATCAGGCCGGCCTTGGGCGGCAGGTCCATGGAAAAGCCAGACTGCACCCAGGAGATGAACAGGCCGAAAACCTCGGCGTTGTTGTTCTCGGAAATGCAGAACACCAGATACAGAGCGGCCAGCAGGCCGATGACGGACTGCCAGAAATACTTCTCGCCCGAGCGCATGCCCTCGGGGTCCTTGTTGACGACCTTGCGCCAGTCGTCCACCCAGCCAATCGCACCGAAGCCCAGCGTGACCAGCAGCACGATCCAGACAAAGCGGTTGGACAGGTCAAACCACAGCAGGGTGGAAACGGCAATCGAGAACAGAATCAGCACGCCGCCCATGGTGGGCGTGCCGCTTTTGACCAGATGGGTCTCCATGCCGTAGCCGCGCACGGGCTGACCGATCTTGAGTGCGGTCAGCATGCGAATCGCCCTGGGGCCGACGATCAGGCCGATCAGCAAGGCGGTGACGGCGGCCAGCACGGCACGCAGCGTCAGGTATTGAAAGACGCGCAGAAAGCCGAAATCCGGCGAAAGCCCTTGCAGCCATTGAGCCAGCATCAGCAGCATGCGGCCTCCCCGCAGTTGCCCTGCTTGTTGTCTGCGCAGGCTTCAATGCTCTGCACCACTTGCTCCATCTTCATGAACCGCGAACCCTTGACCAAAACGCTACCTACCTTGGGTAAAACTGCGCACACCGCCTGCTCAAGGGCGGCCATGCTATCAAAATGCCTAGCACCACTGCCGAAGGCAGAGGCCGCAAACGCGCTTTGCTCGCCCAGAGCAAAGACCTGGGCAATCCCGGACTGCCGCGCCAGTGCACCGGCTTCGGCATGGAACTGCGGGCCGTTGTCGCCGACCTCGCCCATATCGCCCAGCACCAGCAACTGCGGCGCAGGCAGCTCGGCGAGCACGGCAATGGCGGCGGCCACCGAATCGGGGTTGGCGTTGTAGCTGTCATCAACCACCGTGACGCCTTGGCCATTGACCTGCACGGCCAGCGCGCGCGAACGGCCGGTCACGGGCTCGAAGCCGGACAGTCCCTTCGCAATGGCCGCCAGAGACACACCGGCGGCATGGGCGCAGGCAGCCGCGGCCAGTGCGTTGCGCACGTTGTGGCGGCCGGCAATATGCAGCTGCACGGCTGCCACGCCTTGCGGCGTGTTCAGTGCAAAGCTCCAGGCGCCGTCGGCCCAGACCACATCGCTGGCAAAAACCTGGGCACCGGCAACGGCCTCGCCAAACATCAGGCAGGAGCGGCCGGCGGCCAGCTCCGTCCACAGCGGGGTGTACGTATCGCCAGCGGGAAAGATGGCCACGCCGTCCCGGGGCAGAAAGCCCAGCACCGAGCCGTTTTCACGCGCCACGGCTTCCACCGTACCCATGAACTCCTGGTGTTCGCGCTGGGCATTGTTGACCAGGGCCACCGTGGGCTGGCCGATGGCGGCCAGCTCGGCAATCTCACCGGGGTGGTTCATGCCCATCTCCAGCACCGCAATACGATGCGCGCCCGTCATGCGCAGCAGGTTCAGCGGCATGCCGATGGAGTTGTTGAAATTGCCGCGCGTGGCCAGCGCTGCCTCGCCCTGCGCGCCCACGTGCGCGCGCAGGACGGAGGCAATCATCTGCGTGACCGTGGTCTTGCCATTGCTGCCGGTCACGGCAATCAGCGGCAGATCGAACTGCGCACGCCAGGCCCGCGCCAGCGCACCCAGCGCCAGCAGGGTGTCCGGCACTTCGATGCCGGCCATGCCTGCGGTCTCCAGTCCGTGGCTGGCAACAGCAGCCACGGCACCTGCGGCCTGCGCCTGGGACAAAAAATCATGGGCGTCAAAACGCTCGCCCTTCAGTGCCACGAACAAGTCCCCGTCCTGCAGCGTGCGCGTATCGGTGTGCACGCGTGCCAGCTCCAGCTGGCCGTTGCCGACCAGGCGGGCTTGGGGGATATGCGTCTGGATCAGCTCCAGCGCTTTTGCCAGGGTCATCATGACCGAATCTTTCCTTCGCGGGCTGCGAGCGCCTTGTGCGCCTCAGCCATGTCGGAGAACGGATGGCGCACGCCCTTCGTCTCCTGATAGTCCTCATGTCCCTTGCCGGCAATCAGCACCACATCGCGCGCATCGGCATGGGCAATGGCTTGGGCAATGGCCGCCGCGCGGTCGGCCTGAACATGCAATGTCTCGCCCGCCTGCATGCCGGCCAGAATCTGGTCGATGATGCTTTCGGGCACTTCACTGCGCGGGTTGTCGCTGGTGACGAAAACGCCGTCGGCATTCGCCTGGGCGGCTTGTCCCATCAACGGGCGCTTGCTGTTGTCCCTGTCACCGCCGCAGCCGAACACGCACCACAGCTTGCCCTGGCGCTGCCGGGCGGCGGGCTGCAGGGCGCGCAAGGCCTTCTCCAGTGCATCGGGAGTATGGGCATAGTCCACGGCCACCAGAGGCTGGCCGGGCTTGACGATCTGCTGCATGCGACCGGGCACGGGCTCCAGATGGGCGCAGGCAGCCACAGCCTCTTCCAGCGTCAGGCCCAGGCAACGCAGGGCGGCCAGTACCCCGAGCAGGTTGGAGACGTTGTACTGGCCGACCAGACGCGTATTCATGCGCAGGCTGTGCCCGGCTTCCAGCACGGTAAAGCTCAGACCCTCGTCGCCCAGACCGATGTCCTTGGCCTGCAGGCGCGCCGGCCCCTGGATGGAGACACTCCACACATCCATTGCGCGGCCTTGCAGCCTGGCCCAGAGCCTGGCACCGTGTGCGTCATCGATGTTGACCACGGCCGTCGGCAGGCCGGGCCAGTCGAACAGCTGGGCCTTGGCCTGCCAGTAGGCATCCATGCTGCCGTGGTAGTCCAGGTGGTCCTGCGTGAAATTGGTGAACAGCGCCACGCGAATCTTGCTGCCGTCCAGGCGGTGCTCGACGATGCCGATGGACGAAGCCTCGATGGCGCAGGCCGCGAGGCCCTGGTCGGCGTAGCTGCGGAACACGCGCTGCAGCAGCACCGGATCCGGCGTGGTCATGCCCGTCGACTCCAATGCAGGCGGCACGCCCACACCCAGGGTGCCGACCAACGCACAACCGGTGCGCGTGTTCAACGTCACTTTCGAGAGCGCATGTGCCAGCCACCAGGCAGTGGTGGTCTTGCCATTGGTGCCGGTCACGGCCAGCACGTCGAGCTCGCCACTGGGATGCGCAAACCATTGGTCGGCAATCAGGCCCGTGGCGGCCTTCAGCCCCTTGAGCGAGGCAATGCGGTCGCCACTCAGATCAAAGGCCTGCAGGCCATCGGCCTCCACCAGCACGGCAGCGGCGCCCTGGGCCAGGGCCTGGCCCACATAGGCCCGGCCATCGGTGGCAGCACCGGGCCAGGCGACAAAGGCATCGCCGGCCTTGACCTTGCGGCTATCGGTCTGCAGCTCACCCTGCACGCGGCTGCGCAGCCAGGCGACGGCCTCGGCTGCATTGTTCAGGATTTGAATGGGGGTGCTCATAGCACAGGCTCCTCAGCGGGTGCAGCCACGATCTGAGGCTTGACTTCCTTGTCGGGCTGAACGCCCATGAAACGCAATGTCTGCTGGACTACGTCCGCAAACACGGGACCGGCCACCGTGCCGCCGTAGTAGGAACCGGCCGTAGGCTCGTCCACCATCACGGCCACGATGATGCGCGGCTTGTCGATGGGGGCGATGCCCGTGAACCAGGCGCGGTACTTGCCCGCGGCATAGCTCTTGCCGACCTGCTTGCGGGCAGTGCCCGATTTGCCGCCGATGGTGTAGCCCTCGGCCTGGGCCTTCTGGCCGGTACCGCCAGGGCCTGCAGCCATGCGCAGCATGTGCAGCACCGCCTCGGCGTTTTCCTTGGAGATCACGCGCACGCCCACGGGAGGCTCGGTCGTTTTCAGAATCGTCGAGGGAATGACATTGCCCTCGTTGGAGAACACGGTATAGGAGCGCGCCATCTGGAACAGCGAGGCCGACAGGCCATAGCCATAGGACATGGTGGCCTGCTCGATGGGCTTCCAGGTCTTCCAGGCACGCAGACGCCCCGAGACCGCGCCCGGAAACTGAATCTGCGGCTTCTGGCCAAAGCCCAGAGCGCTGAAGTACTCCCACATCTCCTGGGGCGACAGCCTTTGCGCGACCTTGGTTGCACCCACGTTGCTGGACTTCTGGATCACGCCCTCCACCGTCAGCGCGCCGTAGTTGTGCGTGTCGGTGATGGTGGAACCCGTCACCGTATAGCGGCCGGGTGAGGTATCGATGATGGTGGACGGCTTGACGCGCCTGAGCTCCAGTGCCGTGGCAATGGTGATGGGCTTCATGGTCGAGCCAGGCTCGAAGGTGTCGGTCAGCGCGCGATTGCGCAGCTGCTCGCCCGTCAGGTTCTTGCGGTGGCCGGGGTCATAGCTGGGATAGTTCGCCAGGGCCAGCAGCTCGCCGGTGTGCGCATCCATCACCACGACGCTGCCAGCCTTGGCTTTTTGCGACTCCACCTGCTGCTTGAGCTTCTGGTAGGCGTAGTACTGCACCTTGCTGTCGATGGACAGCTGAATGTCCTGGCCATCCTGGGGCGGCACCTCCTCGCCCACGCCTTCGACCACACGGCCCAGGCGGTCCTTGATCACGCGACGCGAACCGGGCCGCCCCGCCAGTTCCTTGTCAAAGGCCAGCTCCATGCCTTCCTGACCATGGTCTTCCACATTGGTGAAGCCCACGATATGCGCAGCCGACTCTCCTTCGGGATACTGGCGCTTGTATTCCTTGCGGTTGTAGATGCCCTTGATATTGAGCGCCACGATCTTCTGGCCCACGTCCCAGTCCAGCTGACGCTTGACCCAGACGAAGGTCTTGTCCTCGACATCCAGCTTCTCCATCAGGGAGCGCAGCGGCATGTCCATGAGACGCGCCACCTCCTTGAGCTTTTGCTGCACGTCGGGATCCTTCAGATCCACATCTTCCGGAATGGCCCAGATGCTGGCCGCCGGCACGCTGGATGCCAGGATCAGGCCGTTGCGATCCAGCAAACGGCCACGGTTGGCCGGCAGCTCCAGGGTACGCGCAAAGCGCACCAGACCCTGGCGCTTGAAGAAGTCGTTGCCGAACACCTGCACATAGGCGGCACGCGCGCCCAGGCCCACAAAGCCCAGCGCCAGCGCAGCCACGATGAACTTGCTGCGCCACAGCGGCGTCTTGGAGGCCAGCAGTGGACTGGTGGTGTAGAGCACGCTGCGTGTCATCGCGCCGCTCCCGCAGCAGATTCCTGCACATACTGGGTGATCGCGGGCGAAGCGGGCTTCATCTGCAGCTTTTCGCGCGCCAAGGTCTCGATGCGCTGAGGCGTGGCCTGAGCACGCTTTTCCACCTGCAGGCGCAGTTGGTCGGTCGCCAGACGACGCGCCTCTGCCTCGGCGCGGTCCAGCTCGGTGAACAGGCGACGCGACTCATACTGGGTATGCACCAGAAAAATGGCGCTGGTCATGACCGCCAGCAGCAGCAGCAGGTTTATGCGCAGCATGGCAGCCCTCCCGCAGCCATGCTCGAGGCGGCATGGCGATGCATCATGCAGGCACCTCGGTGCGCTCGGCAACGCGCATCACAGCAGAGCGCGAGCGCGGATTGGCAGCCACCTCGGCAGCACTGGGCTTGATGCGCTCCAGCGCCTTCAGCCGCATCGGTGTAGGGGGAGCAAACGGCGCACGGCGGTCGTAGACTTCCTTGGAATGCTTGGCAATGAACTGCTTGACGATGCGATCTTCCAGCGAGTGGAAGCTGATCACGGCCAAGCGTCCGCCTGGCGCCAGCACGCGCAGACTGGCTTCTAGCGCCTGCTCAAGCTCCTGAAGTTCGGCATTGATGAAAATCCGAAGAGCCTGGAAGGTCCGTGTTGCCGGGTTCTGCCCAGCCTCGCGGGTCTTGACCGCGCCAGCCACGAGTTGGGCCAGCTCGGCAGTGGTGCGTAATGGGCCCTGGCTTTCGCGCCTAGCAACAATCGCCTTTGCAATGGGGCCAGCAAACCGTTCTTCGCCGTAGTCACGTATCACCTCCGCAATCTGCTGCACTTCCGCGTCTTCAAGCCACTCGGCAACGCTTTGACCACGCGTGGTGTCCATGCGCATGTCGAGGGGGCCATCAAAGCGGAAGCTGAAGCCCCGGTCCGGGTTGTCGATCTGGGGCGAGCTCACGCCCAGGTCCATCAACACCCCTTGCACACTGCCTTCGGGCAGCTCGCTCAGATGGCGAAATCCTTCATGCCGAATCGAAAAACGCGCATCGGTGATGCGCGCCGCCTCAGCAATTGCGTCCGGGTCTTTGTCGAACGCAATCAGACGCCCGTCCGGCCCCAGCCTTCGCAAAATGAGCCGAGAATGACCGCCCCGACCGAACGTCGCATCGACCCACTGGCCGGCAGGCGGCTCAGCGGCACCACCCAGCAGGGCGTCCACGGCCTCGTCCAGCAAGACGGTGATATGTTGCAACGGCTGATTCACAAGCACTTCCTACAAAACAAAATCCTGGAAAGCCGCCGGCATCGGTTGCTGGCGCGCTTCCGCTTCGCGCATTTCATAAGTGGCCTTGTCCCAGACCTCGAAATGCGCCCCCATGCCCAGCATCAAGACCTCTTTGGTCAGACCTGTGGCCTCACGCAACTCGGGCGAAATCAGCAGCCGACCGGTTGCATCCATCTCCGCATCCATGGCATTGCCCAGAAAAATCCGCTTCCACCACTGAGCCGTAATGGGCAGTTGCGCGACACGCTCGCGAAACTGCAGCCACTCGGGGCGCGGAAACAGCAACAGACAGCCATCGGGATGCTTGGTGAAAGTGACCTGCCCCTCAGCCAAGGACAAAAGGGCGTCACGATGCCGGGTCGGCACTGAAAGCCGCCCCTTTCCATCGAGATTCAGCGAAGACGCCCCTTGAAACACGGCTGGTTACTCCGGTCATCTGGAGCCACTCACTCCCCAAAATAGGGCGCGAGGGCAGCTTTCACCACTTAATTGCACTTTTTTGCACTGTAGCAGCAATTTCAGGTGATTCCAAACCCGGAGGAACAATTATTTGCAATGAAATCAAGCACTTAGAGAGAAAAAGAAAAGCCTTATTCCGAAAATACCTTTCCTTTACAAGCACTTAGCAAAGTCAATGCAAGTGGACTCTCATTAGGTGGCGTCAATTGCAACCATTCAATTCAATGGAAAGAACTGATTGAAGTCTCGACCTTCTCCTACAAATGCAAACTGCCCGCACAGGCGGGCAGCTGGTTTCAAGCGCTGCGCTCCTCAAAGAATGAAGCGCGACAGATCCTCATCCTTGCTCAGCACCTGCAGGCGCTGATCGACATAGGCCGCATCGATGACCACGGTCTGGCCCGAAAGCTTGGCCGCATCGAAGCTGACTTCGTCAAGCAGACGCTCCATCACGGTCGACAGGCGCCGCGCACCGATGTTCTCGGTACTCTCGTTGACGTCAAAGGCAATCGTCGCCAGACGCGTAATGCCCTCGGGCTTGAACTCCAGGGTCACGCCTTCGGTCGCCAGCAGCGCCTGGTATTGCTTGACCAGGGAGGCGTGAGTCTGCATGAGAATCGCCTCGAAGTCCTGAACCGACAGAGATTCCAGTTCCACGCGAATGGGAAAGCGTCCCTGCAGCTCGGGAATCAGGTCGCTGGGCTTGGACAGATGGAAAGCGCCCGAAGCGATGAACAGAATGTGGTCTGTCTTGACCACCCCGTACTTGGTCGAGACGCTGGTGCCCTCGACCAGCGGCAGCAGGTCGCGCTGCACGCCCTGGCGCGAGACGTCGGAGCCGCTGGTTTCCTGGCGCGTCGCCACCTTGTCGATTTCATCGATGAAGACGATGCCGTTTTGCTCGGCATTGGCGATGGCACGGGTCTTGACGTCTTCCTCGTTGACCATCTTGGCCGCCTCCTCATCGGTCAGCAGCTTCAAGGCCTCGGCGATCTTGAGCTTGCGCGTCTTGCGCTTTTCCTGGCCCATATGGCTGAACATGCCGCGCAACTGCTCGGCCATCTCCTCCATGCCCTGGGGTCCCATGATCTGAACCTGGGGCATCTGCTCGGCGATGTCGATCTCGATTTCCTTGTCGTCAAGCTGACCTTCGCGCAGCTTCTTGCGGAAAACCTGGCGCGCCGTGTTGTCGGCCGGCACTTCGCCGGTGCGGGCCTGCGGGATCAGCACATCGAGAATGCGCTCCTCGGCGGCATCCTCAGCGCGGGCACGCATCTTCTTCATGTCCGACTCGCGCGTCTGCTTGACGGCAACCTCGGCCAGATCACGGATGATCGCGTCCACATCCTTGCCCACATAGCCCACCTCGGTGAACTTGGTTGCTTCGACCTTGATGAAGGGCGCATCGGCGAGCTTTGCAAGGCGGCGGGCGATCTCCGTCTTGCCGACGCCCGTGGGGCCGATCATCAGAATGTTCTTGGGCGTGATTTCCTGGCGCAGGCCCTCGGGCACCTGCTGGCGGCGCCAGCGATTGCGCAAGGCAATCGACACCGCGCGCTTGGCACCGTGCTGGCCGACGATGTGCTTGTCCAGCTCGGAGACGATCTCCTGGGGAGTCATGGCAGAAGACATGTGAATTCTCAGTCAAATATGCCTCTAGCGCCCATCCATAAAGCGCCAGCAGCTATCAATTCGGATAGTCGAGGTGCTTACAGCGTCTCGATCGTGTGATTCATATTGGTGTAGATGCACAGCTCGCCGGCAATCGCCAGGGATTTGCGCACCACATCCTCAGCCGACAGCTCGGTATTGTTCAGCAAGGCCTTGGCGGCGGAATGCGCATAGGCACCGCCGGAGCCGATGGCCACGATGCCCTGCTCGGGCTCCAGAACGTCGCCATTGCCGGTGATGATGAGCGAGGTCGTTGCATCGGCCACTGCCAGCATGGCTTCTAGCTTGCGCAGCACACGGTCGGTACGCCACTCCTTGGTCAGCTCGATCGCGGCGCGGGTCAGATTGCCCTGGTGCTTTTCCAGCTTGGCCTCGAAGCGCTCGAACAGCGTGAAGGCATCTGCGGTGGCCCCCGCAAAACCCGCCAGCACCTTGCCGTGATAGAGCTTGCGCACCTTGCGCGCCGTGCCCTTGATGACGATGTTGCCCAATGTGACCTGACCATCACCGCCGATGGCGACTTGCACGCCCTCGGGAGTCTGGCGGCGCACGCTCAAAATGGTGGTGCCGTGAAACTGTTCCATCCGCCGCAGTTGGGGGCTGCCTGCGGCAACCTCAAGAGCGTCAGCAAAAGAAATTGCAGGGCGCGCAAGCACGGAGCGCTGCAAGGCGGCTCAAGCCGACTAATCCCGCCTTGGAAGTACCTGGGCGTGCTCCTGAATGCCCACGACATTGAAGAACACCGCCAGCAGCTGATGCAGCTGGCTGAACTGCAGCACATGACCCAGCTCCTGCATCTGAGCCGACCAGTTCAGCACCGAGCCGGCTGCCGCAAAGTCCATGCGCACCAGACGCATACAGTCAATCGCGATGGCTTCGCCAAGCTTGGCCTTCTCCTGCACTTCGGCCAGCCAGGGCAAGGCGTCGCCGTCGATCACGCCCTGCAGCGCAAAACGTGGCTTGTGCTCTTTCCACAGCATGCCGGGCTGAAGCGTATCCGGCCCCAGAAGCCGGCTGTCCTGCGGGCGCTGGTTCTGCGCCTGCCCTTCATTCGCATACGCGCACAGCGGATCTTCCCATGAGGGGGGCGACAACTCGTAGGTCACGCAGTAGTCAAGCGCCGTCAGCTCAAATTCGTCCTGCAGATGCATCAGGCGCTGCATGGCCAGACGCAAATACCACCAGTCCTGATCGACAGAGCGGTCACCGGACGGGGTGTGCTTGCTGAGCACCGCCAGCAATCTCTCGTGACCGGCAAAAACCAGAGATCCTTTTTCGCCAGCCCAGCGCTGCGCCGCATCCAGCAGCGGTTTCTGGACGCCGGAGCCAAAGCCTTCCAGAGCGCTCCAGTCCATGACTGCACCGCCGACGCTGCGCGCCTTGTTGGCCAGCAAGGCCTTGAAGCCGGATTCATCCAGCTGCACCGGCGCCTGCCAGCGCAGGCCTGTCGACGCTGCAGCGGCATCCGACGGGGTTTCGCTGAGTCGGCCGGCCTGCTGCGGCATCACAAACCACTGCGGGGCCGAGCGCCCGAAGCGCGCCACGAAGTCCATGGCCGCGTCTTCGAAATGGGCCTGCATGCCAGCCGCACGGTACATATCCAGCAAGGCCAGCCAGACCTGCAACTGCGCTGGCGTATCCTGGGCGCGCTCGGCAATCAAGGCCTTGAGACAGGCCTCTGCCGCAGCGTTATCACCGCTGGCAAACACAATCGCGGCATCCTCCAGCGCGGCGTCGTGCTCGAAGCGCGCAAAGGATGGCGGCACCATATTGATATCGGTCGGGGCTGAAACCTCGGTCGTCGCAAACCCCGGGGAAAAATCCGTCTCGCCACGCAGGCCAGGCATGCCCACCGGATGGCCCTGCCCGCCCGACGGCGGCAGCTTGATGTCGCTGGGCAACACATCCTGCAGCAAAGGCAGGGTGCTGATCGAAGGCGGCTGGGTTTTGAACACCGAAGGCATGGTGTTCCCCTCCTCGGGCAGCTGCAACGGCATGGTCGCGGCATCGGCAGCCTGCTTGCCGCGCCACCATTGCTGGGCCATCTGCGCTTCGATCTCGTCGATCTTCTTGATGGTCTCCGCGCGCTCGCCGGGGACGGAGCTTTGGGCAGTATGCAAAAAAGAGGACGCCGCCAGCGGCGTGGGCGTATCGAGGGGAGCCCTGGCGCTCAGCGCCGCCTTGGACAACTGGGCCTGACGCAGCTTGCGCAGCTGCTCAAACTCGCGCTTGCGCACAAAGTCGTTCTGGCGCTTGCGCTCCAGCATTTCCTTGAGCGCCTGCTTGCTGTACTGGCTTTCCTCGCTGTCCTGGTTGAGATTCTCCAAATCGGACCAGTTCACGGTCGGGTGACGCACAAAACGCGCCACCTTGGACAGCAGCCCTCCCGATTTGTTTTCTTCTTTCACCATGGTCCTCTAGTTTGCTGCCTGCTGCCCCACCAACACCTGACGCAGATCAATCGCCGTACATCTTCTGCTTGAGCTCACGGCGCTGCTGGGCTTCCAGCGACAGTGTAGCCGTGGGACGCGCCAGCAGTCGACCGACGCCGATGGGCTCGCCGGTTTCATCGCAGTAGCCGTAGTCGCCGGCATCAATGCGGGCGATGGACTGGTCGATCTTCTTGAGCAGCTTGCG
Organism: Comamonas sp. Z3; assembly: GCF_008121565.1. NCBI lineage: Bacteria > Pseudomonadati > Pseudomonadota > Betaproteobacteria > Burkholderiales > Comamonadaceae > Comamonas > Comamonas sp. Z3. The sequence goes on from NZ_VOQU01000006.1 coordinate 394,702, forward strand.
CTCGCGGTCGCGGGTGCGCAGCTCGAGAGCATGCTCTTCCTCGATGGTGGCGCGATCGGCGGGATCGGGCACCACCACGGTGTCTTCACGCAGGTTTTCTGCGGTTTCACCGGCATTCACATGCATGTCGTTCTTGAGCGCGACCAGCTTGCGACGGAAGTACGCCAGCTGTGCGTCGTTCATGTAATCGTCATCGGACATGGCCAGCACTTCAGCATCGGTCAGCTCCTCTACCGACTTGGTCTTCCAGGCGTTGGCCAGCTTGGGGTCTTTCTTGGGCACAGCTTGCTTTGTGTTGGTCATTGCTTTCGTATCTCTCATGGTTGCCGCTGCCTTGGCTGCCGAAGCGGCCACGAGCGGAACATCTGTTTCAGGCTGCCGCGCAGGAGGCGATGCAGAACGCTTGGATCTGGACGATTTGGAAGAGTTTTCCGTTGCTGCAGGTGCCAGCACCGGGTTGTCCAACGCGGCGTCCACCAAAGAGGTCTCGACGCTGCGGGTGTGCACAGCCTCTGCCGCAGTCCTGACTGCAGCCTTGGGCGGTTTACTTTTCACAGCGGTCACGTCCTGTCTCCTTACAGTACAGAGCCCTTGCCGGGCCGGATTGCTCCAACACCCTCTTTAGGGGCGGCATTGTAGCCACGCAAGTCACCCCTGCCCGTCTCCGTTGCACATACCCCACAATTTGCAACAAAGCCTGCGCCTGTTTCGAGCAGTTTGCGAGAAATAACAGACAAAAAAAACGGCCTGCTTGGCAGGCCGTCAGTGATTGTCAGCAAACCGTTAGCTTTCGCCAAAACGGCAGGCAAACTCAGGGTTTACACCAGACATTGGTCCAGTCCCTGGCGGAGGATGTCCTGGGGTAGATCGATACCGATGAAGACCATTTTGCTTACACGCTTTTCGTCGGCTTCCCACTCCGGGCCCAGATCGCTGCCCATGAGCTGGTGCACGCCCTGGAAGATGACCTTGCGGCTGGTGCCCTTCATGTCAAGCACGCCCTTGTAGCGCAGCATCTTGGGGCCGTAGATATTGACGATGGCGCCCAGGAAGTCTTCCAGCTTGGCGGGGTCGAACGCGCGATCGGCGCGGTAGACGAAGCTCTTCACATCATCGTCGTGGTGATGGTGGTGCGGGTGATTGCAGTGTTCGCCATGTTCGTGGTCATGGTGGTCGTGGCCGCAATGCTCGTCATGCTGGTGTCCATGGTCGTGATCGTGCTCGCATTGGCCATGGTCATGGTCGCAGGCACTGTGGTCATGATGATCGTGCTCGTGACCCTCTTCCTTGAGAAAGTCGGGGTCGATATCCAGCTTGGCGTTCAGGTTGAAGCCACGCAGGTCGAACACTTCGCTCAGGGGCACATCGCCAAAATGTACGGCGCGAATAGGCGCACGCGGGTTCATGTGCTTGAGGCGATGGATCAGAGCCTCTTTTTCCGCGTCCGTCACCAGATCGGTCTTGGACAGGAACATCTGGTCGGCAAAGCCCACCTGGCGGCGCGCTTCCTGACGATCGTCGAGCTGCTGGTTGGAATGCTTGGCATCCACCAGAGTGATGATGGAGTCGATCAGATAGGTCTCGGCGATCTCGTCATCCATGAAGAAGGTCTGGGCCACGGGACCGGGATCGGCCAGACCGGTGGTCTCGATCACGATGCGGTCGAAGTCCACCTGTCCCTTGCGGCGCTTGGCGGCCAGCAGTTGCAAGGCCTCGCGCAGATCTTCACGGATGGTGCAGCAGATGCAGCCGTTGCTCATCTGCAGAATCTGTTCTTTCGACTCGGTCTTGAGAATATCGGTGTCGATGTTCTCCTCACCGAATTCGTTCTCGATCACGGCAATCTTCATGCCGTGGGATTCGTGCAGCACGCGCTTGAGCAGCGTGGTCTTGCCCGAGCCCAGAAAGCCCGTGAGGATGGTGACTGGAATGAGAGCCATGCGTTGAAACCTCTTGCTGCGGCCAGCCGCCACATGCGGCTGTCCAAAAAACACCTGGGCGGCGCATCCCTATGCGCGCTCCGGTGATAACAGCTGGGGAGTGTAGCGGCGCTTTCAAGCGCGCACGGTCAGCAGGGGCGGCATATATTTCATTAAAAATTCAACTCAAACGCTTCCCCAATAACCGCTTCAAGCTATCAAAAAATGACAACTCAATCCTTCTCCTTGTCCTCGGGCTTGCGTCGCGCCCCGGGCTTCTCGGCTGCGCTGCTGCGCTGGGCACGCGGGTGGGCTTTTTCATAGGCCTGGGCCAGGTGCTGAAAATCCAGGCGCGTGTAGATCTGCGTGGTGGCGATGCTGGCATGCCCGAGCAACTCCTGCACGGCACGCAGATCGCCACTGGACTGCAGCATATGACTGGCAAAGGAGTGACGCAGCACATGCGGATGTACGCCCGAGGCCAGCCCCGCCCGCTGGCCGCGCTGCTTGAGCCGTGACCAGACCGAATGGCCGCCGAGCCGCTCGCCGCGACGACCGATAAACAAGGCCGTCTCATCCTGCGCCTTGAACTGTGCCGCCCCCGTCAGCGCGCTGCTGCGCAGCGCCAGCCAGCGCTGCAAGGCCTCGATCGCCATGCGCCCCACGGGCACGATGCGGCGCTTGCTGCCCTTGCCCTGCACATGGGCGTCGCCCGCCTCCAGGTCGATCCAGCCTCTGCCTTGCTGCAGGCTTTGCTGGTCCGGCCGCAGGTCCAGCCCCACCAGCTCGGCCACACGCAGCCCGCAGCTGTAGAGCAGCTCGGTCATGGCAACGTCGCGCGCCTCTATCCACGGGTCGGCATCGGGGATCTGAAAGCTGGCCAGTTGCACGGCGTCGTCCACGGCCAGCGCCTTGGGCAGGGGCTTGGCAGCCTTGGGGCCGCGCACCCCCTCCACGGGATTGAACGGCACCAGCTCCCGCTGGGCCGCCCAGCGGAAAAAGCTGCGCCAGCCCGAAAGAATCAGTGCGATGCCGCGTGCGCTGCGGCCGGCACTGTGCATTTGCGCAGCAAAGCGGCGGATATGCGCCGGCTGCAGCGTCAAGAGCTCCTGGTCTGCGGCCTGCGCCAAGCTCTGCAGCTTGATCAGGTCCAGCGCATAGAGCGTATGCGTGCGGTCGGCCAGACGCTTTTGCACCCGCACATGCTCCAGATAGCTGTGGACAACTTCCGGCAGCTGCGCGTACTGCTCCTCAAAAGAGAGCTGCTCGCGCTCTGGCATCGATGTCTGCAACCTTTTGCCGCGTCAGCCGTGCGCCAGCGTCAGCGTCGGAGCGCGCATGCGCGAGAGCGAGGCACTGGCCAGCTCGGAGATGCGCGAGAGAAACTCCAGCCCCATGGTGGCATCGAAGCGCAGCGGGTCGGGCGAGCCCAGCACCAGCATGCCGAAGGCATTGGAGGTGCTGTCCATGGCGCCGTCATGCAGGGTCAGCAGCGCCACCGACTGCACCGCATTCGGATTGGGCAGCCAGGTCACGGGCTCGAAGCCCATATTGGGACCGCAAAACGGCATCGTGAGCGACGAGGCAAAGGCCTTGGCATCATCGCTCACTCCCATGGTGTAGACGGTGCCGCTGTGAGCGCCCGCCACATTCCACAGACGCAGCGCGACCTGTGGCACATCAAAGGTGTGCTGCAGGCTGGCGGTGAGCGCATGGGGCAGCTCGCGCAGGTCCTGCACCTTGACCAGGGCATGGGTCCACTGGTGAATCTTGTTGGCGATGGAGGCGTTTTCGCTGCCATGGCGCACCATGTCCATGATGCGATGCTCCAGACCCTTGATCTTTTCGCGCAGCATCTCTGCCTGACGCTCCTGCAGGCTGACGGCACGCGGGCCGTGGCCGCTGATCAAGCGCACGCTCGTCAACATTTCGGCATGGCGCTCGAAGAAGTCGGGATTTTCCTGAAGATAGTCGGCAATCGACTCTTCAGTCATGGCGGTGTCGGTCAAGCTGTTCATAAGGTATCAGGTATGTCGATCTGGCCTTCAAAAACAAATTCGGCTGGGCCTGTCATGCGCACGCGATCCTGCGCTGCGCCGGCCCATTCAATGGTCAGCAGACCGCCTCGGGTATGCACATCCACGCGCTGGTCCAGCAGACCCCAGCCAATGCCTGCCACCACAGCGGCGCAGGCCCCTGTGCCGCAGGCCAGGGTCTCGCCGGCACCGCGTTCATAGACGCGCAAATTGACTTCGCCGCGGTTGACGATCTGCATGAAGCCCGCGTTCACGCGCTGAGGGAAACGGACATGGCTCTCGATCAGCGGTCCGTGGACCTCCACCGCAGCGGCATTCACGTCGTCCACCAGTTGCACCGCGTGCGGGTTGCCCATGGAAACAGGCGCTATCCAGACTGTAGCTGGCTGGACAGGCGTATCAAGCGTGAGCGGCCATTTTTGCGCTGAACCCAAAGTTTCGGCCTGCAGACCCTCGGTCGAGAAAGGCACCTTGACCGGGTCCAGCTGGGGCGCACCCATATCGACCGTGACGCGGCCATTGGCATGAATTTCTGGAGCGATGACGCCTGAGAGCGTCTGCACGCGGATCACGCTCTTGTCGGTCAGGCCCCTGTCATGCACATAGCGCGCAAAGCAGCGCGCGCCGTTACCGCATTGCTCGACCTCTCCCCCATCGGCGTTGTGGATGACATATTCAAAGTCCACGCCCTCCGAGGGCGCCGGGCGCACGGTCAGGATCTGGTCGGCGCCTACGCCAAAGTGACGGTTGGCCAGGTAGCGGTACTGGGCGGCACTCAGGCCCAGACGAGCCTGGGTCTCGTCGAGCACGACAAAGTCGTTGCCTGCGCCTTGCATCTTGGTAAAGCGAATCTGCATGATGCCGCACATTATCGCGCCGGGCGCAGGATCTGCGCCATGCCACGAGATCAGCGGTACAGCTTTTGCAACAACTCCATGAGCTGCGCCTGCTCGGTCGCACTCAGATGCGCGATGGAGCGGGCCTCGCTGCTCTTGAGTTCGGGCTCGGCGGTGTCCACCAGTTCGCCCCCTGCGGCGGTCAGATACAGCCCTGTGGCACGCCCGTCACGCGGATGCGGACGCCGCTCCAGAAAACCGCGTTTGCCCAGCACATCGATCATGCCCACCATATTGGGCGGCAGCACGGCCAGTTGCTGGCAGAGCTGGCGCGAGGTGATGCCCGGATTGCTGCCCACCAGCGACAGCACGGAGAACTCGACGATCTTGAGGTCAAAACGCTCCATGCAGCGCATGAAGACCCCCACCAGCGACAGCGAGGCACGCCTGGCGTTGTAGCCCAGCAGCGACTCCAGAAAGCTGGCGTCGACCCGATCGACCGCAAAGACCTCGGCAGCGCCGCTGGACTCGTTCTCCGGGACCGAACCCGCCGCCTCGGCCTCTCTGGAGCGAGAACTACGCGCAGGGCGCACAGGTTTGGAGTCTGATTCGGCGGTCTTGTGAGCGAGCATTGGGGATGTCAACTTCGATGGCAAAAGAGCAATCCAGGAGCGCGATGAGAAGACTGCAATTGTGCCGGTCTTGCCTGCATCTTGCAGCCTTTTTGGTCAGTGAGCAGGGCTGAACAGCTGGTTGCCGTGTACGACGGAAGCCTGCGCCCACTGCGCCTTCATCAGACCCAGACGCCAGTCCATCTCGGGCAGGATGCGCTGCTGCACCTGCTTGCATGGACCTTGCCAGCGCTCGCCGTCGCCACCCTCGGTGGCCGCGATACGTGCCCAGGCCCAGCCCAGCAACACCACGGCCACACTGCGCAGATAGTCATCGGCCACGCGCCAGGCCAGGGTGTCATCCTCCTTGCAAGCCTGCGCCAGCACCGTGGTGAAGTAGCGCAGTTGGGCCAGGCAGCGCAGCACCTCTGCATCCAGCGCCCGGCCTGCATCCAGGCTTTTGCGCAGGCCCAGCAGCCATTGCCCCATGGCCTGGCCGCCATCGGGCAAGACCTTGCGCACCAGCAGGTCGATGGCCTGAATCTCGTTGGTGCCCTCGTAAATCATGGCCACGCGCGAATCGCGCACGATCTGCTCTATGCCCCACTCGCGGATGTAGCCGTGACCGCCAAATACCTGCAGACAGGCGCTGGCCCCCTCGAAAGCCTGCTGGGTCCAGGCGGACTTGAGTATGGGCGTGATCAGGCTGCACCACTGCTGGGCCTGCTCGCGCTCACGGGCGCTTTCGGCATGTCGCGCCACATCGAGATAGATACCGGTCTGGTAGGCCAGCACGCGCCCGCCATCCACCCAGGCACGCTGCAGATCGAGCGTACGGCGAATGGCCGGGTGCTCGATGATCAAATCTGCTGCATCGCCAGCACCACGCGAGGCAGGCACCGCCCCTGGAGCACGCATCTGGCGGCGCTCCAGAGCATAGGCATGAGCCTTCTGCCATGCTGCATCCAGCAGACCCATGCCCTGCAGTGCCACATGCAGACGCGCGGCATTCATCATGACGAACATGGCGTTCAGACCCGCGCCGGGCTGACCGATCAGCCACCCCTGAGCCGCCTCAAAACGCATCACGCAGGTGGGGCTGCCATGCAGGCCCATCTTCTCCTCGATACGCTCGCAGACCACGCCGTTGCGCTCGCCACCCGGCAGCAGCTTGGGCACGAGAAACAGCGACAGGCCCCTGGGCCCTGCCGGAGCTCCGGGCAGACGCGCCAGCACCAGGTGCACGATATTCGCGCTCAGGTCATGCTCACCGCCGGAAATGAAAATCTTGCTGCCACTGATCTCGAAGCGCTCGCCCAGTTCGGACGCGCCAGCCGGCACAGCCTGGGTGCGAACCTGTCCCAGATCGCTGCCCGCATGGGCCTCCGTCAGGCACATGGTTGCCAGCCATTCGCCGCTGGCCACATTGGGCAGATAGGCACTCTTCAAGGCCTCGCTGCCATGGTGCTTGAGACACTCATAAGCGCCATGCAGCAAGCCCGGAGCCATGGTCCAGCCATGGTTGGCGGCACTCAGCCATTCATAGAGCACACCTTCCAGCACCCAGGGCAGCCCCTGACCACCGTCCTCCTCGGCACAGGCCAGCGCAGGCCAGCCCGCCTGCCAGAAGTCCTGATAGGCCGCCGCAAAACCGGGTGGCGTAGCGACTTGACCGCCCTCAAACCTGGCTCCGGTCTCGTCGCCAGAACGTGACAGCGGAGCCACCACCTCGCCCACCCATTTGCCGGACTCCTCCAGCACTTGCTGCATCAGCCCCCGGTCCGTTGCCGCATGCGCCGGCAGGCGCTGCAACTGCTCATCGGCCCTGAGCACATCAAATAGAAGAAACGCGTTATCGGCAATGGCAGGCAAATAAGACATACAAAACCGGCTGCCAAGCAGCAAATAAAAATCTCTAGAGGCTGCCCCATTCATGCCGGAGCGCGGCCCAAGCCAGGGATGCCAAGCAAGGGCCGCCCCGCAGCGAGGGCATCGTCCCCCTCCCGTGCAGCGAGAGAGGGGGAAGCCGCAAAGCGGCTCAGGGGGTGATCAGGTATCAGCAGTAAAGCCGATCTGCTTGACCAGCGGCCCCCAGCGCTCGAACTCCGCCTGCTGCGAACGGGCCATCTCCTCGGGCGTGGAGCTGGTGGCAATCAGGCCGACCACACCCACGCTTTCCTTGAGAGCCTCGCTCTTGAGCGCAGCCGTGATGGCCGCATGGGCGCGTGCACGCACATCGGCGGGCGTCTTGGCATTGGCATAAAAGCCAAACCATTCCTCGGCCGTCAGATCGGCAAAACCCTGCTCGGCAAACGTGGGCACATTGGGCAGATAGGGGTTGCGCTGCGGGCCGCTGGTGGCCAGTACGCGCAGCTTGCCGGCCTTGTAGTAACTCAGGAAGTCGCCGCTGGGGCCCATCACGGCAGCAATCTGGCCACCGGCCAGATCGGACACGGCAGGGGCCGTGCCGCGGTAAGGTACATGGCTGAGCTTGATGCCCGAACGCAGGCTGAGCAGGGAGCCGATCAGATGCGGCTGGGTGCCCGCACCGGGGCTGCCGAAGCTGGCCTTGTCGGGGTTGTTCTTGCACCAGGCCAGGAAGTCCTTGAGCGTCTTGACCTCGGCCGGCACGGCGGGGCCAACCGCCAGACCGTGGTGCATGATGGCGCCGATGGAAATCGGCTCGAAGTCCTTGGCCTGATAGGTCAGCTTGCTGTAGATATGCGGGTAGATGGAGAAGGCCGAGACCTGGGACAGCACGATGACCGAGCCATCACCCACGGAGTTGCGCAGATTCTCCAGCGCGATGCGGCCACCGGCACCGGGCTTGTTCTCCACCACGCCCATGTTCTTGGAGTAGCTGGTGCCGCCGATCTTTTCCGCCACGCGGCGGGCTACCGAGTCCCCGGCGCTGCCTGCGGGAAAGCCGTACAGAATGCGCACCTGCTCCAGCGGGCCGCTGCCCTGGGCATAGGCGCTGCGACTGGTGAGGCCCCCGAATGCGGCGAGGGCGGCACCAGCGCCCAGGCCTTTGACGAAATTGCGACGATCTTGCATGTTTGTCTCCTCTATTGTTCGATCACTATGTGCAGGCTTGAGCCTGTCTGAAAAATCTCGACTCGAATGCTATTCGATACTGCGAGCCATCAGGAGTCCCCCGTGAAACCGATCTGTTTGACCAGGGGGCCCCAGCGCTCGAACTCGGCCTGCTGCGAACGGGCCATTTCCTCGGGCGTGGAGCTGGTGGCAATCAGGCCGACCACGCCCAGGCTTTCCTTGAGCGCATCGCTCTTGAGCGCTGTCGTGATGGCCGCATGGGCGCGTGCGCGCACATCGGCGGGCGTCTTGGCATTGGCATAGAAGCCAAACCACTCTTCAGCCGTCAGATCGGCAAAACCCTGCTCGGCAAACGTGGGCACATTGGGCAGATAGGGATTGCGCTGCGGCCCGCTGGTGGCCAGCACGCGCAGCTTGCCGGCCTTGTAATAGCTCAGATAGTCGCCGCAAGTGCCCATGATGGCGGCAATCTGGCCGCCCACGACGTCCGAGACGCCGGGAGCCATGCCGCGATAAGGCGCATGGCTGAGCCTGACGCCCGAGCGCAGGCTGAGCAGGGCCCCCAGCAGATGCGGCTGACTGCCGGCACCGGGGCTGCCGAAGCTGGCCTTGTCGGGGTTGTTCTTGCACCAGGTCAGAAAATCCTTGAGCGTCTTGACCTCGGCCGGCACGGCGGGGCCGACGGCCAGACCGTGGTGCATGATGGCTCCGATGGAGATCGGCTCGAAATCCTTGGCCTGATAGGTCAGCTTGCTATAGATATGCGGGTAGATGGAGAAAGCCGAGACCTGGGACAGCGCAATCACCGAGCCATCGCCCACGGAGTTGCGCAGATTCTCCAGCGCGATGCGGCCACCGGCACCGGGCTTGTTTTCCACCACGCCCATATTTCTGGTGTAGCTGCTGCCGCCCATTTTTTCGGCCACACGGCGGGCCACCGAGTCACCAGCACTGCCTGCGGGAAAACCGTACAGAATGCGCACCTGCTCCAGCGGCCCGCTGCCCTGGGCATAGGCGCCGCGGCTGGCGATGCCGCCGAATGCGGCCAGCGCTGCGCCAGCGCCCATGCCTTTGACGAAATTGCGACGACCTTGCATGACTTGTCTCCTGCTTGAAATACGGACTCTTCGGTCCTGTGGAATCAATACACGTCTCGATAGCAAACAAACGGGCTGTCACCAGCCCACCCTGTCTCAGCGCGGAGCCATGCGCAGTGCACCATCCAGGCGAATCACCTCGCCATTGAGATGATCGTTGTGCACGATATGCACGGCCAGATCGGCAAACTCCGAAGGCTTGCCCAGGCGCGAAGGAAAGGGAATGGACGCCGCCAGCGACTGCTGGACCGGCTCGGGCAGTTCCTTCATCAACGGCGTGGCGAACAAGCCTGGCGCCACGGTACAGACGCGAATGCCATGCTGGGCCAGATCACGCGCCATGGGCAGCGTCATGCCGACCAGTCCGCCCTTGGATGCGCTGTAGGCCTGCTGGCCCACCTGACCGTCAAAGGCTGCCACCGAGGCGGTATAGAGAATCACGCCACGGGCGCCATCCTCCAGCGCCGCCAACTTGGCGCAGCGTGCGGCAAACAGCCGCGTCATGTTGTAGCTGCCAATGAGGTTGACGCGAATCACGCGCTCAAAGTCTTCCAGCGGTGCGGGCTCGCCATCGCGGCCGATCACGCGCTTGGCCGTCCCGATGCCGGCCACATTCATGAGAATGCGTGCATCGCCGCCCCATTGCTCGCGAACGGAATCCAGCGCAGCCGTGACGCTGGCCGCATCGCAGATATCGCACTCCAGCGCCAGTCCGCCGATATCGGCAGCCACCGCCTTGGCCTTGTCGATCTGACGATCCAGCACGGCAACCCTGGCCCCTGCGGCAGCCAGCGCACGCGCCGTGGCTTCGCCCAGGCCCGAGGCTCCCCCGGTCACGATGGCAATCTGATCCTGAACTTGCATATCACTATCCTTTCAAAAGCTGCTTGCGCTTCCTGTTGTCGGGCTCAAGCCGGTACGGGCTCAGAGATTCGGCTTCAGGATCAGGGCCAGCGTTTCGTCATACAGGCCGCTCACCACATCGGCACGGTGCTGGAGCACGGCACGCTGGTTGATGGAGCCCTTGTCCGTGACTTCGCCCAGGTCCAGCGATGGCGGCTTGATCGCCACCACTGCACGCGCAATGCGGGTGGCGCTGCCGGTTGCCGTCTGCGCCAGCTCGTTAAGGACCGCCTGCAGATGCTGCTGCACCGGCTCGCTGTGCATGATCTGCTCCAGCGTCGCTCCCGCGGCCAGGCCGCTTAAGGCCGCACAGGCCGGGGTCCCGAAAACGATGGCACCGACCTCCTTGCGATCCAGGCCGGTCAGCACCACGTCCTGGATATAGGGCGCGCCTGCGTGAATGATCTTCGCGCGCAGCGGCCCCACGTTGACGAATGTGCCCGTGGCCAGCTTGAAGTCTTCGGCAATGCGGCCATCGAAGCGCAGACCCTGGTCTCTATCCTGCGGGTCGCGCCACTGCACAGCGTCGCCGGTGCGGAAGAATCCGTCCTCGTCAAATGCCTCTGCCGTGGCTTCGGGCGCGCGCCAGTAGCCGGGCGTGACGTTCGGCCCGCGATAGCGGACCTCCAGCTTGCCATCCACGGGCGCCAGCTTGAGCTCCAGACCCGGCACCGGTACGCCCAGGTCTCCGGAGCGCACATCGGGACGGTTGATGAACAGGGCCGATGGCGAGGACTCGGTCATGCCCAGGCCGGTTCCCATCACGATGCGCTCGCCGCACTCGGCCTCCTGCGTGCGGTGCAGGCTATCCCAGACGGGCTGCGCCAGAGAGGCTCCGGCATAGAAGAACAGCCTGACGCGCTTGAGCAGGCTGCGGCGCAGCTGCGCATCGCTCTCCATGGCGCGGGCGATGTATTCAAAGCCGGTGGGTACGTTGAAGTAAACGGTGGGTGAGAGCTCGCGCAGATTGCGCAGCGTCTCGGCAATGCCCGTCGCCGTCGGCTTGCCTTCGTCGATGTAGACCGTGCCGCCATGGTAGAGCGCGAGGCCGATGTTCTTGTTGCCGCCAAAAGTGTGGTTCCAGGGCAGCCAGTCCACCAGCACGGGCGGGCCTTGGACCATATCGGGCATGGTCTGGGCAATCTGCTGCTGGTTGGCGCACCACATTCCGTGGGTGTTGATGACGGCCTTGGGCAGCTTGGTCGATCCCGAGGTGAACAGGAACTTGGTGATGGTGTCGGGCCCGGTGGCCTGCATGGCCACATCCACTGCAGTTGTGGGCTCGGTCGCCAGCAGGTCGGCAAACAAGGTGCAGCTCGCGGCCTCGACGGCCGGCTTGCGGTACACCACCTCACAGCCCTCGGGCAGCACGGCGCGTACCGCCTTGTCATAGCGCGCCGCATCGGCCGCAAAGATCAGGCCGGGCGTGAGCGTATCGACCACATGGCGTAGCTTGGCGTAATCGGTGCTGACCAGGGAGTAGGCCGTGGAGACCGAGCAATAGGGCACGCCCGCATAGAGGCAGCCCATGGCCAGCATGGCATGGTCCAGGTCGTTCTCGCTAAGGATGATGACGGGACGCTCTGCCGAGAGTCTTCTGTCCGCCAGTGCCTGCGCAATGCCGCGTGCCGCAGCCAGCGTCTGGGCATAGCTGATGCGTTGCCAGTCTCCTGTGCTGCCGTCCGCCAATCGCTGCCGCTGGGCGATGAAGGTCTGCTGCGGCGTGGTCTGCGCCCAGTGCACCAGCCTGTCCGTCATGCGCGCTGCATGCCCTGCCAGCTCCTGATCGGAGCGCACGTAGAAAGTGCCGTCGCCCGCTTCCCTGACCCGGATGCTGCGCACGCCGAACTCCAGCTCGCGGTAGCGGGGCCTGCCCCCCTCTGCCACCTGGCCCAGAGCCTGCATGGCTGTGTCTGTCTCCTGCATTGTCTTTGTCTCCACAGCGTTGTTTTTTGGCTTGCCTTCAGTCCTTGCTGACCTTGGCGGCCCGCCCGGACAGAAATTCCTGCAAACGGAACTTGGCTTCTGGCGCGCTCTGCGCCACGGCGGCCATCAGAGCTTCGGTCATCAGACCCTGATCGGCGGGCTGATCGGCAATCCGGGGCAGCGCATGCATGAGCGCGTAATTGGTCATGGGGGCGTTTTCGGCAATGCGCAGCGCCAGCTCCACAGCCTTGTCCAGCGCATGTCCTTCTGGCACCAGATACTGCGACAGACCCACGCGCTCGCCTTCTTCGGCCTTGTACACACGGCCCGTGAACATCATGTCTGCCATGCGCGCCGCGCCGATCAGGCGCGGGATGCGCACCGAGCCGCCGCCGCCGACAAAAATGCCGCGCGAGCCTTCAGGCAAGGCATAGAAGGTGCTGCTGTCGGCCACACGGATATGACAGGCACTGGCCAGCTCCAGACCGCCGCCCACCACGGCGCCATGCAGGGCGGCGACCACGGGCACCGCGCCGAACTGCACCTGACGCAAGGCCTCATGCCACATGCGCGAATGCAGAACGCCCTGGGCCGCGTCGCGCTCGCTGAGCTCGCTCAGGTCCAGGCCGGCGCAGAAATGCGGGCCATCGCCATCCACCACCGCCGCGCGCACGCTGGCGGGCAGATTCATGAACACATCGCGCAGACCCAGCACCAGTCCATCGGACAAGGCATTGCGCTTGGCAGCGCGCATCAGGCGAATGACGGCAACCTGTTCGGCTTCGCCACGGAATTCCACTGCAATTTCTTTATGAGTCATAACCATTCCTTTTGCATCATTATTGTTATTTCAAATAACTAAATGCAAGACATCCTCAGGAGTTTGCTCTCAGTGCTTTCCCCGATTCGGGAGCTGTAGTGCACAACTAGTCCGGGCGTGACAGGCACGAAGCCTGCGACTTCGCATAATGTGACCTCATGACATCAACCAGCCAGCCCCGTCCCAGCCAGCTCCTTCTGCCCCAGCGCGAACCGGTGCCCACGCGTGACGCCTCGACCTTGCTGTTGCTGCGCGATTGCGCCGACGGCAACGGTTTCGAGGTGCTGATGACGCGGCGCGCCGATCAGGGTATTTTTGCCAATGCCTATGTGTTCCCCGGCGGAGGCCTCGAGGATCAGGACGCGACCCCTGCCAACCATGCGCTGGCGCGGGTTCGTCCATCCATGGCGGAGATTGCCGGCACCGGCCGCATCACACAGGCATTGGCAGGCATTCGCGAAACGTTTGAGGAGCTGGGCATCCTGCTGGCCTATGACCAGGCCGGCCGGCCCGTGCCTGCGGCCGAAGTCGAGCAGCTGGACCGCAAGGCATCGCTGTACGAGCAATGCCGCGCGCGCGGCTGGAGCCTGGCCGTGGATCAGCTCTGGTATCTGGCCCACTGGACGGCGCCGCTGAACCTGGCAAAGCGCTTCAACGTGCCGTTTTTCGTGGCCCGCATGCCCGAGGGCCAAACAGCGGTGGCCGACGAGACCGAGCAGTTCGAGCCCACCTGGATCCGCCCCCAGCAAGCCCTGCAGCGCTTCGAGGAAAAGGAATTGTTCATCCTCTTCCCCACCCAGCGCACCTTGCAGCGCCTGACGGGCTATGCCGACACGCAAGCCGTGCTGGATGCCCTGCAGGGTGAAAAGCCGCTATGGCACGCCCACCCTCGTGCGGGCTATCTCAAGGGGCAGGACACAAGACAGCTGGAAACCGATACGGCTTACGGCGAACTGGAGATGGTCCACCCCGACGGCCAGGCCGCCCACCATCTCGACTGGCAGTTTGAAAAAGCCGTGCCGCTGCGCAAGAACCTGATGCGCCTGACGGCCCCCAACCCCGGCATGATGACCGGCCCCGGCACCAACAGCTATCTGGTCGGCGATGCGCACACCGGCTATATCGCCATCGACCCCGGACCGAACGATGCCGAACATCTGCAGCGCCTGCACGATGCCGCCGGCGGCGATATCCGCTACATCGTGTGCACCCATTCCCACCCCGATCACTCGCCGGGTGCCGCGCCGCTGCAGGCCATGGTCCTGCTCTCCGGCCATGCCAGCCCCCCCATCATGGGCCTGCCGTCTGCGCCCACGGCACGTGCCAACAGCCGCTTCCGACCCGAGGTGACGCTGCAGGACGGAGAGCGCATCACACTTAGCGGACAAGGAGAAGAAGGCGAAATCACGCATACGCTGCAAGCCGTCTTCACGCCCGGCCACGCGGCCAACCACCTGTGCTTTGTGCTGGAGGAGGACGCGCTGCTATTCAGCGGCGATCACATCCTCAATGGCAGCACCACCGTCATCAGCCCGCCGGACGGCAATATGATCGATTACCTCGATTCGCTGGACCGGCTGCACTCCCTGTGTCTGGCGTACGACATTCGCTACATCCTGCCCGCCCACGGCTACGTGCTGGGCTTTGCTGCGCACCAGATCACCCGCCTCAAGGCCCACCGCCTGGCGCGCGAGGCCAAGGTGCATCAGGCCATGCGCACCAAGCCGGACGGCAGCATTCAGGACTGGGTGGCGATTGCCTATGCCGACACGCCGCAAGCGCTGTGGCCCGTGGCCCAGCAATCGCTGCTGGCGCATGTGGAACGCATCCAGAAGCTCTGCCTGGGCCGATAGCGCGCCGCAAGCGCCGCGCTAGACCTGTGGACAACTAGGACATGGCCGGAGCATTAAGCTCTTGCCATGTCTGAATCCCTGCCTGAACAAGAAAGCATCCGCCTGGCCAAGCGCCTGGCAGAGCAAGAACAATGCTCGCGCCGCGAGGCCGAGCTCCATATCGTCGCGGGCAATGTCCAGGTGGACGGCAAAGTGGTGCAAGTGCCCGAAACCCGTGTGCGCCCCGACCAGGTGGTGATCCTGCGCAAGGATGCCAAGCCTGAAGCCATTCCGCCCGTCACCATCCTGATGAACAAGCCCGCGGGCATGACCCAGGGCCCGGCCTATGGCCGCGTGCGCAGCGCGCATTCGCTGCTGAGCGAGGACACCAAGGCCAAGCTGGACACGCCCATGCCCCAGCTGGTGCTGGACCATCACTTCAGGAATCTGGAGTCGTTTCTGACGATTCCGCTGCCTGCCAGCGGTCTCATCGTCTACACCCAGGACAAGCGCGTGGCACGCAAGCTGGCCGAGGAAGGCATCTGGCTGGAGCAGGAAATCATCGTCGGCGTGGAGGGCCAGATCATTGAAGATGGCCTGGAGATCCTGTACGAAGGTCTGCCCATTCCCGGTGGCAACGGCCATCGCCGCATGCCTCCCTGCCATGTCAGCTGGCAAAGCGAAAGCCATCTGCGCTTCGCTCTCAAGGGCATTGCGCCCGAAGAGATCGAGAAAATGTGCGCCGCCATCGGCCTGACGGTGGTCAGCATGCGCCGGCTGCGCCTTGGCCGCGTCTCGCTGGCCAAGGTACCCGAGGGTCAGTGGCGCTATCTGATGCCCTGGGAAAGGTTCTGAGCGGAACGGCCTTCGCGTGCCGCCAACCGGACTCGGCCGCGGCACGCGCCGGCCCGCTCAATCCGCCTTGAAGCCCGTCGCAGCCACTGCCTTGCCCCATTTGACGGTATCGGCAGCAATGATGTCGGCAAACTGCTGCGCACTGGTGCCCGTGACCCTGAAGCCTGCCTCCTGCAGCCGCGCCCTGCCGTCGCCCGATTGCAGGACCTTGAGCAGATCGGCATTGAGCTTGCTCACCACGTCCGCGGGTGTCCTGGCGGGCGCCACGATGCCGAACCAGGAGCTGAACTCCAGGTTGCCAAAGCCCTGCTCCTTCATGGTCGGCAACTCGGGCAACTGCTCCACACGCGCGCTGCCCGTGCTTCCCAGGGCCACCAGCTTGCCGGCACGCACCTGCGGGATCGCCATGCCGGAGGAAGCGAACACGCCCTGCACATCGCCGCTGAAAATGCCGCTCAAGGCATCCGAAGTGCTCTTGTAGTGCACCACCTCGGGTTTGGACTGCACGGCATCGCCAAACATATAGGCCCCGAAATGCCCCGGCGTGCCCGCTCCGAAAGTGGCCATGAACAAGCCGTTTTGCTGCCGGGTCCAGGCCACAAAGTCCCTGACGTTGCGCGCCTTGACCTTTTCGGGATTGACCAGCAGCACGAAGTCGGAACTCACCACCTGGCTGACGGGGGCGAAATCCTTGCGCGGTTGGTAGGCAAGTCGTTGGTAGGTATTGGGCGCAATGCTGAGCTGTCCGGTCTCGGCCAGCATGATGGTGTAGCCGTCGGCCGGTGCACGCGCCGCCTCGCTGGCTGCGATCAGGCCGGCGGCACCGGGCTTGTTGTCCACCACCACGCCCACGCCGCCCCATGCTTCGGAAAGCTTCTGTGCCAGCAGCCGGGCCACTACATCGGGTCCCGTGCCCGCCGGAAAGCCCACGATCATGCGCACCGTCTTGCTCGGATAAGCCGTCTGGGCCTGAGCGACGCCCAGGGCTGCACTGCCGCCGGCCAGCAGTGCCAGGGCCAGCAGCCGACGTCGCCAGGCCCGTGCCAAGAACGTGTTCACGATTTCCTCGTGCCGCGACAGAGGCTTTGCGGGATGGGATGCAAGGCGCGATACCGCAGCAATAGCCGCGCTATTGCGAGGATTCGCAACGCCGCAGACCGCCCGCAAAGCCGCTGTCCCGCAGGGTTGGAGCGCAATCGGGCGATTTGCTGCGCGCTGACTCTTGCTTGCACCCCGGTGCAAGCGGCGAGCCATCGCTTCGAACTCATCCCGATTGCGCTCCAACGCGGCTGCGTAGAGATCGTGAACACGTTCTAAAGCGGGTCCGGGCTGGTTCTGGGCTTGCAGTACTTTCATGTTTTTGTCTCCTTGTTGCGATGCTGTTTCACAGCACTTCGAAAAACCGCATGACGACGTGCTCCGGAAAGCGCGCTCCCGCACCCACGAACAGGCGCTGCCCCAGCCAGGCAAAGCGCTTGGAGGCCGTTTCAAAGCGCGGCGCACAGCGAAAGTAGATCGCCGAGGGATCGACGCTCTCGCCGCGGCGCAGACGCTGCATGAGCTCGGCCGGCCCGGTGCGCAAGGCATGGTTGCTCACATAGATCAGATCGCCGCCGTCGGTTTCGATGACATAGCGCGCGTCCAGCTCGGCCACTTCCTCGCTGACCAGCAGCTGGAAGTCGGCCCCGCCCGGCAGCACACGCGCCGACCAGTCCTCTCCCTGCACCTGGCCGCCGACGATGGGAATCACACGCCGCAAGCCACGTGTCGTTTCTCCCACCTCCTGCGCCGGCCCCACCTGCACGCGAAATTCGGCAAAGTGGCGCAGCCCTGGAGCGGCAATCTGGAAATCATGGTTTGGCGACAGCATTGCTCTCCTTGCGATGTCTAGGCACAGGGACATGAGCGTAAGCACTGTTGAAGATTTCGCTGTCCCCCAAGAAGATGACAGCCCACGCCAAGACACACCGATGAGAACCTGGAAGCTACCTTCGACGACTGACGCCATGCCGGCCAGTGATATGGCCCAGGCCAGCGGCATGGCCCAGGCCAGCGCCTTGCTGGCCGGTCTGGTGGAACATCTGGGACAGAGCTGCTTTGCCCAGACCGCGCTGGAGCAGCTGAGCGCCATCGCGCCCACGGCCTCGCTGTCGGTGTATCGCATCGGCAGCTACCGGCCGCGGCTGTTTCTATCGGCCTCCCAGGGCATTGCGGACACCACGCGCCAGTGCTGGAGCGCCTATCTCTCGGGACCCCAGCACGAGGACAGAAGCTGGGGCCAGGAATGGCCCGGACATATGCATACACCAGGCGCGCGCAATCTGGTCCATGTGCAGGCCAACGAGGTCACGCCCTTGCATCGCCAGTGCGTGTATGACGCGCATGGCGTGGCTGAGCGCATCTCGATTGCCGAGCCCGGTGCCGACGGCTCGGTGTTTGCCGTCAACCTCTATCGCCATGCGCACCAGAAACCCTTTGCCGACCGGCATCTGAGCGACTTCGCGGACCTGTCCAGCGCCCTGATGGCTCTGACGCACAAGCACCTGGCGCTGACGGCGGACATGGCTGCCGGAGATGAGAGATGGCCGGCTCGACTGCGCGAGCTGGCACCGGGTCTGACGGCGCGTGAACTCGAGGTCTGCCTGCGCCTGCTGCGCGGCATGACCCAGGACGGCATTGCGGCCGATCTCGGGCTGAGCGCAGCCACCGTGAAGACCTATCGCAACCGCGCCTTTGCGCGGCTCGATATCCACCACCGCCACCAGTTGTTCGCGCTGATGGTGGAGTGAATGCCGGGGATTCGCCGGTGCTGTGCCCGGCCGAGGAAGAAAGTGTGAAGTGCGCCGATAAGCCGGATTCTGTGCACAACGGTTGCCCGCCATGTGACCGCCATTAATCTTGGCCATCAGTCGCCTGATGGCTCGGTGCTACCTACCCGCACACTCCGGGGGCCCCGTCAACGTGTGCCTACTTGGTATTGCTGCGCGTAGAGATTGCCCGTTTCACCCTGGTTGGTCTGCCTTGCGGCACTCCTGCCAGACTCGTCTCTGTTGCTCTGATCCTCACCTCACGGTGGACAGCTGTTAGCTGCTACGCCGCCCTATGCAGTCCGGACGTTCCTCCAGTACGGTCTTTCGACCCAACGCAAGCGTTGGCCTTTCGGCTAGTACCAGCGGCGGTCTGGCGCACTTCACGGCGCGCATTATCCCGCGTTCAGAAAGAACTTGCACAGAACTCGCGCCTGAACTGCTCGGGCGGCAGGCCTGATTCGCGCTGGAACATCGCAATAAAGGCCGATGGCGTGCTGTAACCCATGTCATAGGCGATGCGCTGCACGGTGTGGCCGGCCTCCAGCGCGTCGATCGCCTGCAGATAGCGCATGCGCTGGCGCCATTCCCCCAGACTCATGCCCAGCTCGCGCTGGCAGTGGCGGGCCAGGGTTCGTTCCGTCATGTGCACGGTCTCGGCCCATTCGGCCAGGCTACGGTGGTCGTCGGGGCGCGACTGCATGGCGTCCAGCACCTGCACCAGCGCGGGATGCCGGGCCACGGGCAGAAAGCTCAGCTCCAGCGGCGTGGCTCGCAACTGGTCATGCACCACCCGGGCCAGCCGCAGATCGGCGTCCGTCACCGGGATCTGCACGCCCCTGGCACCAAAGTCCGCCAGCACGGCTTTGACGATAGGTCCCAGGCGCATGCAGCCCGCCGTCTGCGGCAGGTCCGCACACAGATCGGGGGCCAGATAGACGGAGCGGTACTGCACCGCATGCTGCAGATAGCAGCTGTGCACCACGCCAGGCGGAATCCACACCCCATGCTGCGGCGGGCACAGGATATGACCGCTGGGCACATCCATGTTCAGGCTGCCGTGGGCCGCATAGTTCAGATGCCCCCAGCGGTGGCTGTGCGACGGGGCCTCGCTGTGTTCGCCGAACTCGTCATAGCGGAAGTAATAGCTGCCAGGCACTTTGTCGGTGTCCAGTATCTGTACGGCATACCGCTTGGCGGCCGGGCCGGGAGTCGGGGCAGAGGCGGGCATGGGTTCGTCCGGCTTGAGTTATGAAATGTCTGAAATCAGCAATGCGCTTCAAATACGTCAAGCGCATCATAAGCACCTCAAGGAGTTTCATATGGGTGCATACCTATTACCACTGGGCGCGGTGCTGATCTGGTCGGTCAACACCGTGGTCAGCAAGCTGGCCGCAGACAGCATCAGCGCGGCCGAGATCGGGTTCTTCCGCTGGCTGGTGGCGGCCGTGCTTTTCACGCCCTTCGTCCTGCCCTCGATCTGGCGCCAGCGCGCCGACATCAAGCCCCTGCTGCCACGGATCGTCGTGCTGGGCGTGCTGGGCATGGTCATCTACCAAAGCCTGGCCTACTACGCCGCCCACTTCACCACGGCCACGCACATGGGCATCATCGGCTCGCTCACGCCCATGCTGGTGCTGGCCCTGGCCGTGTTCATGCTGGGCCAGCCGCTGACGCATGGCGGCATCTGGGGTTCGTTGCTGGCCATTGTGGGAGTCGCGCTGGTGGTTTCATCGGGCCGGCTCAGCCATCTGGCTTCCGAGGGCCTGAACCTGGGCGACGCCATGATGTTCCTGGCCATGCTGGCCTATGCGGTCTACAACATCCTGCTCAAGCGCTGGCCCATGCCGCGCCTAGCCACGGTGCAGCTGCTGTATCTGCAGGTGCTGGTTGCCGTGGTCGTGCAGTTCCCGCTGTATCTCTTCTCGCCCAAGACCGGGCTTGACGCCAGCAACCTGCCGCTGGTGGGCTACGCCGGCATCATGGCCTCCATCGCCGCGCCGCTGCTGTGGATGAAGGCGGTGCAGACGCTGGGGCCCGGGCGATCGAGCATGTTCTTCAATCTGATCCCGGTCTTCACCGCCCTGATCGCGGCATTCACCCTGAACGAGCCCCTGGCGGGCTACCACGCCGTGGGCGGCATCATGACGATTGCCGGTCTGCTGCTGGCCGAGCTCTGGAAGGCCCCGCTGCGCGCGCGGCCTTCCCTGGCCTGCGGTGCTAAAGCAGCAGATTGAGAATCGCGTAGCTCATCAGCGACAGCAGACTCACCACGAACACCAGCATGACCCAGGGGCCCCAGCGCTGCTCGCGCCAGGAAAAGCCGACCAGCAGGCCTACGCAACAGACCCCCAGCAGCACCAGAATTGTGTTGAACGTGAGCAAGAGCAGTCCTCCCTCAAACAGACTTTGCCTCATTGTTCCCGATTGCAGGCCCGAGGGGAAACACCATCTCCCCAGGACTTGATGTGAATCAATCAGCAATCTCCGGCACCAGGCGCCGACCGGGGTTTTGAGCGGCCCGGCAGCGCGATCCGGCGCGCATAGATCCTAGGGTTTTCCCGCGCCTTATCGGTGCACGCCTGCCTCATGCCGGTGCACAGCCCGCACCACCTCTGCTCATAAGAATTTGCATTCAGGGCCGCTCAGAATTTCTTGTTGGACAGCCCCTCGCTGCCTTTCGATACTGCCGCCACAGGAACACCGGCCCGCGCCGCATTCCACTGTTCCAAGACACACAGGAGCGCCAGCAAAAGCGCCCCATGTGCCCGCTGCACTTTCGCATACAGGAGACTCCCATGAGCAGCCCGGCTTCCGCCACCCACCCTCTTGCCGGCCATGCCGGTGCGCACGCGCACCCCGACATGGACGCCACCTACCGCAAGATCACCTGGCGCCTGATCCCCTTTCTGGTCTTTCTCTTTGTCCTGGCCTGGATAGACCGCGTCAACGTCGGCTTCGCCAAGCTGCAGATGCTGCAGGACCTGCAGTTCAGCGAGGCTGTCTACGGCCTGGGTGCCGGCATCTTCTTCATCGGCTACTTCCTGTTCGAAGTGCCCAGCAACCTGCTGCTGGAGAAGATCGGCGCACGCAAGACACTGGCGCGCATCACCATCCTCTGGGGCGTGGCGTCCATGGCCATGGCCTATGTGACCACGCCCACCATGTTCTATGTGCTGCGCTTCATCCTGGGCGTGGTCGAGGCGGGCTTCTTCCCCGGTGTGGTGCTGTATCTGACCTACTGGTTCCCGGCCCGCCACCGCGCCCGCATCAACGGCCTGTTCATGACCTCGTTCGCCATCGCCGGCGCCGTGGGCGGCCCGATCGCAGGCGCCATCATGAACGGCATGCAGGACGTGGGCCATCTGGCCAACTGGCAATGGCTGTTCATTCTTGAAGGCATTCCCTCGGTGATCGCCGGCTTCTTCGTGCTGGCCTGGCTGCCCGAGAAACCCGAGAACGCCAAGTGGCTGAGCGCAGCCGAGCAGCGCGCCGTCAGCGCCGCCGTGGCCGAGGAAAGCCAGCAAGGCCACAAGCAGCATTCCTTCGCCGATGCCTGCCGCAACTACCGCGTCTGGCTGTGCGCTGCCGTGTACTTCTGCATCGTCAGCGGCAACGCCACGATCGCCTTCTGGTCGCCGTCCATCATCAAGGAGATCGGCATCCAGAACAATCTGCAGATCGGTCTGATCTCGGCCATTCCGTTTCTCGCGGGCACGCTGGCCATGGTCTGGAACGGCATGCATTCGGACAAGACCGGCGAGCGCCGCATGCACAGCGCCATCGCCGCCTTGATCGCCGCAGCAGGCCTGATCCTGACCGGCATGTTCCTGCACAACGCCGTGCTGGCCCTGTGCGCGCTGACGCTGGCCTCCGTCGGCATCCTCGCCGCCTTCCCCGTGTTCTGGTCCATTCCCTCGGCCTTTCTGGCCGGCACGGCGGCCGCCGGCGGCATCGCCCTCATCAACTCCGTTGGCAACCTGGCCGGCTTTGTGGCGCCCTACATGATCGGCGCGCTCAAGACCAGCACCGGCTCGCTGTCCTCGGGGCTGTACTTCGTGGCCGCGCTGGAGTTCCTCGCCGCCTTCCTGGTCGTGCTCTTCGTCAAGAAGCAGTGACCTCCTGACGCTGCCTGCGCAGCGCCGCCATGCGGGGCCAAGGCCCCGCCTTCCCCTTTTTGAGCTTTCCGCCATGCAACTGCAATTCACCACCCCCGAAGGCCAGACCCTGGCCCCCATCTTCGACACCCTGATCGTCGCCGGCTGGGCCGGACGCGACCATGCGGCCATCGAGCACCACATCGAGGAGCTGGCCGCGCTCGGCATTCCGCGCCCCAGCGCCGTGCCGCTGTACTACCGCATCGCCAGCAACCAGCTGAGCCAGAGCAGCACGCTGCAAGTGCTCGGCCCGGACTCCTCGGGCGAGGCCGAGGTCTTCGTCTTCAGCCATGGCGGCGAGATGTTCGTGAGCCTGGCCTCGGACCACACCGACCGCAAGCTCGAAGCCTATAGCGTTGCCTTCTCCAAGCAGGCCTGCATCAAGCCCGTGGCCACTCAGGCCTGGCGCTTCGCCGATGTGGCCGGCCACTGGGACGAGCTGATCCTGCGCTCCTGGATCGTGGAGGACGGCCGCGAAGTGCTGTACCAGGAAGGCACGCTGGCCAGCCTGCGCACGCCCCAGGACCTGATCGCGCGCTACACCGGCGGCCAGAGCCAGTTGCCCGAAGGCAGTGGCATGACCTGCGGCACCATGGCCGCCATCGGCGGCATACGCCCTGCCACGCAGTTCGCCATGGAGCTGTACGACCCGCGCAGCCAGCGCAGCATCCGCCACCGCTACCGCAGTGAGCTGCTGGACATCGTCGCCTGAACACGGAGCTACCCATGACGTCAGTCTCTCCCCGCCTGGACCAGGTCTCCGAGCGCCTGGCCCAAGGCCAGACCAGCGCCGTGCAACTGGCCGAGCAGGCACTGGAGCGCGCCACGCAAGGCGAAGGCCCGCGCGTGTTCACCCGCGTGCTGCCCGAGCAGGCCCTGGCCGAAGCCCGCGCCAGCGATGCGCTGCGCGCGGCTGGCCTGGCACGCTCGCCCCTCGAAGGCCTGCCCATCTCGGTCAAGGATCTGTTCGACATCGCGGGCCACCCCACGCTGGGCGGCTCCAGGCTGCTGGCCGATGCCGCACCCGCCACGCAGACGGCCGAAGTCGTGCAGCGCCTGCGCCGCGCGGGCGCGGTCATCGTGGGCACGACCAATATGACCGAGTTCGCCTACTCGGGCCTGGGGCTGAATCCGCACTACGGCACGCCGCGCAATCCCTGGCAGCGGGAAAACGACGGCGGCCGCATTCCCGGCGGCTCGTCCTCGGGCGCGGCCATCTCGGTGACCGACGGCATGGCGCTGGCCGCCATCGGCTCGGACACCGGCGGCTCGGTGCGCATTCCCTCGGCGCTGTGCGGCCTGACCGGCTTCAAGCCCACGGCGCGCCGCGTGCCCATGCAGGGCGTGCTGCCGCTGTCTGCCAATCTGGACTCCATCGGACCGCTGGCGCCCAGCGTGCGCTGCTGCGCCGCGCTGGACGCGGTGCTGTCGG
Source organism: Comamonas sp. Z3 (assembly GCF_008121565.1). NCBI lineage: Bacteria > Pseudomonadati > Pseudomonadota > Betaproteobacteria > Burkholderiales > Comamonadaceae > Comamonas > Comamonas sp. Z3. Next base: position 418,990 of record NZ_VOQU01000006.1, read on the forward strand.
GCGAATCGCAGGGCGAACTGCGCGCGGCCTCGCTGCAGGGCCTGCGCCTGCTGACGCCCACGAATGTGGTGCTGGACGGCATGGACAGCGCCGTGGCCGCGGCCTGGCAGCGTGCGCTGTCGCTGCTGTACGCGGCCGGCGTGCAGATCACCGAGGCCGTGGTGCCGCCCTTCTCCGAGCTTGCGCAGATCAATGCCAAGGGCGGCTTCACCGCCGCCGAGGCCTGGGCCTGGCACCGCAGCCATATCGCCGGCGCCGGCCGCCTGGCCGAATACGATCCGCGCGTGGGCACGCGCATTCTGCGCGGCAAGGACATCAGCGCGGCCGACTATATCGAGCTGCTGGCGCGCCGCCAGCAGTGGATTGCCCGCGTCCAGGCGCAGATGGCCGATCACGACCTGATGCTCATGCCCACGGTGCCCGTGATCGCGCCCAAGATTGCCGAGCTTGAGGCCAGCGACGAAGCCTATTTCGCGGCCAACGGGCTGATGCTGCGCAATCCCACGCTGATCAACTTCCTCGACGGCTGCGCGGTGTCCCTGCCCTGCCACCGCCCGGGCGAAGCGCCCGTGGGCCTGAGCCTGGCCGGCACGGCCGCTCAGGACCAACGCCTGCTGTCGGTGGCACTGGCCGTCGAGGCCTTGCTCGCCCAAGCCTGATTGCCGAGTAAAAAATAGGAGCTGCTAACGCTTTACTGCAAACGATTTCAGACAGAAAACACTCTGAAATCTATATGCAACAGGCGGTAGCAGCTCCTTTTTTATTCAGTATGAGGCACACCCCCAGGCTCGGCAGGCATTGGTGCCAGCACCAGCTGTGCCTGCTCCTGCGCTTTAAGCGTCCCCTGCCAGACGGGCGCCCGGCAGCCGCGCCACGGCCTGGCCGTGGTTCAGCGCAAACGCCGTGGCCACCTCTTCGGCGGCGCGCACCACGGTTTCAGCCAGCGGGTTCTGGTGATCGTTGCGCCAGCAGGCCACCAGCGGCAGCGAGGGGAACTCGCGATCCACGCGCAGCAGGCGCAGGCGCTGCTCGGCCAGCTCACGCTGGATGATGGCCGGCGGCACGGCCGCCACGCCCAGGCCGTCGCAGACCACGCGGATCATGGTCGCCACCGAGGCAATGCAGTTCATGTGCGGCGAGGCGTTGCCTTCGGCGCTGAACAGCTGCTCGATCACCGCATACGGCTCGGAGCCGCGCGCAAAGCTCATGATGGGAAAAGCCGCCAGCTCGGCCAGGCTCAGGGTCTCGTCGCCTATGCCCAGCTTGGGGCTGCCCACCCAGGCCATGGCGAACTCGCCCAGCGACAGATTGGCAATGGCACCGCCGGACACGGGCTTGGCCTGCAGCGAGACATCGAGCTGGCCCTTGAGCAGTTGCTCCGACATATGGATGGTGGTGTCGCAGGCGATCTCCACCTGCAGGCGCGGATAGCGCTGCTGCAGCAGCGCGAGAAAGTCGGGGAACCAGCTGTGCACGATGGATTCGATGGCGCCGATGCGGATCACGCCCGCATAGGCCTGCTTGTCCAGCATGTCCTCGCGCATCTCGCGCATCAGCCTGAGCATGCGCTCGGCATGCACCAGGGCCTTGGCGCCGTCGGCCGTGAGCGTGACCTCGCGCACGCCGCGGTCGAACAGGCGCACGCCGAACTCCTGCTCCAGCGTGGCGATGCGACTGGAGACGGCAGCCTGTGTGGTGAACAGCCGCTCGGCCGTCATGCGGAAGTTGCGCAGCTCGGCCAGCAGCACAAAGGTTTCCAGAAACCGTAGATTCATGGGGCGATGTTAATCACCGCCCGCTGCCTTGCCCACTTTTCGGGTCATATCGATATAGCCCATTCGCAGAACGCTTGCGTGCACAATGCTCTGTGTCTGCGCAGACATCCTGCGCTGCGATCCACTGTCCCACCACCCCTTATTCGCGGAGGTCCGATGAGAGCTGACAACATTCTGCAAACGATTGGCGACACGCCCGTCATTCACATCAACCGTCTGTTCGGCAGCAATACCAACGTCTGGATCAAGTCCGAGCGCAGCAACCCAGGTGGCTCCATCAAGGATCGTATTGCGCTGTCCATGGTGGAAGACGCCGAGAGATCCGGCGCGCTCAAACCCGGTGGTGTCATCATCGAGCCCACCAGCGGCAACACCGGTGTGGGCCTGGCCCTGGTCGCGGCCGTCAAGGGCTACAAGCTGGTCCTGGTCATGCCCGAGAGCATGAGCATCGAGCGCCGCCGCCTGATGCTGGCCTATGGCGCATCCTTTGACCTGACTCCCAAGGAAAAAGGCATGAAGGGCGCCATCGCCCGCGCCCAGGAACTGGCCGCCCAGACGCCCGGAGCCTGGATTCCCCAGCAATTCGAGAACCCCGCCAACGTGGCCGTGCATGAGGCCACCACGGCCCAGGAAATCCTGCGCGACTTCCCCGACGGCCTCGACGCCTTCATCACCGGCGTGGGCACGGGCGGTCACCTGTCCGGCGTGGCCAAGGTGCTCAAGGCCAAGTTTCCCAACCTCAAGGTCTATGCGGTGGAGCCCGCGGCCTCGCCCGTGATCTCCGGCGGTCAGCCCGCGCCCCACCCCATCCAGGGTATTGGCGCCGGCTTTGTGCCCAAGAATCTGGACGTCAGCCTGCTCGACGGCGTGATCCAGGTGGAAGCCGAGCCCGCACGCGAATACGCGCGCCGCGCCGCTCGCGAGGAAGGCCTGCTGGTCGGCATCTCCTCGGGCGCCACGCTGGCCGCCATTGCCCAGAAGCTGCCAGAGCTGCCGCCCAGCGCCAGGGTGCTGGGCTTTGCTTACGACACGGGCGAGCGCTATCTGTCGGTGGAAGGCTTCCTGCCCAACGCCTGATCGCGCCGCGCGCTTTCCTGCCACGCCGCACAAGATGCGGCGTTTTTCATGCCCGCCGCACACCTCGCGCATAGCCCGAGTTCGCCGCGCGCTCATCGGCCCATGCCAATGGCCCATGGGACAAGCGGTCATCGAGTCCGCTTGACACCAAACCAGGGCACTCCCCTACCATGGGGACAAGATATGCCACAAGCATGACACGGGAGTATTTCCATCTTGTTCCGATTTTTTGAAAAACAGGTAGCCCCCTATCCCGGCCAGGAGCCCAAGGTTCCGCCCAAGGGATTCTTTGCCTTTGTCTGGGCCTGTACCCAGGGCATGCGCGGCTGGATTGGCCTGATGACCCTTACCTCGGCCCTGCTGGCCGCCTATGAAGCCGTACTGTTCGCCATCATGGGCCGCGTGGTGGACTGGCTGGGCACGGTCTCGCCCGCCAACTTCTGGGCCGAACAGCAGGCCACGGTGCAGGGCATTGCCGCCATCCTGCTCGGCAGCGTGGCGCTGCTGGCCCTGCACACCACCGTGATGCACCAGGTACTGGCCATCAACTTCCCCATGCGGCTGCGCTGGGTGTTCCACAAGCTGATGCTGGGCCAGAGCATGTCCTTCTATGCGGACGAGTTTGCCGGCCGCATCACCACCAAGATCATGCAGACCGCGCTGTCGGTGCGGGAAGTGGTGTTCATGGTGGTGGACGTGTTTGTGGGCGTGGGCGTCTACATGATCGGCATTCTGATCCTGGCCGCCAGCTTCGAGTGGCGGCTGATGATTCCGTTTGCGCTGTGGTTCGTCGCCTATGCCGCTGCCTGCTTCTATTTCGTGCCACGCCTGGGCCAGATCGGCAAGGAGCAGGCCGATGCGCGCTCCATGATGACGGGCCGCGTCACCGATGCCTATACCAATATCGCCACCGTCAAGCTGTTTGCCCACACGCGCCGCGAAGCCGAATATGCGCGCAATGCCATGGAGGCCTTCAAGGCCACGGGCTATGCGCAGATGCGTCTGGTCAGCCTGTTCGAAATCACCAACCACCTGATGATTGCCCTGCTGCTGCTGGGCAGCGGCGGCACGGCGCTCTATCTGTGGACGCAAGGTCAGGCCTCCGCCGGCGTGGTGGCGGCCGTGATTGCCATGGCGCTGCGGCTGATGGGTTACTCGCACTGGGTGATGTGGCAGATGACGGGCCTGTTCGAGAACGTGGGCACCATCCAGGACGGCATCACCACGCTGACCAAGCCGCGCACCATCGTCGATGCACCCGACGCCAAGCCGCTGCAGGTCACGCGAGGAGCGATTGCCTTCGAGGATGTGAGCTTTGGCTACAAGGCGGGCGGCAAAAAGGTGCTGGACCATCTGAACCTGCACATCCGCCCCGGCGAGCGCATCGGCCTGATCGGACGCTCGGGCGCTGGCAAGTCCACGCTGGTCAATCTGCTGCTGCGCTTTCACGAGCCGCAAAGCGGGCGCATCACCATCGACGGCCAGGACATCCGCGGCGTGACGCAGGACAGCCTGCGCAGCGCCATCGGCATGGTGACGCAGGACACCTCGCTGCTGCACCGCTCCATGCGCGACAACATCCTCTACGGTCGCCCCGATGCCAGCGAAGCCGACATGCACGCCGCTGCCGACAAGGCCGAGGCTTCGGACTTCATCGCCACGCTGACCGACCTCAAGGGCCGCAGCGGCTACGACGCCCAGGTCGGCGAGCGCGGCATCAAGCTCTCGGGCGGCCAGCGCCAGCGCGTGGCGATTGCACGCGTGATGCTCAAGGACGCGCCCATCTTGCTGCTCGACGAAGCCACCAGCGCGCTGGACAGCGAGGTGGAAGCCGCCATCCAGGAAAGCCTGGACTCGCTGATGGACGGCAAGACCGTGATCGCCATTGCCCACCGCCTGTCCACCATCGCGGCCATGGATCGCCTGATCGTGATGAACGAAGGCCATATCGTGGAGGAAGGCACGCACCAGCAACTGCTGCAGCACGGCGGCATCTACGCCAAGCTCTGGGCACACCAGAGCGGCGGCTTTCTGGCCGACCAGGACGAGGCCGTGCAATAGACCGGCCCAGCCGGCATGGCTTGCAGCGCTTGATATGCGGCGCATTCGGCTCTTTTCATAAGGGCACCGGCAATTCGAAGGGGCGCTTGGCTCCCCTTTTTTGACTGCGCTGCAGCAGCCATGCAATGGCCGGCACGACACCATGCTCTCGAGCCTGAGCCATCGCTGCAGGCGCTGCTGCGGATGGCCCTGCCCGCTGAAAGGCCGGCCGTTTATCGGCGGGATGTCTAATCCTGATCAATGGATTGCGCTGTTGCACCGACAGTCGCAGCGCTACAATCGACCGCATGTCGCGTGCCATCCAGAGACTTTCTCTGCGGAGCGCATTGCTGCTGCTGATCATGGCAGCGCAACTGCTGATTCCGCTGCTGCACGGCCACTTCGGGACTCCGAATCAATCCGGCCTGCACGTGCACGCGACACCCTCCAGAATTGCTGATTCTCATTTCCATCTGTTCACCGGACACGACTCTCGCAGCGACCACCCTGCCCCTCAGGCTCAAGCCGAGCCCTTTGAAGTGGATGTGCAGAACGCATTGCAACCGCTGGATCTGCTGGCGGCTCCGCTGCTGGCCATCATTGGCCTGGCTCTGCTGACTTGGGGTCTGCGTGCGTCGCGCATGCGTTGCATTGCCGCCAGACCCGTACCGCGCCCGAAACCCGTGCACAGGCTTTGGCCTTGGCGCGGTCGCATCATCCGGCCGTCTCCGGCCCAAGCTCCGCCTCAATTTTCCTGAGCTCCCAAGCCTTTCACAGGCTGGTCAGCATCCGTGCCTGCGCATGGATGCATGTCTTTTCCTTTTCCGGAGTCAGGAATGTACTTGTACCAATGGCTGTTGGCTGGCGCACTTGCGCTGCCAGTCACAGGCATGGCCGCCGAGGCCGTGCCCCTATCCCCCGAGCAGGCGCGTACCTTGGGCGTGCGCTTTCAATCCATCAAGAGTTCTGGCGAACTCAATGTTTCGGCCCATGCGCGTGTGCTGCTGAGACCCGATGCCCAGGTCGTGGTTGCAGCTCCCTATGCCGGCATGCTGCCGCGCGTGCTGGTCGCGGTGGGCCAGTCCGTGCGAGCCGGCCAGCCCGTGGCGACATTTGCCAGTCCACAGCTCTATGAAGCGCGTCGCGCAGTGGCGCAAGCCGAGTCGCAGTCACGGCTGGCGCAGCAGGCCCTGACGCGCGACCGGATGCTCCATGACGACGGCATCATCGCCGCCAGCCGCTGGCAGACAACCCAGGCGCACGCTGTCGAAGCGGCGGCCATGGCCCAGGCCAGACGCGCCGAACTGGCTGCCAGCGGCGTGAAGATGGATGGCAAGGAGGCACAGTTGCTGGCGCCGCGCGCGGGCATTGTGACCGAAGTCATGGTCCAGCCCGGCACGCGCGTCGAGGCTTCGGCAGCGCTGGTGCGAGTGGCTGACCCCAAGGCGCTGGAACTGGATCTGCTGCTCGGTCGCGAGGTTCCGCTGCCCGCTGTGGGCGACCGTGTGCAGGTTGCCACGCGCGCCGCCACAGGCCGTGTCGAGGGCATTGCGCCCGTGGGGGACGGCAGCGCGGGGATGCGCGTGCGCGTGGCGCTGAGCAACAACGGCGATCTGCGTCTGGGCGAGAGTGTCACGGCCATGCTGACGCTCAAGGAGTCTGGCACGGGCAAGGCGCAGGCCAATGCCGCAGACCGTCTGCGCATCCCGGCGGCGGCACTGGTGTACTGGCAAGGCCAGAGCGGTGTATTCATAGAAACAGGACAGAGCATGCGCTTCACGGCCTTGTCGGTGGAGACTCGGGACGAGGCGACTGCCGTGGTGCGCGGCAGGCTGCCGGCCGGGGCGCAGATTGCGGTGGCAGGCATCGCTGCACTCAAAAGCCTGCTGTCCGGAGGTGAGTAATGCTGGCCAAGCTGATCGATTTCTCGTTGCGCCAGCGCGCTCTGGTGCTGCTCGCTGCAGCGGCCCTGGCGCTCGCTGGCGCCTGGGCCTATGTGCAACTTCCCATTGATGCCTTTCCCGATATCTCGCCCACCCAAGTCAAGGTGATCCTCAAGGTGCCGGGCATGACGCCCGAGGAGGTAGAGCAGCGCGTCTCCACGCCCGTAGAGCAGGAACTGCTGGGCCTGCCGCACAAGACCATCGTGCGCTCGGTCTCCAAGTACGGCATCAGCGACGTGACCGTGGACTTCTCGGAAGGCACGGATGTGTACTGGGCACGCCAGCAGGTGTCCGAGCGCCTGGCCGGCCTGCAGCGTGATCTGCCCGCCACGGCCGAAGGGGGGCTGGCTCCCATCACCACGCCGCTGGGCGAGATGTTCATGTTCACCATTGACAGCGAGAGCCACTCGCTGGCCGAACGCCGCTATGTGCTCGATTGGGTGATACGACCGGCACTGCGCACTGTTGCGGGCGTTGCCGACGTGAATGCCCTGGGCGGCGTGGTGCGCGGCTACGAGGTGATTCCGGACGCGGCGCGGCTGCGCGCGCGCGGCGTGACGCTGGATCAGCTGCGTCAGGCGCTAGAGGCCAACAACCGCAACGACGGAGCAGGCCGGCTGGATCGTGGCGAGGAACATTGGGTGGTGCGCGTGGAGGGAGGGGTCCGCGGGCTCGACGATTTGCGTGCAGTGGTGGTCGTGCCGGCCAGCAATGCACAGGCGGCCGCCACGGTAGGTGATGTGGCCACTGTGCGCCTGGGCGAGGCCACGCGCAATGGGGCCGTGAGCCGCGACGGGCAGGGCGAGGCGGTACAGGGACTGGTGCTGGGCCTGCGCGGCGTGGATGCTCGCCGCCTGGTCGACGCCGTGCAGGCCAGACTCGACGAACTGGCGCCGCGCCTGCCCGAGGGAATGAGCACCCAGGTGTTCTACAACCGCGGCGAGCTGGTCTCGCGCGCCGCTGGCACCGTCATGCGCGCCTTGGTCGAAGCCAGTGTGCTGGTGGTCGTCATCCTCTATCTGTTTCTCGGTGGCCTGCGTGCTGCGCTGGTGGTGGCGGCTACGCTTCCGCTGTCCATGCTGAGCACATTCTTGCTCATGCACTATGTGGGCCTGACAGCCAATCTGATGAGCCTGGGTGGTCTGGCGATTGCCTTGGGCATGTTGGTGGACGCCTCGGTGGTGGTGGTGGAGAACATTGAGACCGCACTGGCTCAGCGGCAGGAAGGCGGATCTGCGGCAACAGCCGAGGACCGCTTCGCCTTGATTCGGGATGCAGTGTCGGCCGTGTCGGCTCCCATGCTGGCGGGCGTTTCCATCATCGCCATTGTTTTCCTGCCGCTGCTGTCGCTGCAAGGCCTGGAAGGCAAGCTGTTTGCGCCGGTTGCGCTGACCATCGTCCTGGCCCTGGGTGCTTCTGTACTCATTGCATTTACCGTCGTTCCGGCGCTGGCTTCATTGGTATTGCGCTCACATGCCGACGATGCGCCCTGGCTGATGCGAAGGCTGGCAGGCGGCTTTGCGCGGATGCAGGCCTGGAGCCTCGCGCACCGAAGCACGGTACTCGGTCTCGCGGTAGCGACGCTCGCCGGCGCGGCGGCCCTGTATCTGTCCGTGGGGAAGACCTTCATGCCGACCATGGACGAAGGCGATCTCATCGTGCAGTTGCAGAAAGCTCCGTCGATTTCGCTTCCCGCATCGCTGGATATGGATCAGCGCGTGCAGCAAGCGCTGCTCGAAGGCGTTCCGGAAATCCGCTCCATCGTGGCGCGCACGGGCTCGGACGATCTGGGGCTGGACCCCATGGGTCTCAACGAGACCGACACCTTTCTGGTGCTCAAGCCTCGCGCCGAATGGCGCGGCAGCAAGGAGGACATCGCCGATTCCATCCGCCGCGTGATGGAGGGTTTTCCAGGCCTGATCTACGGCTTCACACAACCCATCGAGATGCGCGTATCCGAGATGCTGACCGGTGCGCGCGGCGACGTGGCCATCAAGATCTTCGGCGCCGACCTGGCCAGGATAGACGCCGCCGCCCAGGCAATTGCTGCGCGCATGCGCAGCATCCCCGGCGCCTCCGAAGTGATTGCACCCAGCAACAGCGGCGTGCAATACCTGCAGGTCGTGCTCAATCGCGCAGCACTCGGTCAGTCCGGTTTCTCCGGTGATGCCCTGCAGGCCCAGCTACGTGCACTGGTAGAGGGCGAGCGTATCGGCATCGTGCCCGAAGGCATGGCGCGCACGCCGCTGCTGCTGCGTGGTCCAGCAGCGCTGCGGCAGTCACCGGAAGGCCTGACAAGCCTGCTGGTGACCGCACCCGACGGCACGGTCTGGCCAGTCACCTCTCTCGCGACACTCTCCCCTCAGGACGGTCCGGTACGTATCGACCATGAGGACGGAGCACGCTTTGCCGTGGTCCAGGTGAATGTCGAGGGGCGCGATCTCGCAGGCTTTGTACGCGAGGCCCAGGCCTTGGTGAATGCCGACCCCGACCTCAAGAATCTGCGCATTGTCTGGGGCGGCCAGTTCGAAAACCAGCAACGCGCGGCCGCACGTCTGGCCTTGGTCGTGCCTGTGGCGCTCTCGGCCATCTTCGTGTTACTGGTTCTCACCTTCCGTTCGACGCGACAAGCCTTGCTGGTCATCGCCAACATCCCGTTCGCGCTGGTGGGCGGCATGGCCGCTTTACGCCTTAGTGGCGAATATCTGTCGGTCCCCGCCTCCGTGGGCTTTATTGCACTGCTGGGCATTGCCGTGCTCAACGGCGTAGTTCTGGTTTCGCACTTCAACGCGCTGCTGTCATCGGGGATGGAACTGGCCCAGGCTGTACGCCAGGGCGTGCGTGACCGCCTGAGGCCGGTGCTGATGACGGCCTGCATCACGGCTTTGGGCATGGTCCCGCTGCTGCTGGCTACCGGTCCGGGCTCGGAAATCCAGCGCCCGCTGGCCGTGGTCGTGGCCGGGGGCCTGATCAGCTCCACGGCACTGACCCTGTTGCTGCTGCCCTTGCTGTTCGAACGCTTTGGCCTGGCACGCAGCGCCAAGGAGGTGCGCCCATGAATGCGGCAAACGCTTTGTGCCCAAGATCCCTAGGCAATTTCAATTTCCATTTCCCGGGTATGTCTATGAAGAACTCCCTGTTTCATGCCTGTGCCTGTGCCTGCGCTCTGCTGCTTGCGGGTGCGGCCCAGGCTCAGAGCTATCTGCCTGCCGAAGCCACCGTGCGCATGGCCGTGGACCAGTCACCGGCAGTGCAGGCGGCCGAGGCGGTAACACGCGCGGCCCGAGCCCGCGCCGACGGCCTGCGCACGGGATCACATGAAACCGTGGTGCGCGCCTCCGGCCAGCGCCGCTGGACGCATGACGGCTCAGGCCAGCGTTTTACCGAAGGCCAGATTGCCCTGGAGCGACCGCTGCGACTCTGGGGCAAGGCCGCTGTCGACGCCGAGCTGGCCGAGGCAACCCGGGCCACCGGCCTGCTGGCAGCGCAAGATGCCCGACACGAGACGGCACGCCAGTTGCTGGCCTTGTGGTTTTCGGCTCTGCGCGCGGCTCAGGCCCGCCAGGCGGCGCAGGACAATTCCGATGCTGCTGCAGAGTTGGCGCGCGTCACCGAGCGCCGCCTGCGCGCGGGCGATGCAGCCAGACTTGAAGCCGAGCTGGCTGCCGCCGAACAGGCCCGCATGCAGGCTGCGCTGGCCGCAGCAGAGGCCGCGCAGACCTCGGCGCGGGCCGAGCTCTGCGCACGCTTTCCCGACCTCTGCCCTCTGGCCGGCATTTCAATCGACGCAAGCGCGCTGCCCGCACTCCCGAGCGGATCGGAGGCTCAGCTGCGCTCACGCTACATAGAGCACAGCCATGAGCATCTGCTGGCCCTGTCCGAGGAGACTCTGGCGCTGCACCAGGCCCGCCGCACGGATCTCGAGCGCCACCCCGACCCCACGATCGGTGTGTTTGCCAGCAGCGAGCGCGGCGGTGCCGAGCGCATTGCAGGCCTCAGCATCAGTCTGCCACTGGGCTCCGCCTATCGGCAGTCCCAGGCTGCGGCAGCGCTGGCCGATGCCGATGCAGCGCTGTCGCGTCGCCTGGCGGTAGCCAGACGCCTGGGTGCGGAGTTCGATGTGCTCTGGAGCCAGCTGAATGGCAGGCGTGCTGCCGCCGCGGCACAGGTCCGTGCGGCGACGCTCCAGCGCAGCGCGACCGACCGCGCAATGCGTGCCTATCGTGCCGGCGAGTCCGGCCTGGCCGAGCTGCTGGCTGCGCGCCGCGTGCTTGCCGACGCCGTGCTGGCCGAGCGCATGGCACGCGTGGACACGCTGGAGAGCGACAGCCGCCTGCGCCTGGACCTGCATGAGTTCTGGGACTTTGACGATTGATGTCTCGCCAGGCAGTGCGGTGCCTGCGTGTGCCCGCACCTGTGGCTGCCGCTGCCGGCCGGGCCAGGAGCGAGAATGTCGGCCCTGCCAATTGCGGCCGGCTCGTCCTGGCCAGCGCCGGAGCCAGGGAGCACTGATGACACCATGGATGAAGTCTTGCAAATCGAAGCCGGGCAATGAGACGCTGATAATGCGATGCAGCAAGAGGTCAACGCAATGAGTCCCACCTACGGCAAACTGAAACCCATCGATTACGCACAAGCTTCCACGAGTTTTGCAATCAAGGATGGCCCGCTATCCGCCATTCAGAGCCCGGCGACCGAAGAGCTGATCAGCGCGGAGCGTTTCAGCGAATTCATCAATCACCTCTATGACGCGGCTTCCCTGCCGGAAGCCTGGGTGTCTTGCCTGGAAGTGATTCGCACGCATATGCGCAGCAATTTTGCCGTGCTGATCATCCGCCAGACCGAGGGCGACAATATCGGTTTGACGATCACCGCATCCGGAGGACTCAAGGACTTGCTTACGCACGACGTCTACAGCGAGCACAGTCCGTTCCTTGGCATGCCCAAGGAGCAATTCAAGACCATTCCGGACCTGATGTCCGAAAGCGAATGGCGCAGCAGCGTCTATTACAAGGACTGGTGCCGTGTGCACAATATTTTCCATGTAATGGCTGCCGATATCGTGACCACCGATGGCAGTGTCTACGGCCTGCGGATCACGCGTCCCGAGTCGGAACCCGCCTTCAGCCAGAGGGATCTGGATCTGGGGCGCATGATCATGCCGCATATCCGCCGTGCGCTGAACATGCATCTGGCGCTGCACCATGACCGCCAGGTCATGTCGCTGTACAGCAGCGTCACGGCGCGCCTGATGGTCGGTGTCGTCATCCTGGACCAGAATGCTCACTTGCTGGAAAGCAATCCTGCGGCCAAAGGCATTCTCGATGCTCAGGACGGCATCCGGATCTCCGGCGGCATGCTGGAGGCTGAATATGCGAGCGACAACCGCAAGCTCCAGCGCCTGATCAAGGATGCCTTGCTGTCCTCCCGGACATCGACCTCGGTCATGACCGAAGGCATCTCGATTGCGCGTCCTTCGGGTCAGCTCAACTGGGGGCTTGTCGTACAGAGCATTTCCTCGGATGAAAAAGCAGAGGCCAAGAGTCGTCCCTGCGTCGCGGTGTTCATGCGCAACACCGATGGCAAGGCCGATCCGTCCGCGCATCTGGCCCAGCAGCTGTTTCAGCTCACGTCGGCGGAGACCGCGCTGGTGATCCAGCTGACCCATGGCCTGACGCTGGAGGAGGCCGCCAAAGCGCTGGGCATCCGCCTCAATACCGCAAGAGCTCACCTGCGCTCCATCTTCTCCAAGACCGGCGCCCGTCGCCAGAGCGAGCTGGTGCGCTTCTTTCTCAATAGCGCGGCCTGGCTGGGAAGCAAGAGCGGCACCTAGCCCTCGCGCAGCAGCCGCGCCCCAGGCCTTGTGCAGCCCGCCCTCATCGCCCTGGAGCAGCGGGACAGGCAAGGTTCCTCAGCGATCTGCGGGCCGCCAGGGCGCTGCCGCAAAGGCCTCGGTCATCCATGGCTTGAACGCCTTCATGGCGCCCGTGTTGTACTGCCCCGATGGGCGCACCAGGTAGATGCCGCCGGCTTCCCCCAATGTCCATTGCGGCAATATGCGGACGAGCTCTCCGGCATGGATGGAGGGCACGAGGTGCCAGTCGCTGCCGGCGATGATGCCCACACCTTTGAGGGCTGCATGAAGCAGCGCTTCATTGTCGTTGCTGAGCATGGAACCGCTGACGCGCACCGATTCGACCACCCTGGCTGAGCGCCTGCCTGCGGGCCTGACGAGCCGCCATTGCGGAAAATCCAGCAGACCGGTGTAGCCCAGACAGTTGTGACGGGCGAGATCCTCGGGTCTGCGGGGTGCTTCGTGGCGCTCGAGATAGCGGGCGGATGCACACAGAAGACGGTACTGCTCGCACAGTCGCGTGGCCACCAGCCGGCTGTCCGACAGATGGCCGATGCGTATGGCGGCATCAAAACGCTCTCCCACGAGGTCCACGATGCGGTCGCTGTACTCCACTTCGAGCACGACCTCCGGATAGGCCAGGGAAAATTCGGCCAGCATGGGACTGATCCAGCGCCGCCCCATCGACGCGGGTATGGACAGGCGCAGGCGTCCTCGCGTTTCCTGAGCTCCCTGCGCCGCTTCCTGCTCCGCCTCCCGAATCAGGTGGCTGGCCTGACTCACCTTCTCGACCAGCCGCAGGCCTTCGCTGGTGAAATGCAGCTGGCGCGTGGTGCGCTCCACCAGCCGCACACCCAGTCTTCGCTCGAGCGCCTGCATGCGCTTGGAGAGCACCGAAGGATGACGCCCGAGAGACCGTCCCGCAGCGGCAAATGAACCCTGCTCTGCCAGTGCGAGCAGCGTGGCGAGCTCGTCCGTGCGCTGACTGTCGAGTATGTGCATGGTGTCTGTGGCGATTCAGGGAGTGAGGATGATCGATCCTTGCGAGCGGCCTTGCTCCAGGTCCGCGTGCGCCGCAGCGGCATCCTTGAGCGCGTAGCTTTTCCAGACGTGGGGCCTGAGTATGCCGGCGGCGATGGCATCCAGCACGTCCTGCGCGCGGCTCTGGTACTCCTCTATCGTTGCCGTATGTGCGGCCAGCGAAGGGCGGGTCAGAAACAGCGAACCCTTGGCATTGAGCACTCCCGGCTCGACGGCCGGCGGCAAGCCCGAGGTGGCGCCAAACGACACCATCAGCCCTCTGGGCCGCAGGCAGTCCAGCGAAGCGGAGAAAGTGTCTTTTCCGATGGGGTCGTAGACCACGTCCACCTTGTGCCCCTGCGTGGCCTGCATCACCTGGGATGGCAGCGACTGCGCGTCGAAGACAAACACCTGGTCGCAGCCTGCCGCCTTGGCGCGCTCCACGCTGGCCGGCTTGGAGACGACGCCCAGTACCTGGGCTCCCAGGTGCTTTGCCCAGGCGCACATCAGCTGCCCCAGCGCCCCCGCAGCGCCATAGATCAGCACGCGGCTGCCCTGCTTCACCTGGCCGGTGGTCTTGAGCAGATACTGGGCCGTGATGCCCTTGAACAGGACCGACGCAGCAGCGTCATCCCCGAGTGCGTCCGGAAGCCTGACCAGGCGACCGGCAGGGAACAGGCGCGCACTGGCATAGGCACCCAGCGGACCGGTGGCGTAGCCGACCCGATCCCCCACCTTCAGGCCCGGGACTCCCGCACCCACTGCGGCCACGCTCCCCGCACCCTCCAGACCCAATCCCGAAGGCAATGCAATCGGGACCAGGCCCTTGCGCTGGCTGACATCCAGAGGATTGACACCGATGGCAGTCTGCTCGAGCAGAACCTCGCCCGGCCCTGGCGACGGCAGATCCAGCGCTTCGAGCTGCATCACTTCGGGCGCACCTGAGCGGTAGATTCGAATGGCGAGGGGCATGGCTTTTCCTTGGGAATGATGAAGAAACCATCGTATTCATGCCATCTGCGTGCATCAACATGAGCGCATGCACATGATAAGTGCATGCGATGCAGCAATATCTGCATGCTGACATGCACCAGGGCCGACAGCCAGAATCAGGCACTCTTGGCCCATCGCCAGCCGCGAGGCGACGTCGCGGCCTGCCTGAACAAGAGCGCCGAGCCCGCGTCCATCCATGAAGGTCTGCATGCCAGGCCCGCGCAGGCACAGACTGTTGCGGCAGCAAAGGCAGCCAGAAATACAACGACTTGCAGCACCGCTCGCTCCGGAGCCGATGAAGCACGATACGCCACAATAATCCTTGTCCATCAGACGCTTGAAGCGCCAGAAATTCACAGGAACGCTTGATCGATGAGCATAGAACTCCCCAAACACGCACAGCAGCAGGCCATTGCCTCCATAGAACGCTATTTCCGCGAAAACATGGACGAGCCCATAGGCAATATGCAATCCGGTGCCCTGCTGAATTTCTTTCTCGCGGAAATAGGCCCCAGCATCTACAACCGTGCCGTGGCCGATGTGCAGGAGAACCTGCAGGCCAGGCTGCAGGAGCTGGACTATGAGGTGGGCAAGGAGGAATTCAGCTACTGGACGGCCAAGCGCGCTGGCAGGCGCTGAGATGATGCCCGCCCGGCGCCTGCAGGCAGCTCTGCGGCCAGACCAGCCGCCTCCGCCTGCGGCGACGCTGGTGGCGCTGGCCCAGGCACTCAGGGATGAAGGCATGACCCAGGCCGCGCTCTACCGCCTTTTTCAGGCCGAGCATGCGCGCTCGGACCTCGACGAACCGCGCCTGGAAGCTCTGGCCGGGACCATGGATCTGATCTGGGGTGGCGGCTGGGCCAAAGGCCATGCCTTGTTCGAACAAGAGCTGTCGCAAGAACGGCTGGACAGCGAATAAGAAGGCGCCTGCGCCCGCCAGCCGGCCCGGCTGGCATACCATCGCCGCATGCGTCTTCTCCACACCTCCGACTGGCACCTGGGCCAGCACTTCATGGGCCGCAGCCGCCAGGCCGAACATCAGGCCCTGATTGACTGGTTGCTGCAGCAGGTACAGGCCCATCAGGTCGACGCCGTGCTGATTGCCGGCGATGTGTTCGACACCGGCGCACCGGCCAGCTATGCGCGCGAACTCTACAACCAGCTGATTGCGCGGCTGCACCAGGCCGGTGTGGGCCTGCTGATTCTGGGCGGCAACCATGACTCGGTCAGCGTGCTCGACGAAAGCCGCGATCTGCTGCGCCATCTGGGCACACAGGTGATTGCCTCCACCGGCGCTCCGCAGCAGCATGCCGTCACCCTGCCACTACGCGGTCCAGATGCACGCCGCTCAGACCCGGACGGTGCAAGCCAGCCCGGCTGCATTGTCTGCGCCCTGCCCTTTATCCGCGCCCGCGACGTGCAGCAAAGCCAGGCCGGTCAAAGCGCGCAGGACAAGCAGCTGGCCTTGCAGACCGCCATTCAGTCCACCTATCGACAGGTGTATGAAGCGGCCCTGGACCTGCAGCAAAAGCTGCAAGCCACGCTGGGCCGCAAGCTGCCCATCATCGCCACCGGCCATCTGACCACCGTGGGCGCCAGCAGCAACGAGTCGGTGCGCGAGATCTATGTGGGCTCGCTCGAAGCCTTTCCCACCAATGCTTTCCCGCCCGCCGACTACATTGCGCTGGGCCATATCCACCAGCCGCAAAAAGTGGGCGGCATGGAGCATATCCGCTACAGCGGCTCGCCGATTGCGCTGGGCTTTGACGAAGCGCGCCAGACCAAGCAGGTATTGCTGGTCGAGCTGAACGAAAGCGGCTTGCAGGGCGTAACGTCTCTGCCCGTTCCGGTGTCCCAAGCAATGGCCGCGCTGCGCTGTACCCTGGCCGATCTGCCAAACGCACTGAAACAAATAGCCGCTGACGCAGACCCCAAGCGCGCCACCTGGCTGGATATCACGATTGAAGAGGATGACTATCTGGCCGACCTGCCCGCCCGTGTGCAGGCCCTGGTCGAGGAGTTGCCCGTGCAGGTGCTGCGCATCAAGCGCCAGCGCGGCAATAGCGCACCGCAGTTGCAAAGCGCAGCCATGGAGTCGCTGGACGAGCTGACCCCGCAGGACGTGTTTGCCCGCCGCCTGGCACTGGAGACACTGGAGCCGCCGCTGCAGCAGGCGCTGACCGAGCGCTATCGCAGCGTGGTCGAATCCCTGAGCCACCCTGAGAACCTCCCCGGGAGCGCCGCATGAAAATCCTCAAGCTGCGTCTCAAGAATCTCAATTCGCTCAAGGGCGAGTGGCAGGTCGATTTCACTGCCGAACCCTTTGCCGGCAACAGCCTGTTTGCCATTACTGGACCCACGGGCGCAGGCAAGTCCACCTTGCTGGACGCCATCTGCCTGGCGCTGTACCACCAGACACCGCGTCTGGCTACCATCAGCGCCGGCAGCAATGACTTGATGACACGCCATCAGGCCGACTGCCTGGCCGAGGTGGAGTTCGAAGTCAAAGGTGCAGTCTACCGTGCCTTCTGGAGCCAGCGCCGCGCACGCGACAAGGCCAGCGGCGCGCTGCAGGCGCCCAAGGTGGAACTGGCGCGCGTGGCCGACGGTCATATCCTCAGCAGCCAAAGTGCGGACAAGCTCAGACAGATGGCCCAGATCACCGGGCTGGACTTTGCGCGCTTCACCAAATCCATGCTGCTGGCCCAGGGCGGCTTTGCAGCCTTTTTGCAGGCCAGCGCCAACGAGCGCGCCGAGCTGCTGGAAGAGCTGACCGGCACCGACATCTACAGCCAGATCTCGCAAACCGTGTTCGAGCGCGCCCGCGATGCGCGCCAGTTGCTGAGCACCACCCAGGCACAGGCCGACGGCATGCAGTTGCTGCCCGAGGAAGAGCGCACCCAGTTACAGGCCGAGGCCGCACAGCTGCAAAGCGCGCTCTCTGATCTGCAACAAAGCCACCAGCACCTGCACAGCCTGCAGCGCTGGCAGGAACAAACCGCACAAGCGCGGGTGCAGGCCGAGCAGGCCCAACTGCAGGTCCAGCAAGCCCGGCAAGCGCTGGATGCTGCCGCACCCGATCTGCAGCGCCTGCAAGCCCACGGCCCGGCCCAGGCCATTGCCGCACTGCACCAACGCTGGCAACAGATGCAAAGTGCCAGCGAGGCTGCACAAAGCCAGCTGAGCGATCTGCAAGACAGACTGACGCAAACGCGCGGCACGCAGTGGCACCTGCACCATCAGGCCAGTGCCTTGGCCGCGCAATCACACCAAAAAGCAGAGCTGCTTGCGCATGACCTGCAGGCGCAACAGACCGATTTGATCGAATGGCAGCAGCAACATGCCACCCATGCCCAACTCGGCGAACAGCTGAGCGGCTGGCGCGAACAGCTTGAACAACGCCAACAACACCAACAGCAATTGCAGAGCGCGCAGGCCGAGCTGCAAGACACCCAGAATCAGGCTCAAGCCCTGCAACAGCAAAGCAGTGCGCAAGCCACCGTGGTGCAGCAGGCGCAGACCGCACTGCAACAGGCCCAGAGCGCTGCCGAACAAGCCAACGCGGCTCAGCAAACTCTGCTGGCTCCCCATGGCGGCAGCCTGGCTCAGTTGCGTGCCCGCTGGCAGGCTGCGCAGCAGCAGATGCAGCTCATCCTGCAATTGCAACAGCAGGCCAGCCAGCGCAATGCCCTGCACCAGCAAGAGCAGCAGCTGGACGCCGATCTGCAGGAATGCAACCAACGCATGCAGCAGCAAGCTGCGGATCTTGTCAGCCTGCGCAGCCGGTACAAGGCACAGAACGAAAAAGTCAGCGACAAGGAGCAGCTGCTGGCGCAAGAGCGGCGCATTCAAAACCTGGAGGCGCACCGCCGCACGCTGCAGCCCGGAGAGGCCTGCCCGCTGTGCGGCTCGCACGAGCATCCTGCCATCACCGCCTATGCGGCGCTCGATATATCGGCCACCGAGGCCGCACTGCAAACTGCCAGAGCCGAGCTGGAATCGCTCAAGGAGCAAGGCAGCCAGCGCAAGGCCGATCACGCGGCCAGCGAAAGCCAGCACAGCAGTCTGCAAAAGCAGCTGGCAGCGACGACCGCCCATATCCAGCAATGGCAGGCGCAGTGGAGCACATTGCGCCAGGCCTGCGCGCCCATGCTGGCCGATGATGCCTGGATGCATGCCGAAGCATTGGCGCAGATACAGCAACAAGGCAGCCAGCAAGCCGCCAGCCTGCAGCAGGCGCTGAGCGGTACGGAGGCAGGCGAGCGCCGCGCACAGCAAGCCAGGGATGCGGCCCATGCGGCCGCGCAAAGCTTGCAGGGCGCCGAGCACCAGCAAGAGCGCGTGCAGCAGGCCCAGCAGGGCAACGCTGCCCAGCAGCAGCGTTTGAGCGATGCCGTTCAGGCCCTGCAAGCCAGCGCATCTGCCCTGAATACCGAGCTGCAAGCGGCCATGTCGCAAGCCGGCTGGGCGGTGCCCGATGCGGTGCACAGCCAGGCCTGGCTGCAGGCGCGCCAGCAGGACTGGCAGCAATGGCAGCAGCGCAGCACCCAGTTGCAGGCGCTGGCTCAGCAGCTGGTATTGCAGCAGCGTCAGGTGGAGCAAGCCGCTCAAGACGCCCGGCACTGGCAGCAAGGCGCTGCGCAATTGCCGACGGATTCGCCTGCGGATTTGCTGGCCGTGGACGCGCAAGTGCCCGCGCCTGCCATGCCCGCCAATCTGGTCGAATGCGCCGCACTGCTGGAGCGCACGGTGCAACAGCTGGCCAGCCTGCAAGGCCAGAGCCAGCAGGCCAGCGGCCATCTGACCCAGTTGCAGCAAAGCAGCGCCCAAGCGCAGGCCGCATGGGATACCGCGCTGAAGGCCAGCCCTTTTGCCGATGCCGCCGCCTTTGCCCAGGCCCTGCTGCCCGCCGATGAATGGCAGCGCCTGACAGAGCGCAGCGATCAATTGCAGCAAGCCTTGCAGCGCAACCAGACCTTGCTGGCTGAAGCCACGCAACACCATGCCCGGTTGCAGGCCCAGGCCTTGACTGCGGAAACACCCGAGACCATCGCCGCCCAGTTGCAGGCCCTGGAGGCCGAGCGCGGCAACCTGACCGAGCGCCTGGGTGCCCAGCGTGCGCGCCTGGCTGACGATGAAAAGCGCCGCACGGGCCAGCAGGCCTTGCTGCTGCAAATTGCGGCACTGGAGCAAGACAACGATCTATGGCAGCGCCTCAACAGCCTGATCGGCTCCAAGGAGGGCGACAAGTTCCGCAAGTTTGCCCAGGGGCTGACGCTGGACCATCTGCTGCTGCTGGCCAACCGGCACCTGGAGCGCCTGCACGGCCGCTATCTGCTGCGGCGCAAGCCCACGGGCGAGCTGGAACTGGACATCGTGGACGGCTGGCAGGGCGATGTGGCGCGCGACACGCGCACGCTTTCGGGCGGCGAGGCCTTTCTCGTCAGCCTGGCACTGGCGCTGGCACTGTCGGATCTGGTCAGCAGCAAGACCTCGATTGACTCGCTATTCCTGGACGAAGGCTTCGGCACGCTGGACGGCGACACGCTGGAGATCGCCCTGGCCGCGCTAGATGCACTCAACGCCAGCGGCAAGATGATTGGCGTCATCAGCCATGTGGAAGCGCTCAAGGAGCGTATTCCGGCGCAGATCCGCGTGGAAAAGGCAGCCGGAATCGGTTACTCCAGACTGGTGATCTGAAGCCTGACTCAGGTGCCGGGCGGAGGTGGCGGCATCATGCCAGGGCGCGGCGGCCGCATGCCGCCGGGACGCCCCGGACCTCCTGGCCCACCCGGGCCGCCTGGCGGCATGGAGCCCTTGACCTGGCAGAGCTTGTCGGCACTGTCGCTGCGCACCACCACGGTCTTCGATGCCAGCATCACCCCGCCCAGGTTCTGCACATCGAAAACATAAGGCGTCTTGTCCGGCTCCTGCCCGACCACGTTGTCCACATCCAGGCGGGTATCGGGCTGGCCCTTGTCCTTGTAAAGCGGTGCCTGCGCAAAGATCTCGCTGTTGAGCGCATCGCTGAACAACAGCTGGCTGGTCAGCCACGATGCAGCACTGTCCGCCGGGTCGTAGCTGCCTTGCAGGATGCGAAAGTGCACATGCACGGCACGGCCGCGATACCAGCCGGGGTAGCAGCTGTCGAAACGCGCCACGCCATGGCCGTCGGTGCGCTGATAGCCGCGAAAGAACTGCTTGTTCACATCGGCGGCATCGTTGTTGCACATGCGGTGAGTCTGGCCCGAGTAACCGCCCGTGTGATTGGTATGCCAGATCTCCACAATCGTGCCCGGCACCGGCTCACAGCGCTCGTTGACCACGCGAATCTGCATATGCAGCGGCAGGCCGTCCCAGCCATCGCTGACATCCATGCGCTCGGGCGACAGCGTATGGCAGGGGCCGATGGTGGCCTCGCAGGTCAGGCGGCAACCGCCCGCCAGACCGGCCGCAGCAAATGGATTGATGCCGCGCACGGCAGCGGTGATGGCCTTGGTACCGCCGCTGAGCCAGGGAGCAGCGGCCTTCGCCGCGCCGTCCGTCGCTGGCGCTGCTGCCGAACCGATTGCGGCGGGCGCGGCACGACCGGGCGATGGCATGAAGGGCAGTGCCCCCAGCAGGGCTGCGGATTGCCGCAGCCAGCTTCTGCGCGAGGTTGCGCACGCGGCCGGTACAAGCGTTTCGGATGAGGAGTGCGGCTGGGTCATGGGCGATATGGACTCGTCTGTGAATCGCACCATGCTAGCGCCGCAGCCGCCAACGCAGCCAGCGGCTGCCTCATCTTTACCGATGCTATACAAAATTGCTCTCCATGCCTTTTCCATAAAGCGCCATGCGCTACAGTTTTTGATAGTGTCACCGATCAGGCGCCAAGGTCACCCCGCCCGCGCCAAGCCGGCCCAAAGGCTTTGGCTTACCATCCAGACCCTTGCTTGATAGGTACAAGCCATGATCCGGATCGCAGAACTCAAACTCCCTCTCTCGGCGGTGGAATACCACCCCGAGAACCACACCGAATATCAGCCCACGGACCAGCTCACCCAGCTCGCAGCCGAGCGCCTGGGCATTCCATGCTCCGCCATTGCCAGGCTGCATGTGCACAAGCGCAGCTTCGATGCGCGCAAGGCGGAACTGCTGGCCGTCTACATCGTCGACATCACGCTGGCCGACGAGGGCCAGGAGGCCGCGCTGCTGACGCAGTTTGCCGACCACCCCCATGTCAACCCAACGCCAGACATGAGCTGGAAAGCCGTGGGCCAGGCCCCGGCCGACCTGGACGAGCGCCCCGTGGTCGTGGGCTTTGGTCCCTGCGGCATGTTTGCCGGACTGGTGCTGGCCCAGATGGGCTTCAGGCCCATCGTGCTGGAGCGCGGCAAGACCGTGCGCGAGCGCACCAAGGACACCTGGCGCCTTTGGCGCAAGCGCGAGCTGACGCCCGAGTCCAATGTGCAGTACGGCGAAGGCGGCGCCGGCACCTTCTCAGACGGCAAGCTCTACAGCCAGATCAAGGACCCGCGCCATCTGGGCCGCAAGGTACTGACCGAGTTCGTGACCTATGGTGCTCCGCCCGAAATTCTCTACGCGGCTCACCCCCATATCGGCACTTTCAAGCTGGTCAAGCTGGTCGAAGGCATTCGTGAGGAAATCGTGCGCCTGGGCGGCGAAATCCGCTTCGAGCAGCGCGTGACCGATGTGCAGATCGAAGAGGTCGACGGCCAGCGCCAGCTGGTCGGCCTGCAGGTGCTCGACCAGGCCACGGGCCAAAGCTATGCGCTGCCCACCCATCATGCCGTGATGGCTCTGGGCCACAGCTCGCGCGACACTTTTGCCATGTTCTACGAGCGCGGCGTGGCCATGGAGGCCAAGCCCTTCTCCGTGGGCTTTCGCATCGAACATCCGCAAAGCGTGATCGACCGCGCCCGCTGGGGCAAGGATGCCGGCCATCCGCTGCTGGGCGCTGCCGACTACAAGCTGGTGCACCATGCCAAAAACGGCCGCGCCGTCTACAGCTTCTGCATGTGCCCGGGCGGCACCGTGGTGGCCGCGACCAGCGAACCCGGGCGCGTCGTCACCAACGGCATGAGCCAGTATTCGCGCGCCGAGCGCAATGCCAATGCCGGCATGGTCTGCGCCATCAGCCCCGAAGACTACCCGCAAGACGCCGAGAGCTTTGCCTGGGCCTTTGACGGCAAGACCTTCGGCGTCGAAAAGCTGCAAAAAGGCGAGCATCACCCGCTCTCCGGCATTGTGCTGCAGCGCCAGCTGGAGTCCAAAGCCTATGTGCTCGGCGGCCAGAACTACAGTGCGCCCGGCCAGCTCGTGGGCGACTTTGTGGCTGGCAAGCCATCCACCGAGTTTGGCGAAGTTCAGCCCTCCTACAAGCCCGGCATCAGCCTCGGCGATCTGCACCAGGCACTGCCCGCCTATGCGATCGAAGCCATGCGCGAGGCCCTGCCCGCCTTTGGCAAGAAGATTCGCGGCTACGACATGAAGGATGCCGTGCTGACTGGTGTGGAAACACGCACCTCGTCCCCGGTCAAGATCGGCCGCGGCGCCGACTTCCAGAGCGACAACACGCGCGGTCTGTACCCGGCCGGTGAAGGTGCCAGTTACGCGGGCGGCATTCTGTCGGCCGGTGTCGACGGCATCAAGGTCGGCGAGGCCGTGGCTGCGGCGATTCTCGGCGTGTCGGTACCCTCCTCGGGCGCACGCGGCTCGGGCGGCGCCCTGTAAGCCACGCGGCCTGCCTCGTTGCGCCCCAGGCATGCCAGCCCCCCGGCTGGCTGCCTTTGAGGGGCGCGAGCACACCGGAAGTCATGGCTCTTACAAGTTTTTGGACGCTGACTGACATTGCGCCAGGCTTGGCATCGGTACGCTGGGGACTTCATCGCACGCCAAGCGTCACCATGAAACCTCTGCGACTCGCACCTGCCTCTGTCACCCTGGGACTGGCCTGCTGGCTGGCTGCCGCCAGTGCCAGCGCTCAAACCAGTGATTTAGCTGCTGCGGCAGACACTGCCGCCGACAAGCCCTCTGCGCTGTCGGGCTGGATGTTTGGCTACGCCCCCCTGGACTGGCACTTCTCCGATGCCAAAAAGGAAAACGATTTCGAGCCTGACGAACAAAAGCATGCCTATGTCTGGCTGATCCAGGCCGAGAAGGAGCTGGACGAACGCCATATCGCAGGCTTTGCCTATTTCAGGAATTCATTCGGTCAGCCCAGCCAGTACGCCTACTACGGCTGGCGCTTCAGGCCGTTTGACAGCGTGCCAGGCCTTTTCTTCAAGGTCACGGGCGGCATCATTCACGGCTACAAGTTTCCGTACAACAAGAAGATCCCGTTCAACAACCGGCATGGCTGGGGCATCACGGCCATTCCGGCCGTGGGCTATGACTTCAATCGGAACTGGGGAGCCCAGGTCAATGTGCTGGGCAATGCCGGCGTGATGTTCCAGCTCAACTACACGGTTCGCTAGGTCGCCAGGAGCGCTCCATCAGGCTCCGCGCAGCCTGGCAAAGTCGGGCGCACGCTTTTCCAGAAAGGCCGCGATGCCTTCGCGGGACTCCTCGCTGCCCTGGGCCTCGACCATATGGTCAGCCTCCAGCGCCAGCTGCTGCTCCAGGCTGTGGTTGTGAGCCACCCGGCACAGTGCCTTGATACGCGCGGTCGCCACCTCCGGCCCCTGGGCCAGTTGCCGCGCCAGTTCCAGCGCCTGGGCCAAGGCCTGGCCCGGCTCCGTCAAGCGGTTGATGCAGCCATGCGCATGCATGCGCTCGCCGCTGATGCGCTCACCCGTCAGGCAGAGCTCGGTCAGCAACTGACGGGACATGAACTCGGCCAGAAAAGACGTCGCGCCACCGTCGGGGGTGAGGCCGACCTTCACATAGGCCACCGAGAAAACCGCCGACCTTGCCGCCACCAGCATGTCGCAAGCCATGGCCAGAGAAAGGCCCGCACCCGCGGCAGCGCCTTCCACCGCCGCGATCACGGGCTTGGGGCAGTCGCGTATGGCACGCATCAGATGGTTGAGATCCTCGAGCCTGAGGCGGCGTTCGGCCAGCGGCATCTCGCGCCGCGTCGCCAGCTGGTTCAGATCGCCGCCAGCGCAGAAATGACCGCCCTCTCCCGTGAGGATCACGGCGGCAACCGAGGCATCGGTGCCGGCCGCACGCAGCGCTTCCATGACCGCGTGGTAGTACTCGGGCGACAGCGCATTGCGCGCGGCCTGGTTGTTGTTGGAGAGAACGAGAACAGCGCCTTCGCGGCGGGTGACAAGAGCAGGATTCACGGCAAACCTCCTGCATCCGACTCTAGCGATGCCGGCATGGCCCGCCTAGCGGGCTTGTGCCCTCTCTTGTCACCTAGCGGACGCCCTCAGCGGCGTGGCCCCCAATGGCCACCGCCATGATGCCAGCCACCAGGGCCATGGTTCCAGCCCCCTTCATGCCAGCCGTAGCCGGGACGTGGCGGCATGGCCCAGCGACCGGGACGCCAGTTGTAGCGTCCGCCGCCCCAGCCCCAGGAGCCGCCGATCCAGACATAGGCCGGCGAGGGAGCCACCGGGATCACCTCGTTGATCAGGGCAGGCGGGGCCATGGGTGCATAGACGTCGCCCGCGACCACCTCGGTTCCATAAGCCGGATAGGCCGGGGCCACCACACAGCCCGTAAGCAGGGCAGCCGAGCCGCCCAGCAGCAAGACCGGCAGCAGGCGGCGGGTCATGGTTTGAGAGATGAAGGACATCACAACTCCTGAAAGTCCGGGGACATGTATATGCTCCTACAACGCAAAAGCCCCTGCCAGTTGTTGACAGGGGCTTGTGAAGCAGCGGTAAAGACCGGCTACTGCCGTTTACACAGGTGTACGCTTAACGGGCGTTTTGCAGTGCAGCAATGCGCTGCTCGATGGGCGGGTGGGTGGAGAACAGCTGGCCGATGCCGCCGGCAATGCCCATGGCCGCCACGCTCTTGGGCAGCTCGCCCGGATGCATGCCGCCCAGACGGGCCAGCGCATTCATCATGGGCTGCTTGCGGCCCATGAGCTGCGCGGCACCCGCGTCGGCACGGAACTCGCGCTGGCGCGAGAACCAGGCCACGATGATGGCGGCGACAAAGCCCAGCAAGATATCCAGCACCACGGTGGTGATCATGTAGCCGATGCCGGGGCCCGAGCTTTGCTCGTCATTGCGGCGCAGAAAGGAATCGACCGCATAGCCGATCACACGCGAGAGGAAGACCACAAAGGTGTTCATCACGCCCTGGATCAGCGTCATGGTCACCATGTCGCCATTGGCGATGTGGGCCACTTCGTGGCCGATCACGGCCTCGACCTCTTCGCGGGTCATGCCTTCGAGCAGCCCCGTGGACACCGCCACCAGGGCCGAGTTCTTGAAGGCGCCGGTCGCAAAGGCGTTGGGCTCGCCCTCATAGATGCCGACCTCGGGCATGCCGATGCCGGCCTTCTCGGCAAAGCCGCGCACGGTGTTGACGATCCAGGCCTCATCGGCATTGCGCGGCTCGTTGATGACCTGCACGCCCGATGTCCACTTGGCCATGGGCTTGGAGATCAGCAGCGAGATGATGGCACCGCCAAAACCCATGATGAAGGCAAAGCCCAGCAGGGCGCCCAGGTTGAGGCCGTTGGCAGTGAGGTAGCGGTTGACGCCCAGCAAGCTGGCGACGATGCCCAATACCGCCACCACGGCGATATTGGTCAGTAGAAATAAGGCAATACGTTTCATCGAGGGTGTACTCCACACAGGGGACAAAATGACCAGAACCCTTGAGGCACCGCCTGTGCAGGGCGAATGCGCATCAAGCCAGTTCTCTTTCTGGCGGTACCCGTTGTTGTGTTGTTTGTACGGTACGTGGGGCTCGGAAAACTAGAGAGTCATCATAGAAGGAAAAGTTCTGGTTTTGCAGGCACCAGTCCGGGATTCCCAATATGGGAATTGGTAGATAGGGCTTGTCGGCCAGATTGCAAGACTGTGTGCGCAGCTGTTCGCACAACCAGTCATCGGCCTCGGCCGGCGATGCCAGGCACGGCGCCTGCTGCGTCGGCACGCAGATCACATGCGCCGTGATGGCCTTGCGCGGCTGGACCAGCTTTTCCAGCAGGGCATGGCCTATGGGCAGGAAGCGCGCCTGCTCCCAAAGCGCCCGCCGGCCCACGAACAGCTCCTGCCAGCGCTTGTCGCGCAGCGCATCGCACAGGGCCTGAGGCGCCAGCAGCAGGCCGCCGTTCTCGTCCAGCACCGTGATCGAGTCGCGCAGGCGCCCGCGCTGCGCCCCCACGCCCTGGCGCGCGATCTCGGCCGCCTGCAATGCATTGAGCCGCTGCTTGAGCAGCGGCCAGTGCAGCCAGATCAGGCCGTTGAAGAAATCATGCAGATTGTCGCGAGTGGGAATGCAGCGCCGGCTGTGGATAAATGCCTCATAGGCCTGACCGACAGGCAGCTGCAGCTGATCGACGAACTGCCAGCCATGATCGCTCAGTGCCGAGGGCAGCCTGTGATTGAGCGCAAGGTACACAGGCATCCCTTTCGCAATGCGCTCCGCCATCGTCCGCCCGGCAGAAGCCAGACAGCTCAGCCAAGGGCGTGACCAGTCGATCGCTAAAAACTCCTCGGCATCGCTGGCACTCGACAGGCCCTGACATGCGGTGCGCAGCGGATTCATGCACTCCATGCCGCTATTTTGGCGGTGGCATTGCGGCCGAGGTGCTCTGGGGCGATGCTGCCTTCTTCATGCGCTTGTCGCGCACGGCGACCCGCGAAGTGCCTTCATCCCGGAATTCAAATGCCTGAATTGCTGCCAGCAGCTTGCTCAAGGAAGGGTAGCCATAGTTGCGCGCATCAAAGGACAGCTTGTTGCCGATATGCGTGCCCAGCTTACCCACCAACGCCCACCCGGCTTCATCTTGGGTAGCCTTCACCGCATCCCGCAACATCGCCAGCAGCTTGGTGTTCTGGCGCAGCAAATTGGTCGGCACCGGCGCCGGAGTCGCCGGCTCCGCAGAGCTTGGTGCTTTTTCAAGGATGGCAGGCACGGCCGTCACAGCTGCGACAAGGCTGGCAGATGACTGTGGCAAAGCGTCCCCCGCATCTTCTTCCAACTCGCGGCGTTCGCTGCGGCTGACAATGCCGTCGCCCAGCTCCTTGAGCGCATCGAAATACAGGAAGCGCGAGCAGGCGTTGACGAAAGCCTTGGGCGTCTGCTCCGCCCCGAATCCATAGACGGCAGCGCCCTTGGCGCGCAAATGCATGACCAGCGGGGTGAAGTCGGCATCCGACGAGACGATGCCGAAGGCATCGGGCTTTTCGGTATAGAGCAGCTCCATGGCATCCACCGTCATGGCCATGTCGGTCGCGTTCTTGCCCTTGGAGTAATCGAACTGCTGCATGGGCCGCACGGCATATTCGAGCAGCTTGCTCTGCCAGCCATGCAGACCGGCCTTGGTCCAGTTGCCATAGGCACGGCGGATATTGATCAGGCCGAAGGTGGACAGCTCGGTCAATATCTCGTCAATCATCTCCGCGGGCGCGTTGTCCGCATCGATCAGCAAGGCAATCCTGGGCTGGACATCGTTGGGCATGCAATCTCCTGAGCGCTGTTTGGCCAAGCCTAACCGAGGCCTTGCGTAAAGCCAAATTAAAAAAGGAGCAGCTTACTCAACTCCTTTCTTGATTTCAGACCGGAAACACCTTTAATTCAAGTGAACACAGGCGCTTGCAGCTACTGTTTTTAATCCAGCATCTTCCAGGGCAAGGCTTCGCCAAAGCGCAGGGGCTTGAGCTGCGCACCTTCGCCGTATTCAAAGCTCACGGGAGGTGTCCAGCTTTCCTTGACCAGGGTGATGGTGTCGGTGTTGCGGGGCAGGCCGTAGAAATCGGCGCCGTTGAAGGAGGCAAAGGCCTCCAGCTTGTCCAGGGCGCCAACGCCGTCAAACACCTCCGCATACATCTCGATGGCGGCGTGGGCGCTGTAGCAGCCGGCGCAGCCGGTCGCGGCTTCCTTCAGATGCGCGGCATGGGGAGCGCTGTCCGTGCCCAGGAAGAACTTGCTGCTGCCGCTGGTGGCGGCCTGCACCAGCGCCAGGCGATGGGTTTCTCGCTTCAGGACCGGCAGGCAGTAGAAGTGCGGTCGCACGCCACCCAGGAAGATGGCATTGCGGTTGAACAGCAAATGCTGGGGCGTGATGGTGGCCGCCAGGAAATCATCGGCTGCGGCCACGTACTCGGCGGCTTCCTTGGTCGTCACATGCTCCATGACGATCCTGAGCTCGGGGAAATCCTTGCGCAGAGGCTTGAGCTGCTGCTCGATGAACACGGCCTCGCGGTCGAACAGGTCGATGCTCTGATCGGTCACTTCACCGTGCACCAGCAGCACCAGGCCTTCGCGCTGCATGGCCTGCAGCGTCGGGTAGATCTTGCGCAGATCGGTCACGCCATGGTCGGAATTGGTCGTGGCACCTGCGGGGTACAGCTTGCAGGCCACCACGCCGGCCGCCTTGGCTCGCACGATTTCCTCGGGGCCCAGGTTGTCCGTCAGATACAGCGTCATCAGCGGCTGGAACCGGCTGCCTGCAGGCACGGCAGACAGAATGCGGGCGCGGTAGTCCGCTGCCATCTCCGCCGTGGTGACCGGGGGCTTGAGGTTGGGCATGATGATGGCACGGCCCATCTGGCGGGCCGTGTGCGGCACCACGCAGCGCATGGCATCGCCATCGCGCACATGCAAGTGCCAATCATCGGGGCGGGTAATCGTGATGGTCTGAGTCATGGCCGATATTGTCCCATCTTCCCTGGCGGCAAGGTCGCACCCGACCCGCAAGAGCAGTGCTCCCACGACGGTCACAGGCTGTTGTCTCTGGCATTTGGCGCAGAAATCCTCAAGAATGAAGCCAAGGAGGAGGTCTTATGTCTGTTCCTCAAGCTCTGGCCGGCACACCTTTGCGCACCGACTTTCTCAGCGCCAGCGACGCTGCCCGGCTGGTCGCGCGCATCGGCATCACCCAGGTGCTGCGCCTGGTCAGCGAAGCCCTGGAGGCCGACTTCGGCCGCTGGCAGGACTTCGACAAAAGCGCGCGTACGGCCGCCCATTCCGCCAGCGGCGTGATCGAGCTGATGCCTGTGGCCGATGCACGGGACTACGCCTTCAAATACGTCAACGGCCATCCGCAAAATCCGCGCCTGGGCCTGCCCACGGTGATGGCTTTCGGCGCGCTGGCCGATGTCGCCACCGGCATGCCGCGCTTTGTCAGCGAGCTGACGCTGACCACGGCCTTGCGCACCGCCGCCACATCGGCCATGGCCGCGCGCCATCTGGCGCGCGCCGGCAACCGCAGCATGGCGCTGATCGGCAACGGCTCGCAAAGCGAATTTCAGGCACTGGCCTTCATGGAACTGCTGGGCGTGCGCGAGCTGCGCCTGTTCGACATTGACCCGGCCGCCTCGCAAAAGCTGCTGCGCAACCTGCAGCCGTTCCTGCCCGGCTTTGGCGCCACGGCCATCGTCTGCACCGGCGTGCGCGATGCCGTGGCCGGCACGGATATCGTGACCACCGCCACCGCCGACAAGACCCGCGCCACCATCATCCCCGGCCATCTGCTGGAGCCCGGCATGCATATCAATGCCGTGGGCGGCGACTGCCCCGGCAAGACGGAGTTCGATGCCAGCGCCCTGCAGCGTGCACAGGTCTTTGTCGAATACGAGCCGCAGACGCGCATCGAAGGCGAGCTGCAACAGATGCCGGCCGACTTTGCCGTGACCGAGCTGTGGCGCGTGCTGCAGAAGCTGGCGCCGGGCCGGACATCGGACGCCCAGATCACCCTGTTCGACTCCGTGGGCTTCGCACTGGAGGACTACTCGGCGCTGCGCACCATGCACCGCCTGGCAGGCGAGGCGGGCCTGCTGTCGCAGATCGAGCTGGTGCCGGAGCTCGCCGACCCCAAGGATCTGTTTGCCATGGTGAGACAGGCATCGAGTCCCCAGTTCACCCATCTTGCGGCCCGTAAGACGGCCTGAAGCGGAGCGGCTTATGACACACACCTCATGCACACTGATAGGTCTTCCCACCGATGTCGGCGCTTCGCGCCTTGGCGCCGCCATGGGGCCCGACGCCCTGCGCGTGGCCCAGCTCGGTCCGGCGCTTGAACGACTGGGCGTACAGGTCAGCGATCTGGGCAACCTGGCCGGCCCCGGCAATCCGCGTGGCGCGCGCGATGCCCAGGGCCTGCGCAATCTGGCCGAATGCCTGAGCTGGAACCAGATCGCCCATGACGCGGTACTGCAGGTGCTGCAGCAAAACCGGCTGCCCATGCTGCTGGGCGGCGACCACACGCTGGCCACGGGCTCCATCAGCGCCGTGGCCCGCCATTGCCGCGCCACGGGCAAGCAGCTGCGCGTGCTCTGGCTGGATGCCCATTCGGACTGCAACACCCCCGACAGTTCGCCCACGGGCAATCTGCACGGCATGCCGGTGTCAAGCCTGTGCGGACTGGGGCCGGCTCAGCTGGCTGCGCTGTCCGGGGCAACTCCCGCCCTGCCCGCCTCATCGTTCTGCCAGATCGGGCTGCGCAGCGTGGACGAGAGCGAGAAGCACATGATCCGCGAGCTGGGGCTGGAGGTCTACGACATGCGCGCCATCGACGAGCTGGGCATGCGTGAAGTCATGCGCCGCGCGCTGGCCACCTTGCTGGGGCGCAACGACAGCGACGTCCATCTGCATCTGAGTTTCGACGTGGACTTTCTCGACCCCGACATCGCGCCCGGCACCGGCACGCCGGTACGCGGCGGCCCCACCTACCGCGAGGCCCAGCTGTGCATGGAAATGATTGCCGACACCGGCCGCCTTGCATCGCTGGACATCGTGGAGCTGAATCCGGCACTGGACCTGCGCAACCAGACGGCGGAGCTGGTGGTGGATCTGGTGCAAAGCCTGTTTGGCCAGAGCACGCTGATGCGCGAGCCTCGCGGCGTGCTGCAATGCTGAGCGACTCAGTCTGAGGCTGGCGCGAGGCCATGAAAAAAGGCGCTCCTGCGAGCGCCTTTTTTGCGGCTTGCCTGCGGCATCAATGCTGCAGGATCTTGTTGAGGAATTCCTTGGTACGCGGCTGGCGGTTTTCGGGATGGCCGAAGAACTCTTCCTTGCTGCAGTCTTCCAGAATCTTGCCGCCCACGTCCATGAAGATCACACGGCTGGCCACCTTGCGTGCAAAACCCATTTCGTGGGTCACGCACATCATGGTCATGCCTTCGTTGGCCAGGCCCATCATCACGTCCAGCACTTCGCCCACCATTTCCGGATCCAGCGCCGAAGTGGGTTCGTCGAACAGCATCACGATGGGGTCCATGGACAGCGCGCGCGCAATGGCCACGCGCTGCTGCTGGCCGCCGGAGAGCTGACCGGGGAACTTGTCCTTGTGAGCGGTCAGGCCCACGCGGTCCAGCATCTTGAGGCCACGGGTCTTGGCATCGGCCGCGCTGCGGCCCAGCACCTTCATCTGCGCGATGGTCAGGTTCTCCGTCACCGACAGATGGGGGAACAGCTCAAAGTGCTGGAACACCATGCCCACGCGGCTGCGCAGCTTGGGCAGATCGGTCTTGGGGTCGTGCACGGCCGTGCCGTCCACAAAGATCTCGCCCTTCTGGAAGGGCTCCAGCGCATTGATGGTCTTGATCAGCGTGGACTTGCCAGAGCCCGAAGGGCCGCACACCACCACCACCTCGCCCTTGTTGATATTGGTGGAGCAATCGGACAGCACCTGAAAGCTGCCGTACCACTTGGAAACGTTCTTGAGTTCAATCATTTTTCACTCCGACTTTTGTCAGTGATCCATCGCAGCGCCTGCAACGGGCTCGGTCAGGCCAGGGACGGCCAGCAAGGGCCGCCCCGCAGCCGAGGCCGTCGTCCCCCTTGAGGGGGAGGGCGCGAAGCGACTCAGGGGGTGTTTCATCGAATAATGGCGATCTTCTTGTGCAGACGCTTGACGAACCAAGACAGTGCAAAGCAGATCACAAAATAGGTCACGGCAGCCGCCAGATAGGACTCGATGGGTCGGCCAAAGTTCTTGCCGGCAATTTCGAAGCCCTTGAGCATGTCGTAGGCACCGATCGCATAGACCAGCGAAGTATCCTGGAACAGGATGATGGTCTGGGTCAGCAGCACGGGCAGCATGTTGCGGAAGGCCTGAGGCAGCACCACCAGACGCATGTTCTGACCATAGGTCATGCCCAGCGCCTGGCCCGCAAACACCTGTCCACGTGGAATGGACTGGATGCCGGCACGCATGATTTCAGAGAAATATGCGGCTTCGAAAGCCACGAAGGTGATGATGGCCGAAGTCTCCGCGCCGATGGGCTTGCCGATCAGCATGGGCATCAGCAGGAAGAACCACAGGATCACCATCACCAGCGGGATGGAGCGCATGCCGTTGACATAGATGGTGGCTGGCAGCTCCAGCCACTTCTTGCCCGAAAGGCGCATCAGCGCCAGCAAGGTGCCGAAGAAGATGCCGCCCAGCGTGGCGACCACCGTCAGGAACACGCTGAAATACAGCCCCTTCAGCACAAAGTTGCTGAACAGTTCCAACGAGAAAAACGACCAGTCGAGGTTGAGATTCATATCAGTGGCCTCCACCGCTGGCTGCAATCAGGCCGGGAACGCGGGAACGCTTCTCGATGAAGGCCATGATGCGGTTGATGATGAAGGCAGAAATCACATACAGACCGGTGACAGCCAGATAGATCTCGACGCCGCGCGCCGTTTCTTCCTGTGCCTGCATGGCGAACATGGTCAGCTCGGCCACTGACACGGCAAATGCCACGGACGAGTTCTTGAACACGTTCATGGCCTCGCTGGTCAGCGGCGGGATGATGATGCGAAACGCCATCGGCAGCAGCACATAGCGGTAGGTCTGGAAGGTCGTGAAACCCACGGCCATACCGGCGTAGCGCTGGCCTCGCGGCAGGGCCTGAATACCGGATCGCACCTGCTCGGCAATACGCGCCGAGGTGAAGAAACCGATGGCAAACACCACCAGCACAAAGCCCGGCAGGGACTTCATGGCCGGCACCATGGCGGGAATCACGTGATACCAGATGAACACCTGGACCAGCAAGGGAATATTGCGGAACAACTCCACCCAGGCATTGCCCAGGCGCACGATCCACGGACGGTCGGGCAAGGTACGCAAGGTACCGATGACTGCGCCCAGCACCAGGGCAATGACCAGCGACAGCAAGGCCACCGCCACGGTCCAGCCCCAGGCCGACATCATCCAGTCCAGATAGGTGATGTCACCGTTCTTGCCAAAACAACTCTGCCCGACCTCTTGGGTAATGGTGTCCTCACAGAACACCTGCCAATCCCAACTCATACGAGCACCTCTTTCATTCTCGGTTTATGAGGGCAAACGCTCACACCGGCCCTCGCAACAAAAAAGCCCCTTCTAACCGCTTGGCAGAAGGGGCGGTACACCTATTGGGCGGGATTACTTGACTTCGTAAGCTTCCATGGGCTTGTCGTTGGGGTGAGCCCACGCATCCTTGGTGGCAGCCGACAGCGGCAGGCCCACCTTCACGTTGTTGGGAGGAATGGGCTGCAGGAACCACTTGTCGTACAGCTTGGTCAGGGAGCCATCCTTGATCTGACGCACGATGGATTCGTCCACGGCCTTCTTGAAGGCGGGATCGTCCTTGCGCATCATGCAGGCGATGGGTTCCACCGACAGCACTTCACCCACGATCTTGTAATCGTTGGGGGCCTTGGACTTGGAGATGTTGGCGGCCAGGATGGAGCCGTCCATGATGAAGGCGTCGGCACGGCCGGTTTCCAGCATCAGGAAGCTGTCGGCGTGGTCCTTGCCCATGACTTCCTTGAAGGTCAGGCCGTCGGCGCGCTTGTTCTTGCGCAGGGTCTGCACGGAAGTCGTGCCCGTCGTGGTCACGATGGTCTTGCCGTTCAGGTCCTTGATGCCGGTGATGCCCGAGTTGGCACGGGTGGCGATACGCACTTCTTCCACATAGGTGGTGAAGGCGAAGGCTGCGTCCTTCTGACGAGCCGTGTTGTTGGTGGTGGAGCCGCACTCGATGTCCACGGTGCCGTTCTGCACCAGAGGAATACGGTTTTGCGAGGTCACGGGCTGGTACTTCACTTCCAGCGCTGTCAGGCCCAGTTGCTTCTGGATGTCCTTGAGGATGCGCTCACCCATTTCGGTATGGAAGCCCACATATTTGCCATTGCCCAGCGTATAGCCCAGGCCGGACGACTCACGTACGCCCAGAGTGACGCTGCCGGTGGACTTGATCTTGGCCAGGGTGTCATTGGCCTGTGCAAACACGGTGCCAGTTGCCAGTGCGGTTACGGCGATGGCCAACAAATGCTTCTTCATACGGATCTCCTATTGGTAAGGACCAAAAACGCTTGCCACTCCTTAACGCATCGCCCTTTGTGAGGGTGGACAGGTTGCGTTAACAAATGTACTGCACACATTGTGCAGTCATGAAGATGGCTGAATTGCAATCATTTCTAAGACTTTTCCCGTAGGGAATTCAGGAAGGCAACCACCTACTCACCGCCTCAATCTTGTGTTGCAAAGCAGCACCTCTTTTTGTGCAAGCTGCGAACTCTAATGCTTTCGTGATTTCACAAGCTAATGCCGATGGCAAAAATCCTTATGCGCAACTTGCATATTCAGTATTTACCCGATGCATAACATTAGGGTTTTCACCAGTAAAACACCCAAAATCACTCAAACCTGGTCACACAAGCAAGAAAAGGGCCAATTGGCCCTTTTGGAAGAAAAGCAACACTCGGTCGGGTTACACAGCCTTGACCTCGCCACCCGCAATCTCGCCCTGCTCCTTGAGGAAGTTCCAGAGCGCGGCAGCTCCTCCCTGGGGCGCATCGCCCGTGGGTTTTTCCCGATAGGCCCGCACCTCCATGTCCATCTGGAAACCGGTCACGCCCTCGGGCACGGCGCGCACCAGACGGCCGGACTCCAGCTCGCCACGCACCGCGCTATAGGGCAAAAAGGCCACGCCATGACCTTCAAGTGCCATGGCCTTGAGACCTTCGGCCATGTCGGTTTCATAGACACGCTCGAGGTGCACGGCCTCGGACGCTTCCTTGAGGATCAGCTCCGTCACGCGGCCCAGATAGGCGCCGGCGGCATAGCCCAGATAGGGCAGCGGCTGGCCCTGGCGGCCGGGCAGGGCAAAGATAGGGTTGCCGTTCTCGTCGGGCTTGGAGTAGGGAGCCAGCACCTCATGCCCAAGGCTCACCATTTCATAGCGCGAGGGGTCGAGCTGGAAAGGCTGGGAAGAGTGGTAGTAGGCGATCAGCAGATCGCAGCCGCCTTCCACGAGGCGCATCACCGCATCGTGAACATTGAGGGCGAACAGACGGCTGCGGAAAGGGCCGAACTTCTCATGCACGGCCGACACCCAGTTCGGGAAGAACGTGAACGCCAGCGTATGTGGCACGGCAAAGCCCACCATGCCCTTGCCCGCACTGACGTGGGCACGCAGCATGGTCCGGGTGCTCTGCAGGGACTGCAGAATCTCCAGCGCCTGCTCGTACATGGTCTTGCCTGCTGGCGTCAGTCGCGTCGGGTACGAGCTTCTGTCGACCAGATCCGTGCCCGCCCAGGCCTCCAGTGCCTGGATGCGGCGCGAGAACGCAGGCTGCGTCACGTGACGCAACTGGGCCGAGCGGCTGAAACTGCGGGTTTCAGCAAGGCTGACAAAATCTTCAAGCCATTTGGTTTCCATAGACTCTCATTATCCGCTGCCCTGCACCAAAGCTGTGCAACGGAGGTAATCCTTGTTGGATGCTAAACGGGACACAGCACGGACTCGGCGCCAAGCCCGCCCTGCTCATCAGACCCTAGGGTAATGCCTGCTGCACGACGTAAGCCATGCGACATAGATACCTTGATAATATTTGCTCACATCTATCCGGTGTGTCTACTCGCTCCAAGCCATCCCGGTGCACAACGCCGTGAAGGTCAAGGAACAACATAAGGACTTACGCAGACAAGAATGCAACAACGGCCTGCCTCCTGAGGCAATCGTCTTGCCTGAACCCGTTTTGCGTAAGTCGTGAACATAAGGGCATTTTCATCGAGTGCGCGCGGATCACGCCATTCAGGCGAGCTGCCCTGACCCCTGTGTGTTTTTCTGACTTTCCGCGTTCATGTCCTCCACTCCTCCCGAGACCGATGGTGGCGCCGATACCGGCGCGCGCCCGGACGAGCCTCGCTCACTGCGCATTGAAGACTGGCTGACCGTGATCATCATGGCCGCTCTGGCCCTGATCACCTTTGCCAATGTGCTGGTGCGCTATTTCACCAACTCCTCCTTTGCCTGGACCGAGGAAATCTCGGTCTTTCTGATGATCTTGCTGGCCCTGGTCGCAGGCTCTGCCGCCGTGGCGCGCAATCAGCATATCCGCATCGAGTTTTTCTCGGACAGCGGCTCCGTCCAGCGCCGCAAGGCTCTGGCCCGTTTCGGCTCGCTGATGGTGGCGCTGCTGTTTGCCATCATTGCCGTGCTCAGCGTGCGCGTGGTCTGGGACGACTTCCGCTTCGAGGAAACCTCGCCCGGCATCGGCGTGCCGCAGTGGTGGTATTCGATCTGGCTGCCCGTGGTCTCGGCCCTGATCACGCTGCGCGCCGTCGGCCTGTTCATCCGCCAGGGCAAGCCCGGCGCCTTCCCTGACGAGCCCGTGGAAAAAGACCACAGCAAGGAGATCGCATGATCGCCACCTTGCTGTTCGTGGCCTTTCTGGGCCTGATGTTCATCGGCGTGCCCATAGGCACGGCCCTCGGTCTGGCCGGTGCGGCCGCGATTGCCCTGGCCAATGCCGATACGCAGTGGTTCGGCCTGCTGGCCGTGCCGCAGAATTTCTATGCCGGGCTGGGCAAGTATCCGCTGCTGGCGATTCCCATGTTCGTGCTCGTGGGCTCCATCTTCGATCGCTCGGGCGTTGCCCTGCGGCTGGTGAACTTTGCCGTGGCCATCGTGGGCCGCGGCCCCGGCATGCTGCCGCTGGTGGCGATCGCCGTGGCCATGTTCCTGGGCGGCATCTCCGGCTCCGGACCGGCCAATGCGGCGGCCGTGGGCGGCGTGATGATTGCCGCCATGAGCCGCGCCGGCTATCCCAAGAGCTTCTCGGCCAGCGTGGTCGGAGCGGCCGCAGCGACGGACATTCTGATTCCGCCTTCGGTGGCTTTCATCATCTACTCGGTGCTGGTGCCCGGTGCTTCGGTGCCGGCCCTGTTCGCGGCCGGCATGATTCCCGGCGTGCTGGCGGGTATCGCGCTCATCATTCCCGCCGTGTGGATGTCGCGCAAGCACAAGATGGGCGCGCTCGAAGCCTCCATGCCCCGCCCGCTGTTCTGGAAGAGCCTGCGCGAGGCTTCCTGGGGCCTGGCAGCTCCGGTGCTGATCCTGGGCGGCATGCGCATGGGCTGGTTCACCCCCACCGAGGCCGCCGTGGTTGCCGTGTTCTACGGGCTGTTCGTCGGCATGGTGATTCACCGCACTATCGGCGTGCGCGACCTCTTCCCGATTCTGCGCGAAGCGGGCGAGCTGTCGGCCGTGATCCTGCTGGTGGTGTCGCTGGCCGGCATTTTTGCCTTCTCGCTGTCCACACTGGGCGTGATCGATCCGGTGGCCAATGCCATCGTGAATTCCGGTCTCGGCGAATACGGCGTGCTGGGTCTGCTGATCCTGCTGCTGATCACCGTGGGCATGTTCCTGGACGGAATCTCGATCTTCCTGATCTTTGTACCACTGCTGCTGCCCATCATGAATCACTACCAGTGGGACCCCGTCTGGTTTGGCGTGATCCTCACGCTCAAGGTGGCACTGGGCCAGTTCACGCCGCCGCTGGCCGTGAACCTGATGGTCAGCTGCCGCATCGCGGGCGTGCGCATGGAGTCCACCGTGCGCTGGGTAGGCTGGATGCTGCTGTCCATGTTCGTCGTGATGATTCTGGTCATTGCCTTCCCGCAGCTCGCTCTGTGGCTGCCCGCAAAGATGGGCTATTGATTCCAGCAGTTGCGGCACTGGAGGCCGCAACTGCTCATTCCTGCTTTCCAGTTCTTTCGTTTCTAAAAGGGAGACAAACCATATGAAACTTCGTACCTTCCTCGCATCCGCCGTGGCCACTGCCGCCGCTCTGGCCTTTGCATCGCCCATGGCCATGGCACAGGCCAAGTACAAGAGCGAATACCGCATGTCCCTGGTGCTGGGCACGGCCTTCCCCTGGGGCAAGGGCGGCGAGCTGTGGGCCGACAAGGTGCGCGAGCGCACCCAGGGCCGCATCAACATCAAGCTCTACCCCGGCACCTCGCTGGTGCAGGGCGACCAGACGCGTGAGTTCTCCGCGCTGCGCCAGGGCGTGATCGACATGGCCGTGGGCTCGACCATCAACTGGTCGCCCCAGGTCAAGTCGCTGAACCTGTTCTCCATGCCCTTCCTCTTCCCCAACTTCAAGGCCGTGGATGCCGTGACCCAGGGCGAAGTGGGCCAGGAAATCTTCAAGACCCTGGAAAAAGGCGGCGTGGTGCCTCTGGCCTGGGGTGAGAACGGCTACCGCGAAATATCCAACTCCAAGCACGCCATCAAGACGCCTGCCGACCTCAAGGGCATGAAGATCCGCGTCGTGGGCTCGCCCCTGTTCCTGGACACCTTCACGGCCCTGGGCGCCAACCCCACGCAGATGAGCTGGGCCGATGCCCAGCCGGCCATGGCCAGCGGCGCCGTGGACGGCCAGGAGAACCCCATCGGCGTGTACATGGCGGCCAAGCTGCAGTCCGTGGGCCAGAAGCATCTGACCATGTGGGGCTATATGAACGACCCGCTGATCTTCGTCGTCAACAAGGACGTCTGGGCCAGCTGGACGCCTGCCGACCAGGCCATCGTCAAACAGGCCGCGCTGGATGCCGCCAAGGAAGAAATCGCCATTGCACGCAAGGGCCTGGTCGAGGCCGACAAGCCCTTGCTCAAGGACCTGGCCGGCCTGGGCGTGACCGTGACCACGCCTAACGCCGCCGAGCGCGAAGCCTTTGTCAAGGCCACCCGCCCCGTCTACGACAAGTGGAAGAGCCAGATCGGCGCACCGCTGGTCGACAAGGCCGAAAAAGCCATTGCCGCCAGCCAGAAATAAGCTCCCCCTGAGCCGCTACGCCTAGGCGGCCCCGCGGCTTCCCCCTCTCTCTTCGGGAGGGGGACGACACCCTCGCTGCGGGGCGGCCCTTGCTTGGTGTCACTGGTTTGGTCCGCGCCAGCTTCATGACGCCGCAGATAGTAAAAATCCCCGCCAGAGCAATCTGCGCGGGGATTTCTTATTGCTATGAATATCAAAGCTATAAGCGCTTGATATAAGTGAATTTCAAAGTAAAATCATATTGAAATACAACAATATCAAGCGCAATAAGCTTTCAATTCAATAGCACTCAGATGGGCGAGACCAAGGGCTTGCCATCCAGATGGCAGCGCATATTGGCGATGAAGCGGTCTACCGAGTTCTGCACCGCCTCGGGCGACCAGCCGCCCACATGGGGCGTCAGCACCACGGCGTCGAGATCGATCAGTTCCTGCGGCGGCAGCGGCTCGCTTTCGTAGACATCCAGTCCGGCACCGGCCAGACGGCCTGCGCGCACGGCTTCGGCCAGCGCTGCGGTATCGACCACCGAGCCGCGCGCGATATTCACCAGCACGCCTTTTTCGCCCAGTGCGTCGAGCACCTCGGCATTGATCAGATGGCGCGTGCCCGCGCCGCCCGGCGTGGCCACCAGCAGCACATCGGCCCAGGTGGCCAGCGCCAGCAGATCGTCGAAGTACTGGTGCTCGACTCCCTCGCGCGGCTTGCGGTTGTGATAGCCGACGGGCATGTCGAAGGCAGCTGCGCGCCTGGCGATCTTGGCGCCGATCTGGCCCAGTCCCACGATGCCCAGGCGCTTGCCCGAGACATTGGCCGGCAGCGGCAGGGCCGAGCGCCAGATGCCGGCACGCGTGGCCTTGTCCAGCTTGACGATGCCGCGCACCGCGGCGATCAGCAGACCCATGGCGTGGTCGGCCACGCAGTCGTCGTTCGTCCCCACGCCGTTGCCGACGGCAATCCCGTGCGCCTTGGCATGGGCCACGTCGATGTTCTCGTAGCCCGCACCCATGGCGCAGACCAGCGACAGCCCGGGCATGCGCTGCATCTGCGCGGCAGACAGGCCCGTCGCGCCAATCGTGCACACGCATTGCACGCGCGTTCCGTGGGCGGCGATTGCGGCCTCGGCCTGATCGGCCTCGGGCGCATAGATCACATCAAAGTCGGCAAAGGTCTGCTCCATCTGCTGCAGATGGGCGGGGACCTGGAGGTTCAGAACTAGCAGGGCAGGCTTCATGGCGGGAACGCGGCGCTCTGGCTTCACACAGCGCTTTCATGGAAAGTGCCCATTTTGAGCATGCTGCGCCAGCCATGCCTGCGCATGGTCAAAGCCCGCCCCCATCCCTGCATCACAGATCCA
Organism: Comamonas sp. Z3; assembly: GCF_008121565.1. Classification (NCBI taxonomy): domain Bacteria; kingdom Pseudomonadati; phylum Pseudomonadota; class Betaproteobacteria; order Burkholderiales; family Comamonadaceae; genus Comamonas; species Comamonas sp. Z3. Next base: position 460,225 of record NZ_VOQU01000006.1, read on the forward strand.
GCACCAGGCGGCCCGACCTGGCGCGCGAGCAGCAGGGCAGGAACTGGTCGTTGGCCGCCTGCTCGTCTTCGGTCAGATACATATCGCGGTGATCGGGCTCGCCCGAGATGACGCGCGTCAGGCAGGTGCCGCAGACGCCCTGCTCGCACGAGGTCTGCACGCAGACGCCGATGGACTCCAGCGCCTGCACCACGGTCTGCGCCGGCGTGACGCGCACCACCTGGCCACTGCTGGCGACCTCCACCTCGAAGCTCTCGTCGTCGTCGCGGTGCTCCACTTCGGCGGCAAAGAACTCGTAGTGCAGTTGCTCGGCAGGCCAGCCCGCCGCTCGCGCCGTGTCGAGCACGGCGTCCATGAAGCCCTTGGGTCCGCACACATACAGATGCTGACCCTGCTCTCTTTGCTGCAGCAATTCGCTCAAACCCAGCGACGACTTTCCATTCACGTCATCCACATGGATCTGCGCCTTGTCAGCCCATTGCGCAGTCTCGATGGTCTGGGCAAACGCCATGCGCTCGCGCGAGCGGCCACAGTAGTGCAAGGCGAACTCCGCACCGTCATGCGCCAGCTTGCGCGCCATGGCCAGAATCGGCGTGATGCCAATGCCGCCTGCCAGCAGCAAATGCTTGCGGGCCGGTGCATGCAGCTCGAAATGGTTGCGCGGGTGGCTGATGGTGATCTGCTGGCCGGCCTGCAGCTGCTCATGCACAGCTGCCGAGCCACCGCGCGAGGCGGGCTCGCGCAGCACGGCAATCACATAGCGATCCAGCTCGGCGGGATCGTTGCTCAGCGAATACTGGCGCACCAGCCCACCAGGCAGGTGCACATCGATGTGCGAGCCGGCGCTGAACGGCGCCAGTCTGGCGCCTTCCAGAGCCCGCAATTCCAGGCTGCAGATACCGGCTGCCTGCTCCTGCTTGTGCGCAATGCGCACCTCGAACGTGGTTTCAGTCTTCATCTCGGGTACTTCTCTTTTGCTTGTGCGTCGCTAGGCCACCGCCTGCGAGGCTTGCGCGCCGGCCTGGCGCAACCGCTCAATCACGCGCCGCGCACGGTTGGGCCCCACATCCACGTGGATATCCACCACGGCACGTGGACCAAACCGCTGCTGGTTGCGGAACTGGGCTTCGATGACCACCTTGTCTTCCTCGAAGGTGGCAGCCGTCTGATCGATCACCAGCTGTGTCGTGTCCTGCATCTGCGGATGCGGATTGGTCGCAATCGTCCAAAAGTAATGCGCGCTGGTCTCCGTCTCCGGCGTCACGCCGTGAAAGCCGCGCATATGGAATCCTTCGCGCGCCGGGTTGTCCAGTCTGTCCTGGCCCGCATCCATGGCACCGGTCCAGATGCGCACATGCGAGGGATGAAACTCCACTTCCTGCCAGCGGTCGATGCGGCCCTGAAAAGGCCAGGCCTGTGCATAAGTGGGTGGTGGGTCCGAATCCGGCATCCAGCGCACCACCTTCACGCTGTCCCCGTCCTGGCTGACCTTGAGATCCGCGTTCATATGCACGCGGGCGTTGCCGCCGATGGTCTTGAGGTGCACATAGCCCAGATGGCTCAGGTCCAGCAGGTTGTCGTGAATCAGCTGATACGGAGCGTCGTAGTGGTACACGCCACCGCCAAAACGATATTGCGGGTCGCTGTGCACGGCATAGGCCGGCGGCTCCGTGCCAGGCACGGAATCCGGTGTCGCGCCCATCCAGATCCAGAGAATCTGGTCGCGCTCGCGCAGCTCGAAGGACTTCACGCAGGCCTTGGTCGGAATCCGTTCCTGGCCCGGTATTTCGAGGCACTGCCCCTCATGGCTGAAGAGCAGGCCATGGTAGCCGCAGCGCAGACCCGCAGCTTCCACCGTGCCGCAGGACAGCGGCAGCTCGCGGTGGCAGCAGCGATCCTCAAGCGCCGCGACCCGGCCATCTTCCGTGCGGAACAGGACCACCGGCTGACCCAGCAAGGTACGCGCCACCGGCAGGTCCTTCAGTTCCCAGGCAAAGCCCGCGACGTACCATTGGTCCAGCGGAAAGGCAGGCGCGGCTGCGCTCATGGTGTGAGAAATCTGGTTCATCGAAGTCTCCCTGGTCAATGAGCGGCCACTGTTTCGGACGTGGCGCGCCTGTGCGCGACCTGCGGGCCGGCAATGCGGTGCATGGACACGATGACGGCAGCCAGGACAAACGCCATGCCATAACCCAGGTACAGCTGATCGGGCGACCAGGCCGCATCCAGCAGGCCGCCAGCCACCAGCGGCGACACAATCGCCCCGATGCGACCGATGCCGATGCCCCAGCCCACGCCGGTGGCGCGCACATCGCTGCCGTAGACCACCGGCGCAATCGCATAGAGGCCGGCCACGCAGGCATTCACGAACACGCCGATCAGGAAGGCCAGCGTATACGACATCCACAGCGCACCGGAGCTGCCCACCAGAAAGCACAGCAGCACTGCCGTCACCAGCATGAAGACCGCCAGCGCACGGTGAATCGCAAAGCGCGCCGCCAGCAGACCCAGCAAGGTCGCGCCCAGAATGCCGCCAAGGCTCAGCAGCACGCCCGTGGTCACGCCCTGCTCGGGCGTCAGGCCCGAGGCCGCCAGCAGCTTGGGAGTCCAGCTCATCACGAAATAGAAGCCGAACATCACCGAGAAGAAGGACAGCCAGACCAGCACCGTGGGGCGCAGCAGCTTGGGAGACAGCAGCTGCAAAGGCCCCATGCGCTTGCTTTCACCGCTGCCTGCCACCACGGCCTGAGGCAGGGAGCCCAGTGCGGGCAGGCCCATCTTGCGGATCAGTGCATTGAGACGCTGCAGCGCATTGGCGGGCCGCTTGACCAGCAGAAAGTCCATTGACTCCGGCAAGGCAAACCAGGCCAGAACCAGTACCGCCAGCGTGGAAAAGCCGCCAAACATGAAGACGGAGCGCCAGCCATGGTGCGCGAGCAGCCAGACCGCGATACTGCCGCCGATGGTCGCGCCCAGCGCATAGCCGGTCGATTGCAGCGTGACCGCCAGACTGCGCCAGCGCAGCGAGGCATATTCGCTGGCAATCACGTTGCTGCACGCCAGAATGCCGCCCACGCCCAGGCCCGTGATCACGCGCAGCACCGCAAGCTGCGCCGGCGTCTGGCTCCAGGCCGAAGCCAGCATGCCCAGCCCGGACACGGCCAGGCACAGCAGGATCAGGGGACGGCGCCCCAGCTTGTCGGCCATGGGCGCCAGCAGCAGCGAACCTGCGGCCATGCCGAAGAGGCCGGCACTGAGCAAAAAGCCCAGCTCCGAGCCGCTGAGCTTCCAGTGCCCGGACACCGCCGAAGCCGTGAAGGCCATCACCAGCACGTCAAAGCCATCAATCATGTTCAGGGCCATGCATACCGCGATGACCGACCATTGGAAGGTCGTCATGGGCCGCTGGTCCAGATGCGCGCGCAAATCCTGTTCCATCGTTGTCTCCTTGTTTTTTATCATTCATTCAGCATACTGAATCACATTCAGTTTACTGAATGAACTCTTGATCCAGCACAAGTGAATTCCCTAGTCGTGCCGGTTCACCGGCGGCGCTGGCCGGCTTGATCGTGGTGAAGCCGCCGAGCCAGAACGGGCTGCTAGCCGTTGATCACGGCTTGCTCGCCGGCTTCAGTGCTGTCGTGCAACTGCACGAACTTGCGCAGCAGACGCTTGAACTCCGCCTGCTCCTCGGGCTCCAGCGCGGAAAGCATGCGCTGCTGCAGCTCGTAGACATTGGGCACAAACGCGGCCAGCATGGCTTCGCCCTCGGTGGTCAGACTCAAACGGCGCTGACGCCTTGGCAGCAGCTCGCGATGAATCCAGCCCTTGCTTTCCAGACGCGCAGCGATATCGGCCGTGGTCGAGTTGTCCAGCGCGACAAGACGCGCCAGCGTCACCTGGTCGATGCCCGGAGACTCTTGCAGCATGCGCAGGATGGCGTATTGAACCGGCGTCACATCGGGGCCCAGCACTTCTCGAAACAGCAGCGCAGCAATCTGCTGGGCGCGTCGAATCAGATGACCTGGCTGGTCGTAGAGATCCAGGGAAAGCGGGTTGGGTGTGGTGGGCGATTCCATGCAGCAGCGTAGCAAGGGCAGCGCTGACTATGGACAGCGCTGACTCCGATTCGGGGAGCTGCAAGATTACTCCATCTAAAGACATGATCTGCCCCTGCCTGCCGCCGCTCAAGCCAGCGCCGCAACGCCCGACTCGTTTTTTTCCTCGTCGATCAGGCGCTCGATGATCTTGCGCGACTGCACGCCGCCAGCATCGATATTGAGCTTGAGCAGCTGACGCTGCGGATAGTCCTCGAGATTGCGCTGCTGCAGCTCCAGCATCTCCAGGTCTTCGCTGAAGATCTTGTGCTGGCCCTGCTTGATGGCTGCCGTCACCGATGCATCGCCGGGGTTGAACTTGCGCGCCATGCCCCAGAAGTACCACATGCTGCCATCGGTCTCGGGCGTGATGAAGTCCACCACCATGCTGTAGACCTTGTGCTCGTCCGCGGCGTCATAACCGCCCTTGCCGGCATGTGCCACACCCACCTCGATCAGCACATGGCTGGGAGGGGTGAAGCGGCAGACCTGCCAGCGGTCCACAGGCACGTCATCGGCCAGACCATTGCTGCGCAGAGCCATCTTCCAGAACGGAGGCGCCTCGATGTTCTCCATGAAGCGGCTGGTGACCACTTCGCTGTCGCCTATGACTTCAGTCTTGCAGGGCGTCTCGTCGATCTCGGCCTGACCGATGCTGCTGGCATGCACATAGGTCTCATGGGTCAGGTCCATGAGGTTGTCGATCATCAGGCGATAGTCGGCCTTGATGTGGAACAGGCCGCCGTCATAGGCCCACTCGGGGCTGTCATGCCATTGGAGATCCGGGATCAGCGCTGCATCGGCCGCATCCTTGTCGCCCGGCCATACCCAGACAAAGCCGTAACGCTCTTCCACCGGATAGCTCTTGATGGCAGGAAAGCCGCGCACGCGCTGGCCGGGCATGGCAACCGTCCTGCCGTCGCAGCCCATCTCCAGCCCGTGATAGCCACAGACCAGCTTGCCTTCACAGACGCGGCCCAGTGATAGCGGTGCACCACGATGCGGACAGAAGTCTTCGACGGCGGCCATCTTGCCTTCCAGGGCGCGGTAGAAAACCATGCGCTCGCCACAGATCTGGCGCCCCAGCGGCTTGTCCGTGACCTCGGCTGCGGTGGCCGCCACATACCATGTGTTGCGGGGATAAATGGCTTGTTCCTGATGGTTCATCGTGGATGTCTCCTTGTATCTATTGGTCGGGGGTTCTGATCCGGGCGCAGCCTGCGGCGCGGCAGCCCGGCCCTCAGCGGCTGGCGCGAATCAGTTGCGCACCGGGTACGCGTGTGGTCTCGGGCGAGCGCATGGCTTCGCGCAGATTGCGCCGCGCAATGCGCGAGTGCTCTTTCATCAGCGCCTCGGCACGCGCCCCTTCGCGGTGCTCGATAGCGTCAATCACTTCACGGTGCTGCTCCTGGGCCAGGATCAGGCTGCGAAGCGCGCGCGGAGACTCGGAGTCGGCCACCACAAAGCCCGAGGGGGAGGCAAAGGGCAGACGCTTGACCCGCTCCAGCTCGCGCTGCATGAAGCTGCTGCCCGACATCTCCAGCAGGATGTCGTGAAATTCGGAGTTCAAGGCCACATAGGCGGAAAACGCTTCGTCGCCCCAGTTCTGGGCATCCAGCACACGGTCGATGGCATCGAGACAGCGCGTGGCCCGCACCAGCAGGGCTTCATCCACCCCGCGCTCGGCTGCCATGCGCGCCGCCAGACCTTCCAGCGTGCCGCGCAGCTCGATGGCGTCCGACACATCGGCTTCGGACAGCACGCGCACCTTGTAGCCGCGCCCGCCAGCCGTGGCTTCCAGCATGCCCTCCTGCTCCAGCCGCATCAGCGCTGCACGTATGGGAGTACGGGAGATACCCAGACGCTCGGCCAGCACCAGCTCGGAGATGCGCTCGCCGGCTGCCATCTCGCCGGCAAGAATCATTTCGCGCAGCTGCAGCTGCGCCTTCACGACCTGGGAATGGTTTTCTTCCGCTGCAGCAGCGGTGGCAATGGAGGGTGGCATGTCTCGCGGGGCAATTAGTTCTTGGTAGACGGAAGAAATGTATACATAAAAATCAAAAAATCAGCGATTAAATAGCAAATACAAGGGTAAGCACCTATCAACATGTATACATATCAGCAAAGAAGTCAAAAAGAAAGCCACCCGAAGGTGGCTTATCAAACGTCTGGCGAAAGGTGACCGCAGTCAGGCGGGAATCTCCGATGACTCCGCCTGGTTGAGCTGCATATTCCACATGCTGGAGTAACGTCCTCCGGCGGCCAGCAGCTCCTCGTGCGTGCCGCGCTCGATGATGCGGCCGCTGTCCATGACCAGGATTTCATGCGCTTCGACCACGGTGGACAGGCGGTGGGCAATGACCAGAGAGGTCTTGCCCTGCGCCGCGCTGCGCAGCTCGTTCTGGATGGCACGCTCGTTGGCGCTGTCCAGTGCCGAAGTCGCCTCGTCGAAGATCAGAATCGGCGGATTCTTGAGCAGGGTGCGCGCGATGGCCACACGCTGCTTTTCACCGCCCGAGAGCTTGAGGCCGCGCTCGCCCACTCGCGTGGCATAGCCCTGGGGCGTGCGCTCGATGAAGTCATGGATGCGTGCGGCCTTGGCCGCTGCAACCACCTGCTCCTGCGTGGCGCCCGGTTGCCCATAGGCAATGTTGTAGGCCACCGTGTCGTTGAACAGCACCGTGTCCTGCGGAACGATGCCCACGCAGTGCCGCACGCTGCTCTGGGTCACCGTGCGGATGTCCTGCCCGGCAATGCGCACATGACCGCCCTGCACGTCATAGAAGCGAAACAGCAGACGCGCCAGCGTGCTCTTGCCCGAACCCGAGGGCCCGACCACGGCCACGGTCTTGCCTGCAGGAATGGTGAAGCTCACATCGTGCAGGATGGGGCGCGCGCTATCGTAGGCGAACTGCACATTCTCGAATCGCACTTCGGGCGGAGGATTGTCGATCTGCAAGGGCTGGGCGCCTGGCGCATCGGACACTTCGCGCTCCTTGTCCATAAGCGTGAACATGCGGTTCAGGTCGGTCAGGCTCTGCTTGATCTCGCGGTAGATGACGCCCAGGAAATTCAGCGGGATGTACAGCTGAATCATGAAGGCGTTGATCATGACCAGATCGCCCAGCGTCAGCCTGCCGTCGACCACGCCCTGCGTGGCCCGCCACAGAATGGCCACTAGCGCAGCACCTATGATGAGCTGCTGGCCGCAGTTGAGCATGGACAGCGTGGTCTGGCTCTTGAGCCGCACGCGGCGCAGGTTTTCGAGGTTCTCGTCATAGCGTGCGGACTCGAACTGCTCGTTGTTGAAGTACTTGACGGTCTCGTAATTCAGCAACGAGTCAATGGCCTTGGTATGGGCCGCCGACTCCTGGGCATTGGCCTCTTTTCTGAAGCGGGTGCGCCATTCCGTCACGGTAACCGTGAAGCCGATATAGAACACCAGCGCCGCCAGCGTGATAACGGCAAACCAGATGTCGAAACGCACGGCCAGAATGCCCAGCACCAGGGCCATCTCAATCAGCGTGGGCAGTATGGAGTAGAGCGAATACGAGATCAGCGACTCGGTGCTGCGCACGCCGCGCTCGATGTCGCGCGTCATGCCACCGGTCTGACGCTCCAGATGAAAACGCAGGCTCAGGGCATGCAGATGCTCGAAGGTCGACAGCGCGATCGAGCGCGATGCCCCCTGCGTGGCCTTGGAAAAGACCAGATCCCGCAACTCGGTGAACATGGTGGAGGAAAAGCGCAGCAATCCATAGGCCGCCAGCAGACCCACGGGGACCACCAGCACGGCCTGCGCCTGCCCGGGCTTGATATCCAGCGCATCGACCAGATGCTTGAGCAAGATGGGCACGCCCACGTTGGCCAGCTTGGCGCAGATCATGAACACCAGCGCTGCCAGCGCATGCCATTTGTAGCGCCAGATATAGGGAAAGAGGCGACGCAGTGTGGCGCCGTCTGACTGGTTTGCCGCTACTGCGGCTTCTTCAGGGGTTGCAGGTAACTGTGAACGCATTGTGGGGCTGTGTCGCCCTGCTGGCAGTCGGAGCCGCGGTAGAGGGCGTCTATTTCTATGACGGGAATCTGGGTACCTGCTAATTCTGCCTGTCCCGTCACTTTCGCGCTCACCCAGACCAGGGTGAAGGGCTGCAGCAACTGTCTGTCATACGGGCCAGCACCGCAGGCCTTGAAGAAGCTGGCCTCGCGCGGCCATGACAGAAACCCCTGCTCATTGAAACCGGCATGCAGCAGAACCATGCCATCGCGCTGCTCGCTGACGGCCTTAAGAACATGTTGACGATCTCTACGCAGCCGCGTTGGAGCGCAATCGGGATGAGTTCGAAGCGATGGCTCGCCGCTTGCACCGAGGTGCAAGCAAGAGACAGTGTGCAGAAATCGCCCGATTTCGCTCCAACCCTGCGGGAAAGCGGCTTTGCGCACGCCCGGTCAGGGGCAGTCTGCAAGGCCTGCCGCGGAGACAGCTTGCTGAACGCCCCCCAGTGCCGCTGCACCGGTCAAGGGCTCCGGATGGCAAGATGGCTGCATGGCCTGTACCAGCGGCTTGATCGGCGTTGTGGAGACACGTCGCCGCTTCCCGACATTGGGGCTTTTACCGGATGGCTGCTGCAGGCCGTCAGCATGACACTCAGGCATCCACAGATCCACCACAAACACCGTCCCATAGTTACCCCCTACTTACTTGCCCGAACCGTCGCTAGTGGCTTTCTCCCGTTGACATGGTAGAAACCCGATGTTGAGGGACAATTACACCTTTACATTCGTGTCACAGATTTCCATGCCCCCCCGTTCGCCCGACCTTCCCAGCGTTGCCCTGCCCGCCGACAAGGAACTGGTTCTCAAAGTCGTGCCCATGCCTGCCGATGTCAATGCCAATGGCGACATCTTCGGTGGCTGGGTCATGGCGCAGGTGGACCTGGCAGGCTCGGTGCTGCCGCAGCGCATCAGCCACACCCGCATGGTGACCGTGGCCGTCAACGAATTCATCTTCAAGCAACCCGTGCGCGTGGGCGACATTCTGTCCTTTTACGCTGGCGTGCAGCATGTAGGCCGCACCTCGGTCGCTGTGGATGTGGAGGTCTTTGCCGAGCGTTTTTCCGACCAGGGCAAATATGTGAAGGTGACCGAAGCCCGTCTGACCTATGTGGCCATTGATGCCACCGGCAAGCCCCAGTCTCTGCCGGATACCGAGCAGACGCGCGCCTGGCGCGAAAAAATCCAGGCTCAGGCGGCCGCCAAGAGCTGATCCACGCCATCGCGCATGAAAAAAGCGACCTCTGAAGGTCGCTTTTTTCATGGGCTGTGCGCAGAGATTCAGGCGACTGCAGCGCTACCCGAGGTTTCACTGCTGCTGGCTGCAGCCGTCGCCGTGCTGGCGGCACTGCTCTTGCTCCAGGCCGAAGCGGAGGTGCTGCCGGCACTGCTGTTGCTGGAGCTGGTTCCTGCCTCGATCTGCCCTGTCAGCTCCCCGCCCTCTTCGATCACCACCTTGCCATAGCGGATCTTGCCGCTGACCTTGCCAGAGCCATAGATCACCAGCTTTTCACGGACGGTGAGCGAGCCGTCGAACTTGCCATGGATTTCTGCGATATCGATCTCGGCCGTGCCATGAAAAGCACCCTGCTCGGCGATCTTGATGACGCGGGAATTCATGGTCGCCTCGACCGTTCCTTCCACCACCAGGGTGTCGCAGTCCGTGATCTCCACGCCCTTGAGCTTGATGTTGGGGCCCACGGTCAGCTTGCTGCCACCGCTTTCCTCTGCCACAGGCGCAGCGGGGGCCGCGGAGGCGCGCATGGAGCTGGAAGGCGCCGTGCCAAGGCCTGCACTGCTCAAAGAGCTGGCACCCGATGTCGCAGCGCTATTCGCTGTCGAAAGCCCGGTGACGGAATTGCGTGGAGGAAAGCTATCGTTTTCACGTTTGCCGAAGAACGGGTTTTGCACAGCCATGGCAGGAATCTCCTAGTCAGAAAACGCCATCCTATGCAGCATAAGCAGCAACATTTGCCCTTATCTCGCAATAACGGTAAGCAAAGCTTTCACAAGTTTCAGTTACTTGCATGCATTGCCTGATCTCACACAATGAAAGATCTGGCTGCATCCGGGCAAGCGTTCACTTGCCTTGTTTTTACGCATTTCGATCTCTACCCCATATTTCGCAGGCGCCAGACGCACTCTTTTCTGAACAGCGTCAAGAGACGATATAGGCGGCCGTGCCGGTAGACAGCAACTCGCCGTCCACGGACATAAACTCCATCTGGGTATTCGCCACCCGTGAGCCCAGGCGCAGCACTCTGGCGGTGAGCAGAAACTCCTTGCCGATTCCAGGGCGCATATAGTCCACACGCAGATCGATCGTTCCCAGCCGGGAAAACCGATGCAGTCTTTGCGCCGGCGTATCGTCCATATGCTTGGCCGCAATGGCCGCCATCACAGCCAATCCGCCCATGGAATCCAGGCCGGCGCTGATCACGCCGCCATGAATGCGCTGGTAGGCCGAATGTCCGATCAGATCAGGACGCATGGCGATATGCCCCTGCACCAGCGTCGGCGTGATCTCGCCGATCTTCAGACCGATCGTCTGATTGAAGGCCACGCGCGTTTCAAAGATCTCGCGCAAGCCGGAGATGAACTCAGGCTCGAACTGAATGGACTCGGCAGCCTCCTGCGCTGAGTTGCGGGATGGTACGGACCTGGATGTCATAGGCAACCCTGAAAAATTGGTCAAAGAAAAATCGCCCGACAAGGGGCGATTTTCAGAACGGCACAGGTGCAGGACGGCAAAGCTGGCCTGGATTCGGCAACTGCCGGAATCCGGGTGGCGTTTTTGGCGAAACCGCCACCCATCGCTGCGCTCATCTTGCTGCCGCAATGTCTGACTTCAGCATTGGCTGAAGTCAGGGTGGCGTTTTT